>NZ_JBIVYF010000002.1:0-1106012 GCF_044769565.1 Ensifer sp. NPDC090286 | reverse complement strand
CGCAAAAAGCCGGATGGTCAGATGAAATCTGAGGGGGGTCAAAATTGGACGCCGATTACCCCGCCAAGGGGGTCAAATTTGCACGCCGAAACACAGTCCAGCGTCAGGTCCGCGACGATCTTCTTCAGCCGCGCATTCTCGTCCTCGAGCTGCTTCAGCTTCTTCATCTCCGGCGGCAACAGACCCGCGTATTTTTTCTTCCAGTTGAAATAGGTCGCCTGGCTGATCCCCGCCTTGCGGCAGATCTCCGCGACCGTCACCCCTTCATCACCCTGCTTCAGAATGAACGCCTTCTGCGCGTCCGAAAACTGCGATGCCTTCATCGTCTTCCGTTCCTTTCTCAGCCAGGAAAAATCACCGGAAAACTCTAACCAAAATCGGTCCAGTTTGAAGGGTTCAGATCAATACGGACATGGGATGGTGGTATCCGCCAGTTTCTCGTCGATGAACAATGCGATCCGGATGTGGTCGACCGCGTTATGGCAGACGAGATGAAACGCGACCTATAATATCGGCTCTCTCGAGCGAAAATGCCTTCGCCGGACGCTCACAACTAAAACAGAAGGTCCCCAACACCGAGGGGCCTTGAATTGCCACATGGCACGTTTTTATCGGGCCTCAGGCATCGTTACGCAAAACCCGCCTCGAAAACGTGAAGACGGTCATGCCGACGAAGAAGACGGCTGCGGAGCAGATGGCGAGATAGGTGACGTCGAGGCCAACCGCCCTGTACTCAGGGTAGAAGCCTGACCGGAAAAGCATGATCAGATGGCAGAGGGGATTGTAGAGCAGTAACTCCCGATAAGGATGGGGGATCGAGTCGGGTAGGAAGAACACGCCAGACATCAGAAACATTGGACGCGTGAAGATGCCGTAAATTTGCTCGTAGAGAGCATACCTGACAAACAAGACGCTGTTGAACATACCGACACCAAGTGCCAGTGCTCCACCGAACACTTCAGCTTCGATCAACCGTGGCCAGTCGAACTCGGGAATGTGATAGAACGTCATGAAGATCGCGGAGAACACGATTATGGCGACGAGCGTCGTGGTCATGGTCTGCAAGATATAGCGCGCGATGACCGCATCGATCGGCGCGACGTTCGGATAACTGAGCAGCGTTTTGTTGGCCCGCACTGCAGACCCCAGATAAGAGACCTTAGCGTTATAGATCTGAAATCCGAGATATCCGGTTGCGAAGAAAAGCACGAAACTGGTTCCGACTGCCGGCGCGTGCGCGATCGCGCTGAAGATCACCGTCATCATCGCGATATAGCCGATGGGCTCGATTAGCGCCCAGATATAGCCGCCAGGCTTCGAACCGAACTTAGTCGACATTTCACGAACGATCAGCGCTGAGACCACTCGCACATGGGTCGCGACCAAAGTCATCGGCTATTTGCACTCCGGATGTGTTGTCGCTAGTCTTTATCCTTTTTGCTTCACTAGGGGCAAGGTCTTGTTTTGGGATGATCGTGCTTTCGATCGTTCCCCATCCACGAAAATGCCGGTGATACCATGAGCGCCATAACCTCACCGGGTTCGGAATGCTTGACGCCGTCTACCGGGCGAGGTCTTTCTTTACCAACACGGAAGACACCGATGGATCGCGCGAAATTCTTCGCGGCCGTGCGCTCGCTCGACGTGCAGGTAGAAGGAATCGAGGTGTTTCTCGACTGGGCTGGGCGTCGACGAAGCCCAATTCAGCATGCGGCCGCAATCCTGGCAGAGCCACACCACGAAACCGACGGTGCCCGCAGCCGGCAACACCAGTCGCGACGCGGGCTGCCACTAAGGTGGGCGCGGCCTCACCCAGATCGCCGGTAACACGAACTACGTCAAGTTCAACCTCGCCGGCACGCCCTAACAAGACGAGTGAAATGGATACTGCAGCCCGCTCCTATTCGATGGCATGATCAATCAACTCGGTGGACACCTTCGCCACGAAAGCTGATCTTTAGGACGGAACGCGAAGCTGCCGTAACGCTTTGATTTGGTTTGCTGGCGTCCCTCGGCTTCGGTCCCCATCCCTGGCGCTCTCTTCCTCTGGCGACGGGTGATCGCGCGGGCCGCTCTCCTGTCCCGCAGGATTGGCGGGCCGCCTTTGCTTATTGCGCCGGAGCGGTTGTTGACGGCTGCGTAGTGGAAGGTTGTGTTGACGGCGCGGTCGTTGACGGTTCGGTAGTCGAAGGCGTCGTTGTCGAAGGTTGCGTGGTTGTAGAGGGTGGCATGGTTGACGGCTCTGTCGTCGAAGGCTTCAACGTTGTTGGTGTCGTAGAGGTCGCAGGCTCCGTTGTGGTTGTCGGCGGTGTCGCCGTTTCCGTAGTCGCTTCCTTCTTTGGCATCAGAACGACGACAAGGATGATAACCACCACGGCGAGAATTATTCCGATGACCGTATTTCGATTCATGTTTCAGTCCTCTTGGATGAAACCGAGCCGCGAATTGTAACACGGCAAGCAAAACCGGAGATGAATGCGCTTGCTGCTATTGTGCGCCCTTACAGGCGATCTCTTCGCATGCCGAGCAGCATATTTCTGTCGTTGCTGGCGAGTTTGTGGCAATCGAAACGTAGAAGCCTCTGGATACGCGATCGATGTGCAGTCGCAGTTTGTTTGTGTAACGATGGCTGTGTTGCGAAACCTCGGCAGGCCCGGACGCGCCACAGCGAGGGCACAGCAAATCGATGCGATAGTAATAGTGCAGTGGGCTTTCTGAGGCGCGTTTCATGGGTCAACTATATCACAAACTCACTCGATCCGGATTAGTCGCTCGTGCGTGCTCATGAAGCGATGGTTGCCACTTGTTTGTGGTGACGATTACGGCCGGAAATGTGCCTGCCGGCAGCAATGCCACGCGCGACACCGGTATAGTCGTCGAGACTATCAGGGCCGGCAAGGCTGCTTTTCTGAACGCAGCTACCAATCGCTGGATGCTTTCCGACAACAACGGCACTGGCACGCGCTAGGTCAAAGGTATCGTCCTGAATGGCGCTTCCGCCAATCAGCCGCTGGCCGTTCTCAGAGACGGCGACATCACGATCGGTGCGACCGCGGGTGGCATCTGTGTCCGGGCCGATCTCGTAACCGACTTGGATACCATTCAGATCGGTGTTGCGAAGAGCGCGGCGGTGCTGGCGGTCAGCATCCAGGATCCGGGCGTAACGCTCTAATGACTTAGCTCCCGTTCACCGGGTCGTCAGGGTAGGCGGATTTGATCGGGGACACCCCGCTCTGTTTCTCCGGAAAACTCCTCCGATAGAGCGGCTAAAGACCTTTTCACATCGTCGAGCCGCACCTCGGTTTCCCCATCTCCCATGTCCTTCAGAATTTGATCGAGCGAGGCGTCGAGGTCGCCAATCTCATTGCGCATTTCGATCAGCAAAAAGCGTTCATAGGGGGTGAGGCCGCTCATAGCGTCTTTCACCTTCGGTCCGCCAAAGATCCAGCGACTTATAGAGCCCATTCTTATGCCCCTCCCAAGGCACTCTGCACCATAATGCAGGTTTTTGTTAGAGCTAGCAATATCAGTGATTGCTAAAGTGCTTTGAAAGGATACTCCGATGAGCAACGTGTTGTCGGATTTCAACTTTGAGAACTACTCTTACAGCGGCCACAACATGCAAGAGCTGTTGGATCGGATCCGCCTTGACACGGTCACGGGCTATGCGCCGATCATCCGAAACACATGGGCCTCACCTACGTCTTCATTATGGAGGGCTACAATTCCTACAACGAAGGCGTGAGCTTCACCAACTATCAGGAGGACATCCGTCTGATGGTTGAGACAGTGAAGTCATTCGGCGCAATCCCGGTCCTTTGCAGCGAATGGAAAGCGGTCTACGACGCCTCGCACACTCTTCGCATGTTCGACGGCACCACGAACGGAGCCTTCACGCAAGGGCCAACGGGCGTTCAGCGCCCCTATTGCCGATCGCTCCATCGGTTCGTCAAGACGATGGCGCGACCGGCAAACGCGATGAAGCTCTTTCGCAAGCGTGGCAGCGTCACCGTTACCGATAACAACGATTGTTCCGGAACGCCTACGAGCGAGCCGAACGGTTCAATGAGATTCTGATCAACCAGGTTTCACTCAGCCCAGCCACCGCCAAATACTATGACGAGTTGATTGCGAGTGCCGGTTCCTATGACCAGAACTACATCACGCAGTCGGAATATCTGCTGCTGCAGTATGGCGGAACGATTTCGCTTGGGGACTACGCGCTGCTCGAAGTCGTGGTCAACGCTACACACAGGTCGGAGCCGATAGGTTCGAGCTCAAACTTTCCGACCCGGAAGTCACGGTCTATGTGAAGGATGCCTTTCAGTCGCCGTACCGGGCCGACGGTAAGTCAGCCTGCCTCTGGACGGAGATCACCGGTTCCGCCGGCGTCTTTGCGATCGATCATACCGACCTGCCAGGCAAGATGCATTTCGAGAAGCTGACTTTCCTGCTCCACAAGAGCGGTGGGGTCACTATCAGCGAGCCGAAGGTGAGGTGGTGGGTGATGCCGGGAAGTCGGGTTACCCGATTGCGGCAAGCCCGACTTCCCGGCAGCAAAAGGCGCGGACCTGCTGAACGTCACCAAGTTCGCGACGATTTCCGGGAACAAGGCGAGGGGTTGGGATGATGCTGGTGGCACGATCACGCATTCCAACGTCACGACCTATCAGCTGCCCTACGACATCACCCACTTCATCAACGTCGATGCCACGAAGAAGGTCGTGCAGACGTTGAACTATGCGTTCGATAACTTCGACGACATCGAAGTCGAGAACCGTGTGACAGCTCGGTATTTCCCCTCGGTGTTTGCATCGAGCGGCTCTTATCCGGGCGGCGCGGCGATCAATCAGGAATCCTTCGATTGGCGGCAGGTGGTGGTCGATCTGATCGATCCGACCGGGACATTCGTGTTCACCCAGGCCCGCAAGATCGGTCTGTGGAGGGATGAGGTCGTGTTCCGGGCCATCCTGCCGATGCGGGTCAACCCGCTCGATATCCGCATCAGCGGTAGCGCGGAGATCCAGCTCGCTAAGGTCAGCGTGAACCGGATTTGACGAGGGAAAGATGATGACGAGCAGCGAGTCGGTCGATTTCTGGACCGCCGAAGCGGAAACATTTAGCAAGGAACTGCTGGTCGTTTCGGATCTGACCTATGCCAGGCAAATCAACCATAGGCGATGATTGTGACGAAGAACGTCCTGGAAGCCGGGCGTTCTGCTGCTGCCGGAGAAGTTCCCCCAATACAGATAAGTTTGGAGTAGTGAAAACGATAGCCCACGAGAAGTTATGTAAATCTCAAGAACGGGAGTGCTCAGGACGTTGGCCCTTGAGAAATTGACTTCCCCAGCATTTCCGGGCACTCAGTTCCAAATACATAAGTTGAGAGAACTGGAAATGATTTCCTTTAAGACATTACGAAAGTACGTGGAAAGGCGGGTCGCATTGACTAGAAAGCGGCCTCTGCCCTCCACAATTTCAAAGGTACCGGAAGCAAGTTTTTCTGATTGGCTAGCGAATTCTCAATCCGTAAGAAACTTTCCGGCCACTTACCCGGTAAACAATATAAAATTCAAAGGGTTCCATATGTGGCCGGCGTTGCGGTTTTACATATGGCTGCGTCTGATTTGCGTCATGATGGGAAGGCCTGTAGCCGGGAAGAACGTTTTCAGCGGGTTTCCAGCGATGGTGTGGCGTGATCTCTACGTGGACGAACACAACGCTGTCAGCGCTGACGATCTCGAAGGAAAGTCGGCTCCGGTTGATTTCGTGGTATTCTCCAATCAGAACAGCATTGACCTATGCGAAATAGATGGCGTCTCGTACAATCGTCTCTCCGACCCGCTTTGTGAACTGCTCGCCAAGCATGGAACGGTGCAAAAAGTAGAGTACCTAAAAGCTCAGGGGCATCTTCCTAAGAACCGGCATATTGCACCAAAGTATATTTTGCCTTCGGTTGTTCGAGGAACCCGCAATCATTTGCTGATCAGTGGTTTGTCACACGCCATCCCGGCGATGAAGAAAGCTTTCCCCAAGGCCGCTATTACAGACGAAATCATCAACTTCTACCTTGATGAATTCTTCAATATGAAGGAAACGTTCAAAAAAATCCTCGAGGAATATCGGCCGCGCTGCGCATTCTTTAGCCCTATCGACTATTCTTTCCCGCTCATCATGGCGTGCAAGGAGTGCGGCGTGATTGCCGTTGACATTCAGCACGGCAACCATGTCGGCTTTAACCTGCCCTACAATCATTGGGATGAAGCGCCACTCGATGGTTATCACCTCTTCCCAGACGTATTCCTTGCGTGGGGAAGTCGCGAAAAGAGGGCCATGGCGAAGACGTTCCCATCCACTCGCATCATAACTGCGGGTTCTCCTTGGCTCGACTACTTCGAGGACAAGAGCCCCCGCGGCTCCGCCTTGGTTGAGAAAACCTTGGCAAAGGCAGGAGACCACAAGAAAGTCGTCGTAATCACGTTGCGCGATCAGGTGGAGTTCCCCCCCTTGCTCAGCGCTATCATCAGTGATGACAGAGCCAAGGAGGCGGGGCTTTTGTTCCTCGTCAAGCCGCACCCGAAGAACAGCAAGCTTCGAGGCATCCCTAGACTTGCAAATGTGTTCATGCCTGACGGGATTAAGGGGGTCAGCATCCCCAACCTGGCCCCGTACACGGCGCTTCATCTGACCGTCAATTCCTCATCGATTTTCGAGTTTGAGTATTACGGTGTGCCATCGTTTGTCTTTGGTGACGAACCGCTTGTTGATTACGCTGACCTCATCGAAGAGGGAAGGCTGGCATATATGACCTGTGCTGACGAATTCTATCGTAGCCTCGATGAGCTCGACCAAAAAGAACTGCCGTCGCCTCTCATTGACAATGGAAGTGACGAACTAGACGAATATCTGTCTGGGGTCATGGCGTGGAGTGCGAGGGCAGGCTAGCCCGTATGAATCGTCCAACCAACAGCAGATCCGCACCTTCCTGAGCCCCACCAAAAGCGGGGGTAAGGTGCCATAGCCGAATAACAATTCCGCCATCCCTCTTAGATCGCCCGCGTCAACTGGAATGCATCCTTACAGTGAGACAGAGAAATTGCAGGACAATTGCCGGCTTGTGAGTTCAGGTACGGCACTTGCGTGCGACGATAATAAGGACTGTTCGTATTCCTAGCGCCAATCCGGCGAAATCCATAATGCCGATTGGCCAAGGCCAGCCTTTGGTTGCCATCTCGTAGACCGGTTTCTTCCTGACGCGGCGCTGATTGCTGCCAGTACCGGTAGTACCCCGCCCGGCTAACACCAGCCAGACGGCAAATCTGTTCGATTCCTGTCGAGCCTTGCGGCATCCGGGCTGTCATTTTCTGGATGACTTCGAAGACGCCGCCCCTCCAGGCGCGTCTTTCTGCTGTTGACTGCCCCTGACATGCCGCAAGGCTTCTTGAAAAAAATCGAGTTCAACCTGATGCTGGCAAATCTTGCTTTGCTAAATCTTGGCTTTCTTCCAACCATTTCCAGTTCCTGTATTCGAGAAACTGTCCGCTACTTAATATGTCTCAGTTGCGCATTCCGATGAAGTCGGCCATTGATTCCGAAACGAAACCGGCCACCTATTCCGATTTCATTCCGGCCACTATTCCGATCTGAATCCGGCCAGTCGGTGCTCCCCTGGGTCGTTGTTTTGAATGGCTCGTGATTGTCGCGCGGTCAAGCGGCGGATGGTGTTTGACGCTGCTTTCGCAAGCTCTCGCCGGACAGTTCGATGCGGTAGGCGTTGTGGACAAGGCGGTCGAGGACGGCATCGGCGATCGTTGGATTGCCGATCATGTCATACCAGTGATCGACGGGCACCTGGCTGGTGACGATGGTGGATCGCTTCTCGTAGCGGTCCTCGACGATCTCCAGGAGATCGCGCTGCTGCTCGTCGTTGAGCTTCTCGGGCCCCCAGTCGTCGAGGATGAGCAGGTCGGATCTGGCGAGCGCCTTGAGGACCTTGGGATAACGGCCGTCGCCGCGCGCGAGCGCAAGGGTGGCGAACAGCCTGGGCAGGCGATGATAGGCGACGGAGAAGTCCTCCCGGCAGGCCTTGTGTCCGAGCGCGCAGGCCAGCCAGCTCTTTCCGACGCCGGCGGGTCCAATCAGCAAGAGGCTGTGGTGTTGCCTGATCCAATCGCAGTTGGCGAGCTTCAGGAAGAGATTGCGATCGAGGCCGCGGGCGGCGCGGAAGTCGATGTTCTCGACCTGGGCGTCATGGCGCAGCCTCGCGGCCCGAGCCCTTGCCTCGAAGCGCTTCTGACGGCGCGTGGTCGCCTCGCGCTCAAGAAGAAGAGCGAGCCATTCGCCATGTTCGAGGTGTCTGGCTTCCGGCTGCGCCTCGAGTTCCTGATAGGCGCTGGTCATGCCTGTCAGGCCGAGTTCGCGCAGCATGTCGATGGTTGGATTGGTCAGCATCGTTGGGTGTCTCCTCAATGAAAGTAGCCGGGGCCGCGCAGGTTGGCGTGTTCCATGACAGCGGCGGGTTCGGTGGAATGTCTGGCGGGCTTGTGGGTGCCGATGAGCGAGGTAATGGTCTTGCAGGTCAGGCCGCCGATCTCGACGGCGCGCGCCGAAACGGCCTCGGCGTGTTCATGGCTGATGTCGCGATAAAGGCGCAGGATGCCGAGGCATGTTCTGAAGCCTTGCTCGGGATGCGGCCGGCTGGCGAGGATAGCGGTCATCAACCCCTCGGTCTGCGGACCGATGGACGCGCCCCAGCGCCGGAAGCGCTCCGGCGTCCAATCGGCATAGCGGCGGTGGGAGCTCGGCATGTGCGCGGGGTCTGTTCCATAGCGCGGCCCGCCATAGCGGCGCTGGTGGACAGCAACGCGTTTGCCGCGATGGAAGACCTCGATCATCCGCGCTGTCGCCCGGATGTCGACCTGCTGGCGGATGAGGGTGTGCGGGACGGAATAGAAGAAGCTCCTGAACTCGACATGATAATCCGTCGAAGCTCATGCAAAGCGCCATTCGGCGAACTCGTAATCCTCAGCCGGCAAGCGGGCGAGCGCGGCGCGCTCGACGGTGTCGAAGAGATGTTTGCGGCTGACGCCGAGGCGGCGCATGACGTGATTGTTGATGCGCTCCAGCACCTCGGCAATGGCAGCATTGGCCTCGGCAAGCGAGAAGAACGTCTGCTTGCGCAAGCGACCGAGAATGCAGCTCTGGGCGAAGCGCATGCCGTTCTCGACCTTGGCCTGTCCTTCGGACGCCGCGGCCGCGCCGGCAGAACGCCAACGCCATAGTGGGACGCCATCATGCCGTAACTGCGGTTGATCTCGGGATCGTAGAAGCTGGCGCGGCTGACGCCGGACTTCAGATTGTCGGGCACGACCAAGCGGGGCACACCGCCGAAGAACGCGAACATGTGCACATGTGAGCTGATCCAGTCCGGCAAGGTCTGGGTCCAGGTGGCCTCAGCGAATGTGAAGCTCGACGCGCCGAGCACGCCGAGGAACAGCTCTGCCTCGCGGACTTCGCCGGTCTTGCGATCGACGATCGGCACCTTCTTGCCGGAATAGTCGACGAAGACCTTGTCGCCGGCCGCATGCTCCTGGCGCATTGTCGGCGACAGGCGCTGCTCGAAGCCGCGGAACAGCTCGCAGAAACGGCTATAGCCATAACCATCGGGATGGACGCTGCGATATTCCTCCCACAGGATCAGCAGCGTCACGCCGGGCTTCTTCAGCTCGATGGAAAGCTCTGCCCAGTTCGGCTCGTGACGTCGTCGCTGTCCCTGTTTGACGCCGGCGCGGGTGAAAAGCCGATGCTCCAACGCATCGTCTGTCAGTTCTCCTGGCAATGGCCAGCTCAGTCCCGCCATGGCTGCCCGCTTCAGGTTATCCTGCACGGTGCTGCGGGCAACGCCGAGGATCACTGCGATCTCGCGGCTGCTGGTTCCGCTCCCGGCGAGCCGGAGCATCTGTCGTAATTGTCTCATGGTCAGCTTTCTCTTTGCCGGCATCAAAATCTCCCCGTGTATCGGGAGGCTTGATGCCAAAGTTGCTGACCCAGAGGGGATCGTTAGTGCCGAAATCCGGCCGGTAATTGATTGGAATCGTGGCCGGCTTCAAATCGGAACGGTGGCCGGATATTGATCGGAATGCCGGCCGCCTTCACGTCGGAATCCGCATCTCAGTTGAGGGTGCATTCCGTCGCTGTCCGGGATTTAAGTACCCCTCCGGTGACGGCCGCCTTGCTGAGGTAGGCTGAAGACTGCAAGTCCTAGTGCAAGCACTAGGAGTAGTCCTATGACAAAGCAGCTTGTTGAGGTGATTACATCGGTCGAGCGTCGTCGACGCTGGTCTCGAGAGGAGAAGGAGCGGCTGGTCGCGGCAACGCTCGAGCCGACCGCCAGTGTTTCGGAGATCGCGCGCTCGGCGGGGATCCACGTGAGCCAGCTTTTCCGCTGGCGTAAGGAACTCTGCCAGATCTCCGCGTCGTCCATCCCGCAATTCGTTCCCGTGGAGGTCGTCGGGACGTTGCCAGAGCCGCCGACGCCGGCATCACCGGAGCCGCCGCCGGCCCCTCGCTCGCGCAAGAAAGCAAGCATGGTGATGATCGAGCTTGGCGGTGGCCGTCGCCTGCGGGTCGAGAGCGACATCGATACCGAAGCCTTGGCCCGGATCCTCGATGTGTTGGAGCGGCGATGATACCGGTCCCGAGCGGTGTAAAGGTGTGGCTGGCCACTGGCTACACGGACATGCGGAGAGGCTTTCCCGGTCTGTCGCTGATGGTGCAGGAGACGTTGAAGCGCGATCCGATGAGCGGCCATCTCTTCGTCTTCCGGGGCCGGAGCGGCGGCCTGATCAAGGTGATTTGGCACGATGGCCAGGGTGCCTGCCTGTTCACGAAGAAGCTCGAGCGCGGCCGCTTCATCTGGCCGTCGGCGGCCGACGGCACGGTGGTGATCACGCCGGCGCAGCTCGGCTATTTGCTCGAAGGCATCGACTGGCGAATGCCGCAAAAAACCTGGCGTCCGAGCTCGGCCGGATGAGCAAAACCGCTGGCACGGCGGGAGCGAATATGATTCCATCCCGCCATGACCGATGCGTCCGATCAGCTTCCCGACGACCTTGCCAGCGCGCATGCGATGATCCTCGCCGAGCGTGCAGCCCGCCGTGAAGCGGAAGCGCTTGCCGCTCGTGCCCAGGCGGTGAACTCGCATTCGGATGCGCTGATCGCTCGGCTGCGGCTGGAGATCGAGAAGCTGAAGCGCGACATCCATGGCAGCCGCTCGGAACGCAAGGCACGGCTTCTCGAACAGATGGAGTTGCAGCTCGAGGAGCTGGAGGCCGACGCCGGCGAAGACGAGCTGGCGGCGGAGATGGCGGCACGTTCCGCGACGGTCAGGGCCTTCGAGCGCAAGCGTCCGTCGCGCAAACCCTCTCCCGAGCATCTGCCGCGCGAGCGCGTCGTCATTGCCGCGCCTTCGAACTGCCCGTGCTGCGGTTCGGCCAAGCTGGCGAAGCTTAGCGAGGATGTTACCGAGACGCTCGAGGTGATCCCTCGCCAATGGAAGGTCATCCAGACCGTGCGCGAGAAGTTCTCTTGCCGCGAATGCGAGAAGATCACCCAGCCGCCGGCACCCTTCCATCTGACGCCGCGCGGCTTTGCCGGGCCGAACCTCTTGGCAATGATCCTGTTCGAGAAGTTCGGTCAGCATCAGCCGCTGAACCGGCAGAGCGAGCGCTATGCCCGCGAGGGCATCGATCTCAGCCTGTCGACGCTTGCCGACCAGGTCGGGGCCTGCGCCGCGGCATTAAAGCCGCTGCATGCGCTGATCGAGGCGCATGTCCTGGCCGCCGAGCGTCTGCATGGCGACGACACCACCGTGCCGATCCTGGCGAAGGGCAAGACCGATACCGGTCGCATCTGGACCTATGTCCGGGATGACCGGCCGTTCGGCGGAACATCGCCGCCGGCGGCGCTCTACTATGCCTCGCGCGATCGGCGGCAGGAGCATCCCGAGCGCCATCTCAAAACCTTCACCCGCATTCTGCAGGCGGACGCCTATGGCGGCTACAACCCGCTGTTCAAGGTGGATCGCGATCCCGTTCCGCTGACGCAGGCGCTGTGCTGGGCGCATGCGCGTCGCAAGTTCTTCGTGCTTGCCGACATCGCCAGCAACGCCAAACGCGGCAAGAATACTGCCGCAATCTCGCCGGTCGCGCTGGAGGCGGTCAAACGCATCGACGCGCTGTTCGACATCGAGCGTGAGATCAACGGACTGGCCGCCGACCACCGCCTGGAACGGCGTCGCCGCGACAGCCAGCCGCTTGCCACTGAGCTCCAAGAATGGCTGCAGGCCGATCGGGCAAAGCTGTCCCGGAGCTCTCCGGTCGCCGAGCCGATCGACTACATGCTGAAGCGCTGGGATGGATTCACGTCCTTCCTTCATGATGGCCGGATTTGCCTGACCAACAACGCCGCCGAACGGGCGCTGCGCGGCTTCGCTCTCGGCCGCAAGTCATGGCTCTTCGCCGGCTCCGATCGTGGTGCTGATCGCGCTGCTTTCATGGCGACGCTGATCATGACGGCCAAGCTCAACGGTATCGATCCGCAGGCCTGGCTTGCCGACGTTCTCGCTCGCATCGCCGACACGCCGGTCACCAGGCTGGAGCAATTGCTTCCGTGGAATTGGGCGGCATCGAAGCCCATGCAAGATCAGGCTGCCTTACCTGCGGCTTCCGCCGATGAGCGCGCAGGCCTCGGGTACAGAACGCCCAAGGAAGTCTTTCGCAAGAAACTCCTCGCGCAGATGCGGCGTGTCGGCTAGCGTCACACGGGCAGGTCGCAGCTCATCGGGAACTCACATGCAAAGAGGGACCGAATTTGGAAATTAGATGGAACAGCGTAAATGGATGATCCGGTCCTGAGAAACGCCGTGCGCGAGGCACTTCTCCAGCTCGAAACTGACGGCCACATTGTGATCGTGTCGACAACACTCGGGCCAATAGTCGAGGCCGTTGCCAACAAAGTAGCGGACGTCGTTCCTAATACCGAACTGTCCCTCCGAGAGCTGTACGCCACTCGGCAGCTAATTAATCTGGCCATTCATGATAACCGATTCTTCGACTGGGAAATGCCGACGCTGACAGGCTTGACCGCGGAAGAGTTCAGGATCGTTGCCAACAAATTGCCGCGTGAATAGTCGGCCGAAATCCGGCGTGATCCCGTATCTGCGGCCCTCACCGGATGGATACGGATTTAATGGAAACCCTGTCCGCGAATTACCGAAACCCGCACACCATCGGCCCACATGACCAGGCCATGGCTCGCTACTTGCCGGGGAAGCCGTCAACGGGATAGGGGGATTTACATGCTCCTAGTCAGGCTCGCGCTGGGAACGCTCGCTGAAATCGCGCTCAAAAGGTGATGCAGGCGAGACTGTCGTCGAGGCTCTCATCCCGATCGTCGCTGGCGTCGTCGCCTTCATGATGAAGGGCGGATCTCACATCCCCTAAGCTGCCATTGAGGTGATTTCCACGTAGTCAAAGCAATACTGTAGCGCGCTGATGGCGGCCGTCTTCACCACAAGTGTTGCCTGCGCTACCTTGGCGGAAACTTGGGCGCTTATATCGAACCGATTCTTCAGCTCTTTGGTGCAGTAGCGGCCGATCACAAAAGAGAGTTGTTCTGCCACGGCCTTGAATCTGGGTTGCAGCTTAAGGGCTTCGCTGAAGTATCGGATAGCTTCCTCGTCGCGCCCCATATCGCGGTAAATCAGGCCAGCGAAATACCGCGTTTTCGCATAAGGGATCTCCATTTTCATGGCGCCGTGTATGTGCATCAACGCGCCATGATAGTCTTTCTTGAGACGGTACGCGCCTGCTAGCTGTGTCACATAGTCGACGTTCTTGCCTGGGAAAAATTCGATTGCCAGCGCGTAGTTTCTGATCGCGCCGTCAAAGTCGCCTGTGGACAGGCAGACTCCGCCCAGTGCAAAGAAGGCATCATAGTTTCGCGGGTTCAGTTTGACCGCTTCCGTCAGTGCCTCTATCGCCGCCTCGTTTTCCGATGCTTTTTTATGGTTCAGGCCGATCTGATAGGCGAGCGCTCCCGTAAGCAGCGGATGAACGAGGCCCTTCAGAACGTCATTGCTGCCTAAGGCGTCCCCCTCCAAATAAGCTTTGTCGATCGCCACGCAGATTTCCGCGAGAGGTATTCCGTTGAGATCGGCGAACTGGAAATCAAACGGCTTCCCCAAAATGGCGTGGTCAAAGAATCGTTCGACCAGGTTCAGCGACTTGAAGTGCGCGAGGACGTTGTGAAGCGAATTCGGAATTCCGTATATCTCGCAGTTGTCAATATCCTGGCAGCGCATCGACTGGTAGACGTCGAGCAATTCCCCGCAGCCAAACCAGATCTTGATCTTAGATCGAGGCTTCACAGCTTTTAGAAGTGATGCGAGGTCTGGATATTTGGCTTCCTGCCGTGGCGAGTTGGGAAGCAGGGGGTGAATGACGACCTGTGGAGCGATCGCGACGATTCTCGGGATGTCGAGCAAGGCGCCAAACAGAATCGCACCGTAGGCGCCCATTGAGCTTCCAGCAAACGTGATGTCCTTGTTATCGAACAGAGCAACCACGTCCTGAATGCATTCACACAGCTCTTCGGGGCCGGAAGCTATGTCCTCGACGGGGCCATTGTACCATTCCCGCCCAGGATCGCGGATGAAGAGTTTGTTAGCCCGATACTTCTCGATTTGGCTGACGCCCTCAAGCCGCTTGGCCGAAGCAGAACTGAAATAGACGATAAGTTTCTTGCTGCTCTCGTCTGGGTGAAACTCGAACACGCCCGGTATCTGCTTTATGCCTTGCCGCATGGTTGTCATCGCCCCTCAATTCGCTTCCGCCTCCACGCGTAAGATGCAGTGGCGCCGCCGTCAACAATGCGATCATGCGAACGCCGCGATTCATGCAGATGACAGAGCTTCTCGCTCGAGTCGAGGCGTTGGAGGGGGGAATAGTCGACTATAGCGATCGGGTCTTCGGTCGCTACGGACACTTGCATGGCCGCCAGCGCGACGGCCGTTCAATGCCCCTCGGTCCAGCCGACGAAGCACTGCAATTGGTTTGGGTTGCATTCTGCGAGTGAATGCCGTCTGAATTGCCGTCGTTTGTAGAAATCGAGCGCTCAGACGTGAACGCAACGCCCATGGCTCTGGGTCGTACCCGTTTCGATCGAAGCCTGTTCACATCAAGATCACAATCCCGCTGACGACGATCGCTTCTAGTTCCAGCAGCAGGGAAAGGCCACCTCCTCGGCGCGTTAAATCCGTGAGGAGGTTTCCTTGAAAGGCATATTCCACCTTGGATCCCTATCCCAGGCTGACGCCGTCACCTGGCGGGCGGCGCTTCGCTGTGCGTCGCGCATCCGCCCGAGGCTGCTTGCCGCGCTGGTCTAAGGCGGAAGTGGCGCTGCGGTTCTTCGAATATTTGATCCCGGCAGGTATCTTCGCGCCCTTGTAAGCCATAGTGACTGCCCGCGGCGCTGATCACCAGCCGCCCGTCGCAGAGTTCCCGTCAATCCTGTTGCTAGGATCGTCGTTGCGGATCAGGCTTTCGGAGCCGCCTTCGAGCCGGTTGTTTCGCACCACGTTATTCTGGGCGAAATCGAGGTTGCTGGCGCTACTACCAAATGGGTAAGCCGGGTCCTTGAAGCAATAGCTGCGGTTGCCGTTGCGTGAATTCAGCCAGACTGCCGGCTGCGCGAGGAATGATGACGCGTAGCGGAACGAGTTGCCAGTGATCTGATTGTATTGCGGCTTCTGGTGGCGAATCACGCCGGCCTCGCCGCAGTTCCGGTACAGGAATACGCCGCCGTTTTCGGAGTGCTGGAAGGTGTTGCCAGTAATCCTGTTGTTGGCCGATCCGTCGATAGCGATCATTTCTCGTTTTTCGGTGGTGATCCCGAAGACGTTGTTGCTGATCGTGTTGTTTGCAGACTCCGCGTCCAGGTAAATGGCGACGGAAGTGGATTTGCCGTTTATCCGCGAGTTCACCAATGCGGCATTGGTCACCCCGGGGCCGACGTAGAGCGGAATGCCATCCGGGGCAGTGAAGGTGACGTTATCGAGGCGCACGTTCTTGGGAGCCGATGCCTGGGCAAAGGCGGTATGGTCGGGGTTGCGCGAGGAGGCCTTCATCGTCGCGCCGTCGGCGTTCTCGCCAAGACCGTAGATTCGCACGAAACCGTTGATCTTGCAGTTTCGGATTGTGATGTTGGATGGGGCTTCCCATGGCCCCGAAGCCGTCTTTTTGGAGCGAACGGCTATCGCCGTTTTCTGTTTTCTATCCGCGCCAGCGCTTACGTCTATTGTGGCTCCGCCACAGTCGAGTACCGCTCCGGATGCGCCGCTTCCTTCCAGAATGAGAGGGTGGTTGACGACGTCGGCCGAAGATAGGCGAACACTGCAGCCAATCGAAATTGGGTTCTTACCGGGAGCTAATAGCTTGGTCCGGACGTCCGAAGCACAGGAAGGCGCCTGATCGACATTCTCAACTGGTGTCGTTTCGGGAACGGAGGGCTGAGTGGATGGAACGTCGGACTCGTTTTTATCCACATTGTCGCTTCCGGATAATTGCGGGGTTGCACGTAAAGCGGCGTCGGCCAGGAGCGCGAGATCACTTTGGCAGCCCCCGAGTATTGAGCTCAGCGCAATCGAGAGTATCCACTTTATGCGTTGCATCTTTAGCTCCAGGCATCATCCATCCGCTCTGGATAGGGGTTTATGCTTAACCATTTCTGAATAAGCGCGCCCACCATTCTTTCACAAAGAAGCCAAGACCAGCTCGGCAGGAAGAGGGCATCGACGCGATTCTCGACGAGGCCGAGCGCCGAGGCACGCCGTTGGCGCATTTGGCAGCAATCCTTGCGAGCCAGACCCCGAAACCGGCGGCCAGTTTCAGCCGGTTTCGGAAAACCTGAACTAGTCTGCGAAGCGGCTGACCGAGGTCTGGCCTGGCCGGTTCTCAACACTGGCTGCCGCACAACCATATGCGAACAACCCGCCCAAGCTGGCCAACATGGTCTACGGTTACCGGCTCGGCAACACTGGCCCTGACTACGGCTGGCTCTACCTCGAGCGTGGCCTAGTCCAGATCACCGGCAAGGCTATCCTCCGGCAAGAAGCGACCGTAGTGGCTCCGGATCATCTCCGGCGCATCCTTTATCGCGTCACTGCCTGCTCGTAGGAACCGGTCTTCTTCGAAATTCGAAGGCCCTGATCGCCGAGGAGCGTGCGGCCATCTCTGCCGCCAGTTCGTCTTCGCCGTCGTCCGCTTCCGTTCATCGAGCTGCAACTCCCTCTGTTCGAGAAGCCGGCCTTTGCGCTCCGAGCGGCTGCCATGGATGTCGCGCTTCAGCTTCTCAATCTCGAGCCTGAGCCGGGCGATCAGTGCATCCGAATGCGAGTTCACGGCCTGGGCACGAGCGGCGAGCGCCTCGGCTTCACAGCGGGCCGCACGCTCGGCGTGGATCATCGCATGTGCGCTGGCAAGGTCGTCGGTAAGCTGATCGGCCGCATCGGTCATGGCGGGATGGAATCATATTCGCTCCCGCAGTGCCAGCGGTTTTGCTCATCCCGCCGACGTAGGACGCCAGGTTTTTTGCGGCATTCGCCAGTCGATGCCTTCGAACAAATGGCCGAGCTGCGCGGATAGCTACCGACGGCCGCGGATGGCCATATGAACCGCCCACGCTCGAGCTTCTTCGTAAAGAGGCAGGCATCCTGGCCATCGTGCCAGATCACCTTAATCAGGCCGCCACAGTGCGTTTCATAATGCATCCCTCTGTTAGAGCCCGGGCAATCGAACAACCTTATCGTATTGATAATCCTCGTAAAACGTTGGCGGCGATCTGCTACGCCCCACACCCATATCCGGATGGCCTCTGAGGTTAGCGCTTCGACCGGGACCATCCACTGTGAGCCCGGAAAAATTTGAGTCGCGGGAAAGATCCCCCTCTTCGCAAGGCTCTTTGCCGATCCGACACAGATGCCGAGTCTCTCGGCCGCCTTCGTCAGACTAACCATCGGTACGTCCACTTTGGCGGTATCATATTCGGGATTTCCCAGGTGCTCCCGCATTTCGCGAACACGCACGGTCGTCCAGCTCTAGCCATCACCTGTCTTGCAAAGCATCCGATTGAGGTGCGCCGCGAGTTCCCGATCTGGCCAATGTCCGCCCAGTTCTCGCAACGCCTCGACGGCCGTTGGTGCGAGCTCGGCAGGATATTTTCCGGTCTTATACGCCGCCTCGCTGACCTCGACTCTTTGGCCTTCCCAAAGCGCGGTGAATCTGAATCTCTGGTGCAAACCGGAGGTCTGCGATGCGATCAGGGATTTCATTACGTGACGATTTTGATGGAGAAGGTCTGCGGCGGCTGGCGCGGCAGACGAAGGACGCAACCCAGGCGCGACGTCTGTTGGCACTCGCGTCGATCTACGATGGAGGCTCGCGTTCCGATGCCGCCCGCCTCGGCAACGTCACGCTTCAAATTGTTCGGGACTGGGTCATGCGGTTCAACGAACGCGGTCCTCAAGGCCTGATCAATGGCAAGGCTCCCGGCCCGCAGTCGCGGTTGAACGATCAGCAGCGCGCGGCCCTAGCGCAGACCATCGAGCGTGGGCCGACACCCTATCTCGATGGCGTTGTTCGCTGGCGTCTGTGCGACTTGGCTCAATGGCTTTGGGAAGAGTTTCGCGTGTCGGTGAGCGAGCAAACGTTGAGCCGCGAAGTACGGGCCATGGGCTATCGCAAGCTGGCTGCCCGGCCCAAACATCACGCTCAAGACCCGCAAGCCATCGAGGATTTTAAAAAAGTTTCCCCGCAGCAGTGGCACAGATTGCCGCCGGAGCAGCCCGAGGAAAACGGATAGAGATTTGGTTCGAGGATGAGGCCCGTATCGGGCAAAAGAACAAGATCACGCGCCGTTGGGCCAGGCGCGGAACACGGCCTTCAGCGCCGCACGACCAGCGCACAAGGTCGGCCTACATCTTCGGCGCAATCTGCCCGAAACTCGGCAAGGCGGCGGCGCTGGTCATGCCATGGTGCGACACCTACGCAATGACCCAGCATCTGGCCGAAATCGCCCGGCACGTCGATCACGACGCGCACGCTATCCTCATCATGGACCAGCCAGGCTGGCACATGTCCAACAATCTCGTCGTGCCCGGAAACATCACCATCCTGCCATTGCCGCCGAAGTCGCCGGAGCTCAACCCGGTCGAAAACCTCTGGCACTTCATGCGCGACAACTGGCTCTCAAACCGCGTCTTCAAATCCTACGACGACATCGTCGATCATTGCTGCGATGCCTGGCGAAAGCTCGAAAGCCAGCCCTGGCGCATCATGTCTATCGGCCGCAGAGAATGGGCCAATGAGTTTTGATCAGTGAGGGGCCGTATTAACGCGCCACGCGCACCTCGGTGTGCCGACCGCCGGTCCAATGGATCAAGAGCACCGCCTCGTTCGTCGCATCATCGAGATCGCAAATAATCTCCTGAACCAGGATGTGGATGAGCCGCTGCTTTGTTCGCGTTTCGGTGGGGGCGCATTCCATACGGTCGGCAAATCCTGCGCAAGCTGCAGGAGCCGGCCACGATCGATGACTGCTCGCGCTGCTAACAGCGCGGACAGTTCCTTTCGATGTCACTCTCGAACCGAAGGCGACGGCCGCCGCCAAGCTCGATCATTACCAGGCTTGCCTTCTTGCGCGAGCGGGAGACCGGCGGCTCGGCCGCGACCGCCGGCGCAGGCAGCGCTTCGACTCCACCGGATTGAGTTGCGGCACGGGCGGAGCGGAGATTTGGCAGAGCTCCTTGCGCCAGCGTGGCGCTACCCCGACCCCGAACCTGGGCTATCGCGTTACAGCCCAAGAGGCCCCGTTGATGGTCGAGGAATATTGGGATTGGTGTGTTGCCAAGATGGGACGCGGGTGAGATTGTCCCGCTGTCATGGCATGGAGAACGCTGCACTAATGAGAATCGTCGATCGCAAAACCTTCCTCGCTTTGCCGGCCGGCACCCTATTCGTGAAGTTTCCCGCTCAACCGATAGAAGGCCAGGGCGGGGTCCAGATAAAAGCGGAGACTGTTGGGGACGACTTCGTTGCCCAGGATTTGCTCCCCTGGTTTGAAGGTTGCGAAGACAGCACGCAATGGGCTGAAATTTACGCCGGAATGACCAAGGGAAACGCGTCGCCGCCGGTTGACTACAATTTTACCGAGCGTGACGGACTGTTCGACTCTAGCCAGCTTTTCATGGTCTGGAACATTGATGACGCGGAGCGCCTGGTTGCGCGGTTGCATAAAGCACTTTTCGATCAGAACCCATCGGGGGACTATATCCATCTCAACGCCACCGTCGCGCCTTCTGACCAGTTTGATCTGACGCCACAGACCGCGTTGGCATCGTTCACCCTGACCGGATCGACGCCGTGTCTCGGCAACGCAGCCTTTACCTTGTCGACCGGCAGCGACCCACGTCTGGGGTCTGTGAAAATCTGCAGGGTGGCGGCCGGCGCGGCATTCGATCCCAGCACCGCGACGCTGGTTGGAACCAAGGCCGTGAGGCCGTCCTCAAATTACGCTATAACCGTTGGCGACACCTCGCGCAAAAACATGTTGGCGAAGCCGCCGACACTTAGCACGGGATGGACGCTCTCCGACGGCAAGGCGATCCACGCCGCAGGGTCGGCCAGCAATCTGGTTTGGCCAGGCCTCTCCATCACTCCCGGCGCAACGTATCGGTATGGGTTCTTTGTGGACAGCATTAGCGGCGCTGGCGCGGCACACAGGGTGGCACTTTCTGGTGGTGGCGGGGTGATTAGCGTCAGCCTACCGGACACAGGTCAAAAGCTGGGCACACTGGTTGCAAAGTCCAATACCGGCTTTGTTATCGAAGGCAACAGCACGACCGAATCACAGATCGATAACGCAGTCCTGTACGAGCAAACTGCTGCCTGCGTGCCGCAAGGCATCTGGGACTACTATGCCGTTCCGGTCGGCGTCGAAGAGGCGCCATTCGGGCCGGTAACAGTCATCATTCACTGACTCCCTTACCCACAGCAAGGTCTACGAACGTGTCAATGACCAAATGTTTAGGGGTATGGTGCTTGCGGCGCCCCTCGGTGATCGGAAGAAGTTATTGAGCTCCGATTGGTCGCCGGGTTAGGGGCGCTGGGTCATGACCGTGAGCTGCGAACTCGAATTGGACAACCCTTACGACTTAACCGGCTGCGCCGCGAGTGCGGTCCAGTAGATTTCGTGTTTCCCTACCGGCTCACATTACCGGAAAGAGCGGAGACACCTGCGATCGATCGCCTCGGCGACGGGAAACTGCGCGACAGTGTTGCCCGCTCGGTTTGAAGCCAGTCGTGCCGTTCTACGACAGGCGGCAGGCTGATCTTGCCTTCTTGCGACGGCGCTCCAGACGTTGGTCAGCGGCAACTCCGTTGACCTCCCGCCCGATGTCGAACCGGTCAAAACGGCTATGCCCGATCCCTAATGTTATAATAGCTCATGACGCCGACCCCCCAAGCGAACAAAAGTCCGAGAGTCACAAGAAGTGACTTGAGCAACCGCGAAGGATATTGGGCCATCTCTGAAAGAGTCGGTTCAATGAAAAGCGCCAAGTAGCGTTGACGGTTGTCGGCTTCGATTCGTGCCCTTTCAAGAGCAGCAAGTGCGGCTGTATAGGCGCGTTCGGCGAATTCTCGTTCGGTTTCCAATTCCTCGAACTCGGCGATACGGCCGGCTACGTCTGGCGCGTTTGGGTCATTCTTGGCCGCCTTACTTGAACCCGTTCCGAGGCGCTGGCGCTCGAGGGAGAGTTGTTGTTCTAGGCTTTCGATGCGAGCCTTCAGTACGCGAATTCTCGGTGTGTCCTCGCTCAATTGGCTCTTTGCCGTGGCGAGGTCCGCATTGAGTTTAGTCAATTCTTCTTCAAGCCCTCCGATCAGTTGTATGGCGAGTTTTGCGCCTTCTTCGGGGCTTATTTCCTGCGATTTATCACGATAGTCGCGTAACGCCGCGCGTGCCTTGAAGAGCCGTGCTTCGCCTCCCAACACCTCGTCCTTCGCTGCTCGGAGCACGTCGTTGCGCGCTGCAAGGGAGAGGCTGTTGACCAGATTATCGCTGCGACTCACAATAAACGCCGCGATCGCTTGCGCCTGTTTTGGGTCGAAGGACTTTACCGTCACTTGCATAATGCCAGAGGCGTGGTCAAAATTAACGCTCACCACATTTCGCCAATAGGCAAGCTTATCCTCGATCGGCAGACCGGAGCCTATCCCGTAGAAATAGTCGAGCCCACGAGTGGCGTAGACATCCTCGAGCTTGAAGTTGCGGTCGGCGTCTATGACCATCCGTTCGCTGAGGATGTAGTCCATCAGGATGTAGCTGTCGGAAACGGTACTGCTGCCGGAGGCCTGCGTGAACATGCCCAAAAGATCGGTTGCGCCGCCCCCCTCGATGCTGCGCACTGCAAAGGAAGCGCTGCTGTGGTACTGGTCGGCCGCAATGAAGGCCATATAGATCGAAGACATTGTCGCCGGAACGGCTACTAGCCCGAGGAAGGATGCGCCGATGATTGCGTGTCGCAAACGCAGCTTCGTAAACCAGTCGGGCAGCACACTCGGCTTCTTCTTGGGCTCAATCTTCTGGCGTCCAGGAAGAGGAATGACGGGCGCACTCTCCTTGCCGAGTAGCCCTTCTAGTACTTCGATGCCCTTAGCCTTGGCACCGGCTTTCACGGAAGCAAGGTTTACAGCCTCGGCTGCGTTAGGCTTGTTTGCTACCGCGTCTTTGCTCGCCGCCATTCAATTGCCCTTCATATTTCTGTCGTGTGCGCGGATCGCGTCTTCGACGTCTTCATAGTACGTCAGTTCGCCTTTTTCTAGCACGACGCCACAATCACAATAGTCCCGAATCGTGCCAGTGCTGTGCGAAACCATGATCACATCGGAGTCCTGCAATTTGGTCTCGAACACAGCTTGGCACTTCTTCTTAAAATTTGCGTCACCAACCGCGGTAATTTCGTCAACAAGATAATAATCAAAGTTGACCCCCATGCTCAAGCCGAAGGCAAGCCGCGCCTTCATTCCAGAGGAATAAGTGCCCACCGGTGCCTTGTAAAAAGGCCCTAACTCGGCGAATTCCTCGACGTAAGCAGCCAAGCCTTCAGTGTCGACGCCGTAGATACGGGCGACGAAACGCACATTTTGTTCCCCGGTCATAGAACCTTGGAAACTACCCTGAAAACCAAGAGGCCAAGAGATTTTGCCCCGGCGGATGATTCGGCCGCCATCGAGCTTGATCGCTCCCGCGATGAGCCGAAGCAATGTCGATTTGCCGGCGCCGTTGCGTCCGAGAAGACCGACGCTCTTGCCCCGATTGAGGGTAAGCGAGGCATCCTCAATGATCGGCTTCTTGATACCCTTGGTACGGGCATATTTAGTTGCCTGCTCGAACCGGATCATTTGTTTCTCAGCGTTCTTCTTGATAAGGTAAAGACGAGCATTTCGACAAACAAAGTCAGAAATGCGACTACATAAAGATAGTTCATGTCGAGGCCGTTCGCGCGATACTCAGGATAGAATCCCTTACGGAAACCCACTTGTTCGTAAACCTGATACTTCAGGAGCAGAAAGCAATTGCCCATTGCCACGCCGAGACCAAAAATGCATGCCAAAGTCGCCGCCTCCGGTAGAGACGGCCAATGGATGCTGGGCTCGCGACTCAGAGTGACCACAATTATCGTTCCAAGCACAATAAAAGCGACCAGAGAAATTGTGCAGGCCTGCAAAACAAAACGGGCAACAACGGCGTCTATGGGGGCAGCATTCGGATAATTCAGTAACGTCTTGTTGGGTCGGACCGAGCTATTCATATAACTACTCATCGCCTGATAGAACTGGAAGACGAGGTAACCGGTGGCGAAGAATAGTGCGGAGCAGATACTCAGCGCTCGTGCGCGTGCGATGGCCCTCAATATACCGGTCATCAAGAGAATGCGGGCGGTTGGATCGAGCAACGTCCAAATATAGCCCCTAGGCTTCGAACCGAAGCGGATAACCATCTCCCGAAAGTGTACCGCTCCGACCACGTGATCATGGGTCAAGAAATAACTCACCGCGTCACCCGAAAGGATACAGGATCCGGCCAATCAACCGCAGACGTCGGTCGGAGAGGCCGCGAAAGAAAAGAACAGGGTCGGCGCGAAAATCCTCTAGGTCGCGATCGTTGCCGACATACGAGATAAGGGGCACGAGCGCCATTGTCAGGAGATGGCGCCAACCGAGAATGCCGTAAGGGCCCCAGGGCTGCCAGGGCCGGCGCGTACCCAGAAAGGCCTCGGGCTCTTCCAACTGCCGCCGGATCGTGGCGACGGTCGCTTCGAATGATGTCTTTTCTCCGGTAATTGGATCGAAGTAGCTAGGATAGAGCAGATAGGCACCGGCGAAAAGCGCCTCGGGGCTGAGTTTACGCCCCCGACGTGGGTTTTCCTGCCGATCATCCGTCAGTCCCCAGCCGGCATAAAAAGGTGAACCCGCCGTTGTCACCGGAATGTGGCGCAGAAGAGCCTCGAAACCTGCGAGCGAAGTGATCGTGTAGACGTGGTCAATCGTCCTCAAGGCTTCGGCCAGCGGTAGTTTCTCGACTACGATTCGACAAAGGTGCGCCACCTCGGAAGGGTCGGATCTGGCTGGTCTTACGCGGCCGAGAACATCTGGATGAGGTTTGTAAAAGATCTGTGCGTCGGGCTGTTCTTTCGCAGCCAAGCGCACTAGATCGTTGTTCGTTAAAGCCTTGACAGAACCAAACCGGATGGACGCATCGTCTTCGACTTGTCCGATGACGAGGATACGCTTGCACGTCTTATCGCCGTAAATTTCCTCTGCGGTCCGTTGAAGCGCACCATTGTATTTGCTTACTCCCGCCTGCACGAGCAAGTTTATCCCTGAGCGCGCTCTCTCAAGAAGCTCTGAATCGGCATCGAAGTCGTATGTCTTCAGCAGGCGTTCTAGGTCGGTCTCTTGATGGCAGTCGAAGTAAGGTGCTCGCCCGTCGATTGTCAGTGATAGTGGTGACGTCCTGCTGGCACTGGGCCGGCTTGAGCGAAGGAAGCCGTCTTCGATGAACGAGACACTTATTTTTTGTTCGCTCACGACTTTTTGCAGAGGCCGGGGCAACGAAGGGCCCCAGACAAGGATCTCGCAATGTTCGCCGGAGATAACGCGCTGTTTCAACAGTAGCTCAAATTGATGGCTGTCAACATCCGACGCAAGAAAATGTAACTTGCGCTTGGGAAAGCAGCGCCTCAGAAAAGGTCTTTTCCAATCAGTGACACCCGCAACGAAGGTGGCTGTTCGCGCTTGAGAACTGTCCCGCGAGGAGGAATGTATCCTTCCGTCGGCACCGGCCCTCTGTGTCTCAGCTGTCAAAGGTAATCCCGCCTTCAAACAATTAATTCTTCAGATTGCGTTCTAACCCAAACCGCTCGAACAGCAAAGCCTCACGACTTGGGCCACAAAGCCGTTCTTCTTGAGAGGTGCGCCGAAGTGTAATTTTCTGTACGTTTGTGTCGGCGAGGTGCGCTTGCCGGAAAATTAAGCATAGCGGAACCGGTCCACCGTATTGGCCAGTAGCGGCCGCAAGCCAGAAGTGGCGCTGGCCACTACAGACGAAAGAACGGTGATCAAGTTTGTCTCTGGGGCGACCACGTCATCATCGACCACGTAGAGACGACGTAGATCTCGGCCTTCAGTCTGCCAAGCAGCAACCGCGCTTCCTACGTCTACAGAGCATAACCGGAGACGTTCCTCTCCCCGAGGGATTGCCTCGACCGGCAAATGCTTTACCAAGACAGCGCGCCGGGCGGCATTTTCCGCCCTCGTTGAACAGGGGCGCCGATCACGGCGCGGGGACGAATTCGGAGACGACTATGTGCGGTATTGTAGGCATCGTTGGCAACCAGCCGGTATCGGAACGACTGGTCGATGCGCTGAAGCGCTTGGAGTACCGCGGTTATGATTCCGCCGGTGTCGCCACCGTCATTGGCGGCAAGCTGGAGCGCCGGCGCGCCGAAGGCAAGCTCGTCAATCTGGAGATCAGGCTGCGCGAAGAGCCGCTTGCCGGCACGATCGGCATTGCCCACACCCGCTGGGCAACCCATGGCGCGCCGACCGAGCGCAACGCGCATCCGCACTTCACCGACGGCGTCGCCGTCGTGCACAACGGCATTATCGAAAACTTTGCCGCGCTGAAGGACGAACTGATCGCCGGCGGCGCAAAGTTCGAGACGGACACCGACACCGAGGTCGTGGCGCATCTGCTCTCGAAGTTCCGGCGCGACGGACTTGGCCGGCGCGAGGCCATGCACGCGATGCTGAAGCGCGTCACCGGCGCCTATGCGCTGGCGGTGCTTTTCCAGGACGATCCTTCGACGATCATGGCGGCGCGCAACGGCCCGCCGCTTGCGATCGGTCACGGCCGCGGCGAAATGTTCCTCGGCTCCGACGCGATCGCGCTTGCGCCCTTCACCAACGAGATCACCTATCTGATCGATGGCGACTGGGCGGTGATCGGTGCGAACGGCGTGCATATCTTCGATCTCGATGGCAACGTCGTCGACCGGCCGAAGCAGCTCTCGACAGCGGCCGCCTACATGATCGACAAGGGCAACCACCGGCACTTCATGGAGAAGGAGATCTATGAGCAGCCGGAGGTGATCGCGCACGCGCTCAGCCACTACATCGACTTTGCCGGCAACCGCATCAAGGCGCTGCCGGGCACGATCGATTTCGCCAAGGTTCCGAGCCTTGCGATTTCCGCCTGCGGCACTGCCTATCTCGCCGGTCTCGTCGGCAAGTACTGGTTCGAGCGTTACGCCCGCTTGCCGGTGGAAATCGACGTCGCCTCCGAGTTCCGCTACCGCGAGATCCCGCTGTCTTCTGATGCGGCCGCGCTGTTCATCTCGCAATCCGGCGAAACCGCCGATACGCTGGCGTCGCTGCGCTACTGCAAGGAACTCGGCCTGAAGATTGGCGCTGTGGTCAACACGCGTGAATCGACCATCGCTCGTGAATCCGACGCGGTCTTCCCGATCCTTGCCGGCCCGGAAATCGGCGTCGCCTCGACCAAGGCCTTCACCTGCCAGCTCGCCGTGCTGGCTTCGCTCGCGATCGGCGCCGGTCGCGCCCGCGGCACGGTGAGTGCCGAGGAAGAGCAGGTCCTGGTTCGCTACCTCGCCGAAATGCCGCGCATCATGGGGCAGGTGCTGAACGCCATTCAGCCGCAGGTCGAACAATTGTCGCACCAGCTGGCCAAATGCGATGACGTCCTCTACCTCGGCCGCGGCACCAGCTTTCCGCTGGCGATGGAAGGGGCGCTGAAGCTGAAGGAGATCTCCTATATCCATGCGGAAGGTTATGCTGCCGGCGAACTGAAGCACGGACCGATCGCGCTGATCGACGAGAACATGCCGGTTATCGTCATCGCCCCGCATGACCGCTTCTACGAAAAGACCGTTTCCAACATGCAGGAAGTCGCGGCCCGTGGCGGCCGGATCATTCTCATCACCGACGAGAAGGGCGCCGCCGCCTCGAAGCTCGAGACCATGGCGACGATCGTGTTGCCTGACGTCGATGAGGTCATCGCCCCGATGATCTTCTCGCTGCCGATCCAACTGCTTGCCTATCACACGGCGGTGTTCATGGGCACCGACGTCGACCAGCCCCGCAACCTCGCTAAATCGGTGACCGTCGAATGATCGTCGGTATGGAGTGATGACCGCTGGGGGCGTTTGGACGCAGGTTTGGTTGATGTCTGTGACCTCAAGTTTGCCTCGTGCAGAGGGCCTCAGATTTGCGGCAATATCCGAACACGTTTTGCATAGAGATAAAGGCGATAAACCGTCCAATTAGAAATGGACGTTTCAGGTTTCTCTTCGATCGAATCCGCAATCGTTTCGTCGTCAAACTCAATGACCCCGTAGCGATTGGGATCGCTGACATGATAGGCAAAAATCTTCGCGCCGGCTTCGTGCGCCTTAGCGCTCTTAAAGAGATGACCAGAAACGAAATCCGGCCCTATGATACAGGTTTGGGCGAGGCCATCTGGCGAGGGTGGCTCTGCGAGAGAAGAGATAATTCAACCATTTCGAGCCATCGCCAAGCAGAAAATGAAAGTTTTGTAGCTCTCTCGGTGTAGTGATCATCAATATATCTCGTATCCCGGCCAGCATGACCGTTGCCAATGGGATCATTGGCTTATCGTACACCCGAAGCAATTGCTTCGAGCCTGACAACGTCATCGGATGTAGGCGGGTTCCGCTTCTGGCAATACTCCGCGGTCACAGCACCGAGTTCAAACGTCAGGTATCCGGGCGGTGCGCTCAGCGGATACTCTCCGACGTGAGAGTGGTTCTCATCAGACATCCGGTTGACTTCAAAAAAAAATGGCCGGGCAGCTTGGTGTCGCTGGTGCGTGAGGCCGGCAGTGATCCATTCAACGGTGCGCTATACGTCTTCCGGGCCAAACGAGCGGATTGAGTGATGATCGCCTGCTGAGGGCTCTGGCGTCTGCCGTTATACCAAGCGGTTGGAAATATTGCAGTTCTGTTGACCCTGCATCGGTCATAACAGGGTTCAGTTCAGTCATGTCAAATCGCCATAGCTGGCAATTCTGATGTTGGAGCCGTGAAATCTTCAAGGCGTCGCGCTCAAATCTGGATAAGCCACACAAACAGACGTTCTTTGGTCTCACCGGATTTCGGATTTCGCTTGCTCTTTTCGCTAAGCGGAATATGTTCCTCGGCGTCTGTGAATTCGAACGCTCAGACTGAAGGCTCCCTGCGCTCCGAAAGCAATGGGAGCCTTTCTGATTCGGAGGCCCGCCACACTTCTTCGCGACTACGTAACGCGATCGGATGTGATTTGCCCGTGGCGACCTCATTCGTCATGAGAGAACCAATGTCTAAAGTCGCGTTTCATTTTAGGCAGCCGTAGCGATCCGTTCGAATAACTGTAGAAGGCGACTAGATAGAAACGACAGCTTACACATGCTCAGGCGTTTCTAACAAGTTGGACAGATAGTGACCATAGGACGTCTTGCCATACCGTCGTGCAAGGGTCTCAAGCTGATCACCATCGATGTAACCGGACCGATACGCAACCTCTTCCGGGCACGCCACCTTGAAACCCTGTCGGCGCTCCAAGGTTGCGACAAACTCTGACGCTTCCAATAGGCTATCGGGCGTACCCGTGTCGAGCCAGGCATATCCTCGCCCCATTCTTTCGACGTGGAGCTTGCCCCGCTCCAGATAGGCGCGGTTCACATCCGTAATTTCATACTCGCCCCGGGCGGAAGGTGTAAGGTCGGCAGCGATGCTTACGACCTCTTCGTCGTAGAAATACAGGCCAGTGACAGCCCAGTCGGAGCGAGGTTTGGCGGGCTTCTCCTCGATTGCGACAGCCTTCATTTCGCTGTCGAACTCGACAACCCCATAGCGTTCCGGGTTGCTGACATGGTAGGCGAAGACCGTTGCGCCCTCTTTCCGTTCCATGGCGCGCTTTAAGAGCTCGGTGATGCCATGTCCAAAAAAGATATTGTCGCCGAGAATGAGGCACGAGGGATGGCCCGCCACGAAATCGGCTCCAATCACATAGGCTTGGGCAAGGCCATCGGGGGATTGTTGCTCGGCGTAGCTGAGGTTGATTCCCCATTTGGAACCGTCGCCCAGTAGGAGTTGAAAGCTGGGGAGGTCACGCGGCGTCGTAATGATCAAGATGTCGCGAATCCCTGCCAGCATCAGGGTTGACAACGGGTAGTAGATCATCGGCTTGTCGTAGATCGGAAGCAGTTGTTTTGAGCTTGCCAATGTCATCGGATGTAGGCGGGTGCCGCTTCCTCCAGCAAGAATAATGCCCTTCATTTCCTCACCTCCAGGTCCGTCCGGTGCTGGATTACGCGCCGCACGGTGGCTTCGATGGAGCTCTTCCAGTAGGGCAAGCTGATGCCGTGGTGTCGCGCGATTTTGCTGCAGTTCAGGCGTGAGTTAGAGGGGCGCGCTGCCGCAGTCGGGTAGTCTGTGGCCAAGATGCGGTTGACTTTAGCGGACGGGCCTCCGAGCCCTTGAGACAGGGCGAGGATTTTTTCCGCTACATCGGCCCAACTCGCATCACCGGTCCCCGCCAGATGGAAGGTGCCGCGCAGAACCTGCGCATCCGATGCTAGCAGGTTATGCGCGATACCGATGATTGCCGTCGTAAGGTCCAGTGCCGATGTCGGGTTTCCTATCTGGTCCATGACGACTGGCAGTTCGGTCCGGCTTTCGGCGTTGCGAATGATCGTACGCACGAAATTTCTGCCAAATGGGCTGTAGACCCAAGCGGTCCTGAGAATGACGTGATTTTCGGTGCCAGCGGCGACCGATCGCTCGCCTTCCCACTTGCTTTTGCCGTAGACGTTTACAGGGCACACCCTATCGCTTTCGGTATACGGTGTGGATTTTGTCCCGTCGAAGACGTAGTCCGTCGATAGATGGATGATCGGGATATTCAGGGCTTTCGCGACGCGCGCCAATTCCTGCGGTGCGACCGCGTTAATCGCGTATGCTCTCGTCTCATCGGCCTCGGCGTGGTCGACGGCGGTATAGGCGGCGGCCGAAATGATCACGTCAGGAGCTGCTGCCCTTATGACGCCGTCTATGCAACTGGGATCCTTCAGATCTAGTTGCGGGCGACCGAGTGGAATGACTTCCGCGTCGCTGCGGCCCTTCCCTTGCTCGACAAACGACTGAACAACCTGGCCCTTCAGGCCCGTGACAACTATGCGCGGAATCTGATTCATTGCCCGACACCAGAATGCAGCACACCCAGGCGCACCCCGTCATATCCCTTGCGAAGAGGGCCCCACCACCATTCGTTGTCTAAGTACCAGCGGATCGTCTTCGCAATTCCGCTTTCAAAGCTGTCTTCCGCCTTCCAGCCGAGCTCCTCTTCCAGTTTCGTCGCATCGATACCGTAGCGCAAATCGTGCCCCGGCCTGTCCTCGACAAATTGAATGAGCTGTTTCCGTGGGCAGGATGCGGGGACAAGCATGTCGAGTGTGGCGCAGATGCGCCTGACTACATCGACGTTCCGCCGCTCGTTGCGTCCCCCGACATTGTAAGTCTCGCCAATTCTACCGCGCTCCGCGATCAGGTCGAGCGCGCGGGCATGGTCTTCGACGAAGAGCCAGTCGCGAATGTTCGTGCCGTCGCCATAGATCGAGAGTGGCTTGCCTTCGAGCGCGTTCAGGATGGTCAGCGGGATCAGCTTTTCGGGGAAGTGATAGGGACCGTAGTTGTTTGAGCAGTTGGAAACCAAGATGGGCATGCCATAGGTGCGTGCCCATGCCTTGGCGAGATGATCGGAAGCGGCCTTCGAAGCCGAATAAGGGGAGCTTGGATCATACCGCGTCTCCTCGGAAAAGAGCTGGTCATCCGCGAGCGAGCCGTACACTTCATCCGTTGAAACGTGAAGAAAGCGAAACCTGCGTTTGCCCTCATCCTTCATGGACTGCCAATATGCCCTTGCGCATTCCAGCAGGTTGAACGTTCCAAGAACGTTCGTTTCGATGAAATCCCTTGCGCCGGCAATTGAGCGGTCGACATGACTCTCGGCAGCGAGATGCATGACGCGATCGGGCCTGAATGTGGAGAAGGCATCGGCAATAGCCCGCCCATCGCATATGTCAGCCCTGAGAAAGCGATATGATGGGTTGTTTGCGACGGACCTTAGGGAGCTAAGGGTTCCTGCGTAGGTCAGTTTGTCTACGTTCAACACGTCATATCCCTTGTCGATAATGAGGTGTCGAATAACCGCCGAACCAATAAAACCAGCCCCGCCGGTAACAAGTACACGCATATCTCAGCGAAGTCCTTTTATGATAAACATCAAGACTAAGCTTCTCGCTCGAGCTTAGTGTGTAGATCGGAGAGTTTTGGCTGATCCCTGTCTTTGTCCGACAGGATGGCGTTACTCGGGGGCACGGGCCAGTTTATCCCGAGTTCGGGGTCGTTCCAGAGAAGCCCACGATCATGCTCAGGGCTGTAGTAATCGGTCACTTTGTAGCTGACCAAGGTCGCCGGTTTCAGCGTACAGAAACCGTGGGCGAAACCCGGCGGAATCCAGAGCTGGTGACCGTTCTCTTCGGAAAGCTCAGCAGCCACGAAGCTTCCGTAGGTCGGTGACCCGCTTCGAAGGTCTACCGCCACATCCCAAAGGGCGCCGGCGATACAAGAAACCAGTTTTCCCTGTGCGCGCGGCGGCAGTTGGAAGTGCAGTCCGCGCACAGTACCGGCTTCACGCGACAGCGATTGATTATCCTGGACGAAAGAGTGCGTCCCGACGATTTCGGCGAATTGATCGGCCCGAAAGGTCTCGGCGAAGTATCCACGCGTATCGACGAATCGCTTAGGCTTTATCAAGAAAACAGAGGGAATGGCCGTTTCTTCGATCCGCATCGTGTCGTCCTTCATCGTTGTTTCCCGTGCGCGAAATAATACGGCACTCGTGGCGTTCTAACGATATGTTGCGTCGGCATTGCTGACGATCCCGGGAAAATAGGATCGTGAAGCGGACGTGTCATTCCACGGCCTCTTTCTCGATCGCTTGGTCCGCAGGGCCTGTGTGGAAAGACGCGGCTTGGATCCGCTGCATCTATCAATTGACATCCCCGCCCATGTCCCCCTAGCATCCCTCTTGCCGAGGGGCGCACCGTCACGGTGCTGAGATGGTGGTGAGCCAGACCCTTGAACCTGATCCGGATCATACCGGCGTAGGAACGGCAAGGGCCCTTCTGCTCACCTGCCGTCTTTGCGCTTACCGATCGGATCTCCGTCCATTTCCGGGAGGTCGCTTTGCTCGTGTCTGTTTTTGACTCAATCCAAAAAGGCTCAAGGCTCATGCAGGTGGGGCGATGACCGCGATCGCCGTTACCATCGCAGGTTCGGATTCCGGCGGCGGGGCCGGCATCCAGGCGGATCTGAAGACGTTCTCGGCGCTCGGAGTTTATGGCGCAAGCGTGATCACCGCGGTCACGGGGCAAAATACCCGCGGGGTATCTGCGGTGGAGGATATCTCCCCGACCGTCGTTGCGGCTCAGATCGACGCGGTGTTGTCCGATCTTGCCGTCGGTGCGGTGAAAATCGGCATGGTGTCGCGGCGCGAGACGATCGCGGTGATCGCGGCTGGTCTGAAGCGCTACGACCGGCTGGCTGTCATCGACCCGGTGATGGTGGCGACCTCGGGCGATCACTTGATGCAGCCGGACGCGATCGCGACGCTCAAGGAGGCGTTGTTGCCGCTCGCGCTCATTCTGACGCCGAACCTGCCCGAGGCGGCGCTGTTGACCGGACGCGGGATCGCCGAAACCGATAGCGAGATCGCACGCCAGGCCGATATGCTTCTGAAATTCGGTGCGCGTTCGGTGCTGATGAAGGGCGGGCATGCCAAGGGCAGAGATGCGATCGATATCCTCTACAGCGGGGAAACGGCTTTGCACTTGTCGCGGCCGCGGATCGAAACCAGGAACGATCATGGCACCGGATGCACCCTCTCGGCCGCAATCGCTGCGGGTCTTGCCAAGGGGAAGCCGATCGAGGATGCGGTCGTCGCTGCCAAGGCTTACTTGCATGACGCGCTGGTCGCTGCCGATCGGCTGACTATCGGGCAGGGGCGGGGGCCTGTGCATCATTTCCATCATTGGTGGGGCGACAGTCGCGGCGAGAGCAAAGCCTCTTCGGACGGTCCCTAAGCAGACGGCCGCCTCGGACGAATGACTCGATATGGCTATGCGCTGCAGCATGACGTTCATCGCACCTCAAGCCACTGCGGCGCTTGGCGCGGCCGGCTGTTCGCCCTTGAGCATTTTGCGGTAGAGCGCCACATGCTCCCGCGCGCAATCGACATGGCTCGTCGGCCGCCGAAGCGTTGTCCGCAGATTGTCCCACGCCCGCGGCGCGCCCAAGACGTCGATCAGCCGGTCGGCCAGATCCTGGGCGCTGCCGGCACGGAAGTGATAACCATCCAGGCGGTCACGAACCTTCTCGGCCATGCCGCCGATGTCCGAACACAGGATCGGCCGGCCGTGATGCAGTGCCTCCTGGATGACGACGGGAGAATTCTCCCACCAGACCGACGGCATTACCACCCAGTCGACCGAGCGCATCAGCCGCGGCATGTCCTGGTTCTGGTAGGCACCGTAGAAGCGCACACGGCGACCGGCGTCCTCGATCAGCTTCGCCACCTTCTCCTGATAGTCTTTCGGCTGGCGCTCGAGGTTGCCGCCAAAAATCATCAGTGAGGAATCATCGCCCCAGACGTCGTCGGGCACGCGCGATACGGCGTCGATCAACACGTGAACGCCCTTGAACGGCGTCATCTGCCCGAAATAGGCAAAACGGTTGCGCCGGGCTGTCGGCGACGGCAATTCGCGGGCCGGCGCCTTGTCACCCATGACGATGCCGTTCTCGATGACGAAGATCTTTGCGGCTTCGAGCCCCCACTCGACATAGCGATTGGCGAGAAAGGCACTCGGCGCGATAAAGGCATCGGCGAGATTGAGCATACCGCGCACGAACTGCTCGCGGCGAACGAACCGCGACACCGGAATCTCGGGGAAACACGTGTGGCAACTGATCGGCGAGGCGCCGTTGCAAGGCTGGCCTGAGGGGCGTTTCACCATTTGCCCGTGATTGTGGCAGATCGGCAGGTATTCATGGAACGTCACGACGATGCGCGCTTTGGGCAGCGCATCACGAACGGCATAGAGCGCTTCCAGGCCGAAGCCAAGAATATGATGGAAGTGAACGACATCCGGCTTGATGTCGCCGACGAAGCGCAGGAGGTCGCGCCGGATCGCTTCCGTATCGCCATTGGAGAGGAAGAAATGGTCGAAGTCCTCGGCGTGGTAGAGCACTTCGTCCATGGCAAGCCGCAGGCTCATCAGCGCGGAGGCGCCATGGCGCGGAACCGGATCGCCGACGCGGGCGAGGTAGATCGACTCCACGCCGGGCAGCCCGTTCAATGCCTTGTGAAGGCCATGTGAGGCAATTTCCGCTCCGCCAAGGGAGTGGGTCGGATGGCCATGGGAGACCACGAGCACGCGGAGTTTTTCGCTCATGCGCCAGCCTCTTCGAAGATTGTCTTTGCAGCTTCGGGGGCGGGCGTCCATCGGGCGCGGAAAAGCGTCCGATCGACGCGTTCCACGAAGCGCGCGGTGGCGGCAGAGCCCGCTCCGGGGAGCTCGTCGGATCCCACCATCTGCAGGGAAGGAAGCCAGTAGGCTTCGTAGCCCTTTCCGCTGAGGCGAAGGGCGAGGTCGAGGCCCTTCAGCGCCACGCCGAGATAGGTCGGCGACAGGCCTGCGTCCTCCATCAGCGCTTCGCGCGGCAGGATGCAGCAATCGAGCGATGCGGATGCAACCCTCGTCAGCTTCAGACGATTGACGGCGCCGACGGGATAGCCGGCGTATCGGCTCGATTGCAGATGGTCGGGACGATCGAGCGACGTGCTGCCAGCCCAGCGGATCGAGTGATCCTCATAGGCAAGGGTCGGCGAGATGATGCTTCCCGTCTTTGCTTCGTAAGCGGCAATGAGCGCCTGATACCATCCGGCATTGGCTGGCGTCAGCGACCCGGAAAGCAGAACGACCGCGTCGCTGTTTACCCTTTCGGCAGCCGCTTGCGCCAGGTCGCATGTATCGCCGGCGCCTTCGACGGATATGAGCCGCAGCGGCAAACGGTAGAATTCCGAGAGCTGACGGATATGGACCGCGTGCCGTCGGAACCGCTCGGCCTGAAGCACGAGCGCGATCGGGGCCCGGCGCGTTTGCGGATCAAGCGCGAGCAGCCCCAGCAGCGGCGCGAAATCCGTTTCGGTTTCCCCGGCGACAAGAATGATGGCGGTACCCTCGGCCTGGTCGAAGGGCCCGATGTCGACGGTGGTTTCCACAGTTGGTGCACTGCTACGCGCCGCCGTCAGGAACGGGACGATCTGCCGGTCGATGATATCGGGCAGGGCCCAGCTTGTCGGATCGATCGAACCAAGCAGCCGTAGGGCGGCGGCGCGTGCCGGCAGCCGCACCGGGAAAATTGGCATGTAGGCGCGGCGGGCGTCTCTGAGGGTGAGTTCGAGGTGAACTGGTCCATCCGCCTCGCCATTTAGCACCTCGACGCGACCAATAAAGCCATGCGATCGGCGGTGACCGGAAATCGCGCTCTTGAAGTCCGGCCGATCGACGAAGGCCTCTTCGACGTCGGACCGCTCGGTTCGGGTCCAGGCTGCGTCCAGCCGTGCCCCGCCGCCCTGTCGGCAAAGTCGCACGGTTTCAACAAGACCTTCCGCGTCCAAGAGCCAGCCCGAAATCAAGAAGGCACCATCCTCACCCTGGTAGAGCGCATCCACGCCAAGGCGGACGGGAACCGGAAGGCTCGAGATCGTCTCGGTGCCATCATATCCGCTCGCGGCATCGCGCAGGCGAAGCATGACCTGGGGCGAACTCTGGCTCTGGAGCAGCATCGCGCGGATATGGCCGGGTGTCTCGAGCGGACCGGTCACGACCCGGCGTTCGTGGAGCCCGGCATAACGCCAGGCGCCACGGCCGCGATAGAATATGCCCTTGATGTCGCGCGCTCGGGGCAGGTCGTTTGCGGAAAGGAGGCCGACGAAGCCAGCCGCACCTTCAGGGGCGTCGTTGCGCTGGAAAATGGCGACGTTGCATTCCGCAAGAAAGCTATCGTCGCTCTTGACGATCGCCCGGCAGACGCCGGCGGGCAGGTCGTGCGCCCATCCTTTCAGGGCGATGGTCCCGTCATGGCCCTCGCCGAGGAGCTCGATGTACCCGTCGCGAGCCGCTCCGGTCTTAAGCAGGGTCGTAATCGCCGCGAGCCGTTGATCGGCATGCGGCGGCTTGATCAGCACGTCGACCAGGCGGCCGAGCACGTGTACCAGCTGCGGACCGGCGAAATCCTTCAGCATCGCCGTCACTTCACCGATCGAAGCAGCGCGTGGCGCGACCATATAGCGCTTGCCGTTGCCCGCCTTGCCGAAGCGCAGGGTTGTCGGCAGAGGATCAGACCCTTCGATCGGTAACAGCGCGGCAAAGCCATGCGTGGCGGAAGACTGGGGCGCCGCCAGCCGCCAGCCGACAACCGATGCCATCACCTGGGTTGACGCATCTTCATTGATCTCGACCGACAACTGATCGGCCATCGGGCCACCGGTGCCGATTACGAGCAGCAGTGTTTCGTCGATCGGGCATGCGATGATGCGACCACTGCGCGCGATGCGGCCAAGCGGTGCGGGGCTTGCGGAAAGGCTGAGTTCCGAACTAGGCATGAGATGTGCCTCAGGTCCGAAGAAAGACGGAAAGGATCGCGCCTGCCGCAAAGCCTGCAAGCACGAAAAGAAGCAGAAACGCCGGCTTCAGATCGCCGTTCGAGCGCTGCTTCAGGGCATTGAGGCTCTTTTCCATACCCGCGATCACACCGTCGAGCCGCATCAAGTGGACGTCGAGATCGGTCAGTCGCTGGGTAATTTCTCCGCGGAGGTTCGCGACATCGTCGCTGATTGCTGCAAGCCCGGGGTTTTCCGCTTCATCGCCGTCGTCAAGCTTCGATCGCAGGGCGGAACGCTGCGAGACCTGCAGTTGACGCTGTGCCGCCATCAGCACGTCGAGCTTGTCGAGCACTTTTGCAAGCGGTGCTGCAATCAGCGCTTCGGCCGCCTGTTCATCGGGCTTGGGAACACGAAGCGGCAGTTCGCCGCCTTTGCCGGTCGCCGCAAGCACGACGAGTTCACCGGTGCGCGCGCTCGCCATCTCCGGCAGGGCGATTTCAAACGCGTGGTTGCCGTCGCCAATCCCGTTGCGTTTCAGATCTGGTCGGTTGCGGTCGGCGAGCGCTTCGGCGATCACCTTGCCGTCGAGAAGCACGCGAATGGCAAGCCGCTTTTCCGGGGTTTCCGGGTCGAAGGCCCAGCCGAAGACGCGGCCTTGGTCGATTGCGTCCACGCGGCCCTTTAACGGCTTTGCATTGTTCTGCTCCGGTGCGACGTCCGGTTTGTCGACTGCTACAGACATGGTCTTCCCTCTAGGCGGCGACGGTTTCTCTCGGCTCGATCGCGTCGATGAGCGTGAGATAGCGCCGGGCAGTGGTATCGATATCGTTAGGCTTGCGGGCATTGGCCGAAAGGCGGCGCCGAAGGTCTGGGCTTTCCGCCATGCGGCGCATGGCGGCAGCCAACGCACGCGGATCGTTTGGCGAGACGGTGATGCCGTTGACGCCGTCCTGCACCATTTCGGCCATGCCGCCGATATTGCTGGCGATCACCGGTTTGCGCTGAGACTGGGCCTCGCCGATAACGAGCGGTGCGTTCTCCCACCAAATCGAAGGCACGATGGTGCAATCAACGGCGGCAATGAGGTCGCCGATGTCTTCGCGCCTGTAGGCGCCGCGCTGCTGAACGGAGGGCGCCGTCTTCTTGAAGAGCCGGGCGATCTCGTCCTTGAAACTGTCGGCCTGAAAAGGGGCGCCCCCGTGCACCCGCAGCTCAAAACGCAGGCCCTCGTCGATCAACTGCCGCGCAGCCTCGAGAAGCACGGACGTGCCCTTCCACGGATTGAGATTGCCGAAATAGCCGAAGACCGGGCGATCGTTCTCCGGCTGGCCCTTGCGCGACGGCGCGTCTCGTGGTGGCAGGCCATTGGCGATCACGTCGATCTGGTCGCCGTTAAGACCCCAGTCGATAAAGCGTTGCCTCAGAAACTGGCTCGGCGAGATGAAGCGATCGATCGTCCGGAGCAACGCTTTCAGATGCTGCTCGCGCAACACGAAACGATCGAGCGGAATGTCCTTGAAGCAGCTATGGCAACGGTCGGGGCTCGACTTGTGACAAAGCTCCTTGCCGCTGGTGCGCACCATCAGCCCATCGTGATGGCAAAGCGGATAGTAGTCGTGCAGGGTCATCACGATCCGGCAGTCGGGCAGGGTGCGGCGGACGATGTGCGGAAACTCCGCGCCAAGCAGCAGGAGATGGTGGATGTGAACCACATCCGGCCGGAAATCGCGCAAAAGCTCGGTAAGGTCGGGCACGACGCCATAGAGGTCGATCTGGCTCATGAAGAAGCGATCGAAATGGCCGGACCACAACAGAACCTCGTCACCTTCGGGGCCGATAGCCTGAAAGCTCGTGCCGGGGCGCACCTGCCGGTGGGTCTGGTTGGTCGCGCCGAGGAACAGTACCTCGTGGCCGGCGCGCTGATAGGCGCGGAAAAGGTCGTGTGCGAAAATCTCCGTGCCTCCGGGATGGAGTGCCGGATGGTTGTGCGCGGCGACCAGAATGCGCTTCTTCATCCGCTCACACTCCGGCGTTCGGCGACGAAGGCATCCTGGTAGTGACCGGCACTTTGGCCCCGCCAGTGACCGAGCGATTTCAGGACCGTCGTGAAACCTGCCCGTTCCAGCGCCCGGTCGAGGAAGCCGTCGTCGAAGCCGACGGCGGCAAGCGGCGGCAGGCCGGGGACGAACCAGCAGGGGCCGTCGCCGCTGCGAACGAAGGCAAGACGCGGATCCCGCCGGCCGTGTTCGTCCTTTGCAGCGATGCTATCGACCACGAAGGCGGTGACGAAGAGCCGCCCGCCGGGCCTCAGCATCCGGTTGATCTCGCTGAAATAGACGAGCACCTCGTCCGGCGGCAGATGGGTGACGATCGACGTCATGATCGCGAAGTCGAACTGGCGATCCGGGTAAGGCAACTTCAGCGCCTTGCCGTTGATCCTGCCCGACGGATTATAGAGTTCGTGGGCGATGTCGACATGCTGGAAGGTGAAGTTCGGATAGACCGGCGTGACGGATTGACGGCACCAGGTGACGCCGCCTTCCACCGGGTCGATACCGACATAGCGCCCGTGATCCGCATCGAGATACTGCGTCAGCGGAACGGCCATGCGGCCGATGCCGCTGCCGATGTCGAGCACGCTGCTTTTCGGTTGCAATCCGCCCATGCGGATGAAGTGGCCGAGAAACTCCGCGCCGACAGCCCGGTAGTTGCCATCTCCGACGAAGACGCTGTTTTGGTCCGGCTGCGGCAAGAAGCGATTGGTGAGAACCGTCTGAAGCATGCCTTCGATGCGGTCTTCGTTCTGTTGCCAGGTCGGCTGCAGGTTGTCTGCGTGGCGAAGTGCGGGCTGGTTCATGCGGCGCTCCTGGCGGCAGGCTTACGGGTGCTCGGCGCTGCCGCCTCTTCGGCGCCGAGGTAGGATGGCATCAGGGTGGTAATGTCTTGGTTCCAGCGCTCGGTGTGCAGCCATGCGTTGTACTGGCTGGCGACGCCGCGCGTGTAATCCTGACTGCGGCTGATCGAGCGCCGCTCCAGATGATAGAGGCAGGCTGCCGGCTCGTAGACGATGTCGAAGCCGGCCTGACGGATCTTGAGGCAGAGGTCGCTGTCCTCATAGTCGCCGATCACGAAGTCCTCGGCATAGCCGCCGACGAGGTCCCACACCTCCTTGCGCATCACCTGGCAAGCGCCGGTGACGCCGGGCACACTGCGCATTTCCTGCGCCGGCGCATAGGCGCCTGGCATGCCCTTGTAGAAATGATGATTGAGCCAGATGTCCTGCTTGTTGCGGGCAAAATAGAGGCCCGCATGCTGCAGCGAGCCGTCCTCGAACAGCAGCTTCGGGCCGATGGCGCCGATCGACTTTTCCTTCAGCACCGGCAGCGCAAGCTTTTCCAGCCAGCCGGCCCCACAGGGCACGACGTCCGAGTTGAGCATGACGATGACGGAACCGCGGGCAAAGCGTGCGCCGGCATTGCAGGCACGGGCGTAGCCGCCGTTGCGGTTCATCACCACGAGCTTCATCGAAAGCCCGTGAAGCAGATGGAAGCCGCCGAGCAGGTGTTCCGTCTCGTCGTGGATCTCCGGCGAATCGAGCACGTAGATGATCTCGGCATTGGCCGCGACGAAGGGGTCGGTCGCCAGTCCCGACAGCTGGAAGCGCAGGAAGTCGAGCACACGGTAGAGCGGAACGACGATCGAGACGAGCGGCGTGGCCATCATCGGGCCGAAGTCCTTGGTCTGGTCGACCCGGATCGTCTTGCCCAGCCGCTGCTCCACGTCTCTCAGCGCCGGCGCAAGGATTGTGCGGAACGCCTGGTCGTTGGCGTGCTGGGGTGGAACGGCGCGCAGGATGCGGTTGCGTTGCGTCGCCGGATCGAAGGGTTGCGGTTTCGGCACCAGCGGCTTGACCGCGCCGGACGCCAGTCGCAACTGGAAGCGCGGCTGGAGAAGGGGGCCAAGCGGTTCGCGCATCGGCAGCCAGCTGACAAAACCGGTCACGTCGGTCTTGGAGCCGTCCTCGGCACCGCGAGCCCAGCCTGGAAACTCATACCAGTTGCCATCGAGCGGCAAAGCCGTGCCGTCTTCCTGGAGATAGTCGATGCCGGCAAGGACGCCGTTTGCGTCGCGTGTCCAGCCGCCGACGAGCAGGCCTTCCGACATGGCAAGGGCGAGGTCGATCTCGGCACCCGGATGGAGAGCGGACTTGCCCGCCTGTCTTGCCGGCAGGGCGGAGCGAAGCTGCAGGTCGATCGCAAGGGCCGTGCCGCTTTCCGGAACCTCGCTCAATGACCGCACGACGAACTCGCGCAAGCCCGCCGCCGCGCCGTGCTCGGGCCACCATTGCTGGAGGTTGGGATAGCGGGAGCCGCGCGACGAAAGCTCGCGCACGGCGATACCGCGCTTTCCCATGATGATGAGCGAGAGCGCCTGCGGCGCGCGCGGCGATTCAAGAACGAAATGGCAGCGGCGCTGGCCGCGCTCGGTTCGGCCAGTTACGGCGAATTGCTGCGGCAGGGGCAAAACCGCTTCGGCGCCGAGCGCATAGATCGCGTTGATCTCGCCTAACTCGGCATTGACGGTCGTCTCGGCCAGATAGCGTCCATGCGCGAGGCGACAGGCGATGGTTGCGGGGCGCTGCCCAAGATTCAGGGCGTGGATGACGTCATCGACGAGGCCGATAAAGAACTCGTCACGCGACAGGCGAAACGCGCTTCGCCAGACCGTGAGCAGATTGTTGAGAAACTTGAGACGACCTTCGGGCTGAAGGTCGGAAAGCTGGGCCGCCAGATCGAGGAAAGGGAGCTTGGCGGTCGGTTCCAGGACAATCGTCTGCAAAACCTCACTGTCCGTGGCGATTTCGGCGAGCTCACGCTCGTTTCCGGGGCGCATCGCCCAGAAGATCCGTTGGCCCCCTTGGGCGCGGGGAAGCGCCATGCTGACGAGAGGCACGAGGGACCGCGACGCGGAAAGGGCGTATTTGGTCTTAGCCGAGAGTTCGGAAGGTGTGTCCCAGATCAACACAGCAACGTCGAGGCCGAGCCTGAATGCTGCGGCGCTTGCGAAATCGAGGCCGAAGCTTCTGATACGGTCGTCTGCCGTCACGCGCTACTCCTGGAGGACAGAAGGGAGGGCGCCCCACGGGAGGAAGTGGGGCGCACCAGTCAATCTCAATGGATCGTGAAGTAGTGGTTCGGGTTCGCCTGGATGTCGTCGGCGTCCGCATTGACGAGCGTCAGCGTATCGCCATGGCCGAAGTCGATGACCACGTTGCCACCAACCTGGGTGACGCGCGATGCCAGATCTTCCGGCGACGAAATGTCGAGGCCGTTGATGTCCTTCGAAATCTGCAGAAGGTCTTCGCCGGGCGTGAAGTCGAGGATGACGTCGTTGCCGCCACCACCGTCGAACACGAACACGTCGCTGCCTTCTCCGCCGGTCATGACATCGTCGCCCTGGCCGCCGTTGATGATGTCGTTGCCGGCACCACCGAACAGGATGTCGCTGCCACGGCCGCCCATCAGCAGGTCGCTACCGTCGCCGCCAATGAGAATGTCGTTGCCGTTGTCGCCGTAGAGCAGGTCATTGCCCTGGCCGCCGAACAGGACATCGTTCCCGTTGTCGCCATGGAGAACATCGTCGCCCCAGCCGCCGAACAGGGTATCGCTGCCGTTACCGCCGAACAGCATGTCATCACCTTCGTCGCCGAAAATGGTGTCGTCGCCATTGCCTCCGTTCACGAAGTCATCGCCACCACGGGCATGGATGAAGTCGTCGAAGCGTGAGCCAAAAAGGGCGTCATCATACGCGCCGCCTTCCAACGTGGCCATATGCTACTCCTCTTAGTTGTTGCTTACGTCATCTTGGTTGTTGCTTGCGCTCATCCCCGGTCTCAAACCGGTGGCGAGCGCGGCGACATTGCACTGCAAAAAAACATATGGCAACAGCAAAAAAGAAATAAAATCAGCTGCACTGTATTATTATCTGCTACCTACGATGTATATCTTGTATCAGTTTGATGATTATCCCTGATATCTAAGGGGTGATAGATTTGTTATTACTTAGAAATAAATTCAAAATTAGAAACAAATTGCCGGCGAAATTGAATTTCGCCGGCGCAGATCGTGTTGGAGCCTTCTGGATCAGTCTTCGCGGAAGGCTCGATTGAGGCTTTCTGCAATCGGGGAGACCATGTAATCGATCGCCGAGCGCGGCTTGTGGACGATCAGCACTTCTGCCGGCATGCCGGGATAGAGGCGGATGTCCGGGTTGGCGGTGAGCGAGGCCGGCGCAATGCGGGCGCGCGCCACGTAATAGGAGACGTTCGACTTTTCATCGACCGACTGATCGGCCGCGACGTAGCTGATCTCGCCGTCGAGCGGCAGGTGCGAGCGCTGATTGTAGGCGGTCAGCCGGATCTGCGTCTTTGAGCCGATGCCGATACTGTCAATGTCTCGGGTGCCGACATGCATTTCGACGAGAAGCGGCTCGTCCTCTGGAACGATGTCGAGCAACGGCTGGCCGGCCGAAACCGCGCTGCCCGGTGTGCGCAACTGAATGTTGGTGACGATGCCGGTCTGCGGCGAGCGGATTTCGAGGCGGCTCAAGACGTCCTTGGCCGAGACGAGCCGCTGTCCCACATCTGCAAGTTCCAGGCGGGCGGTCGTGATTTCGCCGGCGATCTCCGACTGGAATTCGTTCTCGATACCGGTCAGCCCGAGTTCCGCTCCGGCTTCCGCCTTTTCGGCCTGGGCCTTGTTGCCGGCAAGCTCACCGCGCGAAGCGGCAAGTTCGCTGAGCTTGGCATCGATCTCGATCAGCTTGGAGCGCTGGGCAAACTCTTTTGCCACCAGTGTCGCGATTGCGGTACGCTGCTCGGTGATCAGTTCGATCTGGCGGTCGGTCGCCCTTATCTGCTCGGCAAGCGACTTGGCTCTTTCCGAATACTCTTCGATGGTCTTGCCCTGAACCTCTAGCCGGCCTGCCTTTGCTTCGCGCCGCCGCTCGAAGAAGTTTGTCTCCGCCTTGACCGCGTCGTCGGCGGCCGATTCCGAAGTGCCAATCAACTCGTCGGGAAAGTCGATCTGCTTGGCTTCCGTCTGCTCCGCCTTGAGGCGGGCAAGCTTTGCGATCAGCCCAAGGCGCCGGCTTTGCAGTGCCTGAAGGTCGGACCGGGCGCGGGTGTCGGCAAGCTTGACCAGCGGTTGGCCGGACGTGACGCGGTCGCCTTCCTGGACGAGGAGGCGGTCGAGGATGCCGCCTTCGAAGTGGCTGACGGTCTTGCGTTTGGAATCGACCACGATCGTGCCGCTTGCGACCGACGCGCTGCTGAGTTCCGTTGAAAACGCCCAGCCGAAGAAGCCGCCGAAGGCGACGAGGATCGTCGTCAGGCCCGCAAGGACCACCCCGCGCAACGGCGCGGTGGCGCTGCTTTCGGCGTCCGCGTCCAGCCCGAGCAGCGGGTGGGGCCGCTCGGGGATCGCGGGCAGGTTCGCGCGGTCATCCTTGGCCACGAGTGTGCGTGCCTCGCGAGAGGCGGGCAAGTTCTGTTTGTTCGTCATGCGGATACGCCTTCCCGTCTCGGCTCGCCCGGTGTCATGGATGCGACCACATCGGTGCGCGGGCCAAACTGGGTGATGCGCCCGTTTTCAAGAACGAGCAGCTTGTCGGCGGCCTGCATGATCGTCGGCCGGTGGGCGATCATGATGACGATCGCACCGTCGTTGCGCGCCCGCTCGATCGCGCGGATCAATGCGCGCTCGCCGATGGCGTCGAGATTGGCGTTCGGCTCGTCGAGAACGATCAGGCGAGGATGGTCGTAAAGGCAGCGGGCAAGAGCGATGCGCTGGCGCTGGCCGCCCGAAAGCGTCAGATGCCCATCGCCGACCGGGGTGTCGTAGCCGAGCGGCAGGCGGCCGATCATGTCGTGCACGTCAGCAAGCCGAGCCGCCTCGAGCACCTTTTGAGGTTCGCCTTCCTCCATGCGCGAGATGTTGTCGCGGATGGTTCCTTCGAGCAGCGAAACGGACTGCGGCAGGTAACCGGTCATCTGGCCAAAGGAAGCGCGTTCCCACAGATAGACATTGTTGCCGTCGAGGAAGACGCCGCCGGTGGTCGGCTTCTGAATTCCGACGAGGAGCCGGGCCAGTGTCGATTTGCCCGCCGCCGAGGGGCCGACGATGCCGAGAACTTCGCCTGGCGAGAGCGAGAAGGAAACGCCCTTGATGATCGGCACATCGAGGCCGGGTGCTGCGTAAACGAGCTTATCCACAACAAGATCGCCCTGCGTGCGCGGCTGCGGCATGGTCTGGCGCACGGCCAGATCCTGGTTCAGAGCAGTCTCTATCCGGCGCCAGCTTGCAATCGCGAGCACCCACTGGCGCCAGTTCTCGATCATCGAATCAAACGGGGCGAGCAGGCGTCCGACGAGGATGGTCGTCGCCATCATAGCGCCGGGGGAAATCTCCTGTTTCATCACGAGGATAGAGCCTGTTGCAAGGGCTGCCGCCTGGATCATGAAACGCAGTGAACGGGTGATCGAAGCCATCGCCTTGCTGCGGCTTCCGCTGGTCTCCAAAGCGTCGAGCGCGTGCAGCTGCGCGGTGCGCCAGCGGCGGGCGAGTGCTGGCAGCATACCCATTGCTTCGATCGCCTCGGCATGGCGCAAGCTTGAACCAATTTTCGAAACGGCCTCGATATTGGCTTGATTGGCCTCTTTCATCAGCCGGCGAGTCAGCAAATCAGTCAGCAATCCACAGCATACAAGCAGGGCAATGGAAATGGCGCCAAGAAGGCCGAACATCGGGTGCAGCGCAAAGAGCACCCCGAGGAAGATCGGCGACCAGGCGGCATCGAGCGGGGCGCTGACGGCAGACGTCGTGAGGAAGCTGCGCAATTCAGCCAGGTCCCGCAGCGACTGGGTCGCCCGGGTCAGCCCTTGATCGGCGGCCGCCTGCACGGCGGCGGTCAGCACCGGCAGGTTCAGCCAGCGCACGACCGCACTACCCATCGCCTGGAACGTCAAAGCCCTGATGTATTCGAGCACGCCGTAGATCACGAGCGCGCCGACGACGAGAATCGTCAGCATGGTCAACGTGTCCATGCTCTGGCTGTTCAACACGCGGTCATGAACTTGCATCATGTAGAGCGGTGTCGAGAGCTGCAATATGCCGATGCAAGCACTCAGCAGGGCTGCATAAATAAGTGCCAAAACGAACACGCGGCGTGCCTTCAAAATAAGCAGCCGCGGATCGTTTGCTCCATTTTGCGCCTTCTTTGGCCCAATTTGGTTCTTGCTAATCATATTGCCTCGTTTGCTGTCACGCGTGGCGATTTTCTGGATAAGTTCGTTGGGGTCTTGAGGAAGCTATTTTGTTTGTTATCACTTAAATCACAGTGTTGCCGTGATAAGTGTGACACAATAATGGTGGAATGCTCAAGATAGTCGTATTCGGGGGGAGTAAAGGGGGCAAAAAATTGCTTCAAAATTTGAAGTAATTTTTGATTATTGTAGTAATGCTCAGTTGGAGAGAGGGATGAATCAAAGGATTCTCTATCCGTTCGCAGATTTTGGCGGCGCTGTTGCCATCCGCCCCGGGGATGACGCAGTTGGAAGTGCCCCTGAACATGACAATATTGACCAGGAGAGCGAAGCGTCCGTGGTCACATACTTCGAACTGGCACGGATGATGGAACGGGCCAGCCGGCGCTTTACCGGCCTGTTGCGTGCCGAGCTGACGAAGCTTGGTGTCGACGATATCGGCCCGGCACAGGCGATGGTTCTTCTGGCGATCGGCGATGCGGAAGTGTCGGTGGCGGAGCTTTTGGACCGTGGCCACTATGTCGGCTCCAACGTTTCCTACTACCTGAAGCAGTTGGGCGACGGGGAGTATATCGACAGGGCCGCCTCCCAGCGCGACCGGCGCTCGGCCCGCATCAAGCTTTCGGACAAGGGCAGGCAACTCTGCGATGCCCTACGCAAGGCGGCCGGCGCCTATGAACGTGTCCTCAGCCACGGCGAGCAGGACCGGCGCAATCTCGAAACCGCATTTCAAACGCTGCACCGGCTTGAGCTGGTTTGGGGGAATGCAACGCGCTACGGCATCTAAGATGCCCGCGCACAGGCTGTCCTTTCAACGGCTATAGGCAGGGAATATGCACGTAGCATTTGTACACCGGCGCGGCTTCTGCCAGTTCGCCGCTCTCGCGTCTCATTTGGCGCAGACGGGAAATGAAGTGACACTCGTGACGGAAACCGTGGATCAGCGGATTCCGTCAACGCGCGTCATTCGCCACCGAGCAGAACCCGGCCCGCAGGCCAATTCGCAGATGGCAAGGCACCTCGGTGTGCCTGACCATCATGTCCGGATCGGTCACCGGGTCGCCGAAACCTTCGATGCCATGGCCCGCCAGGGGCAGGTGCCCGACGTTATCGTCGGGCACATCGGCTGGGGCGGCATGACCTTCGTCAAGGATGTGCTGCCCAATGTCCCGGCACTCGGTTATTGCGAATTTTTCTACCGCGCTGAAGGGGCCGATATCGGCTTTGCCCCCGACGACAAGCCCGACCAGGATACGCGCAAACGGCTGCGGCTGCGCAACATGGCGCAACTCATGACGCTTGATGCGATCGATGGTGGCTTCAGCCCGACCCAATGGCAAAGGAGCCTTTATCCGGCAGAGCATCGCGCCCGTATCGGCGTCTGCCACGAAGGCGTCGACACCCGCGTCTTCCGTCCCGATCCGTCGGCGTCGTTGAAGCTTCCGGACGGACGGGTGCTAAAGGCGGGTGATCCGCCGATCGTTACCTTCGTCGCCCGCGATCTCGAGCCCTATCGCGGTTTCCCGCAGGCGTTGGAGGCGGCGGCAAAGGTCGCGAAGCGCCATCCCAATGCGCTTTTCGTTTTCGTCGGTGGCGACGGCGTCAGTTACGGCGCCCCGCCGCCCGGTGGCGGCTCCTGGAAAGACTACCTGCTTCAGTCCCTGGAAATCCCGGCCGACCGGTTCCTGTTTCCAGGCGTGGTGCCGCATGGCGTCCTGAGGCAGCTGTTCCAGATTTCGGCCGCCCATATCTATCTGACCTATCCCTTCGTGCTTTCCTGGTCGGTCCTGGAGGCCATGGCCTGCGGTGCTCTTGTCATCGGATCGGACACCGCGCCGATGCAGGAGGTGTTGAGCTCCGGCCGCAACGGCCTGCTCGTGCCGTTCTTCGATACGGATGCTCTGGCGGAGGCGATCTCGGGCGCCTTGCAGCAACCGGAGAAGTATTCCGAGTTGCGTGCAGCGGCCCGCCGTACCGTCGAGCAAAGGTTCCGTCTGAGCGATTGCATAGCACGACAGATGACATTGCTCGATAAGGCGATGGGAAATCCGGGATCCACTCAAATATTACGGGTCTCATCTGCATAATACTTCAAAACCCGAAGTATTATTTCACGAAAAACGCAAATATAACTTATTGTGCAGCGCAAATATCCTTGATATGCTTTCTCTAGGTCGTTGAATTCGCCGGTTTATTTCGGATCGGCGGACTCAACTACAGAGAGAATTCGGTTGTATTGAGGGTGGCGCGTGCAAGGGTTGGTGTCTTCTGGCGTGAGGTATTCGCAGGCGAAGAGAAAGCTGGTGTTGGCCTCGGATCACGATAGGGCGAGTGTCCAGGGCAGTGGCATCGAGCACCTGGTTCATTTTCTTCCGGCAGGCGATCGGCCTGATGCGACGCTGGAAAACGTGTTTCCATTGATAGGGCTTGCCTTTTCAAGGGAGGGCGAGGCGGATCTGGCCGACGGCATCGTCTCGTTGCGGGCGCTCGGCACCGTCCCGGAGATCCCGATCAGGCGCTTGAGCGCCGAGGCCGTCAGCGAAAGCGCCGGGCTCATTCAGGCGCTGGTAGATGGTGGTGTCGGACGGCTCGCCCGGTTCTCGTCGGCAATCACCTCGGAGCTTGCGCTGCTTCGCCGCGAGCGCGAAACGCTGCTCGAAAACTACCGCGCGCTCGAAGATGCGTTCCAGGCGCGCAATTGGGAGCCGGTCGCGGAAGTCTTTGCGCACGACCCCTATGTTGATCCCAAGGATGAAGGCATCGGCCATCTGATTGCCAATGCCTTTGTCGAGCAGCTCCTGCCGGTCTCCAGTCATGGCGTCGCCGGCATCGCGCTTCACTTCAACTCGGTCCCACGGGATGGCGGCGAACTGGTCGTTGTCTTGAGTTATGTCGAAAGCGGCGAGGGGGTTGCTGAGTGGGCCGTTCCATTCTCGCAGCTCGTTCCAGGCTGGAACTTCTTTGCCCTGCCGCGCACCTGCGGGGGCGGGGCCAAGACCCTGCGGCTGCGCGTTTCGACGACCGGTAGTGAAACGATCGGGCTTTCGCTCGGTTATCCCATCGCCAGTGAACACTATACGGCTCGGTCCGAGACCCGCCACGCCGACCTTGATCTGCGCCCTCTAGCGTTCCGCGTCTATACCGGCCTGCCCGGCGTCAAGCCGACGCGCATGCCGAACATGATCGCGCCGACCGCGCTGCTCGACGGCCACTTCATCGAGGATTATCGCCTGTCGGTCGATATGCTCAGCCAGATCGTCGACGTATCGGTGACGCCGGTCGTGCCGGAATTCCAGACGGTACGCTTTCTCGAACACGAACACGCCGTCGTCTGCCATCCGCTTGCAAATGGCGTGTCGGCCGGCGCCGTCGGTCGCGCTGTCGAGCCCGGCACCATATCCTTCTCCGCAAGCGCAGTGGTCGATCATCCCAAGGGCGCCCCGGCGGCCGTCAGCTTTCTGCTCGCTCCAGCGGGCTCGAACGCGCGGTCCGAAGTGGCGGAACTGGCGCGCAAGGGGGTGGTCAAACCGTCCGCCTTCTTCAGCGGCTGGCGCGAGGTCACCAATGAGCAGCCGATCAACATCAACTTCCAGCTCGACGAGCCGGTGCGCCAGCCCATGGATCTGATGATCCTCAGCCGCGCCGTAACCGACTCGGTCGATTTCTCCTGGCTCAAGGTGTCGGGCTTCCGGATGGTCAAGCAGTCGGGTGGTGCGTCTCATGCACAGCAATAGCGATCCAAGGGACCTCGTTGCGATCGCCATGCCGCTCTATGGTCACGCGGCGCTGGCGCTCGAAGCGCTCGAATCCGCGCTCGCTTCGGATCTCGAGGGCTGCCGTATTGCCATCGTCGTCTCGGTCGACGGCGACCCACGGCAGGAAACCTTCGATCAGCTGTTGCTCTATACCGCGGCCCACCCTGATATCCATGTGGTCTTCGGGCGTAACGCCGGCCCCGGCGGCGCGCGCAACCGCGCCATCAACTACGTGCTCGAACACCTGCCCGAGGCGAAGGCCGTCTATTTCCTCGACGCCGACAACCGCGTCCTGCCGGGCACGATCGAGACCCTCTATCGGCGTTTGCACGAAAGCGGCGCCGGCTGGGTCTATACCAACATCGACACCTTCTCGGTGAGCTGGCGAGCCCATTACGGCAACCAGTATTCCAGGCTCGTCCACTGCATCACGGACAACATCTGCGACACCGGCTCGATGATTTCGATCGAGGTCTTCCAGGAAGGCGTTCGGTTCAACGACGACCGGCAGAACGGTTTCGAGGATTGGGAGTTCTGGCTTTCCTGCGTCGAGCACGGCTTCGTCGGAACGCCCTGCCATGACACGACGTTCGAATACCGACTGCGCGCCGAAAGCCGTTTCAAGGAAGCCAACCGCGACCGCGCGACATCCGTGAGCTTCCTGAGGAAGCGCCACAAGGCCCTGTTCCAGCGGCCGATGCTCGTCGATTTCGAGCACGCGGAGTGCCCGCGCTATCTCTTTGCGCGCACGGAAGACGCGGCGATCTCGTTCTTCACCGATCCGACGAAGCAACCGAAGCGGCTGCGGCTCGACGACACCATTCCGGCCTTTTGGGCAAGCACCGGCGAGCCCGACAACGTGCATTTCCCGCCCTTCGTCATGGCCGGCAGCGGTGCGACGATCGATCTGCTTTTGCGCTCGCGCATGCTGCCCAACGTGCTTTGCCACCTGGAGCGCCTGAGCGAGAAGGCCAATGTGGTCTTCGTGCATCTCGGCAACGACGCGACGCAGCGCAAGATCGAGCCGACCTTCCTCGACGCCGGCGCCCAGCATCTCGGCCAGCCGGATCTCATCTTCATATCGACGGCGCTCCTGCGTGACGTCATCCGCAACAACGCGCTCGACTGGTTTGCTTCTATCGGCACGCAGCAGGTCTGGCCGACCTCGGCGGTGCTCAATGTGCGCTTCCCGTTCCCGCGCGCCCTGCCGCGCCGCACGCTGATCACGCCGCAACAGGTGATGATCAACTGCGTCAACGCGATCGCCACCAGTCCGCTTCGCCGCACGGCCGGCCGTCGCTGGACGTGGCGACCCGCACGGCTCATGCCCTATTCCGACCTGCACAAGGCCTTGCGAACGGAAATCGGCGGTTCGCCGGTGCTGCCGCTCGGGCATAGTGAAGCCGGCAAGAAGACCGCGGCACTTCTCGTGCCGAACGCGTCGTTCGGAGGCGCCGAGAAGGTCATCTATGCCGCCTCGCGAGAACTCAGGGCGGCGGGCTACGAGACGCATCTGTTCGTGCTCGGCACCAGCCGCATGGACGTGATCGACGAGTTCGATTCGAGCTTCGACTATGTTCACTTCTGGGATCAGGGCATCCCGGCCTGGGGCGGCTCCGGCTCGTTCCTCGGCCAGGATTTTATCGCCGACCACCATGAAGTCGACTGGGGTGCGCTGAAGGGCCAGCTTTCGGGCTTCGATCTCGTCATCAACAACCACGTCATGGCGATGCATCCGCTGATCGCGCGGCTGCGCTCGGAAGGCACGCGCACGGCCTGCTATCTGCACGTCGTCGACAACACGCCGTTCAAGCGCCCGGCCGGGCAACCCTTTGCCGCCATCGCCCACGAGCATTGCTACGACGCTTTCCTCACCTGTTCGGAACAGCTGAAGTTCTACCTGCACAGCTTCGGCGTGCCGCTCGAAAAGATCTTCGCCGTTCCGAACGGCGCAAGTTTTTCCGTGCCACCCAAGGTGCTTGCAGATGTGCTGCAGGTGCGGCGGATCGAGCGCAAGGACGACAGGTTGCGTCTACTCTACATGGGCCGTCTCGACCAGCAGAAAGGCATCGATCGGCTGGCTGCGACGATCTCCGAATTGCGCGCGGCACACGTGTCGTTCGACGCGCGCGCGATCGGTGGCGAGATCCTGGCGGACGCTTCGTTCTCCTGGACGGACCGGCTCAAGGAGTTGGGCGTCGACGTGCGTCCTCCGGTCTTTGCCAGCCGCGACCTGATCAAGGCGCTCGGCTGGGCCGATGTGCTGATCATGCCTTCGCGCTGGGAAGGTGCCCCGCTGATGATCGCCGAAGCCCAACAGCTCGGCTGCGTGCCGATCGCAACCGCGGTTGGCGCCGTCGACGAACTGATCGTCGATCGGGAGGACGGCATCCTGATCGACGCCTCCTCGGATCCCCAGGTCGTGCGCGACATGGTGAAGGCGATCGCCGAGGTTTCCCGTGATCGCAACCTGCTTGCGCCGATCATGGAAGGTTGCCTCAGAACCGCGGCCCGCCGCGCCTGGTCCAACTCCTTCTCGGAGTTCCTCGGCTGGTGCGATGGCGCTGTGAACAATTCCTCGCTTTCACGCGCCAAGGTCATCCGGGCGCGTGAGACATCCAATACCGGCGTCGCAGCTGCAGGCTGATCGACCCGTACGACTTTTCAAAGAGAAGGGACTTACGCATGCGTCCAAGAATCCTCCTGACGGGTATTCCTGGTCATTACACGCGCCTCGCAAGCGGCGCCAATGGCCTGTCGGTTTCCTATTCGGAACGGCAAAAGCAGCCCGAATCCAAGGACGAGTTTCTTCAGGAGCTTCGCAACATCAGCAACACCGGCAACTATCTGATCGGTGAAGGGGCTTTGCGCGCCATTGCGCCGCATGCCAAGCAAATCCCGTTCTGGCACCTCTACAATTGCCACAAGAACGGCACCGGTTTCGAAGAGTTCAACAACAACTTCGACATCTGCGTGTTCACCTGCGCGAACCTGTTGCGCAAGGGGCTTTCCGCCGATGCCGAAGCTGACGTGTTGAGCAAGCTGAAGATGCCGATCGTCATGCTCGGCATCGGCCATCAGAACCGCAAGGATCTGGAAACCGGCCTGCCGGAAGGAACCAAGCGGCTGCTCGACGTTCTCAAGGACCGCGAGCACTACTTCCTGACCCGCGGCTACGAAACCGCCGGCTACCTGAAGGACCAGGGCTTCAAGTTCGTCCGCCCGACCGGCTGCCCCTCGGTCTATTTCGCGCCGAACAACATGCGCGCCTCGATGAAGAAGTTGCCGCACGTCAAGATCGGCCAGGCAAAGACGATCTTCTCGGGCTATCTCGGCGCCAATCACGACTGCATCGTCGATGCGATCGCGCTCAACCCGGAAGGCGCCACGCCGCAATACATCATCCAGGACGAATTCCTGCACTTCGACATGAAGGTCGAGCCGGATGCCGATGGAAGGGTCTTCGATTCAAGCTCGGGCAAGATGCTCGGCGAACTCGCTTTTCCGGGCGCCGAGCGCCAGAAGGTGCCGTTCGATGTGCGCACCTTCTTCGATACCAACATGTGGCGTGCCTGGGCCTCGCATATGGACTTCAATTTCGGCCGGCGGTTCCATGGCTCGATCATTGCCATGCAGGCGGGCGTGCCGAGCCTGATGGTGGCCGTCGACGACCGCATGCGCGAAATGCTGGGCTTTACCGGCCTGCCGTCGGTAGACGTCCAGGAGCTCGAAAAAGCGGAGAACCGCGCGGAGTTCGTAGCCAGCCATCTGGCCGGGCTGAACGCGTCCGAGCTGGTTGATCGCTACTCCGATCGCGAGCGCAATTTCCGCACGGTGCTGCGCGAGATCGGCATCGGCCTCTAAACATGGATGCCTCGGGCACGTTCGACCCGAGGCGCTCAATTCATGAAGTTCGGGCGGCGTGGTGAGGATTGCAGATCCGCTTCCTCATGCCGCCCTCGCTCTTCCTCAACTCTGTCGGCCAGTCCACAAACCAGGTGTATCGATGCGTATCCTGCTCACCGGAATTCCCTCCTACCTCCAGCGTACTGTCGCGCGTGTTTCCGGTGCGACGGTCCATCACAAGCCCTATTTCGACGACATCCGAAGCAAGAAGGATCTGGTCGACCAGGTCAAGAAGATCGCCAACACCGGCAACTACCTGATCGGCGAGGGTGCAGCTTACGCCTTGCGTGGTCATGACGTGACCTATGTGCCGTTCTGGCATCTGGTCAACAGCCGCGGCGCCAACGACGTCTACGATGCCCTGAACAAGGAATTCGACATGTGCGTGTTCGCCTCGGCGAACCTGCTGCGTCCGGGATACTCGGCCGACCTCGAAGCGGACGTGTTCGAGAAGCTGAAGATGCCCGTCCTGGTGATGGGTATCGGTATCCAGAAGCGTGAGGGTCTGAAGGAAAACCTGCCGGCCGGCACGTTGCGGTTTCTCGAGGTATTGAAGCAGAAGGAAAGCTTCTTCCTGACCCGCGGCTATTTCACCGCCGAGTTCCTGCGGGCTGAGGGCATGAAGTTCGTCAAACCGACCGGCTGCCCCTCGCTTTTCTTCGCTCCCAACGAGATGCGCCACTCGTTGACCTCGCTTGCCAATGCCGATTTGGCGTCGTCACAGAAGCTCGCGCTCGGCGGCTATCTCGGCAGCGTTGCCGACACCATCGTCGATGCCCACGCACTCCTGAAGCCCGAGAGCGTGGCAAGTTACGTCATCCAAGACGAGATCGTTGCCTATAACCTGACGCTGCCCGTCGATGACAACGCGCCGGTCTATGACCGCTCCAGCGGCCGCATCACCGGCAAGACCGAATACAAGCATCAGGAGAAGTGGCAGCGGCAGAACGAACTGATGGTGTTCTTCGACACCAACCAGTGGCGCGCCTGGTCATCGACCCGGGACCTCTGCATCGGAAGGCGCTTCCATGGCTGCGTCATCGGCATGCAGGCGGGCACGCCCTCGCTGATGATCGCCGTCGACGACCGCATGCGCGAGATGCTCGAATTCATCGGCTTTCCCTATATCGAGGCAGGCGTCTGGAATCGTGAGGCGGACAAGAAGGCGCATCTCGCCAGCTTCCTGTCGAAGATCGATGCGCAGGCGGTTACCGAACGCTATTCGGCATGCGAGGCGAACTTCCAAAGTGCGCTGAAACAGGTTGGCATTTAATCGGCACCTGACCCGGGCGGCGCCGTTGGCGCTGCTCCTTGCCGCTCTGGTCTCCTCGGCGGCGTTTTCGCATGGCGCTCCGGCGTGGGCGGGCGAGGCCGAAGCTGCACGCTACGGCGTCAACCGGCTCAACCTCGCCTGGCTGGAGCGCGCGGAGCAGGAACGCATCCTTCGCGAAATTGCCGACAGCGGCGCGACCCATGTGCGGCTATCGTTGTCGCGGCCCGTCGACAAAAGCATCGACGCGCTGGAGATTGCCAACCGGCTGGGTCTGCGGATCCTGCTCGAAATCCAGCTGTCGAACAAAAGCTATTATCCGGACAGCGTTCGCCCACGCACCGGCTTCGGGCGCATCTGGGATATCAATCGGCTGTCCGATCTCGACCTTGAGCGTTACCGCGACGGCCTGACGTCAGCGCTGCAGCGCATTGATGCCCTTGGAATCCGTCTCGAAGCGGTGGAACCCGGAAACGAGATCAATCTTGCCGGCTATAACGGCGATCTCGCGGTTTACGAAAAACCGGGCCAGGCCACGCCACGACATCTCGGCGAACTCAAGGATCCCCAAGCGTTCGAGAAGGGGCTCGACAACTACGTCGCGGCGCTGACGGTCACCCGCGACGCCGTTCAGGCGAGCGCCAACAGCAAGGCGATCATCGTTTCCGCCGGGCTCTCCGACATGGGAGCGAAGGAAGCGGACCGGCAAGGGATGGAGCGGCTGGACCCCGGCGAGGTGATCGCCCTTTTGAGGGCGCGCGGCATGGATGAACTCGTCGATGCCTATGGCATTCACATCTACCCGGCGCGCAAGGACAAGGCGGCGATCACATCGATCGTCACCAGACTTCTCGATTTCTGCGTGCCTGCCGACCGGGGACGGCCGTGCTGGGTGACGGAATGGGGGATTGCCAACACGGCGCGCAGTTGTCCCGTCGACGATCGTGAACGCGAAGGGGCGATGTCGGCCATGCGGACGGTCTTTGAGCGGTTTGCCGCGGAAAAACGCCTGGATGCCGCCTACTACTATGACTGGGACACCCAGCAGAATTACCGGTTATGGCGCTGCGGTGCGCTGAGCCCGGCCGGCGTGCTCGCGATCGAACCGGCCAAGGACGATTGACAACCGTACAGCTCGCGCGGGCCGAAGCGTTCCTTTTCGGATCAGCGCCGCGTTGCGCGGCTCGTCGCCGGCTCAAGCCCCTTGCCGCGGTAGGTGACGGGAATGCCGAGTTCCTCGTGGGTCCGCGCCAGCGTTTCCAGCCACGTCGCCAGTTCCTCCGGCACCTTTTCGTCGCCGGTCTCCATCGCCTCGATCCATGCCAGGTTGCAATGGAGGGCGCTTGCCAGATTGATCGGCGTCCAACGAAGAACGAGAAGGCATTGGGTGAAACGGGCGGGTGTCATCGGTCGTGCTCAAGGTTGCATGTGGAATGGATGAAGCAGGCTTTACACGTGGAAATAAGTCAAGGTGATGACTTGCCGCGGCCAAAAGCCGTGATCTTTTCGTGAGTTAGAATTGATTGGGCAAAATGCCGCAGCGCAGCATGCGTTTGGCGCCTTTCACGCGGCATTTGCCGGGAACGCCTGGAACCGATTGCCGCGCCCAAGGAGCCGAATCGGCGAAAATACGGGACTGACTGTCGCTCAGCGGGAGGTTCTCTGCCCCGAACCGGTGCGAATCGCGCGCCTTTGAGGTTGAATGGCCGCAAATTCCGAGGACCGAATCGGTCCTGGACAAAGCGCTGAGGCGATCAACCGTTGCATGCACCCCTCTACCAGACCGCGATCAACATCGCCGCGAAGGCCGCGTTCTATCTGTCGCTCGCGATGCTGCTGCCGGCCGCCGTCGATCTGTTCTATGGCCATCCCAACTGGAGGGTGTTTACCGGTTCGGCTTTTGCGACCGGCGCTCTGTCGCTTCTGGCGATCACCGCCACCCAGGGCGGCTCGCCGCTGTTCAGCCGCAAGATGGGCTTTCTCGTCGTCAACCTTCTCTGGATCGTCGTCTCGCTGGTCGGCGCAGTGCCCTTCTGGCTGTCGTCGCTGAAGCTCGATTTCGCGAAGGCCTTCTTCGAATCGGTTTCCGGCATCACGACGACGGGCTCGACCGTCATCAGCGGCCTCGACCATGCGCCGCCGGGCATTCTTCTCTGGCGCTCGATCCTGCACTGGCTCGGCGGTATCGGGATCGTGGCGCTCGGGCTCTTCGTCATGCCCTATCTCAGGGTCGGCGGCATGTCCTTCTTCAAGATGGAGTCCTCGGATACCACCGAAAAGCCATTCGCCCGTATCGTCACCTTCACGCGCGCCTTCATCCTGATCTATGTCGTGATGACGGTGACGTGCACGATCATCTTTTCCTATCTGGGCATGAGCCGCTTCGACGCGATCAATCACGCGATGTCGACGGTCGCGACCGGTGGCTTTTCCACCCACGATGCCTCGCTCGGCTATTTCAAAAGCCTGCCGATCCTCTGGGTCGCAACCTTCTTCATGACGCTGAGCAGCCTGCCGTTTTCCGTGCTCATCCTCTTCATCGTTCGCGGCCGGCTCGACACGCTCAAGGATCCGCAGATCATCGTCTTTCTGTCCTATCTGACGGCACTTGCGCTCGCCGCAAGCCTCTACCAGCGGATCGTCAACGGCGTCTCGGCGCACGAGGCGTTGGCGCACGGCTTCTTCACCGTCTCATCCATCCTGTCGACCACCGGTTTTGCCAGTGACGATTACATGCTCTGGGGTGAGTTCATCGTCGCACTTGCCTTTGCGGCTACCTTCATGGGCGGTTGCTCCGGCTCGACGGCCGGCGGCATGAAGGCCTACCGGTTCATCATCATCTTCAATTCGATCCGCGCTGGTCTTTTCAAGCTGATCTACCCCAACGCGGTTCACACGGTGCGCTACGGCAAGACACTTGTCGACATAGACGTGCAGCGCACCGTGTTCATGTTTTTTACGGCCTACATGTTCATCTGGGCTTTCGGGAGCCTCGCCTTGGGGGCCATGGGCTATGATCTCGTCACGGCGGTGTCGGCGGTCGCAACAGCGCTTTCAAACGTTGGCGCCGGGCTCGGCCCGATCATCGGGCCGGCCGGCAATTTCTCGACGCTGACCGACCCGGCACTTTATCTCCTGTCACTCATGATGCTGCTCGGTCGTCTGGAAATCCTGACGGTTCTGGTCATCCTGACGCCGCTGTTCTGGAGGGATTGAGCACTATGGCGACTTTTTGAAATCATCGTCCTTGCGCAACTTGTAAGCAGGTTGCCCATCTGGTGGATTCTGTCGCTTTTTTGAGGCGGTGTTTCGCGGCTGGTGGGAGGACCCCAATAACTAGCTAAGGCGGCAGTGTCATCAGCAGGCGAAACCCACCTAAAACTGGGTGAATGGCCAATCGACGTGATGAACCTGATGATCCACCAGAACGTTGTATATTGCTTGCGACGTCGCTGTTTTCTCCGCAGCATTCTGGAACAATCCCCAAACAGCGTTGCCGCCCCAACGCAATCGCATCAGCAACCATCATCGTAGGGTGCCGCACCCGCCACCTGAGTAATCAGGGTCGCAGCCGTTCTGGGATCGATATTGCGGCATGCGCATGCCAGGTAGCTTTTCGCTGTCGCTCCTCAAGTAACCACGCGACGGCCAACTGCAAGAGGCAACCGGCAACCAGTAATATCACTTGTGACAGAAGCGACGGGTTTGGTGTGGCGGCCACAAGGGTCTTGGCTACGCAAACAAGGAGTACGCCGACGGAAAAAACGGGAAGGCTGTGCTTACCGGCAGCGCAGACCAGGCGAAAGGCTGGCAGACTGGCTGCGAGCTGCACGGCTCGGATGTTCCAGGCAAGATACAGGATCGCCAGTACGTTTAGGATGCGCAGCGGCCCGCTGTTCGTTTTAGAAACGAGCTGATGATACAGCTCGCTGAACGGCGGCTCGGTAAGGCGAAGATACACGGCAAGATTTATCGGGATGGCAGTGATTGCAAAGATGGCGGCCGCGAGGAACACCAAGCGATTGTCCCTGAGTACGGGCATCGACCGTTTCAGTCCAATGCCGACAACGATCCCGATGATGAACAAAAACTGCCAAGAAAACGGATCAAAATACCACTCACGTCCATCTAGGGCCCAGTTCCGAAGATTGATGTGACCAATCCCAGCCGCCAGCCAGACCAGGCACGAAAAGCTCAACAACATCGTTCGCGAGCGACCGTGAAGCCACATGGCAAAAGGGGCGAGACCAAGCAGCACCACATACAAAGGCAGGATATCGAGATTACCCGGCATGTACATGAGCAAAACGGCCTCGGCTGCATGCTGGAAAGGCGCCCCCCAGAATAAATTCATATCGGACCAAGCTGATGGACCAACGGCCAGCGTCAGTGCGGCCGAGATGCTTGCCAGAACCGAAAACAACAATACGTGGACGAGATACAAGGCGAAGGCCCGTTTCCACGGCCGCAGGAATAGGACCGAACCGTCGGTCCGATAGTAGGCAAGGGCAGCGGATATTCCAGCCAAGAGAACAAAGACATCGGAAGCATCCGCGAAACCGCGAGAATGCTGCACAAAACCCGAAAACGTGAACTCGGAGTGGCCGACGAAGATCAAGAGGAGAGCGAGTCCACGCAGAAGATCAATCCTGCTTTCTCGTTGCTTCTCCATTTATCTCCCCGTTTGGATTTCGACGGCGCTAAGGCGTGAGGAAATCCATACGAGAAAATCGTTAGTTTCTGATATTCGGCTAAAGGAACATTTTTAACGAACTCGTTGAGCGAGTGTCACGTGGCGCCACGCGACAACCATGACCTTTGCCTCCTACCGTAGGCATGCAGGACTCGAGCGTTCAGAAATTTGTTAATCTCCAATCTCGGGAGAAACCGCCCGGGCGCACCCAAGCTCATGTTCCGGTTCGGACGACGACAAATAGCAAAGCGCTTGCGACAAGTAGCAGTGCTCCGAGCGTCGCTAGAATGATCGAAATCAGCTCACTGTCATATTTCGGCATATCGGTGTTCATCGCCACGATCTCACGGTTTGCGGCACGTATCATTTAAACATGATGATAACAATCATATTTTGTGAGGCTCACATCGGCAGATGTCATACGCCCGCAGCTACCATTCACTCTAAGCAGCCTCGGACCGTATCCGATCCGAGGTACGCAATTTGGTGGGTGCTGAGCCTCATGCGGCCTCGGTCTTGCGGCGCGTGCTGGCGCTTTCGATGTAGTACTTCTCATAGCGGTGGCGATAATGCTCGGCACCGCCAAAGTCGCTGTACTTTGCCAACTCCTGCATGTCGGTCTTGTTGATGATCACGCCGAGGATCTTGGCGTTGATCTGCGGCTCCGAATGCAAGAGATCGCGCACCAGCCGCGACGGCGTCCGGCCCCATTCGGCGACGAAGAGGAAGCCGTCCGCAAGCGGCGAGAAGGCCTTGGCATCGACGACCGGGGCGAGGGCCGCGAGATCGACGACGACATAGTCGAACGATTTGCGGGCGTTGTCGATGAGCTCGGCCATGGCCGGCGACGCGAGCAGCTCATGGCTGTCATAGGGCCCGTTGCCGTCCACAGCTTCACCGCCGACCGGCAGGATCGCAAGTTTCGTCTGCTGGTCGATCTTGATGCCCGCCGGCCAGGACGCCTGCCCGGTCAACGCTTCCACCAGACCGGCCTTCGGCGGCGGATTGATCATCTTGCTCAGACCTGGCTTGCGGATATCGGCATCGATCAAAAGGGTCTTCTTGCCGCTTGCAGCGAGAAGCGCCGCAAAATTCGCGGCGATGATCGACTTTCCTTCATCGGGCACCGCCGAGGCGATGCCGATGACGCGCGAACCGTTGCCGGTCAGCATCCTGTCGCAGGCAAGCTTGGCGTTGCGGAAGGTCTCGGTGAAGGAAGAGCGGGGGGCGTCGAGCACGATGCGGCTGAGCCGTTCGAACGATGGAGCCCCTTGCGTGACCGGCGGCGGCATCTTGTTCTTCATCAGCTTGGCGCGAACGAGATCCGTCGTTCCCGGATGACGTGGGCCGACCAAAGGAATGTAGCCGAACGACCGGTGGCCGAGGATGGAGCGCACGTCGCCTTCGAGCCGGAATGTCCGCTCGCGGAACTCCTGGAACGCGGCAAACGCGCCGCCCGCCATCAGGCCGAGCACGGCCGAAAGCGCCAGCACCATGGTCTTCTTCGGGCTCGATGGTGAGGTCGGGACGCCGGCGCTCGAAATCACCCGCGCCTTGGCGATAGGGAAGGAGCGCTGCTGTGAGGCCTGCTCGTAACGGTTCAGATAGGTTTCATAGAGCGTCTTCAGCGCAGCCGCCCGCTGCTCCAGTTCGCGCAGGTGCACGAGCGAGAGATTGGCGTTCGCGTTGCGGCCGGTGGTGCCTTCGATGTTTTCGCGCAGCGACGCTTCGCGTGAGCGCGCCACCTCGTATTCGTTTCGGTAGCTTGCCGTCAGCTGCTGCAGTTCCTGGAAGATCTGGCGGCCAACATCGGTCTTCTCCTTGCGCAGCGACACGGCCTGCGGATGATCGGCGCCGAAGCTCTGGCTCACATCCTGTTCCCGCTTGCTGACTGCAAGGTAGCGCGTGCGCAGATCGCGGATGACCGAGTTGTCGCCTTCCTTGGCGGAAATCGTGGCGTTCTTGACGGCAGTTTCCGGTCCCTGGTCGACGATTGCCTGGAACTGCTTGTAGCGCGCCGAAGCGCTTGCGCTGTCGGCCTGGGCAATGATCAGCTGGCTGTTGAGGTCGGCCAGTTGCTGTTCCGACATGAGTTCGCCGCGTGCCAGCGTCAGCCCGTTTTCACTGCGGTATTTTTCGACCTCCAGCGCGGCGGCCTGGGTGCGCTGTCGAAGGTCTGCAAGTCGTTCCTGCAGCCAGACCGAGGCTCGTTCCGTCGCCTCGAAGTTGGCGTTGAGTTGGTCGTTGAGATAGGCGTCGGCATAGGTGCGAACGATGCCAGCGGCAAGCTGCGGATCGCTCGAGCGATAGGCCAGCGAAACGACGGAGCTTCGCGTCACGCGTTCGACGGCCAGTCCCTGCTGCAGCAGTGCCGCTGCCTTTTGCCTCCGGCCGTTACGGGCCATGTCCTCGGAAATCTCCGGCCCGCTCGAGAAAATGCTCGTAACCGACTTCAGCCCGTCCTTGACGACGTCGAACGGCGAGCGCGGCGGATTGAGGACGGTATCGTTGTCGGCAAGGTTCATCTTGTCGACGACACGGAGGGCAAGTTCGCCGGATTTCAGGATTTCCACGGCGCTGGCAATCTGGGTGTCGAGCAGGGCGCTGTTTTGCGGCGGCGCCTGCTCTTCGGCAAATTTCGACAGGTTCTCGTCGAGAAGGACCTGCGTTGCCGACGTGTAGAGCGGTGTCGCGAAGACCAGGTAGGCGACACCGAGGGCGATGAAGAGCGCCACGAACAGGCCGACCGTTCTGGCGCGACGCAAGACGACCGAAAACAGACGATCTAGGTCGATGAAGCCGTCGGGCTCCTCCACGTTGCGCGGTACGACACTGTTGAAGGGGAGACTTCTTTGGTTCATTGGGTCGCTCTGTCCGTTTCCCTTTGGTCCGAAGGCTGGCGCCTCTTCTTTTCAAAAGAGGCGCCGAAGCCGGTTATGCGGCGCGGATGCGGCCTTCGTGAGACAGGACCATGTCCTTGACCGAGGCATAGACCGCGTCGCCGAGATCGGAACGCGCCAGCGCGAAGGCGACATTGGCCGCGATGAAGCCTTCCTTGGAGCCGCAGTCGAACGTGCGTCCATCATAGGGATGGGCGTGAAACGCTTGATTTTTCGACAGTTTCAGCATGCCGTCGGTCAACTGGATCTCGTTTCCGGCGCCGCGCGGCTGGTGGGCGAGGATGTCGAAGATCTGCGGCTGCAGGATGTAGCGACCGTTCAGATAAAAATTGGACGGGGCTTCGCCCATGCGCGGTTTTTCGACCATTTGGGTGACTTCGAAGCCATAGGGGACGGCGGCACCCTTGCCGACGATGCCATATTTCGAGGCATCTTCCGGAGCGCACTGTTCGACGCCGACGACGTTGCCACCGGTCTGGCGGTAGAGGTCGATAAGACCGGCCATGCAGCCGCGCCCGCCGTGGCAGAGCATGTCCGGCAGGAGCAGCGCGAAGGGTTCGTCGCCGATGACATCGCGGGCGCACCAGACGGCATGGCCGAGGCCGAGAGGCGCTTGCTGCCGGGTAAAGCTGACGGAACCGGCGCGCGGCAGCATCTCCTCCAGTTCGGAAACCTGGGCGTTCTTGCCGGAGCGGGTCAGCGACGAGATGAGTTCAGGCGTGTCGTCGAAGTGGTCTTCGATCGCCTGCTTGTTGCGGCTGGTCACAAAGACGATGTGCTCGATGCCCGCTTCACGGGCTTCATCGACCGCATATTGCACGACCGGACGATCGACGATCGTCAACATCTCCTTCGGTATCGCCTTCGTCGCGGGAAGAAACCGCGTTCCATTGCCGGCGACCGGGATCACAGCTTTCCTGACGGTCCTGATACGGTCCATGGTCTTATCCTTTACTTACGTGCGGGCTTTCGCCCGAGTTGGGTCGTTCGGCCGCCACCGTCGAGGTGGCAGGCGTCATGCGTGCGATTGGCGCAAGCAGCCGGCGCAATCGCACGGCGATCGGCATTCTGAGGTGCCGAAGCGCTCTGGGGTTGGTCAGAGCCACCCGGGTGGCTCCGGCCAGCGATCTGGATTTCAGGTGTTCGACGAGGCGAAGGAAGGCGTGCGCTTCCACGAGGCTTTTCTCGCGCCGGCGCTGCATCGCCATCGCCTCGGCATTAAGCTCGTACCTGGCGAGGAACTCCCGGTCGGCCGTCATCATCGCTTCGATGTGGCGCAGTTCGAGCACGCGCGAGATCGAGCCCTCGCGGATGTGGTAGCAATAGCCGGCCGAGGGATCGATGGCGCAGCGGCCGCCACGGGCAAGCGCCGAGGCGAGCAGGATGTAATCCTCGCCGATCCGGATCGTCTCCTCGAAGCGCAAGCGATGGTCGTTGAGGAACCGACGCTCGAAGATCGGCTTCATGTAGCCGAAATTGAAGGTCGAGCGGAAAAGCACGTTGGAACCGATGAAGGCTGCAAGCGTCAGCGTCCGTCGGCACTCAAGCTCGGCTTCGGGGAACATGCGCTCTAGTCGCCCGTCGAGATTGAGGACGTCTATATTGTCGACCGCGATCGAGGCACCGGTTGCGGAGGCGATACCGATCATGCGCGACAGTCGCTCTGGGTTGACAGTATCGTCCGCGTCGAGAATGGCGATCCAGGTGCCGCGCGCCGCTTCGAGGCCGGCATTGCGCGCGCCTCCAGGCCCGCGGTTTTCGGCAAGCCGCAGCAGCCGCACGCGCGGATCAGCGACTTCCTCGACGACCGTGCAGGTCTCGTCCTTCGAGCAATCGTCGACGACGATCACTTCGACGTCGACGCCTTTCTGCGCAAGCGCACTGTCGATGGCGCGTCGGACCGTTTCGGCAGCATTATAGGCCGCGATGACGAAGCTGACGTCGGGGGCGTGTTGCGTCATCAAGCGGTCGCCGCTCCGTATTGCTGAAGCTCGCGCACGCCGATGAGGCCGCTGACGACGCCCGCATGCATGATTGCGCGCAGCGCGTAGCGCGAGCGGGCGACCGGCGATCCGAGCAGCAGCAGACTGGCGACCGCGCAATAGCCTGATTTCGCTGTCGCGCGGACGATTTCGGCAACGCGGCTGCCGGCTTGGCCCGGTTCACCCAAGAGCCGGCCATGGGTCTGGCCGGAACGGAAGCGCCGTTTTGCCAGCCAGGCAAGCCGCGCGCGTTTCTCCGGTACCGGTTCGAAGACTAGCGCATCGGGTGCGTAGGCCAGACGCCCGCCATCCGCATGCATGTGGCGGAAGAATTCCGTATCCTCGCCGCCTGTCTGCCCGAGCGCCAGATTGAACCGCCTGTTGAAAACGACGGGGCGGGTGAGATCGATGAGGACATTGCAGGTATAGCCCGTGCGGATCTCGCCATCGACCCAGACCGGCCGGGTCGAATGAAAGTCGCCGCGGCGCATCCAGTTCGGGGCAGACAGCGTGTATTCGGCGCGAACCGGGCCGAGCACGACATCGGCGCCGGTCGTCTGCGCGGTATCGAGCAATTGCACGAGCCAGGTCCTCGACACCGTCTCGTCGTCGTCGACGAAGGCGAGATAGTGCCCGGTGCTGTTGTCGAGACAGGCGTTGCGGGCGATCGAAATGTTCGACGCCGGGCAATGCACGTAGAGGATCTCGCAAGGCATGGTCGGGCGCATCTGGTTGACAAGCGCCTCCGCACTCGGCGTCACGTCGTTGTCGGCGACGATAATGCGGATCGCCACATCGGCGGGCACGGTGATGAGCGCGAGGGAATGCAGCGTTTCTGCAAGTTCCGGCCGGCGAAACGTGCACACTGCTATGTCGATCTGCGTCCGCGCGACGGTGTTGGTCATGGTGCCACCCTCCGGTTACGCGTGGTGAGCAATTCCCGCCAGAAGCCGGCCGACCAGGCAAAATGCATGACCATTGCCGAAACGGCAGCGAGCGGGCCGTAGGGGTTCTTCTGGCCGAGCGCCATCCACATGCCGTAGCCGATGCAGGCCGCAGCCCAGAGCACGACCGGAACGACGGCAAGCCAGCTGACGACCGCGAGCAGCGCGCCGACGGCGACCGGGGCGACGGCAAGCGGCAGCAGCTGCCTGAGATTCGGCCAGGCGCGGTGCTTCAGCACATTGCGCGCACGTCCGCGGCCATAGGCGAAATACTGGCGGAAGAGCGGCCCGACCTTGGCGCGGGGGTAGTAGACCATGCTGGTCCGGTCGGTCATCCAGATGCGGTAGCCTGCCTGACGGAAGCGATAGTCGAACTCCGCATCTTCGTTGTGGCTGAAGATCTCGTCATAGCCGCCGATCGCCTGGAAGGCGGAAATTCGCATCAGCGCATGGTGACCGTGATCGGCCCAGTGGCTCGTCGCGCCCAGCCGGTGCTTGGCGCCGCCATTGCCGAGCTTGGAATTCTGGGCGTAGGCGGTGGCCTTCTGGAAGGGGGTGAAGCCAACCGTCTGCATGGCGACGACGACCGAATCCGCGCCGGTCTGAAGCGCCTCTTCGACGAGACGCTCGCAGTAATCTTCCGGATAGGTGCCGTGCGCGTCGATGCGGATCATGTAGTCGAAGTCGGCGCCGTGGCTGGCGACGGCGAGATTGATCGCCGCGCTCTGGATGCGCTTCGGATTGTCGATCACCAGCACGGCCGGATCCTTCTCGGCCAGACGCGCCGCGATCTCACGGGTGCCGTCGGTGCTGCCGCCGTCAGCGATCAGGATGGCACCGTTGAGGCGCCTTGCCGCGGGCAGCAAGGCTTCGACGAGGCCTTGCAGATGTTCCGCCTCGTTGAGGCAGGGAATGACGATGAGAATACGCATGCTCATGACAATCCACCTTCGTTCTGGGGCGTTGAGGCATTTTGATGTGCTTGCGGGAATTCCAGCGCGATGCGCGGCGGGGCGGCGGACGTAGCGGCCGACAGGCGGCGCACGAGACCCTCGCAATCGCTGCGATTGAAGATCCAGGTTTCCGGCGCGCAGGCAGCGATCCGCCGGGAGGTGGCGTCGTAAATCTCTGAGGTCATCGACCCCATGAGCGCGGCAAGTGCGGCGGGATCAGCTTCGTCGAGCAGCACGCCAAGGCCGCGTATGGCCAGGAACCGCGCGGTCTCGGTGCCGCGCAGCGCGATCGGCACCCGCCCAAAGCGGCAGCCTTCATAGAGCCGGTTCGGCAGCAGCCATTTGGAGTTCTGGCCTTCCTCGAAGAAGTCGATCGCCCAGGTGAAGTGCACGTCGGAGTAGATCGCGCCAAGCTCTTCCGGGCTGCGATAGGGACCGTGGAACGTCATAAAAGGCTCGTTGCGGATGAAGCCGTCGAAGTCGTCGAACTCGCGATAGGCCGGCCGGCCGCGAAGCACGATTTCGAAGCGGCCCTCCATGCGGCGCGAGAAGGACGCCAGCAGCGCCAGCGATTTGCGGCAGCGCAGAGCACCGAACCAGCCGATCCGCCACGGGCCATCCGTCGGTGCGGCGGCAGCAGTCACCGATGGCCGCGCATCGGTTTCGTCGAGCTCGAGCACCTTGTTCTCAAGCATCATGGTCGGGGCCGAAATACCCGATAGCGGGCGGAAATAGTTCTCGACGAAGGCAGGAGAACTGGTGATCAACAGGCGCGCGTCGCGCCCAAGCAGGCGCTCGCTTGCCCGCAACGTCTTGCCAGCGATGCCGGGGGACAGGAGCAGGCGGTGAATGTCGAGGCATTCGTAGACGATCGGCACGTCACCGCCGAAGAGGCTGGCGGCCTTTCTGGCGATGGCCAGCATATCGAGGTTGCGGGCAATGATCAGGTCTGGACGTTCGACGCCACGCAGCGCCTGCTTCAGCGAGATGCAGCTTTTCGCGATCGCACCGACACGCTGGACGAACCGACCGTCATGCGTGGTGCCGAGCTCGACCGGTACGATGCCCTCGATCGTCGCCAGCGGGTTTGCGTCGCGCCTGAAGCCTGCAAGCGTCAGCTGTGCGCCGCCTGCAAGCAACATCAGCACCCGCCGGCGAACAGCGGGGTCGGCAAGATCCTGTGCGAAGTAAAGTATCTTCAGCATGAACATCCAGTTTTCTGTCCGGCCGCGCCGGGCATGGTTCAAATTTCGCGCCGTGCAGTGGCGGGAGCCAGGCTGCCGACCGTGCTCCCGCTCGTCGGCTAGTTCGTCTTGCAGGCAATCGACTCAGGGAACTGGCAGTCGTCCCCCGGTGCGGTGAAAGCCACCCGATCGACCTGCATCATCGAGGGACCCTTGTAGGCAAAGGCGCCCATCCAATCCGTCAGGGTGTCCGTTCCCCAAAGGCTGAAGAAAATCTTCTGCGGATTGGCCGGGATCTTCGCGGGATCGGTGACCTCGTGGACCAGTTCGCCATTCACGTAATAGCGAATGCGCTCCTTCTCCCAGACGAAGGCGTAGTCGTTGAAGCCCTGGTTGGCACCTCCCGGCACATCGACCAGCTTCTCGTTGCCGCCCTTGGCCGAGACGTATTGGTTGATCTGAACCTTTGCCGGGTTCTTGCCGAGCACTTCGAAATCGATCTCGTCATGCGGCTTCTTGTCGGCTGGCCCGATATAGGTGAAGAAGGCGGAGTTCAGCCCCGAGCCGTCGGCCGTCTTGATCCGCGCCTCGTAGGCGCCGTAGCTGAAGCGCTTGCGGGTCTGGATTTCGCCGCAGGCGTAATTGCGCTCGCCGAGTTTTCCTTCGGTAAACGTCAGTTCGGCGATGCCGTTGGCGACCTTCGCCTGCTTCTTCGACCAGGTGCAGTTTTGATGCGCGCCATTGTTCCAGCCGTCCGAGACGTACCAGACGGCAGTGTCGAGCTTATCGAAATTGTCGATGAAAGAGGTACCCGTAGCGGTTCCTTCGGCCAGGGCCGGGCCGGCAAGGCTGGCGGCGAGGAGGGTGAGCAGGGCGAGGCGGTGAGGTCGTTTCGATCTCATGGTCAGGTCCTTTGCTGGGGGGAGGGACCGGCGCGAACAGCCCCTGTCCGCGCACGCATGTCGCGGGCGGAGCCGGTCCGGCTGCCGGTGAGAATTGCGGTGAGGGCGGGCAGCCAGCGCTCGGAAAGCGCGTAGGCGCCGGCGAGGAGGGCGATCGTGATGAGCGGAACCGCGCAGTAGAACGCCGGATAGTAGCCGATGTCCGATCGGTTCCAGATCATCCAGAGAAGCACGAGCAGCGGAAAATGCGTGCAGAAGATCCAGAAGCTGAGGCCACTGCCGCGCGAGAGCGCCGCGCCGATGTTCGTGCGCACGAGCAGTGCGGAAACAGCCCAGGAACCGACGATGCCGGAAATCGCAATCAGGCTGCGCAGCATTTCGAGCCACACGGGAAAGTTCGGCCCAAACTGAAAGAGCAGGACGGACAAGAGCACGGCTGCGCTCAGGAACGCGATGGTAATCGGCCAGGAAAAGCGATCGAAGCTGCGGACGTCGATGCGATGCAGGCTCATGTAGATGCCGGCGCTAAACCCGAAGAGGATCGACTTCTTTAGGAAGATGCCGTTCGGAACGGGCAAAACCGCATAGGCGAAGAGGACGGCGAGTGTCTGTGCCGGATAGCGCTTGATCAGCCAGGCGAGCACCGGCGAAAGAACGATACAAAGCAGGAGGTCGCGCAGGAAATAGAGCGGCAGATTGATCGGCAGATCCTCAAGCGCGAAGGCCAGGCTCAGCCATTCCCTGGGGCTGGCTCCGACGACCTCGGGCAGGTACCCCGAACTGATGTCCTTGGTCTGCGCGACGAAAACCAGAACGAGAAACGCCAGGTTCCACAACAGAAACGGCAACAGAACGGTCCGTGCCTTGGTCTTCAGCGTCCGGCCATAGTCGAAATTGTCGAGGCCGCGGCGGAACAGGAGATAACCGGAAATCGCGCTGAGACACGGGACACCGACACGGAAGAGGCTGTCGCCCAGGAAAATGCGCAACCAGTCGATGCCGCCGTAGGTGCCGACATACGGACTGGTCGCCGGATCATAGGGCACATGCACGAAGACAATGCCCGAGATCAGCACGATGCGCATCAGATTGATCCGCGAGGAGATATTCGCGTTCACATCAACGATGTCCGTCACCCCCATCTGGCAGCGCGTTTTGAAGCGGCCGTTTCAACAGAGCAGACCAGAGCCCGCACCCAGAAGATTAGGCTCGGGCGCGGATCAAAATATGGCGTCGCAACAAACGAATCGCCCTTGGTCCGCTGCGGTGCAGCATTAGGAAATGCGATGATGGTAGGAAAATAAGCCTATCGACTCGCGCGGACTGGAAAAAAACCACGACCTGGGCGTCAGTTGGGGAATATTAACAACGACTGATTTTCTGATGCTTATGCTTGTTGAAGTGCATGTGTAACGCTGAGAAGTTGTGCGTTTTTTCTTCAACTTTTCAGTAGAAACGATCACGCAAGCGTTATTGCTTGCCGAAATACGGCGAGGGTGGGGCAGCCTTTGGCACTCTTCCAGCCGCTACTCGGCTGCGGCCGGCACCGAGGTCGAAGCGCCCCGGGAACGAACCATATCGTTGAGCTTCGCCAACAGCGGCCGTTCGGTAGCGAGCACAAGCACCAGATAGATCAGGCCACCGATCGCCGCACCGACGAGAACCTGGAGCACCGCGCTTGGAAGCAGCGCGCCGTAGTGGTCCAGCAGCAGCCGGACGATGACGGCCATAATGAAGGCCGAGACCAGCGGCCTTACCGAAATCAGGAAGCCACGCAGGAAGGGTAGCTGGTCAGCGCGAAAGACCACCCAGGAATAGCCGACGAGCGTCGCGAGGTTTACGAGGCAGAGCGCGATCATCGCTTCGACCAGCGATCCCCCGATCGCGCCATAGGCGACGGCGGCGGTGGTGGCGATTGCCCGGATCACCGCCCACCAGAAGAGGGTCGCGCCCTGGCCGATGCCCTTGAGATAGGGAATGTAGGTGCTGCAGGGTGTCAGCAGGCCCTTCGACAGGGCGAGCAAGCCGAGGACCGGCCAAGCTGAGGCCCATTGCTGGCCGAAGAGCACGAGCATCGCCGGCTCGGCAAGCGCCCAGAGGCCGAACATCATCGGCGCAAGCAGCACAGTGGTGACCTGTGTGCTGAGCATCAGCGCCTGCGAGCGCCGCTGGCGGTCTTCGCCCATATGGCTGAAGGCGGGAAAGAGGACGCCCATGACCGCAGAAAGGACGATCTGGTTGGGAATGCTGGAAAAGCGGTTCGCCGCCGAGTAGGCGCCGGCATCCGAGAGACCGAGATAGCGGCTGATGACGACCATCGGCGATTGGAAGGTGACGAAGTTGGCGATCTCGGAGCCCATCATGCCGAAGCTGAAGCGGCAGAGCGAAAGAACGCGCCGTGCCGAAAACACGAAACGCGGGACGTAGCCGGAGACGGCATAGAGACCGGCAAGCCGGATGAACGCCGAAACGAAAAGCTGCGCAAGCAGCGACCAAACCCCGAAGCCGAGAAGTGCTGCCCCGACCGCGACGAGCGCGCCGAGGATTTCCGAAAGCATCGTCCAGACTGCGTCCTTGCTGAAATTCATCCGCCGGGCAAGCAGCGCATAGGCAACATCGCCCGCAAGCTGCAGCGGGATGAGCAGGCTCATGATCTGCAGCAGATGGCTTGCCTCCGGCGCGCCGAGCAAGGTCGCGAGCGGTCCGGCGAAGACGAAAAGTCCAAGCGCCATCATCAGCGAGACCGCTAGATTGGCCCAGAATGCGGAGTGGATGAGCTCCATGTCCTCATCGCGCTGGATGACCAGAGCCGAGGCAAGACCGGCCCCGCCGATCATCGCCAGAAACTGCACGACGGTGAGCGCGACCGCGACCGTTCCGAACTCTTCCGGCGTCAGGATGCGTGCCAGAATCGGCACGGTGACAAATTTCAGCCCGAATGTGCCTGTCTTTGAAAGGACGCTCCAGCCGACGTTCCGAGTCACAGACTTGGCGTTTACGTTTGAAGGCATGTGAGCATCCCGTGATGCCTTTGAAGGATTTCCGACAAAGGGCAAGCGCTAGATTAGAGGTCGCGACTCGGTGGGAGGAGACCACGCACTACTCTTTTAGAGAAACCGCAGGGGCGAAAAGATGGCGAAGCTGACTGTTATTATTCCCTACTACCAGAAGGAGCCGGGTATTCTTCGGCGCGCGCTCGCGTCCGTCTTTGCCCAGAGCTATCAAGACTTCCATGTCCTGGTGATAGACGATCAATCTCCTTACCCGATCGATGAGGAGTTGAGCCCGCTTGCAGATAGCGAGCGGGCGCGCCTGACGGTCATCCGGCAGGAGAACAAGGGCCCAGGCGGTGCGCGCAACACAGGGCTCGACAACGTTCCGACCGACTCGACCTTCGCCGCATTCCTCGATTCCGACGATATCTGGACCGTCGATCATCTCCAGAATGCGGTCGACAGCATGAGCTGCTACGGCGCCGACTGCTACTGGGCGTCGATCACCGGCAGCGAGGCGTTCTACTACCATTTTGGCGTCGCCGACCTCGAAGAGAGCGATACGGTCGTGCGCCTGCAGGAAAGCCCGCTTGTCGTCGAAATTCCCGATCTTTCCAATGTCATGCTGCGGAACTGGAGCTTCCTGCACCTCTCCTGCATGGTGATTGGCCGCAAGCTTTTCGAGACGGTGCGCTTTGATGCCGAGTTGCGTCTTGCGGCCGAGGACGTGTTGTTCTTCTGCGACTGCATTCTGGCTTCCAGCCGTGTCGTGCTTTGCGATGCGGCCGGTGCCGTGCGCGGGGAGGGCATCAACATCTTCCACTCGATCGACAACGATTCGCCGCAGTTCCTACAGCAGCAGTTCAACACCTTTGTTGCCCTTGAAACGTTGGAGCACCGGCTTTCGCGCAAGCCATCGGCCGTCGCGTCGATCCAGTCCTACCAGCATACGGCCCGGCGCCAGGCGCTCTGGAGCCAGGCGCGCCGTCTGAAGCGGCGCAAGTCTCCGCAGTTCCGGCTGCTGGCGCGTTGGGTCCTGCGCGATCCCAAGCTGTTGCAGAGCGCATTCGAGCTTGCCGTCGGCAAGTTCTCCCGTTCACGCTGATCCGGATAAAAACTCCTTTTGGAGGAAGAACAAGGCCGCCAGGCGCGGCATCGAACCTATCTCGCATTCTGAAAGAAGGGACCGCCCATGAAGCCCTATTATTGGGAATCTCAGCACGGCAATTTCGGCGACGACCTCAACCTCTGGCTTTGGGATTTCCTGCTGCCGGGTTTTCGCGATGTCCATGACGACATCCTCCTCGTCGGCGTTGGCACGGTGCTCAACCGTGCGCTTCTGCCCGATGGCGTCCGCAAACTCGTGATCGGCAGCGGTTTCGGCTACGGCACCTTGCCGGACATGCGCGATGCCGCCGAATGGGACCTTCGCTGCGTGCGCGGGCCGTTAACGGCCGAAAAGATCGGCCTTTCGCCGGAGCGCGGTATTGTCGATCCCGCGGTCATGGTCGCCGACATGCCGGAATTCCAGGGCCTACCGAAACTGTACAAGCGCAGTTTCATTCCCCATTGGGAAAGTGCGGTCGCCGGCATGTGGCCGGTCACCTGCGGCACCGTGGGCCTGCACTACATCGACCCGCGCGGCGAGGCCAAGAACGTGATCCGCGAGATCGCGCAATCGGAGTTCATTGTGGCCGAATCGATGCACGGGGCGATTCTCGCCGATGCATTCCGCGTTCCCTGGGTGGCGGTGACGACATCCGAAAGCATCAACAGCTTCAAGTGGAACGACTGGGCAAAAACCGTCGGTGTCGAGTACCGTCCCCGCCATGTGCCGGTCTCCAGCCGTACAGAAGCCATGATCAAGGGCGCGCGTTTCTGGGGCATGGGCTTCGAGGCGCAGACCGTGCCGGAGGCTGCGAACCTGCGATCCACTGACGACGAGGTGATCGTCGCGACCAGAGAACCGCGTCAGACGTTCTTGCGCAGTGCTGCCAAGCAGGTTCTCGCGGCACCGTCGACGCTGGCACTGTGGCAGGCGAGCCGGGCAGCGCCGCAATTGAGCAGCGACAGCCGGCTTGCGGAACGCAAGGAACGCTTCCAGGAGGCGTTGGCCGCCGTGCGGCGCGCCTACCTCTAGCACGTCGCAAACGACGCTCCGGACTGGATGCCGGAGCGTTTTCCACCCGCGATGGTTCGGCGCGGCGGCGGCGGAACGCTTGCTGCTAGCGTGCTTGCTCTGCGCCAACGGGCAGCAGATAACGCACTGCCGAGCCGCCGCTGGCCGGTGCCGCATCCTGGCGTGGCCTGAAACGCTCCGTCTTGTCTGCGAAAATGCCGGCGGTGACGGCCGTTGCGGCGCCTGGGCGGCGCATCAGGTAGCCGATTGCGGCCATTGCGCCGCGCTCATTCTTCAGGTCGAGGAAGTGGCGGTGCTGATAGCGGCCGCGCACGTGACGCTCGTGCCGTCGCACGGCAGCCGCCGCTTTACCGTCAAGGTCGTTTGCGGCAAGGACGACGCGGTCGGCCTCGTAGAGGCGCTTGAGATCGTCGGTCCGGTGGTTGCCGCTCAGCGAATTGCCGCGTACGATCGCGGCATAGCCGCAGCTTTGAATGACCTTGTAGCGCGCGCCCTTGGCCAGCGCGCGAAGATAGAGGTCGTAATCCTCCCCAAGCCGAAGCGCCTCCTGATAGCGGATACCATGCTCGTCGAGGAAGCGGCGGCGCATCAGCGGCTTCAGGAAGCCGATCTCGCCACGTTTCACGCCCGGCCGCGAGATATTGCCCTCGACGAAATCAATGAGGCTGAGAAGGCGCGGCCGCGGCGGGAAGTCATCGACCCTTGGAGCCGCACCAGTCGCTGCGGCCTCGCCCATGAAGGCGATGTTGTCGGCGATGAAATCCCATTCGTCTTCTGCGAGCAGCCGGCCGAGCCTGCCCGGCAGAAAGAAATCGTCGGCGTCGAGGATTGCCAGAACCGGGGCGCGGCTGATGGCGATCGCATGGTTGCGGGCCGCTGACGGGCCGCGATTGCTTTCGAAGCGTGCGATGGTCAGCCGACCGCTATGGTCGTCGGCAGACCGCGCGGCGGCGACGGTCCGATCGGTGGAGCCGTCGTCGACCACGATCACTTCGGCGGTTTCCGGTTCAGCCAGCGCCGACGCGACAGCACGGGCGATGGTCGCCTCGGCATTCTTTGCAGCAATGATAACGCAGACTTCTGTCCGGGCGACTGTGGTCATGAGGGCCTCCAGTATCCTGTCTCGCGGGCAGCGCGGCGCCTATCGGCCAAATGGACTGCACCAGTTCTCGATCGCTGCATGATGAAGTCGGATCATCGGCGACCCGCTAGATCATGCAGTGCCGGCATGGAAACTTGCCGTAACGGGCGGCACCATGCAGGGCGATCATGTCGCAACCGCGTCGAAAGAGATTTTTTTGAAGAATGGGAAGGCGGGCCGACCCGGCCGTGCGGTCAACGGTTGAAGTGACCAGGGCGGTCGAGGCGGTGGTTATTGCTGCCCGGCTTGTCGTCGTTGGCCGACTGCAGCACTTCAGCCTGCTTTTTTCCACGCTCACGCGCCTTCCTCCAGATGAGGAAGACGACGGCGAGGAAGTAGCCGATCTGAATGAGCACCGCACAGATCGCCGTCTGGATCAGGGTGGATGTGAGCGAGCCATTGAGGAAATAGGTGACGACAGCAAAAACCGTTAGGGCGCCGATCATACTCACGAAGACGCGTGGTGCGTACATGGCACTAGCTCGCAATCGGTTCTATCGTTGCAGACGTCATCGCAAAATCGGCCTTTCCTCTGCAAATGTTAATATATTGGCGACGGACATCGGCTGCAACCGGCAATAGCCGCCGCTTTGCTACATAGAAACAGGCAAATCTTTATCTCGCGTTTCGAACAGTGACGATCGAATCAAAATCAGTTGATTGGCCTCAAGCGCCATTGTGACGCGAGCCTACGCTCGGCAGCTGATTTTCCACCTGCCGTCGGAAAGCGGTCTGCGCGTCGCCCGATGGTTGCCGCCGTCCTCACGTGCTGATCAACTTTTATTACAAGTTTGAACGATGTCGCGAGCGTTTGTGTGCGCCGCAAAGACTTGGTGCGCCGCAACAAAATTTGCGAAATATGGGCCGCCGACAATTTCGGAGCAGGGAAAATCACGCGCCCGAAGCTCAAGGAAAACATCGACCTGCGAAGATATCGCTACTTCTCCGGAAATGTAATTTGGCATGTCGAAAACAATACAGGGATACGTGCGAGGTGATACTTTTTCTAGCAATAATATAACGGCAGCCGTCCCGGGAAATATTTCATATTCGAAAGTGGTGATATACGCATTTTGGCCGCGGCGCTGATGCCCGCCTTTATTTCGCCTTCAAAAAGCAAATCCTTACCAAACGTTCATTATTCACGATGAGCGCGCCTCAGCGTGGTCTAAAGGCCCCTTCTGGGGAGACCGACAAATCGCCAAACGTAAATGGAGTCACCTCTATGAAGTCTGCGACCAGATCGGCCAATTCGCCGTTTTTCAGTGCCGCAGAGTTTGCGGCAGTTCCGCCTGTGGGTGGTGTTTCGAAGCGTGGCTTCGACGTGCTTGCCGCTTCCCTCGCCCTCGTTTTCCTAAGCCCGCTGTTCCTGATGCTGATGGCGCTCGTCAAGCTTTCCGACGGCGGCAGCATCTTCTACGGCCACCGCCGCGTCGGCCATAGCGGCAAGTACTTCCGGTGCCTCAAGTTCCGCACGATGCGCCCTGACGGAGACCGGATTCTGCAGGACTATCTCAAGGCCAACCCGGCCGCCTATGAGGAATGGCGCGCGACGCGCAAACTGCAGGATGACCCGCGTGTCACGGTCGTCGGCAGCGTCTTGCGCAAACTCAGCCTCGATGAGCTGCCGCAACTCTTCAACATCGTGCGCGGTGAAATGAGCATCGTTGGTCCGCGCCCGGTGGTGGAGGACGAACTGGAACTCTACGACAGCGCCGCCGTCTACTACCTGCAATCCCGCCCCGGTCTCACCGGCCTTTGGCAGATTAGCGGGCGCAACGACGTCTCCTACGCAACCCGCATCGCGTTCGACACTCAGTACGTCCAGAACTGGTCGCTGCTGAGCGACTTTTCCATTGTTGTCAGGACCATTCCCGCCGTTTGCCTTTCGCGCGGCAGCTACTGACGAAACAGCGCCTAAAAAGCCCCCGCGACCGGTCGCGGGACGGCGCCCCTTCATTCGGGAAGCCCAAATGAAAAAACACAATCTGTCGGGAAAGTCGCGCATGCCGCGCACGCTGCCCCGTTTCCTGCGCCGCGCCGCTCTCATCGCCGCGGCGCTCACTTTCGCTTATCCGGCTTGGGCCGACGAGTACCAACTCGGCACCATGGACAGGCTGAGGATCCGAGTGGCCGAATGGCAGACCGCTGAAGGAGCCGTCCGCGACTGGTCTGTTGTCAGCGGTGAGTACACGGTCGGTCCTTCTGGAGCGCTTTCCTTGCCCTTCATCGGCGACCTGCCGGCAGCCGGCAAGACGACGACCGAAGTCGGCGAAGCGATCGGCGAGAAGATGCAGACGCTCTTCGGTCTGCGCGACCGACCGTCCGCCTCCGTCGAGCTTGCGCAATACCGCCCGGTCTATCTCGCGGGCGAGGTGCAGAAGCCCGGCGAATATCCCTTTGCGCCCAATCTGACGGTGCTGAAAGCCGTAAGCCTCGGCGGCGGTCTGCGTCGCTCCGAAAGCGGTCAGCGCTTTGCCCGCGACTACATCAATGCGCATGGCGATTCGAGCGTCCAGACGTCTGAGCGTAACCGGTTGTTGATCCGGCGCGCCCGCCTTCAGGCCGAGATCGCCGAAAAAGAAGGCATCGAGCTACCGAAGGACCTTCAAGGGGTACCGGGCATCGACAAGCTTCTCGTCAACGAGACGGCGCTGATGGCCTCGCGCGACAGGAAGCAGAAGCTGCAATTGAAAGCGCTTGCCGATCTGAAGTCCCTGCTCGAAAGCGAAATCCAGTCGCTGGCAAAGAAGACGGAAACCCAGAATCGCCAGCTCGAGCTCGTCGTCGAAGACCGCGAGAAAGTCGAGAGCCTTGCCGAAAAAGGCTTGGCGCTCAGCCAGCGCAAATTGTCGTTGGAGCAGCGCGTTGCCGAATTGCAGGCTGCTCTTCTCGACATCGACACCGCTTCGCTGAAGGCGAAGCAGGATGTCAGCAAGGCGGGCCAGGACGAAACCAATCTTCGTAACGACTGGGACGCCCAATTGGCTCAGGACCTGCAGAACACCGAGGCCGAACTCGACACGCTTTCGATCAAGCTCGGCACCAGCCGCGATCTGATGGCCGAAGCGCTGTTGCAATCGGCCGAAGCCGCACAGTCGAAGGACAATACGGCGGAGGCCACGATCGCCTATTCGATCATGCGCGAGCGCGACGGCAAGCCGACGGAGATCGCCGCCGACGAAAACACGCCTGTATTGCCCGGTGACGTGATCAAGGTCGAAGCCAACCTGGCAACGCAGTAGGACCGGCTGTGAAGATTTCGAAGGCGAGCCTGATTTCTGCCGATCGCAATGGTGTCTATGGCACCGTTGCGATCGCGCTATCGCTCTTCGTCTTCGCCTATTCCTCACGCTTCGGACAGGCGTCGATCCTGCTCTACTATGGTCTGTGGCTGCCGCTGGTGCTGGTCGATTACCGTCGTGTGCTCGGCAATTACGGGATCCGCCTCTGGATCCTTGGCTTTGCGATCTTCGCTTGCCTGTCGGTCTTCTGGTCGGCGGCACCGGGGATGACGGCCCGAACGGGAGTGCAGTATCTCTCCCACGTGATCTGCGCCCTGATTGCCATGCGGGTCGTCGGTATCAGGACGCTCGTGCGCGGCGCGATTGCCGGCACCGGCGTCGTTCTCGTCTACTCGCTGCTCTTCGGCGTCTATCATCTCGATCCGCTCGACGGCACCTACAGTTTTGTCGGCGCCTTCGCCTCGAAGAACCAGCTTGGCTTCTACGCCTCGCTCGGCATCTATTTCGCCTTCGTCGCGCCGATCGCGCTTGGCGAACGCGGCCTGTGGCTCGCGGCATCGGGCCTGGTCGCGATGCTGTCGGCCTATTCCCTTTTTGCCTCGCAATCGGCGACATCGGTGTTGACCACCGTGGTCATCCTGGGGCTCTGGCTCGGCATGCGGGTCGTCGGCCTATTGTCGCCGGCACACCGCAAGGGTCTCTTCCTCGCAGCTACCGTTTGTGCCGTCATGGTTGCCGTTGCAGGTATCTATGGCGGCGGCGTCGATCTTGTCCTCGGCCTTTTCGGCAAGGATTCCACCCTGACCGGGCGCACCTATCTGTGGCAGCAGGGCATCGAGGCCGCCATGTCATCACCGTTGGTCGGTGTCGGCTATCAGGCCTATTGGGTCCAGGGATTCTCGGAGCCCGAGCGTCTTTGGGAAGAGTTCTATATCGCCACGCGCTCCGGCTTCCACTTTCACAACACCTTTATCGAAGCGATGGTGGAGACCGGCGCGATCGGGCTCGTGCTTCTGTCCGGTATCCTGCTGATAACCGTGCTCGGACACACCAAGCGGCTGTTGACGCAGGACCACGACACGCCGTCCTCGGTGCTTTTCGGCATAGCGCTGCTGCTGCTGGTGCGGTCCTTCGTCGAGATCGACATCATGAACCCCTATCATATCGGTTCGTTCCTGCTCTATTTCGCAGCCGGAAAGCTGACATTGCCGGAAGCGCGCCCGCAGCAGAGCGTCGAAGATCGTCCCGCACCGTCCGTATCGGAGATCCCGCTGCGCTTGAGGTATCGATGATCAGCCCTCCGACGACGACGATCTACGGCATCCAGTATCTGCGTGCCATCGCAGCACTTGGTGTCGTCGTCTTCCATGCTGCCGAACGGACCGGGCACCACTTCGCGATTGGTGCTGCGGGCGTCGATGTCTTCTTCGTCATCAGCGGCTTCATCATGTGGGTGATCAGCGAGCGGCGGCCGGTGGCACCACTCGCATTCCTGCGCGATCGCGTTCAAAGGATCGCGCCGATCTATTGGCTCGCGACCGCGGTAATGGTAATCGGCGGCATCGCCGGACTGTTTCCCAATCTCGTCTTGAGCAATGGACATGTGCTTTCCTCGCTGCTGTTCATTCCCACGCGCTCACCCAGCAGCGGCGAAATCTGGCCGGTTCTGGTGCAGGGCTGGACGCTGAACTACGAGATGTTCTTTTATGCCGTCTTCGCACTGACGCTGCTGTTGCCGCGGTCGAGGCGCCTGCTGGCAATCGCTGGCTGTTTCTCGGCGCTGGTGACCATCGGCTTTGCCGTCGACAGCGACAACGCGCTCTTCGTCACCTATACACGGCCGATCATTCTCGAATTCGTGGCCGGTATGGTCGTCGCCGAACTCTGGCTGAGGGGCAGGGGACCGGGCGCAACGTCCGGCCTTGTGCTTGTCGCCGGCGCATTTTCAGGATTCGCGGCGGTCGCCGTGCTTCGCCTGCCTTTCGACGAGTTCATTCTCGGACCCTTGGCCGTCATGCTGGTTTTGGGAACGCTGGCGCTCGAGGCGCAGGGCTGGTTCCGCCCGCGCAGGCTGCCGATGATGCTTGGCGACGCATCCTATTCCATCTATCTCTGGCACACCTTTGCGATATCGGTCGTGGTCAAGACCTGTGGAATGATGGGGATTGGGCCGCTCGCATCGGCCCTGCTGGCGGTCGTTGCGGGGACGACGCTTGGCGCTTTCGCCTATCTTGTGATTGAAAAGCCGTTGGCCACACGGCTGCGCTCGGGCTTTTCCTCAAGGCCGGTGCAGCACACGGCCTGACGCGTCGGAGCGATCCTGGTGCGGCGATGACCGCCGCACCAGCGCCACCAAAGCCTCAAACGCCCTGATTGCGGCGGGAATGCCAGTTCCAAGCCGTGCGGGTTATGTCGGTGAGGTCGTATTTCGGAACCCATCCCAGCACGTCGCGAGCCTTGTCATTGTTGGCGACCAGTGTCGTCGAATCTCCTTCGCGGCGGTCGACGAGATCAACCTGGAATTCACGTCCGGAAACCTCGGAAATCGCCGTCAGCAGTTCCTTGACGGTCGTGCCGGTGCCCGTGCCGAGGTTGAGCTCGACGCTGTCGCCGCCGGCAAGCAGGTGTTCGACCGCGCGCACATGGGCGTCGGCAAGATCAAGTACGTGGATGTAGTCGCGCACGCAGGTGCCGTCGCGCGTGTCGTAGTCCGTGCCGAAGATCTTGAAGCTCTGGCGACGGCCGAGGGCGGCGTCGATGGCGAGCGGGATGGCATGCGTCTCCGGCTCGTGCCACTCGCCGATGCGGCCTTCCGGATCGGCGCCGGCGGCGTTGAAGTAGCGCAGGATGACCGAGCGCAAGCCCTTGTACTGCCCGTAGTCCTTCAGCGCCTGCTCGCACACCCACTTGGTCCGGCCGTAGGGGTTGATCGGCGCCTGGCGGTGCTGTTCGTCGATCGGCACGCTCTCCGGCAGACCATAGGTGGCGCAGGTGGACGAGAACACGAAGGCTTCGACGCCGGCCGCGAGGGCGGCCGAAAGCAAGGTCAGTGTGCCGATGACATTGTTGTCGTAGAAGGAAACCGGGTCCTTTACCGATTCACCTACCTCGATCATCGCGGCAAAATGCAGGATGGCGCGTGGCTTGTGACGGGCAAGCACCTCGTCGAGCCGCTTGCGGTCGCGGATATCACCCTTTTCCAGCACGCCCCATTTGACGAATTCCTCGTGGCCATTCGAAAGGTTGTCGTAAACGACCGGCTCGAAACCCTTGTTGGCGAGTTCGAGGCACGTATGCGAGCCGATGTAGCCGGCACCGCCGACGACGAGGACTTTATTGCTTTCCATGATGCTTACGATCCTTGGGAGGTTCAGAGAAATTGCCAAGATTTTTCAACGGATGATGACAATGGTGTCAATGCCGCGCGCAATCAAGCACGTGTCCATGTCGCGTATGTGGCGGTGGTTACCAGCGTGCTTCTTTCCACACTTCTGTCGATCCCGGCCCGTCAAAATCGGTGGGAAAAATACGGGAAGGGACAATTATCTCCCGGGCGTTCGCACGCTAGATGCTTCTTTCTGTTCGGGCAAAACATATAGCATATTAATTTACTAGATTTAATTGATTATGCCTGCCGCGGTCGTACCATAGCCTCCAGATTTCTGAAGGAAGGCTCTCATGACGACGAAACTGAAACGCCTGGCGCTGACGCTCGCCACACTTGCGACCTCTGGCCTGGCTCTGAGCGGTGCCCAGGCGCAAACGACGGATCCGGTCAAGGGCGGCACGTTGATCTATCTGGAGCAGCAGGCCCATACGAACCTCTACCCGCCGGCCGGCGGCTTCTATCCGAACGGTGGCATCCTCAACCAGATCACCGACAAGCTGACCTATCAGAATCCGAAGACGCTGGAGATCGAGCCCTGGATCGCCGAGTCCTGGACAGTCAACGCCGATGCGACGGAATACACGTTCAAGATTCGTCCGGGCGTGACGTTCTCCGATGGCTCGCCGCTCGACGCGGCTGCCGTTGCCAAGAACTACGACGTCTTCGGCCTCGGCAACAAGGCGTTGAAGCAGCCGGTTTCAGAGGTGATCAACAACTACGAGCGTAGCGAAGTCGTCGATCCGCTGACGGTCAAATTCTACTTCAAGAAGCCGTCGCCGGGATTCCTTCAGGGAACGTCCGTTATCGGCTCGGGCCTGGTGGCCGCAAGCACGCTGGCGTTGCCTTTCGAAGAGCTTGGTGACGCAACGAAAATCATCGGCTCCGGTCCGTTCGTCGTCGAGAGCGAGACGATCGGCAAGGAACTGAACCTGAAGGCCCGCGAGGAATACAACTGGGGGCCGGCCAAGCTCGAACACCAGGGCCGCACCTATCTCGACGGCATCAAGTACATCATCACCGGCGAAGACAGCGTGCGCATCGGTGCACTGCTGGCAGGTCAGGCGGATTTCATCCGGCAGGTCCAGGCCTATGACGAGGGTCAAGTCGAGGCGCAGGACTATCAGATCTACGCGCCTTCTACCCGCGGCGTGAACAACAGCGTCGTCTTCCGCCCGGACAACCCGTTGGTGGCCGACATCCGGGTACGCCAGGCGCTGCTGCACGCGACCGACACCAAGGAAATCGTCACCACGCTGTTTTCGGCCAATTATCCGCAAGCCACTTCGATCATCGCGTCGTCGGCGCTCGGCTACAAGGACATCTCGGCCAAGCTCACTTTTGATCCCGTAAAGGCCAAGGCTCTGCTCGATGAGGCCGGCTGGTCGGTCGGCGCCAACGGCCTACGCCAGAAGGACGGTAAGGAACTGGTGCTGACGGCTTATGAATCGCTGCCACAGCCGCAGAACAAGGAAACGCTGCAACTGGTCGCCCAGCAGTGGGGCAAGGTGGGCGTGAAGCTGAGCGTTCTTGCCGGCGACAGCGGCAGCAAGACGGTGGATGATCTCGATCCGCTGAAGACGCCGGTATCGCCCGCCATGGTCGGCCGCGCGGACCCCGATGTGATCAAGAGCCAGTATTATCCGAAGAACCGCGATGTACTGCGCCAGAAGGGCGGACTCAGCGACAAGGTTCAGAGCTTCGTCGATACCAAACTGAACGGGCTGCTCGATGCGCTCGCCTCCGAGCCGGATCGTGAGAAGCGCCTCGCGATCGCCGGCGAAGTCCAGGACTACGTCGTCGATCAGGCCTATGCGATCCCGATCTTCGAGGAACCGCAGGCCTATGCCGGTGCGCCCTACGTCCAGGGCGTGGCCTTCGAGGCCGTCGGGCGACCGAGCTTCTACAGCACCTGGCTTGCCGAACATTGATTGGTTCGGCGGCCGCCGTAAGGCCGGTGGCCGCCGTCTCTGAAATCCGCCTGCGAGGATGGGATCATGTCCGCCTATTTGTTCAACCGTGTCGCTCAGGCCCTGTTTGTGCTTTGGGCCGCATTCACGATCTCGTTCGTGCTGCTGCAGGCCATGCCCGGCGACGCGATCCTCATCAAGTTCCAGAACCCCGATCTCGGCCTGACCGCCGAACAGGTTGCCGAAATCCGCGCTTCCTATGCCGTCGACAGCTCCGTGCCGGTGCAGTACGCGCGGACCATCGGCAACTTCCTGGCCGGCAACTTCGGCTACTCTGTTCAGGCCGGCGTTCCGGTTTCAAGCCTGCTCGCCGCGCATCTGCCCGCAACGCTAAAGCTCGCGGGGCTCGGCTTCCTGCTAGCTGCGGTCCTGGCGACCGTCATCGCTTTCCTCGCCAGTCTCGCGCCGTTCGCCTGGCTGCGTGGCGCCTTGCAGTCGGTTCCCTCGCTTTTCATTTCGGTCCCGACCTTCTGGCTCGGCATTATGCTCATCCAGATCTTCTCCTTCCGCCTGAAGCTCGTGCCGGTCATCAATCCTGGTCCCTGGCAGGAACTGATCCTGCCGGTCGCGACACTTGCCGTGCCGATTTCCGCGCCGCTGGCGCAGGTGCTCGTGCGCAACATCGATGAGGTAATAACGCGCCCCTTCGTCGCCGTGGCGCGGGCAAAGGGTGCCACCCACCTTTGGGTTCTCTGGCGGCACGTCGCAAAGAACGCCCTGCTGCCGACGCTGACGATCGCCGGTGTCCTCTTCGGCGAACTGATCGCCGGGGCCGTGGTGACGGAGACCGTCTTCGGGCTGAACGGCATCGGCGGGCTCACCGAACGCGCCGTCGGCAGCCAGGACGCCGCCGTGCTTCAGGCGATCGTCGTGGTGTCGGCACTGGCCTTCGTGATCATCAATCTCGCTGTGGACCTGCTCTATCCGGTGCTCGACCCACGCCTCAGGACCAAAACGGGAGCCGTTGCATGACGACCTTCGATACGCTTCACGATGACGCCGTTGCGGCGCCAAGGGCAAAGAGCGAACGGCGCAATGGCGCGGCATCGCGGCGGCGCCGCGGACCCCTAGGGTTGGCTTTTTCCTGGCTTATTCTCGGCACCGTCTTTCTCTGGGCAGTCGCCCCTTCGCTCTTCACAGGTTACAACCCAGTTGAAGGCGTCGGTGGCGCGCAGTTGCAGCGACCGAGCGCTGACCATCTGCTCGGAACCGATGCGCTCGGGCGCGATCTCTATGCGCGCATCGTCTACGGGGCCGTTCATTCGCTGACCGGTGCTTTTGTCGCCGTCGGGCTGGGCCTTGCTGTTGGCACCGGTCTCGGCGTCGTCGCCGGCTCGGTGCGGCGTCGCTTCGACGATGCGATCATGCGCGTCGTCGACGTGCTGTTGTCGATCCCTCCGCTGCTGCTTTCGCTCAGCATCATCATCCTGCTCGGCTTTGGAACCGTGAACGCGGCAATCGCGGTCGGCGTTACCTCGGTCGCAGGCTTTGCCCGGTTGGCGCGTGCGGAAGTCGTGCGCGTGCGCCGCAGCGATTATGTCGAGGCGGCCTTCGGCAGTGGCGGAACCTTCGCCTCGGTTCTGTGGCGCCATATTCTGCCGAATTCCCTGACCTCGGTCGTCGCCTTTGCCGCGCTGCAATTCGGATCGGCCGTTCTGCAGATTTCGACGCTCGGATTTCTCGGTTACGGCGCGCCTCCGCCGACGCCGGAATGGGGACTGCTGATCGCCGAGGGACGCAATTACATCTCGACTGCCTGGTGGCTGACCACCGCGCCCGGCATCGTGGTCGTCCTCGTCGTGCTGGCTGCCAATCGCGTCAGCCAATCTTTCGGAAGGGCCGCAGCATGACCGTCATACCTGGACCGTTTCCGCCCGTTCTCGAGGTCGAGGGCCTCTGCATCGCCTATGGTGACGGCAGCGGCGAGCGCCGCGCCGTTCACGACGTTTCGTTTCGCATCAATCCAGGCGAGGTTGTGGCGCTTGTCGGTGAATCCGGTTCCGGCAAGACGACGACGGCCCAGTCGATCATCGGTCTGCTCGCTGCGAATGGCCGGGTGGAGCAAGGCAGCATCAAGCTGAATGGAACCGATATCGCCCGCTGGACGGATCGGCAACTGGACACGGTGCGCGGCGCGAGGATCAGCCTTGTGCCGCAGGATCCGGGAAGTTCGCTCAACCCGGTCAAGACGATCGGCTCGCAACTCGGCGAGATCTTTCGCATTCACAGGGCGCTGCGTTCAGACGACATCGAGGCCCGTGTGATCTCTCTTCTTGCCCGCGTCGGCTTGAGCGAGCCAGCACTCCGGGCGCGGCAATATCCGCATGAACTGTCGGGTGGCATGCGCCAAAGGGTGCTGATCGCGATTGCGATTGCGTTGAAGCCACAGTTGATTATTGCCGATGAACCGACGAGCGCACTCGACGTCACTGTCCAGAAGCGCATTCTCGATCTGATCGACGAGTTGCGAGCGGAATATGGTACGGCCGTGCTTCTGGTGACCCACGATCTCGGTGTTGCCGCCGACCGCGCCGATCGGATCGTCGTCCTTCAGGGCGGGCGGATTCAGGAGCAGGGAGCAACGGGCGCGATACTTGCCGCACCGCGCAGCCCCTATACGAAGCAACTGCTCTCAGACGCGCCGTCCTTTACGTCGCCCCCGAGGTTGGCAACCGTTCGACCATCCGTTGCGGAGGCTCCGGACGATATCGTCATCGTCGAGGGGCTTGTCCGCGAGTTCGTCCGCAAGGACGGCGGTTCGCCCCTACGAGCCGTCGACGAGCTGAGCTTCCGCGTCCGGCGGGGAGCGACCCACGCGATCGTCGGGGAATCCGGATCTGGGAAGACGACGACGATCCGCAGCATCGTCGGCTTTGACAGGCCGACTGCAGGCCGGATCTCGATCGACGGAACCGAAGTTTCGGGGTTGACCGGAGAGGACCTTCGGCAGTTCCGGCGCAAGGTCCAGCTTGTCTACCAGAATCCCTACGGTTCGCTCGACCCACGCCAAAGCGTGCTGCAGATCGTGACCGAGCCGCTGACGAATTATCCGGGAGTCAGCCGTTCTGATCGCGAGGGCAAGGCAAGGGCGATCCTTGGTCGCGTCGGGTTGCCGGAGGACGCATTTGCACGGCGGCCCCATGCGCTTTCCGGCGGCCAGCGTCAGCGCGTTGCCATCGCCCGGGCGCTCGTGCTCGATCCGCAGCTGGTCGTACTCGACGAAGCGGTTTCCGCGCTCGACGTCAGTGTGCAGGCGCGGATACTCGACCTCTTGGACGAACTGCAGAGCGACCTCGGGCTCACCTATCTCTTCGTTTCCCACGACCTCGCCGTCGTGCGCCAGATCTCCGATACCGTTTCGGTTCTGAAGGACGGGCGACTGGTCGACGGCGGAACCGTTTCCGACGTCTTCGGAAACCCGCGCAGTGATTACACCCGTGAACTGATCAATGCCATCCCCGGACGCAGGCGCCGGGTCGCGGCCTGAACAACCGACGACAGACAGGACCGACCATGATTGAGACGACGCCACGCAAACGCCTTGGCTTTTTCACCCGACTGCTCGATGACGTACCGGCAGGCACCCGCTACTACTACGCAAAGGAGCAGATCGTCACGGCCGAGCGATTCGGTTTCGACACGGCCTGGGTGGCGCAGCACCATTTCCACGCGGACGAAGGCGGCCTTCCGGCGCCTGTGGTCTTCCTCGCCCATGTTGCAGCCGAGACGACGCGTATCCGTCTCGGGACCGGTGTCATCACCCTGCCGCTCGAAAATCCGATCCGCGTGGCCGAGGACGCCGCCGTTTTCGATCTGCTCTCCGGCGGGCGACTGGAGGTCGGGTTCGGGACCGGCGGCACGCCATCCTCATTCTCGGCCTTTGGCCTGGAAAGCGCCGATCGCGGCGCGATCTACGGCAGGCATCTGCAAACGGTTCTGGACGCTTGGGCAGGCCGTGGGCTGCCCGGCGGCGATCGCCTCTATCCTGCAGCACCGCAACTGCTCGACCGCATCTGGCAGGCAACCTTTTCCGTGGCGGGCGGCGAACGGGCCGGCCGCGCTGGCGACGGCCTGATGTTGTCGCGCACCCAGCCGCGGCCGGAGGGCAACCCGCACGCTTCGCTGGCGGAGCTGCAAAACCCGATCATCGATGCCTATCTGCATGCGCTTCCTTGCGGCCGCGCGCCGCGTATCCTCGGTTCTCGCAGCCTGTTCGTCGCCGACAGCCGCGCCGAAGCGTTGCGGCTTGCCGAGGTTGGGTTGAGGCGGGGCGCGGAACGGCTGATCGCCAGCGGCCACGCGGTTCCAGGCAATTCACTTGCCGATCTGATCGCGGCTTTCGACGTACACGTCGGCTCCGTCGATGACGTCATCGCGAGCCTTAGCGCTGACGAGACGCTGGAACGTGTCACCGACCTGGTGTTCCAGGTCCATTCCGTCGATCCGCCGCACCCGCTGATCCTACGCTCGATCGAGCTCATCGCGACCCAGGTCGCACCCGCGCTCGGCTGGTCGCCACAGGAGAAATTCCATGCCCGGCGTTTCGGCGCCGTCGGTTGAAACGGATTGCTTTCCCATCTCGCAAAGGAGACGACGTCATGACCACTACGTCACCGGATATCATCGATCTGCTGGCCGGCATCACTGCCGGATCGGCGCTCGACCGCATTCGCGCCCAAAGGCCGGAAACCCGCGAACAGGCACAGAAGAGCTATCTCGCACTCTTTCAGCCCGTTGATTTCGGCGACGTGTCGGCGGCGGAGCGGCATGCGATCGCAAGTTTCGTTGCCGGCCTGCACCGTCAGGCCGACATTTTCGAGTTTTACAGCAGCCCGTTCGAGGAAAGTGGCGCTGATCGCTGGTTGGTCGAGGTCATCAAGGCCGAGATCGGGGCAGGGCGGGCGACGGGCCCCTACGGCAACTATCCCGACGGTCCGCTCAAGGACGAGAACGTAACCGGCCCGCTCTACCGAGTATCGCAGCCAAGCCGCGGCGCGCTCGGCCCCAAGCTGTCCGCCGCGCTGGAGCACGCCCACCTGCTCGTCTTCCACTTGCGTGATGCCAGCCCGCGGGCATTGCAAGCCTTGCTCGACGCCGGCTGGACGACAAATGCTGTCGTGACCCTTTCACAGCTGGTTTCATTCGTCGCGTTTCAGATCCGAGTGATCGCCGGCCTTGCATTGCTGTCGACCGCCACGAAACGCGCTGCGGCTTAAGAACTCGAGAGGACGTGTGAATGACCGAACATGCCATCATCCCGATCGTCGAAAACCCGCCTGTCACGTTCACGCAGGCCGAGATCGGCTGGACACCGTGGCTTCAGCCATTGCCGGAGGAAGAGTTGACGGAGCGTCACTTCAAAGGCCTGGTCGAGGCTGGACGCGCAAAGTCGCCCTACTTCCGTCTGCTCGTGCGCGATCCGGAAGTGCTTGAAGCGCGCACGAAAACCGACAAGGACATCTTCTATAACACCCGCTCGGGCCTGCCACGCGCCGAGCGCGAACTGGCTGCGACCGCGGCGTCGCGATACAACGGCTGCATCTTCTGCGCTTCTGTCCATTCGCGCTTCGCTTCGCATCACTCCAAGCGCAGCGAGGATGTGCAGAAGCTCCTCGACGCAGGCGTCGAAACCGATCTCGGCGAACGCTGGAATGCAATCGTCGCCGCCTCGGTGGCGCTTACAGCGACCCCGCCAGCCTTCGGAGAGGAGCACATCTCCCGACTTTCGGCAGCGGGCCTCAATGAACTGGAGATCGCCGACGTCATCCACGGTGCTGCCTTCTTCAACTGGGCAAACCGGCTGATGCTCTCGCTTGGAGAGCCGACACCGGCAAACTGAGCCGCGCAAGCGACCTGCCGCAACCGGCACCAGACGCAAGCGAGCCCGCAAGGTCGAGAGATTTTGCGGGCTTTCGCGTGCGCGTCACCTGACGCGTCAGGCGGCAGGCAATCCAGAAGGATTTCAATCGCGCAAACTGCTCATGCTCGCTTCGAGCGAAGTCATTCGACCCTTCCGAAGTCTGGCGCAAGAAACACTGGCCGACTTTACTTCCGCCATAGAAAAAGCCCGCAACCTCTTACGAAGTTGCGGGCTTCTTTCATCCGAGTTTAATCGGATTAGAAGTTACGCTGCAGACGGACGAAGCCCGAGACGTAGTCGCGGTCGGTCGTAGCCGTCAGGTCTTCCTTGTTGTACTGAACCGACACGCGGGTCGCCAGACCTTCGGTGATCGCGTAGTCGAGGGTCACGCCAGCGCGCCAACGGTCGAGATCGCTGTTGAACTTGTAGTCGCCCCAGTACTGAGCGCCGGGGGTGATCTTCAGCTTGTCGGTTGCCTTGAAGGCGTACGAAGCTGCAACGGTCCACTCCGAAGCATTCCAGTAAGCGTTCGGGTCGGAAGCCCAGATACCAGCGAGCTGGAACGTGCCCGGGCCGAGGTCAGCCGAAAGCAGAGCGCGGATCGCGCCTTCTTCAACTTCGGTGTCGTAGCCGCCGAGCAGGTCGAAGGAAACACCACCGACCGTCGCCGAAACGATGGCTTCAACGCCAACGCCGTTGTTCTTGGTCGTTGCGCCTTCGAGTTCGTCGATGGCGATACCAGCCTGGAACGAACCGCCATCATAGAGGTAGGCGATCGAGTTGAACTCGGTGACGTTGCCGAGCGAGTCGGATTCGCCGTTCAGGCCCTTATCCCACCAGCTGTAGAAGAAACCGGCCTTGAGGCCGCCGAGCTGGATGTAGGCTTCGTCGACGTCGATGCGGCTGTCGCCAGCGTCGGTGTCGTTGTCGGCGTTGAATTCAGCAGCGAAGAAGCCGGTGAGCGTGCCGAATTCGGTGTCGCTCTTGGCGTCGAACGAGATGTAAGCGCGCGAGAACGAATCCCAGTCAGACGTGCCGGCGTCGCCCCAGCCCTGACGGCCGTTGACTTCGTTCGGGCCGAAGGAGGTCTGGAAACGGATGAAGCCGCCGATCTTGAGGCAGGTTTCGGTGCCCGGGATGTAGAAGTAGCCAGTGCCGAAAGCGTCGCAAACGCGAACGTATTCCATGGGCTCCGGCTCGGCTGCGACGATTGCGTCGGCAGCCTGGGCGCCGGAAACTGCTGCGAGAGCAGCAGCGGAGCCGAGAAGAAGGCTTTTGATAGTCATTCGATCGATCTCTCTAATGGTTATCAAGGTCAACAAGGCCCGGCCCCTGGTGTCCCCCAGAGATTTATCGGTTACCTCGCTCGCGCTGCTACGAAATGAACCACTGCGATGACTCGCAGCGGGCAGCGGCGACACCGCTATCACAAAAAACAAGACAGTTATGCTACAAACGCGTTTTGGACGTTTGTTAAGAGCTATTACTATAAACTGTTGCATATGAGCAACTATCATATATTTCTAAAATAAGTTTATCTTAAGAATGATAGTAATGAATCCGAATTATATTAAAACCGAAGTCTTTATATGACAAAATGCTCTCATAAAAACTTCACAGTTTGCAGATTGACGTCTTGATTTTGTTATTTTACGTAGAGCCGGCCTTTGAGAAGAGAGGCTTCCGGTGAAAGCGCCGTCAACTATCAACAGTTGGCGGCGCAATTATTTTCTAGGGGTGTGTTCGGAGGCTTTTGGGCTTTTCTAGTGCCCAGGAAGTGGTCTTGCTAGATCTACTGCGTCGTCGCCGCGGCGGACGGCTCGTTGTTTCGCCTCACGACCTTGCCTTCCTCGGCTTTGTAGAAAAACTGACTTGAGACGAGCCAGCCCTTGAGGGGGCGAAGCGGCGGAATGCAGGTCAGCAGCATGAAGGGGCCGGTCACCAACAGGTGTATCCAGAGCGGCGCGCTGTATTGAACTTCGAGCCAGACGCCAAGAAAGACGCTCGGCACGCAGGCAAAGCAGATGACGAAGAATGCAGGGCCATCGGCCGGATCGGCGAAGGAGTAATCCAGGCCGCAGACTTCGCATTCCTTGCGCATCTTCAGGAAGCCGTTGAAGAGGTGCCCTTGCCCGCAGCGGGGGCAGCGACCGCGCAAGCCGGTCTGCATGGGTGGGATTGGCGGCCAGTCACTATCGGAAGACATGTATGTTCCTTTCAGGCGTTCTTGCTGGCGCTTGGGGTTTTGCGCCGAAATTGCCTGGATAGGCGGCCAGCCACTTCTTGGGGCCGTCTCAGGCTTGCGAAGATTAGGCGCCGAAAAACATACATTGTCAATTTATTGTATGCATACATATGTGCGACAATTTCGCCGCTGGCGCTTACACCACGAAGCTGGAAGCGGCCGGGGGCTGGCCGATAAGCTCAGTGATGACGAGAAGGCTACGTCGCAACTCCGCGTGGCTGGTAGCAGCGCCGAGGCCGAGTCGGACGGCTTCGGGTGGCGAGCCGAGCGCAAAGGCGTCGCTCGCAACGATGCTGATCCCGGCCGCCTGCAATCGCGCGCTCAGTTCGCCGCGTGTCCAGGGGGATGGCAAGTGCAGCCAGGCGTGGAAGGCGTCCGGGTTCGTTTGAGCGACGTTGGCAGGAAGAAGCTCGGAGACGATGCGCTGTCGCGCCGCGGTCTCACTGCGAATGGCTGCGAGTACGGCGCCAGCCGTCCCGTCCTCGATCCAGCGCGTGGCGATTGCGGCCGCAAGAGGCGATGCCATGCCGACCGTGGCGCGGATCGCGCCCTCGACGCGGACCGAGCTTCGGCTGTCCGGAACGACGAGATAGGCGATGCGCAAGGCGGGCGACAGGCATTTTGCAAGGCCGCCAACATAGTAGACGAGGTCCGGCGCCAGCGCTGCCAGCGGGCGCGGTGCGGAAACGGGAAGGGCGCCATAGGCATCGTCTTCGATGATCGCCACGTCGTGCCGCCTGGCGATAGTGACGATCGCCTGACGCCGCTCAAGCGAAAATGTCGTCGTCGTGGGATTGTGAAGCGTCGGATTGCAATAGAGCGCTTTCGGCGTCTCCTTTGCGCAGAGGTCTTCGAATGCTTCGGGCAAGAGGCCTTCGCGGTCCATGGCGAGGCCGTGCAGCCTGATGCCGAGATGTGCTGCCAGCGCGCGCACCCCGGGATAGGTAATCGCCTCGGCGCAAATCATGTCACCGGCTTTGGTGAGACTGCCAAGAGTCGCAAGCAGAGCCCCTTGCGCGCCGGCGGAAATCAGCACGCGCTCCGCCGGAACCTCGCCCAGCCTGGATTTTAGCCACGCGGCCCCTGCCGCGCGATTGTGCAGGGCGCCGCCCGGCGGCTGGTATCGCATCAGCAGTTCAAGCCCGTGATCGGCCTGCAGTGCCGCCATGTCATCCCAGAGGCGAGCAGCGAGAATTCGATCGTCGAACAATGGCGGCAGGTTCATGCTCATGTCGACGAGACCGCCGGTCGGCGTGCCGCTGGCTCTTACACGTCGCGTTTTCACGTAGGTGCCCTGGCCGACCCGGCCTTCGACGAGGCCGCGATGTCGGGCCTCGTTATAGGCGCGACTGACCGTGGTGAAGTCGATCCCGAGGGCCTCGGCCAGCGTGCGCTGCGGCGGCAGGCGCATCCCTTCGGACAAGCGCCCTTCGCCGATATCGGCCGCGATGGCGTCTGCGATGGCGAGATAGAGCGGCCCATCCGATTTGCGGATTGCCGGTTGCCACGAAATTCCCAGGCGTTCGTCCGCCATTGCGAATACCTCATGCTGAATTGTATGGATATTGCATGTGTTCGACGGCTGAGGCAAGTGCTCGTAGCGGAGAAGGCAAGCGACACGCCGCGACCAAGCGTCACCTAGCGTGACACGCTCGCCGTTGCCAGCAATACGCCGAAGCCAACGAGCAGGGCACCGAAGGTGCGATCGATCCAATGGCGAAGCGCAATCAGGCGAAGTCGTACTGTGCCTGACGAAAAGAACAGGGCGACGATCGTAAACCAGATCAGATGTGCGGCAGAGATGAAGGCTCCGTAGCGATTTGGACGGGCAGCGCCGTGGTCGGCTCGACGACCTGCATGAAAAGGCTGACGACAAAGATCGTCGTTTTCGGATTGAGCGCGTTGGTCAGAAACCCCATACGCAGCGCGCCGAGATCGGAGAGCGCAGGAGGTGCGGCCAAGGCAGCCTCTTCGGCCTGTTTCGCGCGCAGCATCTGGATGCCGAGCCAGATCAGGTAGGCGGCGCCGACGAGTTTCAGCAGGGTGAAGAGAAGGAGAGACTGACGGATGAGAAGCCCGACGCCGAGCAGAGTATAGGCGACATGGACCCAGACGCCTACGGCGATACCGAGCGCCGTCAGGACGCCGGCCCGTCGCGACAAGAGCAGGCTGTTGCGCGTCACCATTGCAAAATCAGGCCCAGGACTGATGACGGCAAAGATTGTAATGGTCACTACAGCTAACAGTTCGGTCATTGTCTTTCCCGTTCGTATCTTTCATTACTGCTTCAATAGTTTGATCGATGAGAAACGACTAACGATGAATTCTGACGAATTCGGTGAGTTCTACTCACAGATAAAAGCGCCCCGGCTTCCGCCGCTTGCGGCGCTACGGTGTTTTGAGGCGGCGGCCAGACTTGAGAGCTTCAGTCGCGCGGCGGACGCGCTGCATCTGACACATGGCGCCATCAGCCGCGCAGTCCGCCTTATCGAGGACGATCTCGGCGTGGCGCTGTTCGAGCGCCGCAGCCGGCGTGTCTTCCTGACGGAGGCCGGGCGGAAGCTGGCGACGGCCGTGCGCGAAGGCTTCGGTCTGGTGGAGAATGCTGTCCGGGAGATCAGGGAAGTGTCGGGAACGCCGGCGCTGGTGGTCTCCTGCGAGCCGACACTTCTGATGCGCTGGCTGATACCGCGCCTTCCGGATTTCCAGGTACTGCACCCGGATGTGTCCATCCACCTCGTTGCGGGTGGCGGGCCGGTACCCTTAGGACGGGGTATCGATCTGGCGATCCGTCGCGACGATTTTCCCTGGCCGGAGGGCACACATGTGGTGCGGCTTTTTCCGGAGCGAATAGGTCCGGTTTGCCGCGCAGACAAAGTCGCCGCGTTTTTCGACGCAGCCAACGCCGCCTGCTCGCCCAAATTGCGGAAGGATGCGGTCCCCTTGCATACGCGAACGCGACCAGAAGCGTGGGAGACCTGGGCGAAAATGGTCGGCTGTACCGCCCCGGAGCAGCGCGGCCATGTCTTCGAGCATTTCTACATCAGCCTTCAGGCGGCGATCGCCGGGATTGGCGTCGCGATTGGGCCCTGGCAGCTTGTCCGCGACGATATCGACAATGGCATCCTGGCCGCGCCGTGCGGCTTTTTCGAAGACGGTTCGGCCTATCATCTGCTGTCGTCGGCACCGATCGACGCGCGCGGACCGAGCGCGGCGTTGCGCGACTGGCTGCTGGACGTATCAATCTGAAACGGACCGTTTTCATTTCTGTCATTTGCATAAAGGCGAGCAACGTCATACGTTTAACGAAGACGTGCGCATGACCGGCGATGCCAGTCGGCGGAAAGGCGCGCGAAGCACCTGATATGCAATCGATTCGACCTTCGGGTCCTGGAGCGGCGCCATGAACATCCTCAAAATCAATCTCGGCCAGGAGCGCGGTACGCTGCGCCCGGCCCGCGCAACTGGATCGAGGATCGTGGCCGACGTCATGAAAGGACTGGTCGTTCCGGCGGCGGCTTTGGGCCTTGTCGCGTTCGCGGCGCCGTCGATGGCGCAAGCGGCCAGTTGCAAGGATTCGGCAACGCCCGGAGCCGACTGGACCGACTGCAACAAGAAAGCGCTTATGCTCGGCGGCAGCGACCTTCAGGGTGCCAATCTCGTCAACACCGACTTCACCTTGACGGATTTGCGCGGCGCGAACCTGACGGAAGCCAATCTGGAAAAGGCAACTCTGGTTCGATCCTCGATTGCGGGAGCGACGGCGAATGGCGCGAACTTCTCCAAGATCGAAGCCTATCGCTGCAACTTTGCCGGCGTCTCCGCCGAGAAGGCATCGTTCGTGAACTCCGAGCTGCAGCGGGCCAATTTCAGCGGCGCCCGCTTGACGGGCGCAAGCTTTGAGAAAGCCGAACTGGGCCGAGCCAATTTCGACAAGGCGGAGCTCACCGGAACCCGGTTTACGCACGCCAACCTTTCGCGCGCGGACCTGACCAGCACGAGTTTTTCCGGCCCGATCGATTTCCAAGGCGCGTTCATGTTCCTGACGCGTATCGAGGGCGTCGACCTGTCGGAGGCAACCGGACTTGAGCAGGAGCAGGTCGACATGACCTGCGGCGACAGCTCGACCAAGCTTCCCGCCGGCATGAATACGCCGGCTGGCTGGCCCTGCGCCAGCGACTAACTCCCGTCACAAAGCCCCGGCTTCCGGCCGGCCGTTATGCCAGGTGATGCTTGGCAGCAATCGCAAGGCATTCCTTGAAGGCTTGCAGGTCGGTCAGGCGATCGGCTTCGGGCACTTCGCGCTGCACGAGCCTGCCTTCCCGTCGCAGAACGCCGCCGTCGAGCATCAGGTTGTCCGTCATATCGAAGTCTTCGATGCTGATCCCGTCCGGACCGGCCATGCGGCCGTCGGGGCGCAAGGCGGCCTTTCCGCCGTAGTGGTCATGCAGGATGCGCTCGTAGTAGCTGCGGGCGGTGTTCGTATAGGCATAGACGTGCTTGCCGTGACCGCACATGAAGCCGAGTTCGAACACTGTGCCGACATCGGCGCTGATGCCGCGAAACGGTGTCAGGTTGGCGATGATCATGTCGGCGGCAAGCATCATGCCTTCGTCGACGGCGTAGATTGCAAGGCCGCGCTGATGCTTGGTCGGAGCCGGCGGGATCTCGAGATCGCCCGGCACCAGCGGCGTAAACCCGGCAGCGCGCGCCAGTTCCGCCTTCAGTTTCTGGATCTCAGCCGCATTGGGCAGAAACACTTCCGGGCCAGCGAGATAGACTTTCACGCGCATTCCTCCTCATGTCTTCGAGCGGTCAATCTAGGAGAGCTGCGGCCAAGAACCTAGCCATGGACGTCAGCTTGCCCACGGATTTTTGGAGCGGGGGAGGCTGGCGGGCCGGCTGACATGTTCTGCGCCGGCGGGGACGCTGGTGGCCCGGATCGCCTTCGTCCAATCCCGGGACGTGGAGAATGCCGCGGGCGAACTTGAGATCCAGGTGTCTCGAAATCTGCAGCCGGTATCAGCGCCGGCGGTGATCGCGACCCCTGCCACCAGTGCGCGCACCTCCGTTTGAGAAGGTCACCCGCCGTTTGCCGGCTCGGTATGCGCCGCCGCTACCTGCAGAAACACACGTAAACGCCAGTGTTGTCGGGCGAATCCGGTTCTTGCGCCGATTTTTCACCGTGTCGGTGCGCGGCTTTCCTACCGAGGCTCGGCGGTTTCGATTCGCCCGACAGTTGCTGCGTTCCCTGAAATTTCCCCATGCCTTCGTTCGTCGACGAGCGGGTGTTTTCGCTGTCGTATGCGACTTTAAACAATCATGCATACAAAATTGTCGACAAAATAGTTGACATTGTCGCCGACAGCTTCAAATCTAGGGCAACTTGCTCACGAGTGGGTGAGGGCGCCTGCATATGGCGACTGATGAGAAAACAGAGGGAACGACATGAAACTGAGAAAGCATCTCCTCGCGGGGTTGGCATTTGCCTTTCTCGCATCCTCGGCCTCCGCCGAAACGCTGCGTTGGGGTAGCCCGCGGGATATCTTCTCGCTCGACCCTTACTCCTACGGCAGCACCTCGAACCTGGCCTTCCTCAATCACGTGTACGAGGGCCTGACCCGCTATACGCCGGAGTTCAAGGTTGAGCCGGCGCTTGCCACCAGCTGGGAGATGGTCAAGGACAAGGTCTGGCGCTTCCACCTGCGCAAGGGCGTGAAGTTCCACAACGGCGCCGAGTTCAACGCCGATGACGTCGTCGCTTCCATGGCTCGCGTCAGCCATCCGACCTCGCCGCTGCGCGGCAACATTCCGGCCTATGTCTCGACGACGAAGGTCGACGACTACACGGTCGACATCGAAGTCAATTCGCCGAACCCGCTGTTCCTCAACGACATGACCAACATCTTCATGTTCGATAAGGACTGGCTGGTCGACAACAAGTCGGAACTGCCGACCGATGTCGGCGCCAAGGTCGAGGGCTACGCCACCTACAACACCAACGGCACCGGCCCGTTCAAGGTCGAGTCGCGCGTGCCGGACAGCAAGACCGTTCTCATCAAGAACGACGGCTGGTGGGATACGCCGAAGCACAATCTCGACCGCATCGAATTCATGCCGATCACCTCGGCCGCAACCCGCGTTGCAGCGCTGCTTTCGGGCGAAATCGATCTGACCGACGGCGCGCCGGTGCAGGATCTCGAGCGCCTGAAGAGCTCGCCGGAGATCAAGGTCATCGAGCGCACCGACCTGCGGACGGTCCATATGGTCTTCAACCGCCACGAGACCTTTGCCGACGGTCGCGAAAACTTCTTCAACAACATCAAGGTCCGCCAGGCGATCGACCACGCAATCGACCGCCAGCTGATCTTCAAGCGCGTGATGCGCGGCAAGTCGCATGTCGCCGGCACCATGGTTGCTCCGGAAATCCCGGGCTACAGCGCCGAACTCGACGTGCCGACCGCCTATGATCCGGAGCTCTCCAAGAAGCTGCTTGAAGAGGCCGGCGCTGTCGGCAAGGAGTTCACGCTCGTCTGCATGAACGACGAAAGCGTCAACGAGGAAGACGTCTGCAGCGCGCTCGTCTCGATGCTGTCGCGCGTCGGTCTGAAGCCGACCCTCGACATCGGTCCGCGCGCCGTACAGGCGCCGAAGCGCGCCGGCGGCAAGTCCGATGCCTACATGATCGGCTGGGCCAACGAGCCGACGCTCGATGCCTATTCGATCCTGGTTCAGGTTCTCTCGACCCGCGAAGGTGCTGCCGGCGTTGCCAACTATGGCGGCTGGTCCTATCCGGAACTCGACGCGATGGTGAAGAAGGCCGCGCTCGAAATGGATCACGACAAGCGTCTGGCGATCGAAACCGAGGCGCTGAAGTTCGCCAAGGATGAGGTCATCATGATCCCGTTGCACCAGCAGCCGATGGCCTGGGCAATGTCGAAGACCGTCACGGACGTGACCATTCGGGCCGACAACAAGCCGCGTCACTGGCTGACCCGTATCGGCGATTGAGTTTTCTTGCCCCGGCGGAGATTGCTCTGCCGGGGCTCCTCATTCAGCGAGAAACCCAATGATTGTCTTTCTCATCAAGCGGCTGGCCAATGCCGTGCTGGTCATGCTCGCCGTCGCGCTGCTCGCCTTCCTGATCTTCCGCTTCGCCGGTGATCCGGTCGAGCTGATGGCCAACGAGCAGATGTCGCAGGCCGACCGTATCGAGCTGCGCGAAAAGCTCGGGCTCAACGATTCTTTCCTCACCCAGTTCGGCCGCTTCGTCGGCAATGCCGCACAGGGCGATTTCGGCATCAGCTACCGCAACGGCCAGGACGTGATGAAGCTCATTGCCGAGCGCTTCCCGGCAACGATGGAACTGGCGCTGGTCGCGACCGTTCTGTCGCTTCTGATCGGTCTTCCACTCGGCGTCCTGACTGCAATCCACCGAGGGCGATGGTATTCCGAGGGGCTGCAATTCGTCAGTATCATCGGCGTCTCCTTGCCGAGCTTCGTCGTCGGCATCCTTTTGATCCTCGTCTTTGCCGTGACGTTCGGCCTCGTTCCCGCCTTCGGGCGCGGCGACGTGGTGCAGCTCGGTTGGTGGAGCACGGGCCTGCTGACGCCGTCCGGCCGCGCATCGCTGCTCCTGCCGTCTCTCGCGCTTGCGCTTTACCAGATCACCCTGGTCATGCGCCTGGTCCGCGCAGAAATGATGGAAGTGCTGCGCTCGGACTTCATTAAGTTCGCTCGCGCGCGTGGCGTGCCGCGGTGGCGGATCTACTTCCGGCATGCGCTCCGGAACTGTCTGATGCCGGTTGTCACCATGACGGCGATGAATTTCGGTTCGCTGATCGCCTTCGCGCTGATCACAGAAACCGTGTTCCAGTGGCCGGGCATGGGCATGCTCTTCATCCAGGCGGTGACCTTCCTCGATATGCCGGTCATGGCGGGCTATCTCTGCATCGTCTCCTTCATCTTCGTCACGCTCAACACGCTCGTCGATATCGCCTATGCGGTCATCGATCCGCGGTTGCGCGATGCAACCCGCTGAGGTCGTTGCCATGACAGATCACGTCCAGCAAACCACACCGGCACGCAAGCCTTCGCGGCTTGCCCGCTGGCGCCAGAGCGATCTCTGGTGGTCCTTCACCCACAAGCCTTCGGCAATTATCGGCGCGATCATCCTTACTTTCCTGATCGTGACCGCCTTTGCAGCACCTTTGATTGCGCCGCAGAACCCCTTCGATCCGGCCCAGCTCGAGCTCTGGAACTCCGAGCTGCCGCCGATCTGGGAAGCCGACGGCCAATGGCCCTACGTGCTCGGCACGGACACGCAAGGGCGCGACATGCTCTCGGCCATTCTCTATGGCTCGCGCATCTCGATCCTGATCGGCGTCGCCTCGGTCGTGCTTTCGCTCGCCGTCGGCCTTAGCCTCGGCCTCGTTGCCGGCTATTTCGGTCGCTTCATCGACAACTTCCTGATGCGCATCGGCGACGTGCTTCTGTCGATCCCGACCATCCTGATCGCGATCCTCGTCAGCGCCGTCGCGCGCCAGATGCTGCCGCCGGAACTCAGGGATGTCGGCTCTGCCGCCGTTCTGGTGCTGGCGATCACGCTCAGCGCCTGGGTGCAATATGCTCGTACCGTGCGTGCCCAGACGATCGTCGAACGCGGCAAGGAATACGTGCAGGCCGCGCGTCTTCTGAAAACGCCGGCGCGGCGGATCATGCTGAAGCACATCCTGCCGAACACGCTGACGCCGATCATGGTCGCTGCGACCCTGAACTTCGGCATGGCGATCCTGACGGAAGCGACGCTTTCGTTCCTTGGTATCGGCATGCCGCCGAGCCAGCCAAGCCTTGGAACGCTGATCCGTCTCGGCAACCAGTTCCTGTTTTCGGGCGTATGGTGGGTGGTACTCTTCCCCGTCGTCCAGCTTTGCCTTCTCGTCGTCTCGGTCAACCTTCTCGGTGACTGGCTGCGCGATGCGCTCAATCCGAAATTGAGGTGAATGATGTCCAATCTCCTGATCCGTAACGTCAGGCCCAACGCCGGCGAAGCGACCGACATCCTGGTGCGCGACGGCAAGATCGCCGCCTTCGGCAAGGGGCTTGCCGCCGATGGCGTGGCCGTGGAAGACGGCAGCGGCCATATCGCAATCTCCGGTCTGATCGAGGCGCATACCCATCTCGACAAGTCGGTCTGGGGCATGCCCTGGCACGTCAACGCCAAGACCGCGACGCTGCGCGAACGCATCGATTTCGAACGCGAGAAGCGGCTTGAAATCGGCATCGATCCACACCGCCAGTCCATGCGCCAGGCGATCATGCTGGCCGCCAATGGTGCAAGCCACATCCGCAGCCATGTCGACATCGACACCACCCATGGCCTCCGGCTGATGGAAGGCATCATCGAAACCCGCCAGGCGCTGAAGGATGTCATCGATATCGAGATCGTCGCCTTCCCGCAGTCGGGCCTCGTCACCCGGCCCGGTACTGTCGAGCTGCTCGACCAGGCTCTGAGCAATGGCGCCGAAGTCCTTGGCGGCATTGATCCCTGCGGTATCGACCGCGACCCGAAGGGCCATCTCGACGCGATCTTCGGTCTTGCCGAGAAACATGGAAAGCCGATCGACATTCACCTGCACGAGCAGGGCGAGCTCGGCGCCTTCAGCATGGAAATGATGTTCGAACGCATTCGCGCGCTCAGCATGCAGGGCAAGGTGGCGATCAGCCATGCCTTTGCGCTCGGCGCGCCGGATTATCTGCGCGTCGGCGGCCTGATCGAACAGATAGCCGAACTCGACATTCGTATCGTCACCACCGGCTCGCCGTCCTCGACCGTGCCGTCGATCCTGCGTCTGAAGGATGCCGGCGTGAAGGTTGCTGCCGGCTGTGACGGTATCCGCGACACCTGGGGTCCGTGGGGCCAGCCCGACATGATGGATCGTGCCCGCATTCTCGGCATGAAGAACGGCCTGCGCCGCGACGTCGATCTCGAACATGCGCTCTACGTCTGCTCCAAGGGCGGCGCCGACGTCATGGATATCGAGGGTTATGGCCTCGAGGTCGGCTGTGACGCCGATTTCACCCTGCTTACTGGCGAGACGCTGGCGCATGCCGTCGTCGACGTGGCGCCACGGCCTCTGGTCGTCAAGCGTGGCCGCGTCGTCGCCCGCAACGGCGTTGCGGAGGTTGCAATACCATGACCAGCATCAAGGATCTGACACTCGGCCAGCGGGCCGAAGGACGCACGCTTCTGACCGCGCAATGGGTGCTCGGGCACCGCGATGGGTCGCACCGGCTGATTCCGAACGGCGAAGTCGTCATCGAAGGCGGCACGCTGCTCTATGTCGGTCCCCGCTTCGAGGGTGAAGTGGCACGCCGCATCGATCTCGGCGCTGCCATGATCAGCCCCGGGCTGATCGACCTCGACGCGCTCTCCGATCTCGACACGACGATCCTTGCGATCGACCATCAGCCCGGCTGGGCCAAGGGTCGCGTCTGGCCGCTGAGCTACATCGAGCGCGGCCCCTATGAGATGTACACGCAAGAGGAACTGGCGTTCCAGAAGCGCTTCGCCTTCGCGCAGCTTCTCCTGAACGGCATCACCACCGCTGCGCCCATCGCCTCGCTCTTCTATCGCGAATGGGGCGAGACGGTTGCTGAATTCGCGGCCGCATCCGACGCGGCAGGTGACCTCGGTCTTCGCGTCTACCTGAGCCCGGCCTATCGCGCCGGCGGCATGATGGTCACGGCGCCGGGCCAACTCGAAGCGATCTTCGACGAGGCAAGGGGCCTGAAGGGCCTCGACGACGCGATCGGCTTCATCCGCGAGCATGAAGGTCGCCATGGTGGTCTGGTGAAGGGCCTCTTGGCTCCCGACCGGGTGGAAACCTGTACCGAGAAACTGCTGGTGCGCACCGCCGATGCCGCGCGCGACCTTAACTGTTCGATCCGGCTCCACGCCGCACAGGGCACGATGGAAGTCGACACCGTCCGACGTCTGCATGGCAAGACGGCGCCGGAATGGCTGGCGAGCTTCGGTTTCTTGAGCGACCGGCTGATTGCGCCGCACGCAACGCAGGCGACCGACAACGATCTGCGTCTCTATGCCGAAAATGGCGTGAGCATCGTGCACTGCCCACTGGTTTCGGCCCGCGGCGGCAGCACGCTGAACTCGTTCCGCTCGGTGAAGGCCCGCGGCGTCAACATTGCCATGGGCACAGACACTACGCCGCCCGACATGCTGATGAACCTGCTGGTCGGCCTGATTGCGGCCCGCGTCGTCGAAGGCGACCCGTCCGCGGTCAGCTGCGCCGATCTCTTCGACGCCGCGACACTGGGTGGCGCCAAGGCGCTCGGCCGCTCGGATCTCGGTCGCCTGGAAGCGGGCGCCCGTGCCGACATCGCAGTCTTCGATCTCATGGACCATCACATGGCGCCGGCGATCGATCCGATCACGACGCTCGTCGTCGGTGGTTCCGGACGCGTCACCAAGGCGGTCTTCGTCGATGGCCGTCTGTCGATGCGCGATGGCGAGGTGGCAGGCTTCGATATGAACGCGGCACGCGCGCAGGCGCAGGTCCAGTTCGATGGCCTGATCGCCAAGTATCCGGAGCGGAGCTTCGGCCATCCGCCGGTCAGCGAGATCTTCCCGCCGAGCTACCCATTGGAGGTACAGCGATGACTGAACATGCCTCATCGGCCGTGCTCGACGTGCGCGGTCTCTGCGTCGAATTCCCTGGCCGCCATGGAACGGTCCAGGCGCTGTCCGACGTTTCGCTCAGCATTCGCCCCGGCGAAATCCTCGGCGTCGTCGGTGAATCCGGCGCTGGAAAGTCGATGACCGGTCTTGCCGTCCAGGGACTTCTGGAGCCGCCTGGCCGCATTTCCGGCGGCGAGGTCTGGGTCGGCGGCCGCCGCATCGACCAGCTGGACGACAAGCAGATGCAGCAGGTCCGCGGCCGGCAGATCGGCGCAATCTTCCAGGATCCGCTGACGTCGCTGAACCCGCTCTTCACCGTCGGGGCGCAGCTTGTCGAGACGATCCGTCTTCACTTGAAGCTGTCCAGGGCCGATGCCAAGGCGCGTGCCATCCAGCTCCTGAAGGAAGTCGGCATTCCGGCGCCCGAGGCACGCTACGATCACTATCCGCATCAGTTCTCGGGCGGCATGCGGCAGCGCGTCGTCATCGCTCTGGCGCTCGCCGCAGAACCGAAGCTGATCATTGCCGACGAGCCGACGACGGCGCTCGACGTTTCGATCCAGGCGCAGATCACCTCGCTGCTTCGCCGTCTTTGCGACGATCACGGAACGGCGGTCATGCTTGTCACCCACGACATGGGCGTGATTGCCGAGACGGCCGATCGCGTCGCGGTCATGTATGCCGGGCGTCTCGTCGAGATCGGCCCTGTGGCCGAGGTACTGAAAAATGCCCGCCATCCCTATACGCGCGGCCTGATGGGCTCGATCCCGGCGCTTGGCCGCCGGGTCGAGCGGCTGAACCAGATCGACGGTTCCATGCCGCGGCTGAACGCGATCCCCGCCGGCTGCGCCTTCAATCCGCGCTGCCCGGATGCCGGACCGCGCTGCCGCAAGGATCGGCCCGAACCGGCGCCGGTCGGGACCGGCGTCGCCGCATGCTGGCTCAATGCAGGAGGAGTGCTATGAGTGATGCCCTGACGGTCAACGACCTGACCTGCAATTTCGACGTTTCGGCACCCTGGCTGAACCGGGTGATCGAGCGCAAACCGCGGCAGTTCGTGCGCGCCGTGGACGACATCAGCTTTACCGTACCCATGGGCGGCTGTCTGAGCCTCGTCGGCGAATCCGGCTGCGGCAAGTCGACGGTGGCGCGGCTGGTCACCGGTCTCTATCGCGCCAGCGAAGGCGAAGTGCGGTTCGCACCGAGCAAGAACGGCGAGCCGCTCTCGGCTCAAATGATCTTCCAGGATCCCTATGCCAGCCTCAATCCGCGCTGGCGGGTGCGCAACATCATCGCCGAACCACTGCGTGAGTTGAAGCTGCGCAACTCCGAAGCCGAGATCATGGAACGGGTGGGCGAGCTGCTGACGATCGTCGGCCTTGCTCCCTCTGATGGCGCCAAGTTCCCGCACGAGTTTTCGGGCGGCCAGCGCCAGCGCATCTCGATTGCCCGTGCGCTTGCCGGCGAGCCCGAGTTCCTCGTCTGCGACGAGCCGACCTCAGCGCTTGACGTATCGGTCCAGGCGCAGATCCTCAACCTCATGCGCAAGCTGCAGGACGAGATGGGGCTGACCTATCTCTTCATCAGTCACGACATGAGCGTGGTGCGCCACATGTCGGATCGGATCGCCGTCATGTATCTCGGACGCATCGTCGAGGAGGCCGACACCGAGACGCTCTTTGCCAATCCGCGGCATCCCTATACCCAGCTGCTCCTGGAGACGATCCCGGACATCACCCATCCGAAGCGCGGGCGCACCATTGCCGCAAGCGAAGTGCCGAGCCCGCTGAACCCGCCGTCCGGCTGTACCTTCCATCCGCGTTGCCCGTTTGCAGACCAGCGCTGCAAGAGCGAGCGGCCGGAAATGCGCAGCTTTTCTGACGGTTCGCGTGCCGCCTGCCACCGCATCGAAGAAACGGTGAAGGCGATCAACGCAGCGTAACGCCGACCTCTTTCCCTGAAGCCTTGGGCTCCGTGTCGTGCCAGTCGCGGAGCCTCTTTTTTTGCCGCCGGCAAGTTTCAGTCTTTGCTCCGGGCAAATCGCACACGCCTTTCGCACCGCTGTCGTCAGGCAAATGCTAGGCTGCTAACCGGAATTCAACGAAATAGACCGATGACCATTCCCGGGCTCCAACACTCACGTTAGGGTAGGGGCCGATGGCCGGACCGCATCCCGCTTGGGACATCCGGTCGGGATCGAAGTGCGTTGATTTGAAGAGTTGGCCTATGAACACGACCTCCGACACCGATTTCCCCATCCTCAATGCCGTTGAAGCCCGCGTTCTCGGATGCCTGATCGAGAAGAAGGAAACGACGCCCGACGTCTATCCGCTGACGCTCAATTCGGCGCATTCGGCTGCCAACCAGAAAACGGCGCGCGATCCGGTCATGGCGCTCGAACAGGTCGAGATCCACCGCGCGCTCTCGTCCCTGGCGCAGAAGGGATTGGTCCGGCAGGCGTTTGCCTCGCGGGTCGAGCGCTACGAGCACCTCGCAGCCAACCGTTTTTCGCTAACGTCGCCGCAGATCGTCGTGCTCGGCCTGCTTCTTCTTCGCGGGCCCCAGACGGCCTACGAGCTTTGGGCGCGCAGCGAGCGCATGGCGCGCTTCTCGTCGGTAGAGGAACTGAAGGACAATCTGGATCTGATGATGGGCCGCCGGCCGCCGCTGATCGTTCAACTGAACCGGGGGGCCGGCCAGCGCGAGGACCGCTTCGCGCATCTGTTGTGCGGTGAAGTCGAGCAGCCTGCCGAGAGGGTGGGCGTGTCTTCGGCACCGAGCGGCTCGGCTTTATCGGCCCTCGAAGAACGACTGGAAGCGCTTGAGCGCAAGGTGGCGACGCTCGAGGAGCAACTCGACGCCCTGACGCGCTGAAGGCGTCAAGCTTCGGAACATAATGTCACCGGACGCGCCATGTGCGCCCGGTGATATATTGGGATGCGTTCAGCCGGCGTCGACCAACCGGCAGGCTGGTGTTTCCTTGGCGCGCGGATAGTCGTAGGCGCCCACCTTCGATGTGGCATAGCCGCCGCCGACCAGCGCTTCGGCAAGCTTCACGGCCGCCGTCACGCCGTCGATCACGGGCATGCCGGTCCGTGCCTTCAGCCGGTCGCAGAGCTCGGACATGCCGGCGCAGCCGAGGATGATCGCTTCCGCGCCATCCTCCTGGCGCGCTCTCAGGATTTCCTGAACCAGCATCTCCTCGGTGTGGGCAAGATCCTCCTCCAGTGCCAGCACGGGCATGTCGACCGAGCGCACCTTGCGGCAGCGATGGCCGGCACCGTAGGCCTCGGCGAGATCCTCGATGATCGGCACGGAGCGGGGCAGGGTGGTGATGATCGTGAAACGGGTCGCGATGTTCATCGCCACCTGCACGGCCGCCTGACAGATGCCGATGACCGGACCGCGGGCGATTTCGCGTGCAGCGCCAAGGCCGGGATCGTCGAAGCAGGCAATCACATAGGCATCAACGCCGCGCGCTTCGCCCTTGCGGATCTCCGCAAGCATCGCCGGCACCGCCATCGCTTCGTCCGCATGGCCTTCGATGCTGGCCGGGCTCGATGTCGGGTTGATCGATTCGAGCTGGGTGTCGGATGCCGAGACGCGCTCGGCGCTGCGGTGCGCCCGTTCGGTCATCGAGCGGGTGGAGTTTGGATTGATCAGCAGGATGCGCATGGATCAGCTCGTCTTCCGCATGGCGTTTGCTAGGGGGGCGTAGGCGGTAATGTCGGGCGTCGGCATGACGAATTGACGATCCGATGTGATGTAGTTGTTGGCGTGCAGCCGTGCGATCGGCTGGTATCGGGACGGGTCGACGTAGCGGCCCTCCTCGTCGAGGCAGTCCTTGCGCACGTGCATATGCACGACCTCGCCGAGAACGATGACGCGGCGGTCGTATTCAATGAGCCGTTCGACACGGCATTCCATCGAACAGGGCGACTCGACGATACGGCGGGCGCCGACCTTGAGGCCGTCAGCCGCTGTCAGTCCGGCGATTGCCACTTCGTCGACATCCGGCTCGAAGGATAGCCCGCAGACCAGCATCTGGTCGGCGATCGCCATGTCCACCATGTTGACGACGAATTCGTTGGTGCGCCGGATATTGGCGACCGTGTCCTTCTCTTCCCCGTTCGGGCGGGTCTGGATACCGAGGATGACGATCGGCGGGTCGTGCGAGAAGACGTTGAAGAAGCTCATCGGCGCGGCATTGTCCTGTCCGCTCGGCGAGAGCGTCGAGACCAGTGCGATCGGTCGCGGGCCGATGAAGTTCGTCAGCAGGCGGTAACGGTCCTGGGCCGGCAGTTTTGTGAAATCGAAGTCCATCGGAGCTCTCAATTGGCGCCGCGGCCCGGGTTTTTTGCCGGTCGCACGGTCGTGTTTAAGCGGTTGCCATTGCACATCAAGTTGCGGTACACAATATTGTCTACAATTTTGTAGTCAATATCTAACTGCAGCGGATGGAATTGACTTTGAGCGCCGCACGGCGAGAGTAAGCGAACGGCTAAGGGAGATTTCATGTATAACGCGGACGAAGTCGCCGGTGCTCCGACGGCGATCATTTGCGAGAAGATCTGGCTTGCGATTGCAGAGCGTCGGCTACGGCCGGGAACGCGATTGAAAGAAGAGCAACTTGCCGAAATATTCTCCGTCAGCAGGGCGCGCATCCGCCAGGCACTGACCGCGCTCGAGCGCGATGGCCTTGTGACGATCATGCCGAACCGTGGCGCCTTCGTCTCCGAGCCTTCGGTGGACGAGGCACGCGATGTCTTCGTTGCCCGCAGGGCGATCGAGCAGCGCGTCGTCGAGCGGCTTTGCGAGCGCGCCAATCCCAAGGATATCGTCCGGTTGCGCGCCCATATCGAAGAGGAGCGCATTGCCGGCCGGTCCGGCAATCTCTCTGATATCGTTCGGCTTTCCGGCGGTTTCCACCTGTTGCTCGCGGAGCTTTCGGGTTCTGCCTTCCTCTTCGGCATCCTGCGAGACCTCGTGTCCCGGACATCCCTGATCACAGCGATGTACCGGTCGAACCACCTGCACAATTGCGGGCCGGACGAGCACCTGGCCGTGGTCGAGTTCATCGCTTCTCGCGATGTGGCGAGCGCGATCAAGGAGATGGCCGAGCACCTGAACCATGTGGAAGCGGAACTGGATCTGGACGAGGAGAAGGACCAGCCCCGCGATCTTCGCACTGCATTGCTTTGATGCTGTGCGCGCGACCTATTGCACCGCACTTTAGAGGAGGCGGTGCCTGCCAGCAGACTGAAGGAAGATATGACCAACCGTAGTTACTATGCGCCGCATGGCGGCAACCCGCCCCAAACCCAACTGCTTTCGGATCGCGCGATCTTCACCGAAGCCTATGCGGTGATTCCGAAGGGGACGATGATGGACATCGTCACCAGCTATCTGCCGTTCTGGGACAAGACCCGGCTGTGGATACTGTCCCGGCCGCTCTCCGGTTTTGCTGAAACATTTTCACAATATATCATGGAAATCGCTCCGGGCGGCGGTAGTGACAAGCCGGAACTCGACGAGGGCGCCGAAGGCGCGATCTTCGTCGTCGAGGGCGAATTGACCATCACGCTCGACGGCAAGGCGCACAAGATGCAGCCGGGCGGTTTCGCCTTCATTCCGCCGGCGAGCAGCTGGACCGTTCGCAACGGAAGCGAAGCGACGGTTCGTTTCCACTGGGTGCGCAAAGCTTACGAATACGTCGATGGCCTGCCCGCGCCGGAAGCCTTCTTCACCAACGAGGCGGATATCACCCCGTCGCCGATGCCCGGCACCGAAGGCAAGTGGGCAACGACCCGCTTCGTCGATCCGACCGACCTGCGTCACGACATGCACATGACGATCGTCACCTTCGAGCCCGGCGCGATCATCCCGTTTGCCGAGACGCACGTTATGGAGCACGGCCTCTATGTGCTCGAAGGCAAGGCGGTCTACCGGCTCAATCAGGATTGGGTCGAGGTCGAGGCCGGCGACTATATGTGGCTGCGCGCCTTCTGCCCGCAGGCCTGCTACGCCGGCGGCCCGGGCAAGTTCCGCTATCTGCTCTACAAGGACGTGAACCGCCACATGAAGCTGCGCTCGCGTTAAGCGAGCCTACGCTCGGATGGACAAAACCGCGCGTTCTAGGGAACGCGCGGTTTTTCTTTGCAATCAGATGACTATGGCGCCGCCCGCATCCGTTCGTTCAACGGAAGGCGCGTCCGCCTGTTCAGTCCACCAGTTGCGGATCGGCCGGCTGCAAGCTGCGTGGCTGGAGACGCCTGAGCGTGTTTCCTGTCGGGTTCTTGTCGAGGTGCAGCACGCGGGTAAAGAAGTCGCTGCCGCGCTCGGTGCGTCCGATGTTGACGATCGCCACGCCCTGAAGCTCGTCGTCCATGAATTTCAGGACGCGTTGGTAGGCGTCGTCCTCGAGCGTGTCGAGTGCTTCGTCGATGATCAGCCAGCGGGGCTTGTGCAGGCTGAGCCTCGCGATGGCCAGAAGTCGCTGCTCCGCCTCGCTGAGATTCATCTGCTTTCGCGCATCCTGTTCGAGCCGGCCGCTGAGCCGCCCAAGGCCGACCTTGGAGAGAACGGCGGCAAGTTCGCCCTTGCTGTAGGTATCGGGCGGGCTCGGATAGGCGAGCACTTCTCCAAGCGTTCCGGGTGGGAAATAGGGAGATTTCGGCACGAAGGCGAGGCCGTCGTCCACAGGCAGTGCGATGCGGCCGTGCCCCCAGGGCCAGAGCCCGGCGATTGCGCGGAAGAACGGCGCCTTTTCCACCTCGGGTGCGCCGGTGACGAGCACACGCTCGCCCGGATCGATGGTGACGCTCGGCTCGCGAAGCTTGATGCATCCGGTCGGCGAGACGATCTCGATGTTGTCGAAGCTCATCTGCGGCGTATCGGAGGTTTTGAAGTCGATGCGCTTGTCGCCCTCATGCCGTTCGTCGGTCATCAGGAGCGCCGAGCGGAAGGCGGCGACGCGCAGCAACGTGGCGCGCCAGTCGGCGATCGCGCCGATATTGTCGACAAACCAGCGCAGCGACGCATGCACCTGGTTGAAGGCGCCGACGGCCATCATCAGCCCACCGAAGCTGAGGTCGCCGGCGAAGTAGACCGGCGCGGCAATGACGATCGGCGCAACCACGGTGATCCAGCCATAGCCGCCGGTCACCCAGGTAAGCCGCGTTACCGCGCGCAGCAGGCCGTAGCTGATCTCGAGCACCGAGGCGAGATCGCGCTGCAGCCGCTTTTTCTCGTTGGCTTCGCCTGACGAAAGCGACACGGCTTCGATATGTTCGTTGACGCGCATGAGCGAAAAGCGCAGCGCCGCCTCCCGGGCGTAATGCTCGCCGTTGAGCGCCACCAGCGGGCGGCCGACGAGCCAGCTCAGCCAGGAGGCCGTGCCGGCATAAAGGATCGCGGCCCAGACCATGTAGCCGGGAATGGCGAGAGAATAGCCCGAGATATGGAAGACGAAGCCGTCTGATAGCGACCACAGAACGCCGATGAAGCTAACCAGCAAGATGCCGGACTGGAAGAGGCCGATCGAAAGTCCGGCCGAGAGATCGGTCAGGTGGCGTGCATCCTCATGGATGCGCTGGTCCGGGTTGATGCCGATGGCGCCGGCATTCGCCAGCCGGAACGCCCGGGTCGGGCGCATCCATTCGGTAATCAGGTCCTGGGTCAGGCCTTCCCGCAGGCGCAGCTTGATGACCTGGCCGAGCCAGGTTTGCAGGACGTTGAGGACGAGAAGGACGCCGGCGATCTGGGCGAAGACGACGAGTTGATGGAGAAAGGCCGGAAGGTCGCGTCGCTCGAGCGTGTCGTAGAACGGCTTGTACCATCGGTTGAGGATGATCTGACCAAAGGCTGTCACAACGATGACAACGATGATGCTTATGCTCAGCCAGATGATCTTGTTGCGCAGTGGCGAGGCCATGAAGGCCCGATGCATCATCCGCAATTGATCACCGAGGGATTGTTCGTCGCTAGGCTCTATCCGGCCACTAACTTCGCCGTTCGTCCGGTTCGACATCGGTGCGAATCTCTCCTTCCCGGTCTCCTCAATGAGAATATAGCCTGCCTTGCCCTCTCTCCCTAGCGCGGATTGTCTGCGCCCACATGTAACCACGGTCACTGCGCGCCCCGTAAAGCCCGATATGCTCTTAAAAGCTCTGCCTTCGCGGCACTGAGAAAGTTGATTTGTAACCGCGAGCAGAGAGTTCATAGTTTTGTGAACGAGGTCGAAAACGGCACCGAGGGAGGAACCTGCATGTCGGCGCATCTCGATCAAATCCGCGACCAACAAAGAGAGACCTGGGACCGATTCTCCGCGGGCTGGAAGAAGTGGGACGCACTTGTGCTCGGCTGGCTTGCTCCCTTCGGCGAGGCAATGATCCGGCAGGCGGCGATCGAGGACGGCGACCAGGTGCTGGACGTTGCCGCCGGAACCGGCGAGCCGGGTCTGACGGTGGCCGCGTCGATCCCGAAGGGTCGCGTCACCGTTACCGATCTTTCCGATCGCATGCTGCAGGTGGCGACGGAAAATGCCTGGCATCGCGGTCTGACGAATTTTGAAACGAGGGTCTGCGATGCGGGTGCGTTGCCGTTTGCGGATGCAACATTCGACGCCGTCCTCTGCCGCTTCGGCTTCATGTTCTTTCCCGATGTTGCAGCGGCTGCCCAGCAGTTGACGCGGGTCGCAAAGCCCGGGTCGCGTGTTTCCGCCGCCGTCTGGGGCGCACCGGAAAAGAACGCCTGGGCTACGACGATCATGGCGACGATTGCCCGCCACGTCGACATGCCGAAGCCACCCGCCGGCGCGCCCGGCCTGTTTCGCTGCGCGCCCGAGGGCCTGATGAAGGCCGTCTTCGAGGATGCAGGCCTGCGGGACGTCCGTCAGGAGGAGGTCACCACCACGATGGTCCACGAGACCCCGGAGGACTACTGGGCCTTCATGACCGAGATCGCCGCTCCCGTCGTTGCCGGACTGGCAAATGCGGACGACGAAACCCGCACGCGCATCCGCAGCGAAGTTCTCGATCTGGCGAGCCAGGCGATGCGGGCGGGCAAGGTGGAACTGCGCTCGACGGCAACGATCATCGCCGGCGCGCGACCATAGAAGAAGGGAACGACGGGGAGGGGAGGTTTCCATGGACAAGCGGTCGGCAACGTCCAGCGGGGTGGAGGAAACGCTCGACCCGAAAGACTGGGCTGAATTGCGGGCTCTGTCGCATCGCATGGTCGACGATGCGATCGACTATCTGAGCGGGGTCAGAGAACGGCCGGTGTGGCGCAACATGCCCGACACGGTGCGGGAGAGCTTTTCGGCCCCGCTTCCCAGAACGCCAAAGCCGCTTGACGAGATCTACGCGTCGGTCGCGAAAAACGTGCTCGGCTATCCCATGGGCAACATCCACCCGCGCTTCTGGGCCTGGTACATGGGATCGGGCAATTTCACTGGTGCGCTGGGCGAGTTTCTTGCGGCCATCCAGGGATCGAACGTCGGCGGCGGCAATCACGCCGCCGCGCTCATGGACCAGCAGGTCGTCAACTGGTGCAAGGAAATGTTGGGGTTTCCGGCATCGGCCAGTGGCACGCTCGTCAGCGGTGGCTCCGTCGCCAACATTGTCGGCCTGACGGTCGCCCGCAACGTTAAGGCCGGCGTCGATGTGCGCGCGCATGGCATCGGCGATCGCTCACTTTGCTTTTACGGTTCCGACCAGATCCACAGTTGCCATCGCAAGGCGGTGGAACTGCTTGGCCTCGGCGACCAGGCCTTGAGGCGCATCGCGACCGATGCGGAATTGCGCATCGATATCGTCGCCTTGCGCCGCGCGATCGAGCAGGATCGCGTGGCCGGCCGGCTGCCGGTCTGCATCATCGCCAATGCCGGAACGGTGAATACCGGCGCCATCGATGACATCCAGGCTCTGGCGGATCTCGCCGAAGAGTTTGGCCTCTGGCTCCATGTCGACGGCTGTATCGGCGCTCTGCTAAGGATCGCGCCCGAGAATGCCTGGCGCGTGGCCGGCATCGAAAGGGCCGATTCGATCGCGCTCGATCCGCACAAGTGGCTGCATGCGCCCTTCGAGGCGGGCTGTGTTCTCGTTCGTGATGCGGCCGCGCACCGCGGCACCTTCGCCGTTACGCCGGAATACCTGGAGTCCACCGTGCGCGGCCTCGCCTCGGCGCCCTGGCTCTATGACTATGGCCTGCAGACGTCGCGTGGTTTTCGTGCCCTGAAAATCTGGATGTCGCTGATGGAGCACGGCATCGAGAAGTTTGGCCGCCTCGTCGACCAGAACGTTGCTCAAGGCCATTATCTAAGCAGCCTCATCGAGGCCGAGCCGCAGCTCGAGCTGGTGGCGCCGACCAACATCAACATCGTCTGCTTTCGCTTCCGATCGGAGGATATGCCGGCCGAGGGATTGAAGGCGTTGAACACGGAAATCATGCTCCGGCTCCAGGACGAAGGCACCGCCGTCATCTCCGACACCACGGTGCACGGGGAACATTGCCTGCGCGTGGCGATCAACAACCATCGGACGCGACGGGAGGATCTGGACCTCTTCGTGCAAGAAGTCGTCAGGCTCGGACGGGAGATTGCCGCCGGCGGCGGCATCGGCTGACGCGTAGTCACGCATGACTGCAAGTGTCACCGCGTTGCGGCCGGCTCTTGCGCCGGCGCAATTTGGGGCGTCGACGTGGCTTGAAGCAGTCGCAGCATCTCGGCGATCGCAGCCTCCCGCTGCGGATCCTTGCCGGCCGCATAGGCAAGCGGCAACGCCACCTGTACATCCGGCGCAATGCCAACCCCCTCAAGCCGCAGCTCGTCGCCGATGACCGCATCCGAAACCGCGACTTCCAGGAGACTGTCGTCCGGCAGGACATAGGCTCGGCCGGCAAGCAGGGCACCGGCCGTCCTCTCGCCGACAAGCGGGATCGCATGCTGTCGCAGCGTGTAGGCGAAGAGTTCGAGGCCGCTGCGGGTTCCCCTGTCGATCAGCGCGACAACAGGCTTTTGCCAACGGTAATTCGCCAGCGTGGCCTCTCCCCGACGCGGTATCAGCCGGAACGTCGGCGTGCCACCGACCAGGAACTCGGCTGCGTCCGCCGGGCCGCCGCCCCAGCGGCCGCGCAGATCGACGACGAGCCCGTCCGCATCCTTCAAGCGGCCGCTCGAAAGCTCCTCGGCCACGAGATCGAGCCCGTCTCGCGTGGAAAGGGTCCAGAGCCGCACATAGCCGATCTTCCGTCCGGCGGTCTCGACCAGTGCGATGCTCTCTTCGATCGCGCGTTCGAACATCGGGAGTGGCCGCAAACTCTCCACCGTAACCTGCACCGACAATGGCTCCGCATCGCGGTGGCGGCGGAGCCGGATTTCGACGGACCGGCCGACCTTGTCTTCGAAGGAGCCGATCTCGCGATAGGCCTGCCCGTCGACCGACAGGATCTCGTCGCCGACGAGCAGGCCCGCCTTCTTCGCAGCCGACCCGTCATAGACATCGCTGACGAACCGCTGGCCGTTCTCAACCGTCGTCACCATGCCGATGCCGGGATAGCGCGCGGCGCCATCCGGCGGAAAGAGGCGCCGCATATCGTCACGGATGGCAAAGCGGAAAATGTCGGCGAGCTCGAAATAGTCGATCGTGTCGGTCTTGAAGCGCCCGGTGTGCGAAACCTTGAGACTTGCAAGAACGGACATGATCGCCGAATCGACGCGCGAAGCCGGGCTCGTCCTCGATAGTGCCGTCACGGGATCCGCGATCTCAGCTTCGGCCGCGGCATTGAAGCGGTCGAGCGCCTTGCCGTCATAGAAGTTCGCATTCACCAGTTCGATCACCCGGTCGAATGTCGGCGCGCCGGAGCGCGGCAGCTCTGCGGCCCATGCCGCAGCGGCCATCGATAGGACGAGGCTGGCGATCAACGCTGTGCAACTTGGTCTCGCGCGCATGCGGTTTCCTCCGGTTCCGTACCGGCGATTATCGACAAAAGTGCGCGCGGCTGCCGGCAAAATCGCGTGATCGCGCCGTGATGCCGCGCCTCGGTGCTCCGATCTGGCGAACCCGCTGCGGCCAAACCTTTCAGGTTCGTGTCAGGTTAGGGTGGCTTGTGTGGTGCATCGATCGCTCCGGGGACAGAGGCGATTGCCCTCTCCTTTGGCGTGCCCCGGAAAAGAAAGGAAAATGCGAATGGTTGGCAAGGCCCCGCATCTACACGTGCACGACAACAGCCATCGCCGGGATGAGGTTTTCGCGGCACCGGACCAGAATGTCGGCGACTTCGCCTTCAATGCCACCGTGGCTGCCGTCTTCGACGACATGGTCAGCCGCTCGGTTCCCTATTACGGCGAAATCCAGCGGATGGTCTGCGAGCTCGCCAGCGACTTTGCCGAAGCCGACACCAACCTCTACGACATCGGCTGCTCGACGGCGACGACGCTGCTCGGGCTGGACGCCATGGTCGATCCTGCCGTGCGCTTCGTCGGCATCGACAACGCGCCGGACATGATCGAGAAGGCGAAGGAAAAGATCGCCCAGGCAAACTCCAACCGGGCGATCGACCTCAGGGGAGGCGACCTGCACCAGGGCATCGAGATCCACAATGCCAGCGCCGTCCTGATGCTTCTGACCCTGCAGTTCGTGCGCCCCCTCTATCGCGAGCGGGTCATGCGCTCGATCTATGATGGTCTCAACGAGCGCGGCGCTCTGCTGCTCGTCGAAAAGCTGACCAGCGAGGACTCGACGTTCAATCGCCTGTTCATCGAGCACTACTACGACTACAAGCGCCGCAACGGCTATTCCGAGATCGAGATCGCCAAGAAGCGCGAGGCGCTTGAAAACGTCCTCATTCCCTATCGCCTGGAGGAAAATTTCCAGCTTCTGAAGGAGGTGGGCTTCCGCAGCGTCGAAGTGTTTTTCCGCTGGTACAATTTCTGCGGCATTATCGCGATCAAGTAGGACGGACAGACCATGATCGCGATCGGCAATTTTCTCTTCCGCTTCCGCAACCAGTTGTTCCCCGCGATCATCGTGGTGTTGTTCCTGCTGATGCCGCCGCCGGCATTGGTGTTGGACAATCCGCTGCTGACGCTGGCCAAGGACGCGGTCGCGATTCTCGTCATCCTGGCCGGCCTGGCACTGCGCGCGACGGTCGTCGGCTACAAGTACATCCAGCGTGGTGGCCTGAAAAAGAAGGTCTACGCCAAGGACCTGGTGACCGAGGGCATGTTCGGCGTTTGTCGGAACCCGCTCTATGTCGGCAATATGCTGCTCTACTCCGGCGTCTTTCTGCTGCACGGCAACCCGATGCTCATCGTGATCGGTATCGGGCTCTTTGCCTTCATGTACCAGTGCATCGTTTATGCGGAGGAGGCCTTCCTGCTTCGCACCTTCGGCGACGCCTATCGCGCCTATTGCCGCGATGTGCCGCGCTGGATGCTGCGCCTCTCCAACTTCAGCCAGTCGACGGAAGGCATGACGTTCAACATCAGGCGTGTCGTCGGCAAGGACTATTCGACCGTCTCGGCGGCTATGATCGCGGTGCTGGCGACAGAGATGTACAAGTTCGCGACCTACGAGTCGTCTAGCCAAAATGCCGGCGTGCTGGCTGTTCTCGGCGGCGCGATGGCGCTGGTCGGGATCGCGACGGCTGTCATCAGCTACAAGAAGCGGCGCGGGGCCTTTCGCGATCCCGTTGCCTCCTGAAATCCTCGCTTTTCTGCGCCTTGAGGGCGGCGGCCGAGACGGGCCGCCGTCATCGCATTTCTCCGCTTGGCGGCTCAAGGACTTGACGCCCATCCCCGATCGACCCTAGGCAAGGACGAACAAGTGTCCGGTGATATCTTGAGAGTCCTACTAGTCGAAGACGATCAGGTTCTGGGGGAGGCGCTGCGCGACCATGTCGCCGCGGCCGGCCATGCGGTGGACTGGTTCAAGCGCGTGCTCGATGCGGTGGCTGCGACCGACACGGTAACCTACGGACTGATCCTGCTCGATCTCAGGCTGCCCGACGGCGATGGACTGATGCTTCTGCGTTCGCTGCGCGCACGTGGCGACGGCACGCCGGTGATCATCCTGACGGCGCATGACCAGATATCCGACCGGATCGAGGGGCTCAACAGCGGCGCGGACGACTATCTGGTCAAGCCTTTCGACCTCAATGAACTGACGGCCCGCATGCTGGCCGTTTCCAGGCGCTACTCCGGCAACGCCGCGCCGACGGTCAAGCTGCCCGGTATCGAGATCGACCAGGTTCGCCGCAAGATCGCCGTCAACGGCGACAGCCAGAACCTGAGCGCCCGCGAATGGGCCGTGCTGGACAAACTGGTCGCGCATCCCGGCGCGCTCGTTTCCAAGGCGCAGCTGCACGATGCGCTTTACGCCTTTGGCGCCGAGATCGAAAGCAATACGGTCGAGGTCTATATCAGCCGCCTGCGCAAGAAGATCGGGCCGGATCGGATCGAGACCGTGCGCGGCCTCGGCTACTGCCTCAGGTGATCGCATGTCCGACAAGAGGAGCATGACCCGCAGACTGGCGATTGCCCTTACCGGCATCGTTGCCCTCTTCTGGTTCGTTGCGCTCGGACTTGGCGTCTACGTGATGCAGGACGAGTTCACCGAAATCTTCGACAGCGGCGTGCAGGAAACGGCCGAGCGATTGCTGCAGATCGTCGCCGACGACGTCGCCAGAGACGCGGCGGACGGCGCGCCAAAAGCCTCCGTCGTGGCACCGGCGCTCAATGCGCAATATCTCACCTATCAGGTGCGCGACCGCGATGGCCGTGTCCTGTTTGACGACGGCGCGCCGGAGCCCTTTGCCGTTCCCCTTGCGACAGGCTTCTCGCAGACCGCCACCCATCGGATCTACACGGCCGGCAACACCGACGGATCGCTCTACGTGCAGGTTGCCGATGCGATGGAGCATCGGACAGAAGCGCTGATGGAAGGCGGAACAGCGCTGCTTCTGCCGTTGCTCGTCCTGATACCGGGAAGCATCCTTGCGATCGTCTTCGTCGTCCGCAGCACGCTGTCGCCCGTCTCGCAGCTGCGCGACGACATCCTGACCAAGGACAGCGGCAACCTGGCGCCGATCGACGAGGCGACGCTGCCACGTGAATTGCGCGCGATCGCCCGTTCCGTGAACCTGCTTTTGGTGCGGCTGAAGGCAGGCCTGGAGGCGGAGCGGGAATTCACATCGAACAGCGCCCATGAACTGCGGACCCCGATTGCCGGGGCGCTCGCGCAGACCCAACGGCTGGCACGCGAGGTGCCGCCGGCATACCAGCCGAGAACCGCCCAGATCGAACGGGCGCTCGTGCATCTGAGCCGGCTTGCCGAGAAGCTGCTGCAGATGTCGCGCGCCGAGGCCGAGATTGCCATTTCGGACGAGCAGCACGATTTGCTGCCGGTCTTGATGGTGGTGATGCAGGACCTGGAGCGCTCGGCGCTCGGGGCTAACCGCCTGAATGTTCAGGTCGCCAAGGGCACCGTGCTCGAACGCCCGATTCGGGTGGACGCCTTTGCGATCGTTTTGCGCAATCTTCTCGAAAACGCGCTGATCCACAGCCCGCCGGGCAGCCGCGTCGATCTCCATGTCGACCCGATGGGTATCCGCGTCACCAACGAAAGCGCTGTCGTCGCCGCCGACGTCCGCGCCAACCTGACCAAACGCTTCGTTCGCGGCGCGACCGAGGCTTCCGGTTCCGGGCTCGGCCTTGCCATCGTTGAGCGGCTGGTCGAGCAGATGCAGGGCGAATTGCGGATCGCTTCGCCAGCGCGGGGCAGAACGCAGGGTTTTGAGGTGGAAGTCCGCCTTTGATGGCTCGCCGGTGAACCCGGCGGTGTCTGAGCCAAGGGGTTCGTGGCTATCGATCACGGCGACGCGGTGGAAGGACGAGTAACCGGGGCGCCTGGAACGGCAACCCGGTTGCCTCTAGACCTTACTGCTGGTCGAGCGCCCGGGTGAGGCTCAGCGCGGCGATCGTGCAGATTGCACCCGAAATCAGGTAGCCGCCGATGAAGATGATGCCGAAGCTGCTGGCAAGGCCGAGCGCCACGAGCGGCGCGAAGGCCGCACCGACGAGCCAGGCGAGATCCGAGGTCAAAGCAGCACCCGTGTACCGGTAATACTGGGTGAAGCGCGAGGAGACAGCGCCCGAGGACTGGCCGAAGGAAAGGCCGAGGATGGCGAAGCCGATCAGGATGTAGGCGTCCTGGCCCTTGCCGCCGGCATCGAGCAGGAACGGGGCCGAGAAGCTGAAGATCGCGATCAGGATCGCACCGATCATCAGCTGGTTGCGGCGGCCGACCCGGTCGGCAATCACGCCCGAAAGCACGATGCCAATGGCACCGACGACAGCACCTGCCACCTGAACCCACAGGAATTCAGCCGCCGACTGGCCGCCATTGAGCGTCACCCAGCTTAAGGGGAAGATGGTGACGAGGTGGAACATCGCAAAGCTTGCAAGCGGCACGAAGGCGCCGAGCACAACGTCGATGCTGTGTTTGCTCAGCATCTCGAAGATCGGCCGTGCCTCGAGCTCTTTGGCTTCCATGGCGGCGCCGAACTCTTTGCTGGCGACGATGCGAAGGCGGGCAAAGAGCGCCACGACGTTGATCGCAAAGGCGACGAAGAAGGGATAGCGCCAGCCCCAGGCGAGGAAATCTTCCTGCGAAAGGTTGCTGACGAAGTAGCCGAAGAGGATGCTCGCAAGCGCAAAGCCGATCGGCGCGCCGAGCTGCGGGATCATCGCGTACCAGCCACGGTGATTCTGGGGCGCATTGAGGTTCAGCAGCGATGCAAGGCCATCCCAGGCGCCGCCAAGCGCAAAGCCCTGTCCGAGCCGGAACAACGCCAGGAGCGCGACGGCCCAATATCCGATCGTGTCATAGCCGGGCAGGAAGGCGATCGACGCCGTCGAGCCACCGAGAATGACGAGTGCGATCGTCAGCTTCGTGCCGCGCCCGTAGTTGCGGTCGACCCACATGAAGACGAAGGAGCCGACCGGGCGAGCGAGGAAAGCAAGCGGGAACAGCGCGAAGGACATCAGCGTCGCGGTGACCGCATTGGGTGCGAACGGGAAGATTAGCTTCGGGAAAACGAGGATCGAGCCGAGGCCGTAGACGAAGAAGTCGAAGAACTCCGAGGTTCGCCCAATGACCACGCCGATGGCGATGCTGCCGGGGGACAGAGGCTTGTCGTCCTCGTGAATGCGACGTGCGTCCCGTTCGAGACCAGACGATGTTGGGTTAGCGACCGAAACCATGAATTTCTCCGACGAACGAACGTCTTGTCGTTAGAGTGTTGACCAATTGGCGTCTGATATCAAGAATGCCGTGCACGTACATGCGCACATGCCTCATTCGAGTTCGTGCCTAACGTTCGCTGGAACAGCCGGCATCGAACCGACAATAAGCCTTTGCGCCCGTACAAACGCGCATAGAGCGATACGGTCCTCACTGCACTGCGGCAAAATGTTGCGCTGCGACGATGGACCTCACTTCCATGCGCGATCATGCCCGAGTAATGCCGACTAGACAAAACGCAAGTTGAGGCCGCAATGCCGAAGCCATATAGTTTAGCCGGACGATCGATGATTGCCGTCCTGTTGCTCTCCGTTCTCTCGGGATGCAACATGGTGGTGATGTCGCCTTCCGGTGACATCGCCGCGCAGCAGCGGGATCTGATCGTTATTTCGACGGTCCTGATGCTGTTGATCATCGTTCCCGTCCTCTTCCTGACGCTGTTCTTTGCCTGGCGCTATCGCCAGTCGAACACGGCCGCCAAGTATGATCCGGAATGGCACCATTCCACCGGCCTCGAAGTCATCATCTGGTCGGCGCCGCTCGCCATCATCATCGCGCTCGGCGCGATCACCTGGGTCAGCACCCACAAGCTCGACCCCTATCGACCGCTCGATCGGATCGATGCGGCGCGCCCGGTGACCGAAGAGATGAAGCCGATCACGGTCGAAGTCGTCGCGCTCGACTGGAAATGGCTGTTCTTCTATCCGGAATACGGCATCGCCACGGTGAACGAGATGGCGGCGCCGGTCGACGTGCCGATCAATTTCAAGATCACCGCCTCCTCGGTGATGAATTCGTTCTATGTTCCCGCGCTCGCCGGCATGATCTATGCCATGCCCGGCATGCAGACCAAGCTGCACGCCGTGATCAACAAGCCAGGCGAATACGAGGGCCTTTCGTCCAACTACAGCGGCGACGGCTTCTCGCACATGCGCTTCAAGTTCCACGGTGTGGACCAGGCCGGCTTTGACGCCTGGGTTGCCCGGGTCAAGCAGAACGGCACGATGCTCAATCGCGACGCCTACCTGAAGCTCGAAAAGCCGAGCGTGAAGGAGCCGGTGCGCTACTACGCTTCCGTCGACGACAGTCTCTATGAAGCCGTTCTCAACATGTGCGTGCGCGAAGGCCAGATGTGCATGAAGGATATGATGCACATCGACATGATGGGCGGAGCCGGCGTCGAAAGCCATGAGAACCGGGCCAAGCTCGAGCACGACAACCGCCATGTGGGTGGTGTGACCGAAGCGGCCGCACCGGCTGCGACCTTCCCCGAAACCGGCAATCCCGCCAAGAGCGAGGAACCGGCCGAGGGCGTCAAGGAAGAGCAGCCTGCACCATCGGCAGAGCCGATGAACCACGACATGCACAAGACGCAGTAGGACTTTCGCGCGCTCGCAGGCTTCGATCCAGCGAGCGCCAAGGCCTTTTGGGCCGCAATTCGAGACATATTGGAAGACCCATGTTTGGTGACACCAGCCTCACGCAATTCATCTTCGGGCGGCTTACCTGGGAAGCGATCCCCTATCACGAGCCGATCCTTGTCGCGACCTTCGCGGCCGTGGCCGTCGGTGGCCTGACGATCGTCGCGCTGATCACGAAGTACAAGCTCTGGGGCTATCTCTGGCACGAGTGGTTCACATCGGTCGATCACAAGAAGATCGGCATCATGTACATCATCCTGGCGATCGTCATGCTTCTGCGCGGCTTTGCCGACGCGATCATGATGCGCCTGCAGCAGGCGATCGCCTTCAACGGCAACGAGGGCTACCTCAACCCGCACCATTACGACCAGATCTTCACGGCGCACGGCGTGATCATGATCTTCTTCGTGGCGATGCCCTTCGTCACCGGTTTCATGAACTATGTCGTGCCGCTGCAGATCGGCGCGCGTGACGTTTCGTTCCCCTTCCTCAACAATTTCTCGTTCTGGATGACGACAGGCGGCGCGGTCATCATCATGATGTCGCTGTTCGTCGGTGAATTCGCGCGCACCGGCTGGCTCGCCTATCCGCCGCTCTCGGGTGCGGACTACAGTCCCGGCGTCGGTGTCGACTATTACATCTGGGGCTTGCAGGTCGCGGGTGTCGGCACGACGCTATCAGGTATCAACCTGATTGCGACCATCGTGAAGATGCGCGCTCCGGGCATGACCTTCATGAAGATGCCGGTCTTCACCTGGACCTCGCTCTGCACCAACATCCTGATCGTCGCGACCTTCCCGATCCTGACGGCGACACTGGCGCTGTTGTCGCTCGACCGCTACCTCGGCTTCAACTTCTTCACCAATGACCTTGGTGGCAATCCGATGATGTACGTCAACCTCATCTGGATCTGGGGCCACCCGGAAGTCTACATCCTGATCCTGCCGGCCTTCGGCATCTTCTCCGAGGTCGTCGCGACCTTCTGCGGCAAACGTCTGTTCGGCTACACCTCGATGGTCTACGCCACCTGCGTGATCATGATCCTGTCCTACCTTGTGTGGCTGCATCACTTCTTCACGATGGGTTCGGGTGCCTCGGTCAACGCCTTCTTCGGCATCACCACGATGATCATCTCGATCCCGACGGGCGCGAAGATGTTCAACTGGCTCTTCACCATGTATCGCGGGCGCATCCGCTACGAACTGCCGATGCTGTGGACGATCGGCTTCATGGTCACCTTCGTGATCGGCGGCATGACCGGTGTCATGCTGGCCATTCCCCCGGCGGACTTCGTGCTGCACAACTCGCTGTTCCTCATCGCCCACTTCCACAACGTCATCATCGGCGGCGTGCTGTTCGGGTTGATGGCCGGCGTCGTCTACTGGTGGCCGAAGGCCTTCGGCTACAAGCTCGATTACTTCTGGGGCGCGATGAGCTTCTGGTTCTGGCAGATCGGCTTCTTCTTTGCCTTCATGCCGCTCTATGTGCTCGGCCTGATGGGCGTTACCCGTCGCGTCAGCCAGTTCGAAGACCCGTCGCTGCAGATCTGGTTCATCATCGCCGCCTTTGGTGCGATCCTGATCGCCATCGGCATCGCGTCCTTCATCATCCAGCTCGTCGTCAGCTATCTGCGCCGCGATCAGCTGCGCGAAACCTCGGGGGATGCCTGGGACGGCCGCACGCTCGAATGGTCGACCTCGTCGCCGCCGCCGGACTACAACTTCGCCTTCACGCCCGTCGTGCATGACCACGACAGCTGGTACGACATGAAGAGCCGCGGTTACGAGCGCCCGCTCAAAGGCTTCAAGCCGATCCACATGCCGAAGAACACCGGCACGGGCGTCATTCTCTCCGGCCTCAGCGTCGTGCTCGCCTTCGCGTTGATCTGGTACATCTGGTGGCTGGCGGCGGTATCCTTCGTCGCTCTGATCGCCGTCTCCATCGGTCACACCTTCAACTACAACCGTGATTTCTTCATTCCCGCGGAAACCGTCGCGGCGACCGAAGACGCACGCTCGAAGCTGCTTGCGGAACGGATCTGAAACGATGAGCCAAACCCAAGTCCAAGAAACAGAAAAGCCGCAGTTCTACCTGAAGGAAGATCATCACCCGGAGCACAGCACCATGCTGGGTTTCTGGCTCTACCTGATGAGCGACTGCCTGATCTTCGCCGTTCTCTTCGCCACGCACGGCGTGGTTGGCCGCAACTATGCGGCAGGTCCGGCGCCGGCCGACCTGTTCGACCTCAACCTCATCGCCATCAACACGGCGATGCTCCTGTTCTCGTCGATCACCTACGGCTTTGCCATGCTCCAGATGGAGCGCAACGCCAAGATGGAGACGCTGTTCTGGCTCGGCGTCACCGGCGTGTTCGGCGCGATCTTCCTCGCGCTCGAGCTCTATGAGTTCTACCACCTGATCCACGAGGGTGCCGGTCCGACGCGTTCGGCCTTCCTGTCCTCGTTCTTCACGCTGGTCGGCACGCACGGCCTGCACGTCACCTTCGGCATCATCTGGTTGATCACGCTGATGGTGCAGGTCAAGAAACATGGACTGAATCCGGAGAACCGCCGTCGTCTGATGTGCCTCTCCATGTTCTGGCACTTCCTCGACGTCATCTGGATCGGCGTCTTCTCCTTCGTCTATCTGTTGGGAGTACTCGGATGAGTTCGCAGCATCCTGGCCACGAAAGCGCGTTCGAGCCTCATCACGCACACAGCCATCCGGGCGACGCTGCCGGGCATGGTTCGCTCAAGAGCTACATGACGGGCTTCATCCTGTCGGTGATCCTGACGGCCATCCCGTTCTGGCTGGTCATGGGCGGCGTGCTCGACAGCAAGCTGCTGACGGCCGTGCTCGTCATGGGCATCGGCGTCGTGCAGATCGTCGTGCACGTTATCTACTTCCTGCACATGAACGCCCGTTCGGAAGGCGGCTGGACGCTGATGGCGCTGATCTTCACGATCATCATCGTCGGCATCGCGCTCGCCGGCTCGCTCTGGGTCATGCATCACCTCAATACGAACATGATGCCGATGACCCACGAGATGATGAAGAACATGCCCTGATCGGGGGCGGGCAGACGCGAACATGACCGGCGGCCACGACGTGAAAGGGGAGGGTGCGAAGGCGTCCTCCCGCGCCCGTTTCCTTTTGACGGGCGCGCTCCTGCTTCTCGCCGTCGTCTTCGTCGCGCTCGGGACCTGGCAGATCCAGCGGCTCTTCTGGAAACTGGACCTGATCGCACGCGTCGATGCGCGCGTGCATGCGGCAGCACTGCCGGCCCCGGTGCGGCCGGATTGGGACAGCATCACCCCGGAGAAGGACGAATATCTTCGCGTCACGGCGACGGGCACCTTCAATCATGACCAATCGGTGCTGGTGCAGGCCGTAACCGAGCGGGGTGCCGGATTCTGGCTGCTAACGCCGCTGCACCGCGAAGACGGCACGATGGTTCTCGTCAACCGCGGCTTCGTGCCTGCCGACCGGCGTGATCGGGCTGATCGCGCGGAAGGCGAAGCACTAGGGTTGACCGGGGTCACCGGGCTTTTGCGCATCAGCGAACCGGGCGGCGCCTTTCTTCGATCCAACGATCCCGCAGGCGATCGCTGGTTTTCCCGCGATGTCGCAGCAATCGCGACGGCAAAAGGGCTGACGGATGTCGCCCCCTATTTCATCGATGCGGACGCGACGCAGAACCCTGGCGGCCTGCCGATCGGCGGTCTGACCGTCGTCAGCTTTCGCAACAGCCACCTCGTCTACGCGCTGACCTGGTTCGCCCTGGCCATCATGAGTGTAGCCGGCGTCTACATAGTCCACCGCAAGTCGACCAGATCGGATTAGGCCCGGCAGAAAGCGCGCGACGGGCATCCGGGCGACGCATGATGGCCGTCGTCTCCGGTTGGTTTCTGCGCTCCATGATCGGGATCCTCCAATGGGCGGGCAGCGATTCTCGCTGCTTGACGCCGAAAGTCTCGCCCGACGAATTGGATTGGAACCGCATTCCCTCCTGGGTTGAAATGCTGGCGCACCGTGCCCGGAATCGGCGAACGGCTCCATCTTTCGGCGCCAAAAAGTGTGACGAGTAAGCCACATAGGCTTTCGAGATGCGGCTTTCCGCAACAATGGTGAGTTGCAAGATTGACTCTTTCCCCACTGCTTAATTAGCTGCCTCCGCCGGGTGGGGCCCGGTATATTTTGGGGGTACTTATGGGGCTGTGGGCTGGCAACGCCACGAACGGACGAGTGTTTTCGTCCGCTTTTTTGCGTGGCGCTTTTCTGTCGTTCTTCGCGACGATCATGCTGTTGGTTTCGGCATTGAGCGCTTCGGCGCAGTCCGTTGAGATATCGGCCAACCCCACGACCTTCAACGCGCTCGGCGACACGATCAACTTCACCTATGTGATCAATCCCGGTGCCTACACGATTACCGGCGTTGATGCCGCGACCAGCGCGATCAAAGGCGTTGCCGTTTCGTGCGGCCCGGTCGGCAGCGGTTCGTCGCCGATAACCTGCACCGGTTCCTACCGGGTTGATGCCAACGACGTGATGTCCGGGCAATTGTCCGACTTCGTGCAATTCGCTGGCTCGCGCATCGGGGGCAATGGAAGGTTCAGCGCCACCAGCCCGACGATCGTCGTGCGTGCCGCAACAGGCGGCCCTGTTGTGCTCGACGTCGCCTCCTCGCCGAACCCGTCGCGTCCGGGAGACCCCGTATCTGTAACGGCCACGGTTTCGTCGATGGGCTGCAATGCCGGCCAGTCACCGCCGGGCAACGTGACGATTTCGATCGGTTCGCAATCGGCAACACTCGGGCTGACCCCGACGGGGCCCGTGAGCGCGTCCTCGTCGGCAACGTTCCATCCAACGACCTTGGCGAACGGCGAACACCCGGTTTCGGTCACCTATGGCGGTGGCAGCGGCTGCAGCACGGGCTCTGCAACAGGCGCGAACCATTGGGTCGATACCGAGCCCACCGTGACGATCAACCAGGCGACGGGCCAGGCCGATCCCAGCGCCAAGACGGCGATTGCGTTCGATGTGGTGTTCAACAAGTCCGTAACCGGCTTTACCGGCAGCGACGTCCAACTGTCGGGAACGGCAGGCGCCACGACGGCAAGCGTTTCCGGTTCGGGCGCCAACTATCGCGTTACTGTCAGCGGCATGTCACAGGCAGGCACGGTTACAGCCAGCATACCCGCTGGCAAAGCCCGGAGCGTTGCGGGCTTCCTCAATCTCGCTTCGACGAGCAGCGACAATACGATCACCTACGAGCCCATCGTCCTATCACCGTCAACGCTGCCGGCGCCGGTCTACAACCAGAACTACACTTCAGCGGACATTTCAGCGAGCGGCGGGTCTGGTACAAAGACCTTCGCTCGGACCTCCGGGGCACTGCCTGCCGGGATGTTCCTGCTGAATGACGGCGATCTTTTGGGAATACCGTCCGCCAGCGGCTCCTTCAATTTTACCGTGACCGCGACGGACGCCGAAGGATCGACTGCGTCACGCGCCTATACCGTGAACATCGCCGCCCCGGCGATCACGATCGGCCCGACCACACTTTCTGACGCCACATTCGGCGCAGCCTATTCTCAAGCGTTGGCGGGGGCCGGCGGAGCTAGCCCGTATCGCCTCGCCGTCACACAAGGGGCGATTCCCGCTGGATTGACATTGGCGAGCAACGGCACGCTGTCGGGAACGCCGACGGCGGCCGGTGGGTTCACCTTCACGGTTACTGCCACGGATGCCTACGGATCGACTGGCAGCCAGGTCCTCACGCTCAATGTCGCAGCGGTTGCACCGGATGCACCGGTCATCGGTACCGCCGTGGAAGGTGACCGCGCGGCGAAGGTCCATTTTTCGGCCCCGCCTGTGAATGGCGGCTCTGCGATCGCGAGCTATACGGTGACGTCCGATCCGGGCGGTTTCATAGGGACTGGGACGTCGAGTCCGATCGATGTTACCGGCCTCACGAACGGCACCAGCTACACGTTCACGGTGACAGCGACGAACGGTATTGGTATCGGTCCGGCGTCAGCCGCGTCGAATGCGGTGACGCCGAAGGCGACGCAGACGATCACGTTCGCCAATCCCGGTTCGCAGAACTACGGCACGTCTCCGACGTTGACGGCTTCGGCGAGTTCGAGCCTGCCGGTGAGCTTCACGTCGTCGACGACGGCTGTGTGCACGGTCGGTTCTGGTGGTTTGCTGGCCTTCGGTTCGGCCGGCACCTGCACGATCAGTGCCGACCAGACGGGTGACGGCACCTATCTTGCTGCGGTGACGGTGACGCAGAGCTTCACGGTGAACGCGGTTTCGCCAGGTGCGCCAACGGGGGCGGTTGCGACGGCGGGCGACAGCCAGGCGAGCATTGCCTTTGTCGCGCCTGTTAACACCGGCGGCGCGCCGATCTCGCGTTATGTCGTGACCTCGAGCCCGGGCGGTTTGACCGGAGACGCCACCTCCAGTCCGGTGGTCGTCGCCGGCCTCACCAACGGCATGAGCTATACCTTCACGGTGGTCGCGGAGAACGGCAGCACGCCCGGTCCGGCCTCGGCTGCCTCCAACGCGGTGACGCCGCGCACGATCCAGACGATCACCTTTGCCAATCCGGGCACGCAGAACTTCGGTACGACCCCGACCCTGACGGCGACGTCAGACTCCGGCCTGACGGTCAGCTTCACGTCGTCAACGCCGGCGGTCTGCACGATTTCGCCCGGCGGACTGCTCGCCTTCGCATCGACCGGCACCTGCACCGTCCTTGCCGACCAGGCGGGTGACAGCACCTATCTGCCGGCGATGCAGACCAGCCGCTCGTTCGTCGTCAACGCGGTCGTGCCGGATGCGCCGACCGGCGTTGTCGCCACGGCCGGCAACGCCTCGGCCGAGGTCGCCTTTGCAGCACCGGTCAACACCGGCGGCGCAGCGATCACCGATTACACCGTCACCGCCAGCCCCGGCGGCCTGAGCAAGACAGGTCCGGCAAGCCCGCTGACGGTCTCGGGCCTGAGCAACGGCACCAGCTATACGTTCACGGTGACCGCGACCAATAGCGTCGGCCCGGGCGCGGTCTCGGCCGCCTCCACTGCGGTGACGCCGAAGGGGCCGCAGACGATCAGCTTTGCCAATCCGGGATCGCAGGATTATGCGACACCGGTGAGCTTGAGCGCGAGCGCCAGCTCCGGACTGCCGGTCGCCTGGCAGTCCTCGACGCCCAATGTCTGCGTCGTCACTTCGGGTGGTGCCGTGAGCTTCCGCAACGGCGGCACCTGCACCATCGAGGTCTCTCAGGCCGGCGACAGCGCCTATCTGGCAGCCCCCACCGTCAGCCAGTCGTTCACCGTCTCGGCGCCGATCTTCGCCTTTACGCCGGCCGCCGGGGCTCTTTCGGTCGCAACCGTGGCGACGGCCTATAGCGAGAGCTTCGACGCCAGCGGCGGCACGGGGCCCTACAGCTATTCGCTCGCCAGCGGCAGCCTGCCGGCCGGGCTTACGCTCGATCCGTCGGGTGCGCTTGCCGGCACGCCGACCGAAGACGGCAGCTTCACCTTCACGGTTGCAGCGACCGACAGCTATGGCGCCACCGGAACCAGCGGCAGCTATAGCCTGACGGTGCGCATCCAGGCGCCGATCGCCAACGCGACAACGGCAACCGTTGCCGCCAACTCGTCGGCGAACGTGATTTCGCCCAATCTTACGGGCGGCACGGCCGCTTCGGTCGCCATCGTAGCGACCCCATCGCATGGCACGGCCACGGTGGCTGGAAACACGTTCAGCTACACGCCGGCGGCCGGCTTCTCCGGCGCTGACAGCTTCACCTATACGGCAACCAATACGACCGGCACATCCGCCCCGGCGACGGTTACGGTTACGGTGTCGCCGCCGACATTCGCCTTCACGCCTGCTGCGGGTGCGCTTGCTGGTGCTACGGTTGCCGATGCTTATGATCTGACGATCACCGCTGCCAACGGAACCGCTCCCTACACCTATGCGGTGACCGGCGGTGCACTTCCGGCTGGGGTGACGCTGGCAGCCGACGGCCGCCTGTCCGGAACGCCGACCAGCGATGGACCGGCAACGTTCACGGTGACGGCGACCGACGCGAACAATGCGACGGGCACGGCAAGCTATAGTCTCGCGGTCGCTGTAGAGGCGCCATCGGCCGGCCCGGTCGGCGCCACTGTCGCTGCGAACTCCAGCGCAAATGCCATTAGCCTCAATCTGACGGGCGGGGCGGCGACGTCGGTTGCGATCGCCACGGCGCCAGCGCATGGCATGGCGACGGTGACGGGGACAACGATCCTCTACACGCCGGCGGCCGGTTATTCGGGGGCGGACAGCTTCACCTACACGGCAACGAATGCGACCGGCACGTCGGCGCCGGCCACCGTTTCGGTTACGGTCTCGCCGCCGGTGCTGGTGTTGACGCCGGCAGGCGGGGCGCTTGCCAACGGCGTGCCCGGCGTTTCCTATAGCCAGAGCATTGCCGCCAGCGCCGGCACGGCCCCCTACAGCTACACGGTCTCGTCGGGTGCGCTGCCGGGCGGTCTCACGCTCGATGCATCGAGCGGGTCGATTTCAGGACGGCCTTCGGCCGACGGCGATTTCGGCTTCACCGTGACGGCGACGGACGCCCATGGCGCGACAGGCCAGGCCAGCTACCGGATCGCTGTTGCCTCCGCCAACATCGTCTTTACCCCGTCGCCCGGCAGCCTTCCGGACGCCATGGTCGGTGAGACCTATTCCGCGCCGATTTCCGCAAGCGGCGGCACCGGCGCGCTGATCTACAGCGTCAAGAGCGGTACTTTGCCGAAGGGCATGGTGCTCAACATCTCGACCGGCGAATTGACCGGGCCGGTTGCCGCCGATGCGGCGCCCGACACCTACGGCTTCACCATTGGCGTCGTCGACAGCCGCGGTGCCAGCGGTTCGGCCGCCTATACGCTGAAGCTGAACGCCCGCGCGGTGACGGTGCCCAATGTCGTCGTCGAGGTTCCGGCCGGTTCGACGCCGAAGGATGTCTATCTGAACGGTGGCGCCACCGGTGGTCCCTTCATCGACGCCTCGGTCGCCTCCGTCTCGCCGCCGATTGCAGGCCGCGCCGAGATCATCGAAGGCGAGCTTGCGGCCGCCGGCAGCTTCACGCCGGTCGGCTTCTATCTGAAGTTCACGCCGAACCCGTCATATTCCGGCTCGGCGGTGGTCAGCTACACCTTGAGAAGCGCGCTCGGCGCCTCCAATCTCGGCTCCGTCACCTATAAGATTGCGCTCGACCGTGTCGCAGCCGGCGAGGAGATCGACGGCCTGGTGCGCGATTTCGTGCGCAACCGGCAAAACATGCTGTCGTCGACGGTCAAGGTTCCGGGGCTGATCGAGCGCCGTCGGGCGGCGGCAAGCACAGATCCGGTGACGACGACTGTCACTCCGTCGGAGAAAGGCGCGCGGCTCGGGTTTTCCACCAGCCTGTCGCAGATCCAGGCGGCACGCGACGCCGCCGATGCGGCTGCGGCCGGCGGCAGCTTTGCTGCGACCGACCAGCCGTTCGACATCTGGATGGACGGCAGCTTCCTGTTCCACAAGGACAAGGATGACGAGAGCGACAAGTGGGGCAACTTCGCCCTGTTCTCGATCGGCGCCGACTATCTCGTCAACGAGCGGGCGCTGGTCGGCCTGTCGTTCCACTACGACTACATGAGCGATCCGACCGACGAGGATGCCGAACTTAAAGGCAACGGCTGGCTCGCCGGTCCCTATGCCTCGTTCGAAATCGGCCAGGGCGTCTTCCTCGATGCCAACCTGCTCTATGGCGGCTCGTCAAACGACATCGACACCGGCATCTTCACCGGCACCTTCGACACGACCCGCTGGATGGCGGACGTCAAGCTGACCGGCGAGTGGCAGCTCGACGAGATCACCGTGCTGACACCGAAGCTCAGAGCCGTCTACTTCAACGAAGAGGTCGACGACTACACCGTCAAGAACGCGCTTGGAGAGACGATCGACCTCAAGGGCTTCATCGAGGAACAGGCGCGCTTCAGCATCGGCTTTGATGTCGAGCGGACGCTGGAACTGGAAAACGGCCTGATCCTGTCGCCGACGATCGGCGCCGATGTCGGCTTTGCCTCGCTCGATGGCGAAGGCCTGTTTGGTCGGGTCTCGGCCGGGCTTGCCCTTTCCAACAACGACAACTGGGACCTCGACTTCTCGCTACTGTTCAACATCGAGGGTGACGGTTCGCAAGCCGCCGGCGCCAAAGTCGGCGCACGCGTCCGGTTCTGACGGCGGAAGCCCCGTCGCCTATCGACGGGGCTTCCGCAAAACATTAAAGATGAGTAATAGAGGAAGGAATTAGCCGGAGGCGTCGCCTCGTCCCTAGAGCATTGGATAAGCCTGGATGTCGTTTCAACCGCGGATGCAGAACAAGATTTCCGGGTTCAAGGTGGTCGGCGGGCTCAATCGGCGAGAGTGGAACGGCATCATCGCCGATGTCTGGGACGTCGAGTGCGAGGCGAGGGCAGGTGGCCACTATCTCTCGGATGATCCGCGCATGTTCATCGTGCTCGACGCCGAGGGCGGTAGCCGCTGCAATGTCAGGCTTTCGCCCGACGGGCGCGGCGCGGTCGCGAACGCGCACCAGCAGGCGCTTTCCTATATTCCAGCGGGCATGGAAATCTGGGCGGACATGGTCGATGTCAGGCGCATCCGTCACCTCGATTTGCATTTCAATCTCGATGTCCTCAGCCGGCGCCTGGCGGAAGATCTCGATGCTGGCCGTTGCGACACGCCGCGGCTGATGTTTCATGACGAGCGCTTTCTGCAACTCGCGCAATTGATCGCCGCCGAATGCGTCAACCCGCAGCCCTTGCACGATCTCTACGGCGATGGCCTCACGGTCGCCCTGTTCATCGACCTGATGAAACTCAACCGCAACGACGGCCGCAAACGCAGCCCGCTTGCGGCCTGGCAGCTTCGCCGTGCGGTTGAGTACATCGAAGAGAACTGGGGGCGCAACATCCGCCTGGAGGAATTGGCGTCCCTTGCCGGACTGTCGCAGTCGCATTTCAGCCATGCGTTCAAGGCGTCGACCGGCATGGCGCCGCACCAGTGGCAGACCAATGCACGGGTCGAAAGAGCCAAGGAATTGTTGCTGAAGAACGAGGCGTCGTTGACGACGGTTGCGGCCGAAACCGGCTTCTCCGATCAGGCGCACTTCACCCGGGTGTTCCGCAAAGTCGTAGGTGCCACGCCGGCAGCGTGGAAGCGCAACCGAACGGCCTGAGCAAGTGCCATCTTCCAAAGCAGTTGTTCGCAGTAAAGAGCCCAGGAACGTTCAATTTCCGCCGATCGCGACAAGAGTTGCCCGAATAGTTGATATAAACACTCATCTTATTAGAGGGTGTAAGCCGCGTCGCCTGGAAAGGCCCTGCGGTCGATCGGGTGAGACGACAGACAGATGATGGTAAGAGGCAAGGCAATACGGCTGACGGAATGGCTGGCGAGCGGGGTCGCCGCCGTTGCGGTTCTGGCGGCGGGCGCAGCTATCGCGCAGGATGCACCGGCGACGAGGTTGGAAACGATCGAGGCGACAAGCGCCAGGACAGAGAGCGATGCAACCGGGCCGGTCGATGGCTATGTCGCCAAGGCAACGACGACCGGTTCGAAATCCGCAACGCCGATCGCCGAAATCCCGCAGAGCGTTTCCGTCATCGGACGCGAGGAGCTTGACGACCGCGGCGTCGTCAACAAGGTCGACGAGGCATTGCGCTACACGCCGGGCGTGATGGCCGAGCCCTTCGGCGTCGACCCGGATACCGATTGGTTCTACATTCGTGGCTTCGACGCGTCGCAGACGGGCGTCTTCCTCGACGGTCTCAACCTCTTCTCCTACGGTTTCGGTGGGTTCCAGATCGACCCTTTCATGCTGGAGCGTGTCGAAGTGCTCAAGGGCCCGGCCTCCGTGCTTTATGGCGGTGCCAATCCGGGCGGCATCATCAGCCTGATTAGCAAGCGGCCGCAGGCAGAGGACTCGACCTATGTCGAGACCGGCATCAACAACAACGGCAATGCCTTTCTCGGCATCGACGTGAACCGGCAGCTGGACGACGCGATCAACTACCGCGTCACCGGCAAGGTTTCCGGCGGCAACAACTATGTCGACCACTCGGAAGATCTGCGCGGCTTCATTCTGCCGCAGATCACCTACCAGCCCGACGATGCGACCAGCCTGACCGTCTACGGCCTGCTGCAGGGTCTCGATCAGGTCCATACCGGCGGCGGCTTCCTGCCGTATACCGGCTCCGTCGTCGACGCATCCTTCGGCAAGATCGATCGCAAGGCCTTCTTCGGCGAACCGGACATCGATACCGGAACCTACGTGCAGCAGATGCTCGGCTACGAATTCAAGCACGAGTTCGACAGCGGCTGGCAGTTCAGCCAGAACCTGCGCTACGGCCATCTCTACAAGCACGAAAACGGGCCTTACACCTACGGCTACTACGATCCAAGCCTTCCCTTCCCGGTTTCGAACACGCCGGCGACCCCGGGCAATCTGCTTTATCGCCTTGGCTTCGAGGCGACCTCGAAGGTGGATACGTTTGCCGTCGACAACCGGCTTGAAGGCGAGTTCGAGACGGGAGCGCTTGAACATACAGTCCTCGTTGGTCTCGACTACAAGTTCTTCCGGCTGGACCACGTCCAGGCGTCGTCGGCGGGAACGCCGATCAGCGCCACCGACCCGGTCTATGGCGCACCGCAACCCGCCAACGCCATCTACATCAACCAGGTGATCACGCAGCAGCAGCTCGGCGTTTACGCGCAAGACCAGATCCGCTTCGGCGATGGCTGGCTCGTGACGCTTAACGGCCGCTACGACTATGTCGACACAAAAACCGACAATGGACCGACCTTCTGGGCGCCGACCCAGAATTCGAGCTTCGACTACAGCGAAGGCGCTCTCAGCGGCCGCGCCGGACTTGCCTATGAATTCGACAATGGCCTCACCCCGTACGTCAGCGCCGCGACCTTCTTCAATCCGGTCGTGGCGGTAACGGCGACCGGCAACACCAAGCCGGAAGAGGGCGAGCAGTTCGAGGCCGGGATCAAGTACGAACCGACCTTCTTTGACGGCGTTCTGACGGCGTCCATCTACCAGCTGACCAAGCGCAACGCTCTCGTGACCGACCCGCTGACCAGCATCTCCACCCAGACCGGTGAAGTCCGTTCCCGCGGCATCGAGTTCGAGGGCAAGGTCAATCTTGACGAAAGCTGGAAGCTGATTGCGGGTCTCGATTTCACGGATATCGAGGTGACCGAGGACGCAAACCGGGCGCTGATCGGCAAGTCGCCCTATCTAGCGCCCGATACACAGGCCTCGCTGTGGCTCGACTACACGGTGCAGCAAGGCGCGCTGGAAGGCCTCAGCCTCGGCGCCGGCGTGCGCTATCGCGGCGAGAGCTGGGCGGACAAGGAAAACACCAAGAAGGTGCCCGCATCGACTATCTTCGACGCAGCCCTGCGCTACGAGAAAGATGGCTGGGGTGCTGCCCTCAACGTCACCAACCTGTTCGACAAGGACTATGTCAGCGGCTGCAGCGGCCTGCTTGTTTGCGGATACGGCGATGCGCGCACGGTCACGTTGAAGCTCAGCAAGACCTGGTGAGACCGGTCGGCTGATCGACGATCTGTCAAAAGCAAACAGGGCGCTCAACCCGTGTTGGGGAGCGCCCTGTTTTCAACCCGGAGTGCCGCTATCGCACGCCAAAGGCGCTGACGACTGAGAGCACTCGAAACGGGTAGTGGCCTTTAGATGGAGAGGCCTGCCGCCTTTTCAAGGGCGGGAGCCTCCCTTGGAGCAAATTACTTCGCGCCGATTGCAGCAAGGCCTGCAGTTGCGCAGTTTGCGTCAACGTCGCCCGACGGCGCGCCGCCGACACCGATGCCGCCGACAAGCGCCTTGCCGAACTTGATCGGCACGCCGCCGGCCTGGATGACCATGCGTGCGTCCATGTCGCGAAGGCCTTCGTTGGCGGGCTTGGAAGCAATGAACTCGCCGAGGCCAGCCGTATCGCGACCCATGGCCGCCGAGGTGAAGGCCTTGCCCTGGGCGCTGTTTCCGGTGTGCGGGCCGGCATTGTCGGCCTTCAGCAGTACCTTGGTCGAACCGTCACGTGCAACGACCGCGACGCTGACGTTGTGGCCTTCTGCGGCGCATGCCTTCAGTGCCGCGTCTGCAGCCTTGAGGGCCATGTCGAGCGGCAGGTAGGCAGCGGTCGGAAGCTCCTGGGCGGTGGCGGCAACGGGAGCGAGAAGAGCGGCTGCAAGCACGATATTGCGGATCATCAATGGGTTCCTTTCCTGTTGATAGGGAAAGGTTATTGCGGAACGCCGCCCGACGGTATTCGTAGCTCTTCCGTCACGGTCCGTAGTTCTACGGAGTTTGCGTCCCTTCGAGCCAGATGCGGGTCATCTCCGCCTGCGAGGTGCTGCCGAGCTTGGCGCCGATCGCGGCGCGATGGCTTTCCACCGTTCGCGGCGAGAGGCCGAGTCCCTCGGCGATCTGGCGGGTGGTGAAGCCTGCCGCAATGCGGTCGAGAACCTCGCGCTCGCGCTGCGTGAGTGCCGCCAAGAGGGCAAGCGTTTCCGCCTTTTCCGCCCGCGCCTGCAGGGTGCGCACCAGCATTTCCTGCCCCTTGTGGATCGCGTCGATCAGATCCTGCTCGTCGATGGGCTTGGAGAGAAAGTCGATGGCACCGTTGCGGAAGGCGCGCCGGCAGGCCTCGATATCGCCATGGCCGGAAATGACGATCGTCGGCCAGTCGACGCCACTTTCACGGAGCTTTTCCTGCAGCTTCAGCCCGGAAATCGCCGGCATGCGGATGTCAAGGATCAGGCAACCCGGCTCGAGGCGCGACAATTGCCCGAGAAAAGCCTGCGGATCGCCGAAGGCGATGACCTTGATGCCGACCGTCGAGAGCAGCAGGCTTAGCGCGCGGCGGACCGCATCGTCGTCGTCGACGAGATAGACGGGAACGGTCATTGTGTCTCTTCCTGTCGCGCCCGCGCTTTGGGCAGTGTCACCCGGAAGGTTGCCCCCTCATCGCCGGCCACCAACGAGATCTCGCCGCCGGCGCGTTCCACCAGGCGTTGGCTGAGGGCGAGGCCAAGCCCCGTGCCGCCCGCCCGCGTCGTCATGAACGGGGTGAACAGGCGCGGGCGCAGCGCTTCGGGAACACCCGGACCGTTGTCCACGACATCGAAAACCACCCCGGTGTTTTCTTGCCTCAAGGTCACGACGACGCGGGGCGTTTCGCTCGCGTGGCCGTCAAGCGCTTCCATTGCATTGCGCACCAGATTGAAGGCGACCTGCTCTATTTCAACGGGATCACCCGTCACGATTACGGGGGCTTCCGGAAAGCGGAATTCAAGTTGGATCTGCCGCGACCGGGCGTCCTGCTCCAGCAGTGCATCGACATTGCCAAGCGCCCGGCGCAGGTCAAACGTCGTCACCGGCGTCGCGTGCGGCTGCGACCAGTTGCGGAACCGCTCCAGAATGCCGGAGGCCCGGCGCGCCTGGCTGACGGTATCGTCGAGCACGGTGGCGAGGGCTGCGTGGTTTCCCTGGTTGAGCAGGCGGCGCCCGGCCTGCGCCTGGGCAAGGATCGCGGTCAGGGGCTGGGTCAGTTCGTGGGCCATGCCGCTTGCCATCTCTCCAAGCGCGTTGACGCGCGAGGCGTGGCTAAGCCGTGAATCGAGCGCGCTCAGACGCGCCTGCTGCTCCGCCGTGCGGGTCCTTGCCCGCTGACGCAAGGCGGCCAATCCGGCGAGATAGGCCAGCGTGAGGGCAACGAAGGTCAGACCCGTCTGGACCGGCGGAAACATATCGGAGAGGCCGATATCCATGCCGGTTTCGAGCACAAGCGGCTGCGACGCGCTGCTGAGCGGCCTGGAGAACCGGATGGCATCGGGGAGTGCTGCCGGCTGAAGCAGGCTGTCGCCGTCGGGCAGTGAAAGCCGGACGGCGGTGCTCGGCCGAGACCAGAAAGGCCCGCCATCGCCGATCAGCTTGCCGGCATCGATGGCGAGCATCAATCCGTAGCGCGCCTCGTTCGTGTTGGGGCTGCGCTTGACCATCATGTAATGATCGGGGCGCTGCGGATGGGGCAGAAGGGCAATCCGGCCGTCGGAAGCCTTGGCAGCCGCACGAATGCGCTCGGCCGTCGCTGCGTCGAGCGGACCGGTCCCGATCGTCTCCGTTGCCGGATCGAGCGAGACGAGTTGCACTTCGTCGATGCGCGGGTAGAAGCGGGTGATGGTGCGGGCGACATCGAGGAAGAGGTCGTGCCTGCGCCCCTCTGACGCAACCGCGACGGCCGAAAGCGCCGTCAGGTGGGCATCGTGCTGATCGGCGCGCTGGGAGGCCAGGCCATGGAGCACGGTGCTTTCCCGCTCCAGTTCGGCAACCAGCGCCCGCCGCTCGCGGGTGCCAAGGGCTGCCGCCCCGACCAGCAGGATAAGACACCAGAGAGCAACAAGGTAAAAGGGCCGCTCAAGCAACGGACGACTGTTCGGTAGCATCGATCATTCTTGTCATTTGCAGGCTTGCTTGCGCAGCCTGCTCTTTTGTTGTCCGGCTGAGCACGGCATCGGCCGAGAAAATACGACCGCAACAAGAGAAAATCCAGCCAGTCGCTTCAGCCCATCTCTCGTGCGACCACAAGTTTCGCCCTGAGGTCTGCACGAACTCGCTGTGCTAGTGATCGTTCCGGCTGACGTCCCTCGTTCCGCGTCTTCGGATTAGTGTGCTCCACCTGCACCGGCGCCGCCGAGCTGGATCTTGCGGGTGAAGAGCAGCGCGATGGCTGCGAGCGCGAGCACGATCCCGATCACCGCAAAAGTATCACTGAACCCCAGGATAAGCGCCTGCCGACGAACCGTGGCAGCGATCGCGGCGATCGCCTTTTGCTGCGCGACGGCGGCGTCGGTGACGCCGTGCGTCATGAAGTGCCGGGTCAGATCGCCGATCCGATCGCGGACTTCGTCGCGGTAGACGGTCACGGACTGGCCAATGATGTTCGAGTGAAACTGCTCACGCTTGGTCAGCACCGTCGCAAGCGTGGCCGTGCCAATGGCGCCCCCAAGATTGCGCAGCATGTTCGACAGGCCAGAGGCGGCTGCCGCGTCGCTCGGGGCGATACGGGCCGTGGTGATCACCGTGATCGGCGTCAGCACCAGAGCCTGCCCGATGGCGCGCACGATGTTCGGAACGAAGAACTGGTCGCCGGCGCTGTCGAGCGACAGCGTCGTGTTCATGAAACAGCTAGCTGCGAAGATGCTGATGCCGACGAAGCCGATATGGCGCGCGTCGAAGCGCTTCATCAGCGCCGGTACGAACGGGATGATGAGAAGCTGCGGTAGCCCGGTCCAGGCAAGCACGAGGCCGATCTGTTCGGCATTGTAGCGCTGCACCTGGCCGAGATACTGCGGCAGGATGTAGACCGTACCGAACAGGGCGACGCCGACGAGTACGTTGACGAGAACGCCGACCCCGAAATTGCGCTGCTTGAGCAGGCGCAGCTGTACGAGCGGCTTTTCGACCTTGAGTTCGATGACGATGAAGGCGATCAGGAACACGGCCGCCGTCAAAGCGAGCTTGACGATGAACGGCGACTGAAACCAGTCCTCCTTGTTGCCCTCCTCAAGAACCGTCTGCAGTGCCGAAAGGCCGATGGCCATGGTGGCGATCCCGGCCCAATCGCCCTGCTTGAGAAGGGACAATTGCATCGGCTTCTTCTCAAGGGTGCAATAGAGCGCAATCACCATCACCAGGCTCGGTGGGGTGTTGACGAAGAAGATCGACTGCCAGCCGTAATTCTCGGTGAGGTAGCCGCCGATCGTCGGGCCGATCGCCGGGGCGAAGGTGACCGAAAGCGCAAACAGCGCCAGCCCGAACGGCTGTTGCGCCTTGGGGAGCCGGGTCAGCACCATGGTGAAGCCCATTGGAATGAGCACGCCGCCGGCAAAACCCTGCAGACCGCGCAGCGCGATCATCGAGCCAAGATCATGGGCAAAGGCACAGGCCGCGGAAAACAGCGGAAACAGGATCGCGTTCGCCAACATGTAGCGCCGGAAAGAAAAGACGCGGCTCAAATAGTCCGTGAGCGGGATCACGACGATTTCGCCGATGAGATAGGAGGTCGATATCCACGCGCCGTTGTCGACGCCGGTCCCGATGCCGCCTTCGATATCGAGCAAGGAGGCGTTGGTGATCTGGATATTGAGGATCGCCATGAAGGCGCCGATCAGGCCGGCGAGCACGGAAATCCAGGCCGTCGTGCTTGCCTTGTCGGGTGACGTCGCTGCGGGTTCCGGCACGCTGGGCGAAACCATGGGCATCGTGGTGGTGGACATTGCATCCTCCTGGCAGCGCTTGAGGCTGGGAACTGCGCCTGAGCGTCCTTCAGTTTAGGCTCGCCGGCACGGCGGCCACCGTCGTTCCTGCGGTCCGGGTGTCGATCGTCGGGTAGACGGACATGCCGGGTCGCAGCACCACGTCGAGCGGACTGTCGCGGTCGAGCACGATCTTGACGGGGATGCGCTGCACCACCTTGGTGAAGTTGCCGGTCGCGTTGTCGGGCGGCAGCAGCGCAAATTCCTGGCCGCTTGCAGGCGAGATGCTGTCGACGTGGCCCTCGAAGACCTGGCCCGGAAACGTGTCCACCTCGATCGCCACCGACTGGCCGGGAACGACATCGGCAAGCTGCGTTTCCTTGTAGTTGGCAACGATATAGGCCGCTTGCGTCGGCACGACTGCCATCAACTGCGTCCCGGCCTGCACATACTGGCCGACGCGTAAGGTGCGGTTGCCGATCACGCCGTCGATCGGCGCTGCGAGCGCGGTGTAGGAGAGGTTGAGCTCGGCCTGATGCTCGGCCGCCTTCGCGCTGTCGAGTGCGGCCTTTGCCTGCGCGACCTCGGCTTTGATCACGTCGAGCTGCTTGACCGCGCTTGCGAGCGCTGCCGTGTCGCGCGTCACCGCAGCCCTTGCGGCGGCAATGCGTGACGCCGCCTGTTGCGCGTTCTGCACTGTGCCGAACCCTTGCCTTGCGAGTTCCGCGTAGCGCTTGTCGTCCTGTTCGGCGAAAGTCTGGTCGGCCTTGTCGGCCTCGACCGTCGCCTTGGCCGAATCGATCTCGGATTGCTGCGCGACGAGCGCCGACTGCTTGTTTGCGATGTTGGCCTCCGCGGCTTCGACCCCGGCCTTGGCCTGTTCGAGGCTGACCCTGAAGTCGCGGTCGTCGATGCGGGCGAGAACCTGTCCGGCCTTGACGTGCTGGTTGTCGGTGACCAGGACCTCAGCGACATGGCCCGAGACCTTCGGGGCAATCGTCGTGCTGTCGGCCTTCACATAGGCGTCGTCTGTCGACACTTCGAAACGACCCGTCGACCAGTAGGCCCAGCCGAAGTCGAGCCCGCCGGCAACTGCGGCGATGGCGACGGAGGCGAAAAGCAGGTTGCGGAGCCAGCGCTTACGGGTTCCCGCGGCGTTTGTGGCTACCGCGGTCGGGTTGGCTGTGAGCGTCCGCTGTGCCTCCATGCGGGGCAAGGCCTCCATCGTTTCCACGGGCTGGGCATTTTCGATGCTGAAAGACTGCTGGCTCATTTTCCGGTTCCTTTCACCGGTGTGGCGTGCGTCGAATTGAACGGCCGGCCAAATAAAGAAACTTTATGCTTTCCAAAATATTCGCGCCGCCGATTGCTGTCAAACGAATTTGGAAAGTTTGGATGTTCCATAAGCTGGGCTGTCACCCAGGTAACATGATTATGAGGCGTTCGGGATCGAGGGTGCCTGCTGGGCGCACATGCTGCGCGACCGAGTTTCCGAGGCAACGACAGGCCGGGCCCCTAAAGCCCGGCATGTCGCATCTCGCTCGCCAGAAACTTGGTGAAGACCTTCACCTTGGGCAGCAACAGCCGATTGGTGGGATAGACCACGTAGATGCCGCGCTCGGCCAACCTGTGGCCGGGCAGGAGCTGGCAGAGCCTGCCCTCGGCGAGCAAGGGCTTCGCGATGAAGGAGGGCAGCACGCCAATGCCGATGCCCGCCTGGATCATTTCGCTGAGCATCAGGCTGTTGTCGGCGACGAAACGCGCGGGCAGGTCGATCATGACAGCGCCGTCAGGCCCTTCCAGCCGCCAGCTGCCGGGTTGGTCGGCCAGGCGATAGGTGAGGCAATGGTGGCTCTTGAGGTCGCCAACGGTTGCGGGCGTGCCGTTGTCCGCGAGATACGCCGGGGCGGCACAGATAACTTGGCCGATGTCGCCGAGCCGCCGGGCGATCAGCGACGAATCCGTCAGCGTCGCGCGCACCCGGATGGAAACGTCGAAGCCTTCCGAAACAACGTCGAGCACGTGGTCGTCGAGCGTCATGTCCACTTTCAGCTCCGGATGCAGCGCCATGAAGCGCGCAAGCATGGGCGCAAGCACCGTCAGGCCGAAAGACAGCGGCGCATTGAGCCGGAGCCGGCCGTTGATTTCGCCCGCCTCACCCGACGTGGTGCGCTCCAGATGGTCGAGCTCGTCCAGGAGCCGGCAGCATTCGGAAAAGTAGGCGCGTCCGTTTTCCGACAGGCTCATCCGCCGGGTCGTGCGCACGATGAGCACAGCCCCCAGGCGCTCTTCCAGTTGCCGGACCTGCTTGCTGATCGAGGCGTTCGACTGTCCGAGTTCTTCGGCCGCCTTGTTGAAGCTTTGAAGCTCTATGACGCGTCGGAACGAACGCATGGCAGCCAACAGGTCCATATTTTCTCCAGAGTGAATTATATTTTCCATCCATCGCTGATTATTCGCGCCAGCGCCAGCAATAAGGTGAACCCAGCTTCCTGATGTCGCGGGAAGACCAGAAGAAGGAGTTCATCATGTTCAACACCACAGCCCTGGAGCGTCTCTTGGTCGCTACTCTCGTCGCCGGCCTCTTTGGCGGCACGGCCTTCGCGCAGGAGGTCGGCAAGAGCCCGTGGGGGCCGAAGGACGAGATCGGTCGGCTCAACCTGATTACCCCGGAATCCCGCGCTGCCATTCTGTCGCGGATCGAAGGGAGCAAGTCCTACGACCTCGCGGTCGAGTATTTCATCGGCATGCCCAGCTGGGAGGCAGCTGGCGACCCGCCCTATCAGATGTGGATGACGCACACGCCGAATGGCACCCTGGTCTCCGATCCGATGAAGGTCGGCAAGGAGATGAACACGCATGTCAGCTACAGCGGCTCGGCGGTGTCAATGTATGCGCATATGGGCACGCACATCGACGCGCTCAATCACTTCGGCCTGAACGGCAAGATCTGGAATGGCTATGCCGCCGCCGACCACCTCGGGGACCAGGGCTGGACCGTCACCGGCGCCGAAAAACTGCCGCCGATCGTCGCGCGCGGCGTGATGATCGACGTTGCGGCCGCCAAGGGCATGCAGATGCTTCCCGAAAATTACCGGATCACCCGCAAGGATCTCGAAGAAGCGCTGAAAAGCCAGGGCGTGAAGCTGGCGGAGGGCGATGTCGCCTTGATCCGCACGGGGCGGATGCAGAACTACGAAAAAAAGTCCGCCTATATGAGCAATCCTCCGGGACTCGGCATCGACGCGGCAAAGTTCCTCGTCGAAGAAGGCGGCGCGATGGTGGTGGGTGCCGACAACTTGAGCTTCGAAGCCTTCCCGGCCGAAACCGAAAACAACTACATTCCCGTTCACACCTACCTGCTTGCGCAGCAAGGCGCCCCGATCATCGAGCTCATCAATCTCGAACAGCTGTCCAAGGACCGGGTCTACGAGTTCGCCTTTGTCGGCGCGTCGCTGAAGTTCCGCGGTGCGGATGCAGCCCCGATCCGGCCGGTCGCCTTCCCGTTGCGATAGGCGGATGCCGTTAGGTCATAATCGGCTGGCGCGAGTGCCGCGGGATCGGTCCCGCGGCACTCGCCATTCCAGAAACAAGCGCCGCCGAGGCACCTGTCGCACGGCGACGTCGATGCATGATAAATCTTGACATTGCACGAAAATGCACGAAATTGCCCGACCGAACGACAACCTTGTCATGGAGGGCAGGATGAGCATTGCGCACCGGATTCAAGTGGAAGACGTCACCGTTCTCTCGGATGACTGGTACGTCCTGAAGAAGACCACCTTTTCCTTTCTGCGTGGCGACGGGAGCTGGCAGCGGCAGTCACGGGAGACCTACGATCGCGGCAACGGCGCGACGATCCTGCTCTACGATCCGGTCCGCCGCACCGTGATCCTGACCCGGCAGTTTCGCTATCCGGCCTTCGTCAACGGCCACGACGATCTGCTCGTCGAGGCTCCGGCGGGACTTCTCGACAATGCCGAACCGGAAGCGCGTATACGCGCGGAAACGGAGGAGGAGACGGGCTTTCGCGTGCGCGACGTGCGACAGGTTTTCGACGCCTTCATGAGCCCCGGATCGGTGACGGAGCGCCTGCATTTCTTCGTCGGCGAGTATCAGCCCGGCGACCGCACGTCGCAAGGTGGCGGCAATGAAGACGAAGGAGAGGATATCGCCGTCCTTGAAATCGGCATCGATCAAGCGCTTGCGATGATCAGCTCTGGCGCCATTCGCGACGGCAAGACGATCATGCTGTTGCAATATGCCGCCTTGAACCTGTTCCCCAGCTCAACCCCGATCGGTGCAGTGGCCGGCTGAAGCGAAGGCAATCGCCCGAGCCGGCGGTCGGAACACTGCTAGGCGACCGGCGAGCGTGCCGCCGCTCCAGCGTCTATGGAGATCCAGGCCGCGCCTGTTTGGCCGTGGTGGAAACCATTCGAAAACGGTCTGTTCGGATAGACGTCGGCAAGATCCGCCTGTGCCTCACGCGGTGAGCGTCGCCCGGAGATAACATCGGCGAAGATATGTGCCACGGCTGCCATGTCGCAATCCTGCGGCGACAACCGAATGCGGGAAACGCCGGCGGCCACGAGCTCCGGCAGTTCCTGCAACAGTGCCTGGCAGGTGTGCGACATGGTCTGGACGCCGTTCAGCGCCAGGAAGGGTTGGCTGTCGAGGGTCTCGACGGTCAGACCATCCGGGTCTTCGCCACAGATGAACTGGCAATTGTCCTTGATCAGCCCCTTCGAGCGGGCATGGGCGCAGCGCGCCGAAATCGCCAGCGGCACGCGTCCGAAGGCGAAGACCTCGAAATCCACTGTGGGGTTCTCGGCAATGATGCCGCGCACCGACGTCATTGGCAGTTCCGGCGGCAGACAGATGCTGATTGCGCCCCTCGAAGCCAGGAGCCGGGCGGTCGCTCCGTTATAGACGTTGACCAGCGGCCCGATCGAATGCGGCTTGCCGGCAAGCAGGTGCAGCGCGGATAGGTCATTGACCTCGATCGGATGGGCGCTGTCGCGCACCAGCCCGCGCACCAACTGGCTTTCGCGTTCCAGCGTCACCAGCGCGAGCGAGGCGAGGCTCACTTGTTTGCCGGCATTCTCCAGCCGCTCGATGACCTCGCCGACATAGGGTTCGATGAAATGCAGCCGCTTCGAGCAGACGGCCTCGCCGATCGTCACATGGGCGATCGGCGCTTCGTCGGCGATGCGAAAATAGAAGTCGCGCCATTTGGGGCCGTCCCAGAGATAGTAGACCGGACCGAGGCTCAAGGCGGGGTTGGTAAGGTTCGTGGATGTGGTCATCGTCCGGTTACCTCCACCGCTTTTCATAGGCGCCCGTCGTTGTCTTCTGGCCTTCGCTGAGCGCCTTCAGCCGCGACACCAAGCCAGGACGCTCGGCGGCGCCGGCGGTCAGTGCCCGCCGCATGACTGAGACGACCTCGGCGACATAGGCCTTGCCGCGCTGCCGGCCCTCGATCTTCAACGCGCTGACGCCAGCAGCGCGCAGCGCATCGATATGGTCCATGACGTCGAGCGAAACCGGATCTTCGAAGGCATAGCCGCGCTCCTCGGCAATGTCGAAACGGCCCTTGCAGAGCGTCGGATAGCCGGCCGCTTCGCCCGCCGGGAAGCGGTTGATGGTGTAATCGCCGAGCTCGGACACCAGCTCGCGTCCGTCCTGGCGATAGCGTACATGGCTCGCGGGCGAGCAGACACCGTTCATGTTGGGCGACTTGCCGGTGGCGTAGGAAGAGAGCGAACAGCGCCCCTCGGCCATGACGCAGAGGCCGCCGAAGGCAAAGACTTCGATCTCGCAATCGATCTGCTTGGCAAGGCGGGCGATGTCGGCGATCGTCAGCGTGCGCGGCAGCACAACGCGTTTCGCCGCGAAGGCCTCGACGAGGAAGCGCACGGCATCGGCATTCGAGGCCGAGGCCTGGACGGAAACATGCAGCCGCTGCTGCGGATGGCGTTCGACCGTGTAGGCCATCAGGCCAAAATCGGCGAGGATGACGGCATCGGCGCCAAGTGCTGCGGCATCATCCACCGCCTGATGCCAGAGCGTCTCCTGGCCGGCGCGCATGAAGGTGTTGATCGCAACGAAGGTCATTACCCTGCGCTGTTTGGCATAGGCGATGGCCGTCCGAAGTTCGTCTCGGGAGAAGTTCAGGCCCGGAAAATTGCGGGCGTTCGTCTCGTCGCGAAAGCCACAATAGACCGCGTCGGCGCCGGCATCGACGGCTTCGCGGAAGGCGGCCGGCGTGCCGGCGGGGCAGATCAGTTCCATTGGGGCGCCTCCTCCTTGAGAACACGGCCAAGCGCGCGCTCGCGGATCTGTTCTCCCGCGCGGCGCACGAGCGGCGCCAGAGGCCCCGCCATGTCGGCGAGATCGCTTGGAAGGTCGATCTCACAGTCGTCGAGGGCGTTGCGCAGCGCCAGCATCGCCTCCATGTCGCCGCTGACGGCAAGATCGCGCGAGAAGAAGACGGCGTCGCCGTCGATGCGGCCCTCGAGCAGCGCCAGAAGCAGCACGAGTTCGCCTTCCATGCAGGCATCGGAAACCGGCGCGCGCTCCTTGCGATGCACGGAGATGCGCGGCACGGCCGGTTCAACAAGAAAGCCGATCGGCAGGTCCGACGGCAGGAAGGCGTAGCGCTTGGCTGCGTGATCCGCGAGACGGTCGAAGAGGCCCGGATGGGTCTCGATCACGCGGGCAAAGACGCGTTGCACCACGCTTTCTATGGCGATGATAGGAACGAAGCGGAGGGGCGCGGTGATCGCGAGCGGAAGTGTCATTTGCTACCTGTGGAGCGTCGGAATCGGACGATGCGGCGCATGCTAGTCGCCCGCTGCCATCGGCTGTTTGCGCCACGTCAAAGACAAGCGCCATTCGCCGCCACAAACAGGGCCATGAACAGGACCTTTCGCCCGTCCAAGGGCTTTGCAACGTTTCAGGATTTTGTCGATACGCTCGAGCGCGAAGGCGATCTGAAGCGGATTTCGCAGCCGGTTTCGCTGGTGCACGAGGTGACCGAAATCCACCACCGCGTGCTTGCCGCCGACGGGCCGGCGCTTCTCTTCGAGCGGCCGATCGATGCGACGGGCGCCGCACAGCCGATCCCGCTTCTGACCAATCTCTTCGGGTCGGAGCGCCGGATCGAGCGTGGCTTCGGCCTGATGCCGGGTGGGCTCGATGGCCTTGCCTCAGAACTTGCAGAACTGCGCGATCCGCGAGCGCCGCAGTCGCTGCGTGACGCCTGGGATCGCCTCCCTCTGCTCCGATCGGCGATGTATATGCGGCCGCGAAAGGTAACGCGTGCACTCTGTCAGGAGGTCGTCTGGCGCGATCACGAAATCGACCTCGGGCGCCTGCCGGTTCAATGGTGCTGGCCGGGCGAGCCGGCGCCGCTCATCACTTGGCCGCTGGTGATCACGCGCGCGCCGGATGATCCGCTGGATGTCAATGTCGGGATCTATCGCATGCAGGTGCTGGGGCCCGATCGCGCCATCGTGCGCTGGCTCGCCCACCGCGGCGGCGCCCGTCACCATCGCCTGTGGCAACGCCTGGGGCAGGACATGCCGATCGCGGTCGTTATCGGTGCCGACCCGGCGACGATACTTTCTGCGGTCATGCCGCTGCCCGATGGCTTGAGCGAACTGAATTTCGCAGGGCTGCTTCGGCGCGGCAGGACGCAACTCGTCGACGCGAAGACCGTGCCGCTTTCGGTGCCGGCCAATGCGGAGATCGTGCTGGAGGGGATGGTCTCAGCGAGCGAAACCTCGGAGGAGGGCCCCTATGGCGACCATACCGGCTACTACAATTCGGTGGAGCCATTCCCGGTCATGCGTCTGTCGGCGATCACCATGCGTCGAAATCCGCTCTATCTTTCCACCTATACCGGCCGGCCGCCGGATGAGCCTTCGCGGCTCGGAGAGGCGATGAACAGGCTGTTCGTGCCGCTGGTTCGCAAGCAGTTTCCCGAGATATCCGATCTCTGGCTGCCGCCCGAAGCCTGCTCCTACAGAGCCATGGTCGTTTCGATCGACAAGCGCTATCCCGGGCAGGCCAGGCGCGTGATGATGGGGCTTTGGTCTGTCCTGCCGCAGTTCAGCTACACCAAGCTGATCATCGCCGTCGATCCCGATATCGACGTGCGCAACTGGTCCGACGTGATGTGGGCGCTTGCGACCCGCTTTGATGCCAGCCGCGACGTGACCGTGATCGAGGGGACGCCGATCGACTATCTCGACTTCGCGTCCCCGCGCTCCGGCCTCGGCGGCAAGCTCGGTCTCGACGCCACCAACAAGATCGGCACCGAAACCGACCGCGAATGGGGGCGTGTTCTGGAGATGTCGCCCGAGGTCATTGGTCAGGTCGATGCGATCTGGGCCGGTCTCGGGCTTGGAGGCCCCGGGCCGGGAGGTTTGGCGCGATGAACCGGTTGAAGATCGTCCTCGGCGTCACCGGGGCTTCGGGTGCGGCGATTGCCGTTCGCATCGCCGAGCGGCTCAGCGAAATCGAAACCGTCGAGCTGCATCTGGTCCTGTCGCCGGCGGCGCATCGCACACTCGCACACGAGGTCGGTGCAGACGCTCTCTCATACCTGCTGCGTCTGGCCGCGCGGACATATGACCACACCGATATCGGCGCGACGATAGCGAGCGGGTCGTTTTCGACGGCCGGCATGATCGTGGCGCCGTGCTCCATGCGCACACTTGCGGCGATCTCTGCCGGCATCGCCGATAATCTCGTGGTTCGTGCCGCCGACGTGCATCTGAAGGAGCGTCGTCGGCTGGTGCTGATGGCACGCGAGACGCCGTTGCATCTCGGTCACCTGCGCAACATGTGCGCCGTCACGGAAATGGGGGCGATTGTCATGCCGCCGGTGCCTGCCTTCTATCATCGGCCTGAGAGCGTCGCGGCTATCGTCGACCATCTGGCGGCCCGGGCGATCGACCTGCTGGCGCTGCCGATCAGCCCGCAAGCCATGGCCTGGCAGGGTGAGGAGCAAAAATCATCGTGATCTAGAAGAGGGTGGCCTGAAGCAGCGGATCAGCGCCGAACAGCACCTCGTGACCGCCAAGCAACAGCCACGCGGCAATCGCGACGGTGGCAAAGGCGGCGATGATCATCACGGGGTCGGCACGCAAACGGGTTTCGCCCCGGATGATCGCTGCAAAGGGCCAGACTGACGTGCCCTTCGAGGCCGCTTGCCAGCTCTGGCCCAAACGTCGGCGGGCACGCTTTTCAAGCATGAAGAAACCACCGACGGAAAACAGCGCGAAACCGCCGAAAAGCACCAGCGCGCGCAGGTCGCCATTGGGCACGATGTGACCGGCAGCCCAGAGCAGGAAGCCCCAGAGCACCGGGTGGCGGGTGATCGTCACGATGGCGCCCGGCCGTTCGTTTCCCTGATAGATCGAGATCGACAGCGCGTTCTCGCTGAAGAGGCCGGCCAGCACGAGAAAGATGCCAAGCGGGGCCAGAACGAAGGTCACCCAGGCCTGCCAGGCCGCCGGCTCCCAGAGCGGGATGAAATCGAGCTGAAGGGCCGCGTGAAAGACGAAACCGAGAGCGAGCACCGACAGAAGCGAATAGACCGCGAAATAGGTCGAGCGGCCGAGGCGGTCAATCAGGCCCTGGCGTAGCGCCGGCCAGGCCGGCACCAGATGAAGCAGCAGGAAGACGGCGAAGGCGAGGAGAAAATAGGTCATATCGGTTGTCTCACGCATGGCGCCAGAGAAGCAGGCGCTCTGTTGCCACATGGCGGCGAACCGTTTCGAAGAAGCCCCGCAACATGTAGCCGATCGCATCCCAGCTGAGCGATGCCCTGTTGTCGAGAACCGCCTTCAGCACACGCACCAGTTCGACGGCTGCCCGATCGTCCTCATCATGCTCGGCGCGCAGCCGTGCGATCAAGGCGTCGCGGCCGTCGTCCGCCCGCTGAATTTCGACCGCTGGAAACAGGATCATCTCCTCCAGCGCGTGGACGCGCCTGAGCTTTTCCGGCAGCTCCGTCATGATCACGCGGCAGCTCGGCAGGTCGATGCGGCGCGGGATGGAATCGGCAAGCGTCTCGAGGCGATCACACAGGGACAAAAGCTCGCGATAAGCCTGCCCCAGCTCGTGATGTTCTGAAAATTGCTGCTGCATCGATCTGCTCCGTTGAGTGTTGGTTCGAACTACACCCGACGGCAATGATCCTCTTTGACATTTCTCAAAGTTTGCAGATCAGCGATCGAGAAAGAGAACGATGGCGATAGCAACGGAGGAGAGGATCGCCGACAGCGTCGCGCCGCGCTGAAGTACGCCCATGCGATAGAGCACGAGGGCGAAGACGATGATGATGGGGGTAGCGACGGAAAGGCCGATCTGTGCGTCTGTCATCGGAAGGCTCCTTTGTTGTCAGCCAATAGCCCCGCCCCTTGGCCGCTTCTTTGCTCAATCGCAAAGACAGGCTGTTCGCCCGCGCCTAGCTCGAACGATGTTTTTGAACGGAGGCGCTGACATGGATGCCCGCAGTCATCCGATTGCCGCAACGGCGGAAGAGGACACGACGGACGCCTTGCTGCTCTGGGTGCTCGTCTGGAGCGAACTTGCCGCCTTCGGCATTCTGCTTGTCGGCTTCCTGATTGTGGGCCTTCTCCAGCCGGACGCGTTTGCCGCCGCCCGCTCGCATCTCGATCCTCTCCTTGCCGGTATCAACACGCTTGTTCTTTTGACAAGCGGCTGGCAGGCGGCCTTGGCGACGAGGCCGAGGGCATCGCTTAAGCAGCGCAGGCGGGCGCTGGTGAATGCGGCGCTTTTCGGCTTCGCCTTCGCGGCGATCAAGGTGTTCGAATATAGCGCCGAGGCTGGCGTTGCCGGCGATCCTCAGTTCGGCTCCTTCTTCGAGCTCTATTTTCTCGTCACCGGATTCCATCTGCTGCACGTCATCTTCGGTGCCTTCGTGCTCCTCATCGTTGCCTGGCGACCGAAACCCGGCAATGTCGAGCTGATAACGACGCTCTGGCACGTGATCGATCTGGTCTGGATCGTGATGTTCCCGCTCGTCTATCTCGTGTGAGTGCCATGACCGATCGCAATCCCAGACAATTGTTCAATACCTGGCTGCTGCTTGCCGGAGCCGTGATTTCGGGCATGGCGCTGATGGCGATCGCCGGGCCTGCCACCCTCGTCATCGCCGTGTTGCTCGGGCTCGCCATCGTCAAAAGCCGGTTCGTCGCGCTCGATTTCATGGGGCTCCGGCAGGCGCCGTCGGCCCTTCGTCTTGGCCTCTTGATCTGGCCCGTAGCGCTCGTCCTCGTCGCCGCAGCGAAGCTGGTCCTGAGCACTGCTCTCTTCAGCTGAGGCGACCCGCGGATTTGTTTGCCGAAACGCAAAGAAGCCGCCGCCGATTTCCCTAGACATGGGTTCGCCCCGATTGTTGCCAGCGCAGAAAATGCATCGCCGCACGGGGAGGGGATCAGATCAGCCGGCCGCGCTCTCAGCGGCCATCTGAAATCGAAAGGACCACGTGATGGCAGAACGCCTCACCAAAACCGGGGCCCGTAACGTCTTTTACGGCGGGTCCTTCTTTTTCTTCGCAATCTTTGTCGGGCTGACCGCCCACAGCCACTACTACATGCGAACGACCTCGACGGACGAAACGACGCTGACCGATGCGGTCGCGCGCGGCAAACACGTCTGGGAAAAGAACTCCTGTATCAACTGCCACACGCTTCTCGGCGAGGGCGCCTATTTCGCGCCCGAGCTCGGCAATGTCTGGAAGCGCTTCGGCGGCGAGGCCGATCCCGACGGCGCCCGCGAAACGTTCAAAGCCTGGATGGCCGCCCAGCCGACCGGCATCGAGGGGCGGCGGCAGATGCCGCAGTTCAATCTCACCGAACAGGAACTCAACGACCTCGCCGACTTCCTCGAATGGACGAGCCGCATCAAGACCCAGAACTGGCCGCCGAACGAGGCAGGTTAAGCGAACCGATTGGAGTGTGACACCATGAAATACCAAACCCAGAAGGTCGCGATGCTCTACTTCTACGGAGCGCTCGGCCTGTTTCTCGCCCAGGTGCTGTTCGGCGTCCTTGCCGGCACCATCTATGTCCTGCCCAACACGCTCTCCGAACTCCTGCCCTTCAACATCGTGCGCATGGTCCACACCAACGCGCTGATCGTCTGGCTTCTGATGGGCTTCATGGGTGCGACCTACTATCTGCTGCCGGAAGAGGCGGAAACCGAGCTCTACAGTACGAAGATCGCCGTCGCGCAGTTCTGGATCTTCCTGATCGCCGCGGCTGTCGCCGTCGTCGGCTATCTCCTGCACATCCACGAGGGGCGCGAATTCCTTGAGCAGCCCTTCGCGATCAAGGTGGGCATCGTCATCGTCGCGCTGATGTTCCTCTACAACATCACGCTGACGGTGCTGAAAGGCCGCAAGACGACCGTCACCAACATCCTGATCTTCGGGCTCTGGGGTGTGGCGATCTTCTTCCTCTTCGCCTTCTACAATCCGATCAACCTGGCGCTCGACAAGATGTACTGGTGGTACGTCGTCCATCTCTGGGTCGAAGGCGTCTGGGAACTGATCATGGCATCGGTGCTCGCCTTCCTGATGATCAAGCTCAACGGCATCGACCGTGAGGTCGTCGAAAAGTGGCTCTATGTCATCGTCGGCTTGGCGCTCTTCTCCGGCATCCTCGGTACGGGCCACCACTATTACTGGATCGGCGCCCCGGGTTACTGGCAGTGGATCGGTTCGCTGTTCTCGACGCTGGAAGTGGCACCCTTCTTCACCATGGTCGTCTTCACCTTCGTGATGACCTGGAAGGCCGGCCGCAAGCATCCGAACCGCGCAGCCCTCCTCTGGTCGATCGGCTGCTCGGTCATGGCCTTCGTCGGCGCCGGCGTCTGGGGCTTCCTGCACACGCTGTCCTCGGTGAACTACTACACCCACGGCACCCAGGTGACCGCGGCCCACGGACACCTCGCGTTCTTCGGCGCCTATGTGATGCTGAACCTCGCGGTCATGGCCTACGCCATTCCGGAAATCCGCGGCCGTGCGCCCTATAACCAGTGGCTGTCGATGGTGAGCTTCTGGATCATGTGCACCGCCATGTCGGTCATGACCTTCGCGCTCACCTTCGCCGGTGTCCTCCAGGCGCATCTGCAGCGCGTGCTCGGCGAAAACTACATGGACGTCCAGGACCAGCTGGCGCTGTTCTACTGGATCCGCCTCGGCTCGGGTGCCGTCGTCCTGATCTCGGCGCTGATGTTCATCTGGGCGGTTTTGATGCCCGGCCGCGAGCGCAGCGAGAAGCTCGCCGGCGTCGTCCAGCCCGCCGAATGACCGATCAGCCGGCGCGGTTCGCCGCGCCGGCATCTCCCCCAAGAATTCCCAGCATGGAGACTTGCCATGAGCCCTGTCCAATCTGCCGTCAGTCGCGCGGCGCTCGATATCCCCACCTATAGTCCCTCCGGCAATGAATGCGCGCTGTTCGAAACCGCCTGGGTGCGGCAGCTGCCGCTGCTCCTGAAGGGACCGACCGGATGCGGCAAGACCCGCTTCGTCAGCCACATGGCGGCGAAGCTCGGCCTGCCGCTTTCGACCGTTTCCTGCCATGACGATCTGGCCGCCGCCGACCTCACCGGACGGTATCTTCTCAAGGGCGGCGACACCGTCTGGGTCGACGGTCCCCTGACCCGGGCCGTGCGCAACGGTGGCGTCTGCTATCTCGACGAGATCGTCGAAGCCCGCAAGGACGTGGCCGTCGTCCTGCATCCGCTGACGGACGACCGCCGCATGCTGCCGCTGGAGCGCACCGGCGAACTGCTCGAAGCACCGTCGAGCTTCATGCTGATTGTGTCCTACAATCCCGGCTACCAGAACCTTTTGAAGAGCCTGAAGCCAAGCACAAGGCAGCGCTTCGTGGCGATCGAGTTCGATTTCCTGCCGCGCAGCGCGGAGATATCAGTCGTTTCGCAGGAGAGCGGACTGCTGGAGAGCCAGGTGGCGCCGCTCGTCAATCTCGCGCACCGCCTGCGCGCCCTGAAGGGGCATGACCTTGAAGAAGGCGTGTCGACCCGGCTGCTCGTCTACTGCGCATCGCTCATCGATGCCGGCATGCCGGTCAAGGATGCAGTGCGGGCCGCGATGATCGAGCCGCTCACCGACGAACCGGACGTGCGCGCAGCCCTTCTCGAAGTGGCCGGTTCGCTGATCGCGTGAGGTGAACCATGCTTGATTTCCTCGAGCTCGAAGAAACCGTCGGACGGGCCTGGCACCGTTTCGTCGGCAACACCAGAACCTGGCGGCGGTATCCGGAAGAGGCGGTGAAGCTCGCCGACATGCTGCCGGTGCTCGGCGTCTCCTTTCGCGGACATGGCGGCGAGGCGGCGGTGCAGATCGTGCCCGCCCGCGGACGCACGTCGACCCATCGCCTGCGGTGGCGGCAGTGCATGGGGCTTGGCGAAGAGAAGCTCGTCCAGCCGGCGCGCGACCACGCGTCCTTGATGCTGCCGGGAGAGATCGACATCTTTCCGACGAAAGACCTGAACCGGGACCTCTATCACTGGCTCGTCGCCTATATGGCGACGATGCCGGTCGACCCCGTCAGCGAAACTGATCCACTCCGTCGTGACCTTGCGCTGGTATCGCGCGCGCTGGAAACGGTCGAAGAGGTCTTCCAGCGGTTCCCGGGCCTTAGGCGGCGCTATCGGCGCCTCGCCGAGGCAACACTTGCCGAGCGGCAAAGGGGGGCGTTGCCGTCGGTCGAGCAACATCTCGAAAACCGTATCCTGCGCCTGTTGCGCAAGACGACGGGGGAAGCAGACACCACGTTGCCGTTCATTTTCCCGCACCGCGCGCCGCCCGGCTACCTGCCGATGCTGCCGATGCCGCTCTGGCCGGATACGATGTTGCGCACCGAAACCACGACCGTGCGCGACGAGGATGTCGCCGCGACGGCAGGCACGCAGGGGGCGGTCGCCGAAGTCGAACGACACGTCGCCGTGCGCGAGAACCCGGAGAACCGCAAGGGCGAACGCAGCCCCTTCATCCTCAACCGCTTCGAGAAGATCCTCGCTATGGCCGAGATGGTCAATGTCGACCGCCCCGGCGATGACAGTGACGACCACGACAGCAAGGCCGCAGAGGAACTCGACGACATGACGCTCGGCGAGCGCAAGGGACGACCTTCGGCGCGGTTCCGCTTCGATCTCGACCTGCCGCCGGAAGCCGTCGATCCGACGCCGCTGACGGCCGAGCTCACCTATCCCGAATGGAACTACCGGACCGGCCAGTACCTCAAGGACCATTGCCGGGTGCTGGCGATGCCGGCTTCCGCCCAGGAAGAGCGGACGGAACTTACCGAGGAAAGCAGAAGCCTTGTCCGCCGGGTGCGGCGCCAGTTCGAAGTGCTGCGCCCGCGGCACGAGATGCTACGTGCGCAACTCGACGGCGCCGATCTCGATCTCGATGCGGTCGTGCGTGCCCGCACAGATCTCGCCGCCGGCGGCCAGGGCAGCGACCGTATTCATCTGATGAGCCGGCCGCAGGTGCATGATCTGGCGGTGACCATCCTCGTCGACGTTTCGCTGTCGACCGATTCCTGGTCCGACAACCGGCGGGTGCTCGATGTCGAGAAAGAGGCGCTGCTCATCCTTGCGCACGGGCTCTCGGCCTGCGGCGACAACCACTCGATCCTGACCTTCACCTCAAGGCGGCGCGACTGGGTGCGGGTCGAAACCGTTAAGGCCTTCAACGAGGCGATGGGACCGTTGGTCGAAGCACGCATCGCTGCACTGAAGCCCGGCTACTATACACGTATCGGCGCCGCCATCCGGCACGCCTCGGCCGAGCTTCGCCGGCAGCCGAACCGCAAGAAGCTGTTGCTGGTGCTGACCGACGGCAAGCCCAATGATATCGACCACTACGAGGGGCGTTTCGCGCTTGAAGACAGCCGCCGCGCGGTCACCGAGGCACGGCGAAGCGGCATCAACACCTTTGCCGTCACCGTGGACCGGGAGGCGAAGTCCTATGTGCCGGCCATGTTCGGCCAGAACGGCTATTCCGTAGTCGGCAACATCGCGCGGCTGCCGGCAGCGCTGCCGGCGATCTACCGCAATCTGGTCGGTTAGCTGTGCGTGCGGTGGATTAGCGACCGGGAGGAGAGCGAGGCCCTCTTGGCGGGAACCGAACGAGTTGCTGTCGCAATTGTCTTGCGGCATTTCCAAGCTCCGCATTGACCCGCACCAGAAAACTTCGCTCGTTCCACCTAATTGGCGGGTGGAGGCCCGGTGGTCCGGATTCAAGTGCCAAGCGGATTCGTAGCTGCCGATTCTTCTGATATCGGAACTCAAGGTTCGGCTCTGTGAAGAAGCAGTAGCTCTTCGACGGCTTTCCGATTGAAACCTCTTCAAGCCAGTCGGCTAGTTGTTCCATTTCGAAGGTTGTCAGGCACGGGTCCCGGAACGTCCATTTCGTCCCGTTGATATCCACTCTGCCTTCCACGATCAGCCAGTTCGAATCCCATTCATCCCCTTCGATGTCGGGGAATTGGTGTTGCCCTATGGTCAATTGCAGGGAGGAGCGCAGGCCTTGAAAGCGCACAGCCTCCAAGCTTTCGGTTTCGTCAGGATTTCTCATGGGATGTGCGGAAGACGGCTGCGAGCACGCCAATCTATTGAAGACGGCCTGAAGATATACGCCGTTATCCTCGGGCCGCAAGTCTTCGCAGGCCACCATCTTCAGGTGCAGCCATTATGTCTCTCATGAAGCGATCAGCCCCCTCACGCCGCCTTGCTATGAACCCTCTGGGACTCGTCGATATAGGCATCGAAGGTCGCGGCCACCGCGCGGATGACGAAGCGGTGTTCGGGGCGGACAGTGATGACGCCATCGGCGATATCGATCACGCTATCCTTTCGCAGCTCGGCCAGTTTGCTATTGCCGTCGACGAACGATTGCCAGTCCCGGCCATGCGCTGCGGCGATTGCGGAAATATCCGCGCTGAAATCGCACATCAACCGTTCGATGATCGCAGCGCGCAGGCGGTCCTCCTCGGTCAGGCGGTAGCCCTTGGTGGTTGCAAGGCGACCGGAGGCGATGCGGCTTGCATAGACGCCGGGCGGCACCTCGTTCTGGACATACCCGTCGCGCGAGCGGCCGATTGCCGAGGCGCCGAAACCGATCAGGGTTTCGCAGGTGTCGGTCGTGTAGCCCTGGAAGTTGCGGCGGAGTTGCCCAGCCTCCTGGGCGGTGACGAGATCGTCGTCAGGCAAGGCAAAATGGTCGAGGCCGATCTGGCGGTAGCCGGCCTTGACCAGCGCCTCGCTGATCGCCATCGCCTGTTCGGCGCGCGCAGTACTGTCGGGCAATGCCGTCTCGTCGATCATGCGCTGGTGCTTCTTGAAGCTCGGCACATGGGCGTACCCGAAAACCGCGAACCGCTCCGGCCGCATCGAAACGGCCGCTTCGACCGTCTCGATGCAGGAGCGCACCGTCTGATGCGGCAGGCCGTAGATCAGGTCGAAATTGATCCCGCTGACACCGGCGCCGCGCAGGTGGTCGACGGCTTCGGCCGTCTGATCTTCGCTCTGGATGCGGTTGATCGCCTTCTGCACGATCGGATCGAAGCTCTGCACGCCGAGGCTCGCGCGCCGGACGCCGCCTTCGCCGAGCGCCTCGGCCATGGCGAGCGTCAGCCGGCGCGGATCGATCTCGACGGCGACATTCGCCGATGGCGACAGCGCAAAGCGCTCGCGCATCAGCGTCATCAGCGCCAGGAATTCACGCGGCTCGATGATCGTCGGCGTGCCGCCGCCAAAGTGTACCTCTGCGACCGGAAGCGGCCGACCAATGGTATCGGCGACCATCCGGATCTCGTCCCGGAGCACCTCGAGATAATCGAGGATCGGATCGTCCTTCTTGGTGATCGTCGTGTGGCAGCCGCAGTACCAGCACATGGAACGACAGAAGGGGATGTGCAGGTAGAGCGACACGTCCTGCCCATCCGGGATCGCCTTCAACCAGTCGCCATAGGTATGCTCGTCGACAGCAGCGGCAAAGCGCGGTGCGGTCGGGTAACTCGTGTAGCGCGGGAGGCGCATTTCACCATATTTCAGGAGCGCGGAAGCTAACATTTCGTCCTCATCTGGGTGGCGATGGATGCCGCTTTTCTAGGCCGCGCGGGCCGGTATCTCTTTGCGAAAAGTCAAGGACGGGACGCTTTCGGCCAAAGCGAGAATTGTTTGCGCTTCGACAAAATGTCGCGGCGGCGCTGTCGCTAGGTTGCGGAAATCCGGGGCGTGTGCGCCGGCGTTTCCCGGATCATCATTAAACGACGGCGCTCAGAAGCGGATGACCATGACCATTGCAGAGACCGACAAGCCCTCTATCGATGTGCGGACGATCCCGCCGGTAGAACGCCATCCGAAAATCTTCGGCATGTTGAACGCGCTCGCCGAGGGCGGCGCCTTCATCATCGTCAACGACCACGATCCGCGCCCGCTGCACTACCAGTTGGAAACCCGCTATCCGGGCGAATTCACCTGGGAATATCTCGAGCAGGGACCGGATGTCTGGCGTGTGGAAATCGGCCGGCAGCAGTCCTCCGGCTGTGACTGCTGCTGCGGCGGGCACTGAGCCCCTGGTGTCCTTCAAGAGCGGGGTGAGAAAAAGCGCGAGTCATTTTCCGCTCCCATCCCGCTCTCACTTACCAGAATCGATCGCGCTTGCTTGGCTCAACCAGCGCCATCGTGATCCAAGGGTTGAACCACCATGTTCGCAGCCACGCTATCCCGCTGGACCATGTCCTATTTCGCGGCCGCGCTGATCTTCCTCGTCCTTGCCGAGATCATGATGGTCCTCGGCTTCGGCTACCCGGTCTCAGCGCTTGAGGCGCCCGAAACGCTGGCGCTCGTCCATGTTGTCGTTCTGGGTTGGCTGAGCTTGCTGATGACCGGCGCATTGCTGCAGTTCGTGCCTGTTCTCGTCGGCCAGCCGCTATCGTTGCCGAGCGTCGCGCTGCCGGCGCTGCTGTTCCTAATCACAGGCACCGCCACCCTGACGCTCGGTTTCATCAGCCTTTCCGGCGCGATCGATCTTCCGGTGATGCTGCTTCCTCTTGGAGCCGCTTTCTCGATCGTCGGCTTTTCGGTGCTGGGCTTTGCCTTCGCAGTCACGCTCTGGCATGCGCGCCCGCTGCCACTACCGGCCCGGTTCGTCGCGGTCGGCCTTGCGGCGCTCTTCGGCACAATGCTGCTCGGCGGCGTCTATGCCGGTGTGCTCTCGGGCCTGATCGACGCGGAGGGTGCGATCGACCTCACGGTCGACGGTCTCTCCCTACATGCTTCGCTCGGCCTTTGCGGCTGGTTGAGCTTCACCACGATGGGTGTTAGCTATCGGCTTTTGACCATGTTCATGCTGTCGCCGGACAAGGAACGGACGAGCAGCCGCCTGGTCTTCGCGCTCGGCACCCTTTCCCTCGGCCTTCTGGCCGCAGCTGTGCCCGTCATTCTCTTGGGCACCATTGGCCGCTCGCCGCTTCTCCTCCTTGCCGTCGGTTCCGGCGTGGCCATGGTCGCGATCTATGTCGGCGATATCCAGCGCATCTATCGCGAACGCCGGCGCAAGGCGATCGAGCTCAACAGCCGCGCCAGTATCGGCGCCTTCGCGTCGCTCGTCGCCGCGAGCCTGCTCTTCGTCGCCCTGCTGGCCGTCGGCCGCCTCGGTGAGGCTATCGGCGCTGTCGTCTATCTCGTCGCTTTTGGCTGGCTGACGGGAATGGGCCTCGCCCAGCTTTACAAAATCGTGCCGTTCATGACCTGGCTCGAATGTTACGGGCCGGCGCTTGGGCGCATGCCGACCCCGAGGGTTCAGGATCTCGTCAGCGAAACGTCCGCCCTTCGCTGGTTCCGGCTCTTTTATCTGACGGTCGCGGTGGGCACGCTCGCGCTCCTGATTGGCAGCGCGCCCCTCTTTCGTTTTGCAAGTCTCGGCCAGTTGATTGCCGTCAATGCGCTCATCCTCGAGTTCGTGCGAACACGGCGACTGATCAACGTTCCGGCCGAGCTTCGATTGCCTGACGGCGTTGTTCGGCCAGGCCTGTTTCTGCCATCCATTCCTCACGGAGGTTCCCATGAGCCAAGATCCCTATGAACTCGACGTGCGGCCGCACCTGCGCGGCGGCAGCGATCCGTTCCAGGCCATTATGAATGCAGTCGACAGCCTCGCTCCGGGCCAGGCGTTGAAGCTGATCGCAACCTTCCGGCCTGTTCCGCTTTTCAGCGTCATGGCAGGTCGCGGCTTTACCCATCAGGACCGCCCGCTCGACAATGGCGACTGGGAGGTTCTGTTTACGCCGGAAGGGGAGGTCGAGGGGATCAGGCTTTCGGCAGGGGAAACGGAACTCGACACCTGGCCCGACCCGAGCCGGCAGCTCGATCTGACGGAGCTCGATCCGCCTGAACCGATGGTACGCATCCTGGCGACCGCCGAGAAGATGGCCGAAGGCGAGGTTCTGTTCGCGTTGCTCGCGCGCGAGCCGTTGTTCCTCTATCCGGAACTCGCCAAGCGCGGCCACAAATGGGCGGGCAATTTCGATACGACCGGCGAGACCTATCGGATCCTCATCCGCATCGGCGGGAGGCGTTCCCATGTCGGCGCCTGAAAATCTGGATCTCGAAGCCAAGATCCGCGATGCCTTGCGCATCATCATCGACCCCGAAATGGGCAAAAACGTCGTCGATCTCGGCCTGATCTATGACATCGACGTTCAGGAGGGCGGCATTGCCCGCGTCACCATGACGACGACGATCAAGGGCTGCCCGGCGACCGCCTTCCTGAAGGAAGCGGTGCAGAACTGCGTCTGGTACGTGCCGGGCGTCGAGTATGCCGAGGTCCGCCTGACTTACGAACCGTCGTGGACGCCTGACATGATGGCAGACGGCGCGATGGAACTCGCGCATGGCAGCATCTTCTAAGGATCAGCCTTGTAACGAAGAAAAGGCGCCGCAGATGCGGCGCCTTTTGCATTGGGGTTCGGGCGTGCGGTCAGGACGAGGCGCGGGGCGCGCGGCGTTCGCGCACCAGCATCGGTCCGTATTCCAGCGTGAACAGTGCGAAGGCGGCGATCCACAACATACCCGAAAGCGCAATTAAATGGTGGTAGTGAGCCGGCAGCACCTCGGCCAGCGGCCGGATCAGCGCCGCGCCCGCAATCGCGACATAGGAGGCGCTGGTGACTGTCGATCCCACCAGCGGCCGTCCGGTATGGCCGCGCGTGGCGCGCGTCATCACGGCGAGCATCATGAAGGCGATCACTCCGACGGTCAGCACATGCATGACCGGGTAGTCGCTGAGGAGCTCGACTGCCCCCGCCGATATCGCCAGGAAGCCGAGCGGCACGAAGGCGTAAGCTACGTGCAGGACGAAAAGCAGCTTCTCCGGCCAGGTCGGCGATCCGTGCCAGCGCAGCAACCGTACCGCATGAAAGGCGCACGCGACCACGGCAATCGCTGCGGTAACGATGTGGACGGGCGCGAAGGTCCAGGCGGCGAGCGCCGCAACGCCGATCAGGATCGCCGCGGTGTCGAACCGGTTGTAGGGCACCGGGAAATCGGTGCGGCCGACTTTGTTCAGCCAGTTGCGGGTGAAGCTGGGCACGATGCGTCCGCCGACGATCATGATCAGCATGGTGTAGGCCCCGATCGCCAGCCGCGCTGCGGCGTCGACATCGAGATTGCCGAGGACCGAGAGGTGGAACCAGATATTGGCGGCGGACAAAATTATGAGCCCCCCGATCACCTTGAGGTCCTTCCACTTGCGACCGACGATCACCTCGCGCGCGCAGATCAGGAGAAGCACCGGCAGAAAAAGAGCTTCGACAGCGGCTGCGACAGGGAGGCCAATGAATCCACTCGACAAGAGAGCAACCCGGCCAATGACCCAGAGCCCGAAGAGGGCAGCGAGCGGTCGGCCGGAAACCGGCAGCCTTCCGGTCCAGTTCGGGATCGCCGTCAACAGAAAGCCGCCGAGAACGGCGGAGGAAAAGCCGAAGAGCATCTCGTGCGCGTGCCAATGGGCGGCACCGTAGTCGCCGGCTAGGTCTAGTCCGAGAAGCAGTGCGGCGATCCACAGCGCCATGGCGCCGATCGCCCACAGGGCGGCTGCGAGAAAGAACGGCCGGAAGCCATAGGAGAAGAGCACCGGGCCGGTGGTCGAGAGCCCGCGCGGAATGCCGCCGCTTGGTTTCGGTCTTATCAGTCTGTCCAACATGGTCGTGGTCCTCGTCGTGCGTCCTTCCGGACTTGCGGATGAGGCTTGATCTATCAATGGGTTCGAAGGCCCTCTTTGCGAAAACGCAAGTATCGCGGCCCGGTCGGACCACCAGCTTCGCAAGGCGTAAAGAAAAGCGATCTCCTCGAAACGATTTGTTCCAAGACAAAGACGCGATTCGTCTGTGGTTCTACTTCTTGTGTGACTGCTGGGGGACCGGTGGTCGAGACCGGAGGTGAGGCCGCCCAAGTCGGTGCCGCCCACCCTAACGCGTTAAATACAGGCGCGTTTCGCAGAAGGCCAATCCCGGCCGCTGGAACGCGCCGAAGGAGAGCAAGATGACTGAACAACTTCAGATGACCCGCCGGACGATGCTTGCCGGCGCTGCCCTGGCGGGCGCGGTTGCGCCGCTTCTCCATACCGCCCAGGCACACGCTGCCGGCGCTGCCGCGGCAGCCGGCGCTGCCCCCGTCGATATCTCGACCTTGCCTCGCGTAAAGGCCGACCTCGTCAAGCCTCCTTTCGTCCACGCCCATGACCAGGTCGCCAAGACCGGACCGCGCATCGTCGAGTTCACCATGACGATCGAGGAAAAGAAGCTGGTGATCGACCGCGAGGGCACCGAGATCCATGCGATGACCTTCAACGGCTCGGTGCCCGGTCCGCTGATGGTGGTGCATGAGAACGACTATGTCGAACTGCGGCTGATCAACCCCGAGACCAACACCCTGCTGCACAATATCGACTTCCACGCCGCGACCGGCGCGCTCGGTGGCGGGGCGTTGACCCAGGTCAACCCGGGCGAGGAAACCACGCTGCGCTTCAAGGCGACCAAGCCCGGCGTCTTCGTCTACCATTGCGCGCCTGAAGGCATGGTGCCCTGGCACGTAACCTCGGGCATGAACGGCGCCATCATGGTGCTGCCGCGCGACGGCCTTAAGGACGAGAAGGGCCAGCCGCTGACCTATGACAAGATCTACTATGTCGGCGAGCAGGACTTCTACGTGCCGAAGGACGAGGCCGGGAACTACAAGAAGTATGAAACCCCCGGCGAAGCCTATGAAGATGCGGTCAAGGCGATGCGTACGCTGACCCCGACCCACATCGTCTTCAACGGCGCGGTCGGCGCGCTGACCGGCGACCATGCCTTGACTGCGGCCGTAGGCGAGCGCGTGCTCGTCGTCCATTCGCAAGCCAACCGCGATACGCGGCCGCACCTGATCGGCGGACATGGTGACTATGTCTGGGCGACCGGCAAGTTCCGCAACCCGCCGGACCTCGACCAGGAAACCTGGCTCATTCCGGGCGGTACCGCGGGCGCTGCCTTCTACACCTTCCGCCAGCCGGGTGTGTACGCCTACGTCAACCACAACCTGATCGAGGCGTTCGAGCTGGGTGCCGCCGGCCACTTCAAGGTCACCGGCGAATGGAACGACGACCTGATGACATCGGTCGTCAAGCCCGCGTCGATGTAGCCGGGTGACAGCGGATGATCGTGGGGTCCGCTGACAGCGACCCCACGCGCGAACAAAGGTACGCGCCAACAGGCGCGTGCTACTTCCCCTGGAGACCTCCCATGCCCAGCACCAAGAAAACTGCGGTTTCGCTCCTCTCGCTTGCAGCCCCGGCCGTCCTTTTGGCGGCAATCGGCGGCGTGCTTTCGGCGAAGGTGGGGCTGTTCGACGATCTCAAGGACGGCATCGATCCGTCGATCCGGCCGCCGGTGACCATGACGATTTCGCCGCGTCAGATGAGCTATCGCGCCGAGGGCCACTTCCTGAAGAACGGATTTGCGGTCGACGCGCCGATCGTGGTTGCCGCCCTCAAGCAGCCGCTCGAGATCATGAAGTATCAGGTGACGCGCGACGACTACGAGCGCTGCGTCGCCGATGGCGGTTGCCAGCAACCGGAAGGCGGTCATGGCGCCGGGCTGTCGGGTGTGCCGATGACTGGAGTGAACTACACAGACGCGACCGATTATGCGGCGTGGCTGACCAAGAAGACGGGCGAAGTCTGGCGCCTTCCGACCGACCAGCAATGGGCCTTTGCCGCCGGGTCGAAATTCCCCGACGATGCGCTGGGGATTGACGGTACCAAGGACAATCCGGCGCTGCGGTGGCTTGCGGACTACGAGCGCGAATCCAGCCGGCAGCGGGCGAAGAACCCGATGCCGCAGCCCTCGGGTGCCTTCGGGGAGAACGAGTACGGCGTTGCCGATCTCGACGGCAACGTCTGGGAATGGACCGAGACCTGCCACCGCCGCGTTACGATCGGCGACGACGGCGAGGTGCTGAAGGAAGCGCCCGCCTGCGGCATCTTCGTCGTCAACGGCAAGCATCGGGCGTCGATGAGCTTCTTCATCCGGGATCCGAAGAGCGGAGGCTGTGCGGTCGGCGTCCCGCCTGACAATCTCGGCTTCCGGCTCGTGCGCGACGGCCGCTGGTATTCGGGCTATCTCTATGCCTTCGAACGCCGGTTTCAGGGTGCGGGCTGAGATGGGACGGCCGATGAAATTGCTGAGAGAACCCTCTCTAGCGCATAAATGCCGGGTCCTTTTGTAGGACCCGGCGCTATGCTAGAGCAGAGGCAATTTTAAATCGGCAGGATGTAGGGCCAACGTGGCTGCACTCGATCGCACACTCGTCAAATCGCTCCCTCTGTTTCAGAAGATGAGCGACCCGGAACTGGACACGCTGCTGACGCGCGCCACGGTGCGGCGCGTGCCGCAGAACGAAGCCGTGTTCGAACAAGGTGCGACGGCCGATTTCTTCTTCCTGCTGCTGAATGGCCGGCTGAAGGTGACCCAGGTCACCAAGGACGGGCAACAGATCATCGTGCGGGTCGTCAATCCCGGCGATCTCTTCGGTTTCGCCCGGGCACTGCAGCGCAGCGACTATCCGGGCACGGCAACGGCGGCGACCGAAAGCCTGGTCCTCGCCTGGCCGACCGAACTCTGGAACATTTTCGTCGAGAAAAATCCGCATCTTGCGGTCAATGCCCTTCATACGATCGGCCAGCGCCTCGACGAGGCCCATACCCGTATCCGCGAAATGTCGACCGAAGAAGTCGAGCGCCGCGTCGCACACACGGTGCTTCGGCTGGCCGAACAGGCCGGAAAACCGGAAAGCGGCGGCATCCGCATCGATTTTCCGATCTCGCGCCAGGATATCGCCGAGATGACCGGAACGACGCTGCACACGGTCTCGCGCATTCTCAGCGCTTGGGAGGGGCGGGGCCTCGTCGTCGGCGGACGGCAGAAGCTGACGCTGAAGGACATCCCCGGGCTGCGGCGCCTGGCGGAGCGGGCCGACAGCTAAAAACGCCTGTGCCCTTGATTGCCTCTACAAGGAGTTGGGGCCGTCCGTCGCAGGAACCACTGATCATCAGCCCTTCAACGACCGGTCGTCTCCCGAACCCTGGTGATGCAGGTCCATGAATGGTTGAATCGGCTCGCGTAATTCACCAGTATCGGCAACTGCATGACAATGGCCATGACATGGGGGATGGTGTGGTTCGACGTAGCATGCGTGCCGGCCGCTGGCGGCGGACGATCGGGCGCGCACTTTTATCGGTGGGGATGTTGACGGCCGCGGGGTGTGCCCGGGATCCGCTTGCGCCTTCGATCGTGGTGTTCGGCTCGTATTTTCCAGCCTGGCTGCTCTGTGCCGGGCTCGGTATCGTCACGACGGTCGTCGCACGGCTGATCCTCGTGCACGCCGGCATTGACGAACACCTGCCGGCGCCGCTTCTCGTCTACCTCTCGCTCGCGCTCACCACCAGCATCGTCTACTGGTATCTGGCTTTTGGCGGAGCGCCGCATTGAGTGCCGGTGACATCTTCCGGCGCGCGGTCGCGCGTGTGCTTGGCCCGCTCATCATCGCCAGTGCGGCCTTCGCAGTCTATTTCGCCTTCTGGCAGGTTGACCGCAGCCCGCGCACGGACGTCGCCGAAATCGATGCGCCGACGGTCGCGATCGCCGCGAGCGTGCCGGGCCGGGTTGTCGCCGTCGAAGTGCGCAACAATTCCAGCGTGAAGAAGGGCGACGTGCTCTTCCGCCTCGATCCGGAACCCTATCGCCTGCGTCTCGAGCAAGCGCGGGCCGAACTGAAGGCGACGCAGTCGGAAGTGGCGCAGGGAGAGCGCAATCTCGATCTCGAGCGTGCCAATGCAAATGTCGCGGACCGGCAGATCGCCCGCGCAAAGAACAATGTCATGCTCGCGCGCCAGACACAGGAGCGGCTGGAGCCGCTCTTGCCGAAGCGGTTCGTGACGGCGCAGCAGGTCGATGAGGCGCGTACCGCCGTCAAGGATGCCGAGGTCAGCCTTGCTCAGGCGCTGCAGTCGGCCCATGGCGCAAACCGGGTGATTGGCACCCTCGATACCCGCAAGGCCCAGGCGGATGTCGCGCGGGCGACGGTCGCGCTTGCGGAGCGGGACCTGGAGAACACAATCGTTCGGGCGCCGTTCGACGGCAAGATCGTCGGCTTGCGCACGACGGTCGGCAAGGTCGTGGTTCCTGCCGAAACGCTGTTTACCCTGATCGATACCGCCGAATGGGAGACCGTCGCCTTCTTCCGCGAAACGGAACTCAAGGCGATCGCCATCGGCAGCCGCGCCGACGTCTTCGTCATGGCGGATCCGGAGCGTCGTATTTCCGGCACGGTCGAGGGTGTCGGCTGGGGCGTGCGATCGGAAGATTCCGCCACGATCCTCGGCATACCGATCGTTTCCAACTCGCTGAACTGGGTGCGGGTCGCCAAGCGCTTTCCCGTACATGTGCGGCTTGAAAACCCTCCGGAGGACCTGATGCGCGTCGGCGCCTCCGCCGTCGTCGTCATCGGGCCCGCGCGCAACGATGCCGATGCTGTTCCAGCCGCGAAGTAGCGTCCGCTACACGTCGATCCTCTGGGACGAGTTGCAGCCCTATCCGGGCCGGCTGGACCTTTCCCTGCGCATGGCGCTGGTCACCACGCTGGTTGCGGTGACGGCGATGGCGCTGCAGGTCCCCGAAGCGGCAATCTCCTGTTATCTCGTCTTCTTCGCTTTCAGAGCCGATGCCGGCTCCGGCATCCTGATCGCCATCGGCTTGCTGGTCGGCGCGACAATCGGGATTCTGCTGGCCATCGCCTGCCTCATGGTCGTGGCGGACGAGCCGGCCTTGCGCCTGGCGCTGGTCGCCTTCTTTACCTTCGGTGGCATGTACCTGACACAGGCAAGCCGCGCCGGGCCGCCGATCGGCACGGTCGCCATGGTCTTTGCCTTCGTCATGACGCTTTACGACATCGTGCCAATCCCGGAACTGCTGGTCCGAGGGCTCGCCTGGATGTGGGTGGTGGTGTTCTTCCCGGTCGTCTACCTGGTCGCGATCCATGTCATCGCCGGCCATAGCCCGGCGCGTAAGCTTCGCTCGGCGATCGCCGAACGGTTGGAAGTGGCAGTTCGGCTTCTGGCCGGCGGAGACGACGCGGCGAAACCTGTGGCTGCGGCATTGCTGGCCAAAGGCAATGGAGAGCTCAAGAAATATGCCGGGTTCGCAAAGTTGCTGGCCTTGATGGGCAAGCGCGACGTGGCGCGCATGCAGGCGGCGACGGACGCATCCTATGATCTGCTGACACTGGCACTCGCCCTATCGCTCGATGAACGAAGGCCGCGGGAAAATGCTGCGGCGGAGGAGGTTCTTCGCCGCATTGCCGGAGCGATCCGTAGTCACAGGCCGCCCGAACAGGGCTTGCTCGGCTCGCCTGATTTTCGTGCCTTCAAAGCTGCTGATCCTCTCCCGGCGCGCCAGGTCGAAAGGATCGTCGACATTCTCGTGGGGGTTGGCCAGCCCGCGCTCGCGTCAGGCGCTGCTGAAGAAGGGTTCTTCCTGCCGGATGCTTTCAGCAATCCGCTCTACACGCAGTTCGCGCTGAAGGCGCTGCTTGCGGTGATGATCACCTACATCACCTATACGGCCCTCGATTGGTTTGCGATCCACACGGCGCTGATCACTTGTTTCATGGTGGCGCTTGGGACGACGGGCGAGACCATGCACAAGCTGGCCCTGCGGCTGACGGGCTGCCTGCTTGGCGGCGCCGTTGCGATTGGCTCGACGATCTGGCTCGTGCCGCACATGACGGATATCGGCCAGCTCGCTTTCCTCGTCGGTGCGGTCAGCCTCATTGCGGCATGGATTTCCGTCGGTTCGGAGCGCATTTCCTACATCGGTTGGCAGATGGCGCTCTGCTTCTTCCTCGTCGTGCTGCACGGTTTCGGCCCGAGCCTGGATCTCAACGAGGCGCGCGATCGCATCATCGGTATCGTCTTCGGCAACATCGCCGTTTCGGTCGTCTTCTCGACGATTTGGCCGGTCAGCATCGGGCAGGGAATACGCAAGAGCCTTGCGGCAAGCGGCGCCACGCTTGCCGACCTCTTGGCGCGCCGCGGCGGCCGCACCGGCAACTATGCCGAGCTGATCGGCGGCGTCGCCGGCGCCCTGCGCCAGAGCGAACTGCTGCGGTTCGAGCCGGCAAACGTGCGACGGGGAGAAATCGACGCCCGGACGACGGAGCGTATTGCCCTCGGCCTGCAGGAACTGGCCGCACCCATCATCGAACTGCGCGAACACGACCGCGCCTTCGGCCCGTTGCGTGGCGCGTCCGCGCCGCTCAAACGCGCCGTCCTTGGCTATGAACGCGCGGTGGCGCAATGGCTGGACGATCAGGCCGGGCGATTGGAGGTTTGGCCCCGGCCGAAGCCAAATTCTGATCTGTCCCTGGCGCTTCGGAGGCTGAAAGCGCGTCTCGCCCGGGCCCGGCAGGCAAGCGACGATGGGCGAGGTTTTCCCCGGCGAATTCGCGACGAGCTCGCCTGGAGGCTTGAACTCTACGAGAAGATCGAGACTGTGGTTCGGCGGCTGGCAGCGGGGGATGCCTTGGGATGATGGTTTCTGCGGGGGCGAGGTGGGTTTCGGGAGGGGCGATCGCCCTTTGCCGGATCTTGCGCCGTGCCGCCCGAGGCGCTGTTCTCCTTGGCGCATTGTCGATCCCGGCAGCCTGCACGTCCGCAGCGCTCGATGATCTGGCGCCGCCGAGCGCCGACCGGCCGGCCGTTTCGGGAACGGGCAACAAGAATGTCGCGAAGGCGAGTGCGGGCACGCCGGATTTCGCTCTCGCGCCAAATCCCGAAATCCCAATCACGATCGCGGCGCCGACGATCGATCCGAAGCACGACTATACCCTGCCGGAACTGGTCGATATCGCCCAGCGGACCAATCCGATTACCCGTGCCGCCTGGCAGCGCGCCCGACAAGCAGCGATCGCCGTCGGCATGACCGAAGCGGTGTACCTGCCTCTCCTCACGGCAGATGTTCTTGCTGGTCTCGAGCAGACGTCGGCGACGGCCCCCGGTATCGGCGGTCCCATACCGATCGCGCCCGGCACGCTGACGACAACCGGCGCGCAGTTCATTCCATCCCTGACCGTCAAGTGGCTGCTCCTCGATTTCGGCGGGCGGGATGCGGGGAGAGCGGCGGCGACGCAATTGGCGTTTGCCGCAAACGTCACCTTCAACGGCACGCACCAGAAGCTGATCTTCGATGTCTCCAACGCCTATTTCGTCCTGACGGCGGCGCGCGTTCAATTGAAGATCGCCCGCCAGACGGTGCAGAATGCCGAGCTTGTTCAGGCGGCCGCCAAGGCACGCATGGGCCGCGGCATCGCCACGTCGATCGAAGTCGCTCAGGCAAACCAGCAGGTGGCGCAGGCGCGCTTCAACCTGACCCAATCGCAAGGGCACGAGCGCAATGCCTATATGACGCTTCTCGAAGCGGTCGGGGTCTCGCCTACGCTTGAGATCCGCATCGCCGACGGCAGCAATCGCGCTCTGCCGAAGGCCGTACCTGAAGACCTCAACCGGTTGATTGCGACATCGCTCCAGCGTCGCCCGGATGTGCAGGCGGCTTTTGCTCGCCTGCAGGCCGACAAGAACGGCATTGCGGCCGCCCGAGCGGAGTTCATGCCGAAGGTTGCACTGGTGGGCAACGTGAACCGCAACATCGGCTCGCTCAGCGTCGAGGACACCCGTTTCGACCAGCGCTCGACGATCCGGGTCAACCAGCCAAACGCCAACCTGATGATCGGCCTGAGTTTCCCGATTTACGACGGCGGGCTGCGCGATGCGCGGCTGCAGTCGGCGATGGCCCAAGTCGGCGCTGCCGAGCAGGAGATGGCGCAGCTGCAAACCACCGCAGCGCGGGAAGTCGTCGTCGCCTATGATCTGCTGCGAACCAGCCTGGCCGGCTATGCGGCAGCAAGCGAGCTGACGACCGCCGCTCAGACGACCTACGATGCTGCGGTCGACTACTACAAGCAGGGCCTGGGCACGATCACCGATGTCAGCATCGCGCAGACGGCGCTGCTGCAGGCGAAAGTCGCAAAGGCGACCGCCTACAGCGACACGCTCGTCGCCGCGGCCAGCCTTGCTTTTGCGACGGGAACGCTGACCAACCGCAATGTGGTCAATCGCTTCTGACGACCCGACGCGATGTATGTTCCGCCGCAGTACTCACCAGAGGATCGACGACGCCTCGATCAACAGTCCATCGAACGCGCCAGAAAGGATGCCCGCCACCGCCGTCGTTCCGACATGAGCGGCAAGAATGAGCAATCCCAGCATAGAGACGGCTGATCCGATCCGGATTGCCGAGACACGCTCGCTTCCAAGGGTCAACGGAATGGCGACCGGCGTGGATAGTATTGGGCGTGGCGCACCCCGGAGGTTCTCATTTGCGGCACGCAAGAGACGGCGCGGCCGCGGATATTTCAGGCGGCTTTTTTCGCATATTCCGGGATAGGTTTCGCAAACTGAGCTAGGCATCTGACGTGTCCCTGACCAACTGGATTTGAGAGGATCTTAAGCGCTCCGTCCCCGTTGGCCGTTCCCGGGGGAACTCCTAAGTGGACGGCTTGTGGCCTTCGATGAGCAGGCGATGTTTTGCGAGCGCCTGGCCGACAAATTCGGTGAAGGCGCTGACGCGTGCCGTGCGTCGCAAATCCTCGTGGGTGAGAAGCCAAAGCTCCCGCGTCATCTCGGCGACTGGCACACCGATGCGGATGAGACCGGCCGTCGTATCGCCGAGATAACAGGGCAGGGCAGCAAGACCGATGCCGGCCATTGCCGCCTCGCGCGCCGTGACCAGAGAATCGCAACGCAGGACCGCGGGCGCCGCGAGCGTCGCACGCATCCATCGTGCCACGCTCGTGGACGCGAGCGCGTCGCCAAGCCCGACCCAGTGTTCCCGTGCGATATCGATCGTATCGGCAGCGGCCAGTCCCCGAATGTCGAGATAGGACGGCGCCGCATAGACGGCGAAAGCGACCTTGGCGATCCGCCGACCGACCAGAGCATCCGGTGAATCGACCGCCGGGCGTATGGCGACGTCCGCGTCGCGATGCGAGAGGTTTGCAAGCGCATTCGAGGTGCTGACCTCGAGCAGGACGCCGGGATGACGTTGACGGAAATCGGCCAGGATCGAGGGCAGGATCGACGCCATGAGCGTATCGGTGGTGGTGATCCTCAGGCTACCCTCGAGCCGCAAATCCTGCCCCGTCAAGCGGCGCTCGAGCTCCGTGACCGTGTCAGCCATCTGCCGGGCCACCGCAAGGAGCTCCTCGCCGCCGGCAGTGAGCGTGTAGCCGGACGGGAGGCGGTCAAACAACCGGACCCCGAGCTTCTGCTCGAACGACCCGACACGCCGGAGCACGGTCGTATGATTGACGCCGAGCGCCCTGGCGGCGGCAGCAAGGGAGTTTGCTTCGGCAACCGCCAGAACAAAGCGGAGGTCTTCCCAGTCGATACGGTGATGGCTGTGCATGATTGCGCAAACCTAAAACAGGTTGTTCGTCGGACGGGCGAATTTGCACTGCCATTACCGCGTATTGTCAATCGCTTTTCGCAATCGAGTTCCACGGGCACACGACCCATTCGCTCTGGGGCCGTCATTGAATGCGGCTGTGCAAATACGCAGAGGCACTAGGCAAAACGACAGATCGCTCTGCAACGGAGCACCGGCTAATGTTGGTCTCACGATCGGATGGGCCGGTCGGTGGAGCGACACGAGATGATCCAATTCTTCGGCGATCGGGCGCTTAGGACGGGTGCTCACTCGGCCGCCCCGCACCGTCCTCAGGCGTCGCCGCACTAGAGCGCGTCCACCTGATCAACCCTTCCTCCATTTTCAACGTCATTCTCATCAAGGAGGTCCCGTGATGGAGACCCTGTTCGTTCCCTTGGCTTTGTTTGCGGGTGGCCTGCTCGCCGTTCAGGCTGGCGCCAACGCCCAACTTTCCAAAGCGGTCGGATCGCCCTTCGCGGCGACCACGCTTCAGCTCGCGATTGGCACGGGCCTATTGTTTCTCGTCACCCTCCTGACGGGGACAATCGCTGCCCTTGGCGCAATTCCCGCGGTCAAGTGGTGGCACCTCATCGGAGGCACCGCCTCGGCCGTTTATGTCGTCTCGACCATCGTTCTCTTTCCCCGCCTTGGCGCCGTCGTTTCCGTCGGATTGTTCATCGCCGGGCAGATGCTCGCTTCTCTCACGCTCGATAGTTTCGGCTTGCTCGGCGTCCCGCAGGCGGGACTGCGGCTTGGGGCCGTCGTCGGCACGCTCGTCGTGCTGCTCGGGGTTGCCATGGTGGTGTTCGGGCAAGGCGGAAAGGACAATCTCAGAGCCGACCGGCTCGGCTGGATCGCCCTTGCGTTGATGGCCGGCGCCGTGCTCCCGGTCCAGGGTGCCGTCAATGCGCTCCTGCGCCATGATCTCGGCGATGCGCCGTTCGCAGTAGGCGCTATCTCGTTTCTCGTCGCCACGTTCGCCATGGCGGCGGTGATGCTTCTGGTGCTCGCCGGGCAAAAGACATCCCGTCCTGACATCGCCGGCGTGCAGACGATGCCCTGGTGGGGATGGCTCGGGGGTCTCGCCGGAGCGACCTATGTCACCACGGTCTTTACCGCGATCCCGGCGATCGGCGCAGCCGCCGCTGTCGGCCTCACCGTGGCCGGCCAGCAGGTCGCAAGCGTCTTCGTCGATCGCTACGGCTGGTTCCGCCTGCCGCAGAGGTCCGTGTCGGGGCTGCGCCTGGGCGGCGTGGTGCTGCTCTTGGCCGGTGTCGCCATCATCAAACTCGTCTGAAGCCGCAACCGATCGCGATCTGTCGAACGCCGGAGAATTGCCATGTCATCCACATCGCTTGCCTGGATCTATCTCGTTCTCTCCGGCGTCGCAGACGTCGCCTGGGCTGTCAGCACCAAGTTCTCGAACGGCTACAGCCGCCTGTCCTGGACGCTGGTCTCGATCGTCGCGTTGGTGGTCTTTCTCTCCCTGCTTACCCAAGCGCTCAAGACCTTGCCGCTAGGCACAGCTTACGCGGTCTGGACCGGAATCGGCGCCGTCGGATCCGTTCTCTGCGGCGTGCTGCTCTTCGGAGAAGCCATCACTCTCGCGCGGGCAACCGCAATGCTGGTGATCGCCGGCGGCGTCATCGCGCTGAAGATCGTGCCAGCATGAGTTCCAGGGAAGAGCGACCTTAAAACACAGTCTCTTCAATAGATTGAGCCATTTTTCTCAACCATGCTGTTGTCACAATCAGCCGGCCGCCGCCGTGTGTGGCGGGGCAGCTTTCCGTGGCGGGAGTTCGCGGTCCCAACGTGACCAAACGGGGTACTGGATGACCCGTTTACAGAAGCGGCCGCGCAAGCATTTCGGCGCCGAGCACGAGCAGGCAGACGAGGAACCCGCGCCGGAATGCGGACGGGCTGACACGGTTGCGAACGACTTGCCCTGCCCACATGCCGGCAAGCGCCGGCGCAATGGCGAGGGCAGAGACGAGCAGATTGTCAGCCTCGAAGGCACCTTGCCAGACGAGCCCGGCGGTGAGGGCGACCGTGGAGACAGTGAAGGAGAGGCCGAGCGCCTGCACCAGTTCGTCCCGTTCAAGACCGAGCGCCTGCAGATAGGGCACCGCCGGGATGACGAAGACGCCAGTTGCGCCCGTCACGATCCCGGTTGCCGCGCCGACGACTGGAGACAGCCACGGCTCCCACTTTGCCGATACGTGTAGCTGACGCGCAAAGAGTGTGAAGGCCGCGTAGAGAACGAGCGCCGCACCAAGCGCGCCCGTCGTCAACGCGGTGCTGCCACCGGCAAGCACCGATGAACCACTGAGCGTGCCGACGACGACCGCCAGCATCATCGGCCAAAGCCGGAGGGAGAGCGCGCCGAAGCTCGGGCCGGCAAGAAGCTGCCAGACGTTCGTCACGAAGGACGGGGCAATCAACAGGCTGGCGGCGGCAAGCGGTGAGATGAGCGTGCCGAGCACGCCCATCGCCAGGGTCGGCAACCCCATGCCGGTGACACCCTTGAGGATACCGGCGGCGAAGAAAGTTGCGGCAATCGCAACGGCGAGGGACGGAGCAAGATCGAGCATGCCACCGGCATAGCGCATACCCGCACCGGCACAATGCGGATCATCCGCAATCAGACTTCGGCTGGTCCGAAGGCTGTTTTTCCGATAGCCTCGTTTGCATGCGTTTCGACCTCACCGACCTTCGACTGTTTCTTGCCGTGGTGGATGCCGGCAGCATGACCCATGGCGCAGCGGATGCCGGACTTTCCTTGCCGGCGGCAAGCGAACGCCTGCGTGACATGGAGGCGATCGGCAAGGTCAAGCTGCTCGAACGTGGCCGCCGCGGGGTGCGGCCGACGCCGGCCGGAGAAGCGCTGGCGCATCACGCCCGACTGATCCTGCGGCAGATGGCGCGGATGCGCGGCGAGCTTGGTGAACACGCCGATGGTCTTCGAGCAACGATCCGGCTTGCGGCGAATACGGCCGCACTCACGGAGTTTCTGCCGCAGCCGCTTGGCGCGTGGATGGCGGCGCATCCGCGGATCGACGTCGATCTGAAGGAACGCCAAAGCATCGAGATTGCGAGAGCCGTCGCCGCCGACCTCGTGGAGATCGGCATTCTTTCGGACCAGGTCGATACGGGCGGCCTGCAACTGCGCCCCTTCGCGATCGACCGCCTCGTCGTCGTGATCCCGCGCGATCATGCACTGGCGGCAAGCAGGCATGTCGACTTTGCCGACATCGTCGATCAGTCGTTCGTCGGCCTGACGGATGGCGCATTGCAGGGTCACATCGACGTGCACGCGCGCCGATTGGGTCAGACGCTGAAGATCCGGACGCGCCTGCGCAGCTTCGACGGCCTGTGTCAGATGGTTTCGGCAGGCGTCGGTCTTGCCATCATGCCGGAGACGGCGGCGCGGCGCGGCGGCAAAGCCGCCAAGACTGCGTTCGTGCGCCTTGCCGATGACTGGGCGACCCGCCGCCTGTCCGTTTGCGTGCGGGCGGAAGAAGAACTGAGTCCGCCGGCACGAGACCTGTTCGGACATCTGGGCTCGCGCGGTTCGCGTTGATCTTGGAACGTGCGCCGGCCTTTAATCGCAAAAATTGATTTTCCTTTGGAACTCTTCGCGCCTTTGGCGGTTGGGCTCCCATAGGGATGTCGTTCGGCCCGATCCTTGCCGGGCCTATTGCGTGAGAAGGAGAGGGAGCATGATGCTTTTCCGAAGAGGACAGGAAACGCCCAGGAAGGCTCGGAAGCCCACCTTCTCTCAGACGGACCGCCCGCTCGTTCCCAAGAACGAGACACCATGCCGGACCTTTTCCGCAGGCCGCGAGGTAGCGTCATGATCGGCAAATCGATGCCGGCCTATGTGATCGATCTCGCCTTTGTCGAGCGGATGCTGGAGATGGCGGAGCGGCGTATCGCCGAGCCCGCGTCGAGCCAATCTCTCCACCAAGAGATCGCCGATGAACTTGAGCGGACCGGAGGAGATCCGAAGATGGCGCGCATCCTGCTCGTCACCTTCACCAATTCTTACGCCGCGCACGTCACAAGCGGCGATCGCCTGCGAAAGCTGAGAATTGAAGCGGAATGGGGTTCTTTCTTGCGCCGAAGGTGGCTTTGAGGCTCGCTTCCAGCGCGCTCACGGGCCAGGCGCCGGCCCGAAGCTCGGCAGCCGAAGCTAGCAGAGCAACAGGAACACAGGCATAAGGGCGACCAGATAGGCGAGACCGTCGGCGGTCAGGCGATCACGAAGGTTCGGCGCAGCGAAGGAGTTGCCCGATAGGCGTCCATTATTGTTCATTTTTTTGTTCTTCCTTGGTCGTTGTTGTCGAGCCCGCCGGGAGGAAGGGGACGGGCCCGTCGCATATGGGAGACAGGTCGGTCGGGATCAATGAAGGGCGCAAGGCAAGGCAGTCCTCCACGCGAGATTCCGACGTCGACCGGTTGTTGATCTTCCAACGCGGTGCTTGAGGAGCCGGGTGTTAGCAGGGTTTGGACCCGATGCAATGCGTTGCCGGTCACGTCCTTGCACGTTTGCGTGAGCCGCCGCTGCCGAGCCGTCCGAACCGCGCGCCCGAACTCCAACTTGCAAGCCGGCGGCCAACCGCCCACTTGGCCACTCGTTGCAGCTTGAGATTTGAAGTCCGGGGAATGCGGTGCAATAGTCCGCGCGTTCACCGGGAGGAATGCCTTATGGATCGGCTGGAACCACGCATCCGTCGCGCGACGGCGGCGGATGTCGAGGAGCTTGGTTATGTCGGACCAGCGGCCTATGCCGCAGAATATGCGTATCTCTGGGACGACAGCGCTGCCCTGGCGCGTCAACTGGCGACGTTCAGTTCGGACGCATTCTCGCAGCTGCTCGAACGTCCGGAGGCGCGCGTCTGGGTGGCGCAGGTGGACGACGCAATTGTCGGCTTTCTCACCATGATCATTGGGGCCGTCGACCCCATCCGGTCAAAGCCCGGCGGCACTGAGATCCCACGAATTTATCTCCTGCCGGCCGCCAAGGGGAAGGCCATTGGCCGTAAACTCGTCGAATATGCCATCACCCAGGCGAAGCAGGAAGGCAGCCGTTATGTCTGGCTGGACGTGATGGCGTCGGCAGAACAGGCACGACGTGCGTATCTCAAATGGGGTTTTGTCGAACTGGGCGCGACGCGTTTCGCTAAACCCGTGAAAGCGGACCTTGCCGGGATGATCGTCTTGGCCAAGCAACTTGATTGAACGCCGCCCGGGCGACGCGCGACCAGCTTCTGTCCGTCACACCATTCGTGAGGGCGGATTGTTTCAAGGCTCGGCGCGACGCGACTGGCGGCCTCTCTAACGACCTCACCTGGGATTTCGATTTCTCATTGCTATATGGAATAGAGAGCCGATGGCGAGCAGACGATCGGCGCGAAGGCGGGTGCCCGTGTGCACTTCGGACATCGACGTTTTATGGTCTTTGCCCCTCGCGTAGCCGCACCCCATCCGGTCGAGATACGGCGGGTCGACTGGCAGAAGGCGAGCTGATGGACGAGGCCGTTGCCGTACGCGGCAGTCTTTGGGCGGCGCGTTGTGTCGGCCAGGCGTTCATTTGCGCGAGCCTCATCCTCTGGATGTGAGATGCCGACCCGCGAGTTCTAAGGTCGTAAGAGATCAGGCGATGGGTGAGGTGGTGATCGCAGGCGGCCTATTGGCCGTGGGGCCAAACCGGCATGCGATCGCCGTTGTTTTTCAGGCGCGCTGTTCGAGCCGCACTGCCTCTTTGCCTTGGCGATTTTCACGTCGGATCGCGAGTTTCCGCACCAGGACATAGAACACCGGTGTCAGCACGAGGCCGAACACAGTGACGCCGAGCATGCCGGCGAAGACGGCGATGCCCATGACGTGACGCATCTCAGCGCCGGCGCCCTTTGCAATCACCAGCGGAATGACGCCGGCGATAAAAGCGAGTGACGTCATCAGGATCGGTCTCAGCCGAAGACGGGCCGCCTCGAGTACGGCGGACAGGGGATCGGCGCCTTCGTCCTCCTTCGCTCGCGCAAACTCGACGATCAGGATCGCATTCTTGGCGGCGAGGCCCACGAGAACGACGAAGCCGATCTGCGTGAAGATGTTGTTGTCGCCGCCGGTAAGCCAGACGCCTGCGATCGCGGAAAGCAGCGCCATCGGCGCGATCAGCAAGACGGCGAAGGGCAACGACCAGCTGTTGTACTGGGCAGCGAGAATGAGAAACGCCAGCAGGACCGACAGCGGGAAAATATACATCGCCGTGTTTCCGGCCTGCTTCTCCTGATAGGCGAGCTCCGTCCATTCAAAGGCCATGCCGGGTGGCAGCGTCTCCGCGGCGATCCGTTCTATGGCTGCGGTCGCCTGTCCGAAGGAATAACCGGGCGCCGGTCCGCCACTGATATCGGCCGACGGGAAGCTGTTGTAATGCATGACGCGATCCGGCCCCGAACTGTGCTTGACCGTCAGCAGCGCCGACAGCGGGATCATTGCGCCCGCCGCGTTGCGCACCTTCAACCGGCCAATATCTTCCGGCTGCATTCGGAATGGCGCGTCCGCCTGAACCACTACGCGATAGGTCCGGCCGAAACGGTTGAAATCGTTGGCGTAGAGCGAACCGAGGTTGACCTGTAGCGTTTCGAAGATGGTGTTGAGCGGTACCCCTTGAGACTTGGCTTTCACCCGATCGATGTCCACCTGCACCTGTGGCGCGTTGACCTGAAAGCTTGCGAGCATGCCGGCAAGTTCCGGTGTCTGCATCGCCTTGCCCACGATCGTGCCCTGCGCTTCGGCAAGCGCCTCGAAGCCGAGGCCCGCTCGGTCCTCGACCTGGATCTTAAAACCGCCGGTCGTGCCGAGACCCGGAACGGGTGGCGGCGGGAAGATGCCAGCGAAGCCGTCCGGTATCTGGCTGAACTTGCCCATCAGGCGACCGGCGATCGCGAATGCGGACAAGGAGGGATCCTTGCGTTCATCGAACGGCTTCAGCATCGTGAACATGACGGCGGCATTGGGGATATTAACCATGCCGTTGACCGAAAGCCCCGGGAAGGCGACGACGCTCTCCACGCCTGGTTCGGCGAGCGCGATCTCCGACATCTTTTTGACGACCGCCTCGGTTCGGTCTAGCGATGCGCCTGTCGGCAATTGGGCGATGCCGACGAGGTAGTATTTGTCCTGCGCCGGCACAAATCCGGCCGGCACGGTCTGGAAGCCCAGCCATGTCACGGCGACCAGACCGCCATAGACGAGCAGCACGAGCGCGCTGAGCCTGACTGCACGGCGGACGGACCAGACATAGGCATCCGAAGCGCGCTCGAAGAACCGGTTGAAAAGCCGGAAGAACCAGCCGAACAGGCCGTCGATCACCCGGGTCAAGAGATCGCGCTTCACCGCGCCGTGGTGCGACTTCAGAAGTACGCCTGCAAGTGCCGGGGAAAGCGTGAGCGAATTGACAGCAGACAGGATCGTCGAGATGGCGATTGTGAGGGCGAACTGGCGATAGAACTCGCCTTGCAGGCCGGACAGGAAGGCGGACGGAATGAATACGGCCGAGAGCACGGATGTGATGGCTATGATCGGTCCGGTCACTTCGTCCATCGCCTTGCGCGCCGCTTCCTTCGGCGTTTCGCCAAGCGCGATGTGACGCTCGACGTTTTCGACGACGACAATGGCGTCATCGACCACGATCCCGATCGACAGCACCAGGCCGAACAGCGACAGCGTGTTGAGAGAAAAGCCGAACATGTACATCAGCGCGAAGGTGCCGACCAACGAGATCGGCACGGCAACCAGCGGGATGATCGACGCCCGCCAGGTCTGAAGAAAGAGCACGACCACGATGACGACCAGAACGATCGCTTCGAGCAGGGTCATCACCACGGCCTCCAGCGAGGCCTTCACGAAGACGGTGGGGTCGTAGGCGATGCGATACTCGATGCCCTCCGGAAAACCTTTCTGCAGGTCTTCCATGGTGGCGCGAATGGCGCTTGCCACGTCGAGTGCATTGGCGCCGGGGCTCTGGATGATCTGCAGCGCCAGCGCCGGCTTGCCGTCAAGGAGACTGCGCAGCGCGTAGGAGTCCGCGCCCAGTTCGATACGCGCAATGTCGCGCAGCCGGGTGACCTGGCCATCGGCGCCAGTCTTGACGACGATCGCGCCGAACTGCTCCTCGTTGGATAGCCTGCCGAGCGTGTTGACCGTGACCTGCAGCGCTGCCGACGCATCCGGTTGCTGGCCGACGGAGCCGGCGGCCACCTGAGCGTTCTGTTCCTGGATTGCCGCAACCACATCGGAGGCGGTCAATCCGCGCGCTGCGACCTTGGCCGGGTCGAGCCAGACCCGCATGGAGTATTCGCCGGCGCCCCAGACAAGCACATCCCCCACGCCGGACAGGCGCGCGAGCTGGTCGCGAACCTGCAGCGTGGCAAAGTTCGACAGATAGAGCGGATCGTAGCGGTCGTCGGGGGAGACGAGATGCACGACCATCAGGATGTCCGGCGAGGTCTTCTGCGTCACGACGCCGATGCGCTGAACTTCCTGTGGCAGGCGCGGAAGCGCGCGCGAAACGCGGTTTTGAACCTGAATCTGCGCCATATCGGGGTCGGTGCCCTGCTGAAAGGTCACCGTCAGCGTCATGCGTCCGTCGGTTGCGGCCTGCGAGCTCATGTAGAGCATGTTCTCGACGCCGTTGATCACCTGCTCCAGCGGGGCGGCAACCGTTTCGGCGATCACTTCGGGGCTCGCGCCCGGATAGCTTGCGGTGACCTGCACGGTCGGCGGCGTCACCTGGGGATATTCGCTGAGCGGCAGCTTCAGGAGGGTCAGGCCACCGCCGATCAGCATCAACACCGAAAGAACGACCGCGAAGATGGGGCGGTCGACGAAGAAGCGTGGAATGTTCATCGACGCGCCTCCTGCGAAGCGGCCGCTGCCACATCACCTTCGGCCGCCTCGCCCGACACCATCGAAACCGCCTGCGGGTCCACCTCCATACCAGGGCGGACGAGCCCCTTGACAATGATCTTGTCACCCGGCTTGAGACCGCTTGACACCACACGCAGGCCGTCGATCATCGGCCCAAGCGCAATCGGTCGGTATTCGGCCTTGTTCTCCGGCCCGAGCGCCAGCACGTAGCGGCGCCCCTGATCGGTACCGATCGCCTGATCGTGGATGAGAACTGTGCGGGCCGGCTCCGCGGTTACAAGCTTTACCCGTGCAAAGAGACCGGGCGCGAGCAGCCCATCCGGGTTCGCGACGATCGCTCGAGCCCGGATCGTGCCGGTGCTGCGTTCGACCTGGTTGCTGATGAAGTCGAGAACGCCGGCATGGGGGAAACCGGTATCCGTCATGACGCCAATCCCGACGGGCAGCTTCTCGGTGGCGCCTTCTCCCTTGTCAGGCCGCGCTCGCCCGACAAAATCGAGAAACGTCGCCTCGTCTATGTCGAAGTAGACATAGAGCGGGTCCGTCGAAACGATGGTGGTCAGGAGCGTGGCGGCGCCGGCATTGCCGCCTGAAACCAGGTTGCCCTCGGTCACCCGCACGCGATCGACCCGCCCGCCGATCGGAGCCACGACGCGGGTGAAGGAGAGATCGAGCTCTGCCGCAGCCACTGCCGCCTTGGCAATTTCGACCTCGGCCTGCCGTTGGCGCTGGACGGCTTCGGCATCGTCATAGGTCTTGCGCGACACGGTTCCGTTCGGAACCAGGGTTTTGGCGCGCTGGAACGCGATGTCGGCGTGATCGAGCAGGACGATCGCCTGTTTCAACCGCGCCTTGGCGGCGTCCAACGCGACCCGGAACGGTCGCGGATCTATCTGGAACAGGATCTGTCCTGGTTTCACGAGAGCGCCTTCGGGAACACTGGCGCGGTCGATGGCGCCGCCGACGCGCGGACGCAATTCAACGGATTTTGCCGCCTCGAAATGGCCCGTGAATTCCACCGCCGGCGCGACCTCGCGCGTGACGACCTCGGCGACCGGAACCTTGGGCATGGGCGCACCCGTGGCCCCGGTCGCCGCGACTGCCTCGGACGCACTGGTCGAGGAGGCAAGCGCAAGAAGGCGTCTGGCGAAGGTTCCCGCTCCATCGTCGTTGACAAGGGCAAGCCCTCCAACGGTTGCGATACCGGCTAGAAACAGGGCGGCGGCCTTTTTACTCATTCTCGTTCACCTTCATTTGTTCACGCGCCCGGCCGGAGTGGCCACGGCAGCGATCAGTTCTTCGCGAAGGTGCGGTTTCCAACGATGGAAAGGTCAAGGCCTCCAGAAATTTCTTTCGCTCTTCCTGATGCGAATGATCAGGATCTGCAGGAAAGAGATTGGAAAATCTGGATTTTCGTCTTGTGTGTTCTCCGGTTCCGGCACTCCGGTCGGGGAGCCGCCGCCTACGATTGAGCCGTGCTCTCCACTGGGGCACGACGCCACTCTCATTGGTGTGGTCGCGCCGAAAGTCCCGCCAGGCGATCGGTGCAGGTTCGCCGTCGTATTCAGAGCCTACGGCATCCGAACCCAAAAGCGTCGGCCGTAATCCGACACCCCTTGACCTTACCAGCGCTGGAAGCCGCAGCCTGCGGGCATTTCCGCTTGCCGCCGTCAGAAGCCGGTCGGCGAGCGGATTCGAACTCTCATGAGGAAACATTTGATATGACCGTCAAACGCATAGACATCCGATCGGCGCGGACAAACCTGGAGGTGCATGCCGACCAGACCATTCTCGACGCCGCGCTCGCGGCCAAGCTTCCTTACCCCCATGGCTGCAGGTCGGGGCGGTGCGGCGCTTGCAAGTCTCGGCTGATCGAAGGCGAGGTGGAGCTGCTCCAGCACTCGCCCTTCGCTCTCACCGATGAGGAGAAAGCCGGCGGCCTTATCCTCGCCTGTCGGGCGCTTCCCGTAACGGACACTGCCGTGGCATGGCTTGGAAACGGCGAAGAAGATGCACCTCAGTCGCCGCAACGGCTAAACGGCATCGTGACGCATCTGGAGGACCTCACGCACGACATCAAGCTGGTGCGTATCGATGCCGAGGCTGGGGCGAGTTCGCGCTTCGTCGCGGGCCAATATGCCGATGTCCGCTTCGAAGGGGTCCCGGCCCGCAGCTATTCCATGGCCAATCGACACGGCGATGGCGGTGTGGAGTTCCACATTCGTCATGTCGTCGGCGGCGCGACCTCGCAATATGTGCACGGCGCTCTGAAGGCAGGCGACAGGGTGGCGCTGGAATACCCGATGGGATCTTCGTATCTGCGGGAGAACCATTCCGGTCCGATCCTCTGCATCGCCGGCGGCTCCGGCCTCGCACCGATCAAGTCGATCGTCGAAACGGCCCTTGCCCACGGCATGAAACAGCCGATCCATCTCTACTTCGGCGCACGCAGCGAGCGCGACCTCTATCTCGTCGATCATTTCCATGCGCTCGCCGAGTGGCACGCCAATCTCGTCTTCCGGGCCGTCTTGTCGGAAGCGGATTCGGCAGGATACCGCCGTGGGTTTGTGACGGAGGCCGTGGCCGAGGATCTGTCTGACCTCGACGGATGGAAAGCCTATGTCGCCGGCCCACCGCTGATGGTGGATGCGGCGATGGAGGTCGCCTTTGCGCGTGGCCTGAACCGCTCGGACATGCATGCCGACGTGTTTTTCACGCCCGAGCCGGCGGAATAGCCGCTGTCGGGCGTGAAAACGGGCGGAGCGGCTGCTTAACTCGCGATGTGGAAGCAGCCTGGCGGAAGTTCAGCGAAACTGGGCGCCCGCCATCTCCTCCAGCTGCGGCCTTCTGATTCTGACCTTGTCGACGTTGCGGCCATCCAGGGCGACGACTTCATAGGTCAAGCCACCGAAGCTGACGCTTTCACCCTGGTTCGGCAGATGCCCCAGGCGCCAGAGAACGAGGCCCGCCAGCGTGGAGTAGCGGTCCGCCTCATCCACGAGATCGACGTCCAGCAGCTTTGAGACATGGCGGATATCGATCCACCCGTCGACGAGCAGCGCGCCGTCTTCCTCGTGCTCGACCGTCAACTGGTCGTCATCATCGTCGGCAAAGTCGCCGGCGATGGCTTCGAGCAGGTCGGTCGGCGTCACGAGGCCTTCCATCGAGCCATACTCGTCAAGCACGATCGCGACCTGGAGGGGCGACTGTCGCAGCTGCTCGAGCAGGCGCAGGGCGCTCACGGTTTCATGCACGACCAGTGGCTGGCGAAGCGATCGGTTGAAGTCGATCTTGCCGGTTTCGAGCAGGTCTCTCAAAAGGTCTTTTGCGAGCGCGACGCCCAGGAACTCGTCGAGATTGCCGCGTCCGATCGGGAAACGCGAATGGCCTGTTTCGATGATCTTGCGGCGCAGTTCGTCATCGCTCTCCTCGATATCCAGCCACTCGACATCGAGCCTCGGGGTCATGACCGATTTCGCTGGGCGCTCCGCAAGTGTCAGCACGCCTTCGATCATCTCGTGCTCGACCGGCGTGAACAGCTCGTCCTCGGTCGCCCGCTCCGCGATGACGTCGGCCGTTTCGCCGAGCGACGTGTCGCTCTTGCGTCGACCGAGGAGCGAAAGAACGGCATTCGCGGTGCGCTCGCGCAAGTCACCCGTTGTCATGAACCGCTCGCGGTTGCGGCGGCCGATCTGGTTAAAGGCCTCGATCAGCACCGAGAAGCCGATCGCCGCATAGAGGTAGCCCTTGGGGATATGGAAACCGAAGCCTTCAACGATCAAGGAGAAGCCGATCATCATCAGAAAGCCGAGGCAGAGGATAACAACGGTCGGGTGTTTCGACACGAAGGCCATCAGCGGCTTGGACGCAAGCAGCATCACGCCGACGGCGACGATAACCGCGATCATCATCACGGAAAGATGCTGCACCATGCCGACGGCGGTGATGACGCTGTCCAGCGAGAAGACGGCATCGAGGACGACGATCTGCACGAGGACCTGCCAGAAGACCGCATGCTCCACCTTGCCTTCCTTGTGACCGGCATGGCCCTCGAGGCGCTCGTGCAGCTCCATCGTCCCCTTGAACAGAAGGAACAGGCCGCCGAACAGAAGGATCAGGTCACGCCCGGAGATCTCGGCGCCGAGCACCGTGAACAGAGGCGTGGTCAGTGTCACGATCCACGCTATCGAGGCAAGGAGGACGAGGCGCATGCCCAGCGCCAGTCCGAGACCGATCAGTCGGGCTCTTTCCCGTTGATGCTCTGGAAGCTTGTCCGCGAGGATGGCGATGAAGACGAGGTTGTCGATACCGAGCACGATCTCGAGAACGATGAGGGTGGCGAGACCCGCCCAGGCGGCCGGGTCAGACATCCATTCGAACATCATTGGGTTTAAAGGCCAGCCCTCAAGGCAAGGCCAATCCTTCTATTGTTAAGGGGAAAAGAAAATGCGTCGCCCGCCCGTCTGGCAGACGGCTACGAGTGCAACGGAAGTGACCGCGAAACCGCTTCAGCGGCGCCGCGATTGTAGGGTCTGATAAAGGTTGGTCAGGGTCGGCGTCGTCAGGCATGCCGCGTGGTCCGCCTCGGATGGGCCAGTGAGCGGGCGGCAAGCAGCAAGCCGAACGCGGCCCATCCTGCGCGACCGGAGAGGTGGCGGGTCGCCGTGACCGGATGGGAGACAGGCAATGGGCTTGGTGCAGCTGGGGTCATGAGGAGAGGTTGGTTCTGGTGGGAGGCTGGCTTCCGGGGGAGGGGGATGATCCCCGGAAGCCAAAAGCGGCGTCAAATATCTTCGTCGCCGCCGAAATCCATGTCGTCAGCGGGCGCTTCCGGCTCCGGGGCAGGAGCAGCGGGTTGAGCGGCCTGGGCCTCGTTACCGCCGAACATGCCCGCGATCGCGTTGCCGAGCAGGACGCCACCGGCAACTCCCATCGCAGTCTGTGCGGCGCCCGCGAGGAAGCCGCCGCCGGCGCGCTGTTGCATCGGCTGGCCGTAAGCCTGGCGCTGGTTGCCCCATGGCGAGCTCGGCGCGGCATGGCCATACCCTGCCTGTTGCGGCGCCGGGCGCGGAGGGGCAGCATTGCTGCCGAACATCGAGGCGAAGAAGCCACCGCGCTGCTGGCTCTGCGCGCCGTGCGCTTCCAGTTCTTCGATGCGGCGTTGAGCCGCCTCCAGCGCCTGTTCCTGAACGACGATCGTCTGCGCCATGTAATAGGGCGCGCCCGGCTGCTGGCCGATCCGCTCCTGAATGAAGCGGTCCGCTTGCGCGTCGCGCGGAGCGGATTGGCGCTCCGCCTGGGCGAGCTTGGAGAACAGGCCGTCGATGGCCTGCTGATCATTGCGATCCATGAGATATGTCCTTGATATCGGCGACAGTTATTCTTCGCGCTGGCCGGTGAAATTCAGCAGCAGCTGGAAGATGTTGACGAAGTTCAGGTAGAGGGAGAGGGCGCCAAAGACCGCCAGCTTCTGCTGGGATTCCTGGTCGAAGTTGTCGGCATATTGCTCCTTGATGTTCTGCGTGTCCCAGGCGGTCAGGCCGACGAAGACGACGATGCCGATCACCGAGACAGCGAACTGAAGAGCGCTGGAGCCGAGGAAGATGTTGACGATCGAAGCGATCATCACGCCGATCAGGCCCATGATCATGAACGAACCGAACTTCGCGAGGTCCCGTTTCGTCACATAGCCGTAGAGGCTCGTCGCGCCGAACATGGTGGCGGCGATGAAGAAGGTGCGGGCGATGCTGGCGCCGGTGAAGACCAGGAACACCGAGGCGAGCGACAGACCCATGACGGCGCAGAAAGCCCAGAAGGTCATCTGCGCGGAAGATGCCGACATCGAGTGCATCTTGAACGAGAAGAAAAAGACGAAGGCGAGGGGTGCCAGCATCACCACCCACTTCAGCGGGGTGGAGAAGATCGGCACGTAAAGCGCCGGCGTTGTGCCGACGACGAAGGCGACAAGGCCCGTCACCACGAGGCCGAGGCCCATATAGTTGAACACGCGCAGCATGTGCTGGCGAAGGCCCTCGTCGAGGGCGGCGGCCGAAGCCTGGCTCATACCGCCGAAGCGGTTCTGGTTCTGATACATGAAGGTTTCCTCAGTAAAGTGAGTTCTTGAGAAGCTCGGCCTCGTCGCTGAGGCCGATGCCCGGCGTGCTTGAAACGACGGCATAGGCAACCTCGCCGACCTGCCACCAGGCAGCCTCGGCATTGGATAGGTTGAGGTCCTTCACGGGTTCGACCGCGAAGCGACCGGGCCTGCCGGCGAAAAGTGAAATGACCGTGCCCGCATCGGTCTTGACGCTCATCTCGACGCTGGGGCCGAATTCCGACGGGAACACCTGGACATCGACGACGTTCCAGCCCTTCGGGAGCTCCGGCATGACGATGGCGGTCGCGGCACGAATGTCGTCCCGGTCGTAAGTCTGGACCTCCGGCTGCGACGGCATTCCCGCCCGGACGAGCGAGGTCTGATGGGCGCGGATGGCGTGCTCCACGAAAGCCGGAGGATGGGCCGAGGCGTTAACTTCGCTCGGGCCGACGGCCGAATGGGCAATCCACCCGACCGACACCAGCAAGCCGACCGCAGCAACCTTCTGCAGCGCGTTCCAAACGCGCGCATTGGCCAGGCCAGATGAAAGGCGCCGAGCCGCCTCGCGCGTTTCCGGACGGCCGGCAACGGCGTCCGACGTCATCGCCAGCTTGAGCGTGGTGCGCATGCCAAGGTCGGCCATGACGCGCGCCGCCGCATCCGGGTTCCTGGCAAGCCAGGTCTCGACCCGTAGCCGACCGGTCGCATCCAGCTGATTGTCGATGTAGGCGTCGAGATCGCCATCGGTAATCGTATCGACATCAGTCATTGTCGCCTCCGACTAGCTTCAAATGGTTGGGCTTCTTCCGACCGCTTTCGAAATCTCTGAGCGCCGCCCGTGCGCGCGAGACGCGCGACATCAAGGTCCCGACGGGAATGTCGAGTATGTCGGCCGCCTCCTGGTAGGAGAGGTCTTCGACCGCGACGAGATGCAGGGCTTCGCGCTGCTCTTCCGGCAACAGCATGAACGCTTCGCGAACCTGCGCGAGCCGGACGCTGTGTTCCTGGTGGGCCGGGTAGGACGACGCCGCTTCCTGCGCCGTCTGGCCGTCACGCTGGCCGCGCGACATCGCCGACCGTACGCGATCGATATGGGCGTTGCGAACGATGGAGAAGAGCCAGTTCCGAAGGTTCGCGCCTGACCGGAATGTCGAGCGCCGCTCGTAGGCTCTCACCAGGGCATCATGGACGAGATCTTCAGCGTCGGGCGAATTGCGCGCGAGCGAACGCGCATAGCGCCGCAGCGCGGCCAGCTGCCCAATAACGTCGAAAGCACCCTTTTTCGAATCCATACCCGCATATACGGAGCCGATGCGATTTCTCATCCATGGTCGACGAAAAAAATATCATCCACCCGGACGCGGCGCATTCGGATGGCATATTCGCCATCACAAGCGGAGCGCACGTGCGCTTTGGTCGCCCGGGCGCTGCCCTATGTGCTCGCGGCTAGCGCTTCGAGGGTCGCGGCAAGCAGCATACGCGCACCGTCGATGGAATGCGCGGGCTCGACATATTCCGCTTCGTTGTGGCTGAGCCCATCGCGGCAAGGCACGAAGATCATGGCTGCCGGCGCAACGCGACTGACGAACAGGGCATCGTGGAAGGCACCGGAGAGCATGCGCTTGGTCTTTAATCCAAGCGAGGCGGCGGCGCGATCGAGACAGGCGAGCAGGCCGTCGGAGAAGAGGGCGGGCGGCATGTCGAAGATTTGCCGCGCTGCGCTCTGGCAACCGTTCGCTTTTGAGGCGCTGTCACATGCCTGCCGGACCCGCGCCTCCAGGTCGTCGATGGCTTTGGTCTCCGGGTGGCGCAGATCGACGGTAAACGTGACCGAACCAGGTATCGCGTTCACCGAACCTGGTTCGACTGCGAAGCGGCCGACGGTGAAGCGTGCGCGCGGGTCGCTCGGCATGGCATTCTTGTAAAGTGGTTCAAGCGCGGCAACGGCGGCGGCCATCGGGTCGCGACGGAATTCGAGCGCCGTCGTGCCGGCATGCGCTACCTGTCCATCGATCGTGACCTCCAACCACCGCGTGCCTTGGATGCCGTAGACGATACCAACCGGTATGTTTTCCCGCTCGAGCGACGGGCCCTGTTCGATATGAAGCTCCAGGTATCCGGAGATCGGGAAGCCAAGCGGGCGCATTTCGGCGTCCGGCAAGGCTTTCAGTGTTGCCTCCAACTCGTCGACGAACAACGCGCCATCGCGCCCGCGAAGATCGGACCAGTCCTCGGGGATGGCGCCGGCGGCAAAAGCCATCGATCCCATCGTGCCCGGGGCAAAGCGGCTTCCTTCCTCGTTGGTCCAGGCGACGACCTCAACCGGAAGATCAGTTTCGATGCCGGCATCTTCGAGGCTCTCCATCACCTCAAAGGCCGTCAGGGTGCCGAGTGCCCCGTCAAAGCGCCCGCCGGTCGGCTGGCTGTCGAGGTGGCTGCCGATGACGAACGGCGGGCGATGAGGAAAACGGCCCTCCCGCCTGATGAACAGGTTTGCCATCGGATCCTGAAAGACGCGAAAACCGCGCGCAATCGCGAACTCCGCCAGCATCAGGCGGGAGGCCCGATCTTCCGGCGACAAAGCCTGCCGGTTGACGCCGCCGGCCGGCGTCCCGCCGATCCTTGCGAAATCGTCGAGACGCTTGAGCAGGCGTTTGCCGTCGATCGTTGTTCGAGAGGTCATGGTCGTTCTCACATGTCGCCTTGATCAGCCGTAGGCTGCATCATGAAAGGCGATTTCCAGTTGCTGTGCTCGCCCGAAGATCGCGCTCAGACGCTTGCGCTCGGAAGCGTCGAGCGTGCTGCCGGCCGCATCGAGTTCTTGCTTCAGCCACGTCGCCTGGGCCGCGAACTCATCATCGGCGTGCATTTCCACCCATTCCTTCAAATGTGGATCGGCAAACGATGACCGGACGGCCCTTTTCGACCAGGTCCAGTACATCCACTCGGCCGCGAACATGGCAGCGACGGTATCCAGGAAACCCCCGTTCCGGGCGATCTCCAGCATGCCCGCCCGGAAAGCCTCGACCGCGGCGACATCGAGATCATAGGCGCCGGGATCGATGTTGCGCTCGGCAAAAATCCGTTCGAAGTAGGCGATCTGCTGGTTGGCCAGCGCGTCCAGAACGGCAATCAGCCAGCGCTTCTGTTCGATCGTCTCGGCCTTAGCCGTCGCGAAGGCGAAGATCGAGATCGCGGTTTCCACGAAGGCGCCCTCATAGACAAGATAGCGTTCGAAGACCGGCGTGGGCAGGCGCTCCATGACGATGTCCTCGACGAAGCGATGGTTCACCATCGCTTCGAAGACGGCAGCGTTTTCCCGCAGGATCTGTTGCGAAAGCGTTTCAGCCGCCATAGTCACGCCTCCAGCGCGGGTTCGGCAGCGGCGCGGAAAGCCTTCACTCGCTCGATATCGACCGGGTTCCACCAGACCCCGCCCTGCTTCAGCGACGAGGCGACGATCACGCCGTTGGTGCGTTTGAGGATTTCGACGATGTTGTCCTTGGTCACGCCCGAGCCGACCAGAAGCGGCAGGTTCGTCGCCGAGCCGATCTCCTCGATTTCCTCGATGGTTGCCGTGTTGCCGGTGCGCTGACCGGTGGCGATCACGCCATCGGCGTCGAAGAAGGCGAGGTCGCGCGTCAGTTCCTGGATCGAGCGATCGGCCACGATCGCGTGGGCGCCGTGCTTCACATGGCTGTCGGCAAAGACCTTGATGTGCTCGGCGCGCAGCAGGGAGCGGTAGCGCATCGCTTCTGCGGCCCGCCCTTCCATGAAGCCTTCGTTGGCGACATAGGCGTTGGCCCACTGGTTGACGCGAATGAACTTGGCGCCGCCCGCCATGGCGATGGCAAAGGCCGGGATCGGCGCATTGGCAAGAACGTTGATGCCGAGCGGCACACCCGTCGCCCGGGCGATCCGGTCGGTGACGACCGACATGAAGGCCGCCGTTTCGTGGCCGATATCTTCCGGTTTGGAGAACGGCACGTCGCCGTGATTTTCGATCATCAGGCCATGCAGCCCACCCTCGACCAAGGCCTCGGCATCACGCATGCAGGCGTCGTAGATCGCGGACATATCGGCGCCCCGATAACGCGGCGCACCGGGGAAGGCCGGGCAATGGATCATGCCGATCAGAACCTTGTCAGTGCCGAATATTTCCCTTATGGCGCTTGAGGACTTGTCAGATATTTCCTGCATTTCTCTCCCTTTCGAAGGTATGTTCATGCACGCTTACGTAATCGGTAATGTGACGGTGGACGAGACCATCGCCGTGTCGGAAATGCCGGCCGCGGGCGCATCGATCCACGGTAGCCAGCGGTCCCGGGACCTTGGTGGCAAGGGCGCGAACCAGGCTGTCGTCATGGCCCGTACGGGCCTGCCGACGAGCCTTGTCGCAGCCTTCGGCGACGGTTTTCGCGCCGACATGATCCGCCAGCATCTGGCGAGCGAGCCGGTCGTCAGCAGGCTTGTGCCGGTCCTCGGGAAGTCCACCGACTTCTCGATCGTGCTGACCACGCCGGATGGCGAAAACGTCAACATCACGACCACGGATTCAGCCCAGAACCTCACGCTCGCCGACGCCATCGCTCCGCTGACCGACGCGGTCCCCGGCGACCTTGCCGTGCTCCAGGGAAACCTGTCGGACGAAACGACACGCGGTGTCCTTGAAGCTGCACGCGCTCGCCACATGATCACCGCCTTCAATCCGTCTCCCTTGCGTCCCTATTTCAGTACCCTGTGGCCCTTGATCGACATCGCCTTCCTCAACCAGGGCGAGGCGCAGGCAATGACCGGTACCAGTGGCGAAGAGGCTGCCCGCAAGCTGCTTGCGGCCGGCGTTCGCGAAGTCGTTCTGACCTTCGGCGGAGACGGAGCCATGCTCGTCACCGCCCAAAGCAGTGTCCGGATCGGCGCCGTCGAATGTGACGTCGTCGACACCACGGGCGCCGGCGACACCTTCATGGCGGTGGCGCTCGCATCCGCCGCACTTCGTGGCAGCCGTCTCGATCGCACCGCGATCGAACATGCAACGCGCGCCGCCGCCATCACTGTCAGCCGTCCCGGAACCCGTTCGGCGTTTCCGTCGATCGAGCAGTTGCAAGCGATCCTCGCCGCGCGCTGAGGCTCTTCCCAGCGCGCGGTCCTCGCCGTGCTTAGCGCGCCGTCTCCGTCATCCATGCAAGGATGTTCTTCCAGAGGCGGCCGTAGCCTTCCCACTCGCAGAATGCCGGCGACAGCCAGTGCGGGCCGATATCGGACGTCCAGGCGGCCGTGCGCCCCTTGCCGAAGCCGCCAAGCACGAGCAACGGGTGTCCGCCCTGGTCTTCTGGGAGCCGGGCGATGACCTCGGCTCCATCGCGAACCTCCACTTCGTTGACGCCAAGAAGCAGCGGCCAGCTGCCCGAAAGCCCCGCCATGGTCGGATGATCCGGCTTGACGACCTCGGCAACCGCACCCTCCGGGATTTCGACGCGGTCGTCATAGGGAAGGCAGGTGACCGGAAGCGTGTCTTCGACGGCCGTGCGGCGCCAGCGGGCCTTGCCGTCGATGCCCTGGAAGGAGAAGTAGCCGCCGACCATCAGCAGCGCTCCACCCTTCTCGACCCAGGCCTTGATGAGCTTCAAGCGGTTCGGAACGGTGCGCGAATGCAGCCATACTGCCGGCGGCAGCAACAGCGAGTTGGCGCCGATATCCGACAGGATGATCGCATCATACTGGTCGAGGCCGGCCATCTCATAGGGGAACTGGTCCACGGCGTCGTGTGCGGTCATGTAGGTCAGCTCGAACTCGCTGTCCTTGAGCACCTTGACGAGCGGTTCCGCGCCCAGGTGGAAGGTGACGCTGCCGAACTGGTCGAAACCCTTGTAGTGGGTGGCGGAGCTTACCCAGCTCTCACCGACGAGAAGCACTTTCTTTGTCATGGTCTATCCGTATGTCTTGAATTGCGTTGGGAGCCGATGTCAGGCCCCGGTTTGGAATACCGAGCGGGGATTGTCCCGCATCATTCTGTCGAGCGCGCCGTCGTCCAGTCCGTGCCGTTTGAGGCGCGGCAGGAAGTGGCGCAGGACGTAGGCGTAGCCGTTGCCTCCGTAGTGGCTGAGCATCATTTTCAGGAACACGTCGTGCGAAAGCAGGATGCGGTCCATGTGGCCGGCGTCCACCAGCCTGGCGATCGCCCGTGCCGCCTCTTCGTCGCTCGGGCATTGCACCTGTTGATCGGCATAGAAGAAGTCCATGCCGATCATGTCGTATTCGATGAACGCCCCGCGCTCGGCGAGTTCGCTTTGATAGGCGAAGTCGTCGTGGGACGGGTTCATGTGACAAAGCACGGTGTGGCGCAGATCCGCACCTTCCTCAGCGACGACATCGAGCACCCGATGACCGAGCCGGAACCAGCCGGGCAGGTGCACCATCAATGGCAGGCCGGTCCGGACCTGCGCCCGGGCGGCCCCACGCAGGGACTTCTCCTCCGCTGGGGTGAAATCGGAGGAGACACCGATCTCGCCAATCAGCCCGATTTTCACGCCCGTGCCGTCGACACCGTCGATGGCCTCGCGGACGATGCCGTCGGCGATCTGGTCGACGGTCATGTCGGCGACCTCGGCGGGATGCGAAGAAGCGAGATAGTATCCGGCTCCCATCACGATGTTGAGGCCCGTCGCCCTGGAGATCCGCTGCAAGGCGAGGGGGTTTCTACCGATGCCCTTGCAGGTGGGTTCAACCACCGTGCGGCCGCCTTCAGTCGCGAAAGCCTGCAATTCGGCGATCGCCAGGGGTTCGTCGTCAAGCGTGATGTTATGCTTGTTGACGAAGGGGTCCTGGCGCAGTTCGCCGAGGATCTCTATGCAGACGAAGCCTTCAGCGAGATACTGACGCTCCTTCGTTTGCGGCGCGTTCCACCAGCAGCGGCAATCGTTGAGGATATGCTCGTGCATCAGCGTGATGCCGAGTTGATCCGCGCCGACCGCGCCGTTCACCGTCATCACCTTGCCGGACCGCACATGTCCTTCGGACAGCTCCTTGCTCATGGCGGTCATCTCTTGCCGCCGAAGCGGAAGTTGGCGGTGAAGATCCGGGTGTTGAGCCAGATCGCAACGAGAATGATCGCGCCGGTAACAATCTGGGTGAAGAACGGCGAGATATGCATGAGGATGAGGCCGTTACCGATGACCGCGATCGTCATGGTGCCGAGCACGGTGCCCAGGATCGTTCCGCGGCCCCCCATCAGCGACGTTCCGCCAAGCACCACCGCGGCGATGACCTGAAGCTCGAAGCCGACGGCAGCATTCGACGAGCCGGAGCCGAGGCGCGCGGCGATCAAGAGGCCGGCAAGGGCACAGGCGACGCCGGCGATCATATAGACCGAAGCGATCACCCATTTCGCCGGCATGCCGACGCGGCGGGCGGCTTCCATGTTGGACCCGACGGCCACGACCTGACGGCCGTACTTGGTCGAGGATATGACGACATACCCGGCCACCGCGACCGCAACCGCGATCAGGGCAGGCATCGGAATGCCCAGCAATTCGCCGCGGCCGAGCATGAAGAAGCCGGGAGCATCCTTGATCGGGATCGAATAGCCCTGCGTCAGATAGAGCGCCAAGCCGCGCAGGATCGACAGGCCGGCAAGCGTGACGATGAAGGCCGGAATCCCCTGATAGGCGGTGAACCATCCCTGCACGAAGCCAAGGAAGGCGCCAAAGAAGAGCATCGCGATGACGACGAGAGGCCAGGGATACCCCATCGCCAAGACGATGGCCGCAACCGCATTTACCAGGGCGACCTGCGAACCGACCGAGAGGTCGATGCCGCCGGTGATAATCACCAGCGTCATGGCGACCGCGACGATGAGGATCGGCGCTGCCTGGCGGATGACGTTCAGGATGTTGCCGAGCGTCATGAAGGTATCGGTCGTGGCCGCAAAAAAGACGATGCACGCCAGGAAGAAGAAGGCGATCGACAGGACCTGGGCGTTTTCCGAAAGGAAGTCTGCCGCTGGCGAGCCTTTCGCGCGTTCGGTGTAGGCCGTCATTGCTTGGCTCCTTCCCCGACGATCAGCTTGACGAGGTCTTCCAGATTGGTCTTGCCGATTTCGCGCTCGGCCACCTTGGTGCCTTCGTACATGACGGCAATGCGGTCGCAGACGCGGAACAGGTCCTGGAGGCGATGGGTGATCAGGATGACCGAGACGCCCTTTGCCTTGACCCGGTTGATCAGCGCGAGCACGGCTTCGACCTCCGCCACGGCGAGCGCAGAGGTGGGCTCGTCCATGATCAAGACTTTCGGATTGAACGATGCGGCACGCGCGATCGCGATCGCCTGGCGCTGTCCGCCCGAAAGCTGGGCCACCTTGCCGGTCAGCCGCGGAATGCGGATTTCCAGCGCGTCGAGCATCTTGCGTGCTTCGGCGAGCATGGTCTTCGTGTCAAGGAATGGTCCCTTGCTGATTTCTCGGCCGAGGAAGAGATTGCCGACCACGTCGATGTGGTCGCAAAGGCTCAAGTCCTGAAAGACCATTTCGATATTGCGGTTGCGCGCATCCGCAGGTCCTGAGAACCGGACGTCTTCGCCTTCCAGGGTGATGGTCCCGCCATCGGGGATGTAGGTTCCCGAGATGACCTTCGTCAGCGTCGATTTGCCGGCGGCATTGTCGCCGACGAGGCCAAGGCATTCGCCGGGATAAATATCGAGGTCGACGCCGCGCAGCGCCTGGTGCGATCCGAACGTCTTGACGATCCCCTTGAGGGACACGCGGGGGCTGACACCGGTGCGGGAGGGCAAAGCCCCCCCGACACCAGCGACAGCGGGAGGATGCTGTCTTTCAGTCGTCATCATTTGAAGATCGCCCGATATGGCTCGACGTTGTCCTTGGTGACGATCGTTACCGGCACGGCGATGGTCTTTTCGACGCTGCCGCCGTCAGAGACCTTCTTCAGAGCGTCGACGGCGGCGGCGCCCATGGCAGAAGGATCCTGCTGGATCACGGCGGTGACATAACCTGCGTCGATGCCGGCGATCGCCTGGGCGGTCAGGTCCCAACCGAAGACCTTGACGCTATCCTGCTTGCTCTGGCTTTCAACCGCGGCGATCGCGCCCATCAGGGCCGGCTCGCCGGTCGCATAGATCGCGGTCAGGTCGGGGTTGCCGGTGATCAGGTTCTCGGCGGCCGCAAGCGCGTTGTCCTGCACGTTCTGTCCATCGACGACGCCGGCCGAGCTGATGCCGTCGACATCCTTGATCGTCTTTTCAAATCCTTCCTGGCGAACGTTCTGGATGAACGAGTTAAGCGCGCCGACGACACCGATCTTGGCTTTGCCATCGGCATTGGCCTTGATGTAGTCGAGGAAGAACTTGCCCATGTCGGCGCCCGCCGTGGCGTTATCGACGCCGATCTGCGCCTTCTGCGGGCCTTCCGGAAGGATCGCATCGATGGCAACGACGGGGATCCCGGCTTCGGCCGCCTGGTTGACCGCCGGCATGATGCCGTTGACGTCGATTGCGACGACGGCGATGCCATCGACCTTCTGCTGGATATAGGTCTCGATCGCACTGTTCTGCGCGGCCGGGTCGTTGTTGGCATTGAAGATGACGAGCTTCGCGCCGGCAGCGTCAGCGGCCTTCTGCGCGCCTTCGTTCATCTGGTTGAAGAAAAGCGCCTGCTGGTTGATCTGCACGAGTGCAAAGGTCTTTTCGGCTGCAAGGGCTGGCGAAAGAGCCGCGCCGAGGGTCGTCAACGCCGTGAATCCAAGCGTGGCGATTAGGGTCCTGCGTTTCAAATTCCAGTTCATGTTCTCATCCTCTGTTGGTTCTCCATTGCGTGATTTATCGTTTCGCCGGCGGAGCAACGGATTTCCGCACGACGATTTCGACTGGCAGGAGCTCTTCGACGAGAGCTTGCTTGCCCTGCCAGTTTGTTTCGAGAAGAAGGGAGAGGGCGCGCTCGCCGATCGCGCGGACCGGCTGGCGAATGGCGGTCATGGGCGGACCGAAAAGATGCAGCGGGCCGACATCGTCGAAGCCGATGACAGAGACATCGTCGGGAACGGACACCCCCTGGTCACGGAAGACCTCGATCATGCCGATGGCGATTTCGTCCGAGCTGGCGAAGATCGCCGTTGCCGGGCGGCCTTCCTCGATGAAGCGTTTCGCCGCCTGCCGGCCAAAGGTCACGGTGTAATCGCCGGCGTATTTTGACAGCCGGAAATCGTCGCCGAACGCATCGCGCAGCGCCCGCTCAAGACCGTTGAAGCGCCGACGCGAGCTGATCATCGCTTCGGGACCGCCGACGAAGAGCACATCCCTATGCCCGAATTCGGCCAGATGCCGGCCGGCGAGCGATCCGCCCATCTCGTTGTCGCAGAACAGCTTCGGTGCCTGGGCGCCCGGGACGTCTTCGTCGGCGATCACGACTTTGCCGGTGCGGTTTATCAAGGTGGCGAGTTGACCGTCATCCGGGTGGTTGGTGACGAAGATCAGGCCATCGACGTGATTGCGTTCGATCAGTTGGAGATAGGCGACCTCACGACCGGCCCGGTTCAGGGTGGCGTAAAGCGAGACGGCAAGACCGCGGGTATCCGCCTCTTCTTCGACGGCTGCCACGAGCGTCGCGAAGAAGGGGTTGGCAATATCAGGAACGACAAGACCGATGGTATCGGAACGACCGCGGCTAAGCCGGCGGGCATGCGGGTTGGGCTGGTAATTGAGGTCGCGGATCGCATCCGAGATCCGCTTCTTCGTTTCGAAGGGCAGGTCGAGCGATCCGTTCAGCAGGCGCGACACCGTCGTTACGGAAACGCCGGCAGCTCGGGCTACATCCTTCAGACCTGTGACGCGTCGTGTGGTCACCTTGGCTCCATCCCTTGCCGTTGTAAACCGATTTACTAAAACGCTTTACAATAAGATTTCGAGTTTCATGGTCTGTCAAGAGACTTTCTCGGACGCGGCGGTGGCGCGCGTATCTGGCCACGGATCTGGGACGATTGGCGGCGGCGAAAAGACCGAAAGACCGATACCGTTTGCTCGTGAGAAAACAGCATCTTGGCGCTGCGAGGCGGGAACAAATCAGCGCCCTGATCGATTGAGCGATCATGGAAAACAAGGTTCTTTGGGCAGTGCTGATGCTGCTATCCCCCGCCGGTCTGGCCAATGCCCAGACGCTTCAGCCCGAAGCCATCGACCGCGCGTCGATCACGCCCACATCGCTGGAACGGAAGATCGAGACCTCGGACACGCCAGATCCCGCCATCGTCCGGCTTCAGGTTCTTCTCGATCGGGCAGGGGCTTCGCCCGGCGTGATCGACGGTTTCGCCGGCGAGAATGTCGCCAAGGCGATTGCCGCCTTCGAGACCATGCAAGGTCTGCCCGCTGACGGAAAACTGGGCGCCGATGTCATCGGACGACTGTCGGACCAGACGACTGTGGTCGAGCCCTATGTCATCTCCGAGGACGACGTCAAAGGGCTGGTGGCTGAGATTCCCGAAGACTATTCCGAGCAGGCGAAGATGGATCAGCTCGGATACACGAGCGTCGCCGAGAGGCTGGCAGAGCGCTTCCACATGGATATCGATCTCCTCAAGGCACTCAATCCGATTTCAGCGTTCTCGGTCGGTGATACGGTCTCCGTTGTGAACCCAGGGGCGCCGAGGCAAGGAACGGTCAAACGCATCGAAGCACACCGGCGGACCGGTCAAATCTTGGCGCTTAGCGCCGATGGCACGCTGATCGCGGCCTATCCGGCGACGATCGGCAGCCGGGAGACACCGTCTCCTTCGGGAACGCACAAAGTCAAAGGCGTCGCCCGAATGCCGCCCTACGTCTACAATCCCAGGATCAACTTCAAGCAGGGCGACAACCGAAAGGTCCTGACCTTGCCGGGTGGCCCGAACGGGCCGGTCGGCACCGTCTGGATCGATCTCTCGAAGCCCACCTACGGAATCCACGGGACGCCGGAGCCTTCGATGATCGACAAGTCGGGATCGCACGGATGCGTTCGCCTGACCAACTGGGATGCGGAGGAGTTGGCGGCGATGGTCAAGCCTGGCGTCACCGTCAAGTTCGTCGACTAAGCTACCGAAGACGCTCAGGAATTTCCGAATGCCAAAAAGCGAAATCGACCACCGACCACGCCGGAGATCGTTCGCGCAATTCCTAAGTCGACGCTTCAGCGGATACGCGTCTGAACGCGCACGATGTTCATCTGAAGCTCGTGGCTGGTTGCGTATCTGCCAAGCACCTTGATCAGGCGCAGCTCTTCGGTTTTGTGAATACCGGTCCGCCGGCAGTAATCCGCAACATCCCAGATATGCTTGATCTGGGAGTTGTCGACTGTTCGAACATCCGTGTGTTTCATTCCGTGCCTCCCCTAACCCAACACAACGTTTGGAGGCCGGTTTGGTTCCGCCAGGATAGGTTCCTGGCGGTTATCGCCTATGCGGGCAGGGGCATAGTGGATGAGCGACGGCTACAGGGTGCAGAGCGAGCGCGTCGTAGGGGTCAGCCTTGAAACCTCGATCCTTCGCCAGCACTGGCTATCCATTCGAGGAAAGACCTCACTGGTCCACCTGACGTCGTTGCTCAACCGCTCCTGATGGCGTGAAAAGCCGTCCTCGTCCTCATGCATTTCAAACCAGGCAAACACCGTCTCGCCTTCACGGACGGGGAGCCTCGGGAAGGCATTTGCGCTGCGCTCGGTGACGAAAACCGCATCGATTCGAGCGCCGGCTTCTTCGAGGATCGGCAGCGCCTCGGCGATGAAGAATGCGGCGAAACGGTCCTCCGTGCCGGGGGCCAGCGAGCAGATGTTCACAGTGACGAGACCTTTGGCCGACCGTGTCTCCTTCTCCCTTGCAAGATTGCGAGCAAACGGCTGTGTGCCGGCGACAGGCTTCAGCAGCAATACGTTGTCCGAGTTGAGCATCGTCTCGTTGGCTAGAGAGCCATGCTCCTTCCAGACCGACCCAGAATAGAAGGCCGCCAACGCCTCCGTTCGCGTCTCCATGTCCGCAAAGGACCGTACCCAGACGAAGGCGTTGGGGTCACCGCAGTCGCGGAATTCACCTTCGACACGCATTCCAAGCGCTTCCTGCGGGTCGACGAATTCGCGGTCGAACAGATCGATCAGGCGCTCCCTTCCGCCGGGATGAAGTCGGTAGCGGCGAAGTTCGTAAACGGCGTGCGGTTTCATGATTCCTCCAAAACAGGTCGATTGTCCTGTTTTTAATAACAGGTTGATCGACCTGTTTTGTCAAGGCATTATCTGAATCGGATTTTCAGGTAACGGTCATGAGCGAACACAAAAGAACCAACGACCCGCAAGCGGTGCGCCGCAGGATCGTGGATGCGGCCTATCAGGCCTTTGTCACGCAAGGATACCTCGCGACGGGAATGTCGGAACTGCGAACGAAGGCCTCCGTATCGGGGGGCGCGATGGCGCACCACTTTCCGGCCAAACGGGAACTTGGATTGGCTGTAATCCGCGACCGCGTCGCCGAGGCGGTGCGGCAGACGTGGATCGAACCGCTGCATGCCTCCAGCGATACGCCTGCAGCAATCGATCAGATCTTCACCGAGATCATCAACGAACTCTCCGAGAACGGTTCCGTCTCCGGCTGCCCTTTGAACAATATGGCGATCGAAGTCTCCAAGCACGATGACGAGATGCAGGAGGCACTGGGTGCGATTTTCGACGCCTGGGAAAAAGCGCTGGCGGCGCGATTCCACGAAGACATCCGCCTGAAACGCGTCGCCGACATTCGGCCTAACAGCCTCGCGACCCTCATCATCGCCGCCTATTCCGGCGCCATGGCGATGGCAAAAGCCAGTCAGGACACGCACCCGCTCGTGAACTGTCAGGCGGAGCTCGCAGCCCTTCTCGCGTCGAAATACGTCTAGGCTGGGTCTGCTCGGCTCCCGCCTTGGGGAGACCGCTGCTCCGGATTATCCGCAAATGTTGGGGGGTGTGGGCGGAAACTTGAGATGCTAGAGGTGCTCATCGGGAAGGGGCACTCCAGTAAACAGGAGACTTCTCGATGAGCAGAACTGCCATGAACGCCCTCGGACAACCGCTCCATTATAGCGGAAGTTCGACCGCATGGTTTTCGGCAACCGGATCCGGGTCCACGCTCTACGGAACACCCGCTAACGATTCGATCTGGGGCGACAGTTCCGTCGATGTGACCATGTTCGGCGGCACGGGCGACGACATCTACTACCTCTATTCATCGGCGAACCGGGCCGAAGAGGCGCCCGGCGAAGGGATCGACACGATCGATACCTGGATGAGCTACAGCTTGCCGGAGAACTTTGAAAACCTGACCGTCACCGGTGACGGCCGACACGCCTTCGGCAATGGGGCCGACAACATCATTACCGGTGGCTCCGGCAGCCAGACCATCGATGGACGGGCCGGCAACGACGTGCTGATCGGCTCCGGCGGCGCGGATACCTTCGTGCTCGAGCGCGGCAACGGCAGTGACCTTGTCGCCGATTTCAGCTCCAACGATACCATTCGCCTCGACGGATACGGGATCACCTCATTCGATGAGGTGCTGGCGAATGCGGCCCAGGAGGGGGACGATCTCCGCCTCCATCTCGACGATGGCGAAAGCCTGGTCCTGGCCGATACGACAGCCGATGAATTGCAAGAGGGCCAATTCCAGTTGAGCCTGGACCGGTCCGGCCTGACGCAGACCTTCTCTGACGATTTCGACACGCTTCAGCTCACCGACGGTGCAAGCGGCGTTTGGGACGCGAAATACTGGTGGGCGCCGGAGGAGGGGGCGACGCTCTCGGAAAACGGCGAGCTGCAATGGTACATCAATCCGGGCTACGGGCCGACCGCATCCGCCAACCCGTTTTCGGTCGAGGATGGTGTTCTAACGATCGCCGCAGAACGTGCACCGGAAGCGATCCAGTCCGAGATCGGCGGTTATGACTACACGTCCGGGATGTTGACGACCTATTCGTCCTTTGCCCAGACCTACGGCTACTTCGAGATGCGGGCCGACATGCCAGACGATCAAGGCGCCTGGCCCGCTTTCTGGCTGCTTCCCGCCGACGGTTCCTGGCCGCCGGAGCTTGATGTCGTCGAAATGCGCGGGCAGGACGCCAACACCGTCATCACCACCGCCCATTCCAACGAAAACGGCGAGCACACGATCGTCAGAGACGGCGCGCAAGTTGCCGATACCGAAGGGTTCCACGATTACGGCGTGCTTTGGACGGAAGACGAGATCGTCTGGTACTTCGACGATACGGAGATCGCCCGCGCCGATACCCCGGCGGACATGCACGAGCCGATGTATATGCTCGTCAATCTCGCGGTCGGCGGAATGGCCGGTACGCCCGATGGCGAATTTGACGATGGGGCGGAGATAAAGATCGATTCCATCGACGCATATGCGCTCGACGCCGACTGGCTGATCTAGACGGACAAGAGACGAAGGGAGCCGGCAGCATCCACGCTGCCGGCTCCGACTGAGCCTATCTGGTAGTGAAGGGGAGCTGCGACGGTCACCGTTCCAGCTCCGCAACATGGCTATTCAGCGATATGCGTGAGCCAATGGCGCGGCTTGTTGTCGGCGAGCTGAGCGACCTTATCGATCTTGTTGCTCATCACCCAGGCCATTGGCTGCTGGTGCAGCGGCAGCATGATGATCTCGTCCTTGACCATCTGCATTGCCTTGGTCTGCAGATCGAGGCGCTTCGTCCGGTCCATTTCCGTCGAGGCCTGGATGATCAGTTTGTCGATCTCAGGATAGCTCCAGCCGCCCCAGTTGAAGACGCCCGCCTTGTCGCTCCTCGTCTCGATCATCTGAAGCAGGATAGAATAGCTGTCGAGCATCGGCTCGTTCGCCCAACCGATGATGTAGACGTCCGACAGACCGCCCGTGCGCTTGGGCGCCTGTGCCGCCGTCGGGCCGATGTCGAGTTGCGGCTTGAAGCCGGCGCGGCTCAGCATGTTGACGATGCTCTGGCAAAGCTCCTCTTCGTTGACATAGGCCTCGTTCGTGCAGACGAGCGTGAAGGGGAGATCGCTGGCGCCGGCCTCGGCAAGCAGTTTCTTCGACAATTCGGGATCGTACGGTACGACCTTGTCCAGTGCCTCGACATATCCCGGGATCTCCGGCGCAACGATCGCACCCGCTGTCCTCGACTTGCCGCGCATGACCCGCTTCTGGATAAGTTCTGTGTCGAGCGCATGGGCGACGGCCTGGCGGACACGCAGGTCGTTGAACTTGTTGTCGACGCCGTCGGCCAGTTTCGGCTTGCGGTTGAACCCCATCATGATGGTGCGAAGGTCCGTGCGTTCCATGACCTTCAGGTCCGGCTGCGCGAGAAGGCGTGGGAGATCCTGCGCCGGCGCATTCTCCGTGAAGTCGATCTCGCCTGACAACAGTGCCGCCACGCGCGTCGCGGCCGAGACGATCGGCGTGAACTCGATGCGATCGATGTTGGATTTCGCCGGGTCCCACCACTCGTCGTTCTTGACGAGAACGGTCTTGCTGTCGGGCGTGCGGCTTTCGAGCTTGAACGGACCTGTGCCGTTGGTGTGGTAGGTGGCGTAGCCTTCAATCTTCTTGCCGACATCCGTCGGCTTCAGCGAATTGTTGTCGGCGAGCCATGTGGCGTCGAAAATGTGGATGTTCGTCAGGTCGTTCAAGAGCAGCGGATAGGGGCCGGTCAGTTCGATATCGACAGTGCGGTCGTCGACCTTCTTCGCCGACTTGTAGGCCGGGAGGTTGCCCCGCAGCGGTGATGCCGGATCGCTGACCCGCGTCAGCGAGGCGATCACGTCATCGGCCGTGAAATCGGCGCCATTGTGGAACTTGACGCCCTCGCGCAGATGGAACCGCCAGACGGTGTCCGATACCGTCTCCCAGGAAGTCGCCAGGGCCGGCTCGATTTTCAGGTCGGCGTCAAAGCGGACGAGCCCCTCATAGACGTGATTGAGGAAGGACAGCGTGTAGCTGTCGCCATAGGAATAGGGGTCGAGCGAGTAGATATCGCGCGAAGAGCCCCATTTGAGCGTCTCCGCGTGGGCCGCCGCGGAAAGCGCCGTCGACATGGCGGCTGCGAGGATCAGTTTCTTGAGCATTCTGCTGTTCTCCTTTGTTGAGGTCACCGGTCCCCTTGAACGGGAATCTTCTTTTTAAGAGGCAAGAACGGCGCACAGGCCGTCCGTCTCGCCGCCCGGTCGGGGCGGCCAGTGGCATGATCTATCGTTGGCGCGGGCATGACCTTCGCGGTCGTGTCGATCACCGCAAAGACCTTTGAGCGCCTATGCGGGGATCTTGATCAACTGGCGTTCTTGGATGGCGATGCGCCCAAGCGAAAGCCTCCTGGCAATGCTTGAAGCGCCAGATCCTGTTGTCGATAGCGGTCGTTCGATGGCCAACGCCAGGCATCAACTCGAACAGGGACACATCTCTGCACCGCTTATGGATGCGGTTCAGAAGCCCAATGTTCGGTGTTGGACGCTGGAATGGCGAGCGATTGAGGAGATGTCAGGCGTGCCGGCCCGGCGGCGCAGGCGGGCATGTTTGGTATCGCGAAAAGACGTGCGAGTACGCTGTCTTCTGAAGCCCTTGCATCAACCTGCTCCTCCCTAGCTCGTTGCTGCTAGGCGGCACCATCGCACGCTAAAAGTATTTGTCAACGTCTTTGTCGACAATATTGAATACGATTATGGCGACAATCTAGACTGCAGACTGACCAGCCCGCTACGTTCGGCTCAACAGGGAAAGCCACGAACGGTCAACTTGTCACTTTGCGATGAAGGTCTGCTCGTTGCCGCCGCAAAGACTGTCGATGCGGGCGCGAACGCGGGCGACGCCCTCGGCAATGCTTGTGCTTGGAATGGACGAATATCCCATCCGGAAGTAGCGGCAGGGCTGGTCGCTTCGCGGGAAGAAGGGCGAGCCGGATTCGACCAGCACGCCGTCCTGCCGCAACTCGCTGACCAGCCGGTCGGCGTCGAGCCCTTCCGGTCCCTCCATCCAGAAGGACGTGCCGCCGAAGGTGGAGGAGCCGGCGACTTTCAGGTTCGCCCTGCGCAAGGACTCGGCCATGATCACATGGCGCTTGTGATATTCAGTCCGCATGCGGTGGAGCACGGCGTCATAATGGCCGAGCGCGAGGAAATAGGCCGCGGTGCGCTGAAGATGCCCAGGCGGATGACGCAGCATCAGCGAACGAAGCGCGCGCGCCTCGCGAATGAAGGGGGCAGGTGCGACGAGGTAGCCAAGCCGAAGCCCGGGAAACAGCGACTTCGAGAAGCTGCCGATGTAGAGCACCCGACCCGACGGATCGAGCGCCTTCAGCGCCGGCGAGGGCGGGGCGAGGTAGCTGATCTCGAACTCGTAATCGTCCTCGACAATGACGAAATCCCGCTCTTCCGCAGCCTGCAGCAGTTGCGTTCGCCGGTCGACCGGCATGGTCGCGCCGGTCGGCGAATGGTGGCTCGGTGTTACGAAAACGGCGTCCACCTTCTCCGGTAAGGCATCCGGTGACAGGCCCTCGCCATCGACATCGACGGTCGTGACATCCGCACCGCTCAACAGCAGCGAGGCGCTGATATCGGGGTGGCAAGGGTTTTCGCAGACGGCGGCGGAGCCCTTCTCCAGGATCAATCGGGTCACGATCCAGAGCGCATTCTGCGCGCCGACGGTGACGAGGATTTCGTCCGGCGTGGCGTGGATGCCGCGGCGCGGCAGCGTGCGCGAGCAGATATAGTTCACCAGCCGCACGTCGTCGGCCGCGGCAAAGTCGCTCGCCATCAGCACGAAGTCCTCGCGCGCCAGAGCCCGGCGGGCGCAGTCGCGCCAGGCATTGAGATCGAACAGCGTCGGATCCATCTGGCCGTAGAGGAAGGGGAACGGGTAGCGCCGCCAGTCCAGCGGCTTGGCGACCTGGCGCACGACGCCGAAGCTCATCTTGATCTTGCGGCTCCAGTCGACCGGATTGGAGCCGGCGGATGGGCGCTCCCCCTCCACATCCATGCCCGGTGGATTGCCGGAGATCCGATAGGAGCTGCGGTTGACCGCCTCGACGTAACCCTGGTTGATCAGCTCCTGATAGGCGAGCGTCACCGTGATGCGCGAAATCCTGAGATAGTCGGCGAGTTTTCGGCTCGACGGCAGATGCGCGCGCGGCTGCACCCGTCCGGCGAGCACGGCCGAAACGACCGTCTCGCGCAACTGCGCCTGCAGGCCGATACCGCTCTCACGGTCGATGAAAAAAATGGTCTCTGAAACGTTCATCTGCACGGCGCCTGCTCCCCTTGGCGACGTTAAACTGGATCTATTCAACTTCCAGACTGGATATAACGCAAGCCGGATCTCGGCCTTATCGTCATCAACAAGACCGGAGAAACGGTCAGCGAATAAACAAAAGGGACTAAACAAAGAGGAGGAAGACGAATGCTACATGGACATTTCAGACGACTGGCCGCGGCGGCCAGCATTGTCGCGAGCCTCGCCGCATCCGGCGTCGCTTATGCCGAAACGAAACTCGTCGTCGGCTACCAGCAGATCGTCGGCCCGTTCGTGGCCGCCATCGCCGACGGCCGCTTCGACGCGGCCGCCAAGGAGGCCGGTTACGCGATCGACTGGCGCCAGTTCAGCTCGGCCGGCGACATCACCACCGCGCTCGCCTCGGGCGACGTGCCGATCGGCGTTCTCGGTTCGACCGGCACGGCATCTGCCGCGACACGCGGCGTCGAACTCCAACTCTTCTGGATCCTCGACAATATCGGCCAGTCGGAAGCGCTGGTCGCCCGCGACGGTTCGGGCATCGAGACGCCGGCCGATCTCAAGGGCAAGAAAGTCGCGGTGCCTTTCGTCTCGACGTCGCATTTCCACCTGCTGGTCGGCATGAACAAGGTCTGGAACGTCGATCCGCGCGAGGTGGAAATCCTGAACCTCAAGCCGCCGCAGATCGTTGCCGCCTGGCAGCGTGGCGATATCGACGCCGCCTATGTCTGGCCCCCGGCGCTCTCGGAAATCCAGAAGACCGGCAAGACGATCTCGGATTCCGAAGTGATTGGCGCCGCGAGCGTCCCGACCTTCGACGGGCTGGTGGTGGACAAGGCCTGGGCCGCCGAAAATCCGAAACTCATGGAAGCCTTCACCAAGGTTCTGGCCGATGCCTATGCCGACTACAACGCCAACAAGGCGGCGTGGACCGAGGAATCGCCTCAGGTCGAAGGCATCGTCAAGCTGATCGGCGGCGATGGTCCGAGCACGGTCGAAGCCTTGCGTCTGCTTTCGTTCCCGAATGCGGATGAGCAGGCCTCCGAGGTCTGGCTTGGCGGCGGCGCCACGCGTGCGCTGGCCGAAAGCGCCAAATTCCTCGTCGAGCAGAAGCAGATCAGCCAGTCGCTCGACGACTATGCGCCTTACGTGAACGCCGACTTTGCCAAGGCGGCCGCACAATAGGCTAAGCTGCCGATTGCGCCGGCCGTTGAGGAGCGGCCGGCGCACCATCATAGACCGTGACCGAGGTGCAGGGAGGCATTTCTCATGGAAACACTCAGCGTCAGAAACATCAGTCTGACCTATCCGGGCCTCTACTCGGACCAGGCGATCATCGCCTTGAAAGGCGTCAATCTTACCATCAACAGCGGAGACTTCGTCGTCGCCCTCGGTGCCTCCGGCTGCGGCAAGACGACCTTGCTCAACCTGATGGCAGGCTTCATGGCACCTTCGGAAGGTGACATCACGCTTGGCAACCACCAGGTCAATGGCCCGGGCGCCGAACGCGGCGTCGTCTTTCAGAAACACGCGCTTCTGCCGTGGCTGAACGTCATGGAGAACACTGAATTCGGCCTCAAGCTGCGTGGCGTCGACAAGGCGACCCGGCGGGAGCTTGCCACCAAGAACCTGGCACTTGTCGGCCTGCAGGACTTTCATCGTCACATGATCTATCACCTGTCGGGCGGCATGCAGCAGCGTGTCGGCATTGCCAGGGCGCTGACCTGCGACCCCGCGATGCTCCTGATGGACGAGCCGATGGCAGCGCTTGACGCCCTGACGCGCGAGACCATCCAGGAACTGCTCCTGAAGGTCTGGCAGCTCACCAACAAGATGTTCTTCTTCATCACCCACAGTGTGGAGGAAGCGCTGTTCCTCGGCTCGCGGCTGATCGTCATGTCGCCGCGCCCGGGCCGCATCACCCACACCTACGAGCTCAACTTCAACAAGCGTTTCCTCGCCGAGGGCAATGCGCGCGCGATCAAGTCCAGCCCGGAATTCATCCGCATGCGCGAAGAAGTGCTCGGCATCATCTATGGTGATGAACGTGCGTCCGGCAACCCGGAGGTGGCCCATGCTTGACAGAGTGACACGCGCCAAGCCCGTAAAGGCCGGCAAGATCTTCGGCGCGCCCGGAGACGGAAACAGCGGCCTCATCAGCTTTTCGACGACGGTCGTCATCGTCGCGCTCTGGTTCCTCGTGACCGAAGGCGGCTGGGTCAAGCCGCTCTTCCTACCGTCGCCGCTGGCGGTCTGGGACAAGTTCATGCTGGCGATGACCGACGGCGTTTCGAACTCGACCTTGATGCAGCACACGCTCGCCAGTATCGGCCGCGTCTTCGGCGCTTTCCTGCTGGCATTGGTGACGGCTGTGCCGATCGGCGTACTGATGGGCGTCAACCGCTTCGTGCGCGGACTGTTCGACCCGATCATCGAATTCTACCGGCCGCTGCCGCCGCTTGCCTACCTGCCGCTCGTCATCATCTGGCTCGGCATCGGCGAGTTCCCGAAGGTGTTCCTGATCTATCTGGCGATCTTCGCGCCGATGGCGATCGCCGCAAGGGCAGGGGTGCGTTCGGTCTCGACGGAGCAGATCCATGCGGCCTATGCGATGGGCGCAACCCGCGGACAGGTGATCAGCCAGGTGATCATGAAGGCGGCCTTGCCCGAGATCTTCACCGGCATGCGCATCGGCATCGGCGTCGGCTGGACGACCCTGGTGGCTGCGGAAATGGTCGCGGCCAACCGAGGCCTGGGCTTCATGGTTCTGAATGCCGCTGAAAACCTCGAAAGCGATACGGTGATCATGGGCATCTTCATCATCGGCATCTTCGCCTTCGCCTTCGATCTTTTGATCCGCTACCTCGAAAAGGCGCTGATCCCCTGGAAGGGCCGCCTCTAACCGGCGACCACCTCCGACACTTCAACTGAATACGGCCTGGCGGCCTTTTGAAGACGGTCTTTCCCGTCTCCGGCGAAGCCATGCCTGACGACCAAGCCAAAGGACAGGACCATGACACTGACGGCAACCGATCTCAAAACCTTGTTCGATGCCTTCAACCGGCATGACATCGGTGGGGTCATGCACTTCTTTTCCGAGGATTGCGTGTTCAACGCGGTCGGCGGCCCCGAGGTCTACGGCAACCGTTTCGTCGGTACAGGTCCGATCGCCGATGCCTTCAGCGGCGTCTGGACATCGATGCCGGATGCCGAATGGGCCAACCACAGCCACTTCGTGGACGGTGACCGCGGCGTGTCCGAGTGGACGTTTTCCGGGACGGCTGCCGACGGCAGCCGCATCGAGGCCGAAGGCTGCGACCTCTTCACCTTCCGCGACGGCAAGATCGTGCGCAAGCAGGCGTTCCGCAAGAACCGCCCGGTCCTGCAGCCCCGCTACTGATGGCCTGGAGCGAAAGCCATGCAACTGCGCGCCACCCCTATCAAGCCTGCCAAAGAGCCGTTCGATCCGGCCTATGATCCCAACCATGCCCGCAGCCCCGGCACGGGCAAGGACTATGCGCCGACCTACTGGATCGGCACGGCCGGTCCGGAACCGGAGGACGATGGTCCGGTCACGGGCGATATCGATGTCGACGTCGCGATCATCGGTTCCGGCTATACCGGCCTCTCCTGCGCCATCCATCTGGCGCGCGAGCACGGCATCAAGGCAACGGTGCTCGAGGCCAATGGTGTCGCCTGGGGCTGCAGCACCCGCAACGGCGGGCAGGCGCAAATTTCCGCCGGCCGGCTGAAGCGCTCGCAATGGATCGCCCGCTGGGGCGTGGACGTTGCCCGCAAGATGCACGCGGAGATCTCTGAGGGCTTCGACCTTTTCCGCTCTCTCGTTCGCGAGCCGGAGATCGACTGCGACCCGCAGGACGGCGGCCACCTCTATATCGCCCACCGCGACAAGATGCTGTCGGCGCTGCAAAGCGAGGTCCGCGTCCTGAACGATACCTTCGGCTACCGCGCCCGTATGGTCTCGCGCGACGAGATCCACCGCGACTTCGTCCGCGACGAGGAAGCGCGCGGCGCGATGTACGAGCCCGACGGTATGGGTATCCATGCGGCAAAGCTCGCCTTCGGCTACCTCAAGCTTGCCCGCAAGCTGGGCGCCAAGGTCCATACGTCGAGCCCGGTGCTTGACTGCACCGCCAAGGGCGGCGTCCATTACCTGACGACGCCTGGCGGAACGGTCAAAGCGCGTGCCGTCTGCATTGCGACGGCCGGCTATACCTCGCCGGGGATGAATGCGCTCACCCGTCACCGTCTGATGCCGATCCTGTCGAACTCCATCGTCACCCGGCCCTTGAGCGAGAGCGAGCAGAAGACGCTGAACTTCAAGACACGCATCCCGCTCACCGACACACGCACGCTGCGGCACTATTACCGCATGCTGCCTGACGGACGCGTGCAGATCGGCAGTCGCAGCGCCATTACCGGACGCGACGCGAGCAACCCGAAGCATCTCGAGCTGCTGCTTGCCGGTCTCTACCGCAAGTTCCCGGCGCTTCGCGGCATCGACATCGACTACTCCTGGTGGGGTTGGGTGGATGTCAGCCACGACATGATGCCGCGCATCTTCCAGCCGGACCCGAGCCAGCGGCTGTTCTACGCCATGGGCTATGGCGGCAACGGCGTCATGTACTCCGCCCAGGCCGGCCGTCGCATGGCGCAGATGGTCGCCGGCAAGGGCGGCGGCCTCGACCTTCCCATCTTCACGTCGCCCCTGCCGGGCCACGGGCTTCTGACGCCGTTCCGACGGCTTGGCCAATGGGGAATGTACCGCTGGTACTACCTCCGCGACGAGATCCTCTAACACTTTGAAATAATACCAGGAAAGGAACCACCCCATGAAAATGACCACCGAGGAAGCCTTCGTCAAAGTTCTTCAGATGCATGGCCTCGAACATGCCTTCGGCATCATCGGCTCGGCCATGATGCCGGTGTCGGACCTGTTCCCGAAGGCCGGCATCAAGTTCTGGGACTGCGCGCATGAGACCAATGCCGGCATGATGGCCGATGGCTTCAGCCGCGCGACCGGCACGATGTCGGTCGCAATCGGCCAGAACGGCCCCGGCGTCACCGGCTTCATCACCGCGATCAAGACCGCCTACTGGAACCACACGCCGCTTCTGATGGTCACGCCCCAGGCGGCCAACAAGACGATCGGGCAGGGCGGTTTCCAGGAAGTCGACCAGATGGCGATGTTCGAGGAAATGGTCTGCTACCAGGAAGAGGTGCGCGATCCCTCGCGTATCCCCGAAGTGCTGAACCGGGTCATCGAAAAGGCCTGGCGCGGTTGTGCTCCGGCTCAGATCAACATCCCGCGCGACTACTGGACCCAGGTGATCGACGTCGATCTGCCGGCGATCGTTCGCTTCGAGCGTCCGGCGGGTGGCCCGCAGGCGATCGCCGAAGCCGCCAAGCTTTTGTCGGAAGCGAAGTTCCCGGTCATTCTCAACGGCGCCGGCGTCGTCATCGGCAACGCCATCTCCGATAGCATGAAGCTCGCCGAGCGTCTGGATGCGCCGGTCTGCTGCGGTTACCAGCACAACGACGCCTTCCCCGGCAGCCATCGCCTCTCGGTCGGCCCGCTCGGCTATAACGGCTCTAAGGCGGCGATGGAATTGATCTCCAAGGCCGATGTCGTGCTGGCCCTCGGCACGCGGCTCAATCCGTTCTCGACGCTTCCGGGCTACGGCATCGACTACTGGCCGAAGAACGCCTCGATCATCCAGGTCGACATCAACGCCGACCGGATCGGCCTGACCAAGAAGGTGTCGGTCGGCATCTGCGGCGATGCCAAGCAGGTCGCCCGCCAGATCCTCGAGCTGCTCTCCCCGACTGCAGGCGACACCGGCCGCGAAGAGCGCAAGGCTGCAATCCACCAGACCCGCTCGGCCTGGCAGCAGCAGCTCTCCTCGATGGACCACGAGGACGACGATCCGGGCACGGAATGGAACGAAAGCGCGCGCTCGCGCGAGCCGAACCGCATGTCTCCGCGCCAGGCCTGGCGGGCGATCCAGGCCGCCCTGCCGAAGGAAGCGATCATCTCGACCGACATCGGCAACAACTGCGCGATCGGCAATGCCTATCCGACCTTCGAAGCCGGTCGCAAATATCTGGCGCCGGGCATGTTCGGCCCCTGCGGCTACGGCTTCCCGTCGATCGTCGGCGCGAAGATCGGTTGCCCTGACGTGCCGGTGGTCGGCTTTGCTGGCGACGGTGCCTTCGGCATCTCCATGAATGAAATGGGCTCGATCGGCCGCGAGGGTTGGCCGGCGATCACCATGGTGATCTTCCGCAACTATCAATGGGGTGCGGAGAAGCGCAACACGACGCTCTGGTACGCCAACAACTTCGTCGGCACGGAGCTCAACCCCAACCTCTCCTACGCGAAGGTGGCTGAGGGCTGCGGCCTGAAGGGCGTTGCCGTCAACACGACGGCGGCACTCACCGAGGCGCTTTCCACGGCGATCGCCGACCAGAAGAAGGGCGTGACGACCTTCATCGAAGTCATCCTCAACCAGGAGCTCGGCGAACCCTTCCGCCGCGACGCGATGAAGAAGCCCGTGCCCGTTGCCGGCATCGACCGCGCCGACATGCGTCCGCAGAAGCGGGCCTGATCCCCGCTCTACCTCCAGCCCCGCCCGGTGCACCCGGGCGGGGCGAAGCCTCCCGCAAATGACCGGAACAGAACCATGACCTTCGTCACCTCCGTCCACGAACGCTTCCGGAGCGTGCCCTCCGGCTTTGCGGCCTATTGGCCGGGCTTCGCCGTCACCGCGGCGGTGGCCGTCGCCGCCCAGTTTCTCTCCGATCACTACGGCGCGCCCGCGATGCTGATGGCGCTGCTGCTCGGCATCGCCTTTCATTTCCTGTCCGAGGAAGGGCGTTGCGTCGCCGGCATCGATTTCTGCGCCAAAAAGGTGCTGCGCATCGGCGTGGCGCTGCTCGGCATGCGCATCAGCGTCGACCTCCTGATCGGCCTTGGCGCAAGCACGATCCTGCTGCTCATCTCGGCCATCGCCGCGACCATCGGCTTCGGGCTGCTTGCCGCAAAACTGCTCGGCCGTGGCTGGCGACTGGCGCTCATCACCAGCGGCTCGGTTGCGATCTGCGGCGCCTCGGCGGCCATGGCGATCGCCGCCGTTCTTCCGAAGAACGAGTTTTCCGAGCGCAATCTGATCTTCACCGTGCTCTCGGTGACGGTGCTCTCGACGCTTGCGATGATCGCCTATCCGATCCTCGCGCAGACCATGGGGCTGGACGCGCGCGCCACCGGCATCTTCTTCGGCGGCACCATCCATGACGTCGCGCAGGTCGTCGGCGCCGGCTTCTCGGTCTCGCCGGAGGCGGGCGAGACGGCCACACTCGTCAAGCTGATCCGCGTCACCATGCTCGCGCCCGTGGTCCTTATCTTTTCCCTGTCGCTGCGGAAGGTGCCGCAGCCCGAAGGCGAAACCGGCAAGCGCCCGCCGCTGCTGCCTGGCTTCGTCGTCGCTTTCCTGATCTTTGCGGCGCTGAATTCCTTCGGTTTCGTTCCGGAAATGGTCGCCAAGGCCGGCATGGAGACGTCGCGCTGGGCGCTGCTCGCCGGCATCGTCGCTGTCGGCATGCGCACGTCACTTCGTCGCGTGCTCGACGTCGGCGGCGACGCCGTCGCATTGATCGTCGCCGAAACCGTCTTCATCGCTCTCTTCATCCTCGTCGGCATTCACTATCTGGGGCACGCCTGATGAAACCGCTCGACCGCATACTCGAGGCTGCAAGAGCCGCGCCGCGCCATATCGTTCTCGCCGAGGGCGAAGACCCACGGATCGTCGAAGGCGCCTTGCGTGCGTCGCGCGACGGTATCGCCGCGATCACGCTCGTCGGCGACAGAGAGATCGTCGCGGCGCAGCTGCACGCCGCCGGCGGCAGCCCAGACGAAATTCGCATCGAGGATCCGGCTTCATCTACGCTGACTGAGCATCTTGCCGCTGCCTACCACGACCTCCGGCGTGGCAAGGGTGTCGATGAAGCCGCGGCCGCCGCAGCCGTTCGCTCGCCGCTCGTTTTTGCCGCAATGATGGTGCGCGAGGATCACGCGGACGGAACGGTCGGCGGTGCGGTTGCCACCACCGCCGATACGGTGCGCGCCGCACTCCAGACCATCGGCCGGGCACCGGATGTCGGCTTGGTGTCGAGCTTCTTTCTGATGATGCTCTGCGCGCCGCACCACGAAAAGAAGGGTGCCTTCGTCTTCGCCGATTGCGGGTTGGTTGTGGATCCTGATGCCACCGGCCTTGCCGATATCGCCGTGACCTCGGCGCGCTCCTACGAAGCGCTCTCCGGCAAGCCGGCAAAGGTGGCGATGCTCTCCTTCTCGACGGCCGGCAGCGCTGCGCACGAGCGCGTCTCGAAGGTGGTGGAGGCGACGCGCCTTGCCCATGCCTCGGCACCAGGACTGGTGATCGATGGGGAATTGCAGTTCGACACCGCTTTCGTCGAGGCCGTCAGCGCGGCAAAGGCGCCGCAATCGGCGCTACATGGCGAGGCCAATGTCTTCGTCTTCCCCAACCTCGATGCGGCAAACATCGGCTACAAGATCGCCCAGCGCATCGGCGGCGCGACCGCCATCGGCCCGATCCTGCAAGGCCTTGCCAAGCCCGCCAACGATCTCTCGCGCGGCTGCAACGCCGACGACGTCTTCCACATGATTGCCGTCACGGTCGTTCAGGCATCGAGAGGAAAGTCGACCGGCTAAGTGCCGCCTTGCCGATTGAGCCGCGCGAAGCTATCACCTCTAGGTCGAATTGGACCATAAGCGGTCTATCGGCTGTCGGCCTAAAGGAGAGACCGAACAATGACTTGGGCGTCAAGGATCGCCTTCTTCCTTGCCATGGCCTTGGCATCGCCGGGTATGGCAACGGCAGAGGAAGCCGCGTCGTCAAGCGATGATCTCACGATCCTCCTGAGGGCGGACAAGGGCGCGCTCACGCTCGAATACCGCAAGCCGGGCCAGCGTCTCGAAGATGATCCCTTCGTCCAATGCGCCGTCGACGATCGGATCACGCTTCCGGCCGGCGCAGTGGTAAACCTCGAATTCGTCTCGGCGGATGTCGTCTACAGCTTCGAAGTGCCGGGCCATGTCGAACAGGTGGATCTCGTGCCCGGCCTCATTAATTCTCGGCAGATCGAGACACCTGCCGACGGCGGTGAGGCCGACGGCGTGCTTCAAGTGCACCCGGATGGTTTGAAGAATGCCGTCGCGGTGCGCTTCATCAAGGCGCAAAGCGCCTTCGACGCCCGAATGCTCTGCACCCGCTAGGCGCACGATCTTCTCGCAGCGTACCCGTCGTGTTCGCAGCGGAGCAAAGTCCGGTAGCGCGCAGGCTGCCGGTCACGACGTCATGATGAAGGGCCGGCACGTCTCCGACGGCAGGCCATCAAGCAGCAATTTTCGGAACGCAGCGTCGACTTCGCGAGGAGGCATTTCCGGTCGCTCTTCCAGCCACCAGCGCAGAACGGCGTTGAACGTGGAGACCATGTGGCGGATCACGAGGTCGCGGGGAAGAGCGGCATGCATCGTGGCGGGGAGCGACTGCCGAAGGACGTCCGCAAGCACATCGTCGACCGCATCGCGCACGATGCCGCCTCCGCGTCCACCGGCAAGCGCGACCTGGATGTCGGCGTGTTCGGCGACATGCTCGAACAAGGCGCGGCTGGGATCCCATGCTTCTTCATGGCGTGCCGACGAGATCGCCTTGTCCTTTGCAGTCACCAGCAGATCGCGAAGACGCTCCAGACTGCGTTTCAAAAGGTCGTCTTTCGACGTGAAGTGCGCATAGAACGTCGATCGTCCGATGTTCGCCTCGGTCAGGATGTCTTCGACGGTGATCAGTTCGTAGTGCTTGCGGCGTATCAAGGCGAGAAGCGCTTCATAAAGCGCCGTGCGCGTTCGGGCCACGCGTCGATCGATCGCCAAGTTTGCTCTCCTTTTTCCGGACGAGCGCGCGCTCCAGTCCAATTCGGTACAAGTGGTGCCCGTCTGTTTCGCAACTTCCGAACACCGTGTTCCGGATCGTGCTAGCCGATTGTCGTCTAGTCAACATCGAGGAACAGCCATGGTTGAACTCTCCGCAACGTCGCCTCTCTCTTCGCCTTTTCGAAAAGCCGGTGCCTGCGCGCTTCTCCTGCTCGCTCTGACGAGCCTGCACCACGCCTATGGCGCCTATATCTATCAAACACCGTGGCGCCTCCACATCGTCCATTTGGCCGTGCCGGCGGCGATCATCATAACAGTCGCGCTGTACGTCGGCCGGTCAAAAGGCGGGACCATGGCCGGACGTGTCGCGACGTGGCTGGCGGTCCTTGTCGTGCTCGCCTTCCCGGTCGCGATGATCGGTATCTATGAGGGAGGCTGGAACCATGTGATCAAGAACATCGCCTATTTCGGCTTCGGAACGGATGCAGCACGGTTCCTGTTTCCCGAGCCGGTCTACCGGTTGCCAGACGATTTTCTCTTTGAATTGACGGGGATTGCCCAATTTCCGCTCGCCATCGTCACCGCGCTCAACACGATCAACCTGTTGCGGCGACCCACCCGGTGATCGGACTTTAGCCGCCGGCGGCCGCGCCCCCGTGCTGGCCGCCGGCAGGGTTGCGGTCGACGCTCACTACCTCAGCTTGCGCTGCGTGCAGATTTGCCATCCCCTTTGATGAAATCGGCAAAGGCTGCGACCAGGTGATCGAACACGGCAGCAATCCTTGCCACCGATCTGAGATCCTCGTGGGCGACGATCCAGGTATCCAGCGACGTAACCACGATCTCCGGCAGGAGACGCTGAAGTCCAGGGTCCCTCGCTCCGATCGGAACCTGCATGATCGTGATGCCGAGGCCGGCCCGTGTCGCGGCAATGCGCGCGGGATGGCAATCCGTCCGCATCGCATAACGCATCGGGGGTAGTTCCGGCGCGGCGCTCTTGCCGATCTTCATGTCGACGAGGGAGCGATCCGGCCCAAGGACGTCGTGACTGGCGAGCTCGGCCAAGGAGCCCGGCCGTCCCCGGCGCGCGATGTAGTCGGCGCTGGCGAAGAAGCCGAGCGGGATGGAACCGACCTTGCGGGCGATCAGGGCATCCTGCGTCGGCGCAAATGTTCTGACGGCAATATCGACCTCCTGGGCCAAAAGATCTGCCGGCTTGTTGCTGACGTAAAGCTCGATGGACAGGGCAGGGTGTGCCCGCCGCAGCGAGGCAAGCATCGGCGGGATCACTTCCACCGCCATGGTTTCGGAAACGCTGAGGCGCACCGTACCGGCAATTTCGCCCGGTGCGCCGGTGGCCGCCCGGACGAAGGAATCCGACGCCAGCGACATGGCGCGCGCAGGCCCGATCAAGGCCCGCGCACTTTCGGTGGGCGTCAGGCCGTTGACCGAACGACTGAAGAGCTTGGTGTCCAGCGCCTCCTCGAGCGCGGCGATCCAGCCACGGACGGTCGGTTGCGAGACGCCAAGCCGTCGCGCCGCGCTCGACAGGCTGCCTTCTTCGATGACGGCCAGAAAGGCGCGCTGGTGGTCCCAGGAAACGAACGTGCTCATAAAAAACACACTAGCAGCTGGAGGAAATCAGACAATTTCATTCGAATGACCGGCAATGCCAAGATGCCTTCGAAGCACGGTCACAACTCAATGTTCAGGTAACCCATGTCCACTGTCAGAACGTCAGACCAGGATCACGCTCGTCCCGTGAGCCGACACACCGGATGGAGTTTCATCGCGATCTCGGCGATCGCCATCGGCCTCTACGCCGTGCCGCCCTATATGACGTTCTCGCCGCAGGACAGCCGGATTCCGCTGAACCAGCTGTTTGCCTCGCATCTGCCATGGCTGTTCTTGCACGCCCTGCCAAGCGGCATCGCCCTGGTGATCGGCCCGTTTCAGTTCCTGCCGGCGATACGCAACCGCTGGCCGAAGGCCCATCGCCAGCTGGGCAGGCTCTATCTGCTCTGCGTCCTTGCCGGTAGCTGTGCCGCCATTTCGGCTACGGTGATGACGACGGCGGGCTTTCATGCCCAGATGGGTTTCGGCCTGCTGGTCATCTGCTGGCTTTTTTCGGGCTGGCAGGCCTACCGCGCCGCGCGGCAAGGCCGCTTTCGCGATCACCGCGTCTGGATGATACGCAACTACGCCCTGACTTTTGCCGCCGTCCTGTTGAGGGTCTATCTGCTCGCCGGCATCGGTCTCATGCAATTCGTTCCGTCGATTTCCTTCGACGAACTCTACGTGGCCACCATCTGGGGCTCGATCGCCACGTCCGTGCTCGTCGCGGACTGGTTTATCGTCACACGTACCGAGCGATAGATGTGAGGCCCTGAGCCGAAACGTCTCACCCGGCCGGTCGGCTTGGCTGCGCTTTCACATAGGTTCCGATCAGATCGACGACATGCTGTCGTCGTTCGGTGACGATCGCCTCGGATGAAAGGTCGACGCCGAAGGTGACGGAGAGCGTGTAGCGGCTGGAAATGTGGATGAAGCTCAACGCCACAATCGAGATGTAGAGCTGCATGGCATTGATTCCCGGCTGGATCACGCCGGCGGCTTCGCCGCGGTCCAGAAGCGTCTGGATGGTCTCAATCAACGGCCTGGAGGAGCGCGGGATGCTTTCGATCGCGCGGATAAACTCCCCCTGCAGCAGGTTTTCCGCCAGCACCATTTTGATGAATGTCGGCGTCGCTGCCATGTAGTCGTAGGTAAACGCCGTAAGCGCCTCGATCGCTTCGACCGGCGGACGATCCAGGATATTCAGCCCGGCTTCCTGGCTGCGGAGGTCGTTGTAAACCTCCTGCAGGGCGGCCTTGTAGAGCAGCTCCTTGCTCTGAAAATAATGGTAGAGCATCCGGATGTTGCACCCGGCGCGCTCGACGATGCGCGCCGTGCTCGCGCCACTCAGCCCATGCTCGCAAAACTCCGCAATCCCCGCATCGAGGATGGATTTGCGCGTCGCCTGCGCATTGCGCGAGCGCGGGCCGCCTGTTTCGCCGGGCTGGTGATCACTGTTGTCTGCGTCACGCATTCTGCATCCACCTTTTGTCGTGCCAACCGCGGCAGGATCTTTCTATCGCAAATGGCCATCGAGACAATTGACAACCAAGTAAGTAATAGCATACTTACAAAAATAGAGGAGACGCTTTTTGCATGGCAGGAAGCAAAAAATGAAGACCGCCGACCGCTAAGGGGGCGGAGAAGGGGAGGGAACTGTGTTCAAGGCAATCAAGAGAATTCTGCTGTTGAGCGGCGCAACTGCCGTCATGGCTGGGGGGCTTGCGCAACAGGTACAGGCGCAACAGCCGGATCAGATCACCGTTGCGATCACCGAGGGAATTACCGGTAACAATCCATACGCCGACTCGGTGGTCCTCATCGGCTCGATCTGGTGCCAGGTCTATGGCTGCCTCACGACGTGGGATTTCAAGGCCGGAAAGTTCGTTCCGTTCCTCGCCGAGAGCCTGGAGCCCGAGGACGATCTCAACTGGATCCTGACGCTGCGCTCCGACTGGAAGCGCCACAACGGCGATCCCGTGGTGGCCGCGGACGTGATCCATTCGATCGAGCGGTCGCGCAACGATCCCGAGAGCATGTCGCAAGCTTCGGTCCAGTACATCGCTTCGGCTGAGGCGCTTGACGAACGCCGTCTGCGCATCAAGACGACCCAGAAGATGGCGACGCTGCCGAACTACCTGGCGACGATGCAGATCACGTCCAAGAAGATCTACGACGAGTACGGCGCCAAGGCGGCCGACCGCGAGCATCCCGTTGGCGCCGGACCGTACAAGCTCGTCGAAGTCGGTATCGGCAGCCACATCGTCATCGAACGGGTCGATGGCCACCCGATGATCCAGCCGACCAATCCGAAGCGCATCATCTACCGCATGATGGTCGAGCCGGAGCAGCGCGTGACCGCGCTCGCCAATGGCGAAGTGCAGATCGCCCAGAGCATTCCCCCGCAGCTCGTCAACCGTGTACAGCAACTGCCGAACGCGACGGCCGAGATGGTCGACTCCGCCGAAGCGATGTTCATCGCGATGAGCCCGAAGACCGCGCCCTGGGACAATCCGAAGGTACGCCAGGCGGTTTGCCATGCGATCAACCGCGAGGGCATCGCCCGCGCCATCCTCGGCAATCAGGTGACGTTGCTGAACGGTCCAGTCGGCGACGGCCAGCTCGGCTTCGATCCCGACTACGCGTCGCCGATGAACTTCGATCCGGAAAAGGCGAAAAAGCTGCTCGAAGAGGCCGGTGCGGTCGGTACTGCCGTCGATCTCTATACGCCGGTCGGTCGCTACACCGCCGATCGCCAGATCACCGAAGCGATCGTTCCGATGCTCGAACAGGTAGGCTTCAAGGCGACGTTGCAGTCACCCGAATGGGCAACGCTTTGGACCAATGTCCAGCGCGGCGAAACGCCATTCTACTACATGGGCCGCGGCAACATGCTCGATCCGTCGCCGGCGCTCGCGCAGTACTTCGAGACCGACGCCTCGCCGCGGCTGAAGTACTCCAACCCGGAGGTCGATGCCCTGCTTCAGGCCGAGCGCCAGGAGTTTGACCCGACCAAGCGGGTGGCCATGCTCTCCAAGGCGATGGCGGCCATTACCGAGGACGCGCCGGCCTGCTTCCTGTGGCTGCACAAGCTTGCCTGGGGTGTCGCCAAGGGCGTCGACTACAAGCCGAGCAAGGCTGACCGGGTCAACGGCTGGGAAATCCACCTGAGATAGCCGCGGCCATCCCTTCACGCCGGGGACGCTCGCAAGCGCGCCCCGGCGCCTATTCCCTCAAGAGTTCCAAGGATTTCCCATGCTTGGCTACACGCTGAGACGCGTGGCCGGCACCGTTCCGGTGCTGTTCATGGTCTCGCTTCTGATTTTCGCATTGGTCCAGCTCGCCCCCGGCGATCCGGTCGACATGCTGGTAAGCGACGAGGCGACCGAGGAGGTCAGGCTGGCGATCCGCTCGGCCTGGGGTCTCGATCAGCCGATCTATATCCAGTACCTGACCTTCGTGAAGAACGCGGTGATGGGAGACTTTGGGCAATCCTTCCGCTACCGCGAACCGGTCATGGATCTAATCCTGGCACGCCTGCCGGCAAGCCTGGAACTCGCCATCTATTCAACATTGTTGGCCGTCGCCATCGGTCTTCCGCTCGGTGTCTGGGCGGCCAGCCGGCCGAATTCCCTTGTCGACACAGTCGGCTCGATCGGCGGATTCTTCGGTATCAGCCTGCCGAACTTCTGGCTCGGTATCCTCTTGATCCTGCTCTTTGCCGGAACCTTCAATCTGCTGCCCTCAGGCGGCCGCGAAACCTGGGGCTTGAACGTCGAACGGGTCACCGGATTTTTGACGATCGACGCCATCATTGCCGGCCGCTGGGATGCGCTCTGGGACGCGCTTCGCCATCTGACCCTCCCTGTCATCGTGCTCGGCACCAACATGACCGGCATCATCATGCAGATCACCCGCGCCTCGGTGCTGGAGAACCTGCAGGAAGACTACGTCATGACCGCCCGCGCCAAGGGCATGAGCGGACGCGTCGTGCTCTGGCGTCACGCTTTCCGCAATGCGCTCATTGCCGTCATCACCATCATCGGCCTCGAATTCGGCACGCTCATCAGCGGCGCCATCATCGTCGAAACCGTCTTTGCCTGGCCTGGCATCGGCTACCTGCTGCTGCAGGGGATTTCGTTCCGCGACTTCCCGCTGATCACCGGCCTGGTGCTCGTCTACACGACGCTGTTCGTTCTCATCAACCTCGCGATCGACATGATCTACACCGTCGTCGATCCGCGCATCCGTCTGGGGTGACTAGGATGGCTCGCTCCTCCAAAACTCGACAGCTCCTGCAAGCGTTGAAATCGCCGAAAGGCGCCTTCAGCCTCGTCGTCATCGCTCTGCTGTTACTGGCTGCCTCCTTCGCGCCGCTGCTTGCGCCGTTCGACCCAAACCGCCAGGACCTGATGCTCGCGATGACGCCACCGCAACTGACCGGTCCGCATTTCCTGGGCACCGATCACGTCGGGCGCGACATGATGAGCCGCATCATCTACGGCTCGCGCGTCTCTCTGCTGATCGCCGTTGCCGTGGTTCTCTTCTCCGGCGTGGTCGGCGTGACGCTCGGTGTCGTCTCCGGCTATTACGGCGGGCGGGTGGACTCGCTCATCCAGAAGTTTCTGGAAGTCGTCTGGGCATTCCCGCCGCTGCTGCTTGCGATCTCGATCGTCGCTTTCCTTGGCCAGGGCCTTGGTATTCTCATCGTTGCGCTCGCGTCGCAGCGCTGGATCCCCTATTGCCGGCTTGCCCGGGCAGAGGCGTTGACCCTGCGCGAACGGGAATTCGTATCCGCCGCACGTTCGCTCGGCGCCAGCGACAGCCGGATCCTGCGCACGCATATTCTGCCGAACCTCATCCAGTCGGCCCTGATCGTCGCGACCTTTGCCATGGCCACCGCGATCATCGCGGAATCGAGCCTCAGCTTCCTCGGCCTCGGCGTACCGGCATCGACCCCGACCTGGGGCGGCATGCTGTCGGATGCGCGCGCCTACATCAGCACCTCCTGGTGGATGGCTCTGTTTCCGGGCCTCTGCATCTTCGTCACCGTTCTCGCCATCAACCTCCTGGGTGATGTGCTCAGAACGCACCTCGATCCCCGCCTGAACCGCGCTTGACGGTTCGGAACACACGAAAAGAAGGAATATTCCATTGGTTGAACGTATCGAAACCTCGATGGCGGACGGCGCTCTCAAGAGCATGGCTGTCGTTCACAACGACATGGTCTTCCTGTCGGGCGTGCACGCCAACGACACCAGCGGCGACATCAAGGAGCAGACGCGAGAAGTCCTGCGCAGCGTCGATCGCCTGCTCGAGGCGGCCGGCTCGAACCACAAGTCGATTTTCGTCGTGCACATCTGGCTGAAGGACATGCGCTACTTCGGCGCCATGAACTCCGTCTGGAACGAATGGGCCGACCCGGCTCACCCGCCGGCACGCACCTGCGTCAGCGGCGAGCTTTACCGTTCGGACGTTCTCGTCGAGGCGGTCGTCATCGCCTATCGCGCCTGATTGCTTGCGAAGGAGAACCCCATGGAACTCAGAGAACTCGGCAAGAAGGATGGCGCCGGCCATCAGCCACGCATCTGCCTCGGCAAGGCGTCGGACACGCTCGCCTCCGTATGCCTTACCGCACCGGACAAGACCGGCGACCTCAGGGATCAGTCGCTGCAGATCCTCAACGCCATCGAGGAGTATTTCCAAAGCGTCGGCTCGTCGCGCAAGCAGATCCTGATGGTGCAGGTCTGGCTGTTCGACATCAGCGAGTACCCGGCGTTTTGCGAGCTTTGGAACGAGTGGATCGATCCGGAAGGCGTTCCGGCACTTTCCGTCGTGACAGGGCATGCGGCGCGCCGCGACTGCGCTGTGGAAATCCGCGCCTACGCTGCGTGCTGACCTGGAAATAAAGCGTCGATCTGGAGGCGAACGTGACTGAAGACCTGCTCAGGATTTCCGATCTCGCGGTGAAGTTCCGCGGAACACCGGACGGCGTGCTTGCCGTCAAGGGCATCGATCTCGCGATCGGCCGCGGCGAAGTCGTCGCGATCGTCGGTGAGTCCGGATCGGGAAAATCGGTCACGGCCAAATCCGTCATGCGGCTCGTCGAATACATGGGTGCGGAGATCGTCGGCGGAAGCGCCTTTCTCAGCGAGAAATCAGGCGGTTCGACCGATCTCCTCACCCTTGACGAGGCCCGGATGCAGGGCTTGAGGGGCGACCGGATTGCGATGATCTTCCAGGAGCCGATGACCTCGCTCAATCCGGTGCTGACCATCGGCCAGCAATTGTCCGAGGTCGTCGTCAAGCATCGCAGGATCGGCCGGGCGGAGGCCGACGGGATCGCGCTGAATGCCTTGCAACAGGTGCGTATCCCCGAACCCGAGCGCAGGCTGAAACAGTATCCGCACGAATTGTCGGGCGGGATGCGCCAGCGCGTCATGATCGCCATGGCCATCCTCTGCAAGCCGGACCTGTTGATCGCGGACGAGCCGACAACGGCACTGGACGTCACGGTGCAGGCCGAGATCCTGGAACTGCTGAAAGTCATTCAACGCGAGACCGGAATGGCCATCCTGCTGATCACCCATGATATGGGCGTCGTGGCCGAGATCGCCGACAAGGTGGTGGTCATGCTGCGGGGCGAAGTGGTCGAGAGCGGTGAAATCCATCAGATTTTCAATGCGCCGAAGCACGAATATACGCGCCGCCTGCTCGATGCCGCGCCAAAGCTTCAGGCCCGGCAGGAGGGCTCGGCCCAGGCCGAAGCCGTTCCCGAGACGCCGGCAGCGCAGGACAAGGCCGATCCGAACGTCGTGCTCAGTGTGCGCAACCTCGTCACGCGCTTTGCCGTGCGCCAAGGCATGTTCCAGCGCATCGTCGCAAATGTCCATGCGGTCGAAGGCGTGTCCTTCGATCTGCGCGAGAAGGAAACGCTGTCTCTGGTCGGCGAAAGCGGCTGCGGAAAATCGACGACCGGCAAGAGCATCATGCGGCTCATCCAGCCGAATGGCGGCGAGGTCCTGCTTCAGGGCCGCAACCTGGAGGGCGTCGGGGCGACCGAAATGATCGAGATGCGCAAGCGCATCCAGATGGTGTTTCAGGATCCCTATGCATCGCTCAATCCGCGCATGTCCGTGGAGCAGATCGTGGCCGAACCGCTGCGCATCCATCGCGTCGGCAGCCCGTCGCAGATCCGCGACAGGGTCTACAGCCTGCTCGAACGCGTCGGGCTCACCCGGGCGCAGGCGAGCCTCTATCCGCATCAGTTCTCCGGCGGCCAGCGGCAACGCATCTGCATTGCCCGTGCTCTGGCACTCAATCCGAAGGTGATCATCGCCGACGAGCCGGTCTCGGCGCTCGACGTCTCGATCCAGGGGCAGATCCTCGATCTGCTTGCGGAGATCCAGGAGGAATTCGGGATTTCCGTCCTGTTCATTTCGCACGACATGGCCGTGGTCGAGCGCGTCAGCGACCGCATCGCGGTCATGTATCTGGGCGAGATCATCGAAATCGGACCGCGCGACGCCGTGCTCGGTTCGCCGGCTCATCCCTACACACAGCAACTGTTGTCCGCAGTGCCGATCGTGCATCCCGATCAACGTCGCAGCCGAACCCTCGGCGCGCGGGAACTGCGCAGCCCGATCCGTCCGCCCGGCTACGTCCACCAGACGCCAGCCTTGAAGGCGGTGGGTTTTGAGCATTATGCGCGGCTAGCCTGAGAGGGCACCCAGCCTCGAATATCGGGCGATCCTTCCGGAGGCCCGCAAACATCGTTCGATACGGGATTTCCCGTATCGGGCAACAATTCGACGACAGGAAAACATATGCAGAGCCAGGGCAGGTTGCGTTGGGTCTTTTTGGTCGCCGTGGCGGCCGTCGGTCTCAATCTTCGCCCGTTTATCGCAAGTGTCGGGCCTTTGGCCGAGAGTATTCGTGCCGGTACCGGCCTCGGCCCCTATGGACTGGCAATGCTGACATTCGTGCCGATGGTGCTGATGGGTTGCGTTGCCTTCCTTGGTCCGGGTCTGCAGCGGATCGCCGGCACACGCCCGGTGATCCTGTCTGCGCTCGCCACCATCAGTCTCGGGACGATCATGCGTCTCTTCGTTTCCAGCGGCTGGATGATGATTGCCACCGCTGCGGTGATCGGGGCGGGTGTCGCGGTCGTCCAGGCTGTCTTTCCTGGCATCATCAAACGGCAGTTTCCGGATCAGGCGGGCCCGATCGCCGGGCTCTACTCGGCGATGCTGCTGGGCGGCGGCGCCTTGGGAGCGCAGGCGTCTCCTGTCATCGCGGACTTGACCGGCAGTTGGCGCATCGGGCTCGGTTCGCTGGTAGCGCTCGGCGTTGTCGCCGTCGCTGTTGCCTGGGTCGCGCTTCCCAGCGACGGCCCGCGAAAGCCGGAAGGCAACCTCGTCCGAAACTTGCTCACGAAGCCGCGGGCCTGGCTGCTCATGGTATTCTTCGGTCTGGTCAATGGCGGCTATACTTCGGTGGTGGTCTGGCTCGCTCCACACTACCAGCAGCTTGGCTGGGGCGCTTCGGCGAGCGGCAGTCTGCTCGCGGTCATGGCGGTCTTTCAGGCGGCGGCTGCGCTCATCCTGCCGGTCTTGGCCTGCCGCAACGGGATGGACCGGCGGCCGTGGCTGTGGTTCACGCTTGGATGCCAGTTCGCAGGCTTTGCGGGCTTTGCCTTCGCGCCGCATGCAGCACCGTTTGCGTTCGTCGCGCTGACCGGCGCCGGGCTCGGCGGCTGCTTCGCCCTGTCGATGGTGGTCGCGCTCGATCATCTGGCCGACCCCGCACAGGCAACTGCGCTTTCGGCCGTGATGCAAGGCGGTGGTTTCCTGCTGGCGGCCACACCGCCGATGATCGTGTCCGCACTCCACGATCTGACCGGAAGCTTTGCCGCCGGCTGGAAGTGGCACCTCGGTTCCATTCTCATCGCAGCCGCGCTCACCGCGCGCCTTGCACCGCGAGGCTATGCAGCCGCGATACCACTGGCACAGGCGACGACCAGCACCGACCGGTCGTTCGGATAAGGCAACGCTGCGAACAAGCGCGTCAGGCGATCGTTCGTGCGCTATCCGTCATCAGCTTCAGCCCGAGTGCGCCCACCACTGCGCCGGCGGCGCGGTCGATCCAGGTCTTTGAGCGCAGGTAGACGACCCGCGGCCCATGGGAGGAAAAGCCGAGGGCGACGATCGCGTACCACAGGAACTCGTTGATGAAGAGCAGCGGGGGGAGGGCCAGAAGCATCCAGGTGGGCGCCGGCGACGGCAACAGCGCAGCGAACATCGAGGCGTAGAAGATCGCCGTCTTCGGGTTGGAGACCTGAACGAACAGCCCCCGCAGCAGGGATTTCCAGAGGGTGCTCGGCTGGTCTGCGGGCGTCTCTGCAATCGTTATCGTCTGCGGCGCTGCCCGCCAGATGCCGATGCCGATCCAGACGAGATAGGCACCGCCGGCGAGCCTCAGGAGGATGTTGAGCCATTCGACCTGAAGAAGGATCGCCGTGAGGCCGGCGACCGCGATACAGGCGAAGAAAAAGCCGCCAATGCCCATGCCGACCGCTGCCATTAATCCATCGGCGCGCGACCGCGCGATCGCGATCCGCGACACCACGATGAAGCTCGGGCCGGGGCTCATGGCCCCAAGCAGGAAGACGCCCAGGATGGAGGCAAGAATTGCAACTTCATGCATGTCGCTATCCTCTCATAGCAGCGCTGCCGCCAGCGCGGGGTGATTATGAAATGCGTCGCGTCATTCCTCGATCGGGCGCGTGCCGCTCCTGCCTGCTCCGCCGGGCAATCGAAGATGTATCCCTCAATGGCGCCCCTCCTCGATCTTCGGGAGGAACCAAGCGAGAAGTCCCGCAAGCGGAAGGAACGAGCAGATATAATAGACCGTTTCGACGCCGTAGCGGTCGGCCAATATGCCGAGAAGCGCTGCGGCAATGCCGCCCAAGCCGAAGTTCAGGCCGTAGAACAGCCCGCCGATCAGTCCGATGCGGTTCGGTAGCAGTTCGATGGCGTAGATCAGGATCGATGCAAAGGCGCTTGCCATGATCAGGTTGATCATCACCGTCAGCACGCCGGTCCAGAACAGATCGACGTGGGGCAGGATCAGCGTCAAGGGAAGCGGCCCCAGAACCGAGATCCAGATGATCCGGTAGCGCCCGATGCGATCGCCGATAATGCCGCCGATCAGTGCGCCTGCGGCCGAGGCGAGCAGGAAGATGAACAGCATCATCTGTGCGGAAGGAATGGAAAGGCCGAACCTTTCCATGAGGTAGAAGGTGTAGAACGAACGGAAACTTTCACCATAGGCGTTCTTGGTGAACATCAGCAGGGTCAGGACCACCAGAGCGACGGCGATCGTTGCCGGCGCGTGACGGACGCTGCCAGCCTTCTTGCTCTCCGCCCGCAGCGCCATGAATGCGGCGCTGATCTCGCGCTGTTTGCTGCCAATCCAGGCGAGAAGCATCATGGCCAGCAAGGCCAGGGCGGCGAACCAGGCAAGGCTCGGCTGCCCCCAGGGGACAATGATCACCGCGGCAAAGACCGGGCCGAGCGCACCGCCTGCCTGGCCGCCGACCTGAAACAGTCCCTGCGCCAATCCCTGCCGGCCGCCCGCGGCATAGCGCGCCATGCGCGTGGCTTCGGGATGGAAGATGGACGACCCTATGCCGATCAGTGCGACCGAGACAAGGATCATGGCATAGCTATCGGCAAGGGCGAGGCTGACCAGGCCCGACAGCGTGAACATCATCCCGACAACCGGCGAATAGGGGGCGGGGTGCTTGTCCGTGACCATGCCGATCGCTGGCTGCAGCAGAGACCCGGCAATCTGGAAGGTCATGGTGATCATGCCGATCTGCACGAAGTCGAGCGCATAGGCGTCCTTCAGGATCGGATAGGCGGCCGGGATCAGCGACTGCATGAGGTCGTTGAGGAGATGGGTGACCCCGAGAACGACCAGGACGGCAAGATGCGTCTTCGGGCGTGTCACGGCAGGGATGGCGACTGTCATGGTAGATTTCTAGACTCCAGGATGCCGTGAAACGGCCTGCGGCGATGCCGCGCGGCGGGGAGCTTATGCATCCGCCGATAGGCGGGCAACCACCGGATGACGTCGCGCGCGAAAAAATGGGCTATCGGGCCAGAAGGTTCGGCGCGTTCGGGCGCTTTCTTCGTCTGTCTCCGACAGCGGGCACCTCGGCGCTTGCCGTCAAGGTCCGGTTCCCGCCTCGCTTGCACTCGTTCGCGCCGACTCAGGCCTCGTGTCTGAAACCGATCTCACGGCGGAGCAACGAATGCGTGGCTCACGCCCGCACCGCCCGACGGGTGCGGCTTTCGATGATCTGGGCGACCCATCCGGCAAGAGAACCGAGGCCGGTCGCGCCGGCGAGTTCGCTGAGGGTTGCCAGGGTCGGCTCGAGGTGCGCTGCAAAGAAAGTGACCAGCCCGATGAAGTAACCGAGGAGGTTGTTCAGCCAGGGCAAGCCTCGCGTGACGATGACGACGGATCCGGTCACGAAGACGACCGCTGGCAGCGCCAGTGCACCGAGCATCGGGGCCAGCAGCGCGACCGCCAGGGTCGAGATCGCGCCGAGCGAAAGTCCGATCACGACGCACACATAGGTCCGCAACCCCTCAGCCGGCGACGGCTTGCGCGTAAAGTAGGCGATCCATCCCATGAACATGGCCCAGGGAGCGATCGCGAGCACCAGGCTGAGGCCGGAGGCCATCGCTGCAACGAAGGCTGCGGTGACGGTGAAGATCAGATAAAGCCCGGTGCTGCTCCCGGATCCGGCAGAACCATGGGTCTCTGCATGAGTCGTTTCCTGCGTCATCAGACATCCCTTCCTTGAATGAGCCTAGGTTGTGAGAAGAGGCGTGCGGGTCAGCACATGCCGCCATTTGCCCGGATGACCTGGCCGTTGACCCACGCGCCTTCCGGTCCGGCGAGGAAAGAGACGACACGGGCGATATCTTCCGGTTCGCCGAGCCGTTCGATGGGGTTCATCTTGGCCATCCGGTCCAGCAATTCCTGGCTCTTGCCGCTCAGAAACAGCTCGGTTGCAACCGGCCCGGGGGCGATGGCGTTCACGCGAACGCCGCGTCCACGCATCTCCTGGGCGAGCACCTGGGTAAGACCTTCGACCGCCGCCTTGGTGGCGATGTAGATGCCATAGGTCGGCAGCCGCATTCCAATCACGCTCGACGAGACGTTGATGATGCGGCCGTCGGTGCGCAGCCGTCTCGCCGCCTCGCGGCAGACGTTGAACGTGCCCTTCAGGTTTATCGCGATGGTTTCGTTCACGACGTCGTCTGTGATGTCGGCAATCGCCGCAAGCTTCATGATGCCGGCGCTGTTAACGACGACGTCCACGCCGCCGAAGGCTTGCGTGGCCGTGTCGAACATTGCCGCAACCGCGCCGGCGTCGCTGACATCCGCCTGGACAACGCATGCGTCACCGCCGCTGCCGATGATCTGGTCCGCGACCACCTTGGCCGCCTCGGTACGCCCCGCATAGTTCACGACAATCTTGAAGCCGTCTCGGGCGAGGCCCCTGGCGATTTCCGCGCCAATGCCTCGCGACGCTCCGGTTACCAGTGCGACCTTGTTGCTGTTGCTCATTTGCCAAGCCTTTCAAGTGTGCCGTCTATTGATCGTTAGGAGGATACGCCTGGCGTGAGAGAAGAAAAAATGCATAGTTTGTAGGTCAACAATGATTGAAAGTATGAGTCATGACATTCGATGCGCGCCTGCTCAGTGGGATCGGTGTGCTGACTGCGGTCGTCGAGGCCGGCAGCTTTGCCCGGGCCGGTGAGGCAATGGGGCTGACCCAGCCAGCGGTCAGCCGCGCGGTCGCGCGTCTCGAGGAGCGCGTCGGCATACGGATCTTCAATCGAAGCGCCCGGGCAATCTCGCTCACGGACGAGGGACGGCACTTTTATGAACGCGTCGCACCCCTCCTTTCAGCGATCGAGGAGGCCGCAATCATGGCGGGCGGCACCAAAACGCAGGTGCGCGGCAAGCTGCGGGTCAATGTCGACGGAACCTTTGGGCATTTTGTACTCGCCCCGAGGATCAATGACTTTCTCGAGCGCTATCCGGAACTCTCGGTCGAAATCTTCGTGCGCGACTCGATCGGCGATTTTGTCGGCGAGGGGACGGATGTCGCCATACGCTTCGGCGAACCTGGCGCCCATTCGTTACATGCGGAGCTGTTGCTGGAAACGCGCGTGTTCACCTGCGCGTCGACGCAATACCTTGAGAGATATGGCAAACCGCAAGTGCCAGCCGATCTCTTTCATGGACACCAGTGCGTCCTCATCCGCGACCCGGCGACCGGCCGCCCCTTCACCTGGGAGTTTCAGCGTCGGGGCGAAGCCGTACCGTTTGCTGCGAGCGGCCGGGTCACAGTCAATGACACGGGCTCGCTGATTGCCGCCTGCCGCAGCGGCGCCGGCATCGCGCAGCTGCTCGAACTCTATGTCAGGGACGAATTGGCAGGCGGCGATCTGATCCAGATCCTGCCGGACTGGGCGGAAGAAACCTTCCCGCTTCATGCCTATTATCGCCGCTCGGAGTTGATGCCCGCCAAATTGCGGGTCTTTCTCGACTTCGTGCGCGAGATCGTCGCCTAGGCATATCGCGTCGAAGGCAGAGCGCATTTCAGCGGCCTATCGCCGTGCTCACCGCTATGGTCGCCACCGAACGTGCTCGATCAGCGCGCGCAGCTTCGGCGCCAGGTTCCGTCGATTGGGGAAGTAGAGATAAAAGCCCGCGAATGGCGGGAAGTAGTCTTCGAGAAGCGGCACCAGCTGTCCAGCGGAAACATAGGGCCTGAAGGTTTCCTCCATGCCGAAGGTTATGCCGCCCCCGGCGCAGGCGGTCCGGATCATCAGCGACATGTCGTTGGTGGTGATCTGCGGGTTCACCGCCACGTCGAACTCGCGGCCATCCTTGCCGAATTCCCAGCGATAAGGTGCGGTCTGGGGCGCCGGGCGCCAGCCGATGCAGCGGTGCTGGGCGAGGTCCGCCGGCAGCAAAGGCCTGCCAAAGCGTTCGATATAGGATGGCGCCGCAACCGCCGTCTGACGTTGCTCGGCCGATACCGGCACTGCGATCATGTCCTGCTCGATGACCTCGCCAAGCCGCACCCCGGCATCATAGCCTTGGGCCACGATGTCGAACTCCTCGTCCGTGACGGTCACATCGATCTGGATCGTGGGGTAGGCTTCGGCAAAACTTGCGAGCAGTGCTCCTGAGATGAACCTTTCGGCGATCGAGGACACCGCCAGCCGCAACAGCCCGGTTGGCGCCATGTCCCGGTCCGCCGTGGCGTCCAGCGCCAGGCCGACCTCTGCGAGGGCCGGAGCTACGCGCAGGTAAAGTTGCGCGCCAGCCTCCGTGAGGCTGACGCTGCGTGTCGTCCGCTGCACGAGTGCCACGCCGAGCCGATCTTCCAGCCGCCGCAGCGATTGGCTTACGGCCGATCGGGTAACGCCCAGATGCTCGGCAGCCGCGCGAAAACTCCGCGCTTCGGCGACGGCCATGAAGACGGAGATGGCGTTGAGATCGACGGCCATTGGACAGCTCAGCTTACCGGTGTCGGCATGATTGGGCAGAATGAAGATGCAATCTTGGCCTGCCGATCAACAACCTTCAAGGCATCAAACAATGTCACCGCCGAGTTCTGCCGCGCCTGTGATCGCCTCCAGAGGCTTGTTGCGATTGCAAGAGCCTGGCAGCGCCTTCACTTCTTCCCCGCCTCCTGCGCCAGAAACGGCGCAATCTCGCCTTCGCTGACGGTCCGTGCAGAGTTGTGCTCATGGCGGATGACCCAACGGCGACCGTCACACTCCCAACCGAGTTGAGAACGGTCGATGATCGCCGTCACTGTGCCATCATTCGTTTCGAGCCGTGCGACGAATTCGAGCGTCGTCGACGCGACGCGCTCGCCGACGATCGCATCAGGCCCGTCGGAGACGGCGTGTATCGCCGCGCGCATGTTGTTGAAAGGCCCTTCCCACATGGCTCCGTAACCGGCCGCGCGGCGCGCCGTTCGGAAGTTCGGCGCCAGATCGTCGTAGAACACGCCCTCGCCATCGAGGTCGTAGTAGCGTCCGAGCTTGTCGGCGAACTTGAATGCCGGATCCCCGGGTGTGCGCTCCCAGCCTTCGAGGATCCAGCTTCTATGCAGTTCCGCCGGCCCGTGCGGCCCGGCTGCAGGGCAGGCGGGCTGTGTCTCTTGTTGCGCAAAGGCGGTCCCCGTCGCCAGCATCCAGGATGCTGCCAGGGCGAGCATGTTGAACTTCATGGGTTTGGTTCCTTGTCTATTGTATTGCCGCGGACAGGCGGCTGCAGAGACGAGGCGGGAGACACGTGACAGCCGGCGTTGGCATCAAGGATCGAGGTGCACCAGGCAACGACGGTCTTCACATGCTCCCCTTCCGTCGTCACCTCTCGCGGTAAAAAACCATGCCGCCGTGATGCAGCACGCCGTCGATGAACGCGCCATCGGCCGTGAAGCCGGTGTCGTCCCAGTAGTTGATCTGGTTGCCGGTCACTTCGTAGCGCCCCTGATAGGCGCTCTTTCGGTTTCCGCGCGCCTCGTCGTAGCGACCGTTCGGCAACAGTTCCTGCCGGATCCGCCCGTCCTCGGTGACCCACATGCCGACATAGGGATGATCTGCCTGCTTGTTCTGTGCTTCGCTGCTCACGGCGTCCTCCGCGACGGCTTGACGGGAGATCGGCGCGTCGAGGGACGCCAGACCGGCAATAAGGGTGGCGGCGGCAAGTTTGGGGAAATTGTTCATGGCCGCTCTCCCGCAGGCTTGTCCTTGCCCGCATCGGCCCGCTCGGCAAAGAGCTGTGACAGCGATTGCGACGCAGCAATGGCCCGGGGAAATCCGGCCGGAACGGTCACCATGTACATGACTTCCTTGAGCTCATCCTCGGAAACGCCGATGTTGAGCGCGTATCCGGCATGGACCTTCATCAGGTCGGTCAGGCCCATCGCGGCGAAGGCGGCGACCGCCGCCAATTGCCGCGTCCTGTTGTCGAGGCCCGGGCGAGACCAGACGTCGCCGAGGGCATAGGCCTCGGTTGCGTCGGCAAGGAAGGGAAACTCCTGCCGCATCCGTTCCAGGTTGGGCTGCGTCACGCCATTGTTGAGCGTCCGGATGACGGCAGCGCCGCGTTCGCGACGCTCCTCCAGGGATTGGGCGAAGGCGACCTCCGGCGAAAGGCCCAGGAAAACGGCCGCACCCGCGGCCGCAAATTGCGATTGAATGCGATCACGCATGTTTCTCTCCTCGATAGATGACTGTGCGACGTCCAGCGGTCGCAAACGTCGTCATTGCTCCGGCTGTTCGATGCCGGTGGGAAGGCGCGGCTAGCGCGCGTCCTGTCCGCGTCTGTTGAATTGGGGGAGGCACTGCCGTTTGGAGCGCCGAAATTCAGCGGGCCTTCCTGTTCTCCTCCGTTTTGCGTTGCGGTATCGACGCAAAAGGTAGGCGGGGAAGATTGGAACGATAAGACGCCGATTTCGATCCAGACTGGTAAGCCTGGCTAATCAATCGCAATACTGTTCGACGGCACGACCATCGCAACCGTGTCAGTTATGACAGGTACATTTTGTTTTCTCGGGCACGGGATCTTTGGCGCAATTGGGACGGCACCACACCACACCTTGATCTCGAGATCCCCTACAAAAACACCCCAGCCTCGCGGCTCAGCGTATCGATCAGAAGGCGCACACCGGGCAGCATGCCGCGGCTCGCAGGGTAGATCAGCGAAATATCCAGTCCGGGGCCGGCCCAGCCAGGCAATATCTCTATGGCCGTCCCCTCGGCGACCATTCTGCGGCCGATGACGGTCGGTAGGCGGCCGATGCCGATCCCGGCCTCGATGGCCTCGGATATGGCCCGGACGCTGTTGGCGCACATGCGCGGCTTGAACTCCACCTTCATCGGGTTCTGCGTTTTATGGTGGAGTGTCCAGACCTGGGTTTCGCCCGGTACGATCTGCTCGCCGATCAGCGGATAGGCTTTGAGATCGGACGGGAGCGACGGCAGGCCGTGCGCGGCAACCAGCACAGGTGCCGCAAATATAGACGCCTCGGTGCGGCCGATCTTGCGGCCGATCAGGGACGAGTCCTTGAGCTTGCCGACGCGCACGGCGAGGTCATAGCCTTCGGCAACGAGATCGACATGTCGATCCGAGACATCGATCTCACAGTGCAGTTTCGGGTTCGCCGCGGCGAAACGCGCCACGACCTTGCCGAGGCCCGCCTCGACCAGCACCGACGACATCGACAGCCTGAGCCTGCCGGAAGGTTCTGCGACCGCTTGGGCGGCTTCGTCCGTCGCCCGTTGCAGGGCATCGACGATCAAGCGACCGTGGACAAGGAAACGCTTGCCGGGCTCGGTAAGAGACGAACGTCGTGTCGTTCGCGCGATCAGCCTGACGCCGAGATGCTCCTCTAGTTCGGCCACGCGCTTGCTGACGGTCGCCAGAGGGATGCCCATCGAGCGCGCCGCGGCGGTGAAGCTGCCCATCTCCGCAACGCGGGTGAAAATGACCACGGCCTCGACCGGAGGGAGGCGCTCCACGGTCGAAGCGGCAATAACCCTATTATCTACCAACATGGATTCTAATTCCAAATCTAGCGAATTATCCAGCGAACAGGGATAATCTACCTTCTCCCCATGAACCAGATGTTTTTCACGTTCCGCGCCTTGGACCGGAGTTCGCTGTTGATTCCGAACCTCAAGTCCTGGCGGCCGTCGGAAACGTCACCATTTCCGTCAGGAGACCCGCATGCCTCTCAATGTCAGGGAATTTGCCGCCATGTCGCTGTCCATCGCCTTGCTCACCGCCGACGCAAGCGCTGAAACCGCGTCGTCAGAGTTGCAACGACCGCCAGCCTTCGCGGCCATCGATCTGGTCGATCCTGAACTGCGCCCGATCCTTGAACACATCCCGCCGCTCGACCTCGGCATGGACAATCTTCAGGCAGTCCGCAGCGTCCCGTTCCCGCCGGCGCTGTCGCCGCCGGCCGTGCAACCGCAAGACCGCTTCATCGCGGGCGGGGAGGGGAACTCCAAACTGAGGATCGTCGTTCTCGATCCGGCGCCGGAGCGCACGGACAAACCGGCGATCCTGCATCTCCATGGTGGCGGACTTGTCGTCGGCAAGCCCGAGGTGGCCATTCCTGAACTGCAGCAACTGTCCGCGGAACTGGGTGCGCTCATCGTTTCGGTCGACTATCGTCTGGCGCCCGAGCATCCTTTCCCCGCCGGACTTGACGATGCATACGCGGCGCTCGGCTGGCTGCATCAGGCTGCAGCCGAGCTCGGCGTCGATCGGAAACGGATCGCCGTGATGGGCGAGAGTGCCGGCGCCGGCCTTGCCGCGGCCGTCTCGCTCCGGGCGCGCGACCGCAGCGAGTGGCCGATCCGTTTCCAGTTGTTGCGTTATCCGATGCTCGACGACCGCACTGCACTGCGCTTACCACCGGCTCACGTCGGAGCCTTCATCTGGAACACGCAGTCGAATGCTTTCGGCTGGACTTCGGTCCTCGGGCGCGAGCCGCTGGTGGCGGAAGCACCGGCGGAGGCGGTTCCGGCGCGCGCCGTCGATCTTGCCGGCTTGCCGCCCACCTGGATCGGCGTCGGCACGCTCGACCTGTTCGCACAGGAATCGATACGTTTCGCTTCCCGCCTCATCGAAGCTGGGATCGCTGTCGAAATGTCCGTGGTTCCCGGGGCCTATCACGGCTTCGATACGATGGTGCCGCAAGCTCGCGTTTCGGCAGATTTCATCGCCAGCTGGAAATCGGCCTTGGGCCGATCGTTGGAAACCGACTGAAGGGCCGGCGCACTGCACGGTTCGCGCCGCACGGCTGCCATAGCGCAACAGGCTGTGGGCCCAAAGGCGGGCATCTCGCTTGACGACCACAGCCTTTTCTTCCGATAGGGTCAATGTACGCGCAGATGCAAGGCGAGGTGGCGACGGTGGCAATGCTCTTGGTTCCCGGCTTCATGCTGGACGCCGATCTCTGGCGCGACGTTGTTCCCGCGCTTGGCGACTACGGGCCTGCGACCTATGCCGACCTGTCGCAGGATGCCTCGATCGCTGCCATGGCCCGTCGCGCGCTGCTGGATGCGCCGGATCGCTTCATACTCGTTGGGTTCTCCATGGGAGGCTACGTCGCCCGGGAAATCGTCCGTCAGGCCCCCGAGCGGGTGAGCGCCCTTGTCCTCATCGCCACGTCCGCGCGCGGCGACAGCGACGTGGAGTGCCAACGAAAGGCAGCCGTCGCCGGGCAGTCGGCCGGCACGGCATTCAGAGGCCTCAGCCGGTTGGCCATCCTCTCGTCCCTTCACCCCGACAATGCCGGGCGGGCCGATATCCTTGAGCGCATTCAGGCAGCCGGCCAGCGAATGGGAGGCGACGCCTTTCGCCGCCAGTCGCTCATCGAGCGGAAGGACGAACGGCATGTACTGGCTTCGATCCGATGCCCCAGCCTCGTCATTGCCGGTGAAGAGGATCGCTTAAGATCGCGCGCCGAGGCGCTCGAACTGCACCACGGGCTCGTCGGCTCAAGCTTCGAGGTCGTCGCTGAAGCCGGCCACATGGTTCCAATGGAAGCGCCGCAAAGCGTTGCGGCCGTCATTCGGGATTGGCTTGATCAATTGAACACCGGCGCCTAACGATCGCGCCAGTCAAACGGCGCCCCGTTCGAGCGAGCGCTGGCTTCACCCTTTCCCGTTTCCAGCCTGTCCTCTTGCCAATCGAGCGGATCTCTCACCGGCCGCGGGCCTGCCCAATGAACTGATAGGGCCGCGCACGCCGCTTAAGCGGCCGACTAACTCGCCACGTCCGCTCACCTCCCGTGGACGTAACAGAACAGCGTGAAGAACGTTGTTGACAAAACACACTGATGACTGGCAAATGTCAGAAATGTACAGAGGACGCCGGCTGCCGGCTGGTTTCAGGGGAGACAGGAGCCTGAAACCGAAGGGCCGGGAAGCATATCCGTCTGCACAGATGCCAGCATGGGAGGGGACATCGTGGCTTTTCAGATGGATCGGCAGCTCGGCTTTCTTGCCACTGTGAACGTTGCCGCGATTGTCGCCGGTGCGGTGCTCGTCGGCGCCAACTTCGTCGAGCTCTATAACTTCCAGTCCATGGCGTCGCAGGTCCCCGAGCTGGGTTTCCTCGCGCTTGGCGTCATGTTGGCCATGATGTCCGGCAATGGCGGTATCGACCTTTCCGGCATCGCGCTGGCCAATCTCTCCGGGGTTGCCGCCTACTTCTTCCTGCGCGATGTGATTTCCGCAGACGACGCTCCGCTTCTTTTCACCTGGAGCCTGATCGGCCTTGCGCTTGGCGTCGGCCTTGTCGGCGGCATGCTGAACGGGTTCCTGATCGCCACGGTCGGATTGACGCCGATCATCGCCACGCTCGGCACGCAACTGCTCTTCACGGGGCTGGCGATCGTTCTCACCAACGGTTCGGCGCTCAGCATCGGCTATGTCGAGCCGCTCGACGATTTCGGCAATGCCACGATCCTGAACGTGCCCCAATGCTTCGCTCTGTTCCTGGTCGTCGCACTTGCGATCGGCGCCATCCTGCGTTTCACGCCCTTCGGCCAGCGTCTGCTTCTGCTCGGCAACAATGCCAAGGCGGCGCGCTACGCCGGCATCCCGGAAAAGCGCATCCTGTTCCTGACCTATACGGTTTGCGGCCTGTTGGCGTCGGTTGCCGGCATCGTCATCGCCGCGCGTACCTCAAGCGTCAAGTGGGACTACGGCACCTCCTATGTCCTCATCGCGATCCTGATCGCCGTCATGGCTGGCGTTCGCCCTGAGGGCGGCTATGGGCGGGTCATCTGCGTCGTGCTTTCGGCAACATCGCTGCAGATGCTCTCCAGCCTCTTCAACTTCATGAACATCTCGAATTTCTTCCGGGATCTCGCCTGGGGCGTTCTTCTGCTCGTCTTCATCGCCACCTCCGGCTTCGATCTCAAAGCCTGGTTCAGGGCGGCCCGCAGCTAACCCCGTTTCCGCCAGGGCCGGGCGCGAGCCTTCGCGCGCCACAGCTCTTTCCTTTCGAAGGCGCAATGGGAGGAACTATGCCTGATTTTCGTAAAATTGCCGCCTGCACCGTGGCCCTCGGCACCATCTGGGCCGCAACGGCGGCCACTGCGGAGGAGAAGCCGAGCATCGTGACCGTCGTGAAGGTCACCGGCGAGAACTGGTTTACCCGCATGGAGGAAGGCGTTGTCGCCTACGGCAACGACAATGATACGGTTGCCACAAGCCAGATTGGCCCCGGCAAGGCAGACGCTGCCCAGCAGGCGCGCCTGATCGAAGACCTCGTCGCCAAGAAGGTTAGCGCGATTGCCGTCGTGCCGATGGATGCAGCGTCGCTCGAAGGCGTGCTGAAGCGCGCCGCCCAGCGCGGCATCAAGGTTGTGACCCACGAAGCCGACAGCATGAAGAACACGCTCGTCGACATCGAAGCCTTCGAAAACAAGGCCTTCGGCGCTCGCTTCAACGAAAAGATCGCCGAGTGCATGGGCAAGTCCGGCAAGTGGACGTCCTTCGTCGGTTCGCTCGGCAGCCTGACGCACGTGCAGTGGGCTGACGGCGGCGCTGAAAACGCCAAGAAGTACCCGGACATGGAACTGGTCTCAGAGAAGAACGAATCCTTCAACGACGCCAACCGCGCCTATGAGAAGGCCCGCGAAATCCTGCGCAAGTATCCCGATATCAAGGGCTTCCAGGGCGGTTCCGCCATCGACGTCATCGGCATCGGCCGCGCCGTCGAAGAGGCTGGCCTTCAGGACAAGACCTGCGTGTTCGGTATCGGCCTGCCGAAGGATACCGGATCCTATCTGGAATCCGGTGCTGTAGATGGCATCAGCTTCTGGGATCCGAAGGATGCCGGCTACGTCATGAACAAGGTCGCCGACATGGTCATCAAGGGCGAAGAGATCAAGGACGGCATGGATCTCGGCGTGCCCGGCTACGAAAAGGTGACGGTCAAGAAGGGTGCAGGTGAAGGCATCATCGTCGTCGGCGAAGCCTGGGTCGACGTCGACAAGTCGAACTACAGCAAATACCCGTTCTGATCGGTTCAGCCGATCGATGCCGTCGCGCCCACCGGCGCGGCGGCATGTCCCTCGAACGCCCTCATGCCCCATCAGGACAAAGCCATGCAGCCCCAGCCCACTGGCGGTGAACCGCATCTCAAGCCTACGACCCCGTTTCTGGAGGTGCGCAACATCGAGAAGCACTTCGGCGGCGTACGCGCGCTGAAGGGCGTCAGCCTTTCGATCGAGGCCGGCAACATCTATCACCTGATGGGTGAGAACGGCTGCGGCAAGAGCACGCTCATCAAGATCATTTCCGGGGCTCAAGGGGCCGATGCAGGCGAACTCCTGATCGACGGCAAGACGGTTACCGGACTGACGCCGGTCGCAGCCCTCGCTGCCGGCATCGAAACGGTCTATCAGGATTTCTCGCTGCTCCCCAATCTCTCCGTCGCAGAGAACATCGGCCTGACGCAGCAGCTCGTATCCTCGTCGGGCAAGCTTGCGCGGCGGCTCGACATACCGAAAATGCGGGCGACCGCCGAGCGCGCCCTTGCGGCCGTCGGCCTGCCCGCGAGCAGGGCCTTTCTGTCGACGCGCACGGACGAGTTGCCGATGGCGACGCGGCAGCTGATCGCCATTGCCCGTGCGATCGCCTCCGACGCTCGCCTCGTCATCATGGACGAGCCGACGACGGCGCTGACCAAACACGAGGTCGACAATCTCATCGGCGTCGTCGATCGCCTGCGCGCCAAGGGCGTTGCCGTCCTGTTCGTCACCCACAAGCTCGACGAGTGCAAATCGCTCGGCGGGCGGGCAATCATCATGCGCGACGGCCAGAAGGTCGCCGAATGCGATGTCGAAGGCCATTCGAAGACGGATCTGGCCTTCTGGATGACCGGCAAGGTGTTGGACGATACGCGCCAGCGCTCTGCCGTCACGCTCGGCGAGAAGTTGCTCAATGTCGAAAAGCTCTCGCGGAGCGGCTTTTTCGCTGACGTCTCCTTGTCGTTGCGCAAGGGCGAAATCGTCGGCATTACCGGCCTGCTCGATTCCGGGCGCAACGAACTGGCGCTTGCGCTCGCCGGGGTTTCGCCGGCCGACGGTGGCGGCATTTTTCTCGAGGGCGACGAGATCCGCCTTGGCAAACCCGCCGACGCCATTGCTTCGGGGATTGGCTACGTTCCCGAGGACCGGCTCTCGGAGGGGTTGTTCCTCTCGCAATCGATCAAGGACAATATCGTGGTTCCGGTCCTCGACCGGCTGCGCAATGCCCTCGGTATCGTCGACGGGCGCCGCAGCCGTGCGCTTGCCGAGCGCACGGTCGACGATCTCCAGGTCGTCTCGGCCGGCGTCGACAAGCCGGTGCAGTCGCTGTCCGGCGGCAACCAGCAGCGCGTGCTGATCGGGCGCTGGCTGACAATCGAGCCAAAACTTCTGATCCTGCACGGCCCGACCGTCGGCGTCGATGTGGGCTCCAAGGACACGATCTATCGGATCATCCAGCGGCTCGCCGGCGACGGCATGGGCGTCATCATCATCAGCGACGACCTGCCCGAATTGTTGCAGAACTGCGACCGCATCATGGTCATGCGCAAGGGTCGCGTCGTCAAAACCTTTGCCGCCGAAGGGCTGGCCGAAGACGTCCTCTCGCGTGCGCTGACGGACGATACCATTGCGAGGCTTCAATGACCGAAACCACCTTTTCCTCGGCAGCACCCCGGTCTGAAAGCGCAGGCGCGGTTGCCGGCATCTGGGCGTGGCTCATGCGGCATCCGCCGGCCTTCACGCTGATCCTGATCGTCGCCGTCTCGCTCGTCGTCGGCGCGATCAACACGGACTTCTGGCAGGTATCGAACCTTTTCGACATCCTGCGCGCGTCCGTCGTGCGTGGCCTTTTCGCGCTCGGCGTGCTCGTCGTGTTGGCCTCCGGTGGCATCGACGTCTCGTTCACGGCGATCGCCGCCTTCGTCATGTACGCCGTCACCATGCTGGTTGTGAACGTGGTGCCCGACATGCCGATCGTGGCGATCCTTGTGCTCGGCGCTGTCGGCGGCGCCTGTTTCGGCGCGCTCAACGGCGTTCTCGTTCATGCGCTCAAGGCGCCGTCGCTGATCGTGACGATCGGCACGCAATATGTCATTCGCAGCTTCCTGCTCACCTTTGTCGGCACGGCGCTGTTCATGAACATTCCCGCGGCAATGGACGCCTTCGGAAAGCTTGCGCTCTTCACCCACCACAGCGCCAACGGCTCGACCTCGACACTGCCCGCCTTCGTGCTGATCCTCGCGGTCGCCGCGATCGTCACCTGGTGGATTCTCGAGCGCACCCTGATCGGCAGGGCGGTCTATGCCGTCGGCGGAAATGCCGGCGTGGCCGAGCGTCTCGGCTACAATCTGCGCACGGTCCGCATCTTTGTCTTTGCCTATGCCGGGCTTCTCGCCGGCATCGCCGGGATCATTCACGTCTCCAGCAACCGCCTGGCGAACCCGTTCGATCTCGCGGGCGCCGAGCTCGAAATCATTGCCGCGGTCGTTCTCGGCGGCGCGCGCATCACCGGCGGCTCCGGCAGTGTCATCGGCACGCTTCTGGGCGTGGTTCTCATCACGCTGGTCAGCAACGTCCTCATTCTTGTCGGCATACCGAGCACCTGGCAGCTCGTCATCGTCGGCATCTTCATCATTCTCGCCGGCGGGATCTTCTCGATCCGCGGCCGCCAATCCTGACGGCCGGCCTTAAGGCCGCCAAGCCGCGGTCGGGGCCGGTGTCTACACCCCTGTTTCTTTGAGAAAGGTTTGAGTGCATGGCGCACGATGTTTCGGTCATCGGACTTTACATTCTCGACATCCTCGGTCGCCCGGTCGACCGCATTCCCGAGGGCGGCAATGTCGAGTTCATCGACGAGATCCGCCTGACGGTTGCCGGTACCGCCGGCGGCACAGTGGTCGACCTTGCGAAGCTCGGTCTCAACTGCCTTGCGGTTGGCGCCGTCGGCGACGACGAGAAGGCCGACTTCGTGCTTTCGACCCTGCAGCGCTTCGGCGTCGACACGGCAGAGATGCAGCGCATCCCGGGCGTCCCGACGTCCGCCACAATCCTCAACATCCGCCGCAACGGCGAACGGCCGGCGCTTCACGTCCGTGGCGCGTCGGGCCATTTCGAGATCGCAGCCGAAGCACTCGATCGCGTAACGGAGGCGCCGATCGTTCATCTTGGCGGCACGGGCCTGCTCGACCGCCTCGACGGCGAGCCGAGCCGCGTGCTTCTCGAAGCGGCCAAGGCCAAGGGCCGCACCGTCACCTTCGATCTGCTCGGTGCCAGCGAGAAGACGCTCTCCCTCATCCGCCCGCTCTTCCCCTATATCGACTACTTCATGCCCTCGGTGGAGGAAGCCATGCTGATCTCCGGGCGGAAAACTGCCGAGGATGCGGCGCTCTTCTTCTGCGACCTCGGTGTGAAGCACTGCGTCTTCACGCTCGGCGGCGACGGCGTCTACTTCATGGATCCGGACAGAAAGACCGTGAAATTGCCCGCCTTCGAGATCGACGTCGTCGATACGACGGGCTGCGGCGATGCCTTCAACGCCGGCTTCATCGCCGGCCTGCACCACAAGATGGACACGGAGACGTCGCTGAAGTTCGCGCAGGCCTCGGCCGCGCTGGTGGCGACCGGTCTCGGTTCGGATGCCGGCATCACCTCTTTTGAGGCGACGCAGGCATTCATGCGCACGGCGCGCGTCAAAATGAACTGATAGGCTGGCGGGGCGCTCCTGTCGGAGCGCCTCAGGCCTATTCGGCCAGCAGCATCTCGGCGGTTGCGATGTCGGTGACGAGGTGGGTGGCGTAGCCGCCATTCATCGTCGCGCGGATCGCCGTGACCTTGTTCGCACCGCCGGCGACACAGACGCGGCTTGGTATACGCACGAGTTCGTCGAGCTCGATACCCACCATGCGATCGTCGAGTTCACCGCTCACCTGTCGGCCTGCCTCGTCGATGAAACGGCAGATCAGCACCGCGACGGCGCCGTGCGCCTGGTAGGAATCGAAGTCCTCCTGGCTTGCGACATTGGCCGAGCGGATCAGCGTGTCGGGGCCGATATCGCCGACGCCGAAGACCAGGATGTTGGTGGAGTGAATAAGCTCGAACTGCTTGACGAGCACCGGTTCCGAAAGCAGCCAGCGCTTGAGTTCCGGCGTCGACAGCAGCGCCGGCGCCAAAAGGTTGACGCAGCGTGCATGAATGCGCTGGGACATCAGCGAGGTGCAGAACTCCGGCGAGAACTCGGGATTGGCGATCGAGCTGCCCGAAACCTGGACGACAGTGAGCCCATCGAGCGGTTCGGCCAGCGAGATCTGGTCGGCGACGGCAAGCACCGTCCGTCCCCAGGCAACGCCGATCGTGTCGCCCTGCTTGATCATGTCGGCAAGCAGGCGGGCGCCGGCCTCACCGAGCCGCGTGACCAGCGACGCCGGCTCTCCGGCCGGAATGACCAGCGCTCCCTCGAGCCCGAACTTCTCCTTCAGCTTGCGCGCGATGGCCACGCGTCCGCCAACGTCGGTGTTGACGCGGATGGTAACGAGGCCGCGTTCACGGGCCTCCTGAAGGTAATTGACAATGGTCGCGCGCGACATGCCGAGGATCTTGGCGATGTCGCTCTGGGTCAGTTGATCGACGTAGTAGAGCCAGGCGGCCCAAACGACCCCGTCATCGAACTCGGGCGGCAACGACTTGCCTTCGCCGATCATCCAACTTGCCCGTGCGCTCTCCGCCATCCGTCACTCCGCCTGATACTGTTTGCGCCACCTCAAACCGGAAATGAGGCCGCCGTCAAACAAATTCGAACGCTCAATTGACATTTGACACATGATGTTGTCATTTGTTCATGCCCCATTGTAACGGGCGATCGAGAACGGAATCGCGCTTGAGCACGCGGCCACGAATGCGGCCACATGGGCAGGCGAGACTGCGGCAGACTGGATCGGATCGCGCCTTCTTCGACGCGGCCCGCGCCAGACGCCGATCCCAAATTTCCCAAGCGGCCTTTCCTGCCAGCCTTCCACGGCTCGGCGGGCACGGTCCCGCCATGTCATTTTTGTCCGGAGCCGTCGCAGGTGATGTCCGCCGGAAGCTGAGGAGCCTTTGCATGAAATCGAGATGGTCCGAAACCGAATATGCCGATGTCGTCGACGCCTACGTCCGCAACGGCGTCAACCGTGATCTGGCGATCCGCACCTACACCACGCGCCTGCTCGGATCCGACCCGGAGCTGGTGCTGCATGGCGGCGGAAACACGTCGGTAAAGACCGTCTTCACCGATCTCGACGGCTCTGAAATTCCGGTTCTTTGCGTCAAGGGAAGCGGCTGGGACATGGGCACGATCGAACCGGCAGGCCTGCCGGCCGTCCGCCTGCAACCGCTGCAGGCGATGGTCGGTTTCCAGACGCTCAGCGACGACGACATGGTCATGCTGCAGCGCCGCTTGCTGCTCGATCCGGCAGCACCCAATCCGTCGGTCGAAGCGATCCTGCATGCCAACCTGCCGTTCAAGCACATAGACCACACCCATGCGAACGCGATCGTGTCGCTGACAAACCAGCCGCACGGCGAAGAAATCGTGCGCGAACTCTTCCCCAAGGCGATCATCGTTCCCTATGTCATGCCCGGCTTCGATCTTGCCAAAGCCTGCGATGAGGCTTTCCGCGCCGATCCGACCGCCGACGGTATGATCCTGCTGAAGCACGGCATCTTCACCTGGTCGGAAGACCCGCGCGAATCCTACGAGAAGATGATCGCCGCAATCGACCGGGCCGAACGCCGCATTGCCGAAGGCAATCCGCGTCCGTTCGTGCAGGTGAAGCAGCCAACGGCGCTTGCAACGGCCGCGGAAATTGCGCCGGTCCTGCGCGGCGCCATTGCGATCGACACCGGCGTCGAAGGCTGCCCGAAACGCTTCGTGCTGGAGCACCGGGCAAGCGACGCGGTGCTTGCGTTCTGCAATGCGCAGAATGCCAGCGATCTCGCGCGCCGCGGCAACGCGACGCCGGAGCATGTCATCCACATCAAGCGCTTCGGCCTCGTTCTGCCGGCGCCGGTTGCCGGTGAAATGGCCGCCTGGGCGGAGACGGTGCGCACGGCAGTGGCCGACTACGCCGCCGAATACCGCGCCTATTTCGAGCGCAACAACGTGCGCGTCGGTGGCAACAAGAAGATGCTCGACCCGATGCCCCGCGTCTTCTACGTCGCCGGCGTCGGCCTCTTTGCGGCCGGCCCGAGCAAGAAGGCCGCACGCGTCGGCGCTGATGTCGCGGAAGCCACGATCAACGTCATCCGTAACGCTGAAGGAATCGAGAGCTTCGAGGCGCTGTCGGAACAGGATCTCTTCGACATCGAATACTGGTCGCTCGAGCAGGTCAAACTGACGAAACAGGTGGAGAAGCCGCTGAGCCGGCAGGTTGCGGTGGTGACCGGCGGCGCCGGTGGCCTTGGCCTTGCGATTGCCGAGGCGCTGCGCGCGGAAGGTGCGGAAATCGCCCTCGTCGATCTTGTCGAAGCGACGGTCAAGAAGGAGGCCGCCCGGCTCGGAGGGCTTGGCGTCGCCTGCGACGTGACCAATCCTCAGGCCGTTGACGCCGCTATCGCCGGCGTCGCCGAACATTTCGGCGGTATCGACATCGTCATTTCGAACGCGGGTGCCGCCTTCCAGGGCGCCATGATCGAGGTCGCCGACGAACTCTTCGAGAAAGCCTTCGCCCTCAACTTCTGGGGACACCATTACATCGCCCGTGCAGCAACCCGGGTCATGAAGGCGCAACGCACCGGCGGCGCACTGGTGTTCAACGTCTCCAAGCAGGCGGTCAATCCCGGCCCCGATTTCGGTCCCTACGGCACGTCGAAGGCGGCGCTGATGGCACTGATGCGGCAATACGCCGTCGAACACGGTGCGGACGGCATCACCTCGAACGCCGTCAACGCCGATCGCATCCGCACCGGCCTCATGACTGACCAGATGGTCGAGGAGCGCAGCCGCGCCCGCGGCATCACGCCGGAAGCCTACATGCGCGGCAACCTCGTCCACCGCGAAGTCGCCGCCAAGGATGTGGCCGAAGCCTTCGTGCACCTTGCCAAGGCGCGCACGAGCACAGGCGCGGTCATCACCGTCGACGGCGGCAATGTCGCGGCGATGATGCGATAGAAGGATAATGGGCGGCCGCGGTGAGAACCGCCGCGGCCGTGCCCAACGAAATGACATCGGCACGATCTTCGGCCGACAGTGGTGTCACCGTAGCGAAGGCGATCGGCCACGCGACAGCCTATGCCGTCGCTGACGAGCAGGGCCCAGCCAACGACCCTGCGCTGGCGCTCCTAGATCCCGGAGCCGTCCAGTTCCTGCTCGTCCTCGCCTTCCCAGGGCAGCGGCATCGCGGCGCGATCGAGATTGGCCGTGGGCATCGGCATCCAACACTTCAACTCAGGCTCGGGATACTCGATGATGCGACCGGGCGAGGAATCGGAGGCGCGCCAGCCTTCAGTCCCGAACTGATCACCCTTCGACCAATAGGCGAGATCGACTTCCGCGGCGCCCTGCTCGGACGGCCGGATCGTGACGAGGATCCGGTTCCCGTTTTTCGGAGCGCTTGCCATATGACGCCAGTGGTCCGCCTCAGCCATCATTTACCTCCTGCCTTGCTGCACCTGACAAGTGTCGCCTCGGCGCTGAAAACGGTCAACTCATAGTTTGCGTGGGGCGAGGGGATGAGACAGCGAACCCTGACCGCTGCCCTTCATGCACCTAGAGGACGACCACAGTCGCGCCCTTTGAGACTTTCCCATAGAGCTCGATGACGTCTTCGTTGAGCATGCGGATGCAGCCGGAGGATGCTTCGGTTCCGATGGTCCAGGGCTCGGACGTGCCATGGATGCGGTAGAGCGTGTCCTTGCCATTCTGAAACAGATAGAGCGCCCGCGCGCCGAGAGGATTGTCCGCTCCCGGCGCAATCCGCTGCGGCAATCCTTGAACGTCCCTTTTCATGTCATCCGTCGGATGGCAGCCCATGACATTGAGCGGTATCGACCCGCGGTTACGTTGAGAGCAATCGCTGTGCTTCGGGCACTGCGAAATCAAAGAGCATCTTTATCGGTGTTTGCCAGCTATCCGGGTCGTTGTAACGACCTGCGAACGAGGCGACGACAAGACCGGCGGATCGGTCGACAGTCAGCCTTTGACCGCCATAGCCAACGCCCATGACAACCGCGCACGCGACGGACTCCTTGACGTACCAAAGATAGCCGTACTGGATGAATTCGTTGATGGTCGCGCGCGGCTTGAACGAAGCGTCGAGCCATTCTGCCGGAACGATCTGGCGGCCGTCATAGACACCGCGATCCACCACGAGCCCGCCGATCTTCGCAAGATCCGGCAATGTCAAACGTAGGCCTGACGCGGCGGAAGGCTCGCCGTCGTCGCCGGCAACCCATTCAAATCTGCCGATCCCCAACGGTTCGAACAGCTTCCGGGCGGCATAGGCGTCCAACGTCATGCCGCTTCCATATTCGATAAGCTTGCCCAGCAGTGCCACAGCGCCACCGCTATAGTTCCATGTTCGTCCAGGGGCCTCGCGGATCGGCTGCTCGAGAATGAAACGGTAACGATCGGGCGCCATCTCCATGGCAATTTCGCTGTTTCGCGGGTCGTTGTAGGGCAGGCTTTCGTCCCATTCGAGCCCCATCTGCATCGACAGCACGTGTCGAATCTGGATCCGGTCGCGACCGGGCTCATTGATGAGATCGGGGTATTGCGGGAAGTGCGGGTAGAGGGGGGCTTCCGGTGCAGGAACTCTGCCTTCGGCCAAGGCGATCCCGTACAGCAAGCCGACCACCGATTTGGATATCGAGCGAAGATCGTGCAGCGTGTCGGGTCCATGATTGCGATAGCCGACAGGCTCGCCCCAGCGCTCGTCAGCCCCCGGAAAATAGACTTCGGCGAGCCTGCGGCCCCGAAGATCGACGATTGCGCCATGTAGACCAGGCAGATCGCCCGCGTCAAAACTTGCCTTCAGTTTCTGTCCGAGTGCTTGTTCGTCTAACGGCATGTGGGACCCTGTTGAACTGTACCAACGTCAGTCGTGTGTCTCTGTTGAAGCGAGGATTCGGCTCGGAACTGTGAGAGCCGGCTCTTCCTCGCGGTGAAAATGGGCCGGGCGCTCGCGCGGTGTGTCTCGTGGCGGACACGGCCTTGTCGGCTTTGCGTCAACATTTGGCCAAGACAGGTGATCGCACGGACGCCTCCGTTGGACGGCGAGATTGCGCGCTCGTTGGCATGATCGGGCGGGCGACGGCGCCCTCGCTCGCCTAACCAAGCATCGTGCCACCAGGCCACACTCAATAGTTTCGATCTATTTTGGCAATAGCCACAATGAATTTGTCCTATGAGACCAGTCTGTGACAAATGCAGGTCGAAGGGACGAGACGAACAAGTCCCGCGGCGATGTCCGCAGACAAGCAAAGCAACTGTAAGGCGCCGTATCCTTGCAGGTTTGAGGCGGTGCGACCGAGGTCTGCACCGCTTCTTTTTTTAAGAACACCAACCTGACGGCTTCCGATGAACCTTTATCTGTCTATCGTTGAGCAGACCCTGCTCTCGGCGCCCGTGCTCTTCTTCTGTCTCGGGTTCGGCGCCTCGATCCTTGGCGCATCGATCGCTCTGCCGAGCGGCGTTTCAAAGATGATAGCGATCTACCTGATGCTGGCGATCGGATTCAAAGGGGGAGCGGCGGTCGCGATGGATGCCCTCTCCACCGAAGTGCTCCTGTGTCTGCTCGTCGGGGTGGTTCTATCCGGGGCGACGCCCTTTGCTGCCTTTCGTCTTCTCGGATTGGTATCGCCCCTGCCGGCGACCGATCGGGCAGCAATCGCTGCGCATTACGGCTCGATCTCCATTGTCACATTCACGGCCGCGACCGATGCCCTGACCCGATCTGGCATCGAATTCAGCGCTACCATGGTGGCGGTGGCGGCCGCGATGGAAGCGCCGGCCATCATCAGCGCCGTCTATCTCTTGCAACGGTCGGGTGCTGGCGGACAAGCCAGCGCCAAGCGTGCCGGTCGCACGGTCATGCAAGAGGTATTCTTCAACGTGACGATCGTCGTTCTGCTCGGCGCCTTCGTCATCGGCGCGGTGACGGGCAGGGATGGGCTCTCCGACGTGTCCGGCTTCCTGGTCGATCCTTTCAGGGGCGTTCTTTGCCTCTTTCTCCTCGATCTCGGAGCCGTGGCGGGGCAGGGGCTTCGCACCGGCTGGCGCAAACTCACCTGGCCGCTGATGCTGTTTGCGGCCTGGATGCCGGCGCTTTCGGCTGCCCTTGTTCTTCTGTCGGCACTAGTCCTCGGCCTGTCGCATGGCAACGCCGCTTTGTTGACGACACTGGCTGCGAGCGCCTCCTACATCGCCGCGCCCGCGGCCATGCGCATGGCCGCACCGGAAGCCAGGCCCGAGATCTATCTGACCATGGCGCTCGGCGTCACATTCCCGCTCAACCTGCTGATTGGCGTGCCGCTCTACATTTCACTGGCCGGTCTTCTTGCCCCTTAGCCGGCGACAGCCCGAAGCCTTGCCGGTTCGGGCAGAAGCGATGGCCCGCCAATCAGGCAATCCCCTTCTTGCGCGCGGCGCTATCGGCCTCGCGCGCCAGGATTTCGTAGTGGCGCTGTCGTCCGCTGTTTTCCCGCCAGTAGAATCCGACCTCGCGACGGGCCGCCCAGTCCTCGATTTCGATCAGCTTGACGTCGTCGTCCTTGCGAAACTCCGCGCGGGCATAAAGCTCCGGAAACAGCGAGCAGCCCATGCCGATCGAGACCATCTGCCTGATGGAATCGAGGCTTGTTCCCTCATAATCATCGATCACCCGGGCATCTGCCACGGCCGCAAGGTGCTTGACGTTTTCGAGCAGCCGGTGGCCGCTGCCAAGCGCCAACAACGTTTCGCCTCGCAGTGCCCGGGTCTTGACCGAGGTCTGCGAGGCCAGTCGATGTTCGGCGGGAACGCCAAGAAATATCTTCTCGTCGCCGATGCGCCGGAACCTGAGGCCGGAACGTTCCGGCGCCGGTCCGAGGCCACAATCGACGGCACCTTCGGCGACCGCCGTTTCAATCCATGCCGGCGGGTCCTCGCGGATATAGATCTTCAAGGCCGGGAATTTCCGATGGACGCCCGGCAGAAAGCCCGGAAGAAAATAGGGACCAAAGGTCGGGGCCGTCGCCATTCGAACCAGGCCGCCAAGGCTTTGCGTGTCCTTCAAGGCGCCTTCAACGAGGTCGTCGACGGTCGCGAGCGCCATGCGCGCGCTACGCGCCACATCCTGGCCCGCCGGTGTCGTGACGACACTCGTCGAGGTGCGCTCAAACAGCGTTACCCCGAGTGACTTTTCGACCAGCCCAATCTGAACGGAAAGGGTCGGTTGCGAAACGTGGCAGCGCTTGGCGGCTTTGCCGAAGTGCCGGAGTTCGTCGAGGGCCGCTATGTATTCAAGCTGGCGAAGAGTGGGTCGATAGGCCATTCCCAATTGATAAAACCTATCGCAAGAATTTCAACTATGAATTGGCACTATGAGCCGAACTGGTCGAATGTTGCGAAGTCAAACAAAGGCTATCGCAATGGATCAGTTTCTGAAGTCTCTCCTCAGCCGCAAGGCGATCATTGAAACGCGTATCGCCGAGGAACAGGCGCGGCCCGCCCCGGATCGCTTTCGTCTCTGGACGCTGAAGAAACTCAGGCTGCAGTTTTTGGAGCAGATCGCATTCGTCGAGCGCACGAACCGTCTGCTTCCGACGTAAGCTCCGATAGCACAGCCGCGAGCCACGGCTTGGCAAACGACGTCGCCCCCGGCGGGCGGATTGGCTCCTGATGGCGACGCCTTCGACGGCATCGCGATGCTTCCCGGACGCTGATTGCCTGTCAGCGTCCGGTGTCAGCAAGCCTTACGGGATGGCGATGACCGCCTCGATCTCCACCTTCGCGCCCTTCGGCAGCGCGCTGACTTCGTAGCAGGCGCGGGCCGGGAACGGCTTGGCGAAGAAGCCCGCATAGACCTTGTTGATCTCCGCGAACTGCCCGAGGTCGGTGAGCAGGACCGTGGTCTTGACGGTGTTGGAAAGGGTCGTGCCCGCGGCAGCCGCGATGGCCGCAAGGTTCTTCAGGCACTGCTCGGCCTGCGCGATCGCGTCGTCCGAGTTGAACTCGCCGGTGGCCGGATCGATCGGAAGCTGGCCGGAGACGAAAAGGAGGTTGCCGACCTTGATCGCCTGCGAGAAGGGACCGACGGCGCCCGGCGCGTCGGTGGTGTGGATTTCCTGGATCATGATCCGTCTCCGAGATTGGTGGTTGAATTGAACACGCTTATGCGTAGCGGGCGATCGCGAGATCGGTCGCGTCGATCTCCGGCTTACGGCCGCTGACGAGATCGGCGATCACCCGTGCCGAACCGGAACTCATCGTCCAGCCGAGCGTGCCGTGACCGGTGTTGAGGTAGAGGCCCGCGACCTTCGTCGGACCGATGACCGGCGTGCCGTCCGGCGTCATCGGCCGAAGGCCGGACCAGAAGCTTGCCTTCGACACGTCGCCGCCCGGGAAGAGATCGGTGACGGAGTGCTGGAGCGTCAGGCGACGGGGCTCGCCGAGATCGTTGGTGTAGCCGGAGATTTCCGCCATGCCGCCGACACGGATGCGGTCGCCGAGCCTGGTGATGGCAATCTTGAAGGTTTCGTCCATGACCGTCGATTCCGGCGCGCGTGACGCGTCGGTGATCGGGATCGTCAACGAGTAACCCTTGACCGGGTAGACCGGCAGGCGAATGTCATGCGGCCTGACGAGGAGAGGGGAGAAACTGCCGAGCGCCACGACGACAGCATCGGCCTGGAGCGTGCCGTGCGCGGTGACGACGCCCTTGATCCGACCGCCTTCCACGTCGAGACTGCGGATGATGCTGCCATAGTTGAAGCGCACGCCGAGCGCTTCCGCCTTTTTCGCAAGCTCGTTGCTGAACTTGAAGCAGTCGCCAGTCTCGTCCTTCGGCGTCAGCAGGCCGCCGACGATCTTCTCGCGCACATGTTTCAACGCCGGCTCAACGCGTATGCAGCCGTCGCGATTGAGCACTTCGTAAGGGATGCCGTCGGCGGCAAGCGCCTTGACGTCCTTGCCGGAGGCGTCGAGCTGGGCCTGGGTGCGGAAAAGCTGCAGCGTTCCCTGCATGCGCTCGTCATAGGCGATGCCAGTTTCGGCGCGCAGCGCGGCGAGCGAGATGCGGCTGTAGTCGGCAAGCCTGAGCATTCGGCTCTTGTTGATCGCGTAGCGCCCGGACGTGCAGTTCGAGAGCATCTTGATCATCCAGGAGATCATGGCGGCATCGACCTTCGGCCGAAGGATGAGCGGCGCGTGCTCCATGAACAGCCATTTCATCGCCTTCATCGGAATGCCGGGTGCCGCCCAGGGCGAACAGTAGCCGAAGGAAACTTCGCCGGCATTGGCAAAGCTCGTCTCCAGTGCCGGTCCGGGCTGGCGATCGATGACGGTGACCTCGTGTCCGCTCTTGGCAAGCTGGTAGGCCGAGGTGACGCCGACGATGCCGGCGCCGAGAACGATAACTTTCATGATGTCCTCAAAAGGAAAGGAAGCTCAGCGGTACTGCCGTTCGTAGCGATGGCCGAGACCGGTCAGGATTTCATAGGAGATAGTGCCGGCATCGCGTGCGATGTCTTCGAGTGTCTGGTTGGGCCCGAGAACCTCCACCAGGCTGCCGAGTTGCAGGCGCCCCTCCGGCAAGGCCGAGATGTCGATGGTGATGCTGTCCATCGACACGCGACCGACGATCGGCAAGCGAACACCGTCGCAATAGACGGCACCGCGATCGCTCAGGCTGCGCGGCAGGCCGTCGGCATAGCCGGCGGCAATGGTGGCAAGCCGGGTCGGGCTTGCGGCAACATGGCTGCCGCCATAGCCGACGCGCGCACCGGTCGGCACTTCACGCGTCTGCACCACCGCGACATCAAGCTTTATGACCGGCTCCATCGGGTTTGGGTGACCATCCGTCGGGGCCCCGCCATAAAGCGCGATCCCCGGCCGAACCAGCACGCCGTGATAGGCTTCGCCCAGGAAAATGCCACCGGAATTGGCGAAGCACAGCTCGTACTCCGGAAACTCCGCTGCAATGCGCCGGAGTTCGGCAAGCTGGCTGCCGTTCTGCTCGCTCAAGACGTCGTCGGCAGAGGCCAGGTGACTCATGACGAACTGGATGTCGATCATGCCGCAGGTCCGCAGCATCGAGGCGACCGCCGGTCGTTCCTGCGGCGGGACGCCGAGCCGCGACATGCCCGTGTCGAACTGCAGCGCCGCCGGGAGCCGGCGGTTGAGATTTACCGCCGCACCGGCCCATTGCCGCAATTGCTCAAGGGAATTGATCACCGGTACGATGCCGTCGTCGGCACAGGCGAGCTCGTTGCCCGGCTGCAGGCCGTTCAGGACGAAGATCATCGCATCGCGGGCAAGCTGCGGTCGCAGGCGCCGAGCCTCCACAAACTGGGCCACGAAGAAATGCCGGCAGCCATGGTCATAAAGGCGCGCCGCGACCCGGTCTGCGCCAAGCCCATAGGCATCCGCCTTGACGACGGCCGCGGCCCGCGCCGGCGCAATTTCAGACACCAGCCGATCGTAATTGCGAACCAGCGCCGCAAGATCGATCGTGAGGTAGCCCGAGGCGCCGCCCTTGATCGCTTTCTGCTGCGTATTTTCCCTGACTGCGCCGTCCATGGCCGAGCCTCCCAACCTGCTCGGAGGGTAGTGAAACGATCGCAGAATTGTCGACGAATTGTCGATTGATCGTTGCGCTAATTCGTGATCTTTGAATGAAACGATCACGAATTGGAATAATCTGCAATGACTGCGCTCGACACCATAGACCGCAATATCCTGCGACTGTTGCGCCTGGATGCACGCCGGAGCAACGCCAGCCTCGCAAGCGAGGTCGGGCTCTCGCCCTCCGCCTGTCTGAGGCGGATAAAACTGATGGAGCAGTCCGGCGTCATTCGCGGCTATACCGCCCTGGTGGACACTTCGAACGTCGAGGCCACCATTGCCGTTATCATCAACATCACGCTGGACCGACAGACGGAGGACTATCTCGACCGGTTCGAGGCGGCGGTACGACGGCATCCCGAGCTACGCGAGTGTTTTCTGATGACTGGCGGATCGGACTATCTGCTGCGCGTCGAAGTTGCCAATGCCGGCGAGTTCGAGCGCATCCATAAGGAGATTCTCTCGGCCTTACCGGGGGTCTCCAGGATCCACTCGAGCTTTGCGATCCGCAACGTTCTTGCGACACGCCCCAAGGCACGTCGATAGCCCGCAATCCCGGAGCCCGCGCGGCCGTCCCTAGCAGAGCAGGAGGGAGACGGGCATCGAGCCCATCGGCCGCAAGTCGGTCGCGCAGGCAATGCGTGATTGGTGATTTGCACCGCGCTCGGCACGATCGAGCGTCCAGCGTCCAGCGTCGAGCGTCGAGCGTCGAGCGTTCCTATATGAAACAGAACGAATATTCCGAAGGTGGAAATTTGCGAATTCTGCATTCTATTTTCTCTTGCAGGTTCGTTAGCGTTCGTTTTTAATCAGTGCACTTTCGCTGCGAAAGTCAGGCGCGACTGATTGAGGAGGATCAACGCGACTGAGCACCGAGACTTGTCGTCTCAATATTGGGAGGAATCGCCATGAGAGTTTTGAAATGGACGCTTGCGGCCACATCTGCGATGTCGGTCTTCGTCGCCCCGAACGCCTTCGCGGCGACGGAGCTTGCCTGGTGGCACGCAATGACGGGCGCCAACAACGAAACCGTTGAACGGCTTGCGAAGGAATTCAACGAAAGCCAGTCGGAATACAAGATTGTCCCCGTCTTCAAGGGTACCTATGGCGAGACGCTGAACGCGGGCATCGCTGCATTCCGCTCCAAGCAGGCGCCCGCGATCCTGCAGGTGTTCGACGCCGGCAGCGGCGTGATGCTGGGCGCCGAAGGTGCCGTGGTGCCCGTGGCGGAAGTGCTTCAGAAGGGCGGCTACGAGTTCAACAAGGACCAGTACCTGCCGGGCATCGTCGCCTATTATTCCAAGGCTGACGGGACCATGCTGTCCTTCCCCTTCAACTCGTCGTCCCCGATCCTCTATTTCAACAAGGACGCCTTTACGAAGGCCGGCATCGATACCGCCAAGCCGCCGGCCACCTGGCCCGAGGTCTTCGAAGCGGCCAAGAAGATCAAGGCAAGCGGGGCGGCAAATTGCGGCTTCACCTCGACCTGGCTGACCTGGATCCAGACCGAAAACTTCTCGGCCTGGAACAACGTGCCCTACGGCACGAACGAAAACGGACTGGCCGGCCTCGAAGTGGAACTGAAGATCGACGCGCCGCTCTTCGTCGACCATTTCCAGTCGATTGCCGATCTCGCCAAGGACGGCACGTTCCGCTACGGCGGCCGCACCTCCGAGGCCAAGCAGCTGTTCATGTCGGGCGAGTGCGCGATCCTGACGGAATCCTCCGGCGGTCTCGGCGACATCGTCAAGTCGGGCATCAACTACGGTGTCGGCGAGCTTCCCTATTATGAAGGCCATGGCCCGCAGAACACGATCCCTGGCGGCGCAAGCCTCTGGGTCTTCGCCGGCAAGAGCGATGGCGAATACAAGGGCGTGGCCGAGTTCTTCCACTTCCTCTCGAAAACGGAAACCCAGGCCCAGCTTCACCAGGTCTCGGGCTACCTGCCGGTGACGCTGGCAGCCTACGAGGAAACCAAGAAGTCCGGCTTCTATGAAAAGAACCCGGGCCGGGAGACGCCGATCAAGCAGATGATGGGCAAGGCGCCGACCGAAAACTCCAAGGGCGTCCGCCTGGTCAACCTTCCGCAGGTTCGCGACATCCTCAACGAAGAGTTCGAAGCGATGCTTGCCGGCCAGAAGGATGCCAAGACCGCGCTCAGCGAAGGTGTCGTGAAGGCAAACGCTGCGATCAAGACGGCGATCGGCAACTGACCTCCAGACGAAATGTCCGCATCGCCCGCAAGGCGGTGCGGACTGGTTTTTGATGGGGAGGGGAGACCATGCAGTCCGTCGTATTTCCAAACAAGGTGCTGCCGTATCTGCTGCTGGCACCGCAGATCGTCTTGACGGTCATCTTCTTTTTTTGGCCGGCCAGCCAGGCGCTCTACCAATCGGTGCTGCGCGAGGATCCGTTCGGCCTGAAATCCGGCTTCGTCGGTCTCGCCAACTTCCGGGCGATCCTCGCCAATCCCGACTATCTGCATTCGCTCAAGGTCACTGTGGCGTTCAGTGTTGCGACAGCGCTGTTGTCGATGGCGCTCGCGCTGCTGCTCGCAACGGCGGCCGACCGGGTGGTGCGCGGGCGCAACGTCTACCGCACGCTCCTGATCTGGCCCTATGCGGTTGCTCCGGCCGTGGCCGGCATGCTGTGGCTGTTCATGTTCAACCCGGCGATGGGCACCTTCTCTTACATTCTGCGCCGCAACGGCTTTGCGTGGGATCCGCTGCTCAACGGCAACCAAGCGATGTTTCTGGTGATCGTCGCGGCAGCCTGGAAGCAGATCAGCTACAACTTCCTCTTCTTCGTCGCCGGCCTGCAGGCGATCCCGAAATCGCTGATCGAAGCGGCAGCCATCGATGGCGCCCGCGGCACCAAGCGGTTCTGGACCATCGTCTTCCCGCTTCTCGCGCCGACGACGTTCTTCCTGCTTGTCGTCAACACCGTCTACGCCTTCTTCGATACATTCGGCATCATTCACGCGGTCACCGGCGGCGGCCCCGCCAAGGCGACGGAGACCCTCGTCTACAAGGTTTACAATGACGGCTTCGTCAATCTCGACCTCGGCAGTTCGGCAGCCCAGTCGGTGATCCTGATGGTCATCGTCATTGCGCTGACGGCGTTCCAGTTCCGCTTCGTCGAGAAGCGGGTCCACTATTCGTGAGGCGCCGATGATCGAGAATCGTCCCATATCAACTGCAATCAGCCACCTGATACTCGTCATCGGGATCATCATCGTCGCGCTGCCGATCTACTATACCTTCGTCGCCTCGAGCCACAGCTCGATCGAGATCGTGCGGCCACCGATGTCGCTCGTCGTCGGAGATCACCTCGTCGAGAACTATCGGGAAGCGGTCGGCGGCGGCGTCGAGCGCGTCGTCGGCGTCAGCCTCGAGCGTCTGCTGTTCAATTCGACGGTCGTGGCGATCGCGATCGCCGTCGGCAAGATCGTCATCTCCTTCCTGTCGGCGTTCGCGATCGTGTTCTTCCGCTTTCCGCTGAAGATGCTGTTCTTCTGGATGATCTTCATCACCCTGATGCTGCCGGTCGAGGTGCGCATCCTGCCGACCTACAAGGTGATCGTCGATCTCGGCCTGATCGACACCTATGCGGGGCTGACGCTGCCGCTGATGGCTTCGGCGACGGCGACGTTCCTCTTTCGCCAGTTCTTCCTGACGATACCGGGGGAACTGGTGGAGGCGGCGCGCATCGACAATGCCGGTCCGTTCCGCTTCATGAAGGATATCCTGCTGCCGCTTTCGGCAACGAACATCGCGGCGCTCTTCGTTATCCTCTTCATCTATGGCTGGACCCAGTATCTCTGGCCGCTGCTCGTCACCAACGACGCGAAGATGAACACGATCATCATCGGGCTCCGGCGGATGATCGATTTTACCGACGCCTCGACGCCCTGGAATTATGTGATGGTGACGGCGATCCTTGCGATCATCCCGCCGATCCTCGTCGTCGTGCTGATGCAGCGCTGGTTTGTCAAAGGCCTTGTGGAGACAGAAAAGTAATGGCTGAAATTACCCTGAAGGACGTCCGCAAGACCTATGGCACGGTGGAAGCGATCAAGGGCGTTTCGCTCGACATCAAGGACGGGGAATTCGTCGTTCTTGTCGGGCCATCCGGTTGCGGCAAGTCCACATTGCTGCGCATGATCGCCGGGCTCGAGAACATCAGCGGCGGAGATATCCTGATTGGCGGGCGTCGCGTCAACGATGTCGAGCCGGCCGAGCGCGATATCGCGATGGTCTTCCAGAACTACGCGCTCTATCCGCACATGACGGTGCGCCAGAACCTTGCCTATGGGCTCAAGAACCGGAAGACACCGGCGGCCGAGATCGACCAGCGCATTGCCACGGCCGCGCGGACGCTCGAAATCGAGCCCTATCTCGACCGCAAGCCACGGCAGCTTTCGGGCGGCCAACGGCAGCGCGTTGCCATGGGGCGGGCGATCGTTCGCCAACCCGCCGCGTTTCTGTTCGATGAGCCGCTGTCGAACCTCGATGCGAAGCTGCGCGGGCAGATGCGCATCGAAATCAAGCGGTTGCAGCGTTCGCTCGCAACGACGAGCGTCTATGTCACGCACGATCAGATGGAGGCGATGACCCTTGCCGACCGGCTTGTCGTCGTCAGCGCCGGTCGTATCGAGCAGGTCGGCACGCCACTGGAGCTTTACGAGAAGCCCGCAACCACCTTCGTCGCCACTTTCATCGGCTCGCCGTCGATGAACCTGCTGCACGGTAAGAGTTTATCGGCGGGATGGACGCTCGCCTCGGATGCAGCCCGCCCGAATGGCGACTACACGCTCGGCGTCCGTCCGGAAGACATTTCGCCGATGTCAGCCGAAGCCCCGGCGCGAGCCTTCGAAGCGACGGTGCGCATCGACGGCATCGAACTGGTCGGCGCCGAAAGCCTCATACACGGTCGCCTCCAAAACGGAGACGAGTTGGTCTTTCGCGTTTCCGGGCGCGCGCGCAACGAGATCGGCGACGAGGTGAAGGTCGGGGCGAGCAGCGAAGCGCTCCATATGTTTGATGGTAGTGGGAACCGGCATGGATGATGGCCGGAAGGTCGGCGCGAGATCAGCAGAGGTTCGTTGATCTACCGCGAGCGTAGACCGTTGAATTGTTGGAGAACGTTGGAGGTTATGGTCACGACCACAGGGAGCGTAGCACTTTACCTTGTGGTCGTTTCTTTCAAGGCGTCTCGCTAAACCAGTCCGAAAGGATGCCCGCAGATTAGTTCCATAATGTACGTTATGCGACTTATGGCGCAGATTGGGTGGGTCCACGCATCGGCAGATCGTTTCCTGCCCTTCCGCAAGACCGCGATGACGCCAACGTTTCAGCTTGGGTCGTCGAGGTTGAACTGCCGCATCTCCTCGTTGTAGCCGAAGAGTTCTCCATAACGGCCCCATGCTATGACGGTGCGCACCGTTTGTTCGGCATCGTCTTCCGACATGTAATCTTCAAGTTCCTCAGAGAAGCGCGTAAAGGGTGCGTGGTGGCTTGGCCGTTCGTCGAGCACGCGCCGGATAAGGGCTGCGAGCGGGACGTAAGCTAGAAGGTGCTCGGCAAACAGGCGCTTGCGATTGTCGACTTCGGCTGCAGCAAAGCGCTGCCCCGCCTCCGTCAGCTTGACGTCCCCCGCTTCCAGCTCGGCAAAACGCATGAGCTGGAGGGCTTCGAGGATCGGAAACAGTTCGCCCGCCTCCAGCTGCAGGCTTGCAGCGAGATCGGGAAGATCAGCCTCGCCATTGAAAGGCGCCTGCGCGAGCGCTTCGATCAGGCCCGAGAGACGGTTGGTCGAAAGCCGGGGCAAGGCCATCGCTATGCCGGTCCCGGCGAAGCCGCCCGAAATGGGCTTCTCCACTTTTTCCAGCGGCGCCCGCCGTGTCATTCGCGCGTAGATGTCATCGACGAGTTGTCTGAACGCCGGGTCCAGCCGGTTGCGTGGATGGATCAGGTCGATCGCGATCTCCGCGGCAACCCGGCCGGGATTGGACGAAAAGATCAGGATCCGATCGCACATGAGCACCGCCTCTTCTATGTTGTGCGTCACCATCAAGATCGACTTGATCGGCAGACGCCCTTCGATCCAGAGGTCGATGAGGTCTGTGCGCAGCGTTTCCGCCGTCAGCACGTCCAGCGCCGAGAATGGTTCGTCCATGAGCATAAGGCTCGGATGGACGACAAGTGCGCGGGCAAAGCCAACGCGTTGCCGCATGCCGCCCGACAGTTCTTTCGGATAGGCGCTCTCGAAGCCGTCGAGGCCGATCAGATCGATCGCATCGATCGCGCGGCGGCGGCGCTCGGCTGCCGGCACGCCAAGCGCCTCAAGCCCAAGTTCGACATTCTGAAGCACGGTGAGCCACGGGAAGAGTGCAAAGCTCTGGAACACCATGGAGATGCCTTCGCTCGGGCCCGTCACCGTATGACCGCGCCAGAGCACCCTGCCCGCGGTTGGCGCAACTAGGCCGGAAACAATGCGCAGCAGCGTCGACTTTCCGGAGCCCGAGCGCCCGAGCAATCCGACGATTTCGCCTTCGGTGATCTTGAGCGCTACATCGTCGAGCACGACGAGATCAGGACTGTCGCTCTTGCTATAGGTCTGCCGCACGCCTTCCAGTTCCAGAAGCTGGTTTTTCGCGGCACGGACGGAAGAGCTTGTGGTGTCGGCCAAATCCATCTGGAACCTCTTACTCAAGACGCAGGCGGCGGCCGGAAAAGGCGTAGAGCGGCCGCCAGACCAACCGATTGAACAGGATGACGAACAAGGACATGACGGCGATACCGAGCACGATGCGGGGGTAATCACCGGCCCTCGTCGCCGCAGCGATATACGCGCCAAGGCCATGCGCCGTGAGCGTCGTGTCGCCCCAGTTCACGACCTCGGCAATGATCGAGGCGTTCCAGGCGCCGCCGCTCGCGGTGATCGCACCCGTCACGTAGTAGGGGAAAACGCCCGGAAGGATGACCTTGCACCACCAGTTCCAGCCGTGGATGCGGAACGTTGCCGCCGCCTCCTTGAGGTCGTTCGGAAATGAGCTGGCCCCCGCGATCACGTTGAACAGGATGTACCACTGGGCGCCCAGGATCATGAGCGGTGAGAGCCAGATGTCCGGGTCGAGCCCGAGGCGGACGATGGCGACGACGGCGAAGGGAAACACGATATTGGCCGGGAACGCCGCCAGGAACTGCGCCAGGGGCTGCATGCGCTCGGCCACGCGCGGTCTCAGTCCAATCCAGATGCCGATCGGTACCCAGACCAGCGTCGCAAACACCATCAGAACGATCACGCGCAGCATGGTCAAAAGTCCGAGCCCGGCGACCGCGACGACATCGGCAAAAGCAAGCTCGGTCGCGATGAACCGTGCGACCGGCCAGAAGGCGTAGGCGGCAACGAGAACGACGAACGCAAACCAGGCGCGGTCCGCCCAGGCAGTCGCCGTGGCTCCGCGCAACCGGGTGGGCACGAATGAAGGAACCGCCAGCCGCCGCTGCAGCATACGCCCGACGATCGCCCCGACCGGCACGAGCAGAACCTGCAACAACCGCGTTCTGCGCACCACGTCCAGGAGCCATGAACGCGGCGCGGCGCCGCCGGCGGAGAGTTCGACCCTGAATTTGTCGCTCCAGGCCACGAGCGGACGGAAGAGCAACTGATCATAGATGAGGATCACCGCAAACATGGTCGCCGTCGCCCAGCCGACGGCGACGAGGTCCTGCTGGGCGATGGCAAGCGCGACGTAGGAGCCGACACCTGGCAGGGTGATGGTGGTGTTGCCGACCGAAATCGCTTCCGACGCCACGACGAAGAACCATCCGCCCGACATCGACATCATCGTATTCCAGACGAGGCCCGGCATGGAAAAAGGAACTTCGAGCCGCCAGAAGCGCTGCCATGGCGAAAGCCGGAAGCTGCGGGCTGCCTCGTCGAGGTTGGCCGGCACGGTCTTCAGCGATTGGTAGAAGCTGAAGGTCATGTTCCAGGCCTGGCTGGTGAAGATGGCGAAGATCGCGGCAAGCTCCACCCCGAAGACGTTGCCGGGGAAAAGCGACATGAAGCCGAGAACGGTGAAGGACAGAAAACCGAGCACCGGCACCGACTGCAGAATGTCGAGCAACGGGATCAGCACGACCTCCGCCCGCCGGGATTTGGCGGCCAGCGTCCCATAGATCAAGGTGAAGGCGAGCGAGGCTGCAATTGCCGCCAGCATGCGCATCGTTGTGCGTAACGCATATTCCGGCAGCATGGCCGGATCGAGCGAAACGGGTGCAGTCGAAAGCGATGAGAGCGGGGCGAACGCCTCATGTCCGCCGTGGGCGATCAGGACGAGCGTTGCAAAGAACAGGCAAAATGCGAAGAAATCCCAAAAATTGGGCGCATAGCCCGAGCGCCGAACGGCTTCCATTGCGGCGTGGTGCGTGGCCATTGTTACGCCCCGTTGAACGAATGCAAGCAAGTCTCAATGCTACCGCTTCCACAATACCGTGAGCCGAACGGGCGACCGCAGACGATGTGAATTCTCGCGACTCTTCTCTCAATCCAAGCCTATCTCAGGCGATTGTGCGCTGCATGAAAGCATAGTCAAGGTGGTAACGCTGCAGGCCGAACGATCGATGATACTGTCCGTCCGAGGCGGGAGGGACGTCTCAAGAGAAGGCCAGAACCCTTTGATAAGGCGAAGGCAATCGCGGAGCTGCATCAACTGCGGATTGACAGTCGGAGGAAATGGGCGGATAGCCGGGGTAACGTTTTTAGGGCTTCAAGACGCCCTGCTCCCAGGCTTCTGCCTTTGGCAGCGCGCCGTTGACGGTTTAGATGGGCCAGGCCGGCTAGGAAGCTAGGCTCGAGGTCTCGGCCACCCTGCCCGGCACACCGGCAAGAATTCCACGCGGACAATCAGAGGACACCATGGAAACGGTAGAAATCAGCGATCGCAACGACTTTGCCCTTTGGGCCATTCAGCGCGCACAGGAAATCGTGACGGGAGAAGGCGCAGCCTTCGCAATCGCAGCCCAGGGCGCAGACGAAGAAGCCCTGTCGCAAACCGCCGCTGCCCTCGGCAAGGCGATCAGTGAGGCCATGCTCGAGGTTTTCGACGGTCTCGTCGCCTCATAAATTCAATCTGCGCCGAATTGGCTCTCGTTCCCGTCTCGCGATCCGGATTAGCGGACGGCATGGGTATGTCCCCGCGAGATCGGGATCGATTTTCAGCGTCCTCAGGCCCGAGCCGAATTGTCGAAGGAAGCCAGCGCAAGCCGGCTCCCTCCAGATTGAAGCATCAGATCACGCCGAGCGCGTCCATGGCTTCGGCGACCCGGACGAAGCCGGCAATGTTGGCTCCGAGGACGTAGTCGCCGGGGTTGCCGTATTCCTCGGCGGTCTCGGCGCAACGGTCGTGGATCGACTGCATGATAATGGCAAGCCGCGTTTCGGTCTGCTCGAACGTCCAGCTGTCGCGAGAGGCATTCTGCTGCATCTCGAGAGCCGATGTCGCAACACCGCCCGCATTGGCGGCCTTGCCAGGAGCAAACATGACCCCTGCATCCTGAAAGATGCGAACCGCTTCGGGGGTCGACGGCATGTTTGCCCCCTCACCCACTGCGATGACACCGTTCTTCACCAGGGTGCGGGCGTCCTTGCCCGTCAGCTCGTTCTGGGTCGCCGAGGGCATCGCGACATCGCAAGGAACGTCCCAGACGGAGCCGCCCTCGACATAGTGCGCCCTGGAGCCTTTCAGCCTGGCGTACTCGGATATCCGCTCGCGGCGAACCTCCTTGATCTGCTTGACCAGTTCGAGATCGATCCCGTCCTCATCGACGACATAACCGTTGGAGTCGGAGCACGCGACGATCTTGCCACCGAACTTCGCAACCTTTTCCATCGTGTAGATGGCGACGTTTCCGGATCCCGATACGGTCACGCGCTTGCCTTCGAAATCGAGGCCCTTGGTGCTGAGCATCCGCTGGACGAAGTAGGTCGCGCCGAAACCCGTTGCCTCCTTGCGCGCACGCGAGCCGCCGTAGATCAGCGCCTTGCCTGTCAGCACGCCGGCCTCATACCGGTTGGTGAGCCGCTTGTACTGGCCGAACATATAGCCGATCTCCCGGCCTCCGACGCCGATATCGCCGGCTGGAACGTCGGTATATTCGCCCAGGTGTCGGTGGAGCTCGGTCATGAACGACTGGCAAAATCGCATGATTTCCCCATCCGAACGGCCCCTCGGATTGAAGTCCGAACCGCCCTTGCCGCCGCCGATCGGCATGCCCGTCAGGGCGTTCTTGAAGGTCTGCTCGAAGCCGAGGAACTTGATGATCCCGACGTTGACGGAAGGGTGAAAACGTATCCCGCCCTTATAGGGCCCAAGCGCCGAGTTGAATTGGACGCGGAAACCGCGGTTGATCTGCACCTGCCCGGCGTCATCGACCCAAGGCACCCTGAAGATGATCTGCCGCTCCGGTTCGCAGATCCGTTCTATAAGGGCTTGTTCTGCATAGCGCGGGTGCTTGGCAATGACACGCCCCAGACTTTCAAGCACTTCGCGTACGGCCTGGTGAAATTCCAGCTCGCCGGCGTTGCGCCTCAGTACTTCCGTCAGAATTGGTTCCAGCTTCTCATCGACATTCAAGATGGCTCTCCTCATGCGCGCAGGTTCTATGCGCAGACCCTCGCGCATTATCGGAAGCAGAGCGGCAAGTGAAGATTTATTTCCCGCGACCATGCAATTCGTGATTGCCGGCCTACGCGCTGGTTTTTCATGGGAAAAGGTGCGCGAGGCGTCACTCTGATAGGCACGCCCGAGATAGAGGCGACCGTGCACGGCCGCCTCTCCGGCAACGCCCCTCCTTCCAGGGCAAAGTGCATAAGCTTCCCGTGATGAAGTAGACGTCATTCCTCGCGGAAAGCTCGAAGCATTTGGTCGGTAAACGGTTTCGTCAGATAGGAGATGGCCGTGCGCTCGTCCGTCTGGACATAGACTTCGACCGGCATACCCGGCATCAGCTTGCGGTCGCCAAGCTTGTCCACCGCCTGGGTGATGTCGACCGTGGCGAGATAGTAGGGTTGTCCGGTGGCGCGATCGATCGTCGTTGCGGCGGCGACCACACCGACCCGGCCATCGAGTTCCGGGGTGGTGCGCTGATTAAAGACGGTGAAGCGCAGGCGGCTGGCCTGGCCCGGTGCGATGCGGTCGATGTCGGCCGGTGGGATGCGGATTTCGACGGTGAGGTCGTCGTCCTCAGGTACGATCGACATCACGCTGGCGCCGGGAGCGATGATGCCGCCGATCGTGTGAACCTGCAGGTCGTAGACGAGGCCATCGACAGGCGCGCGCACGTCCATGCGCGACAGCCGGTCGCGGGCGGCGACCTCGCGCTCGCTGAGTTCGGCGATCTTCGCCTCGATGCCGACGATCTGGGTCTGGGTTTCCTTGCGGGTGTTTTGGTCGATGGCGAGCAGCTTGATGCGCAGTTCGCTGATCTGCCCGACTGCTTCTGCGATCCGCGCGACGAGTTCGCCCTTGGAGCCGTCGATGCGGGCCATCTGGCGCAGCAGGTCGCGGTGTTCGGAGACCGGCACCAGACCGCTCTTCAGCAATGTCTCGAGCTTGGCGATCTCCTTCTCGACGATTTCCCTTTCGGCGTCGCTCGAGCCGGTCTGGGCTTTGAGGCCGCGGATTTGCTCCTCGAGCTGGGTGATCTGCAGGCGCATCTGCTCTTCCTGGCTGGTGATCATCCGGCGGTTGGCCTCAAACAGCTTGAGTTCGCTGACCTTCAGCACCTCGCTGACATCGAGGCCGTCGAAAGAGACAGCGGTCTCACCATCCCGCTCGGCCTTCAACCGGGCGCGCATGGCGTAGAACTGCTGCAACTGGCCGCGCACGATCGCAAGCTCCACCCGGGTCTGTGTCTCGTCCAGGCGGATGAGCACGTCGCCCTTCCTGACCTGGTCGCCGTTGCGCACCGCAATCTCAGAGACGATGCCGCCGTCGCGGTGCTGGATGAGCTTGACCTGTTGGGAGATGGCCACCTGGCCCTGGGTGATCACGGCCCCGGAAAGCCGGGCGTGGGCGGCCCACCCACCGACGCCGAAGAGCAGGGTTGCGGCAAAGGCGGCGGAGACGACGATGCGCGAGGTGATGCCGAACTGGCTGCTGTCCTTTGCGATCTTATCTTCGGCCTTGGTGGTCCTGCTCTCGTTCTCTCTGCTGATCATGGTCTTCTCCCGGTGACGCGTGACAACTCTGGTTGATGCGGGTGGTGTGTTTGCGATTGCTTAGACGGCGTCTCTCTGCTGCTCCCCGGCCGTCTCGATGGCGCCGAGAATGAAGTCCTGCTCGGTCAGCGCGTGGCGGCCGGCGATCAGGAACTCAAGGTCCTCGTCGCGCTCGAGATCGATGACGGCGCGCACGACCGTGCGCTCGCTGTCGCTGAAAGTCTCGTGATAGAAAGTGATGCGGTTGACCGGCGCCGGGCTGCCGTCGTCGGCAAAGGGTGCAAAGGCGAGGCCGCCGATGGCTTCGGCAATCTTCGACAGATCGATGCGGTCGCCGACCTGGAAGTCGCGGATCTCATCGCGCCCCTCCCCGCCATTGGCAAGGGCGGCGAGGCTGCGGAAGACGAAGATGTCCGCCCCAGCGCCACCGGCCAGGAAGTTGACGGCATTGCTGGCGACGATGATGTCGTCGCCCTTGCCGCCGATCGCGGTTTCAATGGAACTCAGGCTGTCGTTGCCGATCTCGACGCCCGTGGCAATGCCGCGGTCGAGATCGATCACCACGGCCTGCGTCGCTGCGGAGGCATCGTAGCGATCGATGCCGTCACCGCCGTCGACGGTATCGTCTCCGTCGTCGGTGCCGGGCAGGAGAACGACGACGAAGGTATCGTTGCCGTCCTCACCCTTCAGTTCGTCGTCGCCTGCACCGCCGACGAGCACGTCATCACCGTCGCGGCCACGCAGCCTGTCGTCTCCGTTTCCGCCAAACAGCATGTCGTCGCCGCGGCTGCCGGAAATCCGGTCGTTGCCGCGCCCGCCGACGATGATCTCGAAGTCTTCGATGCGATCCTCGCCGATCTCTTCACCTTCGGCGATGCCGGCCTCCATATCGGCGAGAACCGCCTGCACCAGCGCGGATAGATCGAGCGTGTCAATGCCATCGCCGCCGCTATAGGTGTCATCGCCGTCATCGTCGGCGTCGCCGCTGCCATCGAAGGCGAGAACCACGATCGTGTCGTTGCCGGCGCCTCCGGAGACGACATCGTCGCCCTTGCCACCAATCAGCGTATCGTCGCCGGCATTTCCAGCAATCACGTCGTTGCCGTCATTGCCGATCAGCGTGTTGCAGCCCTCGTCGCCGGTGATCCGGTCGTCGCCGGAACCGCCGATCACGCTTTCGATGCTCTCGATCGTATCGGAGCCGATTTCCGTACCTGTCGCAGTGCCTGCGGCGAGATCGATGACAACCGTCTCCTGCGCGCTGCTGGCGTCGAGCGTGTCATGGCCTTCGCCACCGGAATAGTGGTCGTTACCGTCACTGGCAGGCGGCGATGCGCTGCGCGCTTCCTCGGCGGTAAGGCCGGTGACGATGACGTCGTCGCCACCTCCGGCAAGCACTGTATCCTCGCCGGAACCGCCGGTCAGCCGGTCGTTACCGGCTCCGCCGTCGACGAGATCGTTGCCGGCATCGCCATCGAGAACATCGCGGCCCTCCTCGCCAAACAGGCGATCGTCGCCAGCACCGCCGGAGAGATAGTCGTCGCCGGATTCGCCAAGCAGGATGTCGTCTCCTTCCTCGCCATAGAGATGATCGTCCCCCGCCCCGCCGAACAGGATGTCGTTGCCGCGCCCGCCAAAGAGGCGGTCGTTGCCGGCTTCACCATAAAGCGTGTCGTTGCCATCGCCGCCGAGCAGCGTGTCGTCGCCGCTGCCGCCGAGGATGATGTCGTCGGACTCGCGGCCATAGACGATGTCGTCACCGCCAAGGGCCGCGATGATGTCCTTGTGCGGCGTGCCGCGCATCACGTCGTCGCCCTCGGTGCCGCGGATCTCGTTCGCCGGCCAGTCCATCAGCGTCATCGACGCGCCATTAACGGTACGGCCGGTGCCATCCGAGACCGAATAGGTGAAGGTGACTTCGCCGAGATCGCCGCGCTCCGGCGTATAGAGCCACATGCCCTCGCCGTAGGAGCGGATAGAACCATGGGATACCGTCAGGTTGGCGATCGACAGCCCGTCGCCGTCCGGATCGACCGTGTTGGCAAGCAGGTCGTTCAACAGGATGACGGCCGAGAGGTTCATCAGGCCGTTGGCGAGCACATTGCGTCCGGTGACCACAGGCAGGCGATTGCTGCGGGCACTGCCGTCGTCGTCATCGTCACCATCGCCGGGACCGCCAGGACCACCGGGCTCGTCATCGTCGTCGTCATCGCCACCGCCGGGGCTGCCGCCGTCATCATCGTCATCATCATCGCCCCCCTCCCTACCGGGTGGCGAACTGCCGAAGGACGCCAGACCGGGGAAGTCGAAATCCAGCGGGCCGTTGTCGTTGGCGGGGCGTGCGCTTGTCTTGTAGGGCCGCTCGTCGATGAGGTCGGCTGTGGGCTGGCCGTCATCGAAGGCAAGTCGCACCGAGGAGCGCAGGCGGCCGAGCTTTGCCGGGATGGCTTCGTCCAGAAACGCCAGGTCTTGCAGCAGCGCCTGAACGTAGGCGGCGGCATCCTCGATCGCCCCGAGCGCCCCGGACATGTCGAGCACGTCGCTCGGCTGGCCGGGACCGACAGGTTCGGGATCCGGATCATGCTTTGCGGTTTCGCTTTCGCCTTCCTTGCTGCCGAACACCGAACCAAGAGCGCCGAGGAACAGCGCCGACAGCACCAGCCGCCCACGCTTGCGCTCGGGTTTTTCGGCGATCGCGTACCGGTTCATCGGCGCGATCGCCTGCTGGCTGTCGGGGCGCTTCAGGATGAGCTTTTCGTCCATGACATCCTCCTCGGCCTGCGGCCGAACCTCTCAAGGTCTCTCACTCGGCCGCCGCCGACACCCGGTGCGGCGGTTGCCCGCCAGCATCCGCGCGCCGCGTCTTTTCGACCACCAACGGCCGGGTCTTCTGCGACGGCAGGATCTCCTCCTTCGGACCGAAGGCAACCAACCGACCGCCTTGCACCAGGCCGATCATGTCGACCGTCTGCAGGGCGCTCGGGCGATGGGCGACGATGACGACGATGCCGCCGCGCTCGCGTACATTGAGGATTGCCCGGTTGAGCGCTTCCTCACCTTCGGCATCGAGGTTGGAGTTGGGCTCGTCGAGCACCACGAGAAAAGGGTCTCCATAGAGTGCGCGTGCCAAGGCGATGCGCTGTCTCTGGCCCGCGGACAGGGCGGTTCCATGGGGACCAAGCTCGGTCTGGTAGCCGTTCGGCAGATGCACGATCATCTCGTGAATGCCGGCGGCCTTGGCGGCGCGGATGATCGCCCGCGCATTCGGCGCTTCGGCGAAGCGCGAGATGTTGTCGGACACGGTGCCATCCATCAGCGCCACGTCCTGCGGCAGGTAACCGACATGCTGGTTGAACAGCCCTTCCGGCCACTGGCTGAGATCCGCGCCATCGATGCGCACGGCACCGCGCAGCACCGGCCAGATGCCGAGTATGGTGCGGGCGAGTGTGGTCTTGCCGCCACCCGACGGGCCGATCAGCCCCACGGCCTGGCCCGCCTTCAGCTCCAGGCTCACCTCGCTCAGAAGCACAGCACCTGTCGAAGGCGCGACCGTCGTCACCTTGTCGAGGCTAAGGCTCTGCTGCGGCGCCGGCAGGTCGAGATTGCCGCTGCGTTCATCAAGCACGCCGAGCGTCTCGTTGAGGCGGTGATAGCTGCGGCGGGCGGCAACGACGCCCTTCCACTGCGCGATTGCCAGGTCGACCGGCGCCAGCGCTCGGGCGGTCACGATCGACGAGGCAATGATCGAGCCGGCCGACATCTGTCCGCGGATCGCCAGATAGGCGCCGAGCCCGAGGATCGCCGATTGCAGGATCATGCGCAGCACCTTCGACAGGCCCGACAAGGTGCCGCCGATATCGGAAGTTTTGGTCTGACAGTCGAGGTGGCGGCGGTTGGCCTTCTCGAAGCGCGCCACGGCCCGGCCGGTCATGCCCATCGCGTGCAGCACGTCGCTGTTGCGGGCATTGCTCTCGGCAATCGAACTGCGCGCCACCGAGGCCTTGATCGTCGGGCTGGAATGGCGCCGCGTCATAACTTCGGCGATCAGCGTCAGCAGCGCCAGAACCAGGGCGCCACCGAGCGTGAGGTAGCCGAGCATTGGATGCAGCAGCCAGACGAAGGCGAGATAGATCGGGATCCACGGCAGGTCGAACAGCGCCACCGGGCCCTGGCCGGCGAGAAAGCCGCGCAGCGTGTCGACATCGCGGCCGCGTTCGGTCGCCTCCGCCGTCGAATAGCCGAAGCGCGGCATTTCGATCACCACCTTGTGGGCGAGCGGTGCCAGTTCCGCGTCGAGCCGGGCGCCGAGACGCACCAGGATCTGCGAACGGATGACGTCGAACAGACCCTGGAACAGGTAAAGCCCGACCGCCAGAACCGAAAGCGCTACCAGTGTCGAGATGCTGCCGCTGGTCAGCGCCCGGTCATAGATCTGCAGCATGTAGAAGGCGCCGGTCAGCGCCAGGATGTTGATGATGCCCGATAGACCGAAGAGATAGATGAGGATACCGCGCATGCCGCCAATCTTGTGTTGCGGCTCTTTCTTCTTGCTCATGATGAGAACCCCTTTTGCCCGCCCCGCATTCCATCCCGGTCGGCCTCAGCCGACCGGGATTTTTTGCTTCATGTTCAGGAGACGCCGTTGAAGTCGGCGACCTTGAGGTTGTGGGTGCCGTCGAGCGTCAGTGCGAACTCGGCATCCGGGTCGCCATCGACGCTGCCGCGGATCACGGTTACGTCCGCACCGTCGCGGGTCTCGTGCGTGACCACGATCTGGCCAGCCCCTGAAAGCGTCGTGCCGCTCGAGAGCGTGAAGCCCTGCTTGCCGGCCTGCCCGCTGTTTGCATCGATCGCCGAGAAGTCGATCCGGTCACCCGGCGAGAAGCCGTAGATCGTGTCGCCGTCGGCCGCCGCCACCGAGGTGAAGCGGAAGACGTCGTCGCCAAGGCCGCCGTCCATGATGTTGACGGCTGTCGAGGCGGTGATCTCGTCGTGCCCCGAACCGGCGATGATGTTCTCGAACCCGTAGATCGTGTCGGTGCCGACCTCGGCCCCCACTACCTGGCCGCGCCCCATGAAGCCGTTGCCGAGATCCACCTTGAGGTTGCCGGTCGCCACCGAATAGTCGAGTGTGTCGACGCCATCGCCACCCCAGTAGCTGTCGGAACCGTCGTTGAGCGTGGCAAGCACGGTGTCGTCCCCGTCACCGGCCCAGACCTTGTCCGCCCCGGCGCCACCTTCGATGATGTCGTTGCCGGCATCGCCGTAGAGAAGATCGTCGCCGCCATTGCCGAACAGCGTGTCAGCACCGGCCCCGCCATGGATCTCGTCGTTGCCGGCTCCACCGGAGGCGACATCATCGCCATCTCCGCCGGACAGCATATCGTCGCCATCCTCGCCGCGCAGCACGTCGTTGCCGTCATCGCCCGACAGAATGTCGGAGGCTGCGCCGCCGAGCAGGATGTCGGAAGCCGCGCCGCCCAACAGCACGTCCGACGCCGAGGTGCCGACCAGGGTGCGGGCTGCAACCGGCAACGGCGCGCCGTTGCCATCGCCATCGCCCGATCCGTCGTCCGTACCACAGCCCTCGTCGTCCCCGTCGTCGTCCGAGCCACCATCACCGCCGTCATCATCATGATCATCATCGTCGTCGTCACCGGCGACGAGGGTCGGCGTATCGCCGCCGAAGGTGATGGAATGCCCGCCATTCGAGAGCGTCGTGGTGCCGTCGCCGTTGTCGGTTTCCTCGTAGCTCGCCGGGTCCGCGCCGACGGGGATTTCGATCACGTCCTGGGGACGCAATGCACCGACGATCGTGTCCTGGCCGCCGTTGCTGCGGAAGACGATGCGGTGGGCCGACGACAGGCTCGAAATATCGACCACATCGTTGCCGGCGGACCCTTCGATCGTGATCGTCGAGTAGTTCAGGCTGGTCGTGTCGAAATTGCCGATGACCTGGATCGTGTCGCCCGCGCTTGCGCCCCCGTCCGGTCCGCCATTGTTATTGTTATTCGACACGTTCAGCGTGTTGACGCTGATCTCCTCGATGTTGTCGAGTTCGGCAATCACGCTTTCGGTACCGTTGACTGTGCGGGTGATCACGATCTCCGTCGATGCAAGGAAGGTCGTGTTCAGGCTTGTTGCCAGACCGGCATTCTGCCCGGCGGTAACCGCATAGATGCGGAACAGTTCGGCTCCCTGAACTCCGTTCAGAGTGTAAGTGTCACTGCCGGCGCCGCCATCGATGATGTCGCGTCCCTGGTTGCTGGTTTGGTTGATGTTGTCGTCGCCGCCGCCAGCAAAAATGATGTCGTTGCCCGCGTTGCCGTTCAGCGTGTTGGCGGCATTGTCGCCGACAAGTATGTCGTTGCCGGTCCCGCCGTCGATCGGTCCGCCGGTGTCGCGGACCACATCGACGGTTGCCGTATCGGTTCCCGTACCGCGGTAGGTGAAGGAACCACCGTTGGTGAGCCCGTTGTCGGTAACCGTGACACCGTTCGGGCCAAGGGTGGCCGCGACGCTGTTCGTTCCTGTGATGGCCGAGATCGCCAAAGGGCTGTCGAGATCGGTATCGTTGGCAAGCAACGCCCAGCTCGGAATTGTGAACGGGTTGCCATTGGTCCAGTTCGTCACGATGCGATCGTTGTTGGCGATCATGGGGTCGTCCACGGCAACCACGCTGATGGTCGCCGTCGCGGGCTGGCTGTCGCGGATGCCATCGTTCACCGTCACCTCGATCGTCCGGGGCGTCGTGCTCGGATTATCGGAGGAGTTGGAGAAGCGAACCGAGTCCAGCGCGCGTTGGTAATCTGCGGCACTCGCCTGGCCCGTGAGCTGCAGGACGATTTCACCACCAATTATCGCTCGCGTGACCGCGATAGCGGCGGGGCGCCCGTTCGCCGTGGTCGCCGTCAGTACGTCGCCGGCCGCCATGTTCTTCAGAACGACGCGGGCCGAAGTGATCATCTCGTTTGTGGCAATGCCCGACAGACTGGAGATGCCGACGGCGGCCTGGTTTTCGGTGAACGTGCTGCTCCAATTGTTCGTGCCGTCGTCCACGGGCGTGGTGTATTGAACGTTCACATTGTCGATCAAGACAGACTCGGCGTTGCTGTTCACTCCGCTGAAGACAAAGCGGATGGCCGACGAGGCCGAGAAGGGGCCGGCAAGCGCGAGGTTGGCGCTTCCGTCGTTGGCGTTACCGTCGATCGTGCGGATTGTGGTGAAGGTGATGCCGTCGCTCGAATACTGCACCAGAAGGCTTTCGCCGTTGTCGAGACCGGTTTCTTCATAGTCGAAACTCAGTGTCGCAGTGCCCGTGCCGACCATCGAAAGATCAACGGTCCGGGTGATCGTCGCGCCCGCCGGTGTCGAGCCGAAACCGGTGTCCTGCCGGAATTCAAGCTGGCCGCCATTAATGCGGATTTCGCCCGTGGTCGCCACGTTGGTCGTGCGGTCTCCCGCCTCCGTCCATGCCGAAGTCCAGGCCGCCGATCCGTTGGAATTGGCGTAGTTCGCTGAGCCGAAGGCGTCGCGATAGTTACTGCTGTCGAAAGCGTGCAGGTCGAGCGACGGACCGCGAAGGTCGAGAACCCGATCGGCAAACTGGATGCGTTCGATGTTGAAGAGGCGGTCCGTCCCCTCCGCTTCGAGATTGCGTCCGGTCACCGGGTCGATGACGCCGGCGGTCGGGTCCGTATGGGCGACCGTCACGCTGCCGTCGGCGTTGAAGGTGACCTCATAGTTCTCGAAGTTGTCGTAATAGACGGCCGTATCGACATCGCCGGCCTTACCGCCGTCGACGATCTCGCGGACGACCTGCAACTGGCTCGGCTTGATCTCGCCCGAAAACAGACGGCTCTGGATGTCGGCGATCGAGTCGACGCTGAAGGCCGACCAGCCCTGGCCTTCACGCGGCGAGACGAGGATGCGTACGTTCAGCCACTTGTCGCCGTCGATGATGTCATTGCCGCCCATGCCGCGGATCGTGTCCGAACCGCCGCCGCCGAGGATGATGTCCGACCCGTCGGACGTATCCATGACGGCGACCTCCTTTGCTCCCGCCGGGTTGATCGGAACGCCGTTCGCATCGAGGTTGTGCGGATTGTAGAGGTCGAAGCGCTGGAGATGGGCGACGAGCTCGCGCAGGCCTGCGATCCGGTCGACATTCTTTTCGAGCAGCGCGTTCGAGAAGCTCTCGATCGGCGCATCGGCGTCGACCTGGGCGGCATTGCCGTTTGGATCGTACCCGCCGATGACCACGTCGCGGCCAGTGAGGGTATCGTTGCGATCCCAGCCGGAGAGCCCTTCGACCAGATCATAACGGTCGCGCAGGATGTTGTTCTGCTGGTTGACGAAGATGCTGATGTTCATGTTCGCATCGGCGTCGTAGTTGTTGTTCTTGAACGTGGTCCAGTCGAAGCCGGCCATGCCGTTCGAACGGTTGATGCCGATACCCTGAACCATGATGTCGTCGCCGGATTCGGCATCGAAATCGGTGTCGTTCTCGCCGGCGATCATCACGTCATGGCCGATGATGCGCGAGTTGAAGAACAGTTCCGAATTGTCGCCCGTGAGCGTCGTCATGTTGCCCTGGGCTTCCATCCAGTCGTCACCCTCGTTGCCGAGAATGGCGCCGCCGCCGCCGGTGGGTGCGCGGATGAAGTCGTTGCCCTGGCCGCCGGAAAGCGTCTTCTGATCCTCGCCGCCGGCCAGCACGTCGTTGCCGTCGCCGCCGAAGATCAGATCGAGGCCCATGCCGCCGTTGATGACGTCGTCGCCCGCTTCGCCCTTGATCACGTCGCTGGCGCCGATGTCGGTACCGCTATCGGTGATGATGTCGTCGCCGTCGCCGCCGTGCAAATGGTCAACGCCGAAGCCGCCCTCGATGCGGTCATCGCCCCCCTCGCCCCAGATCGTGTCGTCGCCGGCCCCCCCGATCAGGGTTTCGCCTGTGTTCGTGCCGCCGAGCACGACGTGCTCTTCGCCGGTGAAGCGCAGGTAATTCGTACCGCGGATAACGAGCGAATCAGTGCCCGTAACCGCGGAGATCACGTCGGCCTCGCGGGTTGGGTCGGCATTGCCGAGCCCATGGTTCCACTGCTTGGTCTGATCCATCGTGATGATGTAATCGGCCGTCTGGAAGGCCGAGCCATTGATATGGAGGCCGCTGTCCTCGGTGTCGGTGTTGCGGCGGATGAGGTCGGCGAAGCTGTCGGCCTCGAGCTCGTTGAGCAGGTTATGCCCTTGCGTACGGCTCAGATAGTAGAAGCGGTCGGCGTTCTGGAGGTTCTGGATCTGCAGCTCGAAGACGAAGGTGAAGGTCGAGCCCAGCATGCCGCCGAAGGGCATCAGTGCTTCGGCAAGGCCACCGATCCAGAAGTCCACCTTGTTGAGGCCGGTTTCCCGCGTTGCCCATGCGCCGGTGGAGTTCAGATAGTCCAGTCGCGCCTGGCGCTCCGCCGCCGTTTCGCCGGTCGTGCCGAAAACGAGATCCCAGGCAGCATCCCGCTTGGCTTCAGCCGTGGTGGCAGCGACGATCGATTCATGGGTGCCGTAAGCGGCGATGAAATTGACGATCGAAAGCGGGTTCTTGATGTGCAGGGCGAAATCCGCCCAGCTTTCATAGGGCTTGAGGTAGCTGTCGTTCGTCTGTTCGTAGATCTGACGCCGCGCCTCGTTGAGCGAAGGAATGCCGGTTTCGCGCGCTCGGGTGATGTTGACCGCCGCAAGGTCCAGCGGCAGGCCGACGAGGTTGTTGCGCAACGCGCTTGTCATGAACTCGTCGATTTCGTTGCCGACCTGCTGGGTCATGCCGCGGATGATGGCGCCGGAGGCAGCGTGCGCATCGACACCCGCGTTGTTGAACGCCAGCGGGTTCAGGAAGGCTTCGATCAGGCCGAGTTCTTGCGGTGTTGCAGCACCTTGAGCGTTCAGCGTGAGCATCTCGACGTTTTCGGTAAGCATCGAGTGGCCGAAGCGATAAACGACCTGGGCGAATTCTTCGAAGATCGCGCCGTCGAGTTCGACGGAATGCGAGAACACGAAGGCATCGATTTGCGGCGCGACAGCGCGGACGAACTCCTCGAAGACGAGGTGCTGATAGACCATTTCCGTCGAGAAACGTGCCGCCTGGAAGAGACGCTCGCCATCCCAGACAAGGCCCGCGGAACTGGTCGGGAACGTGGTCACGTCGACCAGCAGCCACTCGTTGAGCAGCGCCAGGTCTCCTTCGGCCAGCACCGTCGCCTTGATCGCGCTGACCTGGCGGTTGTGCTCGCTATGGAAGACCGAATGGGTCGCCGTCAGCGCGATGTTCTCGTTGCCGCGGCCATCGCCGACGACGAAGTGGGCGTCGAGCAGTTCGTCGTCATAGGTGACGTTGACGCCGAACGCGTTCGGAAGGATCGGGTTGCCGGCAACGTCGTCGTCGTCCGCAACAACGGCAACGGGCGCGGTTAGCGGGTTCCGGTCGTGATCGACCGGGCCGCTCGGTACGGCGCTATGGGCGATGTCGTTGAGGAAGGCACGGCCGGCGCTCAGCGCTGTGACGCCATCGAGCGGGTTTGCAAGATTGCCCTCCACAGGTCCGTTGACGGTGATCATCAGCGGCAGGCCGTTGGGTCCGCGAACGAATTCACCGTAGAGGTCCGTCACCAGGAGCGGCACGCTATGGACGTTCAGGTCGCTAAGCTCGATGCCGAGCAGGTCCCTTGCCTGGTTCTTGATGTCGGCCCAGGTCGGCGGCCCGCCGGTTGCGCCCTGCAGCATCTCGCCCGTTGCCAGGGGCTTGCCGTCCACCAGCACATACTCGCGCAGGAAGACCTGATGCGACGGATTGGACGTGTAGACCTGGTTGAGGTCGATCCACGGCGTGGTCTCGTTTTGATGATCGCGGATGTCGTCGGCCGTACCGAGCTGACCGTCAGGACCGGGATCGTTGGTCGCGCGGGTGAGGACCATGAAATTGGTCTGGCTACCCACGACGTAGAGCGGATCGTCCGGCTGCAGCGGAATGATGACGTTGCCGCTGCCCCCCTTCGAGGTCAGATCAAGGCCGTGGTCGAAAAACTGGCCGAAGATGGTCATGAAGCCGTTGAACGAGGCGGTGTCCCCGAGGTCGGCGGCGACGTTCTTGATGAAGACGTTGTCGCCATCCATCGTCACCCCGTGAGAGGAAAGCTCGTCGATGACGGCGGCATCGGCCGCGGCGGCCGCAGCTTCGGCGGCTGCCGTCGCCGCACTTCCGGTCGGAATTGCGTCGCGCACGGCAATCGCATCATTGAGCGCATCCGTCGCGTCCGCGAGATCCCCGGCTGCCACGCCCAGGGCCGCATCCGCGCTCGCGAGTACCGAAGAGGCGCTTGCCGCAGTGCCCTGGGCACTGTCGACGGCGCTCGCCAGGTTTTGTTGCTCGGCCACCGCGTCCTGCAGGGCGACCACTGCCGTCGTGTGCTCTGCCTGCGCTGCCGTCAGGGCAGCCGAAGCGTCTTCCAGATTCTCGACCGACAGATTGTAGGCGATTTCGGCATCTTCCCGGGCATCCACGGCCTGGATGTAGAGCACGCTGTTTGCCGGCGTTGGATTGTTCTGGAACGCCGTAAGGGCGGCGCTCTCCGCCTGCTCGGCCAGGGCAAGATTGGCAAAGGCGACGTTGCGTGCATCGGTCGCGTTCGAGACCGCCGCCGCGGCAGCCTGGCTGGCTGCAAGTGCCGTGGCCGCACCCGCCTGGGCGCTTGCGACCACAGGCGCATGGGCATCGCGCGCCGCAATTGCCGAGGCCAGGGCAGCATTGGCGCTTGCGAGTGCCTGCGCCGCTCCCGACTGTACGACCACGGCCGCGTCATAGGTCGCCTGCGCCGTTGCTTGCGCTGCCTGGGCGTTGGCGACGACGACATTGGCGGCAGCGACCGCGGCAGCGGCATTCGCAGCAGCGGTCGCGACTGCGGCATGCGCCGCCCGTGCGACGGCCTGGAGATCCATGACCGTGCGCACGATACCGAGGGCTTCCGCCCCCTTGATATCGACGGACGCAAGCGCTCCGGCTATCGCTGCCGGATTGTCGAGCGACTGGTCGGCGACGATGTTGGAGATCAGCCGAGGCTGGCTGTCGTAAACCGTACCCGATGGATCGGCGTAACTCGTCTGCTGTCCGTTGCGCGGGTTGATTTCGGCCGGCGCGTAGTTCGGCGTGAGCAGGCGCACCATCGTCTGGTCCGACGAGCCGAGATGGGTCATGTTCGGCTGGAAGTTGTTGTACGAGCCGTCGACCGTACGAAGGCCGTATGGAAGGAGCGGGTTGGAAACAAGCTCTGCAAGGGCAGCGCGCGGATCGGCGCCGCCGTCGATAGCCGCCGTATGGGCTTCTGCGATCTTGATCTGCTTCAGGATGAAGTCGAGGTCGTTCCGGTTAAGCTTTACCATTTTTCCCTCCATCGGAGCACCCCGCGGTCGCGGTCGCCCGTTTTCAAACAAAGTTCCACCGTCCGGCGGTGAGGCTGTCCTCCGCGGCGCGCCGGTTGCTTTTCGTGTCTCGTTGGTGAGCCGAATAGGCCTTTTGATGCTCGTATGGTGAGCCTCAGCGCGGACGAAAGAAACGGCGCAAGGTCGGACGAGATTGTCGACGAAGGTTGGAGCGGATTTCGGACTAGTGGACGTGCGCCGATGGCATTGGTCCAATGAAAAACCTGGACTTAGGTCCAGTTCTTCTTTCTCCCGTAGAAATTGACTGGAGTAGCTCTTTCAATTTGTCAGAATAGTGCGATCATCGCGAAAGCGGCTTGGCCGGGGCACTGCATTCCGCGGCACGCAATCCGAGAGGAAACCGCGCAGCGTGACGGAGCATTCAGGGGGTATTTCGCATGAGATCGCCGCGCCAGCGGAGCCGGCGCTAGTGGGGCGCCGTCGGCTGTTGCTGCCGCTACGACAATGGTTTGGCCGGCAGACCCTCTCCATGCAGTTCCTGCTTGCCTGCGGTGTACTGATCTTTCTGGTCGCTGCCGTCTCCGGCTATCTCATTTCTCGCGAAGTGTCTCACAATGCGGCGGTCGATCGCGCCGCCGCGACGGCTCTCTTCATGCAGAGCATTCTCGAACCGGCCGGAAACGATCTTGCCCAGTCGGGCCAGCTTTCGCCGGAGCGCCGGCTTCGTCTCGACGAGCTTTTTGCCGAACCGCAATTCAAGGATCGCTTCCCCTATTTCGAGCTCTGGCTTCCGGATGGATCGGTCGCCTACTCCACGTCCAAGGAGTTGATCGGCCGTCGTTTTACCCCGCCGCCGGGGCTTCTGCGCGCACTCAAGGGAGAGGTTGCCGCAGAGTATGCCGACCTGACGGCGAGCGAGCATACGCTGCGCAGCCTGAGCACACGTTATCTGGAAATTTACAGTCCGCTGCGCCGGTCCGATACCGGCGACGTGGTTGCCGTCGCGGAGATACACGAGGACACGGATACCCTGCACTGGGAGATCTTCGAAGTGCGGCTGATGGGCTGGACGGTCGTTGCCGGCGCATCCACCCTCATCATGCTCGGGCTGCTCGCGATCGTGCATCGCGGCAGCGCAACGATCGAACGGCAGCGTCTGCGGCTGGAGCAGCGCGCCGAGGAAGCCGAGCGTGTTTCCGAGGAAATCCGCGTCCTGCGTGATCGCGCAAGGATCGCCTCCTTGCGCATGACCGACTCCAACGAGCGCCTGACGCGCGGAATAGGCGCCGACCTGCATGATGGTCCCGCGCAGCTTATCGGCTTTGCCATCCTCCAGACGGAGCCCGTCCGCGTCGCCCGGTCCAAGTCCGAGCGTGAGGAGGCGCTGGAGGTGATCTGTGGCACGCTGGAGGAAGCCCTGAAGGAAATCCGCCTGATCGCGCGGTCGCTGCTGCTCCCGGATATCGAGCATTTGGACCTCGACCAGGTGATCGGGCGGGCAGCGAAACTTCACGAGGCGCGGACGGGAACCCAGGTTGCCATCAAGGGCAGCGGCAGCAAGTTGCCTCTCCCGCCTGTTATCAAGACCTGCATCTACCGTTTTGTTCAGGAGGGCCTGAACAACGCCCACCGGCATGCGAACGGCCAGGGCCAGGCCATCCGTTGCCGCATCGACGGAACCGTTCTGAACCTCAGCGTTCGCGACCATGGCGGCCCTTCTGCCAAGGGTAGTTCCAGCGAAAAGCCGGATGGCAGTGGTCTGGGCATTCACGGTCTTCAACAGCGGGTGGAGAGCCTTGGCGGCACGCTGAAGTTCGTGCATCGACGGGACGGGGCGGAGCTGCAGATGACACTGGATCTTGGTGGAGGAATGCTCGATGGATGAACCATCTTCGGTCATCGTCGTCGACGACCACGCACTCTTTCGAATGGGCGTTCTCCAGGCACTGTCAGCGCACAAGCGCTTTGCCGTCGTCGGCGAAGGAGGCTCGAAAGAGGACGCGCTCCGGCTCGTGGAAAACTTTCTTCCGAACGTGGCGTTGCTCGACATCTCCATGCCCGGCAGCGGGATAGACGCCGCCCGTGAAATCTCAGCGCGATGGCCAACGACGAAGATCGTGATGCTGACAGTGTCGGAGGAGGACGACGACGTCTTGGAGGCACTCGATGCCGGTGCGGCCGGCTACGTGCTCAAGGGGGCGCCAGCGCTGGACCTGATTACGGCGATCTCGACCGTTGCCGAGGGGCGAGCATATCTTTCGCCAGCACTTGGCATGCGCCTGTTCGGCGTCATTCGCAATCGAACCGAAGGGCATCGGGTGGAGCGGCTGGTCGACAAGCTGACGCCAAAGGAGGCGATCGTCTTCCGCCTGCTGGGGCGCGGCTACACCAACCGGACGATCGCCGAGGAGATGAGCGTGCAGATCAAGACGGTGAAATTCCATGTCAGCCGGCTGCTCATCAAGCTCGGCGCCAAGAACCGGGTCGAAGCGGCCCTCCTCGCGCAGCGACATCTGAAGCTTTCGGCAAACGGCAAGACGTGAGCCGGATCGCCGGCAGGGCTGGTGCAGCCGAAACCGCGGACTCGGAAACGAACTCGCTGGCAGGTCGCCGGCTCTCCAGCCGCATGACGCCCTGACGTGCGTTGCGATCCTTCAGGCTCAATCGGTGCGCTTGCAGTTGTTGATTTGGCGAATGTCGTTATCGCAAAACCGCGGCGCACGTTTGGGCGACATGCTCTAGTTGATCCGCTCGCCCTCGCCGGCACCCTTCGGGATCACATCCAGCCGCTGAGCCGCCAGCACGACTTCCAGGCGGTTCCTGGCATCGAGCTTCTGCATGAGCACGCTCATGTAGTGCTTCACCGTCTTCTCGCTGATATCGAGACAGCGCGCGATCTCTCGGTTGGTGCTGCCACGCATCAGGTGACGGACGATCTGCTCTTCGCGAAGGCTGAGGCGCTGCTGCGCCTGTTCGCGTCGGCGCATCTCCGCGGTCTTCATCGCCATGATGACCTTGGTGGCAAAGCCTGCCGAAATGAAAGTCTCCCCGTCATAGACCATGCGGATCGCCTGATGCAGGTCGCTGGCCCTGCTGCCCTTGAGCACATAGCCGGCAACGCCGTAGTTCAGCACCTGGATCGCCGTTTCTATGCTTGAATTTGCCGTGAAGACGATGATGCGCGTGCCCTGGTATTTTCGAGCAATCAACTCGATGGCCGCGACCGCATCCCCCGGCATGCTGAGATCGAGGACCAGCACGCGCGGCGAATGATCTTCGACAATTCTTAAAGCGTCGACAGCGTTCTCACCCTTCGCAACGATCTCCAGATCGCTCTTTGCAGAAAATACGCTGATTAAACCGTCAAGCAAAATAGGGTGATCATCGACAAATGCCACGGAAATACACATGGAAACCAGCCCGAAATTAGAAACAATAATAAAATTACATTGCAAAATCGCAGGGAAATTACGCATTCAAATTTATGCAGTTACGAGAGAATACATTCGATATCGGATATCAATACATACGAAAATTAAAGCGCACCGCACAAAGCTTCGCGCATCCTCGTTCATACAGTACGAGCGGATTCGAATGACCTCCCCGCCCTCCGATCCTCAAATACTATTACAGAAGAACTCAATTTTAAAGTGCATGCTTAAACATAGGTTAATTTTAGGGGTTTGACGAGTCGCTGAGCGAGAAGTCGCCGCGCAAAGCCCCCGTTCGCCGATCAGCACCTCTGCGGCCACATGTCGGAACAAATCCCCTTATCAAAGGCCTTGCCGTCGGCAGGCCGGTCGATTTCAATGCGCTCCGCCCGATCTCCTTATGGCTCGGATGCCGCTGACATTTGCCGAATGGGCGGTGAAACGTGGAAAGCGCGTAAAGGATCTCCCGATGCCCAGAGCCGTCATTGTTGGTGGAACCGGACAGATCGGCCTTGCGACGGCCCGCCGGCTGGTCGGCGAAGCCTGGGATGTGACAATCGTCAGCCGGCGCGCCACGACGTTGCCGGACGGCTGCCACCACGTCGAAGTCGACGCTCGGGATGTCGATCGACTGCGCGCCGTCGTTGGTTCGGACACCGATGTCCTTCTGTCTTGCGTCGCCTTCGACGCGACCGATGCCGAATGTCTAGCAGAGGCGGGGAAATCCGCCGGTCGCATCGTCGCGATCTCAAGCGCAAGTGTTTATCGAGATCACGAAGGGCGAACACTGGACGAAGCCGCGGACTGCGGATTTCCGGTTTTCGCCGGACGGTTGACCGAAGAGAGCCCAACTGTTGCCCCCGGGCCGGAGACCTACTCGACGCGAAAAGCGGCGATGGAACAGACACTTCTGGGTTTCGCCGGCTGCCCGGTCACGATCCTGCGCCCCTGCGCCATTCACGGCCCAGAAAGCAGACACGCCCGCGAATGGTGGTTCGTCAAAAGGCTGCTGGACGGCCGGACGGCTATTCCCTTGGCCTATGGTGGCCGGAGCCAGTTCCAGACGACATCCGCGACCGCCATCGCCAACGCCGTGTTTCAGGCAGCCGATGGACAGTTGCCGCCGATTGCCAATGTTTCCGACGCCGACAGCCCCACCGTTGCGGAAATCGGCCACGCCATCATGAACATTCTGGGGCGGCGGGCAGAGCTTATCGGCTTGCCGGAGGCGCCCGTTTATCCACCTGTTCTTGGTGCAACGCCCTGGTCGATCCCCTCGCCCATGGTGGTTGCAGGCACGGCAGGCCCAACTGCCACCTACGAACAATCGGTCGTACCCGCCATCCGATGGCTTACAGAGCATGTCAGGAGCGACAATTGGCAACAGCGCCTGCCGCAGCTTGCCGCATATCCAAATCAGCATTTCGACTACGAGAGAGACGATCGCGCGCTGCAGCTTCCGGAAGCAACACCGATCGCCTCTTGAACCCGTGGCTTCGGAAACTCCACACGTGCTGAGCCGAAACGCGGATTTGGAAGCGACCCCGTGATCTTGGCGGCATGCGTTCCTATATTACGGTTCCGTCTTCGGCGCTGGCCTGCGGCCAGTGCGAGACATAACGAAGAAGCGCTCATGAACCAGGTGGAGGATATCTGAATGACCGAGAGAGCTGTTCTGGCCGGCGGTTGCTTCTGGGGAATGCAGGATCTGATCCGCAGGCTCCCCGGCGTCACCGGCACCCGCGTGGGCTACACCGGCGGCGATGTGCCCAATGCCACCTATCGCAACCACGGAACCCATGCCGAGGGCATCGAGATATTCTACGATCCGGCGAAGACCTCCTATCGGCGGGTTCTGGAACTGTTCTTCCAGATCCACGACCCCACGACGAAAAACCGCCAGGGCAACGACATCGGCACCTCCTACCGTTCGGCGATCTACTACGTCGATGACGAACAGAAGCGCATTGCCGAGGACACCATCGCCGATGTGGAAGCCTCCGGCCTATGGCCGGGCAAGGTGGTGACGGAGATCGAACCTGTCGGCGATTTCTGGCAGGCGGAGCCCGAGCACCAGGATTACCTGGAGCGTTATCCCAACGGCTACACCTGCCACTTCCCACGCCCGAACTGGGTGCTGCCCCGACGGTCCGCAGCGGAGTAACCGACGCCGGTCGAGCACCTGATAGAGCCATGTCCGCATGAAACCGCCACGTTCTGCGGACATGGACGCCGGCCGCATCATTCGCGTTCAGGACAGTCGTTGCGCCCTTGGGATGATTGTTCTCCTTTTCTGGAGCATCACATGAACTTCAACAGTCAGCGACTTGAATTTACCGGCCATTCCGGCGCAACTCTCGGCGCCCGCCTCGACCTTCCAAACGGCCCGGTACGGGCCTATGCGATTTTCGCCCACTGCTTCACTTGCTCCAAGGATCTGGCGGCGGCGCGTCAGATCTCGGCCGAGCTCGCGCGCGAAGGGATCGCCGTCCTGCGCTTCGATTTCACCGGCCTCGGATCCAGTGAGGGCGAGTTCGCCTCGACGAATTTTTCCTCCAACATCGCCGACCTTCGTTCGGCCGCCGACTATCTGCGGCAACACTTCGAGGCGCCGTCGCTGCTGATCGGCCATTCGCTTGGCGGGGCCGCCGTCTTTGCGGTTGCCAAGGAAATTCCCGAAATCCGCGCCGTGGCCACGATCGGCGCACCCGCCGACGTCGGCCATGTGCTGAAGAACTTCGGAGCGAGCCTTGAGGCGATCCGAGAGAACGGCGCCGCCGAGGTCGATCTGGCCGGTCGCAGGTTCCTGATCAAAAAGCAGTTCGTCGATGACGCCTGCGCCCAGCGCCTTCACGAGGCTGTGGCGACGCTCAGGAAACCCGTTCTCATTCTCCACGCGCCGCTGGATCAAACGGTCGGCATCGAAAACGCCAGCGACCTCTTCCATGCGGCCAAACATCCCAAGAGCTTCGTTTCCTTGGACAAGGCCGACCATTTGCTCACCGATCCTGCCGATGCCGCCTATGCCGCGCGGGTGATTGCGGAGTGGCTGAGCCGCTATCTCGCGGCCGACAGTCCGCAAGGCACGAAGCCAGTGGAACGGGTTCAGGTGACGGAAACGGGCGAAGGGAAATTTCAGAACTCGGTTCAAGCCGGCAGGCATCGCCTCTTTGCCGACGAGCCGCAAAGCGTGGGCGGCTTCGATTCCGGACCGTCGCCTTATGACTACCTGTCGATCGGCCTTGCCGCCTGCACCTCGATGACGCTGCGCCTTTACGCCGACCACAAGAAGTTGCCGCTCGGGCGCATCAAGGTGGAGGTCTCGCATTCCAAGATCCATGCGCGGGATTGCGAAGACTGCGCCGCATCGGAGCGTGCCGGCGGCGGAAAGATCGACCGGTTCGAGCGGCTTATATCGATCGAGGGCGAGGTCGCCGACGAGCTTCGCAGCAAGATCGAAGAGATTGCCGACAAGTGCCCGGTCCATCGCACGCTCGAAGGTATCGCCAGGATAACGACGGCGGTGAAGTAATCTGCAGGCGGCAGAATTTTTCTTTGTAGTATTCCGCTAGTACCCGTTGCTTTGCCCGCGTTGCTAAGCTCCGCCCATTGGTTTTTGGGAGGAAACAAATGGCAAACTCGAAAATTCTGATGATCACCGGTGATTTCACCGAAGACTATGAAACGATGGTCCCGTTTCAGACGTTGCTTGCCTGCGGCTACACGGTGCATGCCGTCTGCCCCGGCAAGAACGCCGGCGAGACGGTCGCGACCGCGATCCATGATTTCGAAGGCGACCAGACCTATTCCGAAAAGCGTGGCCATAATTTCGCGCTCAACGCCACCTTCTCCGCCATCCGTGCCGAAGATTACGACGCGCTGGTCATACCGGGCGGTCGCGCGCCCGAATATCTGCGTCTCAATCCGGATGTCATCAAGGCCGTCCAGCACTTCTTCGCCGCGGGGAAACCGGTGGCGGCCATCTGCCACGGCGCGCAGCTGCTGGCGGCCGCCGGCGTGTTGAAGGGCCGCACCTGCTCGGCCTACCCCGCGTGCCGCCCGGAGGTCGAACTTGCCGGCGGCATCTATGCGGATATCGCAATCAGCGACGCGGTCGCCGACGGCAACCTCGTTACCGCGCCGGCATGGCCCGCCCACCCGTCGTGGCTGCGCCAGTTCATGGCTGTGCTCGACGCCTCGGCCCTGCTACAAACAGACGCCGCCTGAGAAGGCGGCCACGGGAGGGGCGAGATGTGCGAGTTGTTCATAAAGGCGGATGCGCGGCTCTGGGAGAGCACCACCCGGTCGCTGCGCATCGATGGCATGGTGACGAGCGTCCGGCTGGAGAACTTCTTCTGGTCAAAGCTTGAGGAAGTCGCCCGGCGCGATCGTATGAACGTCACGCAGCTGATCACCAAGCTGCACCACGAGTCCATCGATGCCGGGCATGACCTCGGAAACTTCACGTCGTTCCTGAGGGTCTGCTGTGCGCGCTACCTCGACCTTCAGCTGTCGGGCGACATTCCGACGGATGTCAACCAGCCGATCGCCGGGCTGAACGCCCCTGCGATCCTCACGCGAGAGCAGGAAAAATACCATTGAGGCGAGGCAGGCTGCCCCTTCGCGGGGGCAGTCCCGGCTCGGCGCGCCATCGCCTGACCGACTGCTGCCGCAGATCCCGGATCGTAAAACGGAAGTCGTTTGGCTCGCGATGGCGTTTGGTTCAAGCCGCAGCGACAAGACTATGCTAATCAAGGGGACAGTGATTCTGAGTTTGTAATGCGATGAGCCCCAAGACCCGCGGTTATCTGTTTGCCTTCCTTGCCATTTGCATCTTTGCTGGCCAGGACGCCATCACCAAGTATCTTGGCGACCGCTACCCCGCCTTGTTCATCACGATGATCCGGTTCTGGGCGTTCGCGCTCTTCGTGTTCGCCTTCGCCGCCTCGTCGTCGGGTGGACTTCGCAAAACCGCTCAGACGCGTCATCCCTGGCTGCAGGTCGTGCGAGGACTGCTGCTCGTCGCCGAAATCGTCGTCATCGTCATTTCCTATGTTCACGCCGGGCTCGCCATGAGCCAGTCGATCTTCCAGGCGACGCCGCTGATCATCACCATCCTCTCGATCCCGCTTCTCGGGGAGACGGTGGGATGGCGGCGCGGCGCGGCCATTCTGATCGGCCTGATCGGCGTTCTGGTGATCATCAATCCCGTGAACGTACACTTCGACATGTCTCTGCTTCTGCCTCTCGCAGCATCCGTGCTTTTCGCGCTCTACAGCATCGCCACCCGTGCCGTCAGTCACGAGGACTCGGCCGTCACGAGCCTGTTTTATGCAGGTGTTGTCGGCGCTGTGGCGATTTCGCTGATCGGCCCGTTCTACTGGACAGAGGTCGTGCCGTCCGATTGGTTCGCGCTTGCCGCACTTTGCGTCTGCGGCACCCTCAGCCACTTTTTCCTCATCAAAGCCTACGGACTGTTGCCGGCAGCCGAAGTCCAGCCCGTTACCTATTTCCAGCTGGTCCTCAACGTGATCTTCGCCGTCATGCTCTTCGGCGAGACGATAACCCACAACATGATCGTCGGCGCGCTCATCGTCGTCGGCGCCGGTCTCTTCACGATCTGGCGCGAGCATCAACTGACGAGACGGTCGTCGGCATCGCGCCCCTAGTCCTGCTCGCTCATTGGCAGCTCTGGCGCCGATAGCGATTTGAGAGCAGCCGACTTCTTGCTAAGGCCAAGATCAAGGCGCTTGCCCTGCCGGACGATCACGCAGAGCCGCCGGCTCAGTTTTGGCGAAAGCGGCCGGACCACAAGCTCACCCTGGCTTCCACGGGCCCGACGATCGCTCGGCGGATCGTCGCCTCACTCTTGAATGAAATCACACAATACGTTCAGCGCGCCGGATATTATCGGAATTCCGTTCATCATCCATATTCCCTTCAAGCGAATGGAAACAGTGGAAGCGGTCAAGCGACCCCTTCCATCGATGCTGAGGGAGATAGCAATGCGGATTTTGGTTATCGGAGCGTCCGGGACGATTGGTCGACCGCTGTGTGATGTCCTGGCGCAGCGCGGGCATGAAATCGTTGCTGCCGGCCGCAAGGGGCGTGACGTTTCGGTCGACATTCGTTCGGCTGAAAGTATCGAGGCGATGTTCCGAAGCGCAGGGCCAATCGATGCCTGCATCTGCGTCGCCGAATCCGGCGCCCTCGACAAATTTGAGGAACTGACCGAGACCGTCCTGCTCGAAAACATGCGCGGGAAGTTCTTCGGCCAGGTCAACCTTGTCCTGATCGGCCAAAGATATCTTTCCGATGGCGGATCCTTCACGCTCAGCAGCGGCATCTTTTCCGACGAGGCCTGGCCCGGAGTTACCGGCGGCGCGGTCATCAGCGGCGCACTGCACAGCTTCGTCCTGTCGGCCGCGATAGAACTGAAGCGAAGCATGCGGATCAACGCCGTCAGCCCGACGATGGTCGCCGACTCCTTTGCCGACTACGGCCATCTCTTTCCGGGCATGGCCCCGGTGGCGATGGACGACCTGGTGGGCGCCTATGTCGCCAGCGTCGAAGGTGGCGGCACAGGCGAAATCTACAGGATGTACGGCCGTTGATGCACTTCCGGGCTTCGACCGCGGCAACGCTTATGGAGCGGCCGAAGCCCTATCGAGGGCGCGCTCGTGCAGCGCAAAGACATCGCCTGCCAGTTCGGACACCGGCCCCGTCACCACTGCGTCGCGGATGACCGCTCGGATCGGCAAGGCGTTCACGGGCGGTCGTGAAAGGCCGCGTCGGTCCAGCCATGCAACGAGTTGGTCCGACGACGTCGCATAAACGATCCGGCCAAGGCCGACCCATCCGTGTGCGGCGGCGCACATGGGGCAATGCTCGCCCGAGGTATAGACCGTGGCGCTTGCCCGCTCGGCCGGCGTCATGTTTTCTGCCGCCCACCGGGCGATCGCGAATTCCGGATGCCGGGTGTGATCGCCGCCGGCCACCTCGTTTCGGCCCTCGTACAGAACGTCGCCGCCGCTCGAAACCAGGATCGAGCCGAAAGGCTGGTCGCCGGCATCCACCGCCTCCTCGGCAAGCGCGACGCAGCGGCGCAGATGTGTCATGTCGACTTCGGAAATCACGCTATTCTCCCTTGCTCACTTCTTGCCGTTGCCGGCCAGGGCCGCGGTGACGCCGAGCCCGATATAGAGAAATCCACTGAAATAGCGTTCGAACCGCAGATAGCTGCGATTGCCGCGAAGCCAGCTTCCAGCAATCCCTGCCGCCATCGCATAGCTGGTGTCGGTGACCAGCCCAAGCGCAGTAAACAATATACCGAGAGTGAAGATCTGAACCGCCACATGGCCAAGCGCCACATCGACGAACTGGGGCAGGAAGGCGAGGAAGAAGAGAGCGGTCTTCGGGTTCAGAAGGTTGACGATGAAGCCATCGCGAAACAGGCGCCAGTTGCTGTGACGCGCGAGCGCCGGTGCGCCGGTGGCAAGGCCAGGCACGGGCGCAAAAAGCTTGCGAAGGCCCATCCAGATCAGATAGGCGGCGCCGGCATATTTCACGATGGCGAATGCGAGCGCCGAAGACGCGAGCAGCGCCGATAGGCCGAGTGCTGCCGCCAGCACATGAAACACAGTCGCGGCATGAATGCCGGCAATCGAAACCAACCCGGCCGTCCGGCCCTGTTCGATCGAGCGGCCGACGAGATAAAGCACTGCCGGCCCCGGCACAAGAAGCAGCGCGAGTGCTGCGCTGACGAAGAGGCCGAGACTGGTGGCATTCGGCAAAGCGAAGTCCATGCGTGGTTACCTCATAAATTTGGCGACGGAAGTACCCCGGATATTTCCATGCGAGCGTTTCTGGCGCGCACATGTCCGGCGCTTTGATATTTCGGCACGGCTTTCCGCTTATGTCTAGCAGATGCCTTGGTGGCGAAAATTGCAGCCGATCGCACACCGAGATGCACGCCATTCAACAGTATTGCCAGAAAAGGTTCGCCCCCAAGCGGTCGCGTGCCTGGAAGGACTGCGTCTTGACGTGCGCGCTGACGCTTCGCGCTTGCGAAGGCGGCATCCAGTTTTCAATTATAGAGAGCAGAGATCGAAGGAGAATCGGGAATGCGGCTTCCGCTTGCGCTGCTTGAAGTGTTCGACGCCATCGCCCGCGCAGGCAGCATGCGGGGCGCCGCGGAGGCTTTGGGCGTCACGCCCTCGACGATCAGCCATCAATTGAAGTCTCTCGAAAAGCAGATGGGAACAGCCCTGTTCGTGCGCACCACTCGATCGGTGCTGATGACGGAGGCCGGGCGAGCGCTGAGCAGAGGCGCGCTGCCCGCCTTCGACCAGTTGGCCAACGCCGTGCAGGAGGCGCGCGATGTCGGCGGCAGCCCGCGCGGCAGCCTGCGGATCACCCTGCCGGAATTCGCCTACACCATGGCGCTCGCGCCGCATATCGTCTCGTTTCGCAAGGCATGGCCCGAGATCGAGCTGGAACTGATCATGACCGACGCCATGGTGGACTTGATGGAGGCGGGCTATCATGCCGGCATCCGCCAGGGCGACCGGATCGAGCAGGACATGGTCGCGATCAAGCTCGGCGAGCCGCTGCCGCTCGCCGTCTACGGCAGCCGCGACTACTTCGAGCGCCGGGGCAAGCCGCAATCGCCCGCAGACCTGCTGTCCCATGATTGTATCCGCTATCGCTTCCACCGCTCCGGACGGCTGGCGCCCTGGGTGTTTCATGATGCGGGCGAGCCCCACACGGTCGACGTCTCCGGCGGGCTCATCGTCAGCGACTTGCCGGCGCTCTATCAGATGATCGCCGACGGCCTGGGGCTCGGCTACGTGTTCCGCGACGGCCCGCCCGAAGCCTTGCGCCGCACAGGACTGGCCAGCGTTCTCACTGACTATCTCCTGCCCATTCCCGGTCTCTACCTCTACTATCCGCGCGAGTATCGCTCGATGCTGCCGCTTCGCCTGTTCATCGACCACATGCGCGGCGCCTTCAGGGTTGATGATCCGGGCGCGCTGCCTGCCGAGACACTCCAGCATCCTGCATCGCACGCTCCGCAATCGTCGAAAGCTTGAGTTCGGCAAACTCTCGCAGCAGGGTCCGCTCCGCCTGTTCGAAGGCGTCCACCAGCGCCGCATTCGCTGCGCGCTCGACCGGGCAGGTCGGATGGTCCTCCGACACACCGGCCGCCAGAACCTGCCCGTCATCGAGCGCCCGCTGCACATCCAGCACCGTCAGCGCCTCAAGCGGCACCAGGAGCGCCCATCCCCCTCCCCGACCGCCTTCGGAACCGACGACGCCCTTGCGCTTCAACGCCCCCATCGTCCGGCGAACGACCACCGGGTTGGTGTTCAGCATCTTGGCGATGGTCTCCGACGTCTCCCTGCCCCCGAGCAATGCCATGTGTATGAGCACATGGATCATCCGCGCCAACCGGCTGTCTTGCTTCATTCCATACCCCATAGCGTAACATCGTAAGTTACGCACTCTTGACGCCATCCGTTTCCGTAACTTATACAATTACAGTATCAGAGTGTCGAGAAGGAACGAAGATGCAGGCCCGGACAATCCAGACCCGAACCATCCGCATGGGATTTATCGAGCAGGGAAACGGCCCGGCCGTTCTTCTCTGCCACGGCTTCCCGGAGACCTCGCATGCCTGGCGACACCAGGTCGCGGCACTTGCAGAGGCGGGCTTTCGCGCAATCGCGCCCGACTTGCGTGGCTACGGCCTCACGGAATGCCCGTCCTCGGTCGACGAATACAGCTTGTTTCACATCGTCGGCGATCTCATCGCTCTGCTGGACGCCCTTGATGTGCCGGTGGCCATCCTCGTCGGCAACGACTGGGGCGCGACGGTTGCCTGGCAGGCGGCACAAATGCGACCCGACCGTTTCCATGGCGTCGTCGCCATGAGCGTGCCGATGATGGGCCAGCCGCCCGTTCCGCCCACCCGGATCTTCCCGCAGACCGACGAGGCCGAGTTGTACACGCTCTATTTCCAGGAGCCCGGCGTCGCCGAGGCGGAACTGGAGCGTGACGTCGGCCAGACACTGCGAAAGATCCTCTTTGCCGCTTCCGGCGACGCCGGCCCGCGACAGCCCGGAGACCAGACGCCCAATCCGTTCGGCATGGTATCGCGCCGGCATGGACTGCTTGGGGCCCTGCCCGACAGCATGCCGCGTTGGCTGACCGCTGCTGATCTCGACGCCTATATCAGCGCCTTTGCCGCGACCGGTTTTCGCGGCGGGTTGAACTACTATCGAAACCTCGATCGCAATTGGCAGCTGCAGGCCGCCTTCGCCGGCGTGAAGGTCGGCATTCCCGCCCTGTTCATGACCGGCGAACGCGATACGGGCCTCGCCATCCCCGGGATGCGGGATATCGTCGATGCGATGCCGCAACTCGTCCCACAGCTCAAGGAGAACATCATCGTGCCCGGCAGTGGCCATTGGCTGCCGCAGGAGCGCCCCGATATCGTGAGCGAGGCCCTCATCCGGTTTGCCAGTGAGATTTGAAAGGCAGGCAGCCAAGACAATACACGACGGCGTTTGTCGCCGTCGTCACGCGCCATCAGGCAAGAGCGGGTGAAATGACCTCGATCCCCAACTGATCCGGCACGGTGCGGCGTCGCGACGCCTCGTCCAGCATCGCGCGAACCGTCTCGAAACCAAAGGCACGCGCCATTTCGGCCGCGGTCTGGCCGTCATGGCCGCGTGGCGCGAGAGACACGCCGGCGTCGATCAGGATGGCAACGGTATCGGCATGCCCCATCCACACCGCATCGTGCAGTGCCGTATAACCGTTGAACGGCCCCTGGACATCCGCGATCTCGGCGAAGCGTGGATGCGCCACCAGCGCCGTCATGACATCGGACCTGCCCATATAGGCCGCTTTGTGCGCCGGGTGGGCGCGCATGAAGTGGTCGACGAGCGTCATGTCGGCACCCGCTTCCAGAAGCGCACGAACCGCCTCCGCCAGCCCGTCGCGCGCAGCGATCATCAGCGGCGTGTGGCCAGGGTTTTCGATATCGTAGTTGGGCGCGACGACATTCGGATCGGCGCCCGCTTCGAGCAGTTCCACCACCCGCTGCTCCTTTTCAGCCGGTGACAAGGCCCGGTCGCCAAGGGCGGCGATGAGCGGTTGCCATCGGCGACGCTTTTCGGCGCGGGTCCTGAAGTCATCGAAGATGTCTCGCAGTTCCGCATCCTGCGGCGTTGCATCGCCGAGCATCTCTTCGGCCGTGGCGCCGAGGCGCGATTTTGCGGATGGATCGATGTCGGCGTGTTCCAGCAGCACGCGTGCAACGGCGGGACGGCGATGCCAGACGGCGACCATCAACGGTGTCATGCCGTGGCTGTGGCTTTGCAGGTTGATGAGGGCGCCGTGGTCGAGAAGCAATTGAATGATTTCGGCGCTGCCGCTTTGTGCGGCGAAATGAAGGGCGGACGCACCCATCAGGGGATCGAGCTTGAAGACATCCTCTCCCGCCGCCAGCAATCCGTCCACCACATCGATATCGCCGCGGGCGGCGGCCGCATGCAGGGGCGGAAGGCTCGCGCCGTGGTCTTTCAGGATATGCCGTGACGATTGCTTCATGATCGATGCTCCTTTCGAGACAAGATAGGGCTGCCCGTCCCTTGAATGAATCCCGGATCGATCCAGCAATCACATGCAGGAGATTCAGCAATGGCCGACGCCGCTTAGATTCTCTCGAAAAGGCTGGCGGCATCTTTCAATGGCTTAGGCGCCCTCTATCTCGCGGCACGAAGATATGCATGATCGTACACGTAGAACGTGTGGGGCCGAGGGGCACATCTCGATGAGAAGAGACCGCTTTCGCCTCACGAAACTTAAAGCCGAACTCAAAGAAACCCAGGATCCCAGTGAAAATCGTTAGATATCTGCTATTGACTGCTGCCGCGATCACGTTATCGGCCTGCACGACGGCCTCCGAGAGTTCCCGACAGCAGACGCTGTCGATCACCGCGCGCAGCGGGGTGAAGACGCTTGTGGCCAAGAACTGGCACATCAACGACGATTGCAGCCAGATCGACTATCCTGCGATGACGATTGCCGAAAAGCCCAAGCATGGCCGCCTCGAAATCGTCCACGAACCGGTCTATCCAAAACTGGACGGCAAGCAGTCGAAATGCGCGACGACCAAGGTGAACGGCGTCGTCGCCTACTATACGCCGAACCCCGGCTATACCGGCCGCGACCGGCTCGTCATTCGCTCTCCTTATGAGGACGGAAAGATCGAAGAGGGCGTGTTGAGCGTGACCGTCGTCAAGTAGACGCGAGCCCAAGGCGGGCAACGGGAGCGCCCTTCAAAACGAAGTGCCATCGGGCCGGTTCCGCGCTATAATCAGGCGCGGGGTGGAAAGAAGGTGAAGCCAATGAAGAGGCTAGCAATCTTTGCCTTGTCGCTGGCGGCGGTGGCCACGAGTATCCCGCCCGCCATGGCATTTCCCCCAGCCGTTACGGCGGGGGTGGAGGCATCTCAAGTCCAACCGGTTCAATACAGGCACCACGGCGGCGGCTATCACGGCGGCGGCTATTATCACGGGCATCACCACGACGGTGGCGATGACTGGGCCTGGGCGCTCGGCGGACTGGCGACCGGCGCGATCATCGGCGGGCTGCTGGCGCAGCCGCGCTACTATGGTCCGGGCTATTATGACGAAGGCTATTACGGCCCGACTTACGATGCCCCGCGTTACTATGCGCCGCGCTACTACCGCCAAACCTATTATGGAGGCAGCGCGCACACGCGCTGGTGTTATGCCCGCTACCGGTCCTACAGGGCCTATGACGACACTTTCCAGCCCTATTACGGTCCGCGGCAGGTATGCGTCTCCCCATATTATTGACGTCGTGAAGCCCGGTTGAAACGGGCTTCATGATCGCGTGCAGGGCCAGAGGGGTTGCGCTGAAGGCAGGCCGGCGGCGCCCCGCTCTTGCCCGCAGAAGTATCGATCGACCGAAAGCCGGAGGCGGTGCCCTCACTGGACGCAGCCGGTGATCCGAGGGCGAAAATACCGCCGCGGCAGTCGCCGGATCGATCCGGCTGGCGCCTCTCTCATTGTCTGCAACTTTTACTCTTTTTGTCGAAGCCGATGAAAGGAACGTTTTGCATCCCTAATGTACGCAATGGTAGAGTGCATTGTTTGCGCTTCTCGCGTGGCCAGAATTATAGCGTTTAGAGCAGATTGAGAGGGCAATGCCCCCGGGGACCGTCAGCATGCTGAACCTGCCTCGCTTGCCGCTTCTGGACAATCTTAAGGGGTATCAGGGAAGCTGGCTGCGCAACGACATCTCCGCCGGCGTCGCCATTGCCGCGGTCGGGCTGCCGAGTGCGATCGCCTATCCGGCCATCGCCGGACTGCCACCCGAGACTGGCCTTTACGCGAGCATCACGCCGCTCGTCGCCTACGCCCTCTTCGGTCCGTCGCGGCAACTGATCGTCGGACCGGACGCGGCGACGATGACGGTGCTGGCGGCGGTGCTGACCACGGTCTTCGCCTCATCCTCCGGCGACGCCGACCGCGTGACTGCCGCCGCCCTGCTTGCGCTCATCGTCGGCATGCTCTGTCTGATTGCCCGCCTCGTTCGTCTCGGCGTGCTCGCGACCTTTCTGTCGCGCCCGATCCTCACGGGCTTTTTTGCCGGCATTTCGCTCTCGATCCTGGTCGGGCAGATCAAGCGCGTCACCGGCGTGCAGATCGAATCCGAGGGGTTGATCAGCCCCATTCTCGAACTTCTGAGACAAGCCGGCTCCATCCATTGGCCCACCCTGGTGTTTGCCTTGGCGTGTTTTGCGCTGCTTCAGGTCGCCCGGATCTATCGCTCGCCCGTTCCAGGTCCCGTCATCGTCGTCTTCGTCGCCGTGTTGTTATCCTATCTCTTCGATTTCGAAGGGCGCGGTATGACGGTCGTCGGCAACATTCCCGACGGCTTGCCGTCCTTCGTCCTGCCCCGTCTCGAGGGTCTGCCGATCGACGCCCTGCTGACAGGGGGGGCAGCGATCTTCCTCGTCAGTTTCGGCTCCGGCGTCATCGCAGCGCGCAGCTTTGCCGCACTCGGCGGCTACCGCGTCGATCCGAACCGCGAACTGAGCGGCTTTGGCGCCGCCAACATCGCGGCCGGCCTGTTCGGGACGTTTCCGGTGACCGCTTCTGATTCACGCACGGCCGTGAACTTCGCCGTTGGCGGACGGTCGCAGATCGCAAGCCTCGTTGCTGCGGCAACCCTTATGGCGGTGCTGCTCTTTCTCGGCAACGTCCTGCGCATCCTGCCGGTCGCGGCACTCGGCGCAATTCTGGCGGCGACGGCCCTCAGCCTGATCGACATCGACGGTCTCCGACGGATCTGGAGCGTCAACCGCATCGAGTTCATCTTCGCACTGATTGCCCTTTGGGGACCGATCGGCCTCGGCGTGCTCAACGGCGTGGTCATCGCCATTGCCGCGACGCTGGTCTACCTCATCCTGCAGACCATGTATCCGCACGACGCCATGCTGGGCCGCATCCCGGGGCGCGACGGTTTTTACAAGCTGCATCGCATGACCGAAGCACGCCCGGTCCCCGGATTCGGCGCCTGCATGGTGCAGGACAGCCTGCTTTTCTACAACGCCGACTACGTTCGCGAGCGGCTGGAAGCGATCGCCGAGAGCCTGCCCCAGCCCGCCCGCTGGCTGGTGATCGACGCGAGCGCCATCCCGCAAATCGACAGCACCGCCGCGGACATGCTTGGCGAGTTGCAAGACGACCTGAAGAGCCGCGGCATCACGCTCGGCCTTGCCGAGTTGCACACCGATGCGCGCGCCCTGCTCGAGCGGTCCGGAGTCGTCGAGAAGATCGGCCCGGGCATGATCTTCGAGGGGATGGAAGATGCGCTCGACGCCTACGAGGCCAAATACGGGCGGAACGCCGACCAACCGGCCGGTTCCGTCGAAATCAAGCCAGATGACCATGCGCAAACGGGAGGGAAGAATGGGCAAGCATGACGGCAAGAAGAAGAAGGGCAAAGACAAGAGCGACGGCGAAATAGCCGCGGACGCAACGACTTCGGAGGAATCGTCGTCCGAGGGCTATGCCAAGGAGCTCGCCCGGCTGCAGCAGGAGACCGCCCATCTGCAGGCCTGGGTGAAGAAAACCGGCGCGCGCATCGTGATCGTCTTCGAGGGCCGCGATGCGGCCGGCAAGGGCGGCGTGATCAAGCGGCTGACCGAGCGTGTCAGCCCACGCGTCTTCCGCGTCACCGCGCTGCCGGCGCCGACCGACCGCGAGAAGTCGCAGATCTACATGCAGCGCTATATCCAGCACCTGCCGGCCGCCGGCGAAATCGTGATCTTCGACCGCTCCTGGTACAACCGTCCCGGCGTCGAACGCGTCATGGGATTCTGCTCGGACGACAGCGCCCGGCGCTTCCTCGAGCTCGCGCCACGTTTCGAAGCGGCCATGGTCGAAAGCGGCATCATCCTGCTCAAATACTTCCTCGACGTCAGCGAGAAGGAGCAGGAAAAACGCTTCCGGCAGCGCATTGCCGATCCGCTGCGTCAATGGAAACTCAGCCCGATGGACGTCGAATCCTATCGCCGCTGGTGGGACTATACCCGCGCCTACAACGAGATGATCCGCATGACGGACACCGAATTTGCGCCCTGGTGGATCGTGCCATCGGATGACAAGAAGCGAGCCCGCATCAACTGCATCACGCACATTCTGTCGTCGATCCCGTACGAGCGCGTGAAGTTCTCAGAGCCCGACCTCGGCAAGCGCCAGAAGCGGCCGGATGGCTTTGCGGAGGACGACCACGTCCGCAGAAACGTGCCCGACGTCTTCTAACGCGACGCGGCCCGCACCGGGAGGTGCGGGCGCTCAACCCCGTCCGTTCGCGCCCCTGGCGGGCGCTGCCGCTAGATCCGCGACCGGGTCAGCTGGCCTCAGGCTTTGTCAGGCGCCCAGTTCAGAAAGAACCCGACGTCACCGGGCACGCCGCCGGGGAAATTGATGATCATCGCCTTCAACTTATAGCCACTTGGCTTGCCGAAGCTCTGGTAGCGTTCAAAGAATTCTTTTGCTTTTCCTTGCAGCGTGTTCGGCCAATCCCGGTCGCCGCTGTTGATCGCACGTCCGCTGTCGGTGCAAAGTTCGGACGGAAAGCTGTAGACCATGGCTTCGAACTTGCCGGCTTTCACGGCGTTCGCTACCAGCCGGCGGACGACCGCGATTTCCTCTTCCGTGACATGCTTCTTGAGAAAATCAGCAGCAAAGTCGGCGTGCTTTTGTTCTTCGATGGATTTCAGCCGCCGCTCCTTGTCCATCTCGTCCATTTCGCGCTGGAGCATCTGCATTCTGAGGTCCTGTGCACTCGGAGGTGCGCCGGCATTCTTGTTGTCAGACATCACATCGATCCACTTCAAGCTATTGGGCGCTCTGTGACGAGGCGGTACACGCTTTCCGCGCATCGCATGGCCAGGAACGTCCCGCAGTTACACCCAAGGGAACCCGAACGGAGTGCAGTTCGGGGACGAAACATTTTTGAATGCGAGCCGCTGTTTCTCCGATGACCCTCTATTCATTGGTCTTTTCACAGCGGACCGTGAGAGCCGCCGCTGGCTCCTCCGACACAAGGCTATCCTAAAATACTACAACCTCAAGAGGACGGTGACAACTTAACAGGGGCGACAATATCAGTCGAAAATCCGCGCGCGTCCAAGCCGACTGAAAAGTTCGGGCCGCAGATATGTGGCGCATCCTAGAGTGCGGAACGCCCCGTTGCCCCGCCATATGTTTCCAGCGAGCCGGAGTGGGCCGGCAGGCCAAAGATGGCCTCCATTCGCGGGTCGTTCTCGCCGATACGCTCATCAATCCATGACCTTGCCCATTGATAGGCTTCGGCGAACAGTTCGGAGTGCCGGCTCCAATCCATAAAGCTGATCGCGGCCGAAACCGGTGGGGAAATCAGGATGTCCCTTTCACCAAGCGCAATCTCCTGCGGCCGATGCGCCAGCATGCTTGCGGCAATGACCTGGATCAGGTTGGGGATCTTCGGCAAGCCCGAGCGGCCGAAAGGGTTCAGCAACCGGACAGTCAGTTCGGACGCCCCGGGTATGCTGTCATAGTCGATGTGCTGTTTTCCAGGACCACCCCCGCCCAGGCTTACGACGACGTTGGGGCCTGTCTTCAACTCCTTCATCTGCTCCAGCGGCAGATTGTTCATGATCGCCCCGTCGACCAGCATGTCTCCGTCGGCCGTGAAGAAGGGCGGCAGGATGCCGGGGATCGAGCCCGACGCTCTGACGGCCTGCCACAGCTTTCCGCGCCGATGGACATGCGCTTGCCCGGTACTGAGATTGGTCGACAGCGCGAAAAAGGGCAGCCAGAGATCCTCGATGAGTACGTCGCCATATTCCGCCTGCAGCGTGCGGTCGAGCACCTTGTGGTCCAGCAGCGCATATTGCGGCACGGTCAGTCGACGAAACGCGCGACTGCGGACAAAGATCTCGTGCGTCCCACGATTGATCTCGTCGGCGTTCATGCCGCGGGCAAAGCCCGCCATCATCGCCGCTCCCGAACTGGTGCCTCCCAGATAATCGAAGGACGCGCCGGCCTCGACGAAAGCCTTGTGAACGCCAAGATGCGCGCATCCGAGCGAGCCTCCGCCGGCGGCGACGAAGCCCCTCGCCTCCCCGGAAATGAAGCGGGCCAGGCGCTTGACATCCTCTCCGTCTTCGAGCGCCACATGGTGATGCTGCCGGATGCCGGGGCGCTCGTTCAGCCAGGCGCTGGTGCCGGTGACCGTTGCGGCGCGCTTGTCGTGGACCAGAACCAGCCGCACGCTCGATGGCGAATGCACCGACAATGCGAGTTGCTCCGACGGGTTGCGTTTTTCAGAGCCGGAGGCCTCGCCGACCAACAGGGCGCCATCGGCCTGGCGAATACAGACACGCGTCCAGTCGCTCGGCTCCTCGTCGGCGATGTAGACGATGCCTCCGACCTTGGCCTCCAATTGGTTGAGCCAGTCCAGCACCGGCTGATCATCGACCGGAATGCCGGGAAAGCGCTCCTCGATGTCGGCCCTCGCCAGCAAGGCCGTGCGCGTGGACCCGGCGAAAGCCTTGCGCAACAGGTCGATGAAGCGAGGAGAAACTCGGCTGCTTCCGGCCGCAACAATTGCGAGCGTCCTTATCCGGCAAGCACCCTTGGCATGCGGCGAAGCCGGCGCTTGCTTGGCGAACCGTCGCGCCAGAAACGTGGTGACCGACTGGCGCAAGCTCGGCAGGGTGCGCGCCGCCTTTTCGAACTGGTGGTCGCAGATCGAAAGGACAATGGAATCGCGAACTGCAACGACCGTGGCCATGCGCGGCAGGCCGGCGAAGAAGCCGACCTCGCCAACGAGTTCGCCCTGCCCGATCTCGGCAACCGGTTCGGAGACGTCATCCCGGTGCACGGTGAAGCGGCCGGAGAGGACCACGAAAAACCGGTCCGATGGCTCGCCCTGGCGGACCAGAACCTCGCCGCGCCGCACGATGCCGCGATCGGAATTGGCTGCCAAGGCTTCCAGTGCGGCCAGCGACGTCTGGTCGAACATCAGGGTCTCCGACAACAACTTGGCAGCAAGGGAACCGGTGGCGTCCATCGAACCTTCCTTGGAAACGGGCCACTTCCGAGCTTAGCCGTTTCGATCGGGATTGCCGAACAGATTTCCTCGCCATGCGAGATGGCGCACCCGGCGTTCACCGGACCAGAAATGGACGGCATCGCCCCTCAAGACACGATAGCGGCGCGAGACCGCGGGCGCCAGCCGGATGCAACCTTTCTGTGCGGAACGGCGTTGCGTCACCGTTTCACGGGCCGGCCGGAAATGCCTCAGCCAGAAAACCGATGATGAGAAAAGCGAGTTCCCGATGGATCTCGTCGCGTCCACGAACCCCGCCGTCCTTGCAGACGATGCCGTCCCCGGGCGTCTCCGCCTCGATCAACGCCGCAGCGCCCGGCTTGCAAGTCTGCATGAAGCTGAAATGCATCGCATCGGGGATTTCGACATAGGTGGACGCATTTTTCGGCAAGCGCTCGGCGAGATAACCGGATTCGAGCCTGGCCGGCATGTCACCGATATCGGTGCCGGCGGCAATGACCAGTGATGGAAGACGAACCCGCTCCAGGCTGTCGGGATCAAAGCCCCGCGCCAGCCCCAGATCGAGCGACACGAAGGCACCGAGCCGAGGGTCCCTCAGGTCTTTTTCGAGCTCGGGCCGATCGAGGCCAAGCTCTGCGCTGAGACTGCAGGCGCGCGGACTGGCATTTGTCTCGCAATCACGCCTGAAGCGATCCCCGTCGAATGCCGCCCCGGCCAGTGCACTCACCGTCCATCCCCCGAGCGAGTGGCCAATGGCTGCAATCCGGCTTTCATCAATGTCCCCGGCAAGCGCCGGATCGGCAATCAGCGCATCGATGACCCGGCTGAGGTCATGGGGGCGCTCCCACAATTCCGCCGCCTGCTTCGCGCTCCTGTCGAACGTGGTGGTGCCCGGGTGATCCGGGGCAGCGACGACATAGCCTTGCTCGACCAGCCTGCCCGCCAGCCAATTCAGATTGCGCCAGCTGCCGCCGTAACCGTGGGAGAGCACGACCAACGGGCGCGCTCCCTTGGTGGTCGCCGCATTTCTGATAGCCTGGATACCCTCGAGGGCCCGGTTGTCGCCAACGGTAGTGGCTGCCGCGCGGTCTTGAGTGGAATACCAGAGCGCAACGTGGAGTGGTCGAGCGCTGTCCTTGTAAATGTCGGCCTCCCGAAAGCCGACCGCATCTTTGGCGTGACCGAGCACTGCGGAACCAAGCCACAGGATACCGGCGAAAACGAATGGTTTGAACATGAGAAGCCCTTCGGTTGAAAACCTGGCCTCCATCCCGCGAAAACGGCCAACCGGCGACCTCGAACGCGATCGAGGACGAAAGCGGCTGGCGGCAGCATCGAAAATTGTGGGAAAGCACGCCTGTGGCGGGTCAGCGGACCTATCGCTTCGGACGTCTCTTGCCGGACGCTGCAGTTCCTTCGCCCTCCGGCTCCACGTCGGGCATTTCGTGCCGCATGGCCTTGCCCTCGAAATGGCCGATGATGGTAAGAACGGTGAAGGCGGAGCCGACCGCAAGGCCGGCGACGATCCAATGGCCGAAACCGACGGAGATGCCGATCGCGCCTGCGAGCCAGAGGCTCGCGCCGGTCGTCAGGCCCTGGACCTCGCCGCGAGACAGGACGATGGTTCCGGCTGCAAGAAAGGCGACGCCTGCGGTTACCGCCTCCACCACGCGCAGCGGGTCAATGCGGACGCGTTCGTCGAAGAAGCCGCCAAGGCGGACGCTTTCGATCGAGATGATGCCAAAGGTGCAGGCTGCGAGGCAGACGAGCATATGGGTCTTGAGGCCGGCCGGGCGCGCCTTGACTTCGCGCTCGAAGCCGATGACCGCGCCCATTAGCAGCGCTCCGAGGATGCGCGCAAAAATGACCGTATAGGGGATCTGCGACGGCGGGAACAATTCGGCGGTGATCTGATCCATGCGGAACCAACGCGAATGCTTCGCATTGGTTCCGCATGATGGCGCCCGCGCCTCACCCAGTGCGCAGACGCCAGGAGCGGCCTGTCCCCACCCCGCTCCGAAGCGCTAGAAGTCGCTTAGTTGCCCAGCGCCGCGAGGGCCGCATCCAGGCGTTCCTGAGCCTTCTTCGGGTTCTTCGCTCCCTTGACCGCTTCCAGGTTGGCCGGTGCATCACCGACCTGAACGACACCCACCATGCCCATGCCGTAGTGCGGCGTGCACTTGACGCCGTAGACGCCGGGTGCCGTGAAGGTCACCTTATAGTTTTCATTGATCTTGCTTTTGAAGGCCTCGGCGCCATCGGGGATCATGCCCTTGATGGTTTCGACGTTATGTCCCTTGTCGGTCGGAATGAAGGTGACCGTGTCGCCGGGCGCAACCTTCAGCGACGCCGGCTCGAAAACCATCGCGCCGTCCTTGCCCTTGTTCAGCATGTGCACTTCGAAGTCCGCGGCGGCTGCCGGCGCGGCGACCAGCATTGCCGCGATCGCGATACCAAATCCGCTCTTGATTGCATTCAACATCGTCTTCTCCATTTGAGCGACCAGCCCGTGTTCGGGTTGTTCGAGAAGAGGATTAAGCCTGAGACGCCCCCTCCACTTTGATGCGCGTCAAATTCGCGTCGCTTTTTATCGGTGTTGACAATGCATAGGATTCCTATATTAATCACCTCATGAGCAACGAACCTGACACGACACCGGCCCTGGTCGACCGCATCGGCGACGGGCTATCCCGCGTGGCGACGGCCATGCGCACGGAGGCCTGGTCGAGCGCGGACGCGATCGGCCTCAATCCTACACAATTGCAGATCCTCACCTTCCTCGTCGCCCGTGGTCGCAGCGGAATGCGGGTGAAACAGATTGCCGGTTATCTCGGCGTCAGCCAGCCGACGACGACGGACTCCATCAACGCACTGCTGCGCAAGGGGCTGGTCGAAAAGCGCGCAGATCCGAGCGACGCACGCGCGCTTTCGGTTGCCACCACGCCGGCCGGCGAGGACGCGGTACGACAGGCGGGCCGGCTCGCCTCCGCAACGGAGGATGCCATCGCTTCGCTTTCGAGGCTGGAGCAGCAGGACCTGCTCATGCATCTCGTCAAGATCATCCGCGGCCTGCAGACGGCTGGCGCCATTCCGGAACAGCGCATGTGCGTCAACTGTCGATACTTCCGGCCGCATGTCTACGACGATCCGAAAGCGCCGCATCACTGCGCATTCGTCGATGCTGCGTTTGGGCCGGCGGAACTGCGCGTCGATTGCAGCGAATACGAAACGGCAGAACCCGAGGCGCAACGGGCCGCCTGGCGCCTCTACAATCGCGAGACGGTCTGATCATGCGAAACGATACAGCCGCCGGCGGTCCTGAAGGCGTCATCGAGCATCCCCGGCGCCTTTTCAACAAGCTTCACCATCGCAATTCGCGAGCGCTGTTTCCTGCGTCGCAAGCGGACAGACGATGATGTCGGCGCCGGTCCGACGACTGCCATCGACGGACCGGCAATTTTCTCCCTCCAGCGAACAGAAAGAGAAAACCATGAGCAGAATTAATCTAGTCGACCCCGTTTCGGCAACCGGTCCCAGCGCCGAACTGCTTGGCGAAATCCGCTCCGCCTTCGGGGTAGCACCTAACATGTTCCGCGCCGTCGCCAATTCGCCGGCGGCCCTTGGCAGCATGTGGGGCTCCTTCGGTGCACTCGGCAACGGTCGCCTCGGCGCCAAGCTCGGGGAGCAGATCGCCGTCGCCGTCGCGGATCGCAACGATTGCCACTATTGCCTGGCGGCCCACACGGCTCTTGGCCGCAAGGCGGGCGCGACTGCCGAGGAGATGACGGCCGCGCAACGCGGCAAGTCCGCCGATCCGAAGACGGCCGCTGCTCTCGCCTTTGCGCAGAAGCTCGTCGATGCGCGCGGGCAGGTGTCCGACGCGGATGTGCGCTCCCTGCGCGAGGCCGGCTACGATGACGAGGACGTGGTCGAGATCGTCGCCCATGTCGCGCTCAACCTGTTCACCAACTACATCAACATCGCGCTTGCCGTTCCCGTCGATTTCCCCGGCGTGAAGCTCGTCCGCGAAGCCGCCTGACCCTCACACACACTGCAGTGGCCGGGCGGCGAGCCTTCGCCCGGCCCTCTTGGAGATGAGAACAATGAACAGCAATCGCAGGATCACGGCTCCGGAACTCGCCGTTTCGACCTGGTTCAACACACAGGAACGTCCAAGCCTTGCGCAGCTTCGTGGCAGGGTCGTTTTCCTTCATGCGTTTCAGATGCTGTGCCCGGCTTGCGTTTCGCACGGACTGCCGCAAACGCAGCGCGTCAAAAGCGTTTTTCGGGACACCGATCTTCAGGTCCTCGGCCTGCATTCGGTGTTCGAGCATCACGCGGTCATGACACCGGAAGCGCTGAAGGCCTTCATTCATGAATATCGCCTGACCTTCCCGATCGCCGTCGACCAGCCTTCCGACCAGGGACCGATACCGAAAACGATGGAACTCTACGGCATGCGCGGCACGCCGACGGCTATCATCATCGGACGCGACGGTCATATCGAACACCATCGTTTCGGTATCGAAGACGACATGGTCATCGGCGCGCGTCTTGCCACGCTCCTTTCCGCGCCGATCCCCGATTTTGCCGCGGTGACCACCACTTCCGCCGGCTGCACCAGCGAAGGCTGCGTCCCAGACGCGCGTGCCGGCTAGAACCTCTGAGCATGGAGAACAGACGATGACGACCAGAAAGGCGCTCGCCCTCAGGCCCGTGCATTTCGAAGATCTCGGCAGCTTTGCCGGACCGCTGCGAGCGGCGGGTTTCGAAATCGAGTATCGCGATGTCGGCGACGAAAATTACCTCTCTTTCGATCCGTTGGAGCCCGATCTCGTCATCGTGCTCGGCGGCCCGATCGGCGTCTATGAAGACGAGGCCTACCCCTTCATCGCAGGGGAAATCGCCATGCTTCAGGCGCGTCTTGCCGGCGACCGGCCGACGCTCGGCATCTGCCTCGGCGCCCAACTGATCGCCCGTGCGCTCGGTGCCCGCGTCTACCCTTCCGGCCTGAAGGAGATCGGATTTTCGCCGTTGAGCCTGACCGCCGCAGGCCAGGCCTCCTCCCTCCGCCATCTGGCCGACGTTTCCGTCCTGCATTGGCACGGCGATACCTACGACCTGCCCGCCGGCGCGGAACTTCTGGCCTCGACACCGCTGATCGCGCAACAAGGCTTTGCACGCGGCAAGACCGTGCTCGCCCTCCAGTTTCACCCGGAGGCGCAAGCCGGCGCGGCGTTCGAACGCTGGCTCGTCGGTCACGCCTGCGAACTGGCGGCCGCCGGGCTCAGCGTTCCGGGCCTGCGAGCCGATGCCCGACGTCTCGGGCCTCGCCTCGAGGCGGCGGCCGCTTCGATGATCGGCGAATGGCTGGAGAACATCGATGGTTGAGCGGGCACCGATCGCGCTCGACGCCCTGCTCATCGGCAGCCTCTCGCCGATCGACGACCGCGGAACCCTAAGCGGCATCGACAAACGCCCGGCTCTCGGCCCGGTGCATCTCGGCACAACCGGCTTTGCCGGCGACCATCAGGGCGACCTGAAGAGGCACGGCGGCCCGGACAAGGCCGTGCACCATTACCCGCGCGACCATTATCAGACATGGGTTGACGAGATCGGAAATGTTGCGCAGCTGCAGCAGCGGGGCGCGTTCGGCGAGAACATCTCGGCCTTGGGGCTGACCGAAAGCGATGTCGCGATCGGCGACCGGTTTCGCCTCGGCGAAGCCCTTCTCGAGGTGAGCCAGGGCCGGCAGCCGTGCTGGAAGCTCAACCGCCGTTTCGATCTGCCGGACATGGCCCGCCGCGTCCAGCAGACCGGCCGCACCGGATGGTATTACCGGGTCATCGAAACGGGCATGGTTTCGCCGGACGACCGGATGCAACGCGTCGAGCGGCGCCATCCCGAATGGACGATCGCCCGGCTGTGGCACTATCTTTACGTCGATACGCTCAACCGCGAGGCCCTGTCCGCTATCGCCGATCTCGCCATCCTGCCGCCGAATTGGCGCGAGTACGCCGTCAAGCGTCTGCAAACGCGATCTGTGGAGGATTGGTCCCGCCGACTCGACGGCGAGGTTTCGGCTTCAACGCCTGATGGCGCCGTCGATGGCCGTGACCGCTCGCTGCCGAACGGATGACGCCGCTCTCCGGCGAGTGGCGCCCCTGTCCGCCCTCGCCAGCATCTCGGCGATCTCGTCGGCAACAAAGATCGCGTGATCGTTGACCTGCGGCAGGCCCATGAGTTCGCCGAAGGTGCCGCGCGCCAGCGGTCCGGCAACGATCAGCGATCTCTCGGCCACGCCGCTCGCCCCGATCGCCCGGCTTGCCTCATCGCAGGCAAGCCCCAGTCCGACATTGTCTAGGCGCAGCCAGCCCGTCGACGCCAGATCCGCGAGCCATTCCTGGCTTGAAAGAATGCCCGTGTGCGCCGGACCGGTGGTCACGACGCAGGCATCGAACAACAGGCGCTCATGGGCACGCGTCTGCCGGTGACGGATGTCGACAGCGATGACCTGGCCATAGCGTTCGACGCCTTCGATCGAAGCGCCGAGAATGCGCAATTGTCCCATCTCGGCTGCCTGCCGGATCGCATCGTCGATCTGCGGCGCCACGCGGAACCGGTGCGCGTCCCAGAAGGGCCGCAGGCGCCTCACCAGCAGGCGGCGCTCCGCCACCGGCAACGCCCGCCAGACCTGTCCACCCTGGCTGCGCAGGGCATCGAAAACCGCATGCCAGCTGAGCCCGGACAAAGCAGCCTGCCGTACTGCCAGACGCACGCGTCGAAGCAGCTCGAGCGCGGTTCGCGCCGGGTTGCTGACGAAATCACCGAAGGGTTCCTGCGCTTTTCCCGCATGGCCGCGCGAGCGAAGGCCGCGGCGCGACAGGGCGACGATCGCGCCGCGGTGGTCGGCGAGCCTCAGCGACGCAATCACATCCGCCGCCGTCAGGCCGTTTCCGAGCACCAGAACGTGATCGTCGGGACGAAGGCAGGCAAGGGAGCCCGCAACGGTGGTATCAGTGATGAAACGCGGGTGGCCTTCGAGTGCCTGCGCGACGCTCTTCGGCGCACAAGGCGAGGGATGCGTCGTGGCGATCACGACGATATCGGCCAAAAGGTCCGTCCCGGAATCGGAGGTCAGCTTCCAGCGCGTTCCACGCCGCTCGATACGAGCGATGCGTTCGCGCCGGTGCACGACCTTGCCGCTCCGCACGAACGGCGCGACGAACGCGCCGACATACCGCCCGAACACCGCCCGCCGCACATAGAGATGGCCGTCGGCCGCCCTCGCTTCCGGGTCGCCGCAGGGCTCGCCATTGGCCTCCAGCCACTTCAGAAAGTCGTCGGGATCATCGGGAACGAGGCTCATGCGGGCAGCGGGCACATTGGTGCGATGGGCGGGATTGCCGGTGTCGTAGGCAAGTCCGGCCCCGAGACAGTCTCGCGGTTCGAAGACCACGATGGCCGCGCCGTCGCTGGCGGCATTGCGCGCAAGGTTTGCCGCGACCACCGCGCCGGTGAAGCCGCCGCCGACGATGGCAATGACCGTTCGCCGCACAGCTGTCACGACTGGGAGACCTTCAGCTTCGGACGATGATCGCCGGCGATGGTTTCGCCGAACGGTCCGGTGTTGATCGACGTCTCCCTCGCCGGGATGGCGTGGGCCAGCGGCAGATGCGGCAGTACCAATTCGCCGAAGCGATAGGCCTCTTCGAGATGCGGGTAACCGGACAGGATGAAGCTGTCGATGCCGACTTGTCGGTATTCTTCCATGCGCGCTTTGACTTGATCGGGATCGCCGACGAGCGCCGTGCCTGCCCCTCCGCGCACCAGGCCCACGCCGGCCCAGAGATTGGGAGCTATTTCGAGCTTATCGCGCCGGCCGCCATGCAGGCGGCTCATGCGGCTCTGACCAACCGAATCCATGCGCTCGAACACCTTCTGTGCGGCGGCAATCGTTTCGTCGTCCACATATTGTATCAGTTCGTCGGCCGCCTGCCAGGCTTCCTTTGCGGTCTCGCGAACGACGACATGAAGACGGATACCGAACGTGACCTCCCTGCCCTCGGCATCGGCCAGGGCGCGAACTTCGGCGATCTTCTTGGCGACGTCCTCGACCGGTTCGCCCCAGGTCAGGTACTTGTCGATCGTGCGCGCTGCCACCTCCTGCCCCTTGCCGGAGGAGCCGCCGAAATAAAGCGGCGGGTGGGGCTGTTGCGCGCAGGGGAACAGGAGCTTACCGCCTTCGATGTCGAAGTGATTTCCCTTGAAATCGACTTCTTCTCCGCGAAGCACCGCCTTGTAGATGTTCAGGAATTCCTCGGTCACCTCGTAGCGTTCACCATGCGCCAGATGAATGCCGTCGCCCTTGTTTTCGATCGGATCGCCGCCGGTTACGACGTTGATCAGCAGCCGCCCGCCCGAGAGACGGTCCAGCGTCGCGGTCATGCGGGCCGCGAGCGTCGGCGAGAGCAGGCCGGGCCGCACCGCGATCAGGAACCGCAGCTTTTCGGTGAGCGGTGCCAGCGCTGAGGCAACCACCCAGCTGTCCTCGCAGCTCCGTCCCGTCGGGATGAGCACGCCATAATAGCCGAGCGTATCGGCGGCCTGCGCGACCTGCTTCAGATAGTTGAGATCGACGTTTCGCCCGCCACGCGTGGTTCCGAGATAGCGACTGTCGCCGTGGGTCGGCAGGAACCAGAGCACATTGATCTTTTCCGGGATCTTCTCGGGGATTTCGTTGGACACAATTCCCATTCGCGCAGGGCTCCTCACAGGTTCCTTTCGGAGGCAGCCCAAAAGGCCCCTCGATTGGCAAAAAGCATAAACTCTATAAAATTTATTGACAATAAGAATTCGGACGATCATCCTTGATATGAGGAAAAATTTTTCCCGGATTAGCTGTCGGCGATCGGGAATTAGATTTAAATTTTTCGAGGATTTGGCCATGACCATCGCGCTTGCCGCTTCTCCCGCATTCGATGCCATCGTTCCGACCGCCAATGGCTACGGGTCAATCACCACGCCGGCGCTGAAGGCGGCCATGCGAAACTTCTCAGGTGGTGTCTCCGTCATCACGGCGGGGATAGGCGAGGAGCGCACCGGCGCCACCGTGACCTCGGCCACAGCACTCGCCGTCGATCCGCCGACCATGATCGTCAACATCAACCGCACGTCCTCCACCTGGCCCGTCATCGAGCGCTACCGGCATTTCTGCGTCAACCTTCTGTCGCGTGAGCAGCAGAGGGTCGCCGAGCGCTTCTCCGGTATCGACGGCGCCAAGGGTGCGGCCCGCTACGATGGCGCCGAATGGATCCGGCTTGCCAGCGGCGCCTCAGCGCTTGCCGGCGCGCTCGCCGCCATCGATTGCGAGGTCGAGGAGATCATCGAGCGCCATAGCCATGCGATCATCCTCGGCCGAGTGGTGGCGATTACGGCCGGGACAGGCGAACCGATCGTCTACCACAACGGCCGCTATGGCGGCGTGCAGTTCTGACGCGGCTTTCCTGCATGGCACAGAGCGCCGCCACAGATTTCAATTTTGGAAGGCGCTCTCTGCAAAGCGGCAAAAAGCGGAATAATTTATCTATATAAAATCCATGCTTTTAATCAACATAACATCAGGACTTCCCGAGGAAGCCGCAACCCGTTGAGGAGCATACGATGACGATCCGCAGACGCACCCTTCTTGCCGCCAGTGCCGCATTCTTGGCGGCGAGCCAACTCTCCCTTCCAGCCCATGCGGACGAAACCACGCTGACCATCGGCTACCAGCCCATCGTCGAGCCGTCGCGCGTCCCGCAGGCAGACGGGACCTATGAGAAGGTGACTGGCGCCAAGATCACCTGGCAGAAGTTCGACGGTGGGGCCGATGTCATTGCGGCCCTTGCGTCCGGGTCGATCGATATCGGCTATGTCGGATCCTCGCCGCTTGCCGCCGCCGCGAGCCGCCAGATCCCGCTCGAAACCATCTTCGTCGTCGGCCTGATCAGTGACGCCGAGGCCCTGGCGGTCAAGGGCATCGACAAGCCGGAAGAGCTTGCCGGCAAGAAGATCGCAACCCCCTTCGTCTCGACGGCGCATTACAGTCTGCTCACCGCCTTGAAACACTGGAATGTCGACCCGAAGTCGGTCGAGATCCTCAACCTCAGGCCGCCGGAGATCGCGGCCGCCTGGCAGCGCGGCGATATCGACGGCGCCTATGTCTGGGATCCGGTTCTCTCCGAAATCAAGAAAACCGCTACCGTGCTTGCGACATCGAGCGACGTCGCGAAATGGGGCGGACCGACCTTCGACGCCTGGATCGTCAGCAAGAAGTTTGCCGAAGAACATCCTGAAATCGTCACCGGCTTCGTCAAGGTGACCGGCGACGCCTATGCCGACTATCGCGCCAAGCCCGAAGCCTGGAGCGCAGGCTCGCCGCAGGCCGAGAAGATCGCACGGCTCACCGGCGCAAAGCCTGAAGAAGTGCCGAACCTGCTCAAGGGCTATTACTTCCCCTCGCTCGAAGAACAGGCGAGCGGCGATCTCCTCGGCGGCGCGACAGTCAAGGCGATCGCCCAGACCTCTGCCTTCCTGCTCGAACAGGGCAAGATCCCGGCAGTCCTCCTCGACTACGCGCCTTACGTTTCCGCCCGCTGGGCACAGGAAGCGGCAAAGCTCTCGTTCTGACGGTCACCCAATTGCTGCCCGCCCGGATGAAATCTTCGGGCGGGCACACGGCAGCATGCCAGGAGAACAGCATGTCCGTCCTCTCGCTTGAAAATGTCACATTGCGATATGGAGCCGATGCCGGCCGCAACACGCCGGTGCTTGCGTCCATCGATCTGTCCATCGGCCACGACGAATTCGTCGTCGTCATCGGACGCTCCGGTTCCGGCAAGACCAGCCTTCTCAATTTGGCGGCGGGCTTCGTGAAACCGAGCGGCGGGCGTATTCGGCTCGATGGCGCGCCGGTCACCGGCCCCGGCGTAGAGCGCGCCGTCGTGTTTCAGGACGATGCCCTTTATCCGTGGCTGACGGCGCTCGACAATGTCGCCTTTCCCCTGCGCCTGCGCGGTTTGTCCAGGGCAGATCGGCTCAAGCGGGCGCGAACTCTTCTCGACCAGGTGGGGCTCAGCGATGCAGCCGAGCGGCATGTCTGGGAACTGTCGGGCGGCATGCGACAGCGTGTCGGCATTGCCCGCGCACTCGCCTCCAGCCCGAAGTTTCTGCTGATGGACGAGCCGCTTGGCGCGCTCGACGCACTGACCCGAAGCCGCATGCAGGGCTTTCTTCTCGACATCTGGCAACAGAACCGCGTCGGCGCCCTCCTCATCACCCACAGCATCGAGGAGGCACTGCTGCTCGCAACGCGCGTCATCGTGCTTGCCCCCAACCCCGGCCGGATCACCAGCGAAATCATCACGACCTTCGGCTGTGATCACCTCGCCGGGACGCCGCTTTCGGAAATCCGCAGTTCAGCCGCTTTTCGCCGCCTGCAGGACGAATTGACCGTGCTCATCCATGCCGAAGAAGAAGGAATTGCCGCATGAGCATCTCGGCTGAAGGCCTGCCGCCGATCATGCCTGCGGCGCGCCACGTGGATGAGCAACGTGAACAGAGCGCCGAGCGACCGCCGTTGCCGCTTGCCTGGATTTCGCTCGCGACCATCACGGCTCTGCTTTTCCTTTGGAGCCTTACCTCCAGCTATACCCTCGTCTCGCCACTGTTCCTGCCGTCACCGGTCGCCGTCTACCAGGCACTCCGGAGCCTTGCCGTCACCGGCTTTGTCGATGCCACGCTGGCTCAGCATGTCGGCGCCAGCCTGCTGCGGATCTTCGGCGCGCTTGCCGTCGCCCTCGTCGTCGGCATTCCCGCCGGCCTTGCCATCGGAGCGAGCCGTATCGGCAAGGGCATCCTCGATCCGATCGTCGAATTCCTGCGGCCGCTGCCGCCGCTTGCCTATCTGCCCCTGGTGATCATCTGGCTCGGCATCGGCGAGGCGTCGAAGATTGCGGTGATTGCACTGGCGATGCTACCGCCGGTCATCCTTTCGACGGCAACGGGCGTCCGCTCCGCATCGGCCGATCACGTCAACGCGGCGCGCTCCTTCGGCGCGTCGCGGCTGCAGGTCCTGCGCCACGTCATCGTGCCCAGCGCCCTGCCCTCGATCCTCACGGGAACCCGCATCGCGCTCGGCGCCGGGTGGTCGACGCTGGTGGCGGCCGAACTTGTCGCCGCTACTCGCGGCCTCGGCTTCATGATCCAGTCCGCGGCCCAGTTCCTCGTGACCGACGTGGTTATCGCCGGTATCGTCGTCATCGCTGCCGTCGCCTTCCTGTTCGAACTGGCGGCACGCCTGATAGAGCGCTGGCTGGTACCCTGGGCAACGCGGCGGTAAGCGGCAAGCGTCAATGCATGTCGCGCAAAAGTGCGCAGCGGTTTTGCGGCAACGAAATGCACAAAGACAAGTGGTTAAAGCCTGGCGTCACACGACAGGCTTTAACCAGTTTTCAGAGTGACCCGGTTCCGGGTCGCGATCAATCGCGCCGCGGCATAGGTCTGCGTGACGATCTCCGGCACGAGATCGATATCCGGCAGGCTGCCGACGCCGAGCGGCCCAATGGCGTAGAGATCGGGCGTCGGATCTCCGCCGGCAAGCACTTCGCCCGCCGGGTTGACGGCTATGCCGAGATCGAGTTCGTCGGGTTCGGCAAGCCCGCCGGAAAAGAGGCTCTGCATCAGCGGCGCCTGAAGATCTGGCGCCGAGCAGCGACAATCGATCACCTGATCGGCTGACAGCAGCGTCTCCTCGCTTTCACCAGCAAAGCGTACCATCAGTCCTTCCGGACGGCGCCGGCCGGCCCAGCCCTTACGCAGCACGGTCCGCTCGCTCGCTAGCTCCTGCCGAAGACGCAGGTAGAGGGGTGCCGGCAGGCGGTTGCGGTGGCTGTCGTAGATCGAGCGAAGGTGCCTGTTGAAGCGGTGTTTCTCTTCCTCGGGCAGCGCCTGCCACAGCGACCGCGCCCGGCGGCGCAGGCCGTTCATGGCCGCCTGCCAACCGAGCCCTGCCGCCTCGGCCTCCGCACAGGCCTGCCGGACGAAACGAACGATCTCGCCGAGCCGCGTCGGCATCGGCTCGACCGGAAAGGTCGGCGCGGCCGAAAGGCGCGTGTGCGGCTGCGGCAGGAAGCCGTGACGGGAGAGGATGGTGACCTCGCCGGCAAAGCCGTTGTCGCGAAGCTGCAGCAGGCGGTCGACCACCCGAACACCACTGCCAAGCAGCACCGTGTGGCGCGGCACGACGAGACGGCGCGCGCGTACCAACGGCTTTTCCTCTTCAGCGACTTCCATCTCACCGCGACGCAGACCAAATCCGGTCGCCAGCACAACGGCGTCGCATTCCACCGTCGCGTTCTCCTGCACCACCAGAAAGCGCCCATTGGCCTGCTTGCGTAGACCAAGCACCGCCTGACAGGAGAGCTGCATCGAAATATCCGGCCGGCGCGTCAGCGCCTCGGAGAAGCGCTGATAGACATAATCGCTGAAGATGCTCTTCGGCACGAAGATCTGCTGAAACCCGGGAATGGCCGCCGGCACGGCGGCGCGAAACTCGGCGTTGGCCGAGAGCCAGTCATTGAAGTCTTCGGGCTGACCGGCGGCCACTGAAAGATCACGAACGCGGCTGTTGAGGATTTCGCCGCTCTGGGCGGTGGCCAGCACCTGCCCGCCACTGATCGTCGGTTGCGGGTCGAAGAGATGGACGTGAAAGGCGGCCCGCACGGACTTCATCAGAGCGATAGCCATCATCACGCCGGAAAAACCGCGGCCGACGATGGCGATATGCGGCTTGCCCCTGGGGCCCCCTTCCGTCGGAGACGTCTTGGCAAACAATCCATGGACAGTCATGTGCACTCTCCTATGGCCGGCCTCGCCGGCAAAGTTTGAAATGCATGGCTGTTTCGGTCCTCAACGCAGACACCGACCGAATTGTAAGGCTATCGGCAACCATCCGCAGGGTCGCGTGAAGATACCGTCCACCGCATCGACGGTCGAGCCCGTATGTCCTATCCCGGCTGGCCTGGCACCTTGGCGCATGCGCATCCCTAGACGGTATACTCTATAAACTTTGTGCGTTATTAGAGCGTGAAACGGCGCGGACATCAAGGGCCCGTGTGGCAAGGCCGCTCGAAGCGGTATTCGGCGTCACACTCTGGGGCGGTCAGGCCACGCCGTTTGGCAAGGGCAACCGCTCCGAAAACTCGCCCGGTTGGCCGAGGGTGGTCTCCCGGCGCGAAATGCCGTTCAATACCCTCAACAGGTCATAACCATGCGACCAGCGGCCAAAACCGCTGGCGATGTTGATATGCCCGGCATGGCCGAGATCGACGAGGCGACTGCCCCAGCGGGTCGAAAAATGGCGCAGGCGGTCGAAGGGCATATAGGGGTCGTTCAGGCTTCCGACGACAAGGCTCGAAAAAGGCAAGGGTAGGTCCGGCATCGATCCGAAGTCGATGGCGCCCGGATGAAGCCGATCGGTCGGACCGAGATCGCACGGCGCGACGAGCAAGGCGCTGCGCACCTGCCGGGCGAGCGGGCGCCGCACCAGATTGGCGACCAGCAGGCAACCGAGGCTGTGGGCTACGAGGTCAACGGTACCATGCCGGAAGATCTCGTGTTCGAGCCTGTCGCGCCAGAGATCGAGCCTTGGTCGGTCCCAGTCGTCCTGTTCGACGAGGACGGCGTGCGGATTGTCATTCAGCCAATGGCGCTGCCAATGGCCGCTGTTTGATCCGAACAACCCGGGAATGATGAGCGTTGTTGCCATGACATCAACCGCTTACGAGAATGTTTCAAAGTGCCGGCCGCGCATTCGGCCGCGCCCGGTTCATGGCTTGATTATGGAAGAGCGAAATGCAGCGCGTAAGCAAGGAACATTTAATATCTATAAATTCTATAGTATAACTTTTCAGTCGCATCGTTCACGCGCCATCATTTTAGATGTCAGGCATGGAACAATCTTGGGAGCAGAGTGTTTCTATTGACGCGGTCAGAAGCGAAATCAGTTTCTCTTACGGCCGCCGAAGCGTCAAAAATTTGCGTTGTTGGAGCCCATGAAATTGGTAGTTTGGCGCCGAAAGATACCGGCGCTCAAACAAGCCGGCCAACCGGCGGTTTGAAGATCGGTTTGGATGAGGGGATAGCGCAGCCGCTCGCGGCTGCGGGGCCAAGAGGTGACCGAAAGGTGACGGAGCGACGCAATGGGAACCGGTGGCGATTTCGCCAGCCGAGTGTTTTGCCTGGATTTGGATTGTCGCTCGGGATCACGCTGAGCTGGCTGGTTCTGATCGTGTTGATCCCGTTGTCGGGGCTGGTGTTTCGCGCCAGCGGTCTCGGCTGGGAGAAGTTCCTCGAGCTGGCGCTCGACCAACGCACGCTCAATGCCCTGAAGATCTCGTTCGGCACGGCCTTCATCGCGGCGATCATCAACCTCGTCTTCGGTGTCATCCTCGCCTGGGTGCTGGTGCGTTATCGTTTCCCCGGAAAACGCGTCATCGACGCCATGGTCGACCTGCCCTTTGCCCTGCCGACCGCGGTTGCCGGCATTGCGCTGACGACGCTTTATGCCCCGAACGGCTGGATCGGCCAGTTCCTGGAACCGCTTGGGCTGAAGATCGCCTTCACCCCCGCCGGCATCGTCATCGCGCTGATCTTCGTCGGCCTGCCCTTCGTCGTCAGGACCGTGCAGCCGATCATGGAGGAGATCGACAAGGAGGTGGAGGAAGCCGCCGCCACCCTTGGCGCCAGCCGCTTCCAGACGATCAGCCGGGTGCTTTTGCCGGGCTTGCTGCCGGCCGGCCTCACCGGCTTTGCGCTCGCCTTTGCCCGCGGCGTCGGCGAATACGGCTCGGTGATCTTCATCGCCGGCAACCTGCCCTACGTCTCCGAGATCGCCCCGCTTCTGATCGTCATCAGGCTCGAAGAGTTCAACTATGCGGCAGCGACTGCCATTGCCGCTGTCATGCTGGCGATCTCGTTCGCCATGCTGCTCCTCATCAACTCGATCCAGGCCTGGAGCCGGCGGAGATATGTCTATGTCGCATGATCTGACCGCCGCCGGCCTCACGTCCAGTCCCGGTCTCAGTCCGGCCTCCGGTCCAAAGCCGGCGCTGCCGGAACTGGCCGCCGCCACCTCCGAAAGCCGCTTTGCAAGGCTGACGCTGACGATCGCGGCGCTTGCCTTCGTTGCGCTGTTCCTGCTTCTGCCGCTTGCCGCCGTCTTTACCGAGGCGCTGCGCAAGGGCGTGACCGAATTCGTGCTGGCGCTCGGCGATGCCGAGACCTTCTCCGCCATCCGCCTGACGCTGATCGTTGCCGCCATCGCCGTGCCGCTCAACCTCGTCTTCGGCGTCGCCGCCGCCTGGGCGATCGCCAAGTTCGAGTTCAAGGGCAAGGCGTTCCTGACGACCTTGATCGACCTGCCGTTCTCGGTCTCGCCGGTTATCTCCGGCCTCGTCTTCGTGCTTCTGTTCGGCTCGCACAGCCTGCTTGGCCCCTGGCTGCAGAGCCACGGCATCCAGATCCTCTTTGCCGTGCCCGGCCTGGTGCTTGCCACCGTCTTCGTCACCTTCCCCTTCGTTGCCCGCGAGCTGATCCCGTTGATGCAGGAACAGGGATCGAGCGACGAGGAAGCGGCACTTTCCTTGGGGGCATCCGGCTGGCAGACCTTCTGGCATGTGACGCTGCCCAACATCAAATGGGGGCTGCTTTACGGTGTGCTTTTGTGCAACGCCCGTGCCATGGGCGAGTTCGGCGCCGTCTCGGTCGTGTCCGGCCATATCCGCGGCGAGACCAACACCATGCCGTTGCAGGTGGAAATCCTCTATAATGAATACAACTTCGTCGCCGCCTTCGCGGTGGCGGCGTTGCTGGCGCTGCTGGCGCTGATCACCCTGATTTTGAAGACGGCGCTGGAGATCCGCTACAGCGCCGAGATCGCCGCCAGCCGCAGACACTGACCAGCATTCGAAAGGTATCGCCATGGACGTGCGCGTTCACAACATCCGCAAGGAATTCGGCCGCTTCCCGGCGCTCGACGACGTCTCGCTTAACATCCGCTCCGGCGAGCTGATCGCGCTGCTCGGCCCCTCCGGCTCCGGCAAGACGACGCTGCTCAGGCTCGTGGCCGGTCTCGAAAGCCCGACCGAAGGCACGATCTTCTTCGGCGACGAGGATGCCTCGCAAAAGACCGTGCAGGAGCGCAACATCGGCTTCGTCTTCCAGCACTATGCCCTCTTCCGCCACATGACCGTGCTCGACAACGTCGCCTTCGGCCTCAAGGTGCGTCCGGCCAACCGCCGGCCGCCGGCCGCCGAGATCCGCAAGCGCGCCCTCGACCTGCTCGACCTCGTGCAGCTCTCCGGTCTCGACAAGCGCTATCCGGCCCAGCTTTCGGGCGGCCAGCGCCAGCGCGTGGCGCTCGCCCGCGCCATGGCGGTCGAACCCAACGTGCTTCTGCTCGACGAACCCTTTGGCGCGCTCGATGCGCAGGTGCGCAAAGAACTGCGCAAGTGGCTCAGAGACATTCACGACCGCACCGGCCACACCACCATCTTCGTCACCCATGACCAGGACGAGGCGCTGGAGCTCGCCGACCGCGTCGTCGTCATGAGCAAGGGCGTCATCGAGCAGGTCGGCACCCCCGACGAGATCTACGATCACCCGGTCTCGCCCTTCGTCTACGGCTTCATCGGCCAGTCGAACTGCCTGTCGGTCACACTCCAGAACGGCGAGATCTGGTTCGAGGACCGGCCGATCGGGCTCAGAGCGCCGTCCGAAGCCGACGGTCCGGCCAAGCTGCACTTCCGCCCGCACGACATCGAACTGATCGACGGCTGCGGCGGTTGTCTCGCCGGCCTTGTTGCCGCCAGCCGCCGCGTTGCCGGCACCCGCCATCTCGAACTCGACCTTGGCCGCAACCATCCGCATGTCGAGATCGAACTCTCCCCCGAACGCGCCGCCGCCGGCGACCACAGCCGCATCGCATTCCGGCCGACAAAGTGGAAGCTGTTCAGGGAGGGCCGACCGGAAACGAAGGTCGCACCTGCCGGGGCTACGGAACCCCAGCGCCAGACGGCGGACGAGGCGGAATCCATGCTCGCCGCGCAGGTCTCCTGGGCGGCCCCTTAAGGAAGCTCAAGCGGCCAGACCTCGACCACGCCGTGGGCAACGGCGCAGGGTGTCTGCGACACCAGGGCGATGGCTTCGTCGAGATCGGCCGCTTCGATCACCGCGAAGCCGGCCACCGGCAATGAGGATGATAGGAACGGCCCCTCCTTGGTTTCGACCCGCGCCGCATCCGTATTGCGCACCTGCACCGGCACGCCGGCAATTCCCATCAATACGCCATCGGCCTGAAGCCGCGCGTCATGCGCATGCGCGGCATCGCGCACCGCTTCCGCCGTACGATCGTAGCCGGCGCGATCGCCGTATCCGATGGTGATGAATTTCGGCATGAGCCTCTTCCTTCAAGTGGCCAGAGAAGAAACGCGCCTAGCTCTGACGGGCTAATTGACAGCCGGCCCTTCAGGCCGTTCCGTTGAGAGAACGCGGATACGCCGGGAAAGTTGCAACAACCTCGGTGCTCGCGTCACAAAAGGGAGGATCCGATGCCGACCATCATCGCCCATCACAACATCACCAAAGGCGCCGATCACTGGCTGAAATCGCCGAGACGCAAGGAACTCTTCGGCGCGCTCGGCATCACCAATATCCGGACCTTCGTCGACCCGAAGGATCCGACGCGCGTGGCCGTCATGATGGATGTTCCCGATATCGGCGCCCTCTCACAGGCGATGCAAAGCCAGGCCGCGGCGGACGCCATGGCCCATGACGGGGTTGTACCGTCGTCGCTTGTGATCCTGGTCGAATCGTAGCGCACCTTCGCGCGGCGTCTGCTGGGGCCAGGCATGGCGAAAGACCGCGCTTCAGCCTTCGCCATGGCGGCGCGATTGAGACGCTACAATGCGGTACATATTGCTGCGAAGACCGACACATCCGGGATACCTCGCCTGAACAGATTGCGATCGTTGCCTCACGAACAGAAGAAGGAACGATCGCATGAGCCACCGCATCCTCCCGACCATCGCGCTTGCCTTGGCGACAAGCGTCGTCGCCTTCGCAGCGCAAGCAGCCGAGATCAAGAACATCGTCATCGTTCACGGCGCTTTCGCCGACGGTTCCGGCTGGCGACAGGCCTCCGAAATCCTCGAGCGCCGCGGCTTCAACGTGACCGTTGTCCAGGAGCCCCTGACGTCGCTCGCAGCCGACATCGAGGCGACGAACCGCATCCTCGATCTGCAGGACGGCCCGACCCTGCTCGTCGGCCACAGCTATGGCGGCATGGTCATCACCGAGGCCGGACATCATCGCAAGGTCGAAGGGCTGGTCTATGTCGCTGCCTTTCAGCCCGACAAGGGCGAAAACCTTGCAATGCTCGCCGGATCGAACCCTGCCGCCGCCATGAGCGTGCGGGAAACCACCGACGGCAAGTATCTCTATCTCGACCCAAAGGCGTTTCCGGCCGACTTCGCCGCCGATTTGCCTACGGCGGAGGCGGCCTTTGCGGCGCGATCGCAAGTCCTTGCCGCCAAGGAGATCTTTGCCGCCAAGGTCGGCGACCCCGCCTGGCGCACGAAGAAAAGCTGGTCGATCGTCGCGACCGATGACCGTGCCATTAACCCGGACCTGGAGAGAAGCATGGCCAGGCGCGCCGGCAGTGAGGTGACCGAAATCAAGGCGAGCCACGCTGTCTTTGCCTCGCAATCGGAGAAGGTTGCGGGCATCATCGAGGCCGCAGCCAAGGAGGCCGGCAAGTAGCCCGAATGCCGTCCTCCGCGACCTGAATGTAACCTTCGGCACTCAGGTCGCTTCCTTGACGGTAACCGACATCTGCCGCCAAAGACCTGTAACAATCCTTCGGTAGCTTGCCAGCGATCACGCCTCAGCGCGAAGCGCTCCCGCAGTGAGTTGCTGCCGAAGCCCAGCTTGACAGCTTGCGGCCAACGGCTGCAAACTTCGCTCATGGGGTTGCGATCACCCCATGAGGCGCCAGCCGAAGCATCGCGTCCACAGAACCGCTCATCCGGAGGACGCGTCATGTCGTCATACCTCGAAATCTCATCGGAAAAACTCGCTCGCCTCATCGGCACGCCGAACTGTCCCGCGCTGATCGACGTTCGCGTCGACGAGGACTTCGACGCCGATCCACGTCTCGTCCCCGGATCCGTCCGGCGCGATTATCGAAGCGTGCAGGACTGGACGCAGGACGTCGATAAAGCGTCGGCGATCATCATCTGCCAGCAGGGCAAGAAGCTCAGCCACGGCGTTGCCGCCTGGCTGCGCAATGCCGGCATCTCCGCCGATGTGCTCGAAGGCGGGTTCGAGGCGTGGGTCGCAGGCGGCAACCCCGCCGTGCCGTCTTCGGCACTACCGGAACGGAACGCCCAAGGGCAGACCGTCTGGGTCACCCGGGCGCGGCCGAAGATCGACCGTATCGCCTGCCCCTGGCTGATCCGGCGCTTCGTCGATCCGCATGCCGTTTTCCTTTATGTAGCGCCGTCGGAAGTCGAGATGGTCGGCGAGCGCTTCGGGGCGACACCGTTCGACATCGACGCGCCCGTGCGCTGGAGCCATCGCGGCGAGCGCTGCACCTTCGACGTCATGATCGAGGAATTCGGGCTTGCCATCGGCCCCTTGCTGCGGCTCGCCACGATCGTGCGTGCGGCCGATACCGCCCGCCTCGATCTCGCGCCTGAAGCGTCAGGTCTGCTTGCCGCCTCGCTCGGGCTCTCGCGCATGTATGCGGATGATCTGGAACAGCTGGACGCCGGCATGCTGCTCTACGACGCCTTCTATCGCTGGTGCCGCGATGCTACCAACGAGACCCACAACTGGCCTTCGGCCAAGAAGGACGCCTGAGATGACCGACATCGCAGACAAGGCCGCGCCGGGACCGGCGCGGCAACGGGAAAGTCACGGCATCTCCTTTGGCGAAGCGGTGCGGGTTTGGGCGCGGATTGCAGCACTGAGCTTCGGCGGGCCGGCCGGACAGATCGCCGTCATGCACCGCATCCTCGTCGATGAAAAGCGCTGGATCGGCGAACACCGTTTCCTGCACGCGCTCAACTACTGCATGCTTCTGCCGGGACCCGAGGCGCAACAGCTTGCCGTCTATATCGGCTGGCTCCTGCATCGCACCGCCGGCGGCCTCGTTGCCGGCATCCTCTTCGTGCTCCCGGGGTTTCTCGCGATCCTCGGCTTGAGCTACATCTACGCCGCTTTCGGCAGTGTCACCGTCGTCGAGGGCCTGTTCTTCGGGCTGAAGGCGGCCGTGCTCGCGGTCGTCGTTCAGGCCGTCTTCCGCATCGGCGGGCGGGCGCTGAAGAACAAGGTGATGATCGGCATTGCCGCAGCCGCTTTCATCGCCATCTTCGTTTTCCGCGTCCCCTTCCCGCTCATCATTCTTGCGGCCGGCGTGCTCGGCTATATCGGTGCGCGTTCGGGCTCGCAGTTCTTTCGCATCGGCGGCGGTCACAAGGCCGGCACGGGTCCCGTCCTCAAGGACGAAGACTCCGTGCTCGGCGACGAAATTCCCGCGCATGCCCGCCCGAACCTCGCCTGGTCGCTGCGGATCTCCGCCATCCTTCTTGCCCTGTGGCTGGTGCCGCTGGCGCTGCTGGTCGCGATCCTCGGCACGGGCAACGTCTTCAGCCAGATCGGCCTCTTCTTCAGCCAGATGGCGGTAGTCACCTTCGGCGGCGCCTATGCGGTACTTGCCTATGTGGCGCAGGAAGCGGTGCAGCACTATGGCTGGCTGAAGCCGGGTGAGATGCTCGACGGGCTCGGCATGGCCGAGACCACGCCCGGCCCGCTGATCATGGTGGTGCAGTTCGTCGGCTTCATGGGCGCCTATCGCGATCCCGGCACGCTTTCGCCCATGACGGCCGCGACACTCGGAGCGATGCTGACGACCTGGGTCACCTTCGTTCCGTGCTTTCTCTGGATCTTCCTGGGCGCGCCCTTCATCGAGCGGCTGCGCAACAACGTGGCGCTGACCGGCGCCATGTCGGCGATCACCGCCGCCGTCGTCGGGGTCATCCTCAACCTCGCCGTCTGGTTCGGCCTGCACACGCTGTTTGCCGAAGTCGCCCCCTGGACGCTCGGGCCTTTGGCGCTCGACATCCCGGTTCTAACGTCGCTGGTGCTGCCGTCGCTGCTGCTGACGCTCGCGGCCGGTGTGGCGATCTTCCGCTTCAATGTGTCGGTCATTACGACGCTGCTTGCCTGCGCGCTCGCCGGCATGGCCTGGACGCTGGCAACGAGCTGAGGGCGGAGCCGGCGCTCAATCGTCGTAGACCGATTGCGGCAGGTGAAACCCCTCCGGCAATTGCGATCCGTAGTGGCGCGCCTCCTGTGGCGGCGGCGGAGGCTCGCGGTGCTTTATCGCGCGAACCGCAAGCACGGCCCTCAGCTGAACGGGCCGGTAGTGCTCGACAAGGCTCGGAAGTACCTCTTGCTTATCCGTCCGTTGCGACATCTGCGCCCCCTGGAACGTCTCGTCACCCAGCCAGAGTGCCAGTCAATCGCACGCACCGCAACCGCCGCCACGGTACGCCGGCGGCACAGCCGCTGCACCAACCGGCCCCACCCGCATCGTGTGACGCCACGAGATATTCGGGTGAAGTGTCGATCCTCCCCTTGCGTCTGTAGCCACTCACCCTACCTCTGCAACGCTGCCGGATGGCAGGCAACATGCAGCGAGGACATCACTATGCAGGGCACCCTTTCGAAACTCGGCTTGAGACATCCCCTGATCGTCGCGCCGATGGCAGGAGGTCCTTCGTCGCCTGCGCTGGTGGCAGCCTCTTCGGCCGCCGGCGCCCTTGGCTCGGTCGGTGCGGCCTATTCGAGCCCGACTGCGATCGCAGAGTTCGTCCAGACCGTGCGCGCCCGCACGGATCGTCCCTTCGCCATCAACCTCTTCATCCAGCATCCGCAGCCGAAGGTCGACGCCGCGGCGCTTGAGCGCGCCGTGCGTGCGACGGCGGGATACCGCGCCGAACTCGGCCTGCCGACACCTGACCTTGCAGCGCCCTACGAAGAGGATTTCGACGGGCAGTTCGAGGCGGTGCTACGGGCGAAGCCTGCGGTGCTGAGCTTCGTTTTCGGCGCCCTGCCCGCCGAGCACATGCGCGCTGCTCGTGACGCCGGAATGTTGATCATCGGCACGGCAACGACGCCCGAGGAAGCCCTGGCGCTCGAAGAGAGCGGCGTCGATGCCATTACGCTGCAGGGATATGAGGCCGGTGGGCATCGCGGCATCTTCGATCCGTCCGCCGAAGACAGCGAAACCGGCCTTGAAGACCTGCTCGCCCGGAGCCTCGGAAGGATCAAGGTACCACTCATCGCCGCGGGCGGGATCATGACGGGTTCCGATATCCAAGCCGTTCTCGCGAAAGGCGCCAGCGCCGTGCAGATGGGTACGGCCTTCCTCGCGACCGCCGAAGCTGGGACATCGGCGCCCTATCGCGCGGCGCTAGAGGGCGCGGAGCGGAAGACGCGAACGACGCGCGCCTTCTCCGGTCGGTTTGCGCGTGGCGTCGAAAACCGTTTCATGAACGAGGTGGATGCCGCCGCCGTGATGCCCTTTCCGGCGCAGAACAAGTTCACGCGCGACATCAGGGCGGCGTCCACGGCGAAGGGGTCGCCGGATTTTCTGTCGCTATGGTCAGGCACCGGCAAGGGCGAGCTTTGGCAAGGCTCCACGTCCGATCTGATCGCCCGCCTTTTTCCAGCGTGACCCAGAAAGGTCAGCACTCTCCTACGCAGTGCTGTCGCCCCTTTACTTCCGCCGTATTGCCGGTGAATTCTTGCTCATCAGCAGCCATCCTTGCGAAAGTCGGCACAATGGATCGTATCGATGCGATGAAGGTCTTCGTCACGGCGATCGACGAAGGCAGCCTTGCGGGTGCGGCCCGCAAGCTCAAGCGCTCGCCGACAGCCGTCAGCCGCGCGCTGAACCTGCTCGAAGCCCATGTCGGCGTCGAACTGCTGCACCGGACGACCCGCTCGCTGAAACTCAGTGAGGCCGGCCAACGCTATGCCGCCGCGTGCCGGCGGGTGCTTGTCGATCTCGAAGAGGCCGACATGCTCGCAGGCGGCGAGCGCGCGGCTCCGCGCGGCACGGTCACGATCTCTGCGCCGCCAATCCTCGGTGAAGAGATCCTGCGCCCGATCCTCGACGACTTCCTCAATCTCTACCCGGCGGTTTCGGCCCGGCTGCTGCTGCTCGACCGCTTCGTGAACCTCGTCGACGAAGGCGTCGATATCGCCCTGCGCATCGGCCATCTCGCGGATTCTTCGCTGATCTCGACACGCATCGGCGGGGATATAAGGCGCGTCGTTGTCGCCTCTCCGCGCTATCTCGCCAGCCATCCGCGCATCGACGAGCCCGCCGACCTCGCCAAGCACCAGATCGTCGCCTTTACCAACTTCGGCCTCGATTCCTGGGCCTTCACGCCGGCCGAGGGCTCGCTGATCCCGCGCACGGTGCAATTCACGCCGCGCTACATCGTCAACAGCGTGCGCGCGGCTGTCGATTCCGCCGCTGCGGGAGCCGGGCTTACCCGGCTCTATTCCTACCATGTCGCGCGCCATGTCCATGACGGGCAGCTGAAGATCGTACTGGCCGATGCCGAGCATCCGCCGATGCCGGTTCATCTTCTGGCGCCGCAGGGCCGCATGGCGGTTCCCAAGGTCCGAGCCTTCGCGGATTTCGCCTTGCCGCGTCTCAGGACCGAGTTCGCACGCATGGCAAAGGAAGCTGGCACGCTTAGCTGATTATGCCGAATTTCGGTTGATTGAGTGCCTAATGGCGTCAATTCTCCCACACATCGGATGGGTCTAAATCTGATTGCACCAACGCCGAGGGCGAAGGACGGGCTAAACGAAACGCCCGTTGCAATCGAAGAAGGATCACATCCATGAGCAACGAACAGAAGGTCGCCATCATCACCGGTGCATCGCAGGGTATCGGCGCCGCGCTGGTGCAGGCCTACCGCGATCGCAACTACCGCGTCGTCGCCACCTCGCGCTCGATTCAGCAGAGCGCGGATGCCGGCATCCTCGCCGTTGCCGGCGACATCGGCAATCCCGAGACCGCCGAGCGCGTCGTGCGCCAGGGCCTCGAACGGTTCGGCCGCATCGACACGCTGGTCAACAATGCCGGCGTCTTCACCGCCAAGCCGTTCACCGATTTCACCCAGGAAGACTATGACCTGAACATGGGCGTCAACGTCGCCGGCTTCTTCCACATTACCCAGCGCGGCGCCCGCGAGATGCTGAAGCAGGGCTCCGGCCACATCGTCAGCATCACCACCAGCCTCGTCAACCAGCCGATTGCCGGCGTGCCAGCCGCACTCGCCTCCATCACCAAGGGCGGCCTCAATTCGGTCACCCAGGCGCTCGCCATCGAATTCGCAACGTCAGGCGTTCGCGTCAACGCGGTTTCGCCCGGCATCATCAAGACGCCGATGCACGCGCCGGAAACGCATGCGGCGCTCTCGACGCTTCACCCCGTCGGCCGCATGGGCGAGATCCGCGATATCGTCGACGCCGTTCTTTACCTGGAGGGTGCCGGCTTCGTGACCGGCGAGATCCTGCATGCGGACGGCGGCCAGAACGCCGGGCGCTGGTAAGATCGCAACTCTCCCAACAAACGCGGCACCTTGGGTGCCATCAAGCTCCAGAAAGGAGACGGCAATGCCGATCGTAACAGTTCAGGTGACCCGCGAGGGCACCACGCCGGAGCGTCAAGCGGTGACGGCGGAGGAAAAGGCGGAGATCATCAAGGGCGTCAGTCAGGTGCTGCTCGACGTGCTCAACAAGCCGCTGGAATCGACCTATGTGGTCATCGAGGAAATCGACCTCGACAATTGGGGCTGGGGCGGCCTGCCCACCGCCCGCTATCGCGCACAGCTTGCGGCAGAAGCCAAAGCCTGACGCCGCCAGCCACAGTTCCCGCCACCCGCCGTTTGACAGCAAGCGGCGGGTTTCCTTTGTGAAATTGTGTCGAAATGTATCGGCAGACGCTTGCATTACATTCGCATGCAAGTCTGGATGTTGCGAACACACCGACGACATATCCGGAGCGTCAACCGGACAGAGCAAGTGCCGCTGCGCACCCGCCAACCGACTTGAGGAGTTTGCTCGATGGAGCATATCGACCATGTGCTGATCGTCGACGACGACCGAGAAATCCGGGAACTCGTGTCGAGTTATCTGAAGAAAAACGGCCTGCGCACGACCGCGGTCGCCGACGGGCGGCAGATGCGCAGCTTCCTCGAGGGCGACACCGTGGATCTGATCGTGCTCGATGTGATGATGCCGGGCGACGATGGGTTGGTGCTCAGCCGCGAGCTGCGCGCGGGCAAGCACAAGGCGATCCCGATCATCATGCTCACCGCCCGCTCGGACGAGATGGACCGCATTCTCGGGCTCGAAATGGGTGCGGACGACTATCTCTCCAAGCCATTTTCCGCGCGCGAACTGCTGGCCCGCATCAAGGCCGTGCTTCGGCGCGCGCGCATGCTGCCGCCCAACCTGCAGATTTCGGAGGCCGGGCAGTTGCTGCGCTTCGGCCGGTGGAAGCTCGACACGACGGCGCGGCACCTGATCGACGTCGATGGCACCGTGATCGCGCTGAGCGGCGCGGAGTATCGGCTGCTGAAGGTGTTCATCGACCACCCCCAGCGCGTGCTCAACCGCGACCAACTCCTCAATCTCACGCAGGGCCGCGAGGCCGATCTCTTCGATCGCTCGATCGACCTGCTCGTCAGCCGGGTCCGCCAGCGGCTCGGCGACGACGCCCGCGAGCCGGCCTACATCAAGACGGTGCGCAGCGAAGGCTATGTCTTCTCAGTGCCGATCGAGATCGTGGAGGCGCGCGAATGACCGCGAACGCTGCTGATAGAGGATTTCGACTATGGCCGCGCACGCTCAGGGCGCGGCTCTTTGTTATCCTGCTGGCCGGCCTCGCCATCGCACATGTGATGTCGTTCACCGTTCTGTTCTTCGAGCGCTACGTGGCGGCCAAGTCCGTCATGTTCAACACGCTGGAAAACGACATTGCCATCTCGATCGCGATCCTCGACCGCCTGCCCGCAGACGAGCGTGCCTCCTGGCTCAATCGCCTCAGTCGCGACAATTACGGCTTCATTCTCGGACCGGGCGTGCCCGGCAACCCGTCGGTCGATCCGGCCACCGCGGAACTCTCCGCCAACATCCAGCGCGCGACCGGCCCGAGGTATCCGGTCACCGTCGAAACGATCCCCGGCGATCGCCGCCACGTGCAGGCGCATCTGACATTGAGCGACGGCGCGCCGCTGACGATCGATGTCTATCCCAAGGGGGTCATGCCGCTCGCCGACTGGCTGCCTTACGTGCTGCTGGCGCAGCTCGCGCTCCTGCTCTTCTGCAGCTGGTTCGCCATGCGCCAGGCCGTCCGCCCGCTCGTCAACCTCGCGGCAGCAGCCGACACGCTCGACCCGAACCGCAACACGCCGCGGCTCAGCGAAACCGGCCCGACGGAGGTCGCCTATGCGGCAACCGCATTCAACGCCATGCGCGACCGCATCGCCCAGTACCTCGAAGAGCGCGTCCAGATCCTGGCCGCCATTTCCCACGACCTGCAGACGCCGATCACCCGCATGAAGCTGCGCGCGGAAATGGCCGAGGATTTCGCCGATCGCGAGAAGCTGATCCAGGACCTCGGCCAGATCGAGAGCCTGGTGAAGGAGGGGGTCGCCTATGCCCGGAGCGCTCACGGCAATGTCGAGAAATCGACGCGCGTGGATCTCGCCTCGTTCATTGAAAGCCTCGTCTACGACTATCAGGACACCGGCAAGTCCGTCAGCGCCAGCGACGTCGATGGCGGCACGATCACGACCCGGCCGCAGGCGCTCAGGCGCATTCTCACCAACCTCGTCGACAACGCGCTCAAATTCGCAGGCAGCGCGGAGATCGAGGCCCGGCGGCTTGCCGACGATACGGTGGTCATCAGCGTGCTCGACCGCGGACCGGGCATCCCGGACGATCAACTGGGCGCCGTCTTGAAACCCTTCGTCCGGCTGGAGGATTCCCGCAATCGCGAGACCGGCGGGACCGGGCTTGGTCTCGCCATCGCCCAGCAATTGGCAGCTTCCATCAACGCGTCGCTGACCTTGCGCAATCGTGACGGCGGCGGCCTCTTGGGCGAGTTAGTGATCCGACCTCAATAGAAGGGAGCCTCGTTTCTCGCCATATTCAATATAAAACAATGATATATCGCATTTTCCTAAGTCGTTATTGAGATCGGAAGACCAGGCTTGCCAGGCCCGGGCATGCCGATGGCCAACGTAAAAGAGCGGCGACGCTGATGGCCGCCGCTCCGGCGGTGACGAGAGGTCGTGCGGGTCAGACGAGATTGATCGTCACGTCGATGTTCCCGCGCGTCGCCTTGGAATAGGGGCAGGTCTGGTGAGCGGCATCGACGAGACGACGCGCAACGTCGGCGTCGATCCCCGGCAGGCTGACATTCAGCCGTGCCTTCAGGAAGTAGCTGCCGTCGCGGTTCAGCAGATCCACTTCGGCATCGACGGCCACGTCGGCGGGAAGTGCTGTCTTCGACTGGCCGGCCGCCAGACCGATCGCGCCGATGAAACACGCAGACCACCCTGCGGCAAAGAGTTGCTCCGGGTTCGTCCCCGGCCGCGAACTGCCGGGGGTGGCAAGCTTGGTGTCCAGGCGTCCGTCGTCGCTGCGGGCGGCGCCGAGGCGGCCGCCGGTCGTGTGGGTCTTGCCGGTGTAGAGTACCTTTTCAGCTGCGCTCATGGTCTTTTCCTTTCGACAGGTTTGCCGTCCGGGCCAGATTGCCCTGCGGCTGTCGAGACGCATCTGGCGCCTTCAAGGTGTATCGGATGTTTCACAGGGGGCCGGAAATGTATGGAAACCTGCCCAGGGGCTCGCGCGGATACACGCAGATACGAAGCCGATCCGGACGCGGCTTGTCGCCCATCGGGTCTCGCCAGCATGGAGGGACGCCGCGTCCGGCAGGCCTCGCCTTCTAATCACGGCGCATAAGAAAAGCGCGGGGCCGGCGGACCGGAACCCCGCGCCTCCACGCAATCCGCGGGAGAAAAACTAGAAACGATCGACGGCGACAATTGCCTCGGCAAAGGCGAGCGGCGCCTCCTGCGGCAGGTTATGGCCGATGCCGCCGGTAATCAGCCGATGCTCGTATCGGCCCGAGAAGCGCTTGGCGTAGGCGGCGGGATCGGGATGCGGCGCGCCATTGGCGTCGCCCTCGAGCGTGATGGTCGGGACAGCAATGGTGGGGAACTGCGCCAGCCGCTTTTCGAGGTCGTCGTACTGTGCCTCCCCCTCGGCCAGGCTGAGCCGCCAACGGTAATTGTGGATCGAGATGTCGACATGATCGGGGTTGTCGAGCGCCTCGGCGCTTCTGTCGAAAGTCGCGTCGTCGAAGTTCCACTTGGGCGAGGCAAGCTTCCAGATCAGCCGGGCGAACTCCTTGCGGTTCTGCTTGTAGCCCTCATAGCCCCGCTCCGTGGCGAAGTAGAACTGATACCACCATGCAAGCTCGCCCTGCGGCGAAAGCGGCTTCCTGTTCACCTCCTGGCTACCGATGAGATAGCCGCTGACGGAGACCAGCGCCTTGCAGCGCTCGGGCCACAGGGCCGCGATGATGTTGGCGGTTCGCGCGCCCCAGTCACAGCCGCCGATGACCGCCTTTTCGATCTTGAGCGCGTCCATCAGGGCAATGATATCTGTCGCAATTACAGCCTGCTGGCCGTTTCTCGGAGTGTCGGCGGACAGGAACCGGGTCGTGCCATAGCCACGCAGATAGGGAACGATGACCCGATAGCCGGCATTGGCGAGCACCGGCGCTACATCCACATAGGTATGGATGTCATAGGGCCAACCGTGCAACAGAATGACGACCGGAGCGTCGCTCGCGCCAAGTTCGGCATAGCCGACATTGAGCACGCCGGCATCGATCTGCTTGAGGACCGGGAAAGACTTGTTCGTGCCCGGCGCGACAGCCGGCAGGCGCGGCGCCTCAGCGGCTCCCGCTTGCGCTCTGGTCGCGCCAGCCGAAGCGAACTGCGTTGCCGCCAGCGAGAGTGCGATTGCGCCGATGAAACGGCGGCGCGGGTGGTTGATTTCGTCCGACATTGACTACCCTCCGGTGAACTGAACTGGCATCAGGAATGAAGTGCTGGTGTATCCGGAGCGTGTGCCTGGCGGCGCCCTATTGAAAGCACGTGTAGAAATGGCAGGGGACCGGATACACGGCGATACAATCGCTTTTCGAGGTAGGTCACTGCCGTCAGGCAACGCCCTCGCGTGCATTGCGGCGGATCGTCTGGGGCGGTTGCCCGAGCGTTCGCAGGAAGGCCCGGCGCATGCGGTCGCTATCAGCAAAACCGGTCTGCTCGGCAATCACGTCCATGGAGTGGCGGCCCTGTTCCATCAACAGGCGCGCGGCTTCCACCCGCAGATGCTCGACGGCTTTTGCCGGCGACTGGCCGGTCTCGGAGCGGAAGGCCCGGCTGAACTGGCGCGCACTCAAGCCCGCGGCGTCCGCGAGTTCGTCGACCGATAGGACGTTTCGCAGGTTGGCCTTGGCGTAATTGACCGATTTCTGAATGCGGTCCGACTTCGGATCGAGTTCCAGCAGCGCGGAAAACTGCGACTGGCCGCCGGCGCGCCGGTGATAGACGACGAGCTTGCGCGCCACCTGACGGGCGACATCCTCGCCATGGTCCTTTTCGATCATCGCCAGCGCCAGATCGATGCTGGCCGTCATGCCGGCCGAGGTCCACACGCTGCCATCGACGATGAAGATGCGGTCCTCCTCTACCTTGACCTCGGGAAAGCGCTCGCGCAGCTGGCGGGCAAACACCCAATGGGTGGTGGCGCGGCGGCCGTCGAGCAGTCCGGACTCGGCGAGGATGAAGGCGCCTGTGCAAGGGGCGGCCACCCGTCGCGAGACCTCCAGGGCATGGCGCGCGAAGGCGGCAAGCCCCGGCGTTACCGGCTCGATCACGGTGCCCGCGCCGAACATGACGGTGTCATAGACCGCATCGTTGAAGGCTTTCGTCAGTACGCCGAAGCCGGCGGATGCCTTGACCTCGCCGCCCGCCTCCGACAGCAACTCGATCGCATAGGCTGGTTCGCCAAGCGTCAGGTTGGCGATCTCGAAGGCGGTGACCGCCGCGAAACCCATCAGCTGAAATCCCGGAAAGACCACGTAGCCGATCCTGTGCATCTTACACCACCTCTGCCGATCCTGTCCGGAATGCCCGCTTATAGCAGATTTGCGCCATAGAGGGAACGCGACGGTCATGGCCGGGGCTCATTCGGGAAGCGGCTTGCCCGCATGTTCGGCCACCATGTAGGCCGCATACCAATCCGGCCAGGTGTGGTCGTGCTCACCGCCATTTCGCTTCTCGTGTTCGCCATGGGCGGCAGCCGCGCGACGCAGGGCCGCCGCAAGATCACCGACGGAAGCAAAGTCCGTCACGTCGGTATCCACGCGCCCAGGCAGACGTTCGGTCACTTCCTGCAACAGCCAGCCATTGCCGTCGGGGTCGCTGAAGGTGGCATAGGAGCGGTAGCTGCGGCGCGCGGGATCGCGCCCGCTGATCGGCGGCTTGCCGGGGCCTTCGCGATGGAAGATCTCACTGACCTCGGCGCCGCGTTCGACGAGTTCTGCACGCGCGGCTTCGATATCCGAAACGATGAGATAGAGGCCGCTCGCCGAACCGGGCATGGCCGAAGTCAGCCCGGTGCCGAAGTGGATCGATGCCGGCGAACCCGGGGGCGTGAACTGCACGACGCGAAACGCATCGCCAACGGGAAAGTCCGCATCCAGTCGCCAACCGAGGCGACCGTAGAAATTCTTGGCGCGATCGACGTCCGATACCGGGATGACCGCGACCTCGAACTTCAGGTCGAGCGAAGGCACCCTGCTCTGATTGTCTGCACTTGTCATGACACGTCTCCAACTAAAGAAAACAGGGGTTGTGATGGAAGGGCGCGCGTTCACGCGCCCTCCTACTGTCAACTCGGTTGACGCAGTGACTTGAACGAAGCCCTCAATTCATCGACCAGGGCTGCCGGTTGTTCCCAGGCTGCAAAGTGTCCGCCCTTGGCCAGGCGATTATAATGGATGAGCTTGGGGAATGCCTTCTCTGCCCAGGATTTTGGTGCCTGATAGAGTTCGTCCGGGAAGGCGCTGACGGCCACCGGAATCTGGATGCCCTTCGGCTGGAAGAAGGCAAGCTTGTTTTCCCAGTAGAGCCGCGCCGACGACACGGCCGTATTGGTCAGCCAGTAGAGCGTGACATTGTCGAGCACGTCATCGCGCGTCAGCCCTTCCGGCTTGCCATCGAAGACGCGGGCGATCAGCTCGTAGCTGCGGGCGTCATGGTCGAGCATCCAGCTCGCAAGCCCGATCGGCGAATCCTCAATCGCATAAAGTGTTTGCGGCCGCTTGCTCATCTCCTGCGCATAGGAAAGCCCGTTGCGGTAGAAGAAGTCGAGCTGCTCATAGGCGCGGCGCTCGTCTGCCGAAAGGCTCGCTGGTGCCGGCTGGCCGGCATCCAGGCTCTTCTGGATCTCGTCAGGCACGGTCGCCGGCATGTTGGTGTGGATCCCGAGCAAGCCCGCCGGCTGCTGCAGCGCCATCTGCTCTGTCACCGCATCGCCCCAGTCGCCACCCTGCGCGACGTAATGGGTATATCCGAGGCGCTGCATCAGCACCGCCCAGGCGCGCGCGATCCGGACCGGATCCCACCCGCGCTCCGTCGGCTTACCGGAGAAGCCGTAGCCAGGGAGCGAGGGGATGACGACGTCGAAAGCATCGGCTTCCGTGCCACCGTGGGCGGTCGGATTGGTCAGGGGGTCGATGATCTTCAACTGCTCGATGATCGAGCCCGGCCAGCCGTGGGTGACGATGAGCGGCATCGCATTCTTATGCTTGGAGCGCACGTGAATGAAGTGGATGTCGACGCCGTCGATGTTGGTCACGAATTGCGGCAGGTCGTTGAGTGTCTTCTCCACCCGGCGCCAATCGTATGTGGTCGCCCAGTAGTCCGCGAGTTTCTGCATGGTGGCGAGCTGAACGCCCTGGGTGCCATCGGTCACAAGCTCCCGATCCGGCCACTTGGTCGCCGCGATGCGCTGCTTGAGGTCGGCAAGCGCGGCATCAGTGGCATGGAACTGGAATGGCCGGATGGATTCGTCCGCGACCGGTTTGGCAGCCGAGGCGATTTGGACGCCGCCGCCGGCGGACACGCCCGCCGCCTGAGCGGCGAGCGGAGGAAGCAGGATCGCGATCGCACCCGACAGCACCAATGCGGCCAGTCGGCGGTTTTGGACAATGGGCATAGAACGTCTGAACATCATCATTCTCCTGGTTCGATTGGCGAGGCGAGGAAGCGCCTCGAAAGTCCGGGTTGGGAGGTCCCGGAAGGTGAACCGGCGCTAGCTTCCGATACGGTAGCGAGCGGCCGGCATTTTCCTGGAAAGGTTCGGCATCAGCTTCTGGCGGGCCGCCTCATAGGCTGCCCAGTCAGCGGCGTCCGGCAGCGCCGGGATCGTGATCACTTCGCCCTGGTCGAGGCCGGCAAGTGCCGCGTCCACCATGTCTTCGGCGCGCATGACGATCTCGCTCGGCACGTGCTCGATGGGCGTGCCGGCGATGCCCCAGAAATCGGTGGCGGTAGCCCCCGGCAACACGGCCTGGACGCGGATATTCCTGTCGGCAAGTTCCTTTTGAAGCGACAGGGTGAAGGCGAGCACGAAGGCTTTGGTGCCGCCATAGACGCCGTTCAGAACTTCCGGCGCCACGCCAACGATCGAGGCGATGTTGATGATCGTGCCGGCACCGCGCGCGGCAAATCCGGGCGCCGCCGCATAGGTCAGCCGCGTCAGCGCGCTGACGTTGAGCGTAATCATCTCGTCCATCTTGTCGACATCGGAGGCAAGCAGCGGCGCGGTCGCGCCGACCCCGGCATTGTTGATCAGCACCGTGATGCTCGCATCGTCCTGAAGGATCTTCTCGACCCGCCTGACATCATCCTTGTTGCCGAGGTCCGCGGCCACGACTTCGATGGCGCGGCCGGTTTCGTCCGCCAGCCGGCGGGCGAGCTCGTCAAGGCGCCCGCGATTGCGCGCGACGAGAATGAGGTCGTATCCGCGATGCGCCAGGCGGTCGGCATAAATCGCGCCGATACCGGACGAAGCACCGGTGATCAGTGCAGTGCCTTTTGAATTGCTCATTTCAAGCTCCTATCCTTGGGTTGGAGCCTCGATGGTACGGCCGAAAGACCGCGTCTTAAATGTCGTAATTCCGTCTTTTTATGCCATAAACGGCTTGCCGTCTGGACGGACGCGAACCAACTTCGCCGCGAGCATGCTTATGCGGTGTATCCGCGATGTGTTCGGAAGCGGCGTCTGTGTATCGCAATGTTTGAACGGCCGCGGACGGCGGCAAACCGATACGAAATGCCCTTGGGGTTTCTGCCGCAGCGCCGCAGCGTCAGAAAACGAAAACGGGGCCGACATGACGTCGACCCCGCATTCGTCTGCAAGCAACTCCCTGAAAATATAAGAGGCTCAGAGATTGTAGAGGCTGCGCGCAAACGCGCCGATGCCCTTTGCGTCGAGCAGGCTGAGGGGGGCACGCAACGTTACCCGCGCGACACCCGGATGGCGGCCGATCTCGATTGCACCTGCGATCGTCGCCCGGTTCATCACTTCGGGAACGCTGAGGCCGAGCAGGTCTGCCGCCCGTTCCAGCCCGTTCGTGGTCGCATCATTGAGGTTCGCACCCGTGCCGATGAAGGTGACTGGAGCGTCGGCCTCCACCTCGCGAACACCGTGCTTGCGAGCAAGTGCCGTCACCCGCGTGCGTTCCGCCTCGTTAAGCGGACGCGCAAGGAACGGTACATCATCCAGCACCGGCAGGAGGATCGGCCCGTCGATCTTGAGCCCCTTGATGACATGGACCTCCAGCGTCACCGTGCCGGCGACGTCGCAGGTATGGCCGGCAATTTCGCCATCGCCCTGAAGGGCATGCATGTCCCCCATATAGATACCGCCCCCCGGGACCTTGACCGGGCAGATCAGGATCGCGCCCTCCCGAACGGTGTTCACGTCCATGTGGCCGTCGGTCTTATGCCGGACGAGCTCGTCCGCGGTCAGGGAATAGGCATGCGGTGCGTCGGTCAGAAACTGGCCGAAGTCGCCGGCATTGTGCGAGTCCGGCATCGCCTTCGAAGGCGTCGTGCCCAGTTGGCCGAGGAATGGCCGGAGCCTTGTGGCGACACCGACGAGGTCCGCCGGCGCGAAGGTCAGGATCGGATGTTGGATCGAACCGTCCGGCAGGGCCATCAGCCGTTCCGCATCCGAGGCGAAGGTCTCGGCGGTCGCCTTGCCGACGGTCAGCCCCACCTGGCGCTCATCGTCGAAAGCGATTGTGTAGCCGTTGGTGAAGATGAAGGGCGTCGCATCCGCGCCGCAGTTTTCGCAGCGGATCGCCGTCTGGCCGATGCCCTCCACGCGCGTGCGCGGCCATTCCGTGCCGCAGCCCGGGCAAACCGCCGCGCAGAAGGGGTCACCGTTGAAGCGACCGGCCACCACCTCGTCGTTGCCCGAGGCAGTCGCCGCGGACGTGACGATCAGCGAACGGATCCGAATGGCAATCGCATCGCCGATCTCGGCACCTGCGACCGCAACAGGGCGCGTCACCTCATGTCCGCCGCGGATCTCCGGCGTGATCATCGGCCCCCAACATCCCGGCGCTGTGTTCGCGATAATGACGCCGCCATCCGCAACCGGCCCCAGCATCGGCTCGGCCGGATCCAGGATCCCGTTGGTCAATTCGTTGACGAATACCGTCCGAGCCCCGGTGGTCTGGCGCTCTCTCGTTTTCTCCAGCATGTCACTTTCCTCCAGGTTGATTGGCATCAAAGGTTCAGGCCGCTCGTCACGGCGATACTATCATCAGTTGAAGAACGGATCGGCAAGCTCCTCGTGCGGCGCCTGTTGCGGCAATCCTGCCGCCTGCTCGGCCCCCGTTGCGGATCCAGGACCGGAAACGAGCGCGGCAAGAAGCGAGGGCTCTCTCGGGTCGCTATCCCAGGCGCATGGGGCGGCAGCAAGCACGGCGATGGCGAAAATTGTTGCGAAGATACGCATGGTGGCTCCTTCCGCTATTGATGTCGGCAACGGCGTTTCGTCACCAAGGACTCGCGCTCGCGGCCAGAGATTTTCTTGGACGTATCGCGGGCGTAACCAGTTGCGCGCTGGCAGTTCGCCTCTGTCGCCCACGGCACGCTCTCATCCAAAGGTGAAGACGAAGGCTTCTGCGCCGGGCGCGAGGAAGCGGATCTCGAAGGTCCGCTCCCGGGCTTCGCCCGATTGGCGCACGAGTTGGTAAAGGCGGGTCTCCGTGATGGTACCTTTGCCGGCCGCATCGATATCCGCGCCATGGTCCGCCGCCGGGGGCGCCCCGTCCACAGTCACCTGGAACGGGACCGGCTTGCGGCCAGCGCCGGGGCCGAGGACCAGATGCAGGTCCCGCGCGCGGAACCGGTAGGTGATGCCGCCGCCAGCGTCGTTGAGCCGCGCCTCTTCGGCGCCGACCGTCCAATTGCCGGTCAGCCCCCATTCATTGAGCCCCGGCTTGCCGGCCGTGTACCGTGCCGCTGCATTGGCCGAGACGCCCTCGGGCGAGACGAAGTGTGCGGCGCGCGCATAGCCGACATAGGTCTCGCCTGAGTCGAGGCGTGCCGGGTCCGGCGAGGCCTCGGCGCCCTTCGCATCGGGCTTCACCAGATCGCCTTCGGCCTTTTTCTTGCCGGCGGCTTCGGCCAGCAGGTCCTGGATCACCCGCTCGGAGCCCTCGTAGTCGCCTTCGCCGAAATGGGTGTAGCGGACCTGCCCTTCGGCATCGATGAAGTAGTGGGCCGGCCAGTAGCTGTTGGAGAAGGCGCGCCAGATGGCGAAATCGTTGTCGATCGCCACCGGATAGGTGATCTTGAAATCGCGCACCGCCTTCTCAACGTTGCCGATCTGCTTTTCGAAAGCGAATTCCGGAGCGTGCACGCCGATGACGACGAGGCCCTGATCCCGATACTTCTCAGCCCAGGCCCGGACATAGGGGATGGTGCGGATGCAGTTGATGCAGGAATAGGTCCAGAAATCGACGAGCACGACCTTGCCGCGGAGTTCGGCCGGCGTCAGCGGCTTGGAATTCAGCCACTGAACCGCACCGTCGAGCGACGGAAATTGTCCTTCGACCGGAAGGTCGCTGCGGTAGGCCGCCTGGCGCGTATCCTTTGCGGCAAGGGTCATACGCGTGCTTGCGACGTCCACAGGCGAAGCACCACTGCGCAGGCGATCAAGGATCGACTGTTCGACGCCCGACGTGCTCGCATAGGAAAGCTGCGCCAAAAGACCGGTGTCAAGCCCCAGCGCAATCGCGCCAACGCCGGCAAGCACTGCGACGCCGAGGCCCTGGCGGATGCGGTCGCCGACGCCGAGAAAGCGCTTCATCGCCGCGAATACTCGGGCGCCGGCCAGAACGGCGAGCGCCAGCGAGGTCGCAGCACCGGCCGCATAGGCGACAAGCAGCAGCGTCGTCTGCGCATTCGCGCCGTTCAGCGCCGCCCCTGTCAGCACCAGGCCAAGCACCGGCCCGGCACACGGCGCCCAGAGCAATCCGGTCGCAACGCCAAGGAGGATCGAGCCGCCGATGCTACCCTTCTCCCCGGTCGCAGCCTTCCGCGACAGCCGGTTGCCGAGTTCCACGAACGGACCGGTTACAAAGGCGGCGGCCCGCGTCGAGATAAGCGTCACACCGAAGACGGCGAGCATCGCGATCGCTGCGTAGCGGCCGTAGGCGTTCGCCTGCACCGCCCAGTTGCCGCCGAGGGCTGCAAGCGAGGCGATACCCGCAAAGGTCACGATCTTGGCGAGCAGCATCGGGAGAATGCTGGTGGAAAAGGGCTGGCCGGCGCGGGCAAACACGAATGGCAGCACCGGCAGGATGCAGGGGCTGACGATCGTCAGCACGCCGGCAAGATAGGCTACAACAAAGAGGATCATCACCGTCTCTCCGCATGGGATCGATGCCCGAGGCACAGATCGCTTGTCACATGCGGCAGAGGACCATCGCGACGTATCGCGGATGTTTCCGACAGGAGCGGATTTGTATCTCAGTGCATCAGGGTCGTCCCCCGACCATCGCAAATCGCGCAATCAATATATTCCATGAGATATAACGGCATGCCATAGTGCGGCCCGACCGATCCCTCTCGCTATCGTGGCCTCCATGTTGAAATCTCTTGCGATAATCTTTTCCGCCATGCTCGGCCTTGCCTCAGGCGCAGCCGAGGCGCGTACGATCACCGATGCCGCAGGGCGGACGGTTGAGGTTCCCGATACCATCACCCGCGTGCTTGCTGCCGGCCCGCCGGCCTCGGTACTCACCTACGTGCTGGCGCCGGACAAGCTCGCCGGCTGGGTACGGGAGCCGACGGAGGAGCAAAAGGCATATCTGATGCCGTCGGTCCGAGACCTGCCGACCTACGGCCAGCTCACGGGCAAGGGCGGCAGCGCCAATGTCGAGGCGGTGCTTGCCGCCAAGCCGGACATCATTCTCGACGTCGGCACCGTCAACGAAACCTACCGCTCGCTGGCCGACAAGGTGCAGGCGCAGACCGGCATTCCCTACGTGCTGATCGACGGCCGCTTCGCCGACAGCGGCAAGACGCTGCGCGACGTCGGCGCGCTGCTTGGCGTGACCGAACGCGCCGAAACGCTCGCGACCTATGCCGACAAGCGGGTCAAGGAACTGAACGACAACCTTGCCAAGATACCGGCCGATCAACGACCGCGCGTCTATTACGGCCGCGGCCCCGAAGGGCTGGAAACAGGACTTTCCGGCTCGATCAATGTCGAGATCCTCGAAGCCGTCGGCGCAGAGAATGTTGCGGCGGCGGCCGGCAAGGGCAGCCTGACCCAGGTGTCGCTCGAACAGATCCTCTCCTGGAACCCGGACGTCATCATCGCCGCAAGCGGCAAGTTTGCGGCCTCGGCCAAGAAGGACCCGCTCTGGGCGGACGTGAAGGCAATCACCACAGGCCGGGTGTTCACTGCGCCGTCGCTGCCCTACGGGTGGTTCGACTCGCCGCCTGCGATAAACCGACTGATCGGCGTCGTCTGGCTGCAGAAGCTGTTCTATCCGGACAGCTTCAAGGGCGATCTGAAGGCTGAGACCCGCGACTTCTACAAGCTGTTCTACCAGGTCGATCTGACGGAAGAACAAGTGGCCACGCTCCTGAAGGGGGCGGTGCCGGCTTCGAAATGAACCGGATACAGGAAACATCGGAAATGACGGCCGACGGGCGCAAGGGCAATCTCTGGCTCCTCGTCGGCCCTCTCCTTCTGCTGGCCCTGGTGTCGATGTCGGTCGGCAAATATGCCGGCCCTGCGGAGATCGCCGGGGCGCTGCGCGCTGCCCTGTCGGGACAGCCGAGCGATCCCGTTCTTTCGACCGTGCTCTGGAATGTGCGGCTGCCGCGCGTTGCAGGCGCGATGCTGATCGGCGCGGCACTTGCCGCAGCCGGCGCCACCTATCAGGGGCTTTTCCGCAATCCGCTCGTTTCGCCGGATATTCTCGGCGTTTCCGGCGGCGCCAGTCTCGGCGCCGTCATCGGCATCTTTCTGTCGCTGCCGGTCCTCGCAATCCAGGCGATCAGCTTTGCCGGCGGGCTGCTTGCGGTGGCTGCGGTCTATGCTGTCGGCTTGGCGATCCGCGGACGCGATCCGGCCCTGACATTGGTCCTGGCGGGGATTGCCATCGGCGCCCTTGTGGGTGCTTGCATATCGCTCATCAAGATCCTTGCCGATCCCTATGACCAGCTGCCGGCGATCACCTATTGGTTGCTCGGCAGCCTGACGGCGATCACCCGTCTCGACGTCATCTCGATCCTGCCGGCGCTTTTGATCGGGCTGGTGCCGCTGGTGCTTTTTCGCTGGCGCATGAACCTGATGACGCTCGGCGACGAGGAAGCTCAGACCTTGGGCATCGATACGCGTATGACCCGCGCATTGCTGATCGCGGCAGCCACGCTCATCACGGCGGCGGCCGTCTCGGTCAGCGGCGTCATCGGCTGGATCGGCCTCGTCATCCCGCACATCGCGCGCATGCTGGTCGGTCCGGACTTCCGCCGCCTGCTGCCGGCGTCCATGACCGCCGGGGCTGCCTATCTGCTTGTCGTCGATATGCTGGCGCGCAGCATAGCGCTCGTCGAAGTGCCGCTCGGCATTCTGACGGCGGCCGTTGGCGCGCCCTTCTTCCTCTGGCTGCTCGCCTCCGGCCGGAGGGCCTGGCAATGACACTGGAGATCAGGAATCTTGCCTTCGGCTATGGCCAACGCTCGGTGGGTGAGAATGTCTCCCTGTCGCTTGCATCCGGCGAGGTTCTGGCCCTGCTCGGCCCCAACGGCGCCGGCAAGACGACGCTGTTCAAGACCGTCCTCGGTCTCCTGCCAGTCAGGGCTGGAGACATTCTCCTGGACGGGCGACCGCTTTCCGCCTGGCCACGGCGTGAGCGCGCCAAGAAGATCGCCAATGTGCCGCAAGCGCATGCCGCACTCTTCCCGTTTACGGTGCTGGAGGTTGTCTTGATGGGGCGAGCCCCTCACCTCGCGCCGTTCTCCTCGCCTGGCGCCCGCGATCGCCGGATTGCTCTGGACGCGCTTGCCGGCCTCGGCATGTCCCACCTTGCCCTGCGTCCCTATACCGAGATTAGCGGTGGCGAGCGCCAGATGGCGTTGATCGCTCGCGCGCTGACGCAGGAACCCACCATCCTCGTCATGGACGAGCCGACCGCCAATCTCGACTACGGCAACCAGATGCGGGTGCTTTCGCATGTCCGGGCGCTGGCGGAACAGGGGCTCTCGGTCGTGCTTTCGACGCACAATCCGGATCACGCCTTCCTCGTTGCGGACCGCGTCGCCCTTCTCCATGCCGCAAAACTTGTCGCGCTCGGCTTACCCAAGGACGTGTTGACGCCCACCGCCCTCAAACAACTCTACGACATCGATGTGGTGATCGGCTCGATCGACGGCAGCGAGGCCCGCCTCTGTGCGCCGCGCCTCACCGCCCCCTCTGCAAGGAAAGGAACAGACCATGGTTCGCCAGAACGAAATCCGTGAGAACGAAGTGGCCGTGGTGCCGCCCGCGCCAACCGACGCCGGTCTCGTCTTTATCGGCCGCATTTCCACGCCCTGGACGTCGCGCATGGAAACCCCACGCCAGGGGCGGCATGACGGCCCGGTCTGCCGCATCGAAATCTTCGAACCCTGGGTTCTCGCTCTGAAAGGCGTGGAAGCGTTCGAGCGACTGGAAATCCTTTACTGGCTCGACCGCTCGCGGCGCGACCTGGTGCTGCAGAGCCCCGCCAGCAACGGCGAAGTGCACGGAACATTCTCGCTACGCTCGCCGGTTCGGCCGAACCCGATCGGTACCTCGATCGTCAAGCTCGAAGCTGTGGAAGGCTCGAGCCTTCTCGTTCGCGGTCTCGACTGCCTCGACGGCACGCCGCTCATCGATCTCAAACCCGACCGGACGCTGTTCAAGCCGATTGCGCCGCCACAGCGCGGCGACTTTGAGACCGGCGACGGCAACGTGCATCATTGCCAGAAGGCGTAATCCGGCCGCGGTTTGGCAGGGCGCGGCGGTCGGTTCGCGCGCCCTTGACGCTAGCCTATCAGTCGATGCCGACCATGACGTCCGAGGCCTTGATGACCGCGTAGGCTTCGCCGCCAACCTTCAGGCCGAGTTCGTCGACCGACTCGTTGGTGATCGCAGCCGTCACGATCGAGCCGCCGACGTCGATCCGGACATGGGCAGTGGTCGCGCCCTTGACGACTTCGACGATCTTGCCCTTGAGGCGGTTGCGTGCGCTGATTTTCATCCGGTTCTCCTTCGTGTTGGCTAGGCTGAATGCCGCGGTTGCCGCATTCAGCCGCCAGGCCGGACGGAGTTTAATCCAGATAACGGCTGCGAATAGTGGCGGACGAGGTGAAACAGTATCATCGCCGCGCATACACCTGCGGCATCGCCGCGGCATTGTCATGCTAATCGCGGAGCGTGATCCACACCGGCGCATGATCGCTCGCGCCCTCCATGCCACGAACTTCCCGGTCGATGCCGGCACCGGTCAGCTTGCGGGAAAGCTTGCGGCTGAGCAGCAAATGATCGAGCCGCAGCCCCGCGTCGCGCTGCCAACGGTTCCGGCGATAGTCCCAGAAGGTGAAAAGCTGGTCCTTCGGGTATCTCTTGCGCAAGGCGTCGAGCCACCCCTGGTCGAGAAGGTCGCGGAATGCGGCGCGGCTTTCCGGCTGGACCAGCGCGTTGTCGTTATAGGAGGTTGTCGCGTAGATGTCGCGCGGCTCCGGAACGATGTTGTAGTCGCCGGCAAGCACGACAGGCAGATCGAGCGCGTAGAGCTCGGCCGCATGCTTGGCAAAACGCTCGTGCCAGCCAAGCTTGTAGACGAACTTGGGGCCCGGCTGCGGGTTGCCGTTGGGGGCGTAGAGACAGGCGACCAGAAGTCCGCTGACGGCAGCCTCGATATAACGCGCCTCGGCATCCGACGGGTCATGGTCGAGCCCGGCGCGGGTCAGAACCGGCTCGCTGCCGCGGGCGAGGATCGCCACACCGTTCCATGCGGATTGTCCCTGCCACACAGCGCCATAACCGGCCGCCTCGATCGCCGAGCGCGGGAACTGCCGATCGGTCGCCTTCAACTCCTGCAGGCAAACGATGTCCGGCTCCGCCTCGCCCAGCCAGGCAATCAGGTTGTCGAGCCGCCTGTTGATCCCGTTGATGTTGAAGGTGGCGATCTTCATCCCGGCGATCGGATCAGCGTGTCAGCCGGGCAGCCCAGGCTGCCACCGCGTCGGCCAAGGTCCTCAAATGATCGGCGGTCGAAAAGCCGGAAATGCTCTTGCGCGGTTTGAGGTCATGGTCTCCGTCCTCGAGCCACAGGACTTCGATTGCATCGGAAAGCACGTAGTTCTGCACTTCCTCACGCGTGCCGAATTCGTCGCGCGTTCCCTGGCAGATCAGCGTCGGCGTCTTGAGGTCGGCCAGGTGCTTGGTGCGCAGCTGCTCGGGCTTGGCCGGAGGATGAAAGGGATAGCCGAGGCAGAGCAGCCCGGTGATCCTGCCGGCCGCATGCAAGGGATCGGCGACCATGCTCGCGACGCGTCCCCCCATCGACTTGCCGCCGATGATAAGTGGGCCCTTGACGTCCAGATCGTCGATGGCGGCGAGGTATTCCGGATTGAGCGTGTCGGCGCGGGGCGGCGGTTTGCGCCCCTCCACCGTGCGCCTTGCCGCCATATAGCCGAATTCGAAGCGCGCGACGCGAAAGCCGGCCGTCGCAAGCGCCCCTGCGGTCGCGGTCATCGACGCCGAATCCATTGGCGCGCCGGCGCCATGGGCAAGGAGGATGGTGACCGCGGCATCGTCGGGTCCGTCGAAGAGAAATTTGTCACCCATATCAGCCTGCTGTTCTCGGGCGGTCCTGCAGGTCGACATATTGCACGCCGCGCTCCGCCGTTCGCGCCCATTCACTATCGCTATCGAGTTCGAGATAGCGGCTCCACCAGCGCCTCGCCTCCGCGAGATCGCCGGCATCGAATTCGAGTTTCGCCAGATTGAAGACGGCGTCGGCATAGTCGCCGTCGATCTCGATCGCCTTCCTGAGATGCCGGCGCGCGGCGTCGATCCGGCCCCGTTCGTTCATCAGCCCCGCGAGGTTGAACCAGGCCTCGACGAAGGAAGGATCGAGCTTGATGGCACGGGCGTAATCATGGGCGGCATCAAGCTCGCGCCCCGCCGCCTTCAGGCAATTGGCGCGGTTGAAGGCCGCGACCGAATCCGTCCGGTCCATGGCGAGATAGCGCTGATAGAAGGCCGCAGCCTCCAGGTAGTCGCCATTGGCTTCCGCCTCCTCGGCCAGATCGAAGAGATCTTCGACGGCGCCATCGTCCGGTGTATCGAGATCGAAGAGCAATTGCCCATTCAGCTCGCTCAAGCCCTCGGCGCTGCGCGCATAGATCGCATCGGTGCCGCCATGGTGCAGCGAAAGCGCCGTCAGCGACGCGACCGGTCCGGAGCGATGGACGGACCGGGCGATCGCGCTCCAACTCGCCCCGCTGGCAATCAGCTCGGCATATTTCCGGGCAAGGATGAGGTCGCGGAACGAATAGGGCTCGCGGTCATGCTCGAAAGCGTCGAACAGGGAGAGCAGGTCGAAGACCCGCGGCGAGAGCCTCGCCTGATCGATCAGCGACTGGCGACTGAGCGCGGATGCCACCGGCACGGACATCAACCCCAGAAGGCGAAGAAAGCCGTTTTCGCTGACAGGCCATCGCCCGCTTTCGCGTTCGCCATCGAAGCGGGCTTCGATCTCCGCCTCGCTCGATTTGGCAAGCAGACTACGGCCGAACACCAGATAGGTCGTCTGGCGCGTGAGGCCGCGACGCAGGTGTCCGTGCTGGCGCTCGACCTCGCGCGCCACCAGCCGGCGCGGGAAGGCCGAGAGCGCCCCGACGATACCGAATGTCTGGCCTGCTACAGCCATCAGGCTTTCTTCTTTGCGACCGGTTTTGCCGCCGTGCGCTTGGCTGGCGCCGCCGCCTTGGAGGTTTGCTTCGCCGCCGGCTCGGCCTTGGGCTTGCTCTTTGCAGGCGGCTTCGACTGCGACAGGCTCGCCTTCAGCGCATCCATGAGGTTGATGACGTTGCCACGCTCAGGGGCTGCCGCAATGATCGGCTTGTGACCTTTGAGCTTCTCGCGGATCATCTTCATCAGCGCGATCTCGTAGCGGTCCTCATAGTTCTTCGGATCGAAGACCGTCATCTTCTGCTGGATCAAGGCTTCGGCGAGTTGCAGCATTTCCGGGTCCGGGTGACCAACGGGTACATTGCCGAAATATTCAGCGGTTCCGCGCACTTCGCTCGGGTTTCTCAGCGTACACACGAACATCCCGGTTTCGCGCGCACCGATGGTCACCACCCGTTCGCGGCTCGAAAGCACGAGGCGCGCGATCGCCACCTTGCCGCTCTTTTTCAACGCTTCGCGGAGCACGACGAAGGTTTCCTCAGCCATTGCGCCGTCTGGGGCGAGATAATAGGGCGCATCCTGATAGATCACGTCGACGGAGCCTTCGTCGACGAAGGCCTCGATGTTCATCGTGTGGTTGGATTCGATCCTGACGCTGTCGAGATCGCTGTCCTCGATGATGATGTACTTCTTGTCTTCGTACTCGTAGCCCTTGACCAGATCCGAACGCTCGACGAGCCCGAGTTCGGGATCGACCGGCTTCATGTTGATCCGGTTATGGGTGTCCTTGTGAAGTTGATTGAAGCTGATGCGCTCGCTCGAACTGGTCGCCGGATAGAGCCGGACGGGGCAACTGACGAGACTGAGTTTGAGGTAACCTTTCCAACTTGCCCTGGGCGCCATTGATGTCTCCTACGCGGCCAAACGCATTACGTCCTCGTTTCGGACAGAAGCGGCAGTTCCTTGGCAAAGTCGTCGATATCCGCCCAGGGATCGCCGAAAGTATCCAGAAGTCCAGGCAGCGAAGAATAGTTCAAATCCTCCGGAGCGTCGATAGTCTCCAGATCCGCCCACTGAAGCGGCGCCGAAGCCGGCAGATTGGTGCGTGCCCGCAGCGAATAGGGAGCCGCCGCCGTGTGGCTGCGGGCATTGCGATGGAAGTCGATGAAGATCCGCTTGACGCGGTTTTCCTTGCCCATCGTCGTGGTGAAAGTCTGGGGCGCGGTCGCCGCCAAGCGGCTGGCAATCGCGCTCGTCGCCTGGTGTGTCTTCTTCCAGTCCAACTTCGGTTTGACCGGCACCACGACGTGGATGCCGCTGCCGCCAGACGTCTTGACGAAGGGAACGAGGCCGAGCGCTTCGAGCTCGCCGCGAATATGGACCGCCGCCTCGACCACGTCGCGCCACGAGATCCCCTCGCCCGGATCGAGATCGAAGACGACGCGATCGGGTTTCTCCAGCCGCGCGCGCCGCGAACCCCAGCTGTGAAGCTCGATCACCCCGAACTGGGCGAGCGCCAGATAACCCTTCGTGCCCTCGATCGAGAGGAAGGACTTGCTCTCGCCCTCGGAATTGGTCGCGTTGAAACTGACGATCGAAGGTGGCATGCCGGTGAAGGGATGGCGCTGGAAGAAGCAATCGGCCTGCTTTCCCGTCGGGCAGCGGAAAAGCGACACCGGGCGGCCGAGGATATGAGGCAGCATGAAATCGCCGACCAGCGCATAGTAAACGGCAATATCGAGTTTGGTCGGTCCGGATCTTCCGAAGACCCGGCGGTCGGCATTGGTCACCTGGATCGTCGCCAGGTCGGCGTCGGTGATCAGGCGCTTGCGCGGCGCCGTCGCCGGGGCCGATAGCTCGACATCGCGAAGCCCCTTGAACACCGCGTGGCGCAGCACGTTGTCGGTCGTGCGGTTGGAGTAGTGGATGCGGGCCGATAGCACCGGCCGCACCCAGAGGATTTCCTTGGGCGCGCCATCGAGCGCAGTTTCGCCACCGCGCAGGGCTTCCAGCCGCGCGAGCAACTGCTTGGCTGTCGCCGCATCGAAGCCGGTCCCGACCTTGCCGCGGTAGTGCAGCTCTCCGTCCACCCACTCCCCAAGCGCCAGCGCCGCAAGGCCTTCGGCCGCCTCCGATACGGTGTAGCCCGCAATCACGAAGTCTTCGCTTTTGAGCGCTTTCGTCTTGGTCCAGGTCTGGGTGCGTCCGCTGCGGTAGGGTGCGGAGGCACGCTTTGAGACGATCCCTTCCAGCCCAAGCTCGGCCGCCTGATCGTAGAGCCCGCGCCCATCGCCCTTCACGTGGTCGCTGAACTGAATGGCTGAACGGCTCGATATCTGCCCTTGAAGCAGTTGCGCCAGCAGAGCTTTGCGCTTTTCCAGCGGAGCTTCGGCAAGGTTCCAGCCGTCGAGATGGAGGATGTCGAAGGCATAGAAGACGAGCTTGCCATCCGTCCCGGACGATAAAGCCTCCTGCAACAGCGAGAAGCGGCTGATGCCCTTGTCGTCGAGAGCGACGATCTCGCCATCGATCATCGCCTCCAGACAGGGCAACTTGCCGAATGCGTCCGGCAGATCGCCGTAGCGCTTCGTCCAGTCGAGCCCGCTGCGTGTGATCAGCCGCACTGAGCCATCCGAGATATCCGCCATCGTGCGATAACCGTCGAACTTGATCTCGTGCAACCAGATCTGTTTTTCCGGTGGCCCTCCAGGTGACTTCGGGGTCGGGCTGGCCAGTTGCGGCTCGATCCGCTGCGGCTTCGGACCTTTCACGGCGCCCGTCAGCGAACCGGGCTTGGGGACGGCCAGCTTTGCCGCTTTCGTCGGTTTATTCGGCGGCTCGACCAACTCTTCGATCCGCCGCCCGCTTTTCACGCTCTCCGGACGCGCCGTCAGAATGTCGACATCGGGATCGGCGGCGAGATCATGCTCCTTGAACAGCAGCCAGTTGCGCTTGTCGTCGTCGCCCGGTTTCGGCTTCAGCCGCGTCAGCATCCAGCCGCCATTGAGCTTCTCGCCGGCGAGACGAAACTTGAACGCGCCCGTTCTCAGGCTTTTCTCGATATCGTCCATCGGCGCCCAGACGCCGGTGTCCCAAACGATCATCGGCCCGCCGCCATACTCGCCTTCCGGGATCACACCCTCGAAGTCGATGTAGTCGAGCGGATGATCTTCGGTCTCGACGGCCAGCCGCTTGTCGGCGGGGTTGAGCGAGGGGCCTCTGGGGACCGCCCAGCTTTTGAGCACGTCGCCCACCTGCAATCTCAGATCATAGTGGTCGGCAGTGGCGTGGTGCTTGTGCACGACGAAACGATTGCCCTGCGCGCCGGTTTTTCCGGCAGGCTCCGGCGTTCGGGAAAAGTCCCGCTTCGCACGATAGGTCGTGAGTTTCGACGTCGCCATGCGGCAAAGCTAGAACGTGTTCGCAAAGGTCGCAATATCCGTCACGGCAAGGACGCGCGGCCCGGAAATTTCGGAAAACAATTGCTTTCGCAACTCGGTGCGCCTAGAAATTCGATGAATTTGGAAAGCTGCCATGATCGAAAAGCAAAAGACCCCACGCTCGCGCGGCCGCCCCCAGGTCCGGCCGGACGACGAGACGCGCCAGGTGATCGTCCTGTCTGCCGAACGGCAGTTCTGCGACCTCGGCTACGAGGCGGCGAACATCAATATCATCGCCCAGAACGCCGGTGTTTCCACCAAGACGCTCTATCGGCTGTTTCCGACCAAGGCCGATCTGTTCGAGCGCGTCATCTCCCTCAGGATCGCCGAGTTCGTGCTGGAAGCCGACGAAGAGAACCTGGAAGATCTGGGCGTGAGGGGTGGCCTGGTGCACCTGCTTGCCGCCTACGGACATCTCGTGCTCTCGCGCGACACGATCGCGATCATCCGCCTGGTGCTCGCCGAGGCCGAGCGTTTTCCGGAAGTTGCCGCCACCTTTTGGGAACAGGCGATCCAGCGAACGAGTGCCACCTTGGAACGATGGCTGAGGACACAGGTGGCCCAGGGCCGGCTCGCGGTCGCAGACCCGCGTCTGGCCGCGGGCATGCTGCGCGGCATGATGGCGATGGAGCCGCAACGCGCCGTCATGATGGGGTGCCTTGGCACGATCGACGAGGCGACGATCACGGCACGGGCCGAAAGCTGCGCCGACATCTTCCTGACGGGCGCCTTGCCGAGATAAGCCCTTCGCTCCACGGCAAACTTTGGCGATGTCATCCAGCTGTCATCAAGCTGTAACGTGAGGCCGTATAACTCTCCGCGCGGAAGCCCTTCCGCCGGACGCATGAGGCGTCGCGACCAGCCTTCGGCATGGCCTCCTCCCTGCACGTCCGGTGATTGTTATGCGTTTGTCCGCGAAGCTTCCTCTCGCTGCGGCGGCTCTTGCCGCCTTTTCCATTGCCGCCACCAGCCTTGCCAGCCTCACGGTCAGCGGCAATCTCTCGTCACGCGCGGCGGTCGAGAAGCTGGAGGCGCTTGCCGATGCCCGCCGCAACGAGCTTCGCCATTACCTTACCACCGTGGAAAACGACCTGCGCAATCTGCAGGCGCAGAAGTCCGTCGCCAAGGCGCTCAGCGATCTGAATGGTGCGGCTGCCAAGTTCGGCGACAAGACCGAAAGCGAACTGCAGCGCCGCTATCTGGCGGAAAACCCCAACGCCGAAGACAAGCGCGCGCTCTACGGTTCCGCAGGGATCGACGACTACGATACGCTGCATGCGCGCTATCACCCGTTCTTCCGGCGCTTTGCGGAAGCCCACGGCTATCGCGACGTGCTGCTCGCCAATCTCAGCGGTGACGTCGTCTACGCCCTCAACAAGAAGGGCGATTTTGGCGTCAACCTCAAGAACGCTGCCTGGAAGGACACCGGCCTTGGCCGCGTTTTCCGGGAGACGGCCGAGGGAACGGACAAGAGCAAGCTCGCCTTTGCATCCTACGAGGCCTATGCGCCGCTTGGCGGCAGCTCCGCCGCGTTCATCGCCATCCCCCTGGAATCGATCGACGGCAAGATCGGCACGCTGATCCTTGAAATGCCGGACGGGCGCATCGGTGAAATCGTCGGCAACCGCACCGGCCTTGGCGAAACCGGCGAGACGATCCTGCTCGACACCGGCGGGTTCTTCCTCGCCGACAGCGCCGCCACAGCCGACAACGATATGCTGAAGGCCCGGATCGCGGCCGACCAGCCGGCGGAAGACGGCATTATCAGCAGCAGGCTTTCGGATTTCCGTGGCGAGGAGGCCCAGATGGCGGCAACCAGCCTTGATGCATTCGGCACGCGCTGGACCATGGCCGCGGTCATGACCTCGCGGGAGGCCTTTGCTGCTGTTACCGCCTTGCGCAATTGGACGCTCGCGACGGCGCTCGCCGTCCTTGCGGCCGCGCTGGCGATCTCGGTCTGGTATTCGCGCCGCCTGACGCGCCCGATCACCGGTCTCGTCCACGACATGAGCCGGCTCGCCGATGGCGACACGACGATCGATGGTGTCGGAGGCACCCGCAGGGACGAGATCGGCGACATGGCCCGCTCCGTCCTCGTTTTTCGCGACGCCCTTCGCGACCGCGCCCGCCTCGAAACCGAGGCCGCGGAAACGCGAACCATGATCGAAGAGGAACGGCACGGCCGCGAGACGACGCAGGCGGAGGTGTCCCGCCAGATCAACGACGCCGTCGAAATGCTGGCTTCGGGGCTCGAACGCTTGTCCCATGGCGATCTAACGGCTCGCATCGACCGCCCCTTCGGCGCCGGCTTCGATCGCCTGCGCTCGGATTTCAACGTGTCGCTGGAGAGCCTCGCGATCACGCTTGGCGACGTGAAGGCGAGAAGCGCCGAGATCGACGGCGAAACCGGCGAGATGCGCGACGCCATCGGCCAGCTCGCCAAGCGCACCGAACATCAGGCGGCGACGCTGGAAGAGGCGACCGCGGCGCTCGGCGCAATCACCGCCACCATCGGCCGCACCGCCGAGCACGCCACATCGGCAACCGCGATCGCGGCCGCCGCCAAGGCGAGTTCCGACCGTTCGGGTCAGGTGGTGATGAATGCCGTCGGCGCCATGGCCCAGATCGAAAAGGGATCCGTCGCCATTTCGCAGATCATCGGCACGATCAACGACATCGCCTTCCAGACCAACCTCCTGGCGCTGAACGCGGGGGTCGAGGCGGCGCGCGCCGGCGAAGCGGGCAAGGGATTTGCGGTCGTTGCCCATGAGGTTCGCGAACTCGCGCAGAAATCGGCCCAGGCCGCCCGGGAGATCAAGGCGATCATCACGACGTCGGCCGAGGAAGTGGCGAAGGGCGTTTCTCTGGTTCGGGCCGCCGGCGACGCGCTCGACGAGATCTCCGGTCAGATCCACGCGATCAACGAGCAGACGCTGCAGATCGCCGGCGACGCGCGCGACCAGGCGACCGACCTGCAGCACATCAACCAGACCATGTTGTCGCTGGACGCTGTGACCCAAAAGAACAATGCGATGGTCGAGGACAGCACGGCCATGACCCACAGGCTTTCAAGCCAGGCGTCGGGCCTGTTCGATCTCGTCGAGCGCTTCCGCACGGGATCCGACGAAGGTCGATCGGAGACGCGCGCCCTGGAGCCGGTCCACCTTCGCCGCACGGCCTGACCTCCGCCACTCTGGCGGAAGCCATCCATATGCGTACATGCCACCCGCTTTGGCGCGGCGGCCATGGTCTTGACGCTTCACCGAGCGCATTTTACGCCATGGCGGGAGCTCATCGAGCGCGGGGAAATCATGCGGATAGCCAGTCTTGCGATGTATGTCAGCCCTCCGCCGCTCGCGGCGGCAACAGCAACGCTCTGGGCGTTCTTGCGCGACGTCCTGCGGCGCGAGGGCGTGACGGATGTGCCCGACCGCTTGGACGCTGCCCTCCATCATGCCGACGCTTGGCTTCATCCGGCGCTGCTGCTCGCGCAGACCTGCGGTTATCCCTACGTCCGGGACCTGCGCGGCAAGGTTCGCCTCGTCGCGACACCGGTCTACGGGGATCCGGGCTGCGACGGCGCCGACATGTGCAGCTTCATCATCGTGCGGGCAGACGGCCCGGTCCGTTCCCTCGAAGATCTCCGGGGGACACGGGCTGCCATCAACGATCCCGCCAGCAATTCCGGAACAAACCTGTTGCGGGCGACGATCGCGCCCCTCAGCCGAGATGGCCGGTTCTTCTCTTCTGTTGTCGAAACCGGCAGCCATCTGGCGAGCATCGATGCGGTTGCAACAGGCACTGCCGACGTGGCCGCGATCGACTGCGTGACCTATGGCAACACGCAACGGTTCGATCCGGAACGCGTGGCCGGGCTACGGGTCTTGACCACCACCGCAAGAACGCCGGGCCTACCTCTCATCACCCGCGGCGACGCCTCGGACGACGAGCTTTTGTCGCTGCGCGGTTCACTCAGACGGGTAATCACGGAGCCCACCTTGGCTGAGGCGCGCGATGTGCTCTCCCTAAAGGACTTCGCGGTCCTGTCGAATGCGGATTACGAGCCTGTGGCGGAACTCGCGCGGTTCGCACATCGTCTCGGCTATCCCGCGATCGCCTGAACACGCGCAAGCTGCCGGGGTCAGGCGCGTCAGCTTGCCTGTGCCAGCGCCACCGCATCGGCGCCAGCCGGGAAATGCAGTTGGGCGGACACATCGTTTGCCGCCTGCCAGACGACCTCCGCGACGTCGGCCTCGGTCGTCACCAGTGGCGGTGTTGCAAATTGGGCGAAGATTGGCGCTGCGAAATCGGCATAGGCCTCGGGGATCAGGTCCTCGACTCGTACCGCGGTGTTGTGGGCGAAGCGCGTGGTCGGCGCATAACCCGGTTCGACAAGCTTGAGGCGGACATCGAAGCCCGCAAGCTCATGGGCAAGCGAACCGGTAAAGCCGGTGATCGCGGTCTTGCTTGCGGTATAGGCGGCGGCCAGCGGCATGGAAGCAAGTGTTACACTCGAGGTGACGTTGACAATGACGCCGGACCGGCGGGCGCGGAACTGCGGGATCACGGCTTGGGTCATCGCCATTGTGCCGAAGGTGTTGGTGTCGAAGATCTTGCGGATATGAAACATCGGCGTCGCCTCGAAGGCACCCACCACGCCGACGCCGGCATTGTTGACAAGCGCATCGATCGGGCCGCTTTCCGCAATGGCGGCTGAGATGCTGTCGGGGTCGGTGACATCGAGTGCCAGCAGGCGAAGCCGCTGCGCGGGCGGCAGGATGTCGTGTCGGGGCGAGCGCATCGTCGCGATCACGTTCCAGCCTTCGGCATGGAAACGGCGCGCAGTCTCCAGTCCGTAGCCGGAAGAGCAGCCAGTGATCAGTACGGTCTTCATCACGTTTGCCTTCGTGGTTGCGATGGAACCGGAATACCGCGACGATTTCGGATGATCTACGACTTGAAGTCCGGATTACGTTTGCTATCGTCCTGACATGACAGATCCCCTCTCGCAACTCATTCAGCTTCTCCACCCACGCACCGTGTTCACCAAGGGCATCAGCGGCGCCGGCCGCTGGGCGGTTCGCTACTCGGAATTCGGCCATCCGAGTTTTTGCACCGTCATCGCGGGATCGTGCAGGCTGGCAGTCGACGGCGAGGCGCCCGTGACGCTGCAGGCAGGCGATTTCGTTTTGTTGCCGCGCACGCCCGGCTTCACCATGTCGGGCTTTGACCCGGTGCAGCCGACTTTCATCGATCCCAAGGCGGTGCCTTCACCGGTCGGCGAAGTTCGCCATGGCAGGCAGGACGGCGACCCGGACGTGCGCCTGCTCGGCGGCTATTTCGTTCTCGACTCGCCCGACGCCGGACTGCTGGTTTCGCTGCTGCCGGCATTGATGCACCTGCGCGGGATAGACCGGCTTTCGACGCTCGTCCGCCTTGTGGGCGAAGAAGCACGCGACGAACGCCCCGGCCGCGATCTGGTTCTGGCGCGGCTTGTGGAAGTGATGCTCATCGAGGCGCTGCGATCCATCGAAGGGGAGAGCGCTGCACCCGGCCTCTTGCGCGGGCTGGGAGATGCGCGGCTGGCGGCGGCCATTCGCCAGCTCCATGCTGATCCGGCCCGAGACTGGACCGTGGCGGAACTGGCGCACGAGGCCGCACTGTCCCGATCCGTCTTCTTCGAGCGCTTCACCCGCGCCGTCGGGCTGCCACCGATGGAATATCTGCTCGTCTGGCGCATGGCGATCGCCAAGGACCTGTTGCGGCAACGCGAACTGGACCTTGCAGCTGTCGCTGAACGCGTCGGCTACAGCTCGGCAAGCACCTTCAGCACCGCTTTCAGCCGCCACGTCGGGCAGCCGCCAGGGCGCTACGCGCGCTTGGCCGTGGCCGCCCAGTAACGCCGACACGGCTTTTCGTGAGAATTATCTCAAATACAGAAGTCAGCCACATTTACACCCTGCTCTCGGGCCTATAGACGAGCCTTGGGGCCTGTAAACGGACCCTGGGCCAACAGAGAACCGCACCTCATGCTCCGACGCCTGTACGATTGGACAATGTCGCTCGCGACACGGGAGACCGCCATTGTCTGGCTTGGCATCATTGCCTTTGTCGAAAGCTCGATCTTCCCGGTTCCGGCCGATCTTCTCCTGATCCCGATGGCGCTGGCGCGCCCGGAGCGGGCCTGGCGTTATGCGCTCGTGGCAACTGTCTGCTCGGTTCTCGGCGGCATGGCCGGCTGGTATCTCGGCCATTACGCCTTCGACACGCTCGCCAAACCACTGCTCGAATTCTACGGCAAGCTCGACACATTCGAGCACCTGAAGGCCTCGGTCGACAGCGAGATGCTGGCGTTGCTGCTCGTCACCTCGGGCCTGGCGCATCTGCCGCCGATCAAGGTCGTGACCATCCTTTCGGGCGCCGCCAACATCAATCTCGGCCTGTTCATCGTCTCGGCCATCATTGCCCGCGGCGCGCGCTTCTTCCTGCTTGCCTGGCTGCTGCGGCGTTTCGGCGAAGAGATCCGGGACTTCCTCGAAAGACGGCTAGGCGCGCTGGCAGGCGCGGCGGCGACAATCCTGATCTGCCTCTTCGCCGCACACCGCTTTCTCTCCTGACGGATCGCGCCCGGAACTATCTGCGCGGCAACGAGAGGGGCGCAAGCGTCCCGATCGGCCGACCCTTCGCGTCGTTCTCAGCCGCCTTGCGGCAAGCGTAGTCCTGCGCTTCCTGGAGCTTTGCAAGAGCGCCGTCATAGTCGATCGATGTCGGGCGGCCCTCACTGACGACGCAAGCGCCGTCCACATGGACACGCTCGATCGCCCGCTCGGCGGCGCAATGCAGGAGATTGCGCAAGGGGTCGTAGACCGGCTGCATGGCGTGGTGCTTGAGATCGACCACCAGGAAATCCGCCTTCGCGCCGACGGCGATCCGGCCGATGTCGTCACGGCCGAGCGCTCGGGCGCCGGCGGTCGTTGCCGCCTCGAGGATGTCGCCGGTCGAAACGTCGAAGACGGACTTGCCCGAGAGCCGCGCGCAGATCATCGCCTGGCGCATTTCTTCGAGCATGTTGAACGGGTAGCTGTCGGTTCCGAGCGCGACGTTGACGCCGGCGCGACGATAGCGGCCGACCGATTCCAGCGCCATCCCGCTGCGCGAGAAGGTGACCGGGCAATGGGCGACCGTCGTCTGTCGATCGGCGAGCAGGCGCAGATCGATCTCCGTGCGCTGCCGCGTCCAGGAATGGCTGTCGACGAAGATGCAATGGCCGAGGATCAGGTCCTTGCCGAGCAGACCCAGCTTCTCGAGATACTGCACGGCCGTCAGCCCGTGCCGGCGCAAGAGTTCCTCGTGCTCGGTCATGGTCTGGGCGGCGTGGATGGTGATCGGCATGCCGCGCTCACGCGCTGCCGCCACCGCATCCTGCAGCAGTTCCGGCGAGCAGGTTTCGATCTGCGACGGTGCGACGACGCCGCCAAGGCGCCCCGAGGGGTGTGCATTCGCCGTATCGACAACCTCAAGCGCTCGCGCAAAGGCTTCGCGCCCCCGCGCCTTGTCCCAGCGGAAGTCGAGACGATGGCTGTCTTCGACGTGCCATTGCGCTTCGCGGAAACCCGGCGCGACGAAGGCGCGTGCGCCGCTTTTGGCAAGCGTCGGCAGCCAGCTCGCATGCGGGCCGGCAATATCGAGCAGCGTGGTGACACCACTGCGCATCAGGTCGCCGACCATGACCGTCAGCGACGCCTCGATCGCGTCGTCGTCGATTTCCAGAAGGTTGGAGTATTCGTAGAGCGCGTTGCCCCAAAGCGCTGCCGTCCCCATGTCCTCGAAGATGCCCTTGGAGATCGGCTCCTCGCCCGAATGGCAATGCACGTTGACGAAGCCCGGCATGATCATCCGGTCGAGGCCGGAGCTTTCGCTGGCAAAGGGGCCGTCATAGTGGCCGCCGACATGCACGAAGCCCCCGTCGTCATAGGCGACGTCGCCGTCATTGAGATAGACATGGCCATTAAGCTCGCGGTCGAAGGCGACGAGCGTATGCGCTTTGCGGATGACGTGGATCTCTTTAGTCATGCGTGGTCCTGAAATATTGCTCGAGGAAACGGCTGTAAGCCCCCATCAGGGCGCTGAAAACGAAGTATACGACAGCGGCGAAAACATAACCTTCCAGCACTGCGATACCCTGCCATTGCGGGTCGCGCATGGCGGTACGGACGGTGTCGAGGAAGTCGAGCAGGCCGACGATCGTCACCAGCGTCGTATCCTGGAAGAAGCCGATGAACAGGCTGACCAAGGGCGGAATGACCTTCTTCAGCGCCTGCGGCAGCACGATCTTGCGCATGATCTGCCAGTAATGCAGGCCGAGCGAATGGCCGGCCTCGACCTGGCCCTTGGGAACCGCCTGCAGGCCGCCGCGCACGATCTCGGCGATATAGGCGGCGGCAAAGAGGATGATCGCCACCTGCGCCCGAACGAGCTTGTCGATGGTGATGCCGTTGGGCATGAACAGGGGCAACATGACCGTCGCCATGAACAGGATGCTGATCAACGGCACCCCGCGCACGATCTCGATGAAGCCGACGCCGAGGACGCGGATTGCCGGAAGGTTCGACGCACGGGCGAGCGCCAGCGCGATGCCAAGTGGGAGCGCGCAGGCAAGCCCGATGAAGGAGAGCATGAAGGAAAGCGGCAGCCCGCCCCATTGCGTCGTGGGCACGACCGTCAGGCCGAAATAGCCACCCGCCATCAGCACATAGAGCACCGGCAGGACGACGGCGACCCAGGCGATCAGCAGTCCCCGCCCCCAGACCTTCGGCACCATCGAGACGAGGCAGGCGCCGAGAAACAGAAGCATGGCCGTCAGCGGACGCCATTGCTCTTCGAACGGATAAAAGCCGAAGAAGATGTAGCGCATCTTCGCCGACAGGAACGGCCAGCAGGCACCGCTCGTTGCCTTGCACTCCGCAGGCGTGCCGACAAAGGTGGCGTCGACGAAGAGCCAGCCGATCGCGAGCTTGGCGACCGCAAAGACCGTGCCGAGGCAGAGGATGGTGATCAGCGCATTGCCGGGCGTGCCGAAATAGGCACTGAACCAGCGGCTGCGCGCCGCCGGCGGCGCTTCGCGGCTCGGCGCAAGTGCTGCGTTGCTCAAGAGGGTGTCGACCTGTGTCATGGCTCAGCGCTCCCTCAGCGCGACCCGCGCATTGTACCAGTTCATCACCAGCGAGATCAGGATCGACAGACCGAGATAGACGCCCATGAAAATGGCAATGGCTTCAATCGCCTGGCCCGTCTGGTTCATGATCGTGTTCGAGACCATCACCAGATCCGGATAACCGATGGCGATCGCGAGCGAGCTGTTCTTGAACACGGTCAGATAGGTGTTGGTGAGCGGCGGAATGATGATGCGCAGCGCCTGCGGCAGGATCACGAACTTCAGCGTGCGCGCCCGCGACAGGCCAAGTGCCGTCGCCGCCTCCCACTGCCCCTTGCTCACCGCCTGGATGCCGGCGCGAACGATTTCAGCGACATTGGCCGACACGCTGAGCGTCAGGCCGAGCAGAAGCGCCACGAATTCGGGGCGCAGGTGGTAGCCGCCGCTCAGGCGGAAGCGGCCGAGTTCCGGCACGTCCCAAGCAACCGAGATGTTTGCGAAGAGCAGGGTTGCCACCAGCGGCAGCAGAAACGCGATCGCTGCGAAGAGAGCAATCGGCCGCTCCTTGCCGGTGACGATGCGGCGGCGGCCGAGAACGCGCGCGGTGACGAAGGCGGCGGCAACGCCGACGACCAAGGCGGCGGCCAGCGCGGCGAAACCGCTCTGCCAGTGCAGCGCCGGCGTGACCAGACCGCTGTTCGACAGAAACACGCCGGGCAGCATCTCAATCGCCTGCTTGACCGGCGGAAAGACGGAAATGATCAGCGAGTACCAGAGCAGCAGGTAAAGCAGCAGCGGCACGTTGCGCAGCGCTTCCACATAGGCAAGCATCAGCCGCGACAGTACCGGATTGTGCGACAGCCGCCCGATGCCGACCAAGAGGCCAAGAACAGTGCCGAACAGGGCGGCGAGCAGTGAAACCTTGACCGTGTTGGCGATGCCGACGAGGATCGCGCGGCCGATCGTATCCGTCGGCTCATAGGTGATGGCGGATTCGGTAATGACAAATCCGGCCTGGCGGGCCAGGAAGCCGAAACCGGTCGCAATATCCTGCTTGGCAAGATTGGCGCTTGCGGTGCTGAACATCACCCAGGCGACGAGCAGCACGACGCCGACGGCGATCACTTGATAAAGATAGGCGCGAATGCGCGCATCATAAAACAGGGGCATCGGCACCCGTCCCTTGGAGCACAATGATCTCGGGCCGGCACGACCCAAGATCATAACCTGATCGATTTCCATCGTTTATAGTACGGGCGGCATGCCGCGCGCACTCTCCACAGGCCGATTAGGGAGCACCATGTGGAGACGCGGACCCGCGCGAAACGCGCGGGCCCGTCAGTTGTCAACGGAACGGCGGTGCGTAGAGCAGTCCGCCTTCGCTCCAGCGCGTGTTCGGGCCACGCGTCAGGCCAAGTGCGGTCTTGGTGCCGAGGTTACGCTCGAACACTTCGCCGTAGTTCCCGACGCCCTTGATGATGTTGTAGCCCCACTTGTTGTCGAGGTTCAGCATCTTGCCGAGTTCTTCGCTGACGCCGAGCATGCGCTGGATCTCCGGATCCTCGCTCTTGGTCATCTCGTCGACATTGGCTTGGGTGATCCCACGCTCTTCGGCTGCCATCAGCATCCAGGCAGACCAGGAGACGATGTCACGCCAGTTGGAATCGTTCTGGCGAACGGCGGGCGCCAGCGGTTCCTTGGAGATGGTTTCCGGCAGGACAACGTAATCATCCGGGTTGTTGGCAACAGCGCGGATCGAGGCAAGGTCCGAACGGTCGGACGAGATCGCCTCGCAACGGCCGGAGAAGAAGGCGTTGCGGTTTTCGTCCGGGCTTTCGAAGACGACCAGTTCGAACTTGCCGCCGATCGAACGGAAGAAGTCGCTGAGGTTCTGGGCGGTCGTGGTGCCCGGCAGCGTGCAGATCGCCGCGTCGGTCAGTTCCTTGGCGCTGCTGACGCCGAGCGACTTCGGCACCATCAGACCCTGGCCGTCGTAGAAGACGGTCGGACCGAAATCGAGCCCGAGCGAGGTTTCGCGCGAGAAGGTCATGGTCGTCTGGCGCGACAGCATGTCGATCTCGCCGGACTGAAGCGCCTGGAAGCGCGTATTGATGTTGGTGAGGACGAAGTCGACCTTTTCCGGGTCGCCGAATACGGCAGCCGCCACGGCGCGGCAGACGTCGACGTCGAAGCCCTCCATGTGCCCCTTGGCATCGGCCGTCGCAAAGCCCGGCGTGCTCATCGAGACGCCGCAGATCAGCTTGCCGCGGGCCTTGACGGTTTCGAGCGTCGTCGCGGCGTTGGCGGTCGCGGCCACCAGTCCGACGGCAATGCCGGCAACTGTCGCACAGAGCTGCAGAATCCTGCTGTTCATGAATTCCCTCCCATTGGCTGTTCCCTTTCAGGCCTTCTCAGGTCGCACGGTCCTCTCCGCACGCCTCCTCCCGAACCGGCCGGCGCCGCATTGTTTGTCGGCGCCTGCAATTGCATACGACAAGAGAATACAAACATCAACATTATTGTATACAATATTGACGACCATTTGGACGGGCGTTATCGAAGACAGGGGACATGTTCGGCCGGTCTCCGATCGGCCCGTTGAGGGAGGCAACCTTGTCTGAGAAATCTAGCCGCAGCGAAGTGGTCTACAAGCTCTTGCGCCAGGCGATCCTGGAGCAGGCTCTGAGACCCGGAACGAAGCTTTCCGAAGACACGATCGCCGACCATTTCAAGGTCAGCCGCACCAGCGTCCGGGCGGCCTTGGTCCGGCTCAACGCAGAAGGCATCGTCGATTTGCGTGCCAACAAGGGCGCCTGCGTGGCCGAGCCGACATTGGAGGAAGCCCGCGACATCTTCGCGCTGAGGCGCATGCTCGAAGCCGAGGTGATCCGGCGGCTCGTCGCCGATCTCGACGCTGCCGGCGTCAAGCGGCTGCAGCAGCATGTGAAGCAGGAGGAGACTGCACTTTCCGACCATGGACCGCTTTCGATCCGATTGGCCGGCGAATTCCACATCCTGCTTGCCGAACTCACGGGTTCCCAGGCGCTGACGCGTTTCGTCCGCGAGATCGTCTCGCGCTGTTCGCTGATCCTTGCCCGCTTCGCGCGGCTGCATTCGCCGGAATGCGCCGTCGACGAACATGTCCAGATCATCCGTGCCCTGCAATCGCGCGACACCGCCACGGCGGAGCGGATCATGCTCGAACACCTCGACGCGGTCGAGCTTCGCGCCGAACTCGACACCGACAAGACCGAGCCGGACATCTCCGCGATCCTGCAGCGCTACGCCCGCAAGGGCTGACGCTGCGCCCGCCGTTTCCGGCGCAAGCGGTCGCGGATACGACTTTCTTTCGCCGATCTGCGGCACCATCTGTCGCGCGGCAACACACCAGGCGCGGCATCTGCCTCCAATATCTGCAACGTTACCGGTTTCGCCGGGTGGGTCTTGCAAGGGAGGGAGTAAGGCATGCCAATTGAACTGGAATTCATGAGCAAGCAGGTTGCCGCGGGCCGGCTGTCGCGGCGGGAGTTTCTCGGACGCGCCGCAGCACTCGGGATAACCGCCGCCTCGGCGAACCTGCTGCTCGGCCAGGCGGCCCGCGCCGCAGGGCCGGTCAAGGGTGGAACACTCAAGGCGGGCCTCGTCGGCGGGGAATCGACGAACAGCCTGGACCCGGCAACCTGGGCAAGCCAGGTTCCCTATACGCTCGGGCGCTGCTGGGGTGAACAGCTTGTCGAAGTCTCGCCGACGGGCGAGATCGAGTATCGGCTTGCGGAAGCCTACGAGGCGACGCCGGACGCCAAGACCTGGCGCTTCAAGATCCGCAAGGACGTGACTTTCCACAATGGCAAGGAACTGACGCCGGCCGACGTGGTGGCGACGCTCGAGCGTCATGGCGACGCGGACTCCAAGTCTGCGGCCCTTCCCTTCGTTCAGGACTTCGAAACGATCAAGGTCGATGGCGACAGCGTCGTCATCACGTTGCGCGCGCCCAATGCCGACCTTCCCTACATCGTCAGCGATTACCACCTGATGATCCAGCCGAACGGCGGCAAGGACGACCCGACGGCGGGCATCGGCACCGGTCCCTACAAGGTCGTTTCCAACGAACCGGGCGTCAAACACATCGCGGAGCGGCACGAAGGCTATTGGGGCTCGGCCGAGCGCGGCCATGCCGATCAGGTCGAGATCGCTGTCATCAACGATTCGACCGCGCGCACCGCGGCTCTCCAGAGCGGCCAGATCCACATGATCAACCGCATCGAGCCCAAGGTCGTCGCCCTGATCAGCCGCCTTCCGGGCGTCGTCATCCGCAACGTTCCCGGCAAGGGCCATTATGTCTTCATCGCCCATTGCAACACAGCGCCCTTCGACAACAACGACCTGCGCCTGGCACTGAAATATGCCGTCGATCGCGAGGAGATGGTGTCGAAAGTCCTGGCCGGCTACGGCACGGTCGGCAACGACACGCCGATGATCAAGGGCTATCCGCTGTTCGACAACGATATCGAGCAGCGCGTCTTCGATCCGGAGAAGGCAAAGTTCCACTACAAGAAATCCGGCCACAGCGGCTCGGTGCTGCTTCGAACCTCCGATGTCGCCTTCCCCGGCGCCGTCGATGCGGCACAACTGTTCCAGATGAGCGCCGCCAAGTGCGGGATCACCATCGACCTGAAGCGCGAACCGGGCGACGGCTACTGGTCGGACGTCTGGAACAAGCAGCCCTTCAGCATGTCCTATTGGACCGGACGGCCGACGCAGGACCAGGTCTATTCGATCGCCTATCTCTCCAAGGCCGAGTGGAACGACACCCGCTTCTTCCGCGACGATTTCGACAAGCTGATCTTTACTGCGCGTGGTGAACTCGACAACGGCAAGCGCAAGGCGCTCTACCGTCAGGCGGCGATGATGCTGCGCGACGAAGGCGGCGTCATCGTGCCGATGTTCAACAACTACATCGACGCGACCAACGACAAGGTCGGCGGCTGGATCGACGATCCGAACGGCGAACTGATGGGCGGGCACGCACTGACGAAATGCTGGCTCAACGCTTAAGGCCAGCGACGCAAATGACGGGAGGTCGGCAAGCGGCCTCCCGGCCTCAACGACGGTATTTCAAGCGGACGGTATTTCAAGCGGTCGGGCGCAACGATACCGTGCCGTCAGTTGCGCGCTCCACCGCTATGTCGTGGTAGCGGGCAAGCGTCATGTGCGGCGTGCCCTCGGCGGCCGCATGTGCGCCGGTGACGACGACGACATCGGCCCCGGCGGCAAGCCCGGCCAGAATTCCGGCCGGCGCGTCTTCGAACACCAGGCAATCTTCCGCACGCACGCCTAGCCGCTCGGCCGCCATCCGGTAGCCCTGCGGATCGGGCTTGCCGACGGAAACATCCTCGCCGGTGATCATCAGCCGCGGCGTCGGAATGCCGGCAGCGGCAAGACGGCGCACGGCGAGATCCAGCGGCGCGGACGTCACGATCGCCCACCGTTCCGGCGGCAGCGAATTCAGGAAGTCGACCGCACCGGGGATCTCGACGATACCTTCCACGTCGGCGATTTCCGCAAGAGCCAGGTCATAGGCTTCCTTCTCCGGGTCGATGTCCGGCAGCTCGAGATTACGGATCGTATCGACGGCGCGCACGCCATGCACCGTCTTGGTAAACTCGACCGGGTCGAGACCGTTGCGCTCCGCCCAGGCGCCCCAGACACGCTCGACCACGGCCATGGAGTTCAGCAACGTGCCATCCATATCGAACAGCAGGGCAGCAAAATTCTTCGTGAAAACGGATGAAGGCGCGGCGTCCAAGGCAATCCCCTGAGATGATGAGACGGGCGGCAAAGGCTTCGCCCAGCGGAGAAGCCACACCTACTACCGCAGAGCCGCCCGCACAATGCCATTTACGCCACTGATGCTACCGCTCACTCGACGCGCCAGGCCGCCTTGCTCGCCGTCAGGAAATCGATCGGTCCGCCCGGCTGATCGTCGTCGAAGATGGCGCAGGAAAGGATACCGCTGAACACCGCGCCGGAATCGACATTGGTACGGTTTCCGACCGTTCGCGGGTTGGCCGTACTCGGCGTGTGGCCATGACAAAGATGCCGGCCCCAGTATTCGCCGGAATAGTCTTCGGGCGGCCGGATCCAGAGAAAGACCCCGTCGTCCTGCTGTTCCAGCGGCCGCGTGTCGTCGACGCCGGCATGCACGAAGATGCGAAAGCGCTCGACCAGGATCGTGGGCAGTTCCTTGATCCATTTCAAGTGCCGCCCGGGAACCGTGCCGTCGTAGGAGATCAGCGTCTCGCGGCCGCCGTTGACCAGCCACCAGTCGACGTCGCTTTCGCCGCTGCTTGCGCCCCAGAGCATTTCCTCGTGATTGCCCTTGAGGGTCTGCCAGGTCCAGCCGGCCTTCGTCGGGCCGGCCATGATCAACTCGATGACAGCGCGGCTGTCGGGCCCCCGGTCGATCAGGTCGCCGAGAAAGATCACCCGCCCCGTCGGCGCATAGTCTTCGATTTCATCCAGCAGCGCGCGCAGCTGATCGAGGCAGCCGTGAATATCGCCGACGGCGAACGTCAGATGCCGGACGGCCATGCATTCACTCTCCAAATTCCGATAGCGGGCGATGGCCGTGTCGAGGCCGAAAACATCGCCAGATCAAGGCGCTATAACATGCCTTTTGCCGAAAGGATGCAAGATGCCTCGGCCGCGATGCGGACGCGTGCGACAATTGGGAATTCGGATCGTGAGGGCGGAAACCCCGGGCGAGATGGCCGGGAGGTGGCAGCTACGTCACTGACACGCTGATGTCAGCGTCGGGAATGGCCCTTGGCGATGGTCGAACTGGCAATCGACACCGGATCGCTTGCCGGGAAGGTATCCTCGAGCCCCTCGTCGAGCTGTTCTTCCATCGCATCGCGGTCATGCGCCTGGCGCGCGTTTGGCAAAGTTCCGCGGCGCATCCCTGCCTCGCCGCTGGCAAGTGCGACCGCTTCATCGGCAGAAATGGCGGCCTGAAGAATTTCCTTGGCCTTCGCAATCGCGTTCAGCCGGTTGAGGGAGCCGGCCCTGTCCTGGGGACACATCACCGTCACCACCTCGTCGCCGTCGCCTATGAATTCCACCGTGAAACCTGAGCGACCGGCTCTTTCGGCAGTGACCTGCAGGCCGACGATACGCATGGGACCTCTCCTTCCTTGAGTAGTCCCGAGGTCGCGTTAGCGGTCTCGGCCGCGCCGGGACGGAATCGGGACGTCTTTTCAAGGAAGCGCCGAGGCCGGTTTTTGTTCCGGCCACGGGCGAATTTTGAGGTTGCGCTTGGTGCTAAAGGGCGCCCCGACCGCTTAAGGAACGCATGGGGCTTGCCGGCAAGTCGTTGGTCGTATCCGCGGCCTGGAACGTCGATCCGCCGCCCGGCTTCTTCGTGCAGCTCGCAAAGGCATCGAGGCCCTGTTTGTAGACCTTGGTCTCGACATTCATCATGCCGAGCACGGTATGAAACAGGTTGTCGTGGGACTTAGGCTGCGCCGTATCCTTGGCGAGGCACGCCGTGTCGACACCCATTGCCGCCTGGTAAGGCTTCGAGAACCAGGCGACGAACGGTACCTGCGTCTGTTCGCGCGGTGCGATGGAATAGGGCGCCCCGTGCAGATAGATGCCGTTCTCGCCGAGCGACTCGCCGTGATCGGACATGTAGATCATCGCGCCCGCGATCTGGTCCTGATGCTTTTCGAGCAACCGGGCGACACTCGCCACCACATGGTCGGTGTAGAGGATCGTGTTGTCATAGGCGTTGGTGATTTCTTCAACCGAACACTTCATCAGTTCGGGCGTGCGGCAATCGGGCGTGAAGCGCCGGAACTTCTCAGGGTAGCGCAGATAGTAGGACGGTCCGTGGCTGCCGAGCTGATGGAGAACGATCACACTGTTCTTCTTCGTCGCCGAAAGCTTCTTGTCGAGTTCGCCGAGGAAGATCTCGTCCAGGCACTCGCCGTTCTTGCAGAGCGGACTGTTCTTCTGGTCGGTCATGCTGGCGAAATTGATGAGGTCGGCGATGCCCTTGCTGCCGGTGTTGTTGTCCCACCAGGTGGTCGAAACGCCGGCACGCGTCAGCACGTTCATGAGGTTTTCCGTCGAGCGCGCCTTCCAGTCGCTGTACTCGTCGCGCGGGTAGACGGAGAACATGCAGGGCAGCGACGTTGCCGTCGCCGTGCCGCAGCTCGTGGTGTCGGTGTAGTTGACGACGCCAAGCGCTTTCAGTTCCGGATTGGTCTCGCGGCCATAGCCGTTCAGCGAGAAGTTCATCGCGCGCGCTGTTTCGCCGGCCACGACGACGACGACCACCGGCTTGCCGGCCGCGGCAATCCGCGCGCCCTGGCGTGCGTCTGTGCCGAGCGGCTGCACGACGATGTTGCGTTCCTTGTAGGTCGAGGATGCGTAGCGGACCGCCGCCGACACCGGCCCCGTCGGATTGAACCGCTTCATCAGATCCTTGTGTTCGCGGATCACGTAGGCGACGTTTGCAAAGTTCGCGTAGACCAGCCCGCCGCTGACGAGCAGGCAGGGGATGATCACTGCCAGGTTGATCGCGGCATTGGACAGGAAGGGCCGGTAGCGCAACTTGAACCAGATCACCACCAGCGACGGGAGCACCCCGTAAAGCAGCAGGTGCGTCGCCAGACTGCCGGTCAAGATATGGCTGGCTTCGGCCTGCGTCGTTACCGCCGCGTTGCCGATCATGTCCTTATCGATGATGACGCCGAAGGTGTCGATGAAATAGGAGGCGGCCGCCGACACCATGATCAGGAAGATCATCACCGGCTTCATCACATATTTGACGGAGGCGAGTGTCAGGCCTGCGAGGGTCAGCAAACACAGAGCGGCGCTGAAGGACAGGAGCGCCGTGATGGAATCGTCGAAATAGGCGACCGTGTGTGTCCAGAAGGAATTGTTGGTGGCAAGCAGCAGATAGGCGCTGACGAGAGCGCTCAGCGAAATACTGCCGATTTCGGGGCGGCGAATACCTGAAAATCTCAAAACTGTACTCTCCTGCGGCGACTGCAAGAGCGTCTGAGAGGGACGTTGCAGTCACGGCCATTCAATCGAGATGGAGACCGCGTGGCGGCCACCTGCTAGGTTGCAGCCTCCCCCTCAGCTGTTGAGATACGACGGACAAGCTGTCCAAACCCCGTCAAGATTGCTCTTTGTCCCGCCTATGCGCGCGCTGGTAGGTATCGCGCAGGCAGTTGGCAGCCCCGGCGAAAGTCCATATGGTCGGTAGCGGCCCCTGTAATATCGAGACGAATCAATGCGCCTGCTCCTGGTCGAAGACAGTCCGCGACTGGTTGAACTGGTCGGTGAAACCATGCGGGATGCGGGCTGGCGCCTTGATGCGGTTTCAAGCGTGGCCGACGCCGAAACGGCGATCGCGGCGCGCGAGCACGACCTGGTGCTACTCGACCTCGGGCTGCCCGATGGCGACGGGCTGTCGCTGCTTCGCCGTGTCCGCCAGGAGTATCCCGGGTTGCCGGTGCTGATCATCACGGCCAAGGGCTCCGTCGACGAGCGCATTGCCGGGCTCGACGCCGGGGCCGACGACTATCTCGTCAAGCCGTTCCACCACCGGGAACTGCTGTCGCGCTGCCGCGCCATGCTCCGACGCAACCCTCAGGCCGTACAGCCGGTGCTTGAAGCCGGAACGTTGCGCTACGACCCGGCGACCGCCAATCTCACCTGCGACGGCACGGTGGTGCCGTTACCGCCGCGCGAGCGGTCGCTGATCGAGATCCTGATGCGCGAGGTCGGCCGTGTCGTGCCGAAGCGAAAGCTCGAAACGGCCCTTTCTGAATACGGCCAGGAAGTCACGCCCAATGCCCTGGAACTGGCGGTTTCAAGGGTGCGCAAGCGTCTGCAGCCGCTCGAAACCGGCGTGCAGATCGAGACGGTCCGCGGCATCGGCTATCTCCTCAGGCAAGCCCCATGAGGCGCCGAAACCCTTCGCTGATCGGTATCGTCTCGCGCCGCATCGTTGCCTTCTCGCTGCTGGCCATGGCGATCCAGATCGGCGTCGTCTTCGCCGACTACTGGTTCGACGACGACAAACTGAGCGTGCTCATGCTGCAGCAGGAAACCGAAAAGCTGATCGAGTATGTCCATGTGCGCGACGGCGTGGCGCATTACGAGCCCGATCGCGACGCACGCGAACGCTATCTCGACCGATCGGACGACAACGGCACAATTTTCCTACGCATCCGCACCGCGTCCGGAGAGATGATCCATTCGAACTGCACGGCCGAATGTGCGCAGCACTTCCTGCCACTCAATGTCGACGCTCCGCAATTTTGGAAACGCCTGATCGCGCCGGGCAAACCCTTCAGCGTTGCCGGCGGTCAGACCTTCGAACGGGGCGGCCTGGTCGTCCTTGTCGAGCTCGCGATCCTCAACGACCCGAACGGTTTCATGTACGGCGCCCTGCTGCACGAGATGTTCGATTCGATGATCGTGCCGATGACGCTGATGTTCTGCCTGGTGGTCGGGGCGACCATCTGGTCGGTCCGCGGCGCCCTGCGGCCCGTCGCCATGGCCGCCCAGGCCGCCGATGCCCTCGACCCCCGCGACGGCAATGCGCGCCTGCCGCTGACACGAATGCCGCAGGAGATCGCCCCTCTCGTCACCGCCGTCAACCGGATGCTGGCCCGCGTTGCCGATCTCATCCAGTCGCAGAAGCTATTCTCGTCGTCGATCGCCCACGAAATCCGCACCCCGGTGTCGATCGCCAAGATGGAGCTGAGCCGCATCGACGACCCGAGGGCGCGCAACGCGGAGCGCGATCTCGACGCGCTTACCCATATCCTGGAGCAGTTGACCTCGCTCGCCCGCGCCGACGCCGTCGATCCCTCCGCCTACCAGCGCACCAGCCTGTCTCAGATCGGCGCTGCCGTTGCAGAGGCGATCGCACCTTTCGTCTTCGACCACGACAAGTCCCTCGAGTTCGTAGACGAAGGCACGCCGACGGTCACCGCCATCCCGGCGTTGGTCGAAAACATGCTGCGCAACCTCATCGAGAATGCCGTCAAGCATAACCCACCGGGAACCCGCATCGTCCTGACCTGTGGCCCCGGCCCGGTCGTCTCCGTCGAGGATGACGGCAAGGGGATGATCGACCTGCCGGAACACAACGAAGACCTCGGCTTTGTGAAGAGCTCCGGCCAGCTCGGCCTCGGCCTGAAGATCGTTCGGCGCATCAGCGAGTTGCACCAGGCAACGGTCGCTGTCGATACCACGCCCGGCCGCGGCACTCGGTTCTCGATCGATTTTTCCGCCGCCGTGTCGGGCTGACCCGCGCGCGTCTGCAGCGCACATTTTTTAGGCGCGATGCATATATTTCAATCCAGCGCCGGTTTTTGGATGCGGTTTTCATGCCCAACGCCGTGCCATGTGCTATTGGGCTGCCCAAGTTAGCACCTCCCCTCCCGAGAGGCTCCATGTCGAAGGCCCGCGCCTACATCAAGCGTTTCGTTCCCTCGCTCGTTCCGATCAGCCATCTGGAGCGCCTGCGCGCGTCTTTGGGCGCGCTTCTTGGCATCCTGCTTACCGGCTTGATCAGCACCTATGCTCTGGGCGCCGGCGCCAGCCTGCCGCTGTTGATCGCACCGATGGGCGCCTCGGCCGTGCTTCTCTTTGCCGCCCCGGCAAGCCCGCTCGCCCAGCCCTGGTCGATCGTCGGCGGCAACACAGTCTCCTCGTTGATCGGCGTGACCGCGGCGTTGCTGATCCCGGATCCGGTCATTGCTGCCGCAGTCGCCGTCGGCCTTGCCATCGCGACCATGCTGCTGCTCGGCTGCCTTCATCCGCCGAGCGGGGCGGTTGCGCTGACCGCCGTACTCGGGGGCCCCGCGATCCATGAGGCCGGCTACTGGTTCGTCCTCTCGCCGGTCGCCATCAATTCGGTCGTCATTCTCCTGATCGCGCTGGCGTTCAACAACGTGACCGGCCGACGCTACCCGCATCTCGCGCAGGCGCCGACGCTGCATGGAACGAGCGACCCCGCGCCGACGCACAGGCTCGGCATCGTTCCCGAAGACCTGCAGGCCGTCCTCGCCCAATATGGCGAAGTGGTCGACGTCAGCCCGGACGAACTCGACGCGCTGATCCATCAGGCGCAGATCCGCGCCTTCAACCGCCGCTCCGGCGAAATCACCTGCGCCGAGATCATGTCGCGCGACGTCGCCACGGCCACGCCGGAGACGACCCTGCGCCAGGCCTGGCAGACCCTGATCAAGCATCACATCAAGGCGCTGCCGGTCGTGACCGAAAAGGACGGACTTGTCGGCATCGTCACGCAAACCGATTTCATGAAGCACGCGATGGTCACGCCGCAGGGCGGCATCCGCCAGCGGCTCGGAAACGTCATCGGTTTCGGCCCGAAAACACCGCGGCTCGTGTCCGACATCATGACCCGCAAGGTGCAATCGGCCTTGCCCGAAACCATGATCGCCAAACTCGTGCCGCCGATGTCCGACATGGGGCTACACCATATGCCGGTGGTCGATCCGGACAACCGGCTGCTCGGCGTCGTGACCCAATCGGACCTCATCGCCGCCCTCTTCCAACGCCGCCTCGAGCGGGGCGAAGAGCGCGACGTCGCTTAAGCAGCAGGGCCGGCCTGAAAATCCTTCGCCGGCACAGCGGCCGGTAACACGAACCGGCTGCGCGAACTTTGCACGACCTGCCTTCGGCAATACTGCCCTATCGACCCAAGGCACGTCGTCGTTTCCAACAAAATTCATTCGATTGACTTAATCAATAGAATGATGTAATTTCAGCATGTCATGAAAAAAGAAACCTCGCCCCGCCCGACGAAGCAGGACCGCGGAGATGCCACCCGCGAGAAACTGCTGACCAGTTCCATCGACGTCTTCGGCCGCTATGGCTTCGACGGCGCCACCACCCGCATGCTCGCCGAAACGGCCGGCGTGAACCTCCAGGCGATCCCTTACTATTTCGGCGGCAAGGAAGGCCTCTATATCGCCGCTGCCGAGCACCTTGCCTCGATCATCATCGACCACGTCGCGGACCTTCGAAACGCGGTTCTTGCCCGCCTTGCCCATCTCGACAGCGAGGGCCAGCCGCTCGAAGCCCACGAAGCCCGCGACATGCTCAGCCAATTGGCGCAGCACATGGTCGCCCTCTTCGTCAGCCGTCAGTCCGAAAGCTGGGCGCGCTTCATCATCCGCGAGCAGATGGAGCCGACGGAAGCCTTCGAGCGCGTCTATGCCAACGTCATGGGCCCGATGATCGGCATGGCCGGCCGGCTGGTTGCCACCATCCTTGGCGACGCGCCGCAATCGGAACAGGTCCGGCTGAAGACCCTATCCTTCGTCGGCAGCATCCTCGTCTTCCGCATGGCCCACGCAGCCGTTCTTCGGCAAATGAAATGGCAGGCGGTCGGCCCCGACGAGCTCGACCTCTTGCGCCGGCATGCCGCCGAACTGGTCGCGGCCATTGAAAGCAAGCGGGAGGACCGGTCATGAACAAGCCAGCAATAGCGCTGATCGTGATCGCCGGCGCCGCGGCCGGCGCCTGGTGGTTCGACGTTCCCGAGCGGCTCGGCTGGATCGGCAAGGAGCAGACCTCGGTGCTCTACGGCAACGTCGACATCCGACAGGTTTCGCTTGGCTTCCGCGTCAGCGGCCGCATCGCAAGCCTTGGCGTCGACGAGGGCGACACGGTCAAGCCCGGAGACGTTCTGGCGACGCTGGACGCCGTCCCGTTCGAGCAGGCGGTCGCCGCGGCGCAGGCCGATCTCGACGCGCTCAGAGCCAACCTTGCAAAACTGAGGGCGGGCGCACGCCCGACCGAAATCGCCCAGGCGCGCGCCACCCATGAGGAGCGCCTGGCCGATCTCGAAAACGCCGATCTCGCCTATGAGCGTGCCCGGCAATTGCGCCCGAACGGCACCATCTCCCAGGCCAATCTCGACGAGGCGAGCGCCAACAGGGCTGCGGCCGCTGCGCGCGCGACCTCCGCCCGCGAGGCTCTGGCGCTGATCGAAGAGGGAAGCCGGATCGAGGATATCGAAGCGGCCCAAGCGCAGGTGCTTGCCGCCGAAGCCAAGCTCGAAATCGCCCGCACCTCGCTTGCCGATACCCAGCTGTTTGCGCCGAGCGCCGGCACGGTCCTGTCGCGGGTGCGTGAAGCCGGCGCCATCGTCGCGCCCTCCGACACCGTCTACGTCGTTTCGCTGAACGAGCCTGTCTGGGTTCGCGCCTATGTGGCGGAACCGGACCTTGGCCGCGTGCATCCCGGCATGGCCGTCGAGGTTACCTCCGACAGTGCTCCGGATCACCGCTATAAGGCGACGGTCGGCTTCATCTCGCCGGTCGCCGAATTCACGCCCAAATCGGTGGAAACACCGGAACTGCGCACCGATCTCGTCTACCGCCTGCGCATCGTGGTCGACAAGCCGGGGGCCGATCTGCGGCAGGGCATGCCGGTGACCGTGCATCTGCCGGAAAAGGCTGGAGCGGCGCAATGAGCGACGAGGCGCCGTTCGTTCGCATCGCCGATGTGGTCAAGCGTTTTGGCCATGCTCCGCCAGCGCTCGACCATATCGCCGGCGAGATCCTCGGCGGGCGGATTACCGGGCTCGTCGGCCCTGACGGTGCCGGAAAGACCACACTGATCCGGCTGATGACCGGGCTGATGGTGCCAGACGAAGGCAAGGTCGAAGTCCTCGGTTTTGACACGGTGACGAATGCCGCCGATATCCAGGCGGCCATCGGCTACATGCCACAGCGCTTCGGCCTTTATGAGGACCTTTCCGTTCAGGAAAACCTCAATCTCTACGCCGACCTGCGCGGCCTGCCGCTTGGCGAGCGTGCAGCGACCTTCGACGAACTGCTCGAATTCACCGACCTCAAGCGCTTCACCGCGCGCCTTGCCGGCAAGCTCTCCGGCGGCATGAAGCAGAAGCTTGGCCTTGCCTGCGCCCTACTGCGCAAGCCGAGGCTGCTGCTGCTCGACGAACCGGGCGTCGGCGTCGACCCGATCTCGCGCCGCGATCTCTGGAAGATGGTCGAGAACCTGACGAAGGAAGGCATCGGCGTCGTCTGGTCCACGGCCTATCTGGACGAGGCGGAGGCCTGCGACAGCGTTCTGCTCTTGAACGAGGGCAAGCTCCTGTTCACGGGCAGTCCCGCCGAACTGACCGCCAGGGTCGCCGATCGCGTCTTCAAGGTTTCCGGCATCACGCATGGGCGGCGCCAGAAGCTCGCAAGCTATCTCGACGGCGACGATGTCGTCGACGGCGTCATCCAGGGCGAAGCGATCCGTCTGGTCATGAAGCCCGGGACCAAGCCGCCGGCCCCGGACGAACAGTCCTCCGCAGCGGGCGTTGCGGCCACCACGCCACGTTTCGAGGATGCCTTCATCGACATGCTCGGCGGTGGCCCCGGCGGCCGCTCGAAGCTCGCGGAAACCCAGACACCTTTCCCGACCGACAACGGGCGCCCGGTCATCGAAGCGCGCGGACTGACGAAGCGCTTCGGCGATTTCACTGCCGCCGACGCAATCACCTTCGACATACCACGCGGCCAGATCTTCGGGCTCTTGGGTCCGAACGGGGCCGGCAAATCCACGACCTTCAAGATGCTGTGCGGGCTGTTGAAGCCCACGGCCGGCGAGGGCCGCGTCGCCGGTTTCGATTTGCGGCGGGACGCCGCCGAGGCGCGCAACCGGCTGGGCTACATGGCGCAGAAATTCTCGCTCTACGGCGATTTGAGTGTCGGCCAGAACCTGAGCTTCTTTGCCGGCGTCTACGGGTTATCCGGCGCGCGCAAACGCGAGCGCATCCGGTTGATGACGGAAATCTTCGGCTTCGCCCGCCTGCTCGACATGTCGGCGAAGGATCTGCCGCTCGGCCTCAAGCAGCGACTGGCGCTCGCCTGCGCCGTGCTGCACGAACCGGAAGCGCTGTTTCTCGACGAACCGACCTCCGGCGTCGATCCCATCACCCGGCGGGAGTTCTGGACCCATATCAACGGCCTCGTCGAGAAAGGCGTGACCGTCCTCGTCACCACCCACTTCATGGACGAGGCCGAATATTGCGACCGCATTTCGCTGATTTATCGCGGCCGGTCGATCGCACTGGGCTCACCGGACGAATTGAAGGCGCAGGTCGCCAGCCCCGAGCTTCCGGACCCAACGATGGAGGATGCCTTCATCGCCCTGGTTCAGGGCTCGGAGGAGAAGGAGGCGGCATGAGCGCGCGCGCCACAACGACCGAGGGCCGGGCCACGAGAGCCAGACGCTTTGCCGCGCTGGTGCGCAAGGAAAGTTATCAGATCGTTCGCGACCCGAGCAGTATCCTGATCGCCTTCGTGCTGCCGATGATCCTTCTGTTTCTCTTCGGCTACGGCGTTTCGCTCGACACGACGCAGACCCGCATCGGCCTCGTCGTCGAGGAAGAAGCGCCGTTGACCCGCGATCTCGCTGCGGGATTTCAGGCCTCGCGTTATTTCACGGTGGCGGTCGGTCGGGACCGCCGCGAATTCGAGGAAGACCTGGTGCTTGGCCGGGTGCGCGGCATCGTTGTAATCCCCAAGAGCTTCGTCGCCGACTACGCGGCCGGGCGCCACCCCGCCTTGCAGGTGCTCGTCGATGGCTCCGATCCCAACACCGCAAACTTCGTCCAGAACTATGCGCAGGCGACCGTCGCCAACTGGGAGCGCCAGCGGCTGAGCGACGGCGCCGGCCGGCCGCCGGCGATCTCCGCCGAACAGCGTTTCTGGTTCAATCCGGAGCTCACCAGCCGGAACTTCCTGGTACCGGGCTCGATCGCCATCGTCATGACGCTGGTCGGGACGCTGCTCACCTCCCTCGTCGTTGCGCGCGAATGGGAGCGCGGAACGATGGAGGCGATGATGGCAACGCCGGTTTCGGCAGCCGAGCTCCTTGCCGGCAAACTGCTCCCCTATTTTATTCTCGGGCTCACCTCGATGACGCTCTGCGTACTGCTTGCCGTCTTCCTCTTCGGTGTCCCCTTTCGCGGCTCCGTCGCAGCGCTCTATGCACTGTCGGCGACCTTTCTCATGCCGGCGCTCGGTCAGGGCCTGCTGATTTCGGCGGCGACCAAGAACCAGTTCCTCGCCTCGCAGCTCGCGTTGATTTCGGCGTTTCTTCCGGCCTTCCTGCTCTCGGGTTTCCTCTTCGAGATCAATTCCATGCCGACGGTCATCCAGTGGATCACCTTCATCGTGCCGGCGCGCTATCTGATCCCGAGCCTGCAGACGGTGTTTCTGGCCGGTGATATCTGGCCGATGTTCGGCAAGTCCATTGCCGCCATGCTCCTGATCGGCAGCGTGTTCTTTGCGCTCGCCGCGCGCAGCACCCGCAAGAGGATCGGCTGAGATGTGGTGGACCAGACTGAAAGCCCTGATCGTCAAGGAATTGCTGGCGGTGCTGCGCGACCCCAAGGGGCGCACCGTGCTGATCGTGCCGCCGATCCTGCAGCTTCTGGTGTTTTCCTACGCGGCGACGCTCGAGGTCACCAATGTCGACGTGCTGGTGCTGAACCGCGACAACGGCCACTGGAGCCAGGATCTGATCGAGGGGATCGACGGCTCGCCGACCTTCCGAAGCATCCGCTTCACCGACAGTCCGCAGGAGGTGCGCCTGGCGATCGACACCCAGCAGGTCATTGCGGCGATCGAAATCGGACCCACCTTATCGCGCGACATCGAGGCCGGCCGGCCGGCGGAGGTGCAGGTCATCCTCGACGGCCGCCGCTCCAATGCGTCGCAGATCGTCTCCGGTTATCTCGGCCGCATCGTCGGCGCGCTTGCCGCCGAGACGCCCGCGGGCAAGCGCATGGCGTCGGGGGCGGTCACCGTTGTCGCCCGCAACTGGTTCAATCCGAACCTTACCTATCAGTGGTTCATGGTCCCGAACCTCGTCGCCAGCATCGCGCTGTTGATCGGCCTGATCGTGACCGCGCTGTCGATCGCGCGCGAACGCGAGTTGGGGACGTTCGACCAACTCATGGTCTCGCCGCTTCGAACCCATGAGATCCTGATCGGCAAGCTGATCCCGCCGATGATGATCGGGCTCTTCCACATCACCATCTATATTCTGGCGGCCGTCTTCATCTTCGGGGTGCCGCTGCGCGGCTCGCTGCTGTTGCTCTATGGCAGCGCGGTGTTTTACCTCGCCTCCGTCGTCGGTCTCGGCCTGTTCATTTCGGCCCTGTCGATGACGCAGCAGCAGGCGATCCTCGGCGCATTCCTGTTCATGGTGCCGGCGATGCTGCTTTCGGGGTTTGCCACGCCGATCGAGAACATGCCGTCCTGGCTGCAGCCGATCACCTATGTCAATCCGCTGCGCTACTTCCTCGTGATCGTAAAAGGCGTGTTCCTCAAGGACATTCCGGCGGTCGAGGTGGCGCGACAGACGATCCCGCTGTTTCTGATCGCCATCGTCACCCTCTCGGCCGCCTCCTGGCTTTTCCGTCGCCGGCTGGAGTGATCAATCCTTCAGGAAGCGCGCGATCGTCGCAATCTCATTCTGGCGGATGTCGTGCCCGCCCGAATGCCACTCGGTCTCGGTTGCGGCACTCTGCCCCTGGAAGTAATCCGCGAGCGCCTGGGTCAGCGGCGCCGGGCAGATCGGGTCACGCTCGCCGGCGGTAATGAGGACGCGACGCCCCTTCAGCCCCGCATTGTCCTGCGGGCGAAACGGGATCAAGGGATGCATCAGCACCGCCTTGTCGAAAACACCGCCTTCGATCAGAACGTTGGCAAGAATGTTCGCACCATTGGAATAGCCAAGGCCGATCACCTGTGAAGCCTGATGCTCCGCAGCCAGCGCCTTGACGAAGCCCGCCATCTTCTCGGTGGCGCGGGCAAGGTCCGCCATGTCGTAGACACCCTCGCCGGTACGCTTGAAGAAGCGTGCGGCGCCATATTCCGAAACGTCGCCACGCGGCGAAACGATCGTCGCTTCGGGTAGAAGCTCGGATGCGAAGGTGAAGAACTGATTCTCGTCACCGCCGGTCCCGTGGAACACGAAGAATATCGGCTGGCCGGGCTTTCCGACCTTCAGCTTGTGAACATAGCCATGATCTACCATTTTTGTCTCCTGGAGCAGGCTTCCGAACGGGGTCGATGCCGCGTTCGAACCTGCCTGATTTCAAAGCGTTGGCTTCACGGTTTCGACGAAACCGTGAACCGTTCTGTGCAAGTGCCGGTACCGGAGGCTCGCCGGCGCGGCGAGCCTTCTCTGTCTCGGTCTCCTAGTCGATCTTCTCGAGGTGGCTTTCGAGGATCGGACGCAGGTGCTTGTGCTGCTGCGGCAGCTTCAGCGCCTCGCCGAGATGGGCGAGATCCTCGTCCCGCTCGAAGCCCGGCTCGTTGGTCGCGATCTCGAACAGCACGCCGCCCGGAGTGCGGAAGTAGATCGCCCAGAAGTAATCGCGGTCGATGACCGGCGTCACCTGATAGCCCGTGTCCATCAGCGCCTTGCGCACCTCGAGCTGCTTTTCGCGGTTCTCGACGGCAAAGGCGATGTGGTGCACCGAGCCTGCCCCTTGCGAAGCGCGGCCGATGTTCGGCATCGTTTCGAGGTCGATGACGCGGGCATCGTTGCCGCCGGGCACGATCAGACGGGTGACGCCATCCTTGCGATCGAGTTCTTCGTAGCCCATGAACTTCAAAAGCTCGGCCGTCGCCCCTTCGTCGCGCAGACGCAGGGCTGCGGAATGGAAGCCGCGGATTGCATGGTCCGCCGAAATGCCGCCTTCCGTCCAGGGCGCCCGCCCGTCTTCCTTGACCTCGACGAGTGCGAAGCCGTCGCCGTCAGGACCGGCAAAGTTCAGGCGCTTTTCACCGAAGGTTTCCTCATCCTTGAGACCGGTGACGCCCAGCGTCACCAGCCGCTCCTTCCAGAACCCGAGCGAGCCTTCAGGTACAGAGAAGACGGTGGTTCCGACTTCGCCGGTACCTGCGCGGCCACGCGGCATCTGCGGGAATGGGAAATAGGTCATGACCGTGCCAGGCGTGCCGGCTTCGTCGCCGTAATAGAGGTGATAGACATCGGGCGAGTCGAAGTTGACCGTCTTCTTGACGCGGCGCAGGCCGAGCGACCTGGTGAAGAACAGGTTGTTCTCGCGCGCATCGCCCGCCATCGAGGTGACGTGATGCAGACCCTTGATCTGATTGAGCATTGCCGTGATCCTTTCTCTCCGGCGCCACCGGGCGCTCCGTTGGGTCTTAGATGCGCCTATCCGCTCCTTAGCGAAAGACGGCCGCAACCAAACGCATTGTCAACACGGCGTTGACGACACCAGGAACTCGTCAACAGACACGAATTCCGGAGGCGACTTGTGAGCCCTCGCCGCGATGCTTAAGATCGATCGTCGGCATTTGCCGCGGTAACGCGAGGAGGGGCGCGTATATCTGTGAAACATCGCTTGGTCCTGGCGTTCCTGCTGTTGCCGCTGCTTGCAGCCATGCTGGCATGGAAAGGCTATGCGGTCACGACCGACAGCTATTTGCGCGAGGCAAGCGCGCAGGCGACGACAGCGCTTCGCCTCGCCGTCACCGCGCTCGACGGCCACCTCAACCGATACCAGGCGCTGCCGGCGCTGATTGCGGATCATGACGACGTCCGCGAGCTCGTCACCCGCCCGCGCGACCGGCGGCTAAGGGAGGCCGTCGACAGCTACCTCAAGGACATCAACGGCCTGCTGCAGTCCTCGGACATCTACGTGATCACGCCGGATGGCAACACCATCGCCGCCAGCAACTATGACGGGCCGACGAGCTTCGTCGGGCAAAATTTCAGCTACAGGCCGTATTTCCAGGAAGCGCTTCGCGGGCAGCAATCGCGGTTCTATGCGCTCGGGACGACATCGCTGAAGCGCGGCTACTTTTTCGGCTCCCCGATCCGGGTCGGAAACGAGATCCGCGGCGTCATGGTGTTCAAGGTCGATGTCGAGCGCATCGAAGCCTCCTGGCAGGGCGGTGAGTACAAGATTTTCGTCTCCGACCCGGAAGGCATCATCTTCATGTCCGGCGATCCGGAGTGGCGCTACGCGTCGGTCCTGCCGCTGACGTCGGACCGGCTGGCACGAACCGAAGCCTCCAGGCGCTACGCCGACGCCACCGTGCACGCCCTTCCCGTCTTGGAGCGCGTCTCCTCAGATCGACACTTCCTCACCGTCTCGGCCGGAAGCTCGAGCCGCGAATACCTGATGCTTTCGCAGCGGATGCCCGACGCGGACTGGACCGTGAACGTGCTGGTCGATACGGCATCGGTGCGAACGCAGGCGCTGACGACTGTCATCGCCGCCTTGCTTCTGCTCTGCCTTGCCGGCCTCGGCGTCGCCATCATTTTTCAGCGGCGGGCACGGCTCAACGAGCGCCTGTCGATGCAGGCGGAAGCACAGGCCGAGCTGGAGCGCCGGGTCGACGAACGCACCGCCGACCTCGCGCGCGTCAACGCCCAGATCGAGGAAGAGATCGCCGAGCGGCGGCTGACGGAGAAGCAGCTGCGCCGCACGCAGGCCGACCTGATCCAGGCCGGGAAACTGGCAGGACTCGGGCAGATGTCCGCTGCCCTCTCACACGAATTCAACCAGCCGCTTGCCGCCGCCAAGACCTATGCCGACAGCGCCGCACTGCTGATCGAGCGGGGTCGGTCCGACGAGGCGACCGACAATATCCGCCGCATCTCCGGGCTCGTCGACCGCATGGCGGCAATCAGCAAGCACCTGCGCAATTTCGCCCGCAAACCGAACGAGAAACTCGGGCCCGTTCTCGTCGAGGACGTGGTGCGCGATACGATGGAGATAGTCTCGGTCCGGTTGAAGGCGGCGGCGGCAAGCATCGACATCGATCTCGGCGACGAACCGCTCGTCGTTCGCGCCGGCTCGGTGCGCCTGCAGCAGGTGCTCGTCAACATCATTTCCAATGCCGCCGATGCTGTCGAAGGGCTCGATGACCGCACCATCCGCCTGCGGGCGCGACGGGAAGACGGCAAAGTCGTGCTGACTGTCCGCGACCCGGGACCGGGCATTGCCCCGGCGATTGCCGAGCGCATCTTCGACCCGTTCTTTTCCACAAAGGGCGTGGGCAAGGGGCTGGGCCTTGGCCTTTCGATTTCCTATAACATTATCAAGGATTTCGGCGGAAGCCTGATCGCCACCAACCCTGCGGGCGGCGGCGCCGAGTTCCGCATCGAACTCGCTGCCGAAAACAGCAATGCCCGGGAGGCCGCTGAATGATCGAGAGCCGGATCCTGCTCGTCGACGACGAAGAGGATGTGCGCCATTCGAGCGCCCAGGCGCTGGAACTCGCCGGTTTCCGCGTCGACGCCTTTTCGGCCGCCGAACACGCGCTCGAATTCATCAGCTACAGCTTTCCGGGCGTCGTCATCAGCGATATCCGAATGCCGGGCATGGACGGCATGACGCTCCTGCAGCGCATCCGCGAGATCGATGCGGAAGTGCCGGTCATTCTCATCACTGGCCATGGCGATGTGCAGCTTGCCGTTCGCGCCATGCGCGAAGGCGCCTATGATTTTGTCGAGAAGCCCTTTGCAGCCCAGATGCTCGCCGGCACGATCCGCCGGGCGCTGGACTGGCGCGCGCTCGTTCTCGAGAACCGGCGGCTGAAGGCGGTTGCCGGCAAGCGCGACGACATCGAGCAACGGCTGCCCGGGCGAAGCCAGGTCATGGTCGACCTGCGCTACCGTATCCGCGCACTGGGCGCGGCCGATGCCGATACCTTGATTATCGGCGACACCGGCGTCGGCAAGGAGGTGCTGGCCCGCACGCTGCATGACCTCAGCACCCGCGCCAACAGCCCGTTCATTGCCATCAATTGCGCCGCATTGCCGGAAAACCTGATCGAAAGCGAACTCTTCGGCCATGAGCCCGGCGCTTTCCCGGGCGCCATCCGTCCGCGTTACGGCAAGTTCGAACATGGTCGCGGCGGCACGATCCTGCTCGACGAGATCGGCTCGATGCCCTTCGACCTGCAGGCAAAGTTTCTGCGCGTGCTGCAGGAACGAGTCATCACGCGGCTCGGATCGAACGAGCAGGTGCCGCTCGACGTGCGCTTCATCGCCACCAGCAAGGTCGATCTCGAAAAGGAAGTGGCGGCCGGACGCTTCCGGGCGGACCTCCTCTATCGCCTCAACGTCGCAACGCTCCGCGTCCCCTCGCTTGCGCAAAGGCGCGCCGACATTCCGCTGCTCTTCCTGCAACTGATCAGGGAGTCAGCTGCACGTTACGGCCGGGATGAGGTGGAAATTTCCCAGTCGATGCTGGCCGAAATCGCCGAGCGGGACTGGCCGGGCAATGTGCGCGAGTTGCGCAATGCCGCCGAGCGGCTGGTGCTCGGGCTCGATGCGGCCCCCGACGACAGCGCACGATCGGAGAACGGCAACCGTCTTGCCGACAAGGTGGCAGCCTATGAAAAGGGTCTCATCGCCAGCGCCATCGCCGCCCATGGCGGCGCGCTGAAGCCGGTCTACGAGACCCTCGGGATCTCGCGCAAGACCCTCTACGAGAAGATGCAGAAGTTCGGGCTCGACAAGAAACTGGTCGCCGCCGACTTTTCTGCGGACGGCGAGCATTGACCCGGCCCGGCGCCTAACGCGACGCCCTTGACCGGCGCCTCGCCGGTCGGATCGGTACATCGGCTCGATGCGCCGAGCGGTAACGCCCGCGCACCGAAACCGCCGCTTTATTCTGCGACGGCAGCCGCGACGAATTCGACCTTGATGCAATCAGGGTCTTCGATGAAAAAGCGACCTCCGATCATGGCGCATATGGCAAGCCGCAAGGTGAGGGCGCAGCGGGCAGACGCAGGCAACAAAAAAGGGGACGCGATCGCTCGCGTCCCCGGCAATGGTCACGGCGCCCGGCTCAGACGTTGAAGGCAGCGCCAATCAGCGTCTTGGTATAGGGCTGCTTCGGCGCCTCGAAGATCGCGTCGGTCTCGCCTTCTTCGACGATCTTGCCGTTCTTCATGACGATCACGTAGTCCGACATCGCCTTCACCACCGAAAGGTCGTGGCTGATGAAGATGTAGGACAGCCCGTGTGAGCGCTGCAGGTCGCGCAACAGTTCGATCACCTGGCCCTGGACCGAACGGTCGAGCGCCGAGGTCGGCTCGTCGAGGATGACGACCTTCGGCTTCAGGATCATGGCGCGGGCAATGGCGATGCGCTGGCGCTGGCCGCCCGAGAACTCGTGCGGGTAGCGGTTGCGGGATGCGGGATCGAGCCCCACTTCCTTCAACGCTTCCGACGCCCGGCGGTCGCGGTCGGCACGGGTGAGCTCGGGCTCGTGCACGTGTAGCCCCTCGGTGATGATTTCGCCGACGGTGCGCCGTGGCGAGAGTGAGCCGTAGGGATCCTGGAAGACGAGCTGCAGGGTGCGCCGCAGCGGCCGCATCTGGCCACGGTCGAAGCCGGAAATATCCATCGTGCCGAAGCGGTAGTGACCGCTGCTCGGCAGGAGCCTCAGGAGCGCCCGGCCGAGCGTCGACTTGCCGGAACCGGACTCGCCGACGACGCCGATCGTCTGCCCTTCCTTCAGGCGCAGATTGACGCTGTCGACCGCGCGGAAGACGGACTTGCCGCCACGGAAGAGACCGCCGCCGATCTGGTAGTCGACGGAGACGTCTCGGCCTTCCAGGATGATCGGCGCGCTGTCGGGCGGAGATGCCTTGCGGCCGCTCGGCTCGGCAGCCAGCAGCATCTTCGTATAGTCGGCCTGCGGCCGCTCGAAGATGTCGGCCGTCGTGCCCTGTTCGACCACTTCGCCACGGCGCATCACGGCCACGCGGTCCGCAAAGTGCTTGACGATGCCGAGGTCGTGGGTGATCAGCACGATCGCCATGCCGAAGCGCTGCTGCAGCGACTTCAGGAGATCGAGGATCTGCGCCTGGATCGTCACGTCGAGCGCCGTCGTCGGTTCGTCGGCAATCAGCAGATCCGGCTCGTTGGCGAGCGCCATGGCGATCATCACGCGCTGGCGCTGGCCGCCCGAAAGCTCGTGCGGGTAGCTGTCGATACGGCGTCCCGGCTCGGGGATGCCAACGAGCTCCAGCAGTTCGAGCACCCGCGCCCGCGCCTGCTTGAACGAGCCGCCCCGGTGATGGACGATCGGCTCGGCGATCTGGCGACCGATCGGGTAGAGCGGGTCGAGCGAGGTCATCGGCTCCTGGAAGATCATGGTGACCTTCGCGCCGCGCACCTGGTTGAGCGCCTTCGGCGGCAGGCCGACGAGCTCCTGCCCGCGGTAGCGGGCCGAGCCGGTCACGGTGCCGTTCTTGGCGAGCAGTCCCATGATGCCCATCATCGTCTGGCTCTTGCCGGAGCCGGACTCGCCGACGACGGCAAGCGTTTCGCCGGTGCGCACATCGAGGTCGATGCCCTTGACCGCCTCGACGGTGCCATCGGGCGTCGAGAAGTTCACCTTGAGGCCGCGAACGGCCAGGATGGTTTCCTTGGTATCAGCCATGTCAGCGATCCTTCGGGTCGAGCGCGTCGCGCAGGCCGTCGCCGACGAAGTTCAGCGAGAACAGCGTCAGGACGAAGAAGATGGCCGGGAAGATCAGAAGCCATGGCGCCGACTGGATGTTGTTTGCCCCTTCCGAGATCAGCGCACCCCAGCTCGTCAGCGGCGCCTGAACGCCGAGGCCGAGGAAGGAGAGGAAGCTCTCGAGCAGGATCACCTTGGGCACGACGACGGTCACGAAAACGATGACCGGGCCGATCGTGTTGGGGATGATGTGCCGGCGGATGATTTGCCAGTCCGTCAGGCCAAGCGCCTGCGCGGCACCCACGAATTCTCGACGTTTCAGCGCCAATGTCTGGCCGCGCACGATACGGGCCATGTCGAGCCATTCCACCGCCCCGATCACCAGGAAGATCAGGATGAACGAGCGGCCGAAGAACACGACGAGCACGACGACGAGAAAGACGAAGGGCAGAGAATACATGATCTCCACCAGACGCATCATGACGTTATCGACGCGGCCGCCTATGTAGCCCGATGTCGCGCCGTAGACGACGCCGATGCCGAGCGACACGAGGCTCGCGAGCAGGCCGACGGCGATCGAGATCTGGCCGCCGAGCATGACGCGAACGAGCAGGTCGCGGCCGTTGGAATCCGTGCCGAAGGGGAAATATTCCCGATCGACCTGGCCGGTCACCTTCAGTGTCTTGCCGTCGTTTTCCGATGCCACCACCTGGGTATCGCGGAATTCGTTGGCGCGGTCGAAGTAGCGCGTGGCACGGGAATCGATCGGCTGTTCGGAGGTAATCGTCGCGGTGAAGGTTTCACCCTCGAGATTGAACTCCTTCAGCGTGACACGTGCCCGGGTGGCGACACCTTCCATCACGTCTTGAAGCGTCGACGTATCCGGCCGCGGCTCGAGGCTCGGGCTGATCGAGACGTAGGACGGGAACACCTGATCGTAGGTGTGCGGAACGAAGAACGGACCGAGGAACGAGAACAGCGCGATCAGCGCCAGCATGAAGCAGCCGGCCATGGCGGCGCGGTTGCGCTTGAAGCGCATCGCGGCGAGCTGGAAGAGGCTGCGCCCCTTCGTTTCCGGCGTCGCCGCCGGGGTCTGGGCGATATCAGTCATGGCGAACCCTCGGATCGAGCAGGCCGTAGAGAATGTCGACCAGGAGATTGAAGACGATGACGAAGATGGCGACGAGAATTACCGTGCCCATCACCAGCGTGTAGTCGCGGTTGATAGCGCCGAGGACGAAGTAGCGGCCGACGCCCGGGATGGTGAAGATCGTCTCGACGACGGCCGAGCCGGTCAGAAGCGCCGCGGCGCAGGGCGCCAGATAGGAGACGACCGGCAACATCGCACCACGCATGGCGTGGGTGACGACAACCGTTCGGGATGGCAGGCCATAGGCCTTGGCCGTTCGGATATGGTCGGTGTGCAGCGCCTCGATCATCGAGCCGCGCGTCAAACGCGCGAAAACTGCAAGCTGCGGCAGCGCCAGCGCGATCATCGGCAGGATCAGGAAGCGCAACGATCCATCACCCCAGCCACCGGCTGGCAACCACGCGAGCACGATTGCAAAGACCAGCGTCAGCACCGGGCCGACGACGAAATTGGGCACGGTGACCCCTATCGTCGAAAACGACATGATGGTGAAATCAAGCACGCTGTTTTGCCGAAGCGCGGCGATCGTTCCGGCGGTAACGCCGCCGATCAGCGCGATCAGCAACGCGTAGAAGCCGAGCTCCATCGAATAGGGCAGACCCTTGCCGATCAGTTCAGCGACGTTGTTGTCCTTGTAGACATAACTCGGCCCGAAGTCGCCGGTCACCGCATTGCTGAGATAGTGCGTGTATTGGCGCCAAAGAGGCTGGTCGAGCTGGTACGTCTTCATCAGGTTCGCCATCGTTTGTGGCGGAAGAGGACGCTCGAGATTGAAGGGACCACCAGGGGCGAACCGCATCAAGAAAAACGAAATGGTGACGACGATAAACAAGGTCGGCACCGCACTCGCCAATCGGCGAAGGATGAAGGAAATCATGGACGTACTCCGGAGGCGACGCGCGGCCTTCCGACCGCGCGTCGTCTCTGTTCGTTATTCGGCGATGCTCAGGAACTTGCTGAGGTGCTCGTTCGGAGCATTGTCCGCCCAGCCCTTGACGCGGCTGGCAACCAGCCACAGGTCGGCCTGGGTCAGAAGCGGAGCGATCGGCTGTTCCTTCATCAGCAGCGCTTCGGCGTCATGCATCAGCTTGGAGCGGGCTGCCGGGTCCTGCTCGTCGTAGGACTTCTTCATCAGGCCGTCGAATTCAGCGTTTTCGAAGTGGCCGTAGTTGAAGGTCTTGTTGGAGCCGACGCTGAGCGCCAGGAAGTTCTCGGCGTCCGCGTAGTCAGCCTGCCAGCCGGCGCGGGCAACGTTGAACTTGCCGCCTTCCTGCAGGTAGGCGTAGTGCGAGGACACGTCGAGGTTCACCAGCGACACCTTGGCGCCGAAGGTGTTCTTCCACATGTCGGCGACGGCAGTCGCGACGCGCTCGTGGTTCGGGTTGGTGTTGTAGCGCAGCTCGATGTCGAGCGGCTTGCCACCTTCGCCGTAACCGGCTTCCTTCATCAGAGCGATGGCTTTGTCTTCGCGGTCGAGCTGCGACATCGTGCTGAACTCGGCCTTGGACGGCTCGCCATAGCTTTCAATGCCCGGGGGAACCATCGAGTAGGCCGGCAGCTGCGAACCAGCGTAGATTTCCTTGGCAAGGAAGTCGCGGTCTACAGCCATGGAAAGGGCCTGGCGGACGCGGACGTCGCTATAGGGCTCCTGGCGGGTGTCGAAGGCATAGTAGTAGGTCGCGAGCGACGGCGAGACGTGGACCTGCTCGCCGTAGGACGTGCGCAGACGGTCGATCTGGTCAGCCGAGAAGTTATAGACGAGGTCCATTTCCTTGGCTTCGAAGCGGCGAACCGAGGCAGCCTGGTCGTCGATCGGGTAGAAGATGACCTTGTCGAGCTTGACGTTGGCGGCATCCCAGTAGTTGGCGTTCTTGACGACGGTCAGGCTGTCGTTCGGAACGTGGGCCTGCAGCGTGAACGCGCCGTTCGAAACCATGACGCCCGGCTTGACGAAGTCGGCGCCGTTCTTTTCGACGCTTGCCTTGCTGACCGGAAGTGCCGTCTGGTGTGCGAGCAGTTCCAGGAAGAACGGGGTCGGACGCTCAAGCGTGATTTCGACGGTCTTTTCGTCAACGGCCTTTACGCCGAGCTGGTCGGCCGGCAGTTCGCCCTTGTTGACCTTTTCAGCGTTCTTGATCGGGAAGAGAATGTTGGCGTAGCCGGCTGCGGTCTTCGGATCTTCCACGCGGCGGAAGGAGAAGACGAAGTCTTCAGCCGTTACCGGCGAACCGTCCGACCACTTTGCATCGGCGCGCAGCTTGAAGGTGTAGACCGTGCCATCGTCCGAAAGCTCCCACGTCTCAGCAACACCGGGGACGATCTTGGCAGAGGCGTCATAGATCGTCAGGCCTTCATAGAGGTCCTTGAGGATGAACGCTTCGATGTTGATCGAGGTGTGGTGCTGGTCGAGCGTCTGCGGCTCACCTGCGTTGCCGCGATGCAGGACAGCTTCGGCAAGCGCCGGGCTCGCTGTGATAAGCAAAGAGCCGAGTAGCGCAGCAGCGCTCAGGTTGAGTTTCAGTGATGCCATTTTGTTTCTCTCCTTCCCCTTTTTTGGGTTTGTGATCGCAGGAGAGAAGTGCAAATCGTTCGCGAACGCAAGGCGGATTCTGCGACTGTCTGCATCTTTATCTATAGGCAGGGAATCGACCTATCCCATAGGTTGTATTTTGTTTGCGATTCTTTTCATCGTCTTTGCGACGGACATATGACGTGAACAGGGCATTTCTGCGAAATCTACTGCAACGTTTTAGGTCCGCGCTATTTCTCGTTCGGATCGAGCCTCGAATCATCCGCGATGCAAAGTTTGTGAATTTTAGCGGCAGTTTACGTAATCTGCGCAAAGAAAGAGGGGCATTGCCGCAATCTTCTTGCGAGCCGTTCAGCTCCTGTCGACAGACTGTTTCCGACAGCGCATCTACCACTATAGTGCAGAAGACGAAAACAGCGCCCAAGGGTTGCATTCAGACCCATCGGCTCCCCCTCCTCTCAGCCACCACCAGAAAGTGAAAACACTTCACACTGAAGGTGTTGCATCCAGTCCACAGTAAAATCGATTGAAGCGAGTTTCGACCTCTGGCAACCTGCCTTTTGCCCGGTTGTCAAACCACTTCGATGAACTATTGTGCGCCTGACTTCGGTGGGCGCGACCAATTCGCGCGCGCCGTCACGCCGCACGAAAAAGCCGGCCATCGACTTTGCCATCGATGCATTTCGTGCGGTTCATCGGCCGGATTGTTTTTGTGGTGCGCCGCATAGGTTGCACCGAGTATCCAAAGGGAGATAGCGAATGGCATTGATCACATTGCGGCAACTGCTCGACCATGCGGCGGAGAACGACTACGCGCTGCCGGCGTTCAATGTGAACAATCTGGAATACATTCAGGCCGTCATGCGCGCCGCCGATGCGACCGACAGCCCGGTCATCCTCCAGGCAAGCCGTGGCGCCCGCTCCTACGCCGGTGACGCGTTCCTGCGCCACCTCATCCTGGGTGCCGCGGAAGAATATCCGCATATCCCGGTCTGTTTGCATCTCGACCACGGCGACCAGCCGTCGACCTGCATCTCGGCCATCACCAACGGATTCACCTCCGTCATGATGGACGGCTCGCTGGAGAAGGACGGCAAGACCGTTGCCAGCTATGAATACAATGTCGCGGTCACCGCGGAGGTCGTGAAGATCGCGCACGCGGCAGGCGTTTCGGTCGAAGGCGAACTCGGCTGCCTGGGCAACCTTGAAACCGGCGCCGGCGACAAGGAAGACGGCCACGGCTTCGAAGGCAAGCTGTCGCGTGAAGAACTGCTGACCGACCCGGACCAAGCGCTCGACTTCGTCACCAAGACCGGCGTCGACGCGCTGGCCGTCGCGATCGGCACCAGCCACGGCGCCTACAAATTCACCCGCGAGCCCGATGGCGACATCCTGTCGATCGAAACGATCGCCAAGATCAACAAGAAGCTGCCGAACACCCACCTCGTCATGCACGGCTCGTCGTCGGTGCCGAAGGATCTGCAGGATCTCTTCAACACCTATGGCGGCAAGATGAAGCCGACCTGGGGCGTTCCGGTTTCTGAAATCCAGAAGGCGATCCCGCTTGGCGTGCGCAAGGTCAACATCGACACCGACCTGCGTCTCGCCATGACCGGGACGATCCGCAAGAACTTCGCCGAGAACCCGGAGAATTTCGACCCGCGCACCTACCTGAAGCCGGCAACGGCGCTGATGACCGAAGTGTGCCGCGAGCGCTTCGAAGCCTTCCGCACCGCCGGCAAGGCCTCGAAGATCCGCACGCTGCGCCTGCCGGAAATGGCAAAGCGTTACGCGGCTGGCTGATCCGACAGCCCTTCCGCCCCCGATCACAGGGTCGGGGGCAGGTGTCCTGTCGAAGCTCGTAACATTGATCGGCGCGCGGTTTTGTTCAGACCGCGCGCCGATTTCGTTGTCGTTGGACAAAAGCCGAGTGGTCAGCCCACGACTAGAACGTCGGCGGAGTGTTGACCCAGAGAAGCACGGTTTCGCCGTCGTGCCGGTTCGTCCAGGCGTGCCGCCGCTTGCTTTCGAAGTAAAGCGAGTCGCCGACGCCGAGGTCGTAGAACTGGTCGCTGTCGAGAATGAACTCGACACGGCCGGAGAGGACATAGACGAACTCCTCGCCCTCGTGCCCATAGGCGCCTTCGCTGGACGCGCCCGGCTCCAGCACGAAGCGGTGGCAATCCATCTGGTTGCGGCCATCGGCCAAAAGCTGCACCGTGACGCCGGGGGTCGTGCGCGGCCATGTCCGCCATTCGCCGGCTCGAACAACGGCGCGCGCATCCGCCTCCTCTTCACCGGCGAGGCTGGAAACGGTGGTGCCGAAGAATTCAGCGATGTTGTGCAGCACCGCGACCGAGACGCCCTGCGAGGTGCGTTCCAGCGTCGAGAGCACCGAGGCGGCGATGCCGATCTCACCGGCGACCTGCTCCAGCGTCTTGCCGGCGGCGTGCCTGAGGCTGCGCAGCTTGCGCCCGACCTGATTTTCAGGACCGTCGCTCGTTGCCGGTGGGGCGTGGTCGTCGGCAGCCCCTTCGGCGTCCAATGCCTCACGGATCGCGGCCGGATTGAGACCACGCTCGGCCCGGAACCAGGAGATGCGCTTCAGCCGGGCAAGATCGTTCTCGGTATACTGCCGATGTCCCGTCGGCGAGCGCTCGGGCACGACGAGACCCTGCGTCTCCCATAGCCTCAGCGTCGAGGCGGAAACCCCTGCCAGTCGAGCCGCTTCGGCGACCTTGTAGCGCACTGCGCCCATTCCGATTTCCCTTTACCGCCCGGCGGCGCTGCCCGAATCCTTGCAATTCCGGCGTGTCCGCAACCTTAGCCGCCACGATCGAGATCTGACAAGAACGGCGCATCAGCAACCGTGGTGTCTCGATCACCAAATTTGATTTGCAATCGACTGTGAAAGGTGTACCACTTCCACAATAAACTTGCAGAAAAAATGCAATATATTAACTCCAGACGACAGGAACGCGCCATGACCAGCCTCACCGACCGCAAGAACGCCGCCATCTCGCGCGGCGTCGGCATGACCACCCAGATCTACGCCGATCGCGCGGAAAATTCGGAAATCTGGGACAAGGAAGGCAATCGCTACATCGATTTCGCCTCCGGTATCGCCGTCGTTAACACCGGCCATCGCCACCCGAAGGTCATCGAAGCGGTCAAGGCGCAGATCGATCGCTTCACCCACACCTGCCATCAGGTCGTTCCTTACGAAACCTACGTGCATCTCGCCGAGCGCCTCAATGCGCTGACGCCGGGCGACTTCGCCAAGAAGACGATCTTCGTGACAACAGGCGCCGAGGCTGTCGAAAACGCCGTCAAGATCGCCCGTGCTTCGACCGGCCGCCAGGCCGTCATCGCCTTCTCGGGGGGCTTCCACGGCCGGACCTTCATGGGCATGGCGCTCACCGGCAAGGTCGTTCCCTACAAGGTCGGCTTCGGTGCGATGCCGGGCGACGTCTTCCACGCCCCCTTCCCGATCGAACTGCACGGCATCACCACCGAACAGTCGCTCGCCGCATTGAAGAAGCTCTTTGCTGCCGACGTCGATCCGGGCCGCGTTGCTGCGATCATCCTTGAGCCGGTGCAGGGCGAAGGTGGTTTCTACCCGGCTCCCGCCGCCTTCATGAAGGCGTTGCGTGAAATCTGCGACCAGCACGGCATTCTGCTCATTGCCGACGAAGTCCAGACCGGCTTTGCCCGTACCGGCAAGATGTTTGCGATGGACCACCATGATGTCGCGCCCGACCTGATCACCATGGCGAAAAGCCTTGCCGGCGGCTTCCCGCTCGCGGCCGTCACCGGCCGCGCTGAAGTCATGGATGCTCCGGCTCCGGGCGGTCTTGGCGGCACCTATGGCGGCAACCCGCTCGGCATTGCCGCAGCACACGCCGTGCTTGACGTCATCGCTGAGGAGAAACTCTGCGAACGCGCCGAACAGCTTGGCGGCCGACTGAAACAGCGCCTTGCCGCAATCCGCGAGCAGGCACCAGAAATCGTCGACATCCGCGGCCCCGGCTTCATGAACGCCGTCGAGTTCAACGACGTGAAGACCAACCTGCCGAGCGCAGACTTCGCCAACAAGGTCCGCCTGATCGCACTGGAAAAGGGCCTGATCCTCTTGACCTGTGGCGTGCACGGCAACGTCATTCGTTTCCTGGCGCCGATCACCATCCAGGACGAAGTCTTCGCCGAAGCGCTCGACATTCTCGAAGCCTCGATCCTCGCGGCGCGCGCTTGATCCTCGGCCGGGCAACCCGCAACACGGTTGCCCGGTGCATAATTCCTCAATTCGGGATCGACTTGAGGGCAAAATTATGCAGCAATTCAAAGTGCTACGGCGACCTTAGCGCGTCTTGAAAGACGCGCGGCGCTGTGGGTGCTGCGCGCCAATTTCAGACGCGCAATGCTCGGGTGCCGGGATCAATCGGCGCCCGCAAGAACAAGCAAAAGCGGGCCTGCCGTCTCGCGGCAGGCCATCGCCGGAGGATGCCCGCCATGACCTTGACCCCCGCCTTGACCAAGCACTTGCGTGACGCCGATCTGTTCGCGTCGCTTCATACCGTTCCGGAGGCCGGCAGGAACTGGGCTGGCGCGACCTTCGACGTCTTCAACCCATCGACCGGCGAAAAGCTGGCAACGCTTCCGGACATGGGCATCGACGAGGCCCATGCCGCAATCGAAGCTGCTGCCAAGGCGCAGGTTCTCTGGGCGGCGAAACCAGCCAAGGACCGGAGCGCCGTGCTTCGCCGTTGGTACGACCTGATCGTCGCGCATGCGGACGATCTTGCAGCCATCCTGACGGCCGAGATGGGAAAACCGATTTCCGAATCGAAAGGTGAAGTGCTGCATGCCGCGGCCTACGTCGAGTGGTATGCGGAAGAGGCCAAGCGCATCTATGGCGAAACCTTCCCGGCCCCGGCCAACGACCGGCGCATGCTTGTGATCAAGCAGCCCGTCGGCGTCGTTGGTACGATCACCCCGTGGAATTTCCCGGCTTCGATGGTCGCCCGCAAGATTTCGCCGGCTCTTGCCGCCGGCTGCACCATCATCTTGAAGCCGGCCGAACAGACACCGCTCGTTGCCGGCGCGATGTTCGTGCTCGCCGAAAAGGCCGGCTTCCCCACCGGCGTCGTCAACCTGCTCTATGCCGCAGAAGGTGCCGCGATCGGCCGCGAACTTTGCAGCAATCCCAAGGTTCGCAAGATCAGCTTCACCGGCTCGACCGAGGTTGGGCGGCTGTTGATGCGGCAATGCTCCGACCAGATCAAGAAGGTGAGCCTCGAGCTCGGCGGCAATGCCCCCTTCATCGTCTTCGACGACGCCGACATCGACGAGGCGGTGGACGGCGCCATCCAGGCGAAATTCCGCAATGCCGGCCAGACCTGCGTCTCGGCCAACCGTATCTACGTGCAATCAGGCATACACGATGCCTTTGCCGAGAAGTTCGTCGGGCGCGTCGCCGAACTGACCGTCGGCGACGGCTTCACGCCCGGCGTTACACTCGGCCCGATGATCGACAAGCACGCGATCGAGAAGATCGAGGCCCACGTCGCCGACGCCGTTTCCAAGGGCGCCAAGGTGCGCGCAGGCGGCCACCGGATCGGCGCGTCAGGCACCTTCTTCGAGCCGACTGTTCTCACGGGCATTTCCACCGACATGCGCGTTGCCCAGGAAGAAACCTTCGGCCCGATCGCCCCGATCATCCGCTTCGAGACGGCCGAGCAGGTCATCGCAGAAGCCAACGATACAATCTACGGTCTTGCCGCCTATTTCTACGCCGAGAACCTGAAGCGCGTCTGGCATGTGGCCGAAGCGCTGGAATACGGCATGGTCGGCATCAACACCGGCCGCATGTCCTCGGAAGCCGCCCCCTTCGGCGGCATCAAGCAATCGGGCATCGGCCGCGAAGGATCGCGTCACGGGCTCGAGGACTATCTCGAGATGAAATATCTCTGCATGGGCAATATCTGACCCGTGCGGAGACCCGGCGGCTAAAGCCCGTCGCGATCTTTCAGGATCGCCCGCGCGCTTTACGCCGTTGATTTGCCGCATGTCGTAACCGCAAAACCGCTGCGCACTTTTGCGCGACAAGCTTAGTCGATGATGTGGTAGCCGCCGTCGACATAGAGCACCTGGCCCGTGATCAGACGGGCGGCGTCATGCGCAAGGAAAGCGGTGGCTGCGCCGACGTCGTCGATATCGATCAGCTCGCGGCTCGGCGATTTGACCTTGGTCTTTTCAAGCAGTGCGTCGAATTCCGGAATGCCGGAAGCGGCGCGCGTTGCCAGCGCGCCCGGCGAAATCGCGTGCACGCGGATCCCTTTCGGGCCGAGTTCGGAGGCAAGGTAGCGCACGGCGCTTTCGAGCGCCGCCTTGGCGACACCCATGATGTTGTAGTTTTCCACCACCACCTGTGAGCCGTGATAGGTCATGGTGAAGAGCGTGCCGCCATTCTTCATGAGCGGCTCGGCGAGATGCGCCATGCGGATGAAGGACCAGCAGGAAATATCCATGGTCTTCAGGAATCCCTCGCGCGGCACATCGACGACGCGGCCGCCGAGCGTATCCTTCGGCGAAAAGGCAACCGAATGGACGACGAAGTCGAGTTCGCCCCAAGTCTTCTCGATTTCCTCGAACACCGCTTCCATCTGCCCCGGCACGGCGACGTCGAGCGGCAGGAAGATCGGCGCTTCGATTTCACGCGCCAGGGGTTCGACATGGGGCTTCGCCTTGTCGTTCAGATAGGTAACGGCGACTTCCGCCCCGAAGGCGCGGAACGCACGGGCGCAGCCCCAGGCGATCGAGCGGTCATTGGCGATACCGACAATCAGGCCCTTGCGGCCATCGAGAAGTTTGGCCTTTGCGACAGGAATGGACATCAATTGTCTCCGATGGTCAGGCTGCGCGGGATTTAAGCAGGGCGAGCGTGTGGCGGGCGATCATCAGTTCCTCGTCGGTCGGGATGACGTAGAGCGCAACGCGGCTCGAAGGCGTCGAAATCAGCGTTGCGCCGGCCTCGTTGGCGGCTGGATCGAGTTCGACGCCGAGCCAGGCGATGTTCTCGGCGATGCGTGCGCGGATCTGGGCGGAGTTTTCCCCAACACCCGCCGTGAAGACCAAGGCGTCGATGCCACGGAGCGCGGCTGCCAGCATCCCAACGTTGAGCCCTGAGCGATAGACGAAGTGGTCGATGGCGAGCTTGGCATGGGGATCCGCGCTTGCAAGCAGGTCGCGCATGTCGTTCGACACGCCCGACAGACCCTTGAGCCCGGCCTCATGGTAGAGCAGATCGGAAACGGCCTGGGCGCTCATGCCGCGCTGAAGGATCAGATAGAGCACGACGCCCGGATCAAGCTGGCCGGGCCGGGTTCCCATCGGCAGACCGTCGAGCGCGGTAAAGCCCATGGTGCTCTCGACGCTGTGACCATTGCTGAGGGCGCACATCGAGGCGCCGCTGCCGAGATGCGCGACGATGACGCGGCCACCGGCGATTGCAGGCGCCACATCCCGCAGTCGCTCTGAGATGTATTCATAGGAAAGGCCATGGAAGCCGTAACGCCGCACGCCTTCATCATAGTAGCTGCGCGGCATCGCGTAGCAGTTCACCTCTTGCGGGTGGCCATGGTGAAAGGCCGTATCGAAACAGGCGACCTGCGGCACATCCGGGTTGATCGCCATCGCCTGGCGGATCGGCGCCAGATTGTTGGGCTGGTGCAGCGGCGCGAGATCCTGGTAGCACGCGAGGCGATCGAGGACGGTCGCATCGATCAGCACCGGCGCGGCATAGTCGGGACCGCCATGCACGACGCGATGGCCGACCGCCCGCAGGGTGAAGCCTTCCAGCGTCAGCAGCCAGTCGCGCGCCGCCGCGATCGCTGCCGGCAAGTCGCCAACGTCACCCGCATCATAGTTCTTGTCGATCAGTACGGTCCCATCGGCAGTCTTCGCCTGTAGGCAGGGACGGGTGCCGATGCCACCGATCTGGCCCTTGATCTGACGCTCGAGCCCCTGATCCGTGATCCCGAACACTTGGAACTTCAGGCTCGACGAGCCGGCATTGACGACGAGAAGCGCGTCCATGTCACACCGCCGCGACTTGCGAGGTCCGCCGGCGCGCGGCGTAGAGGGAGGCGACGGCGCAGGAGGCAAGACGCGTGCGCACGGAGTCCGCCCGCGACGTCAACACGATCGGGACGCGGGCACCCAGCACGATGCCGGCCGCATCAGCATGGGACAGGAAGGTGAGGTTCTTCGCCAGCATGTTGCCGGCCTCAAGGTCCGGGACCACCAGGATCTGGCCGCGCCCGGCGACCGGCGAGGTGATGCCCTTGATCCGTGCCGCTTCCGGGTCGATCGCATTGTCGAAGGCAAGCGGACCGTCGAGCAGGCCGCCGGTGATCTGGCCGCGCTCGGCCATCTTGCAGAGTGCCGCCGCCTCGATCGTTGAGGGGATCTTCGTCGTTACGGTCTCGACCGCCGAAAGGATGGCGACTCGCGGCTCGCCGAGCCCGATCGTCACCCAGAGGTCGATGGCGTTCTGCACGATGTCGCGCTTGGCTTCGAGGTCGGGGAAAATGTTGATGGCCGCATCGGTGATGAACAGCGTTTCGCTATGCCCCGGCACGTCCATGATGAAGACGTGGCTGATCCTTCGGTCGGTCCTCAGTCCGGTTGCCGACGCCGCGACCTCCTTCATCAGCTCGTCAGTATGCAGGCTGCCTTTCATCAGCAGCTCGCCTCGCCCCTCCCTGATCATCGCCACCGCTTTGGCCGCCGCCGCATGGCTGTGCGGCGCATCGACGATCTCGCTCCGGCCGAGATCGAGGCCATGTTCGGCGGCAACGCTGCGGATCTTTGCTTCCGGCCCGACCAGAACGGGCGCGATCAAGCCCATCTGCGCGGCCTCCAGCGCACCACGCAGAGAGGTTTCGTCACAGGGATGCGCGACAATGGTGACCGCCGGCGTTTCATCTCGCGCGGTGGCGATCAGGAGATCGTATTTGGACTGCTCAACCGGCAGTTCGGTTACTTCGGACACGTCGATTCCCCCCATCAGGATGCAGTGCGATTGCGAATGGTCTTGCCCGCCGCGATCGGGACCGGCGGCTCGCTCTCCAGCCGGAAAAGCGCGGCAACCTGCTGCAGCCGCTCGGCAGCGACGCCCGTGACGGCCCCGGATGCCTCCAGCACCTCACGAAGGGCCGTAAAGGCGCTGCGACGGTCCTCGACCGCTTCCGGCAGCAGCTTTGGAAGAGCTGCGAGCGCCTCCGCCTCGTCGATCAGCAGCATGAAGTACTGCTCCCGCATCACGGTCTTGAACTCGGCCAGGCTCAACCGTTTCGCCTCTGGATGGGAAAGCCGGAGCCGGCGAACCGCCTCAAACCCACGTTCGTCCGCGCCGCCGCGCGCCGTGCCGACGAAAGTTAGGGCTCTGGCAAGGCCCTCGCAGGTTCCACCCTCGGCCATCCGGGCCTTGAGTTCGGCGATCCGCGCCTTGACGAGTTCCTGGTGCAGCAAGCTCTTCTCCGCCTTTCGCGGCGGCTGCTTTGTGTTCGTGTCGATACCGAGCGCGGCCTGCAGGCTCGGAGCACCATAGATGGCGTGGAAGCTCTGCTCCGAAAGATACTCAGCCGTCCGCCGCCAGGTCTCGAGACCATCGACGATCTGCTGTGACAGCGCCTCCTGCCAGGCGATGAACGGGTTGCCGGCGGCGGCAGGTTCCCGGTTTTCGCGAACATGGTCCGCGAGCGCCGACGTCCAGGCCATGAACGGATTGTCCGGCCCGAAAAGCGCATACTGCAGGCGCAACGGATGCATGTTGCGCATCGCCTCTGCCACCGGCGGCGTCGCCGCGGCCTTGACCATCGGCTGCAGGTAAGTGCGGTAGAGCGCCAGATTGATCTCCGAGAGCTTCGCCGCGGTGGCGAAGCGCCTGTCGTCCTCGATGTCGTTTCCGCCGAGTGCGCGGATATCTTCAAGGGTGCGCGGCTCGCAGCGCATCAGCCATTCGCCGGAGACAAGCGCCCGGCCCTCGACAGCTTCGCTTGCCGGCGTCAGCACCGCCTCGTAAAGCCCGGGCGGCAGCACGTCGATCAGCTCGATGTTGGAAGCGAACTCGTCATGTTCCTTCCGCGCGACGCCGGCGGAGACGAAAATGCCGAGATGACCCACGGTCTCGTGAACGGTGTAGACGATCGTCTGGCCGTAGGCGCGGATTTCGTCGACGCTGTCGTAGAGGTCGAGGATCCAATCGAGCGCCTGTTGCGGCGGGGTGATGTTGTCACCCTTGGAGCAGAAGACCACGATCGGCGAGCGGATGTTGCGCAGGTCGATCGCTGTGCCGTCGGAGGTACGGATTTCGCCGGCCGCAAGCTTGTTGCCGACGAAGAGTTCGTCGACGATGAACTGCATCTCCTCGGCATTGAGCGTGACATGGCCGCCCCACCAGCGTTCGAAGCCGAGGTAGCGCGCAGCTTCCGTGTCTATCTTCGAATAGAGATTGTACTGCTTGGTCCAGAGCGTGTTCGCCGGATTCTGGTTCTCGAAATTCTGCACCAGCCAGGCGCCGTCGAAAATGCCGCCACCTAGGTCGCCGGTCAGCGCCGTCAGCCAGCTGCCGCCGAGAAGCCCGCCGGAATAGCGCATCGGGTTCTGCCCGCGCACCCCTGCCCAATAGGATAGCGGCGCACCGGCGATGATGATCGGGCCGAAGAGTTCGGGACGCAGCGCTGCGACGATCGTGACCGCCCAGCCCGCCTGGCAATTGCCGATCACGCAGGGCTTTCCGTCCGCCTGCGGATGGCGGGCGATGACGGTTTCGAGAAAACCGGCTTCGGCCAGCGCGATGTCCTCGATCGTCTGGCCCGGAACCGTATCCGGCAGGAAGCCGATGAAATAGCAGGGATGGCCCGCTTTCAGCGCCACGCCGATCTCGCTGTCAGCCTTGAAGCCGCCGATGCCGGGGCCGTGCCCTGCCCGGGGATCAACGACGACGAAGGGACGCTTCGTCGGATCGATCGCGACGCCCTCGGGCGGAACGATGCTGACCAGCGCATAGTTCACCGGCCGGGCGAGCGTGCGCCCATCGGTAACAAGCTGGGCCTCGAACTCCAGCACGTTCGGCGCGGTCTGGGTGCGGTGTTCCTCATATTGCGCGCCACGCTGGCGCATCACATCGAGAAAGAGGACCGAACGCTGCCAAGCATCGAGAGAATAGGAATAGGCATCTGCGAAAGTCGGGATGGTCGGGCTCGTGGAATGCTTGGGCATGATGTCCACTCCTCGGTGCGATTGAAGGTCGGCCCCGTTTCCAAAGCCAATAGAACAACGCAATTCGTCTCGCATTGACCTTAGTCAAAGAGACAGGCGGCAGGGCCGCGATATGAACTCGGCATGATAACCCAAGGCCATTGCCCGGGTCGAAGCAGCATAACTGCGGAGTGTTACGGCGATTTGTCGCCCGCGCGAATTCCTCGCCGTGAACCCCGTTGAAGAAGCATCGTTTCGCCAGCGTTCACTGATCTTTCGCACTGCAGCATTATCCAGAAATGGGGAGCGCGCAAGTCAGGCCTTGAAATTCCGGGCACCGCTTGCCAATTGGGGCGAAACCCAAAGGAGTTGCCAGGCAATGAGCGAAATCGAAATGTCCGTAGAGAAACATGTCTTCGAAGCCGATGTGGCGCGACTGCTCCATTTGATGGTGCATTCTGTCTATTCCGACAAGAACGTCTTCCTCCGCGAACTGATTTCGAACGCCGCGGATGCCTGCGAGAAGCTGCGCTACGAAGCGATCGTCTCGCCCGAGCTTCTGGCCGGTGACCCGACCCCGCGCATCACGCTGAAGCTGGACGAGGAAAACAACCGGCTCGTCGTCGAGGACAACGGCATCGGCATGAGCCGCGACGAGCTGGTCGAAGCGCTCGGCACGATCGCCCGCTCGGGCACTCGCGCCTTCATGGAGCGTATCGAAGCCGCCCAGGGCAAGGAGGGCGCGCAGCTCATCGGCCAGTTCGGCGTCGGCTTCTATTCCGCCTTCATGGTCGCCGACAAGGTGGACGTGGTATCGCGCCGCGCCGGTTCCGAGCATGCCTTCCTGTGGTCGTCGGACGGCAAGGGCAGCTACACCGTTTCTGCAGCCGAACTTGCCGACGCCCCGGCGCGCGGCACCCGCATCACGCTGCACCTGATGGAAGACGCCAAGACCTACACGTCGCGCTGGACCGTCGAGCGCATCGTCAAGGACCAGTCCGGCCATGTGCCGGTACCGATCTCGATTCTCGAAAAGCCCGACGCCGAGCCTGTCCAGATCGGCGATGGCACCGCGCTCTGGACCAAGCAGAAGAGCGAGATCAGCAAGGAAGACTACGCCGATTTCTATCGCGGCGTCGCCGGCCAGTATGACGATCCGGCGCTGACGGTGCATTTCCGCGCCGAAGGCCGGCACGAATATACGGCCCTTGCCTTCGTGCCTGGCTCGAAGCCCTTCGATCTGTTCGACCCGGACCGAAAGGGTCGGATGAAACTCTACGTCAAGCGCGTCTTCATCACCGACGAGGCGGAATTGCTGCCGCGTTACCTGCGCTTCGTGCGCGGTCTCGTCGACACCTCGGACCTGCCCTTGAACGTCTCGCGCGAGATGATCCAGGAAAGCCCGCTGCTCGCCAGCATCCGCAAGGGTGTCACCAACCGCGTGCTGACGGCGATCGAGAAGCTTGCGGAAAACGAGACCGAGACCTTCGACAAGCTCTGGGAAAACTTCGGCAGCGTGCTGAAGGAAGGCATCTACGAAGATTACGAGCGCCGCGAGCAGCTGGTGGCGCTGTCGCGCTTCCGCACCACCACGTCGGATGAGAGCCAGCGCAGCCTTGCCGATTACGTCAAGGACATGAAGGACGGCCAGTCGGCGATCTATTACCTGACCGGCGACAACCTCGCGCAGCTAAAGGCCTCGCCACAACTCGAAGGCTTTCGCGCCCGCGGCATCGAAGTGCTGCTCCTGACCGATCCGGTCGACAGCTTCTGGGTAACCTCGGCACCGGATTTCGACGGCAAGCCCTGGAAGTCGATTACGCAAGGGGCGGCCGATCTCAGCGCCATCTCCAAGCCCGAAGGCGGCAAGGAAGAGGCCCCACAGGCGAGCCAGCTGGTGATTGACTTCGTCGCCTTTGCCAAGGAAACCCTCGGCGCGGCCGTGTCGGACGTGCGCACCTCCGACCGCCTGACGGAAAGTGCGGTCTGCCTGGTGGCGCCCGAACACGGCCCCGACCGCCAGCTTGAAAAGATGCTGCAGGGCGCCGGCCGTCTCGAGGACGCCCCTAAGCCGATCCTCGAAATCAACCCGAGCCACGCGCTGATCACCGCCATGGCCGCAAGCCCCGCCGGCGACACGGCGTTCCGCACGGACGCCGTTCAACTCCTGCTCGACCAGGCGCGCGTGCTCGACGGCGACAAGCCGCAGGACCCGCGCGGCTTCGCCGAACGGCTGTCGCGCGTCTTCGACCGCGCCCTCAAGGCCTAACGGAAAAGCCCTCGAAATCTCTCTGATTTCCAGGGCTTTTCGCTGTTTTCTTCAGGTTGCGCCTCAACGAGACACTCGGCATCTCTCGCTGCGTTAATCGCGCTTCGACGCGTCCATCCCGATCTCCGTCAGCACTTCAGCCGTATGCTCCCCAAGCCGCGGCACACCGCGATCGAGTGCCAACTCGGCGGCCGAAAAGCGGATCGGCGTCCGGACCCCGGGCGAGGTACCGGCAGCAGCCCCCGAATGCGGCGTATCCACCCGCATCTGCCGATGCTCGATCTGCGGATCGGCAAAGACGTCGGCGACGGTGTTGATTGGCCCGCCGGGCACACCGGCATCTTCCAGCAGCTTCAACAGCGTGTCGCGCTCGATCTTTGCCGTCTCGGCTGTCAGTTCCGGCGTCAGCGTGTCGCGGTTCTGCACGCGAAGCGCATTGGTCAGATAACGCTCGTCGGTCGCCAGATCCGACCGTCCGAGCAAGGTGCAGAACTTCACGAACTGGCGGTCGTTGCCAACAGCGACGATCAGGTGGCCATCGGAAGTAGGGAAGACCTGATAGGGCGCGATGTTCGGATGCGCATTGCCGAGCCGGCGCGGCGCCTTGCCGGAGACCAGGAAATTCAGCGCCTGGTTGGCGAGCACTCCGGTCATGCAGTCGAGCAGAGCCATGTCGATCTGCTGCCCCTCGCCAGTGCGCTCGCGCTGGGCAAGCGCCGCCTGCACGGCGATGACGCCGTAGAGACCCGTGAAGATATCGGCAAAGGCTACGCCGATCTTCTGCGGCTCGCGATCGGGCTCGCCGGTCAGGTCCATGATGCCGCTCATGCCCTGGACGATGTAATCGTAGCCGGCGCGATGGGCATAGGGACCGTCCTGGCCAAAACCCGTCACCGAGCAATAGATCAGCCGCGGATTGATCTTCTTCAGGCTTTCGTAATCGAGCCCATATTTGGTAAGCCCGCCGACCTTGAAGTTTTCCAGCAGCACGTCCGATTGGGCGGCAAGGCGGCGCACAGCCTCCTGCCCTTCCTCGGTCGTGAAGTCGAGCACGACGGACCGCTTGCCGCGGTTGCAGGCGTGGAAATAGGCGGCGTCGAGCGTCTCGCTATCCTCGCCCGCCACGAAGGGCGGGCCCCAGGTGCGGGTGTCGTCACCATCAGGGCTTTCCACCTTGATAACGTCGGCACCGAGATCGGCCAGCGTCTGGCCGATCCATGGGCCCGCAAGAATGCGGGCCAGTTCGAGCACACGAATGCCCTTCAGCGGCGCTTCCATGACGGCACCGCTCAGAAGAAGGCCTGGAGGCCGGTCTGGGCGCGGCCGAGGATCAGCGCGTGAACGTCATGCGTGCCCTCGTAGGTGTTGACGGTCTCGAGGTTCACCATGTGGCGCATGACCTGGTATTCCTCGGAGATGCCGTTGCCGCCGTGCATGTCGCGGGCCATGCGGGCAATGTCGAGCGCCTTGCCGCAATTGTTGCGCTTGACGATCGAGATCATTTCCGGAGCCATGCGGCCTTCGTCCATCAGGCGGCCGACGCGCAGCGACCCCTGCAGGCCGAGCGTGATCTCCGTCTGCATGTCTGCGAGCTTCTTCTGGAAGAGCTGCGTCTGGGCGAGCGGGCGGTTGAACTGCTTGCGGTCGAGGCCGTATTGGCGTGCTGCATGCCAGCAGAACTCGGCAGCGCCCAGCGCACCCCAGGAGATGCCGTAGCGGGCACGGTTGAGGCAGCCGAACGGGCCCTTGAGGCCCTCGACGTTCGGCAGCAGCGCCTCTTCGCCGACCTCGACGTTGTCCATGACGATCTCGCCGGTGATCGACGCGCGCAGCGACAGCTTGCCGGCGATCTTCGGAGCCGAAAGACCCTTCATGCCCTTTTCGAGCACGAAGCCACGGATCGCGCCGCCATGCGCTTCCGATTTCGCCCACACGACGAAGACATCGGCGATCGGTGCATTGGAGATCCACATCTTCGAACCGACGAGGCGGTAGCCGCTCTCGGTCTTGATCGCGCGGGTCTTCATGCCGGCCGGGTCAGAACCGGCGTCCGGCTCGGTCAGACCGAAGCAACCGATCCATTCGCCGCTGATCAGCTTCGGCAGATACTTCTGCTTCTGCTCCTCGGAGCCGTAGGCGTAGATCGGGTAGATCACCAGCGACGACTGCACGCTCATCATCGAGCGGTAGCCCGAATCGACGCGTTCGACTTCGCGGGCAACCAGGCCGTAGGCGACGTAGGAAGCGCCGACGCCGCCATAGGTTTCCGAGACGGTAACGCCGAGCAGGCCAAGCTCGCCCATTTCGCGGAAGATTTCCGGATCGGTCGATTCTTCGCGATAGGCGTCGATGACCCGCGGCTGCAGCCGGTCCTGCGCGTAGGCCCGCGCGGTGTCGCGGATCATGCGCTCGTCTTCGCTCAGCTGATCGTCGAGAAGGAACGGATCATCCCATTGAAATTGCGTCTTGCCGGCCATGTTTCTCTCCCATCGGATTATTCGGCTCACGTTATCGCAAGGGGTGCATGGCGTTTCAAACGAAATTGAGGCACCGCCTCATGCGTCCAGGGAATGGCCCCTCGCCCGGCTTTGCGCGGCCTTGTTGCAAAATCGCTGGAATATGACGACAAGAACGGATGTCTTTCGCTCTGCCTGCACTCCTTGCAGACCGAATGCCAGTGCAACGCCAGAGATCAGAAGCAAGCCACGACCATGGCCAATGACCGCCTCGAACGCTTCGCCCACAATCTCGACTGGAACCTGCTGCGCACCTTCGTCGTGCTCGTCGAGGAAGGCAGCATCACGGCAGCGGCCAACCGGCTGCTCCTCCAACAGCCGGCCGTCAGCATGGCGCTGAAGCGGCTGGAACAGACCGTCGGCCAGAAGCTCATCGACCGCCGTCCCGGACGTTTCAACCTGACGGATGCCGGTGCCCGGCTGCATGCCCAGTGCCGCGATATCTTCGCAGCCGTCATCCGTCTGCCGAACGTTCTTGAAACCGCCGGCGATGAGATTACCGGCCATCTTAACATCCACTCGGTCAGCCACGCCCACAATCCCGCCTGGGACCGCAAGCTCGAAAGCTTCTTTCGCCTGCACCCCAAGGTGACCCTGTCGGTCACAGTCGCAACGACCGTGGATGTGTTGAGTGCCGTCGAACGCAATGTCGCGACCATGGGCCTTTGCGACGGCAACATTCCCGACTGGCTGAACAGGCGCTTTCACGTGCGCGAGCGCTATGCGCTCTATTGCGGCAGAAGCCACCCGCTTTTCGGGGTCGAAGGCGTCGACTTCAACGACCTCAGGGGCAATCCCTACATCGCCTTCATCGCCGACGTTCTCGGCGGCCAGCACATGAACTCGGTAACCGCCGTGCGCGCGGTCGGGTCTTTCGGTCAGCAGGTCCGCGCCGTCTCCTGCAATGTCGAAGAAGTGATGCGACTGATCGCCTCCAATGTCGGCATCGGCATGCTGCCGGACCACTTGGCGTCGCCTGCTGTCGCGGCGGGCCAGCTCTGGCAGTTGCCGCCCTATAGCGATCTGCCGACCACCGACGTCTTTCGCATCTCCAATCCGAACGCGATCCTCAATCCGGCAGAAGCCGCATTTCTTGCCCATGTGGCGGACACGGAGCCGCTGGATCACTGCCTTGACGCCGCCTGACCATCATCAGAATTGATAGTCGCCTTTCCAGTTATAAATTTGAACGCGGATGTCGCGTTGCCTATGGTCCGACCGACAACCAACGGAGGCTGGACATGCAGGACTACGATGTGGCGATTATTGGCGGTGGAATTGCCGGCCTGTCGCTGGCCTATTTCCTGGCGCCGCATCGCTCCGTCGTGGTGATCGAGCGGGAGGAAGGGCTCGGCTATCACAGCACCGGTCGCTCGGCGGCGGAGTTCGTGCTTCGCTATAACGCGCCTGAAGTCTGTGCGCTCGCCGCGATCTCCAAGGGCTTCTTCGACAATCCGCCCGAAGGCTTCTCGGAAATCGCGCTGCTCAAGCAGCGCGGTGGCGTGATGATCGCCAATGCCGAAAAGCTTGCCCGGTTCGAAGAGGTGTTTGCCGCGGAGAGCCGTGCCAACGCCGACATTGAACGGCTGACCGTCGACGAGGCGATCGCACGCGTGCCGGTTCTGCGCCGTGACTATGTGGCTGCGGCCTTTTACGATCCGCAGTTCTGGGACATCGAAGTCGAGAACCTGCTGCAGGGTTACGTCCGGGGCGCGCGCCGCCACGGTGCCGCGATCATCGAGCGCTCGGACGTGCTGGCGCCGCGCCGGGACGGCGACCGCTGGGTTCTGGCAACGAGTACCGGCGAGGTTGGCGCCAAGACGATCGTCAATGCCGCCGGCGGCTGGGCCGATCCCGTCGCGCAATCGTTCGGCGTCGCCCCCGTCGGCATCGTGCCGCATCGCCGCACGGCGATCACCGTCGACCTGCCCGAAGGCATCGACGTGCTGACGCTGCCCGAAATCAACGAGATCGACGAAGACTTTTACATGAAGCCCGAGGGCGGGCGGCTGCTTTCCTCGCCTGCCGACGCAACGCCATGCGAGCCGGCCGACGTCCAGCCGGAGGAGATCGACGTCGCCTGGGCCGCGCACTACGTCGAGGAGGCAACGACCGTGCCGGTGCGCCGTATCTTCAAGAGCTGGGCCGGCATGCGCAGCTTCTCGCCGGACAAGCTTCCTGTCATTGGCTTTGCCCGCGAGCGCCCGGACTTCTTCTGGCTCGCCGGCCAGGGCGGCTACGGGATCCTTACCTCACCCGCACTTGGAGCATTCGCCGCAAATCTCCTTGTCGGTGCACCAGCGCCCGAGGGCTTCGAAGCGGCCGGCCTCGATGCCGCGACGTTCAACCCGGCTCGATTGGAACGCTAGCCCGAGCAGAGTTGGCAGCAGGCATCCCGTCGGCAGGTCAGGTTCCGCCCCGGCCACCGTATCGCCACATCGTTCTGGAAACCTCCGCCTCGCCGCGCACCCAAGCGGATCGCCGGCATCGAGGTTTCTTAGTGACGGATAAGCGATGTCCACCATGAAGGAATATTCCCGCCAGTTGCTGGCGCGGCGGGCCCCCGATCTCCTGACGCAACTCTACCGCTGGTCCCGCTCCAGCCGTTTCCGCGACGAGCGCCGAACCAGCACGCGCGCCTTCATCGAGGCGCAGTATCTCGGCAAAACCGGACGGGTGCTCGAAGTCGACAGGCCGCGGGGACTGAGCGAAAAGCTCAATGCGCTGAAGCTTCTGCCTGCGACGGACTTGCAGACGATCTGCGCCGACAAGATCAAGGTGCGCGACTACGTTGCCGAGCGCGTCGGAAAAGATCTGCTCATCCCCGCCATCCTTGCAACCTATCGGCTGAGGGACCTAACACCCCGCAACATTCGGCAGGATGCCTTTGTCCTCAAGACGAACCACGATTTCGGCGGCGTGGTGATCTGCCTGGACAGGAACGCCTTCGACTGGGGTGCGGCCCGAGCCAAGCTCGCCGACCATCTGGCGTTCAACCATTGGTACCGACACCGCGAGCCGGTCTATCGGGATATCCGGCCGGGCGTGCTTGCCGAAGAGTTTCTCCACGCAGATAGTCCCGATGGCCTGCGCGAGTTCAAGATCTTCTGTTTCCACGGTCGGCCGCATTTCATCATGGTCATCCGCGAGAAGGACGGCGTGCGCACCAAGACTGTCTTCGACACAGATTGGCAGCCGTTGCCGGTGCGTCGGCGCGGCGCGCCGTGCGAACGGGAAGCGATCGCCGCACCCCAGTCCCTTCGCACCCTGCTCGATGTCGCGACGGAACTCTCTGCACCCTTCGCGTTCAGCCGCGTCGATCTCTACGAGAATTTCGGTCGGGTTCTGTTCGGAGAAATCACCTTCTTCCCGGAGGGCGGCATGGATGTTTTCGAACCTTATGAGTGGGAACTGCGATTCGGGGATCTGCTGCGATTGCCGACAGCAGAACCAGGAGAGGAGGCCCACGCCTGATGCTGCAAGCTTTGGTTCGACAGTCGATCGACACACGCCGTCTTCGCTTTCTGAAAAGCCACGCGCGGCGCTACTGGTCAGACAGCGCTTCCAACGAGGAGCGGCAGTTGGCGCCGCTGCAGCGCATCCAGGACATTCTGGCTGGCTTCGACCCCAAGGAGGCCGACTGGTATCGGCAGATCCGCGGTGATGTCCGGGGCGTCGTCACCAATTGCGAAAGAGAGCAGCGCCTGCATGGCCTAAACGGCCACTATGCCTATGTGCTGGACAACAAGGCCGTGTTCACTGAGCTTCTCATCTCGGCTCAACTGCCGACGCCGCAGATCTTCGCCTGCTACTTTGGAGACAGGTGGCATTGGCGCGATGAAAGCCGAAGCGCTTTCCACGACGAACTCGCCGCACGCGGCCGCTTTGTCATCAAGCCGACGCTCGGATCGAAGGGGCGTTCGGTGCAGATCGGCACGACCCCGGACGCCGTCGACAGCTACCGCGGCGAAGACGCCATTCTCACCGGCTTCGTGCAGCAAGCCGACTATGCCCAGGTTATTTTTCCGGACGCCTTGAACACGATACGCCTGCTCATGCTGCGCAACGACGATGGCACTCCGGTCCCGGCCGCCGCCATCCATCGCTTCGGCAGCGCGCGTTCCGTGCCGGTCGACAACTTCAGCGCCGGCGGCCTCGTCTCCAAAGTGGACCTGAAAACGGGGCGGCTTTCGCGCGCCGTTTCGATCGGCAAGGACAATCACGTCCGTCATCATGACGTGCATCCGGATACACGGGGAGCGATGACCGATGTCGAGATCGCCCATTGGCCGGCGGTGCTGCGGCTCGTCGAGGATCTCGGCCGCGCCTTTCCCTATCTGCATTATGTCGGCTGGGACATTGCGGTGACGCCTGATGGCCCGACGGTCATCGAGGGCAATGCGCATCCGAGCCTGCGCTTCTTCCAGCTCTATGATCGCCTGCTCGACGAGCCCCGGCTGCGCCGCATCTTTGCCCGTTATATCCCCCGAGCCAACGGTGAGCCGCTCTGATGGCCGTGCTCCCGATCGTCGGCACCATCCGGCACCGCGTCTCCTTGCTGCGGCAGTTCTGGGCGCTGGAACGACGCGGAAATGCCGGTCGCCCCAGGTTGCGGCTATTGACCCGCGGGTTCCTGTCCAACCGCGCCTGGCTCTACCCTTTCGACCAGTTCGACCAGCACCTGTTCCTGACCGACCTCGAAGCCGAAGCGCGGTTGCCGCGGCTGAACAGCCCGGAGGCGATGGCCCTTCTCGGCGACAAGCTGCGGTTCCACCAATGGGCGGGCACGGGCGCCTTTCCCGCATCCTGTCCGGAGTTGATCGGGATCGTCGAGGATGGTGTCGCGAGACGGCCCGACGGCAGCCCGCTGCCACGCGCCGAAATCGACGGCCGCGCGATGATCGCAAAGCCGGTCGACGGCAGTGGCGGGCGAGACGTCAAGCGCATAGCATCGATCGATGAGGTCGACCGACATGGCCGCTATCTGATCGAAGCCGCCGTCGAGCAGCATCCCTACGCTTCCGCCATCTACCCGCGCGCGGTCAACACGATCCGGGTCCTTGTCGGCCATGACGAGGCGACCGGGAAGACGGTGCTGCTCGGCGCCGCACACCGCTTCGGAACACAACGCTCGCGTCCGACGGACAACTTCAAGGCCGGCGGCATCGTTGCGCTGGTCGATCTCGAGAGTGGCCAACTGTCCGCTGCGATCGCCGATAATGGCGGTCCTGAAAGGACGATCTTCGATTGCCACCCGGAGACGGGCACTGCCATCGTTGGAACCGTCATCCCACGTTGGAACGACATCAAGACGCTGGCGTTGCAATGCACGCGCGCTATCCCCGGTCTGAGCTATGTCGGCTGGGACATGGTATCGACCGAAGCCGGCCCGGTCGTGATCGAGGGCAATGCCGCGCTTGCCAATCCCAACCTCATCCAATTCCATGAGCCGATGCTGCTTCGCAAGGAGGCGCGGGACTTCTTCGCTGCCAAGGGCACGATCAGCCCGCGCCGGGTAAAGCGCCTGCGCGCTTTCGCTGCCTGAAGAGCGATTGGATCAGCCGTTGCGCGATGCCTGCGGGTCGGCAATCGTGCCGAGGATCAGCGGGATGCGTGACTTCGCCGAAGCCCAATCGCCACGCACGACATCGAACATGGCCTTGAGCAACAGGATCGTCTGCCGCGGATTGAAGGCGGCCCAGGCCAGCCCGTAGACGATCACGCCAATCGCAACCAGTGAGCAGAGCAACGGCACCGGCTGCAAGCCATGAATGGTCTCGCTGGCAAACCAGACGGAGCCGGCCATGATCAAGGACGGAAGCGCTGCAATGAAAAGCATGCGCAACTGGCCGAGGGGATGCAGCCCGGAGACGCGATAGACCTGCATCGCGCCGACCGGCCAGAGCGCCCATTGCCGGAGCGACAGCGCGGCGGCAACGCCGACGAGGCCATATTGGACGCCGACTGCGAGGAAGGCCGCGCCCATCACGATCGACAGAACGGAAATGAAGGATACGGATCCCATGCGGCCGAACGCGACCAGCACCGCCGTGTTGAAGCTCGAGACCGGCGCGCGCAGGGTTCCAAGCGCAAGGATTTGAAGCACCGGAATCGCGCCGGCCCATCCGTCGCCGAACGCCAACGGCACGAGGACCGGGGCGACCATTGCGACACCAAGGACAACCGGCCAGAACACCCAGGTCGTCAGCCGCACGGATGTCTCGATCAACCGGGCAAGGCGCTCCCGATCGTGCTGCAGCTGCGCGGCGGCGGGAAAGGCGACTGCCGCAACGGGACCGCTCAGAATGTTGTGCAACTGGTCGAGCAGCCGACGGGCGACCGCAAACAGGCCGAGCGCTTCGGTGCCGAGCCATTGGCCGATGAAGAGCCGCGGCAGCGCGTTCTGCGAGATGTAGGTCAGTCCGTTGTTTTCGACCCGGCGCGATGCAAAACGCAGGACTTCGACGAGTTCCTGCCGCTGAAAGCCGAGGCCGGGTCGCCAGCGCGCTGCCGGAAGGAGCATCGCGAGGTTCATCGCGCGCCGCGCGATCTCCATAATAACAAGGCTCCAGATGCCGGCGCCCGAGAAGGCCAGGAGCACGCCAACAAGAACGGCCAGGGTTCCGCTGACCGCCCCGATGCGGGCGAGATCATTGAAATGCAGCCGTCGCACGAGGATCTGGTTGGGAACGCTCGCAAGCCCGGTGAGAACGGGCAGAACCGTCATCGCAAGAAGCGGCGCCTGCAACTGCGGCGCCTCGAAGAAGTCCGCCGCAGCGGCCCCGCCCGCCCAAATCACGACAGCCGCGAAAACCGAAATCACGCTCAGCGCGATGAAGGCGGCATTGCGATGGCCGGCTGTGACATCCGGTTTCTGCACCACGATGTCGGCGGCATGACCGCCGACAAAGATCTCGGCGAAGCCGACGATCAGCAATCCGAGCGCGAACACACCATAGGTCTCGGCGCCAAGAGTTCGTGCCAGGATGATGGTGCTGATGGTTGCAAGCAACGCCTGCGCCAGTTGGCCCAATGACGCCCAGATGGCTTGCCCGGTCAGTTTTACTGCACGGCTCAATAGATCTGCCTTCCGTCGTTCGGCTCGCAAACTAGCCGAAGCAAGCCTGCTTTCCATCTCACGATAGATTTTGCCTTGTTGTCGAAATTGAGGGCAGGTCGCCTTTTTGTGGACGTTTCAAGCGTCATGGTTGTGCACGTTTTCCGGGTGATACCCGGTTCATCGAGCGAATGCGCTGCAGGGGAGGCAGCGATCGAGGAGGAGCATAAAGCATGAAATTGTCGAAAGAATCTCGCAACGGCGCCCGCGTGTCGATCATCGTTCCGACCTACAATCGCGCGCAGTTTCTGCCGGCTTCAATCGACGCGCTGCTGCCGCAGATCGCGGGGGATGACGAGATCATCGTCGTCGTCGACGGTTCGACTGATGAAACCATGGATGTGCTGTCCCGATACGGTGACAGGATCAGCGTCCTCAACCAGGAAAATGCCGGCAAGGCACGCGCCCTCAATGCCGGCTTGCAACAGAGCACCGGCCAATACGTCTGGATCGTCGACGATGACGACATCGTCTGTCCGACGGCCCTCGCCGACCTCCTGGAGGTCTTCGAGGCGGATCCGTCAGCCGACATCGCCTATGGGCGCTACGTCCGCTTTCAGCACGAGCGGGACACCCCTGCCCGTTTCCTCGACACCGGCTACTGGACCGACTGCCCGCCGGACGAATTCCTGATCGCCACGCTGGAAGACTTTTTCGTCCATCAGCCGGGCATGCTCGTGCGCCGCCGGCTTTACGAAGCGGCGGGTCCTTTCGACGAAGCGCTGCCCCGATCCGTCGACTATGACATGCTGATCCGGCTGTCGCTTCTCGGCAGGGCGACCTCGACCCGCAACATCATCTTTCACCAGCGTTTACACGACGGCGACAGAGGACCGGCGGCAAACCGCTTCCAGGCACATCGCCGAAATCAAAACTGGATCAGTAACGACGCCCTCATCTTCGACCGCCTGCACCAGACACTGCCGCTGGCGGACTACCTACCCACACGGCGGATCGAGAGCGCCGAAGAGCGACGCCGCGCCCTTCTCCAACGCGGCGCCATCATGGCCCGCAAGAAGCGCTGGGACGTGGCGATCACCGACTTCGGACACGCGATGGAGGAAAGCCACAGCACGCTGACCGGTCAGGAGAAGCGCATCCTGCGGCGCGCAACGGGATCGAAATACGATTGTGACGAGGTCTTCGGCAACGCGGCGATCGATGAGGGCCTGCGCGCACTCAGCCGCCGATATCCGTCGGGGCGCGACGTTGCCCGCTCGCTCGCGCGCGGCCTCGTCTGGAGGGCCCGCGATGCGGCGACCCGCGGCGAGCTCACCCGCAGTTCGCGGATCGCCCGGCAGGCCTATCGCTGGGCGGCGGTGGCCTGGGGCTGATCGGATGAACAGGCGCCCCTCTCCGGCGGCACGCCCGGTGATGCCGTCCGCGCGACGAGACGTTGATGCGGCCGGCAAAACCTGACAGGAATACACGCGGGAGGACGGTTCATGTATTACGCAATCTTGGCCTACCACACAGCAGGCGTCGTCGAATCCTGGACCGAGGAGGAGGACGAAGCGCTGATGACCGACCTGCTTCAGGTTCATGACCGGTTCGTCCAGCAGAAGGCCTTTGGCCCGGCCGCCCGGCTCGGACCCGCCGAAGGTGCCGTGACGCTGAGGGGCAAGGGCGAAGGCATCGTCACCGATGGCCCCTTCGCCGAAACCAAGGAGCAATTGCTCGGCCTCTATGTCGTCGACTTCCCGGCCATCGACGCTGCCGTTGACGCCGCACGCGAATTGCGCCGCTCCAATCCGAGCGCGATCTACGAAATCCGGCCGATTGCGCTCTACATTCCCGGCGCCACGCTGGACCCCGGTCCGCAGAACTAGCGCCCCTCACCGGTCCTGCGCCGCCGACCGCAGGTATTCGCTCGATGTTGATGCGAACTCCCCCTGAAAGTTGATGGGGTGCAGGCGCCTGCGCGCCGGCAATCAAATTTGGTCAACCAAACATGCGGGGCTGTGAACTGTAACAGAACTTACAACAAACTGACATTCCGGCTTCATGAAGCGGCGATATGGCAGGGTCATACCGATGACCGGTCTCCCCTGGAGAGGACCTGCTAGACATGTTTCAGTTGAAGAATGTAACCCGCCAGTTCGGCAAGAAGACAGCCGTGAGTTCGGTTACCTTCGACATCCCGCAAGGCCAGATGGTCGGCGTGATCGGCCGTTCCGGCGCCGGCAAGTCGACGCTCCTGCGCATGATCAACCGCCTCGTCGACCTGTCTTCCGGCGCGATCGTCTTCGACGGCACGGAAGTCTCGTCGCTTCGCGGTGCTGCGCTTCGCACCTGGCAGCGCGACTGCGCAATGATCTTCCAGCAGTTCAACCTGGTGCCGCGCCTCGACGTGCTCACCAACGTGCTGCTCGGTCGCCTCAACCACCGCTCGACAGTCCTGAGCATCCTCAACATGTTCACCCGCGAAGAACGGATCATGGCGATCGGCGCGCTCGAGCGTCTCGGCATCGAGCAGACCGCGCTGCAGCCGGCCGGCACACTCTCGGGCGGCCAGCAGCAGCGCGTCGCGATCGCCCGCGCGCTGATGCAGCAACCGAAGGTTCTGCTTGCCGATGAGCCGATCGCCTCGCTCGATCCGCTCAACGCCAAGATCGTCATGGATGCGCTGCGCGACATAAACGAGCGCGACGGCATCACCGTCATCACCAACCTGCACACGCTCGACACCGCCCGCAACTATTGCGAACGCATCATCGGCATGGCGCACGGCCGCGTCGTCTTCGACGGCCAGCCCAAGGATCTGACGGCGGCAGCCGTTGCCGAGATCTACGGCGCCGACACGGGCATCGAGGAATCGATGACCTCCACCAGCATCAACATTCCGGCGGCAGTACCGCAGGAAGAAACGGCATCGGCCGGCCTCAAGCCGCTGGCACTGGCCGGCATCTGACGCCCGCCACGATCGAAAGCCCGCGTCAAGGGCACCTCTTTGAAACCCAATAGGATCCGGCCAAGCCGGACACGGGAGAACCTTATGCTGAAGAAAGCTCTTCTGGGCGCCGTCGCGCTCCTCGCCCTCGTCGGCCACGCCCAGGCTGAAGACCTCAAGGAATTCCGCGTCGGCATCATCGGCGGCGAAAACGAAGCCGACCGCCTGCGCAATTTCCAGTGCATCGTCGACAAGCTGCCGGCTGCCATCGGCGTCGAAAAGGTTTCGCTGTTCCCGGCCGCCGACTATGACGGCGTCATCCAGGGCCTGCTTGGCGGCACGCTCGACTACGCCGAACTCGGCGCTTCCGGCTTTGCCAAGATCTATCTCGCCAAGGCCGACGCCGTCGAGCCGATCCTGACGACCGTCCAGACCGACGGCTCGACCGGCTACCACTCCATCATGGTTGCCCGCAAGGATAGCGGCATCACCAAGCTCGAAGACCTGAAGGGCAAGAAGCTCGGTTTCGCTGATCCGGACTCGACTTCGGGCTACCTCGTCCCGCTCGTCACGCTGCCGGAATCGATCGGCGCGCCGGTCAAGGAATTCTTCGGTGAAACCGGCTTCGGCGGTGGTCACGAAAACCTCGTTCTCGAAGTCGTCAAGGGCACCTTCGATGCCGGCACGACCTTCGGTTCGGGCGTCGGCGAATTCAAGGACGGCTACACCTCGGGCAACCTGAAGAAGATGGTCGACAAGGGCATCCTCGACATGAACGACCTGGTCGAGCTCTGGAAGTCGCCGCTGATCCCGAACGGCCCGATCGTCGTGCGCTCCACGATGAACGACGACATGAAGGCCAAGTTCAAGCAGTTCATGCTCGACCTGCCGAAGACCGACGCAGCTTGCTTCTCGGCCATCCAGGGCGGCGACTTCACCGGCTTCACCGAAGTCAACGCCGACTTCTACAAGCCGATCATCGACGCCCGCAAGGCGACGATCGGCGGCTGATAGACCCGCACCACTCGGGAACGCTGGCCGCCCAAACGGCCAGCGTTTCACTGTTTGAAGGGGTGCTTTCGCATCCTCCGTCGCATTGTTTTCACGCATTTCCGGGGCGGAAAGCCGCTTCGCAAATTTCCTGGAAATGCTCTAGAGGCCGGCGAAAGCCGGAACGGTCATGGCAACTTCCCTGCTCCCGCGACACCTGAGCGACAACGGCGCCGTCATCGAGCGTCACTGGCAGGAACTCAGTTCCCGCCGCCGGCTCTACTCCTGGCTCGGCTTCGGCGTTCTCCTCCTGGCGCTGTCGGGTTCGCTCTGGTTCGCCAACGATTCCAATGCCGGCAAGTTCTTCGACCGTTTGCCGCATTTCTTCGATTTCGTCGGCGATCTCGCGCCGCGCGACGGGCTGGAGATTTTCCGCGCCATGTTCGACCTGCCCTCGCCCTATGACGACGGCAGCTTCAAGTACAACTACCCCGAGGGCCGGCTGTACCTGACCGAGAGCTTCTACATCCCCGAATACGTGCACAAGATGCTGGAGACCGTGAACATTGCGATCTTCTCGACGGTGATCGGCACGGCCTTCGGCTTCGTGCTCTGCTTCCTTGCCGCGCGCAACCTGATGCCCAATCCGTGGATCCGCGGCATCGTTCGCCGCATCATGGAAGTTCTTCGCGCCTTTCCGGAGGTGGTGATTGCCGGCTTCTTCCTTGCGATCCTGTCGCTCGGCCCCATTCCGGCGATCGCCGCCGTCTCGATCCACACGATCGGCGCGCTCGGCAAGCTCTTCTATGAAGTGGTTGAAAACGCCGACATGAAGCCGGACGAGGGCCTGCGGGCTGCCGGCGGCAACTGGATCGAGCGCGTCTGGTTCGGCATGGTGCCGCAGGTTCTGCCCAACTTCACCAGCTACTTCCTGCTGCGCCTCGAGATCAACGTACGCGCCTCGACGATCATCGGCGCCGTCGGCGGCGGCGGTATCGGCGAGCTTCTCCGCCTTTCGATCGGCCAGGGACACCAGGCCAAGACCCTTGCAATCGTCCTCCTGCTGTTTGCGACCATTTTCGCCGTCGACCAGTTTTCCGCCTGGCTTCGCCGCCGCCTCGTTGGCGAGCAGGCCTTCCAGCTTGCCCAGTAGGTGCGCACCATGACCACGACTACACGATTGAACCCGATGGAAATGGACGCGATTGCGAGCCGCCATCCGGAACTCCTCAAATCCTCGACCTCCAGGCGTGTGCGCACCGCAGCCATCGCCGGTGGCGTCGTCGTCTACCTCATCTTCAGCTGGTGGTTCTTCTCGATCGGCCACGTGCTCGGCAATGCCAACTGGGGCATCGCCGGCACCTACCTCGCCGACTGGGTTTCCTATGAGGTGCGCCCGGAAATCCACGTCGCCCCCGACCGGACGATGCGCCTCAACTATCAGCGCAATTCGCCGCTCGGACCCAATCCCAATCCGGATTGGGTGGAACTCGACAGGCAGACGGTAACGCGCCAGGTCGAAATACCGGCCGCCGCCACGCAGGCGGTCAAGCCGAAGGCTAGCTCGTCCTTCAGCTTCATGGCCCCCGGTTCCGCGCTCGGCGGCACGGCCGCTGCCGAAACGCAGACCCGTGTCGAAACACGGACAGAAGAAGTCCTGACGCGCGTCGTCGTCACCTACAACCGTTCGACCAGAATCGAGATCGCCGATGGCCTCGTAAAAGCGACCCATGGCGGCGACACGCTTGTCATGGCCGTCGACGGCGCCGACACGGTGCGGCCACAGGGCGTATTGCCCGCCTGGGCGACACAGAAGCGGCCCGGCGAAAAGATCGTGCTTGCGTTCGGCGCCACCGGCTGGGCGGAAGTCGAAGGCGACGAGGTTTCCGTCCGAAACCGCTTCTTCGGCTGGGCGAACTTCCTTTTCGACACCAACTCGCCCTTCTTCGGCAAAAGCTATGGCGAGGTCGCCTCGCTCGTCACATCAGGCGAGCGCATCGATCCGGCCCGTTCCAACCTGTCGCTTGCCTGGAACAACATCCTCTATAACGCCGAGTGGCAGCATCTGGATGTCTGGACGAAGTTGCTGCAGACCGTCGTCATGGCCTTCGTCGGCACGCTCTTTGCATCGCTGATCGCCTTCCCGCTCTGCTTCCTGGCCGCCCGCAACATCACCCCGAGTTTCCTGACCAACCAGGTGGTCAAGCGCTTCTTCGACTTCCTGCGATCGGTGGACATGTTCATCTGGGCACTGTTCTTCACCCGCGCCTTCGGCCCCGGACCGCTTGCCGGCATCTCGGCGATCTTCTTCACCGACACCGGTACGCTCGGAAAACTCTATTCCGAAGCGCTGGAAAACATCGATGACAAGCAGCGCGAGGGGGTGAAGTCGGTCGGGGCGACGCCGCTTGCGGTGCAACGCTTCGGCGTGCTTCCGCAGGTGTTGCCGGTCTTTGCCAGCCAGGCGCTTTATTTCTGGGAATCGAACACCCGTTCAGCAACGATCATCGGCGCCGTCGGCGCCGGCGGCATCGGGCTCAAACTCTGGGAAGCGATGCGTACCAATTCCGATTGGGAAAATGTCGCCTATATGGTGCTTCTGATCTTGCTGGTTGTCTTTATTTTCGACAGCATCTCGAACGCGTGCCGTTCGCGCCTGATGGGCAGCAAGGCACATTGACGACAGCCAAGCATTTGCGTGTCCGCCATCATGATGTTGTCATGGAAATCGGTTAGCTGCGCATCGCATCCCGCAAACAATCGACCCGCCGCCCTGGCGGACCGGTCGCTACAAGAAAGTGAAGACCGTGCGTTATGCCATCTATTTCGCGCCGCCGGCGGACAGCCGGCTGTCGCAGGTCGCGTCCCGTTGGCTTGGGCGCGATGCCTTTACCGGCGAAGACCTCACGCTTCCGACGATCACCGGGATTGATGAAGAAACGCAACGCGCACTGACGGCCGACCCGCGGCGCTACGGTTTTCACGGCACGCTGAAGGCGCCTTTCGAACTTGCCGAAGGCCGGGACGAAGACGAGCTTCTCAGTATTTTCGAGTGCTTTGCCGCCGACCTCGACCCGTTCGAGATCCCCGAGATCGTGCTGCACCAGTTGGGCCCGTTCTTCGCCCTCGTGCCGTCCGCGCCTTGCGCCGACCTGCAAGATTTGGCGGAAGACGCCGTTCACCGCTTCGACCCGTTCCGCGCGCCGCTGTCGGACGCCGACTTTGCCCGCCGAAAGCCAAACAGCCTGCCGGAGCGCCAGAGGCGCTACCTCAGAGAATGGGGCTATCCCTATGTTTTCGAAGAGTTCCAGTTCCACCTTACCTTAACCGGCCCGGTACCCACGGAAACCAGCGGCGTGATGCGTACCGCGCTCGAAACCAACTTTGCCGAGCATATCGGCAAGCCACTTCACGTTACGTCAGTCGCGCTCTTCGTCGAACCGGAGCGCGGCGCACCCTTTACTGTCCGCTCCCTGCTGCCGCTCGGCAGCGACACCCAACGAAAGATCGCATGAGATGAGCAAAGAACAGGTTTTGACCAACGCCCGCATCGTCCTCGAGGATAGCATCCTCGATGGTTCGGTGCTGATCCGCGACGGCAAGATTGCCGATATCTCCGCGGGCACGGTTGCCAGCGGCGAGGACTTCGAAGGCGACTATCTGATCCCCGGCCTCATCGAACTGCACACCGACCACCTCGAAGCCCATTACTCGCCGCGCCCCGGCGTGCGCTGGCTGAAGATCGCGGCGATCCAGGCCCATGATGCCCAGGTGGTCACCTCCGGTATCACCACGGTCTTCGACTGCCTGCGTCTTGGCTCCGACGAGGACGGCGGCTTCCAGAAGGGCGAGATGCGCAGCATGGCCGACGCGCTGGCACAGGCCAAGGAAGAGGGGCGCCTGCGCGCCGATCACCTGATCCACCTGCGCTGCGAGGTCTCGACCTCCGACGTGCTCGATCACTACGAGGACTTCCAGAACGACCCGCAGGTCAAGCTGGTCTCGCTGATGGACCATGCGCCGGGTCAGCGGCAGTTCCAGACGATGGACCAGTACACGCTCTACTACAAAGCCAAGCGCGGCTACTCGGACGAGGAATTCGCGCGCTTCGTCGAGCGGCAGCAGGCATTGTCGGCCAAATATGCCGGTCCGCACCGCACCGCGCTCGCCGAGGCCTGTGCGGCCCGCGGCATCACCATCGCCAGCCATGACGACGCCACCGTCGACCACGTCGAGGAATCGATCGGCTTCGGTATCAAGCTTGCGGAGTTCCCGACGAGCTTCGAGGCCGCCGAGGCGTCGCACCGCGCGGGTCTCAGCGTGTTGATGGGCGCGCCGAACATCGTGCGCGGCAAGTCACACTCCGGCAACATCGCCGCCCGCGATCTCGCCGAGCGCGGCGTGCTCGACGTGCTGTCGTCGGACTATGTGCCGTTCAGCCTGATCCACGCCCCCTTCGTGCTCTCCGACGAACTCGATGCCGTCGACCTGCCGAAGGCAATCGCCATGGTGACGTCGACGCCGGCGCGCACCGTCGGTCTCGATGACCGCGGTCGCATCGCGGTTGGCCTTCGCGCCGATATCGCCCGCGTGCACCGCAAGGAAGGCATCCCGGTCGTGCGCTCCGTCTGGCGCGAAGGACGGCGTGTCGCATGAGCGCGACCGAAAAGGGCGGCGCGCTCGTCGTCGTCGTCGGACCGAGCGGCGCCGGCAAGGACAGCGTCATGGGCTTCGCCGCTCGGCACTTTGCCGATTGTCACGACGTGCATTTCGTCCGCCGCGTCATCACCCGTCCGTCGGATGCCGGCAGTGAAGTGCATGAAAGCGTCTCGGAAGACGAGTTCGTCGAGATGCAGAAGGACGGCGCCTTCGCCGTCTTCTGGGATGCGCATGGGCTGAAATACGGCATCCCCGCCGTCGTGCTCAGGAATGTCAGGGACGGCATGACGGCGATCGTCAATGGCAGCCGCGGTGCCCTGCCGGCGTTCCGCGAAGCCTTCGGCGAGATCGCCGTCGTCGTTGTCACAGCCGAGACGCCGGTGCTTGCAAAACGGCTTGCCGAGCGCGGTCGCGAGAGTGAAGAGGAAGTTTTGCGACGCCTTAGCCGCCAGGCGCCTGACGTCACCTCAGGCCCCGATGTCAGCGTCATCGACAACAGCGGGCGCCTCGACATTGCCGGAAACCGCTTCGTCGAGGTGGTCGAACGGCTGCGCGCAAAGGCGGATCACGCGGTTTAGCGTGAACCACGTTCGCGGCCCGGCAGGCTTGCGAGTCGCGGGCACGCATCGCGATCTCCATTCCAAGGACAGGCGAAGGCTCCGAACCTCAGGGTTCGGAGCCTTTTCTTTTTACCTGCCGTGATGACGAACCCGCGAGAAGAAATTCCAGAGAAATCAGAGTTCTACGGCCATTTTCTCAAAGCTCCCGCTCCGCTTCGCTCGGCCGAGCGCCCTTTCCTTTTCCGCAGGCTCCATAAATTTCCCCTTGTGGAGCAAACTAATATGTATATACATTATATCCAGTGGAGGCGACCTGATGAACGAATTCTCGACCCGCAAGCCAGCATCCGGCATTTGGCGCAATGTGCGCCTCGTGACGCTTGGCGAATCCGTTGACGGTCTTGGCCTCGTCGAGAATGCGGCCGTGGCGGTAGTCGATGGGCGGATCGCCTATGCCGGGCCGGAGAACGGGCTGCCCGCCGAACTCGCACGCAGACTCGAAACGACGGACTGCCAGGGCCGCGTCATGACGCCCGCCCTCATCGACTGCCACACCCATCTCGTGCACGGCGGCAACCGCGCCCGCGAATTCCAGATGCGCCTCGAAGGCGCCACCTATGAAGAAATTGCCCGCGCCGGCGGCGGCATCGTTTCCTCGGTCAAGGCAACCAATGCACTGACCGTCGACCAGCTTGTCGAAAGCGCCCTGCCGCGCCTCGACACACTTCTTGCCGAAGGCGTCTCGACCGTCGAAATCAAATCCGGCTACGGCCTCAACGTCACGGCCGAACTCAACATGCTGCGCGCCGCCCGCAAACTCGAAACGCTGCGGCCGGTGCGCGTTGTCACGAGCTATCTCGCCGCACACGCAACGCCTGCGGACTACAAGGGCCGCAACGGCGACTACATCACCGAGGTCGTGCTGCCCGGCCTCGACGCAGCGCATTCCGAACGCCTTGTCGATGCGGTCGACGGTTTCTGCGAGGGCATTGCCTTTTCGACCACCGAGATCGCCCGCGTCTTCGACCGCGCCAAGACACTAGGCCTGCCGGTCAAGCTGCACGCAGAACAGCTCTCCAACCTTGGTGGCGCAAAGCTCGCGGCCTCTTACGGCGCGCTCTCGGCCGACCACCTCGAATATCTCGACGCAGAAGGCGCTGCAGCTCTTGCGAAGTCAGGCACGGTCGCCGTGCTCTTGCCCGGCGCCTTCTATGCGCTGCGCGAAGAGCGCCTGCCGCCGGTCCAGGCCTTGCGTGATGCCGGCGCGCGGATCGCGATCGCCACCGACTGCAATCCCGGTACCTCTCCGCTGACCTCGCTGCTTCTCACCATGAACATGTCGGCGACGTTCTTCCGGCTGACGGTGGCCGAATGCCTTGCCGGTGCAACGCGCGAAGCCGCCCGCGCGCTTGGCCTGCTGGCCGAAACCGGCACGGTCGAAGTCGGCAAGTCCGCCGATCTGGCAATCTGGAACATCGAGGATCCGGCCGAGCTCGTCTACCGCATCGGCTTCAATCCGCTTCATGAACGCATCTTTAGAGGGCAAAGGACCGGTCAATGACCATCACTCTACACCCGGGCTCCGTGCCCCTCCGCGACCTCGAAACCATCTACTGGACCGGCGAGCCGGCCCGCCTCGATCCGTCTTTTGATGCCGGCATCGACAAGGCCGCGCGCCGCATTGCCGAAATCGTCGCCGGCAACGCCCCGGTCTACGGCATCAACACCGGCTTCGGCAAACTCGCCTCGATCAAGATCGACAGCGCCGATGTCGCGACGCTTCAGCGCAACCTGATCCTGTCGCATTGCTGCGGCGTCGGTGAGCCGTTGGCCGAAAACGTCGTTCGCCTGATCCTGTCGCTGAAGCTCGTCTCGCTTGGCCGCGGCGCCTCCGGCGTCCGCCTCGAACTGGTGCGGCTGATCGAAGCCATGCTCGAAAAGGGCGTCATCCCCGTTATCCCCGAAAAGGGTTCCGTCGGCGCCTCCGGCGACCTCGCGCCACTCGCCCACATGGCCGCAGTCATGATGGGCCACGGCGAAGCTTACTTCGAAGGCCGCCGCCTGTCCGGCGCCGAAGCGCTGACCGCTGCCGGCCTCAAGCCGGTGGTGCTTGCCGCCAAGGAAGGCCTGGCGCTGATCAACGGCACCCAGACCTCGACGGCGCTCGCGCTCGCCGGCCTCTTCCGCGCCCACCGTGCCGCACAGGCGGCACTCGTCACCGGCGCCATGTCGACCGATGCGGCCATGGGTTCGTCCGCGCCCTTCCACCCGGATATCCATACGCTGCGCGGCCATCGCGGCCAGATCGATACCGCCGCCGCCCTGCGGGCGCTGCTTGCCGGCTCGGCCATCCGCGAAAGCCACATAGAGGGCGACGAGCGGGTGCAGGATCCCTACTGCATCCGCTGCCAGCCGCAGGTCGATGGCGCCTGCCTCGATCTCCTGCGCTCAGTCGCCCGCGTGCTTGAAACCGAAGCCAACGCCGTCACCGACAACCCGCTGGTTCTTTCGGACAATTCCGTTGTTTCCGGTGGCAATTTCCATGCCGAGCCGGTCGCCTTTGCGGCCGACCAGATCGCCCTTGCCGTCTGCGAGATCGGCGCGATCTCGCAGCGCCGCATCGCGCTGCTCGTCGACCCTGCCCTTTCCTACGGCCTGCCCGCCTTCCTCGCCAAGAAGCCGGGCCTGAACTCCGGTCTGATGATCGCCGAGGTCACCTCGGCGGCCCTGATGTCCGAGAACAAGCAACTCTCGCATCCGGCCTCGGTCGACTCGACGCCGACGTCGGCCAACCAGGAAGACCACGTTTCCATGGCCTGCCACGGCGCGCGCCGCCTGCTGCAGATGACCGAAAACCTGTTCTCGATCGTCGGCATCGAAGCACTGACCGCCGTCCAGGGCGTCGAATTCCGCGCCCCGCTCGCCACCAGCCCCGAATTGCAGAAGGCCGCCGCCGCCCTTCGCGCCGTCTCGCCGACGATCGAAGAGGATCGCTACATGGCCAACGACCTCAAGGCCGCCGGCGACCTCATCGCCTCGGGCCGACTAAACGCCGCCGTCTCCGCCGGCATCCTGCCAAGCCTGGAGGCTTGAGATGGCTGTCGTCGAAGTCAAGAGAGGCAACTCGCCGGTCATCCTCGGCTTTCCGCATACTGGCACCGACGTGCCGGCGGCGGTCTGGGATCGGCTGAACGACAACGGCCGTATCCTCGCCGATACCGATTGGCATATCCATCGGCTTTATGATGGCCTGCTGCCCGAGGTGACCGTCGTTCGCGCCACCTTCCACCGTTACGTAATCGACGCCAACCGCGATCCCGAAGGCGTCAGCCTCTACCCCGGTCAGAACACGACCGGGCTGATCCCGGAAACGGATTTCGACGGCAAGTCGATCTGGAAGGATGGAGAAGCGCCGACCGAAGCCGATATCGCCGAGCGTCTCCAGGCGTTCCATGCGCCCTATCACGCGGCCCTTGCCGCCGAGATCGAGCGGGTGAAGGCAATCCATGGCGTGGTCGTGCTTTATGACTGCCACTCGATCCGCTCGCACATCCCGTTCCTGTTCGAAGGCAAGCTGCCGGATCTCAACATCGGCACCGACATGGGCAAGACCTGCGCGCCCGAAATCGAGAAGGCGACGGCCGAAATCGCCGCCGGTGCCGAAGGTTACAGCAGCATTCTCAATGGCCGCTTCAAGGGCGGCTGGACCACCCGCCACTATGGCCGCCCGGAAACCGGCGTGCACGCGATCCAGATGGAGCTCGCGCAATCGACCCATCTCGCCGCCGAAGAGCCGCCTTTCGCGCTCGACGCTGCACGATCTGCCCTTTTGCGAAAGCCGCTGGGAGCGATCCTGAACCGCATCGAAACAACAGCATTTGACCTCAAGACACTGACAGGGAGCGAGGCATGACCATCAACAATCCGCGCCACAACATTCGCGACGTGCGCGCCCCTCAGGGCACCACGCTCAACGCCAAGAGCTGGCTGACCGAAGCGCCGCTGCGCATGCTGATGAACAATCTGGACCCGAACGTCGCGGAAAACCCGCACGAGCTGGTCGTCTATGGCGGCATCGGTCGCGCGGCGCGCACCTGGGCCGACTTCGACAAGATCGTCGAGACGCTGAAGGACCTCAACGACGACGAGACCCTGATGGTGCAGTCCGGCAAGCCGGTCGGCGTGTTCCGCACCCACAAGGATGCGCCCCGCGTTCTCATCGCCAACTCCAACCTCGTACCGCACTGGGCGAACTGGGACCATTTCAACGAGCTGGATAAGAAAGGTCTCGCCATGTACGGCCAGATGACCGCCGGCTCGTGGATCTATATCGGCACCCAAGGCATCGTGCAGGGGACCTACGAAACCTTCGTGGAAGCCGGCCGTCAGCACTACGGCGGCAATCTCAAGGGCAAGTGGGTGCTGACCGGCGGCCTCGGCGGCATGGGCGGCGCCCAGCCGCTCGCCGCCGTCATGGCCGGCGCATCGTGTCTTGCCGTCGAGTGCAATCCGGACTCGATCGATTTCCGCCTGCGCACCCGTTATCTCGATGAGAAGGCCGAGACGCTGGACGAGGCGATGGAGATCATTGCCCGCTGGACGAAGAACGGCGAAGCGAAATCCGTCGGTCTGCTCGGAAACACCGCCGAGATCCTGCCGGAGATGGTCCGTCGCGGCATCCGCCCGGACATGGTCACCGACCAGACGTCGGCGCACGACCCGGTCAACGGCTACCTGCCGAAGGGCTGGACGATGGCCGAATGGAAGGCCAAGCGCGAAAGCGACCCGAAGGCGGTCGAAAAGGCAGCGCGCGCCTCGATGCGCGAGCATGTCGAAGCGATGATCGCGTTCCAGGACATGGGCATCCCGACCTTCGACTATGGCAACAACATCCGGCAGGTCGCCAAGGAAGAGGGCCTCGAAAACGCCTTCGCCTTCCCGGGTTTCGTGCCGGCCTATATCCGTCCGCTGTTTTGCCGCGGCGTCGGCCCGTTCCGCTGGGCGGCTCTGTCGGGCGATCCGGAAGACATCTACAAGACCGACGCCAAGGTCAAGGAACTGCTGCCCGACAACAAGCACCTGCACAACTGGCTGGACATGGCGCGCGAGCGCATCGCCTTCCAGGGCCTGCCGGCGCGTATCTGCTGGGTTGGCCTCGGTGATCGCCACCGCCTCGGCCTCGCCTTCAACGAAATGGTCAGGAACGGCGAGCTGAAGGCGCCTGTTGTCATCGGCCGTGACCATCTCGATTCCGGCTCGGTCGCCTCGCCGAACCGCGAGACGGAAGCGATGAAGGACGGCTCGGACGCCGTTTCCGACTGGCCGCTTCTGAACGCTCTGCTCAACACCGCATCGGGCGCCACCTGGGTGTCGCTGCACCACGGCGGCGGCGTCGGCATGGGTTTCTCGCAGCATTCGGGCGTCGTCATCTGCGCCGATGGTACGGATGATGCGGCCAGGCGGCTTGAGCGCGTACTCTGGAACGACCCGGCAACCGGCGTCATGCGCCATGCTGATGCGGGCTACGAGATCGCGCTCGATTGCGCCAAGGAAAAAGGCCTGCGCCTGCCGGGCATTCTCGGCAACTGAGCCGCTTCCGACCGACATAATCAAGGACCTACAGATAGGGGAGCCGAAAGGCGCCCCTATCACTTTTTGATGAGACCGGCGTCAGGAGTGCGTCTTCCTGACTCCGGCGGCTTGCAGCCGTTGATAGCAATGCTAGAAAAATCGAGATGCCATCGCATTGCCCGCGACGCGTTGCAGGACGTCTCCGTTCGCTCACGCGCGCGCTGGCTTTGACGAGAAGGCTTGATGCGTTAGGCACGAACAGGAGAAGAACCATTAGACATCTGATGTTTGCCACCGGGCTTCTTGCGAGCGTCTTTGTTGCCTCGTCCGCGCTCGCTCAGACCGTGAGTTTCTTCGGCCCTGTTCGCAACGGCGAACGGCATTTTACCGCCTTCCCGGAGTTTATCGGCGTCGGCATGAGCCAAGGGGAGACCAAGAAGAGGGACGTGGTCTTCTCGACAATTCAAATGATCGCCATGGCCGCCGGACTTGAGACCAAGGCTCAACCGGGCCTTGGAAGAAACACCATCGGCGTGATCTTCAGAAAGGACGTCGTCAAGAATGGGCGGGTCGACGTCAGCAAAATTGAAGACTTCGGCTTCGACGCCTATTACGAGCGCCTACTGAACGATACTGCGGCAACTGGCGTACCGAACTGCGCTTCCGCCGTGAACTATTCTGCGGAAGGACGGTTTGACCGAGCCGTCATCGTTGCAAACAGCGATGTCCCCGACCAGGAATTGGCGACCTGCGTGGCGCAGGCCCAGGCGCACGCTCTGGGGATCGCCACCTTTACCTCCAGCAAGGCCGACTTTTCGCGCTTCTTCGCAAGGATCATGATCCTCGCCGATCAGAAGAAGAGATGTCTCCAGGACAACCAGACAAAGTTCACCTGCACTTTTGTCGACGAGCCCTGGGACTGACTCACGAACGCCGGCCTGTTTTCTTCCCTGATTTATCGCCGTCGAGCGCGAGCAGCAGCACCAGCCCGGCAAGGCCCCCGGCACCGCCAAGCAGGGCCGTGCCCGAGTAATCGCTGATCCGCGTGCCGAGTGCAAAAAGCCCAGCACAAAGACCGCCGCTCAGGAAAAGGTTCACCGCAAGCAGCGAGCTTCCCAATCCCGGTCGGTCGGCAATCAGGTCCTGGAGGTAGCTGATCGGGATGGTAATCAACGCGGCGGCGCCAAAGGCGCTGATCAGCGTGAGCGCGTAGATTTGCCAGGTCGCGGTCGAGAAGCCGAGCAGCACCATGTAGCCGATATAGATCGCGGTCCCGAGCGCCAGCGCCTTGAATGGCACGAGGCTCAGCTGGATGCGCGCCCAGACGAAGATGAACACGACTTCGAGGAAGGCGACGATACCGACGATGATGCCGATATCGGTGACGCTGCCGCCAATCTCGTCGGTCATGATCAGGGGCAGCACGGCGGCGTTGACGTGCAGCGACGAGGTGATGATCGCAACCGCGATCACGCGCAGGAAAATCCGCGGCGCCAGGATCTCCCGAAAAGACGTCCAGTACGAAAGCCGCTTGCCGAGCGATGCGTCAGCCCCGCTTTCGTTGGGCAGCTTGAAATAGACGATCAGCAGGTTGGCGAGGCAGCCGAGGCAGGCGAGCAGATAGGCCGGCAACATGCTGTCGCCGCCGGCGAGCGCAAAGCCGACCAATCCGGGAACCAGAACCCAGGACACGGATATGGCCGCGCGGGCGCCCGTCGTCAGCGACGCAGCGTCATGGCCGTTCATCCGTCGGGCAATACTGCGCACATTGGCGAAAAGCAGCGTATAGACCGCGCCGTAGATCGGCAGCAGCAAGAGGACGCTGACGACGAAGCTCATCTGGTGCGGGAGCACATAGACGATGCCGTAGCCGACAACGCCGAAAAAGATCGCCGTCGACATCAGAAGCCGATAGTTGCCGACGCGATCGGCCAGAATGCCGATCGAAACGCTGACGATGACGTTCACCGTCGAGGCAAGCAGGATCAGCAGCGAATAGACAGCGTCGCTGAGCCCGAGCTCGTTGATACCGACGACGGACTGATAGGGCGAGGTGGCCGCACCGGCAAACCCGAACAGGAAGATTGCCAGCATGCTGATCCGCATGGCCGGGTTGCGCATGGCGCTGAGAATGGTGGAGGTCATTCTAGAATGTATCCGCGAAGCGGGTGGAGGATATCGCACAATCGCTTAAATTGTGATCGATTTAAGGACGGTGTTATGCGGAAGGCCAAGGTGTTTCAGCGCTTCTTGCGGGTCGAACGACGCGCGGCGCTTTGAGGAAAGCCCTACCCGGAAATCGGGGAGGGAAAGTGCGAAACATGTCTCAGGCGCCGCTCGACCAACGCGCCGAAAAGCGGGCGACAGGTTCGAAGGCAAAGTCCTGGTCAAACGGATAGGCCGGTCGCTCACGGCGCAGGCTGGCGAGGCCCTGTATGTCCTGATTGACGACCCCGTCAGTCAGGGCCATCAGGTTGGGGTTGGCGATCGGCGCCAGTTCAGGCGAAAGATAGCCCGACTTGACGACGAGCAGCCGAACGGCCTTGGGATCCAGGCGCAGCCGCCGGAAATCCCCGATGTTGTGGTAGGGCCTGCGGCGTGCCGCGATGACCACATCGATCGCGCCGACACGCACCACCGCCTGCCGTTCTTTCGCAGGCCCGGGATCGTCCAGCGTGACGACCTCAGCCAGCATTTCTGCGCGGGGGCTTGCCGGATCGAGGCTGCTGCCGATCTTGAGCATCAACGTTTCGCCGGTACCGGCGGCAAAGCAGGCTTCGACCGCCGGCAGGTCCGTGATACCGGCAATCAAGGCGCCCCGCCAGCCGCGGGCGAGCAGCGCCTTCAGCACATCGGCGCGGTCGCCGACGCCGCCGCCGGTCGGGTTGTCGCCGGAATCCGCAAGAATGATCGGCGTCGTCGTTGCCCGCTCGGCGATATCGAGCATTTCGTTCAGTGGCCCCGTCACCGGACCGAAGCGGAAGTTTCGACGTTCGGACCAGTAGCCGGCGGCAATCTCCTCCGCTGCCCGTTTGGCCGCCGCTCTATCGGTGGCTGTTACCACCGCACAGGCGGTCGCCCGCGGCTCGTCGGCCCAGACATAACCGACCATCAGGTTGGCATCGAGAACGCCCGGCCGCTTATCCATTTCGGGCAATTGCGCGTAGAGCGACTTTGCCGGCTCGTCCTCGGTCGATGTGCATTCGCCGGGAAGCAGGACCGGAACCGGTGCCCAGGCGATTCCTGGACGCGTGCCGTCTCTCAGCGCCGAGACGAGCATCGACCAGGCACGGGTCATGGTCTCCGGCGTGTCGATATGCGGCGCTGTTCGATAGGCCGCAAAGATGTCGAGCTGATCGATGATCTTCTGGCTGACATTGCCATGCAGGTCGTAACTGGCCGCAATCGGGCAATCGGGACCGACGACGGCGCGCGCGGCGGAGATCCAGTCGCCTTCCGCGTCGTCCATCCCATCGACCTTGATGGCGCCGTGCATGGCCAGATAGAGGCCGTCGATTGGCAGGGCTTCACGCAGCTTGTCGAGAAACTCCGCCTTGAAAGCGTCGTAGGTCGGACGCGACACTGGGCCACCCGGAACGGCGCGCGCATGCAGCAGCGGCAGATGCTCGACGCCTTCGGCCTTCATAAATCCGAAGTATTCGGCGTCCAGCAGCGCCTGTCCGCGCAGCACGCGAAAATCTTCCTCCGTCATCAGGACAGGCGAGTAGGTGCTGCATTCGGTATGGATCCCACCAACGGCGATGCGCATGGGCGTTCCCCTCAGAGGTTCGGGCTAAGCGGCGCGATGGCCGCAAAGCGAAGCCAGTCCTTCGCCGACTTCGGTGTCCATGCCGCTTCGGCGATCGCCGGAAGCCGCGGGAAGACGAGACGGTTGAAGTAGCCGCGCGAAAGATAATGCTCGGACCAGATGCAGGCCTGCACCCCTCTGAGGCGCGCTTTCAATTCGTCCGGGAACTCGCCCTCGGCCTCGTAGCCATAGGTATGCGCAGGTGTCGCCGTACCGGCCCAGCTTGCGCCCGGCTCCTGCCAGGCGTCGGCCTGCGCCATGTCGAGGTAATAGGCCTGGCCGGGGGTCATCACCACATCATAGCCTTCGCGGGCGAGCTCGATACCGACCTCCGGTCGCTCCCAGGCCATCAGCAGCGTATCTTCGGTCGAGACACCGCCGCCATGCGCCACCTCGTTCCAGCCGGCGAGCTTGCGGCCACGCGCCGTCAGCATCTGCTTCACCCGCTTCAAGAAATAGGACTGCAGCGCGAAGGTGCCGGAGATGCCCTCCTGCTCCATCAGCTTCTTGGCCAGCGGCGAAGCGAGCCACGAACCGTTCGCCACTTCGTCGCCGCCGATATGAATGTAGGCGCTCGGGAAAAGCTCGACCATCTCGTCGAGGACCTTCTCCAGAAACTCGTAGGTGAAGGCAACGGCCGGGTTGAGCGCGTTGTTCGGATAGCCCTGAACCGAGTGGTAGCTCTCCGGCGCCTCCTGGCCGTCGGTCAGATCCGGCAGCGCCACCAGGGTCGCCGTGCTGTGGCCGGGGATGTCGATCTCCGGCACGACATCGACATGCAGTGCCGTCGCCTGCGCGACGATCGCCTTGACGTCCTCCTGGCTGTAGAAGCCGCCGACGGGCTCAGCACCGTTGCCGAGTTGCGGCAACAGCGGCTCATCCGGCCCGCGCAACACGCCAAGCGTCGTCAGTTGCGGGTAGGCTTTGATCTCCAGGCGCCAGGCCTCGTCGTCGGTCAAATGCCAATGGAAAACGTTGAGCTTGAACCAAGCGAGAATGTCGATCAGCCGCGCCACATCCGCCGTCGGATAGAACTGGCGGGAGACGTCGAGATGGCAACCGCGCCAGCTGTAACGCGGCGCATCCGAAATTGTGCCGCTCGCCGGAAAGCGGAACTTGTCCGGATGGTTGCGTGCCCCGTCCAGAAGCTGAACCAGGCTGGTCAAACCATATTGCCGGCCGGCGCTGCCGCCAAAGCTGAGGCGAATTTCGGTCTCGGAAAAGTCGAGCCGATAGGCCTCGGCCTTGAGACCAGCGTCGGCGGCAAAGACAATCGCCCGCCCCTGCTTTGAGGCCGCCAGGCTGAAGGGGGCGTGACCCGCCGCAAACAGGCGGTGGTACATCGCCAGAACCGTATCGATGGCTGCGACATCCTCGCCCGACGCGCCGACCGCCGGATAGAGAACGACGGGGAATCCGTCTCCAGCACGAAGCTCAAGCTTCGCCGGCCAGGGCTGCAACGCATAGGGCTGGTCGAGTTTACCTGCCGGCAACCGCACCGGCGGTGGCTCACTGACGGCATTTTCAAGCAACAGATCGGAGACAGCGACGGGCACGTGCCGGCCATCGGCAAGCGTCAGATAGGCGGACTTGGCTCCATCAGTGCAATGGCGCGCATTGCGGTGCAGGCCGCTGACAGTGAAGCTCCAACTCTCACCGTTTTCGATCGTCAGCCCCGCTGGCGGCGCGAATTCGTGAAAATTGGCGTTGCGGCGCAGGAATACGGCATTGTCGCAGGCCCTGGGATCGATCACCCGGGTGAGCGAGGTATAGACGATCCTGAAACCGGAAAGCGGCGCTCCGGAGAAATTGAACAGCGTGAAGGTAAACCGCCCGAACGGCCCGCCATCCGGCTGCCAGGACGCCTCGAGACGGTAGGAAACCGGGTGCATGCTCATCCTCCAGAATGCTTATGTCAGTAGTGGCTTGATTGCGAGAACGTGCGGGCCAGCTCCGCCTGTCCGGCGGTCAGACCGCAATCGACAGGCAGGCAGACGCCCGAAATGGCGGCCGCGAGCGGGCCTGCCAGGAAGTGCACGGCATTGGCGACGTCATCGGGATTGACGATGCGCTGCAGCGGATACCAGCGGCGCGCCTCTTCGAACACGTCCGGGTTCGATGCCGCCCTCGCCTCCCAGGCCTGGGTGCGCACCGTACCGGGCGCCACCGCATTCGAGCGGATGCCGAACTTGCCGTATTCGACCGCGATCAGTCGCGTCAGGTGCAGGAGGCCAGCCTTGGCGGCGCTATAGGCCGGGTGGCCGAAGACGTTCATGCCGTTGACCGAGGCGATGTTGACGACCGAACCGTGGGTCTCTTTCAGCATGTCCTCGACGGCGCGAAAGGTGAGGAAGGCTGCCTCGAGGTTCAGCGCATTGTCCATGCGCCAGATCTCCGGCGTGGTGTCGTGCAGGCTGACGGCTCGGGCGGCACCCGCATTGTTGACGAGGGTGCGGACGGCGCCCTTCTCCGCGGCCTTCGCTGCCATCGCCGCCACGCTTTCGGCGTTGGTCACGTCACAGGCGACGGCGACGAAGCGCTTCTCGTCGCCTAGCGCCCTTGCTGCCTTTTCGGCGGCCTCCGCATCGATGTCGACGAGCAGGACCACGTCATGGTCTTCGGAAAGCTTGCGGGCGATGGCACGGCCGATATCGCCGGCGGCGCCGGTGACGATCGCGAGAGATTGCGTCATGCGTTGACCTTTCGCGGCACGTCAGTCTCCGAGCAACTGGCGGTCGTCACCGTCGCGGTGCGTCACCAGTTGCTGTTTGATGCGCCGAAGTGTGGCCGTTGCCTGCGGCTGAACCCGGTAGGCGACGAGACTGGAGAGGATGTCGAGCAGCGCCAGGTAGGCGATGCGGGTGGAGGTGGGACGGTAGATGTTGTTGCCCTCGGGCAGGTCGACCGGAACAGTGATGCTGGCAGCGTTGGCCACCGGACTGCCGCTCTGCGTCAACGCGATGGTCGGCACTTTCAGTTCGCGGGCGAGCGTGAAGGCGCGCACCAGTTCGGCGTTGCGGCCGGAAAAGGAGGAGCCGATCAGCACGTCCGTCGGCCGGGCCGCCGCCGTCATCATCAGTTGCATGCTGTGATCAGAGCTGGACGTGATGCGCAGGCCGAAGCGAAAGAGCCGGTTTTGAAGTTCGCCGGCGATCATCGACGAATTGCCACCGGAACCAAAGGCGTAGATCATTTCCGCTGAGGCGATGCGCTCGACCGCCTGTTCGATCGCGGCCAGATCGAGCGAACGATGCAGCAAGAACAGCGCGTTCTGCGATTTGGTGATGATGTCCTGGGCGACGTCGCCGGTCTCGCGGCTCTTCGGCTCGGGCTTCAGGTAGCGCATGCCGATATAGGCGGTGCGCGCAAGCTGCACCTTGAAGTCGGAGAAACTGTCACAGCCCAGCCGGCGACAGAAGCGGGTGACCGTCGGCGGCGAAACGTCCGCCTTGCCCGCGAGCTCGATGATGGAGGCGTTTACCGCGAACTCGAAGTCGTTCAGGAGAATATCGGCAATGCGGTTTTCCGATTGGGAGAGCCGCCCTTTTTCTTCCTGCAGTGTCGCGAAGATGTCCATCGCCCGCTTACGCCTTGCTTCGGATCACGAATGAGAGCGGGCTGCAGACCGAAAACCGCTCCCGCTCCAGGATCAGCCTTCCTTCGGCTTATAGGCCACGCAGTCGATCTCGACCTTGCAATCGACCATCATCGACGACTGGACGCAGGCCCGTGCCGGCGGATGCGCGCCGAAGTACTCCTGGTAGATCTTGTTGAATGTCCAGAAGTCCCGGGGATCGTCGAGCCAAACGCCGCAACGCACTACGTGCTCCGGGCCGTAGCCGGCTTCCGTCAGGATGGCCATCACATTGGCGATCGTCTTGTGGGTCTGGGGAATGATCCCGCCCTCGATGATCTCGCCGTTTTCCATGGCGACCTGACCGGAGACATAGAGCCAGCCGTCCGCCTCGACAGCGCGCGCAAAGGGCAAAGGTTCGCCGCCAGCGCCGACCTGTTCCGCACCATAGCGCTTGATCGTCATCTTGAGCCTTCTTGCAAATTATTTTCTTTGATCGTTGACAAGTGACCATAGAAAGCTGAATTTGGCTAGCGAAAAACACCATTCATGAAAAGAATTTCAATCCAGGGCGCGAATATGCGGGATCCTTTTCTCAATCCATTCCCCTCTTCCGATGCTGCACGCCACTCGATCTGGGAGATGCTGGTCTCCCGCGACATCACTGCCTTTCTGGCAGCCGACTGGTCGATGGTTGCAGACGATTTCGTCGGAGAGAGCTTCATCGGCATCGACGGCCGCCGCGAAACCAATCCGGACAATTGGCGACTGACGTTCCCGTCGCTCGCCGCCTATCGCGAAGAGTGGCTGCGCCAGGCGCAGGATTTTGCGACACAGAGCTTCGCCGAGGATCCGCGCACTGCGATCTTCACCACGACGACGCTCGAGGACATCGAGATCAACGGCGAGCAGGCGTTGGCGCGCAAGAAGTTCGACGGCAGCCTGAAGAAGACGGACGGCAGCGTCGATATCCTGAAATGGCAGACAGTCTATTACTGCCGCCTGCATGAAGGACGCTGGAAGATCGCCGGCTTTACCGGCTACCTGCCAAACCCGATGGGCACGGCTTCCGCATAATTTCCTGGACCGTCACCCGTCCGGGAAAAATCATGCGCCAGACTTAGAGCTTGCAGCGGCTTTCGCACATCCGGCCGGATGAGCGGCGCTGCGGGCGTGACGCGATAGAAAAGGCAACGGCATTGCGGATCTTCACAGCGGCGCTTGCGACCGAGACCAACACCTTCTCTCCGATCTGCATCGACCGCAGGGCCTTCGAAGCCTCGCTCTACGCTCCGCCGGGAGAACACCCGGAGACGCCGACGCTTTGCACGGCGCCGATCACCGTCGGCCGGCGCGTCTGCGCCGAGAAGGGCTGGGACCTGATCGAGGGAACCGCGACCTGGGCGGACCCGGCTGGCCTCGTCAACCGCGAGACCTATGAGGGCCTGCGCGACGAAATCCTCGTCCAGCTGCGCGCCGCCATGCCCGTCGACGCCGTCGTGCTCGGCCTGCACGGCGCCATGGTCGCCGATGGCTACGAAGACCCCGAAGGCGACCTGCTGACGCGCGTGCGCGCGATCGTCGGCCCCGATATCCTCGTCTGCGCCGAACTCGACCCCCATAGCCACCTGACCGCCAAGCGCGCCGCCGCATCGAACTTCTTCGTCTACTTCAAGGAGTTCCCGCACACCGACTTCGTCGACGGGGCCGAGGATCTCTGGAAGATCGCCGTCGACACGCTCGAAGGCCGCATCACGCCCGTCATGTCGATCTTCGACTGTCGGATGATCGACGTCTATCCGACCTCACGCGATCCGATGCGCTCCTTCGTCGACAAGCTGATGCGCATCGAGAAGGAAGACGCCGACGTGCTTTCGCTTTCTGTGATCCACGGCTTCATGGCCGGCGACGTCCCGGAAATGGGAACGAAGCTGCTTGCCGTCACCAACGGCAAGCCGGAGAAAGGCGCGAGCCTCGCGCGGGAATTGGGTCTCGAACTCTTCTCCCACCGCGGCACCTTCATCATGCCGCAGATCGACGAGAAGCAGGCGGTCGACGAGGCGCTCGCGGCAACCAGAGGGCCCGTCGTCATCGCCGATGTCTGGGACAACCCGGGCGGCGGCACGGCCGGCGACGCGACGGTGCTGCTTGAAGAATTGCTCGCCCGCGGCGCAACCGACGTTGCGGTCGGCACGATCTGGGATCCGATGGCGGTGCAGATCTGCATGGCGGCGGGCGAAGGCGCCGAAATCCCCTTGCGCTTTGGCGCCAAGTCGGCGCCGGGGACCGGCAATCCGGTCGATGGCACGGTCAAGGTGGTCAAGCTGGTGCGGAATGCCGAGATGCGCTTCGGCGAGAGCTTCGCCCCCTTCGGAGATGCGGCTCACATCCGTTTCAAGGGTATCGACATCATCCTCAATTCGACCCGGGCGCAAAGCTTCGACCCGAGCCTGTTTTCGGTGATGGGCATCGACCCGACGGAAAAGAAGATCCTGGTCATCAAGTCGACCAACCACTTCTACGCCTCGTTCTCCAAGATCGCGGCGGAGATCCTCTATTGCTCGGCCGGCACGCCCTACCCGAACAATCCGGCCAGGACCGACTACAAGCGCGCGCCGAAGAATATCTGGCCGAAGGTCGAGAACCCGCACGCAACCGAGAAGGGCGCGGCCTGACGATTTGCGGCAGCGTCGCCGGGCGCGATCGCTCCTTCAGCGATCGACGGCCTGGCGGGCCATCTCGATGTACTGTGCGACGTGTTTCTCATCTATATCCGCCGGGCTCAGGAGCCTGATGTGGCGGCGAAGCTTGCCCGAGCCTTCCAGGACGGCATGTGGATCGGGCAAGGCGGCGCCCCGGCTAAATTCCAGCGTCACGTGCTGGGCGTAGGAAAAGACGCCGCAGAAGCTCTCACCGGACGAAAACAGGATACCGCCATACTTCACCTCTTCATTGACCGCAGGGCCTGAAGCGAGCGCGATTTCCCGCAGTCGGGTGACGATCGCGACCTGATCGCCGCGATGAAGCTCGATCTCCCGCAGAAGGGCCTGGATCCGGTCATCGGTCATGCGGCACCCGAAGCGATGACAAACGGCCTGAACTCCGGCGCGGGTTCGCGGTTGGAGTAGATGTAGAGCAGCACGCCGTTCGGGTCCTTCACCGCAAAGCCTCGATCTCCCCAAGGGTGATCCTCGATCGGCAATGCCGCGGCAAGCCCTGCCGCCGTGATCCGGCGATACTCGCCATCGACGTCTTCGACACAGAGATTGTAGGTGAGGCCTTCGGTGTTGCACACGGGCTGCCCCTGTTGCGGTTCCATGAATTGCAGCGACAGGCCCTGGCCCAGTTCCAGGCTGATGTACCAGCCGCAGTCGAAGGTCAGCCGCGCAGAGAAATATGTCTGGTAAAAGTCTCGCGACGCGGCAATCCGATTGGTCGTGATACAGGGCGAGGCAGTGGTCGGGCGCACAGGCGGGTTCCTCCCGAGTTATGGCGTTCGTGGGTTGCGCGGTCATGCCGGGCCGCTAGGCGGGCATCGCGGAGCAGAGCTCGACAAGGCAGCCGTTGAGATCGCGGACATAGCCGACCACCTGCCCCCACGGCTTTTCTTCTGGCGGCTTCACCGGCGATGCTCCGGCAGAGACTGCCATCTCATAGGCCTCTTGCGGCGCCGAGCAGACAAGCGCGATTTCGAAACCGGCAGCGAGGTCACCCTTGCGGTTCGCGCGAACGGCAAAGCCATTCAGCTCCGCCATGGTTTCGCTGGCAAAGGCCAGAGCCGTCTCACCGGTCTGCATCTCCGCATAGAGGTTGCTTTCATGCACGAACCTTCGCTTCAGACCGAACGCCGCCTCATAGAACGAGACCGTTGCCGGCACGTCGGGAACATAGAGGATCGTGTATCCGAAACGGACAGTCATGGTTTCGTCTCCAAGGTTTGCCCGCCGCCGAGATCGGCCACGCGCGAAGCGTACACCCGAAGCATCGCGAACAGTTACCGGCGATCATCGTTCATTGCCGGGCTCCGTTCTTGAACAATTCGGACATCAGTCCGAGATCGTCACCAGCGTGACGTCGGGCAAGCGCGCCGGCGAGAACCCGCCGAGGCGCTGGAAGACCCGGGTCATGTGGGATTGGTCGGCAAAGCCGGCCTCGAACGCGGCATCGGCGGGGCTGAGGCGGTGATCGCGCAAAAGACGCAGGGCCCGATGAAACTGGATGATCGCTGCAAACGCCTTCGGCGTGAGACCCGTCGCGTGAAGGAGGATGCGCCTGGCGGTGCGCTCGGAGACGCCGTGCATCGCGGCGAGCTCGGCGATGCGCAACCGACCGCCGGAAGCGTGCAGCGCGCTTATGATGTTACGGCTGAGCGGTGTCACCTCAAAGTCACTCTCGGCATCGCACTTGCGGACGAACCGCACCAGCCGACCGGCAAGTTCCTGCTGGTCCAATGCCGGTGCGCAGAGGGCGGCGAGGTCGGGCCATTGGCCCAGAGCGGCCGCGCCGATCAGCGCGGCGCCGTGCAACCGGATCGGCTCCAGCCCGAGAATTCTCTGAAAATGGCCGGGCCTCAGCCGCACGCCGACGAAGGCGGTGCCGGGTTCCAAGGGGACATCGTAATAGCCCGTCGTTGGACCGGTCACGATCGGCATCAGGTCGCGGATTGGCGAAGCCTTGAGCGCAAACCTGAGGATGATGTCGCATCGCCCATCCGGCAGGACCCGATAACTGCCTTCGTTGCGGCTGACAGACGCCCAGACGGCTTCGATCCCGGCATTGGCGTCAACGAGATGAGGAAGCTCCGTATAGCGGCCAAGCGTCATGATGCCCTATCCGAGTGCGCTTGATCGCCTTTGAACAGGAGGAATGGCGCCAGCGACGGGCGATTGTTACAGACAGAACTGCCGGATATCCAGCCACGCCACAAAACACTGGCCGCGCCCTGATCGGACGCGACCGTGATCCTGGCCCCTGGTTTCAGGCAGCCGCGGGGTTGAGCACGCCCATATCGATGTCGGTCAACTCGACGCGACGTTCGAGCGCTATGCCGGCCTCGTCGAAGAGGTGGCAATCGGGCGTACGGATACCGGCCTGCACAGTTTGTTCCGGCTGGATCGCTGCCGTTCCCGGCAACATGGCGCAGAAGTTCTCACCTTCTCCGCCGATCGCGGCATAGGCAACCGTGTGGGCACCGAGACGTTCGATGACCGTCGGCGTTACCTTGAGCGTCAGGTCCCCGGCGCCGAGCACGATATGTTCCGGACGAACCCCGAGTGTCAGCGTCCGACCGGCGAGGCCGGCTTGCGGCACGACCGGAACGACCACCGACTGCCCCTTGTAATCGACCTCGACACCCGCGTCGCTGACGCCCTTGCAGGTGACCGGCAGGAAGTTCATCTTCGGGTTGCCGATGAAGCCGGCAACGAAGGTGTTGGCCGGCTTGTGATAGAGCTCGAGCGGCGCGCCGGTCTGGGCTATCTGGCCGGCATTGAGAACGACGATCCGGTCCGCCATCGTCATCGCCTCGACCTGGTCGTGCGTGACGTAGATCATCGTTGCCCGCAATTGCCGGTGCAGTTTCGCCAGCTCGATGCGCATGTCGGCGCGAAGCGCCGCGTCGAGATTGGAGAGCGGCTCGTCGAAGAGGAAGATCTTCGGCTCGCGCACGATCGCCCGCCCGATCGCGACACGCTGACGCTGACCGCCCGATAGCATGCCCGGCTTTTGCTGCAGCCGCTGGTCGAGGTGCAGGATGCGCGCCGCATGCTCCACCTTTGCCTTCAGCTTCTCCTCGGCCATCTTTTCCACGCGCAGCGGAAAGGCGATGTTCTCAAAGACGCTCATGTGCGGATAAAGCGCGTAGGACTGGAAGACCATCGCAATGCCGCGCTTGACCGGCGGCAGGTCGTTGACGCGTTTGCCCTCGATCAGGATGTCCCCCGAGCTGGTCTCGTCGAGACCGGCGATCATCCTGAGCAAGGTCGACTTGCCGCAACCGGAGGGTCCGACGAAAACGACGAACTCACCGTTCCTGACTTCGAGATCAATGCCTTTCAGCACCTCGAACGTCCCGTAGAATTTCTGAACCCGATTGAGATTGAGCTGTCCCAAGAAACTGTCTCCGGCCACCGGCGAGAAGCGGCTCATTTATAGCAGAGTTAGGTGGGGCCGCGAACCGATCTTGTCGGCGCGCGGCCCCGGTGGCCTTACTTGTACTCTTCGAGGCTGGAAGCCGCCTTCTTCAAGGCGTCGGCCGGCTCGGCCTTGCCGGTCACGACCGACTGGACCATCTCGATGATGACGTTCTGGAAGCCCTTGTAGTCGGTAAAGAGCGGCTCGGGACCACCATAGGCGATGCCGTCGATGAACGGCTTCCAGTAGGGATCCTTCTTGACGAATTCGTCAACCATCGGCGACGGACGAAGCGGCGTCAGGCCGGCGCCGCCCTGAAGTTCATATTCGCCCTGCGGACCCGGCGAGGTGATGAACTTGGCGAACTCGATCGCCTTCTCCTCGACGCCCGAACCCTTGAAGACCGCCAGGCTGTCGGTGATGAGCAGCGTGCCCTCGCCCTTGGCTTCCGGGCCGAGCGGCAGCGGCGCAACGCCCCAGTTGACCTTGGTTTCCTTCAGACGCGTTGCGGCACCCGAGCCAGCCTGGATCATGCCGACCTTGCCGTCGAGGAAGATGGCACGGATTTCGTTCTGTTCGTAGGCGGTGGCGCCTTCGACCGAGAAAGGCGTGATGTCCTTGTAGGCCTGCAGCGCTGCGAGCACTTGCGGGCTGTCGATGACGATCTTGTCGCCGTCAATGACCTTGCCGTTGTTGGTATACACCCAGTGCATGAACTGGTGCATCGTGTTGTCGAAGGTCTTGGCCGGCAGGCCATAACCGGCGATGCCGGTCTTTTCCTTGATCGTCTTGGCGAATTCGATTTCTTCAGCCCACGTCTTCGGCGGCGTTTCCGGATCGAGACCAGCCTGCTTGAACAGGTCCTTGTTCCAGTAAAGCGCCTTGGTCGAGAATGCGATCGGAACGCCCCACTGGTTGTCGTCGAAGGTCACGGTATCGACGATGTTGGGATAGTAGGTCTTCTTCTCGTCTTCCGTCATCGGCACCGGTACGATGAGGTCGTTCTGGGCAAATTCCTTCAGCGTGCGCGAGCCGACATAGGCCATGGCGACCGGCGTGCCGGCGGCAGCGAGCGTCGTTGCCTTGTCCTGGCACTGGGCCCAGCCGACGACTTCCGGGGTCACCTTCCAGCCCGGGTTCTTCTCCTCCCACTGCTTGATGTACTTCTCATGCACCGCATCCATGGTGTCGCCGCAGTAGATCCAGCTGATCTCCTGGTCGGCCGCCTTGGCGGTCACGGCGCCGAGCGCGGTCGAGCCGAGCAGGGCAAGGGCGAGCACCCCCGTCTTGAATTGGATAGACACGTTTTTATGCTCCCGTTCTCTGGTGGTTGACTTAAGTCTTATTGTTTCACCGCGCCCGCGGTCAGCCCGCTGACGAGATAGCGTTGCAAGAGGAAGATCACGACGACGGCCGGCGCGATGCCGACGAAGCTCGCGGCCATCAGCTCGTTCCAGACCACTTCCTGGCGTCCGAAATAGGCAAAGAGACCGACGGGCAGCGGCATGAATTCGCTCTTGGAATTGAAGGTCAGCGCGTAGATGAACTGCTGGGCATAGGCGCCGATGAAGGTGGTGATCGCCACCACGGTGATGCCCGGCATGGCGATCGGCAGGATCACCCGGCGCAGCGTGTAGAAGTGGCTGGCGCCGTCGACGAAGGCAGCCTCGTCCAGCTCGCGCGGGATGCGCATCATGTAGGTGCGCAGGAGCCAGATCGCCGACGGGATCAGGAAGGCGACGCCCGGCACGATCATGGCGAGATAGGTGTTGAGCACGCCGAAGGTGCGCATCAGCCGGAACAGCGGAATGAGCAGCACCGCGCCCGAGAACATGTTGACGGCAAGGAACGCGCCGAGAAGCACGCCGGCGCCGCGAAAATTGAAGCGGGCAAAGGCGTAAGCCGCGGGAATGACGAGCACCAGCACGATCGCCGTGACGATGGTGGAAATGAAGAAGGAGTTGAAGATGTAGCGAGCAAAGCCCGGCACGCTCACCCACATCGTGTAGTAGGCGGTAAACGACCCGTTTTCCGGCCAGAAACGATAGGGCGACGAGAACAGGAGTCCCAGCGGCTTCAGCGACACCAGGAACCCTTCGACGAAGGGCGCCAGGATGAAGGTGAGGAAGACGAAGATGCCGGCATAGATGCCAAGGAGCTCGTACCAGCGGTAACGGTTGATCAGGGCCGGCTGGCTCATTTCTGTTCCCCTTGCGAAAGGCGGCTCGTGACCCGGAAATAGGCAAAGCAGAAGATCGACAGGAAGATGCAGATCAGCACCGCGCGCGCCGCCCCTTCGCCATATTTCTTCGACCCGATCGCGGTGCGATAGGTGTCGATGATCATCGTCGTCGTCTCACCGTTGGGCCCGCCCTGGGTGAGGATCCAGATGATGTCGAAGGAATTGAAGGTCGCGATCAGCGACAGCATCGACATGGTGATCAGCGACGGTACGAGCAGCGGCAGCGTGATGCGGCGGAAGCGATAGAAGCGCCCTGCCCCGTCGGTCCAGGCGGCCTCGTAGAGGTCCTGCGGGATCGCCTGCATCGCCGCCAGCATGTAGAGCGTGACCAGCGGCACGCCGATCCAGACGTCGGTGACGATGGTTGCCCAGAACGCGGTCTCGCCGCGGGCCAGGAACGCGACCGGTCCATCGACGACGCCCAAATTTTGCAGGACACCGGAGATCATGCCGAACTGGCCGTTGTACATCCAGCCCCACATGAAAATGCCGATGGCCATCGGCACGATCCATGGCGGCATGGTGAGCAGGCGGAACAGCGCCCGGCCGGGCACGGCTGCGTTCAACATCGTTGCGCCGAAAACGCCGATGATCATCTTTATCGACACCGAGAAGAACGTCCAGACGAAGGTCCGGAAGATGACCTCGGCGAAGGTCTCGTTGAAGATCTTGTCGTAGTTGGTCCAGCCGACCCAATTGGTCGTCTTCTTCAGCGACGCGTCCGTAAACGACAGGATGAAGGTGTCGACCAGCGGATAGGCGACAATCACCGTGACGTAGAGAACAGCAGGAAGAAGCAGGATCCAGGCGAAGATGACTGTGCTGCGTTGAACACTCATCCGTCGCCTCCCCTTACGCCGCGCGGGAATGCAGGGCTTCGTCGAAGCGGTCCCAGATGGGCCGGAGGTCTATGACGCTCTTCTTGCGCCGGGCCTCGTCCATGGAGAGCGCCAGGATGCCGGCTTCCAGCGCATCGCGCGTCGAAACCGGCAGCGGCCGGCCGTCGCGGACATGGCCGATGATATCGGTCGCCATCTGCTCGTCGGCACCGTAGTGCTGCGACAGTTCGGTTGCCTTGTATTTGTTCTCGATGACCTTCTTGCCGGTCAGCATCTCGTGCACGTCGAAGTAACCGCGAATGAAATCGCCCTCGGCCATGCCGCGCGAACCCATGATGCAGAAGCGGCGGAACTGATCCGGCACGTTCAGATTGGTGTGGAAGTTCATGCCGACGCCGTTGGCGTATTCGACGATCGCAACCTGGTAGTCGATGATGTCGCCGTCGCTGTCGAAGACCTTGTCAGACCCCATCCAGCCGCTCGGCTTGCGGTGGAAGAGTTCGAGGTCGTTGATGCCTTCGCGGGCCGGGTCGTTGGCGGGGATGAAGCTCTTGCGGCCACCGAAGCTCGCGACACGTTCCGGGCGAGCACCGACGACGCCATTGTAGAGGTCGAGGTCATGGCAGCATTTTTCCAGCATGAAGCTGCCGGAATAGCGCTCGTAGCGGCGCCAGTCGCGCATGAAGAAGGCGCCGTGATAGGGCTCGATATGCTCGGATGCCTCGATCGAGACCACCTGGCCAAGCTTGCCTTCGGCAAGCGCCTGGCGGAGATCGCGGTACATGGGCGCATAGCGCAACACGAGACCGACCATCAGCCGCTCATGACCGAACTTCGCCATGAGCGCTGCGAGTTCCAGGCTCTCCTGGATCGTCGTCACGATCGGTTTTTCGCTGAAGACTTTCAGGCCGGCTTCGAGGCCGATCCGGATATGATCGAGGTGCATGTGGTTGGGCGAGCCGATCATCAGGAGATCGAGCTTCTCGTTGGCGATCAGCTCTTGCGGTGTTGCATAGGCCTTGCCGGGAGAGATGCCTTTTTCGGTGAGCGTGGCCAGACCGGCCGGATTCGGATCGACGTATCCGGCGATTTCGAAGCTCTCGTCCATGGCCTTGAAGACATAGCCGAGATAACCCAAACGGAATCCGAGTCCGATGATGCCAACTTTCATGCTCGTCCTGTTCCCCTGCCTTTTGGCGTAATTTATTTTCGCAGACTGGGACAGTTTTTTCAGGCCGTCAACTCAAATCCGCATATTTCGTAAAATTGTGAAATTCATTTTCATATCTCAGGCAAATGCTGACAAAGCAGGCATTTCATGGACAACTAAAGAGAGTGCACACAGCGCAACTCTACGGCCGGAGGAAAGCGGTCCAGACCACTGCACGTTGCGGAACGATCTTTTTCACGGCTCATGTTTTTCCGACCAGGCGGTCGCGCCAGCGCAGAAGCCTGAGCAAGGGTCGGGCCAGATAGGGCGGCGGGATCTTTCGGTGGTCGCCCACCGTCCCTCGTCTCGCGACAGGCGCATCCGGCTCGATCAGGAACGCAACGACCATTGCGTCGCGGGTGGCGACAAGGCCCAAGCCTTCATCGGAGGGGAACAGACCCTGCTCCGTCGCGCAGAAACTGGCTCGACCCGCCTGTATTGCACCGGAGAAGACGTAGAAATAGAGGTGACGGCCTGCCACTCGGGGAAATGCAGTCCCTGCCCCGGCCTCGAGCCGGAGATCGAAAATGTCGATGGCGCTGCGGACGAAGAAGGGAGCCTTCCCACCTTCCGGCCCGACAAGATGCCGCCACTCGTTGACCGCCCCGGCGGCAATCGGCCCATGCTGGATGTTCGGTGGCAGATCGAGACTATGCGGGCGCACGAGGATCTGGAGCATCCTGAGCGGCGGATCATCAGGCAACGTCTCTTCGGAATGCCAGAAGCACGTGCCCGCATTCATCACCATCAGGTGTCCGCTGTCGATGACCAGTTCGCCGATCGAGCGGTCGTTGTGGCGCATGACGCCATCCGGCACCCAGGACAGGATTTCGTCGTTGCGGTGCTCGTGCATGGCGATCAGCCGACCCGGCGAAAGCATCGATTCCACGACCATCGCCAGAGGGCCATAGCCATGATCGCGCGGCCAGGGCAGCAGCCATCCGGGCATGTTGAGCCTGGCGACAAATCCGCCGGCATCCCTGACGACAGGACTTCTGGCCCCTCGATAAAGCATCGTCCATTCTAGCACGGTGCTGCGGCTTGGCACGCCGATGAATGGCGAACGTTCCTTGGGCCGTTCCGTGAGGCGGCTTCAGCGGCCCATGCGCGCGGCAAGCTTCCTCTCCGCCGCCTGCAACCCGTCGTGCAAAAGCACCGCAAGCGTTGCGACGATCAGGCCACCCTGAACGACGAAGGAAAGGTTGTTCGACTGCAACCCGGCGATGATCACTTCGCCAAGCGTTTTTGCGGCGACCGTCGATCCGATCGTCGCGGTTGCGAGGCTGATGACGACCGAAAGCCGGATGCCGGCCAGGATCACCGGCATCGCCAGCGGCAGCTCTACCTTGAGAAGCCGCTGGCCGCTCGTCATGCCGGCACCGCGCGCCGCCTCCATGACCGACGGAGGCAAGGTCGTCAGCCCCGTCAGCGCATTCTCGAAAATCGGCAACAGGCCGTAGAGGAAGAGCGCAATCAGCGTCGGCTTTTCGCCGAAGCCGAAGATCGGAACCGCGAGCGCCAACACCGCAACGGGCGGAAAAGTCTGCCCGATGTTCACCAAGCTGCGCGAGAGCGGCAAGAATTCCGCTCCGGAGGTACGCGTGACCAGAATGGCAAGCGCAAGCGCAACCAGCGCGGCCGCTGCTACCGCCAGCGCCACAGTGCGCAGATGCAGGAACGTCAGCTGCAGCAGGCTTCCCTGGTTGTAGATGACAGGGGCGTTGTCCTGCACCAGCGGTCGCAGCAGCGGCTCGAACCAATGGGGCTGCAGCAGGAACGCGACCAGAGCCATGAAAACCGCGATGCGAATGAGGGTGGCGACCTTCGGCATCAGGCTGGACCGGCCGCGCGTTTGGCCAGCCCCTTGAGACTGACCCTGCCGATCACGGCGCCGTCTGGACCTGCCACCGGCAGCGCATCTCGTCCGGACCAGAGGAGTTCGGCCAGGGCTTCCCTTTGGCTGGCGTCGCTCGAAATCGGCGCGCCTTCGGCGGCCCCAGGCTCCACTGCGCTCGAAACCGGCGCGATCGCCAATAGACGATAGGGCCGTTCGCCCGCCCCAATCAGGCTTTCGACAAAGGGGGTGGCTGGCTTCAGCAGCATTTCGGCGGGGGTCGCGTACTGCACCACTTTGCCCTTGTCCATGACTGCGATGCGATCGGCCAGGTGAAAGGCCTCTTCCATATCGTGGGTGACGAGAATGATCGTCGTCTGAAAATGTTTCTGGATGGCAAGCAGGTCGTCCTGCGCCTTGGCACGGATGATCGGATCGAGCGCTCCGAAGGGCTCGTCCATCAACAGCACCTTGGGTTCGGCCGCAAGCGCCCGGGCAACGCCGACACGCTGCTGCTGGCCGCCGGAAAGTTCGTGTGGGAAGCGTGGACCGAAATCGGCAGGATCGAGCTGGAAAAGGCGCAGGAGTTCCTCCACCTTCGCATCGATGCGCGCGCGTTCCCATCCGAGCAAGGTCGGCACGGTCGCGATGTTCTGAGCGACGGTGCGGTGGGGAAACAGACCGTGCCCCTGGATCGCGTAGCCGATCCGCCGGCGCAACTCATAACCCGGTAGCGAACGATTGTCCTCGCCGTCGAGGCGGATTGTGCCCGAGGTCGGCTCGACCAGCCGGTTGACCATGCGCAGAAGCGTGGTCTTGCCAGAGCCGGAGGTGCCGACGACGACCGTGACCGTGCGCGGCGCGATCGTCAGGCTGACGTCGTCGACAACGGTGCTTTCGCCATAACGCTTGGTGATGTTCTCGATCTCGATCATGCGGCCTCTGCCTGCCTGGTGTTGGGTGTGGCCATCTCGATGACCGCGTCGAGCACGATCGCCGCGGCGAACGCCAGCACGACCGTCGGGACGGCACCGAGCAGAACGAGGTCCATCGCGGTCTGGCCGACGCCCTGAAAAACGAAGACGCCGAAGCCGCCGCCGCCGATGAGCGCAGCGATGGTCGCAAGGCCGATATTCTGGACGAGCACGATACGGATGCCGGTGAGGATCACCGGAAAGGCCAGCGGAAATTCGATGCCGACCAGCCGTTGCCAATCGGTCATGCCGATGCCACGCGCGGCGTCGTTCGCGTCCCGCGGAACGCCGGCCAGTCCGACGACGGTGTTGGCGACGACAGGCAGCAGCGAATAGAGAAAGAGCGCAACGAAGGCCGGGGCGACGCCGATGCCACGAATGCCGATCGCGGCGGCGCCCGGCACATGGAGGGCGATCCAGCCGAGCGGGGCGATGAGAATGCCGAAGAGCGCAATCGACGGGATCGTCTGGATCGCGTTCAGCACGCCGAGCAATCCGTCGCGCAGTCGCGTGACCCGGTGGCAGAGGATACCAAGCGGGATACCGACGAGGGTCGCGGCGACGAGCGAGCCGAGCGCCAGGGTCACGTGCTTGCGGGCTTCGGCCCAAAATGTGTCCACCCGGCTCGCATACTCCTTCAGGATGGAAAGACCGTCCCAAGTACCGGAAAGCAAGAGTATCCCGATAAAGCCAAGCACGGCGACGAGCACCGCGACGCGCACGAAAGGCGCCGGGCGCAGTCGCGTCAAGGCGTCAGCGGCGAGCAGCCCGAAGGCAAAAAGCATGATCCAGAAGCCCGAAGCGGGCGACACCCGGGCATAAGTGTTGGCTTCTGGCGTCAGATGCGTGGCGGCAACGCCGATTCCGAGCGCCAGCGTGGCGAGCGCGACAAAGGCCGCAGCGAGACGCAGTGCGGCTGGCGAGCGCAGTAGCGCGACGACGACCGCGCAGACCACGATGGCCAGCAGCACTGTACTCCAGCCCGCAGGCAGGGCGTCGGCCACCGACTTGACCTCACCGGCGACGATACGATTGGCACGAAACGTTGCAAAAGGTGCGATGAAGGCGCCGCCGAGCGCCAGGGCCGCAATGATCGCTCCGAGCTTGTCAAAGCGGAGTGCTTTCAAACCACATTCCCTCCCCGCCTGTGCCGGCGCGTCTCCGGCACCTGCAGGCCTATCCCGGAACGCCGGCCATCCGACCAGCGTCCCGGGTGTCCGTCAACCTATTTCAGGAAACCGTTCTTCTTCAGGAAGTCCTCGGCGACCGCCTTGGCCGGTTCGCCGCCGACCTGCACGCGGCCGTTCAGTTCCTGCAGCGTCACCAGGTCCAGCTTCTCGAACACCGGCTTCAAGAGTTCCTCGATCTGCGGGTTTTCTTTGAGTACGGCCTCGCGGATGATGGGAGCCGGCTGATAGACGGGCTGCACCGCCTTGTCGTCTTCCAGCACGACGAGGCCTGAAGGCGCAATGCCACCGTCGGTGCCATAGACCATGGCCGCATTCGCGCCGTTGGTCTGGTTTGCCGCGGCCGCGATCGTTGCCGCGGTATCACCGCCGGAAAGCGTGATAAGTTGGTCCTGCTTCAAGGTGAAGCCGTAGGTGGTCTGGAACGCCGGCAGTGCGGCGGCCGAATTCACGAACTCCGACGACGCCGCCAGCACGAGCTTACCGCCGCCGGCGACATATTTGCCGAAATCGCTGAGCGTCTTCAGCTTGTTTTCGTCGGCCACTTCCTTGCGCAGGCCGATCGCCCAGGTGTTGTTGGCCGGCGATGGCGTCAGCCAGACGATCTTGTTGGCGTCGTAGTCGAGCTTCTTGGCCGTCTCATAGCCCTTGGCCGCATCCTTCCAGACCGGATCGTCGGCCTTTTCGAAGAAGAAGGCGGCATTGCCCGTGTATTCCGGATAGATGTCGATCTCGCCGGCGGTGATCGCCTTGCGCACGACCGGCGTCGCCCCAAGCTGGACGCGGTCGACCGTCTTGATGTTGTTGGCGTTGAGCACCGCAAGGATGATGTTGCCGAGCACACCGCCCTCCGTGTCGATCTTCGAGGACACGACCACATCGGCACTCGCCGCGGCAGCAGTCAGCGTGAAGGCAAGGGCAGTTCCGATAAGCAGTCTGGTCAGGCGCATGATGGGTCTCTCCTCGAGTTTCGCTCCGCAAGTTTGATCACGGAACGCCCGCTCCGTCGGGGCAAGGCATTCCATATATGTCAGGCCCCGGCAAAAAATAGGGTTGCACGCAGAGACTGTAGCAGGTGAATAATCTCGCCGACGACTAAGACGATCGAAAGCATAGACTAAGAGAACCCGCCGGTGATTGCGCGATTGCAAAGGCCGGCATTGTCGGCCACTCTGATTGCGGCCCGCCAAAAACAACTGCTTTCATTCTTGGTCGCGAAGCCGCCCGACCCGACCCGTCTGGGGCTGACGGCCGGGCTCGCCCGGCGAACGTTCGGGGAATTCATGTCGATCTATCTTCTCGCGCTGCTTATCGGCGTGGTTGCCGGCCTGCGCACCATGACCGCACCCGCCGCCGTCAGCATTGGCGCAGCCGCCGGCTGGCTGCCGCTCAGCGGCACCTGGGCAGCCTTCATGGGGTTCCGGTTCACGCCCTACATCGTCGGCCTTCTGGCGCTCGTGGAGTTCGTCGGCGATCAGTTGCCGAGCACGCCAAGCCGCAAGGTGCCCCAGCAGTTCGGCGCCCGCATCGTTTCGGGCGCTTTCTGCGGCGCCGTGCTTGGCACGGTCGGAGGTGCTATGCTCCCCGGACTGGTTGCCGGCGTCATCGGTGCAATTATCGGAACGCTCGGCGGCTATGAAGCGCGCAAGCGCCTCGTTGCGGCCATCGGCGGCAAGGACCTGCCGATCGCCCTTCTCGAGGATGCTGTTGCCGTTCTCCTCGCACTCTGGGTGGTGTCCTCGGTCTCATGACGAAACATTTCGACGCTATCATCATCGGCGCTGGCCAGGCCGGCCCATCGCTTGCCGGGCGGCTCACGGCGGCCGGCAAAACCGTCGCCCTGATCGAGCGCAAGCACTTCGGCGGCACCTGCGTCAACACCGGCTGCATGCCGACCAAGGCGATGGTCGCGAGCGCCTATGCTGCGCATTTGGCGCGACGGGGCGCAGACTATGGCGTGACGACCGGCCCCGTCACCATCGACTTTGCCCGCGTCATGGCGCGCAAGGACACGGTGCGGTTCACGTCCCGCGGAAACATCGAAAACTGGCTGAAAGGCATGGAGAACTGCACGGTCTTCGAAGGCCACGCGCGCTTCGAAAGCCCGCATGAAATCCGGGTCGGCGACGCGCTGCTCTCGGCCGACCAGATCTTTCTGAATGTCGGCGGGCGCGCCGCGACCCCGGATTTCCCTGGTGTCGCGGACGTACCGTATCTCACCAACGTCTCGATCATGGATCTCGACACCCTGCCCCGCCACCTGATCGTCGTCGGCGGCAGCTATATCGGGCTCGAGTTTGCGCAGATGTTCCGTCGCTTCAGCTCCGAAGTCACCGTGATCGAGAAGGGGCCGCGGCTGATCGGCCGCGAGGATACGGACGTTTCCGACGCCATTCTCGCGATCCTGGAGAAGGAGGGCATCCAGTTTCGCCTCAATGCCGAGTGCATCCGTTTTGCCAGGAGCGGTGACGATGTCGTCGCCGGCGTGGATTGCACGGCGGGCGCACCCGAGATCGTCGGCTCCCACCTGCTGCTCGCGACCGGCCGCCGGCCGAACACCGACGATCTCGATCTTAACCGCGCCGGCGTCAAGACCGACGCTCGCGGCTATGTCGAAGTCGACGAGACGCTCAGAACCAACGTCTCGCATATTTTCGCGATGGGCGACTGCAACGGCCGTGGCGCCTTCACCCACACCGCCTATAACGACTTCGAGATCATCGCCGCCAATCTGCTCGACGGCGAGGCGCGGAAGGTCAGCGACCGCATTTCGACCTACGGCCTGTTCATCGATCCGCCGCTTGGCCGCGCCGGCATGACAGAAACCGAGGCGCGCAAATCAGGGCGCAAGCTGCTCATCGGCACGCGACCGATGACCCGTGTCGGCCGCGCCGTGGAAAAGGGAGAAACCGAAGGCTTCATGAAGGTGATCGTCGACGCCGAAAGCAAGGAGATCCTCGGCGCCTCGATCCTCGGAACGAGCGGCGACGAGGCGGTGCAGAGCATCCTCGACGTCATGTATGCCGGCAAGCCCTACACGACAATTACGCACGCGGTTCATATCCACCCGACCGTGTCGGAGCTGATCCCGACGGTCTTCGGCGACCTTCACCCGGCCACCTGAGCGGCCGGGCGTTTGACGCCGCGCGCTTAAACGAGCGCTGCGCGTGCGAGCTGGTAGAAATAGGTCGCACCGCGCTCAAGAATGTCGTCGTTGAAATCGTAGCGGGTAGTGTGCAGCCCGCTGCTGTCGCCGTTGCCGATCAGCACATAGGCGCCCGGCACCTTTTCCAGCAGGAACGAGAAGTCCTCGCTGCCCATCAGCGGCTCAGGCAACTCGATATAGGCATCCGCGCCGAACGTGTCGGCGATCACCGCACGCGCGTCCTCGACCGCCTCGGCATCGTTGATCGTCGCGGGATAGCCGACCTGCCAGTCGAAGACGGCTTCGGCGTTGTAGCTTTCCGCTTGCAGGCGGGCGATCTGCTCGACACGCTCCTGCAACTGCTTGCGGACGACAGGGTCCATGGCGCGCATGCTGATTTCCAGCACCGCAGTATCCGGAATGATGTTGGAAGCGGAACCCGCCTGGAACGAGCCGACCGTCAATACGGACGGCTGGTGCGGCGAGACGTTGCGCGAGACCAGCGTCTGCAGCGCCATCACGACGCTGGAACCGACGACGACCGGGTCGACCGTCAGTTCCGGCTGCGCGCCGTGGCCGCCCTTGCCCTTGATGGTCAGCGTCAGCACGTCGATCGATGCCGCCATGGCGCCGGCGCGGCTGGAGAACTGGCCGACCGGAAGGCCCGGCCAATTGTGAAGCGCATAGACCCGTTCGCAAGGGAAACGCTCGAACAGGCCGTCCTCGATCATCAGCTTGCCGCCGCCGAAATTCTCCTCGGCCGGCTGGAAGATCAGGTGAACCGTGCCGTTGAAGCTCTCGTCCTTCGACAGCGCCCAGGCCGCGCCGAGCAGCATGCTGGTGTGGCCGTCATGGCCGCAGGCGTGCATCGCGCCCGGATGCTTGCTCTGATAGGCAAGGCCGGTCTCTTCCTGCATCGGCAGCGCGTCCATATCGGCGCGAAAGCCGATGGCGCGGTTGCTGTTGCCGCGCTTCAGCGTCGCAACGATGCCGGTTGTCGCAAGACCCCGGGTGACCTCGAAGCCCCAGGATTGCAAGAGGCCGGCGACGAACTCGGAGGTCTTCACCTCGGAAAGGCCGATCTCGGGCATTTCGTGCAGCGTGTGGCGGATGTCGACGAGCTCGGGCAGGAATTCGGAAAAATTGGCGTCGCGCATTTCGGCCTCCTCAAGCCATCTGCAGGAACTGGCGCAGCCGCGCCGATTGCGGATCGCGCATCATCTGCTGGGGCGCGCCGCGTTCTTCGACCAGTCCCTTATGCAGAAAGATCACTTCACTCGAGATATCACGGGCGAGTGACATTTCATGGGTGACCATCACCATGGTGCGGCCCTCTTCGGCGAGCTTCTTGATGACGAGCAGCACCTCGTTGACGAGTTCCGGATCGAGCGCCGAGGTCGGCTCGTCGAAAAGCATCACCTCGGGCTTCATCGCCAGCGCCCGGGCGATTGCCGCGCGCTGCTGCTGGCCGCCGGAGAGCTGGTTGGGATAGTGATCGCGCTTCGGCGTGATGCCGACCTTTTCCATCAAGAGCTCGGCTTCGCCGATCGCATCCTTCTTCGTCATGCCGAGCACATGGATCGGCCCTTCGATGATATTTTCAAGGATGGTCTTGTGGGACCAGAGATTGAAGCTCTGGAACACCATGCCGAGACGGGTGCGGATATGTTCGAGCTGTCGCTTGTCGACGGCATGGAACTTGCCGTCCTTGCCTTTGACTGTGCGGATCACCTCGCCCGAGACGGAGATCTCGCCCTCGTCCGGCGTCTCCAGATAGTTGATGCAGCGCAGAAGCGTGCTCTTGCCGGAGCCGCTGCTGCCGATCAGCGAGATGACGTCGCCGGACTTTGCCTCGAAGGAGACGCCTTTCAGCACCTCGACGGACCCGAAGCTCTTGTGAATGTTCTTCACCGAAAGCGCTGATGCGACCATGTTCGTTCCTCTCGCGCGCCTTGGCGCGCCTCCTCTTATGCCTTCGCCGTGCGGTAGCGGGTGAGCCGCTTCTCGACGACGCCCATGATGCGCGTCAGGATGAAGACGACGGTGAAATAGATGATGCCGGCGGCAATCAGCGGCTCGAAGGTCAACAGCGACTGGCGCTGCAGGATGCGGGCGGTGCCCATCACCTCAAGCACGGTGATCGTCGAGGCGAGCGACGTCGTCTTCAGCAAGATGATCAGGTCGCCCGTCAGCACCGGCAGGCAGGAGCGGAATGCCTGCGGCAGGGTGATGCGGCGAAGGATCATCGACGAGCGCATGCCGATCGATTTTGCCGCTTCGATCTGTCCGCGCGGGATTGCCTTGATCGCGCCGCGGATAACCTCGGCATTGTAGGACGCCTGGTTGAGACTGAGCGCAAAGATCGCATACCACAGGCCATCACGCAGATAGGGCCAAAGGAAACTGTGGCGCACCCAGGTGCCGGGCAGGACTTGCCCAAGGCCATAGTAGACCAGATAGATCTGCACGAGCAGCGGCGTGCCGCGGAAGGCGAAGGTGAAAACATAGGCCGGCACCGACAGGATACGGCGGCCGGAAAGCCGGGCGAGCGCGACGAGGGTGCCGATGACCAGACCGAAGACGCCGGCGACGGCCGTCAGCAGCAGCGTCAGCGGAGTGGCCTTGAGCAGCGCCGGTAGAAAACCGAGGACGTTGGAGATCGTATCCATCAGTGGTGCCCCCGGTTGAGGCGGCGTTCGATCTGAGCGATCACCAGCACGGAAACGAGCGTGATCGCCAGGAACAGGATGGCCGTCAGCCCATAGAAAAAGATGTACTGCTTGGTGCCGGCTGCAGCGCGATAGCCGGTGTAGAGCAGCTCGCTGAAGGAGCCGAGCACGCTGATGATGGCGCTTTCCTTGGTGATCGACAGCCAGAGATTGCCCATGCCGGGAACCGCGTGGCGCATCATCTGCGGGAAGACGATACGGGTGAAGATCTTCTGCCTGGACATGCCGATCGAGACCGCCGCCTCGATCTGGCCCGGCGGCACCGAAAGGAAGGCGGAGCGCAGCACCTCGGTCATGAAGGCGCCGGAAACGAAGGCGAGCGCGATGATGGCCGCCCAGAACGGGCTGAACTGGAAGCTCTCGGCAACGAGGCCGAAGTGTTTCAACAGCCGTTCGGCGCCGCTTGCTACCGAGAAATAGAGAAGCAGGATGACGAGCAGCTCAGGAAGCGAGCGCACGACCGTCGTGTAGATGTCGGCGAGAAACCGCGGGACGCGGTGTTTCGACAGTTTACCGGCAGCCCCGAGGAAACCGAAGAGAACCGCAACCGCATAGGCGACCACGGATACCTGCAAGGTCATCAGCAGGCCCCAGGCGAAGTCGTCGCCCCAGCCCTCGCCGCCCCAGGCAAGCAATTGCCAGTAATAGTCCATCCGTCGTTACCTGTTCCCGAGTGTCTCGTCAGCCCCGGCGCCGCCCGCCCTCAGGTCGGGAAGATGCTGTCGCGCCTGCTGCGATGGTGCCCCGACGCTGCGGCCGGTTTGGCGATCGAGGCCGGCGGCGATCCAAGACCGCCGCCGGCTTCCAAGTCATGCGATCACTTCTTGCCGAAGATCCACTTGTCGACGAGCTTCTGCGTCGTGCCGTCCTTTTCCAGGGCAGCAAGGCCGGCATTGACCTTGTCGAGCGTTGCGGCATCGCCCTTGCGCACGGCATAGGCGACACCTTCACCGAGCGTGACGTTCTTCGGCACTTCGACCTTGACCTCGTAGTCCGCACCCTCAGGCGTCTTGAGGAACGTCTGGATATAGAGATCGGGGATCAGCACGTAGTCGACGCGGCCGGCAATGAGGTCTGCGACCGAATTGTCGGCGGTATCGTAGCTCTTGGCTTCGGCGCCGGTCAGGTACTTGGTGACATAGGCCGACTGGACGCTCGACGCCTGCACGCCGATGATCTTGCCCTCGACGCTTGCCGGATCGATGATCTTGCCGGAACCATCGGCCGCGTCGATTGTCTTGATCTCGCTGGTATCACCCTTGGAGCCGACGAAAGACGTGCCCTCGGTGTAGTACGGGGCCGAGAAATCGACGACCTGACGACGCTCGTCGGTGATCGAGAAGGCGCCGATGATGAAGTCGATCTTGTTTTCCTTGAGCGACGGGATCAGTCCGTCCCAGGCCATCTGGTTGATGTCGCACTTGACGGCCATCTTCTCGCAAAGCGCACGGGAAAGATCGGCTTCCAGGCCCTCCCACTCACCGCCGGCGTTGACCTGGGTGAAGGGCATGTAAGGCTCCGGCGTCATGCCGAGGCGCAGCGTGTCCTCGGCAAGGGCGCTGCCAGCAGCCATGGAAAGGGCGATCCCTGCGAACAGGGCGGTCTTCAACGTCTTCATAATGTTCCTCCTCGGGGATTGCGTCGGATCAGAGCGTGTTGCTGAACCAGCGCAGCGACATGCAGGACAGACCTGCGTCGATCTTGCCGATCTCCGTCGTCTTCATGGGCACGACCTTGTAGCCGAGCTTGTCGAGCATCTCGATCGTGCGCGGGAAGTCCGAGCCGACCATGACGACGTCGTTGACGCGCAGTGCGTTCGCCGCAGGCTCTTCGCCCTCTGGAATGATCACCTGCTTGAAACGCTCAAACGCACCGGACTTGGCAAGGCGCGCGGTCGACAGCACGGTCTCGTCATCAAGCAGCGAGCAATCGGTCTTGAAGTGCAGCACGCCTTCCGGCGTCGCGACGATCTCGCTCTTGCGGCCGAGCTTCGTCAGGCAAGCCTGAAGGGCTTCGGCGCCGACCTTGTTGGTGCGGGCCGAAAGGCCGATCATCACGCTTTCGCGGGTGGTCAGCACGTCGCCGCCGTCGGCAAAGCCTTCGCCCGGCAGGTCGAGCACGGTCTCGAACATGGCGCGCAGCGTCGGCTCGATCTCCGGCGTTTCCTTGACGCGCGTCTCAGCACCCGGACGCAAAAGGATCGCGCCTTCGGTAAAGACCAGCGCCGGATCCTCTACGAAGATCGAGTCCGGGAAGGCTTCGAGCGCCGGCAGCACCGTGACCTTCACGCCCGCATCCTTCATCGCCGCGATGTAGGCGTCGTGTTCAGCCTTCACGCCCTCAAAGGTCGGGTTGCCGCGATCGTCGGCACGCAGGCCGTTGACGACCGACTTCGACGGGGTGCGCACGATGATGTTGTTGAACTGGTAGACAGGGCGTGACTGCGACATTTGTAATACCTTTGGCTTGGATGAGGTGCTTCTAGCGATCGGACATGGCGGCGTAAAGCGGTTGCTTGTTCACGTTTTCCCGACGGGACAGGTGAACGCCAGCGAGCATGCAGCGCACGGACCCGCCGGCAAGCTCGATGGTCGGAACGTCGAAGGCGAGAACACGCGCCGAGACCTCCAGCGCCTTGATCTGGTCGGAGCGGAGCGAAGCGAGTGCGCGGGCCGACATGACGACGACGCGGCCGTCGGCCCCATCGAGTTCGATGGCATTGCCGGCGAAGTTTTCGATCTGCTCCAGCGTCAGGTCGATGACCTGGCGGCCGGTCTCTTCCAGGCGGGCGCAGATTTCCTGGCGGCGGGCCGCATCCGGGATCATGCTCGTGCCGATCAGCGCGAACTCGGTGCCGATGCACATCAGCACGTTGGTGTGGTAGATCGAGTTGCCCTGGCGATCGACCGCGCCGAAGATCATCGGCTCGAAATTGAAGTGGGTGCAGAAACGTTCCAGCGCCACTTCATTGGTGCGGTTGGAGCGGGCGGCATAGGCGACGCGGCCGATGTGGTCGAGCACCATGGCGCCGGTGCCTTCGAGATAGACGCCGTCCTTTTCGAGGCCGGAATAGTCGATCACGTCCTGAACACGATACTCGTTCTTCAGCATCTCGATGATGTCGGCGCGGCGCTCGCTCTGGCGGCTTTCCGAATACATCGGATAGATCGCGACGTGACCGCCCGAGTGGGTCGAGAACCAGTTGTTCGGGAAGACCGAGTCGGGACGCGTCGTCGTTTCGTCTTCGAAAAGGTGAACCGCGACGCCGGCGTCGGCGAGCCCGTCAGCCATGCGGCTGACTTCGTCATAAGCCTCCTTGGCGATTGCCGATGGCTGGCGCGCCGCGTCGGTTGCCTGGAAGGCGTTGTCCTCGGCCGTCATCGGGTTCGGGCCGAAATGGTGCGGACGGATCATCACGACGCCCTTCGGCGCCTGTACGGACAGTCTCTTCATCTTACGCAGCGCTCCGCTCGACGGGGGCCGTCGGCTGCTGCCGGAACAGGCCATAGAGATCGCGCGGATGCTCGGGCTGCGTCGTCAGGTCGAGCTCGGTATAGAACGGGGTGCCCTGGATCTTGTCGCGCAGGAAACGCAGCGCCGAGAAGTCCTCGGTGGCAAAGCCGACGGAATCGAAGATGGTGATCTGGGCGCTCGAGCGACGGCCTTCGGCCTCGCCGGCAATCACCTGCCAGAGTTCGGTGACCGGGAAGTCCGGCGCCATCTGCTGGATCTCGCCTTCGATACGGGTCTGCTCCGGATATTCGACGAAGACTTCGGCGCGACGCAGGATATCGCCCTGCAGTTCAGTCTTGCCGGGGCAATCGCCACCGACCGCATTGATGTGCACGCCGGCGCCGACCATGTTGTCGGAGAGGATCGTGGCGTTGCGCTTGTCGGCCGTGACGGTCGTGATGATGTCGGCGCCAGCAACGGCTTCTTCCGCGGTGGCTGCAACGACGATGTCGAAGTCCATATCCGCGAGGTTGTTGCAGAACTTGGTCGCCGCTTCGCTGTCGATGTCGAAAACCTGCAGCCGCTTGACGCCGAGCAGCGCGCGGAAGGCGAGCGCCTGGAATTCGGACTGGGCACCGAGACCGATGATCGCCATCGAGCGGGCGTCGGGACGAGCGAGGTACTTCGCGGCCAGCGCCGATGTCGCCGCCGTGCGCAGGCCCGTCATGATCGTCATCTCGGAAACGAGACAGGGGTAACCGGTGCTGACATCGGAGAGAACGCCGAAGGCGGTCACCGTCTGCAGGCCGACATTGGGGTTTTTCGGGTGGCCGTTGACGTATTTGAAGCCGTAATGCTCGCCATCGGAGGTCGGCATCAGCTCGATGACACCCGTCTTCGAGTGGCTCGCAAGCCGCGGGGTTTTCTCGAATGCGTTCCAGCGGCGGAAATCGTCCTCGATATATTCCGCAAGACCCACAAGGAACGTCTCAATGCCGATCGATTTGACCAGCTCGATTACGTTGCCGACACCGACATACTGAACCACGTTTAAAACTCCATCGGAGAAATTCGATGAAGTCAGCGTAGGCTTGCAAGAAGTGAGTTGAAATTTTAAACTTGCGCAAAATTGAACGGTATATTGAGCAATTTGCGCAATCGTAATATACATCTTTCATGCATATCTTCGATGACCTCGATCACCAGCTCATCTCGCTCCTGCGAGAAGACGGCCGCGCGCCCTACTCCAAGATCGCGGCCGTGCTCGGCATATCGAGGGCGACCGTGCAGACTCGCATCGACCGGCTGCTCGAGAGCGGGGCGGTGCTCGGCTTCACCCTGCGCGTGCGGCAGGATTATGACGATCGCGCCATCCGTGCGATCATGATGATCGAGGTGAGCGGCCGCAACACCACCAAGGTGATCAAGTACCTGCGCGGCCTGCCCGAACTCTATGCGCTGCACACCACCAATGGCGGCTGGGACCTGGTCGCCGAAATCCGCGCCAACAGCCTCAGCGATTTCGATCGCATCCTGCGCGAAGTGCGCGACGTCGACGGCGTGTCGAACAGCGAAACGAGCATCCTGCTCAGCACCGTCTAACGCTTCTAACCATCATCTGCGCAGCTCGCGCCACCAAGACAGGCATGATAATGAGCCATATCCCCCAGATCGACTACGACACCGCTTCCGACGATATCCGCGCCGCGCATGACGAGGAGGTCCGCGTACGCGGCCGCATGACCAACATGAAGCGCACGCTCCTGCATTCACCGGTCGCGCACCGCATCTATGCGGAATGGTTCACGTTGCGCGAGGAACTGCGCCCGGCCCTCGACGACCGGGCGATCTGGTTCCTCTCCCATTCCATCTCGGAAGCGATGAAGTCGCCGATCGCCATGGGCTTCTTCCGCCGCGCCTTTGCCAATGCCGGCATCGATTTTCATACGGTCGTGCCGAGCGAAGACGAACAGCGCCTGATCGCCTTCGGTCGCGCGATCGTCGCCGACAGCAATGCCGTTCCGGAGGAAATCTGGACGGGCCTCAAGGCGCGCTACAACGCCAAGGCGCTGGTCGACCTCGTCGCCTTCGCCGGCATCATGGTAGCGACGGCGCTCTTCAACAACGTCGTCGAGGTCGAGTTCGACAAAGAACTCGAAGCTTTCGTCGATTGAGACCGAGAAGAGCCGCATGACGAACGAGACGACGATCAGACGCGCGACCATGGCGGATGCCTCCAGTCTTGCGGCGATCAGCCTGGAAGTCTGGCTGCACACGTACATCAGGGAAGGCGTCAACGCATTCTTTGCCGACTATGCGCTGGAGCAGTTTACCACCGCGCGCTTCGAAGAGATCCTGCGCGACGGCAACGAGACCGTCTGGGTTTCGCAGAACGCCGTCGGCATCGACGGCTTCTTGCACATGTCGGCGAATTCGCAAGCGCCGGTGGGCATCGCCTCCGACCTGGAAATCACGACGCTCTACGTCCAACCCCGCCACCATGGTCGCGGCCTCGGGAAAGCTCTCCTGAAAACCGGCCTGCAATTCTGCCGGGACACTGACCAGCCAAGCACGTGGCTGGCAGTGAACGCTGAAAATGAAAAGGCCACGGCCTTCTACCTCGCGAACGGTTTTGAGAGGGCAGGAGAAACCCATTTCATCATCGGCGACCAGGCTTATCCCAACCACGTTCTTCAGTTTCGCTTGAACCGCTAATCGCTCCGAACAGTGCCTCGCGCCACGGAACGCTTGACGTCAATCATTTGCGTGTATATACACACATAATGTCTCGTTGCTACTGTGCCCTCCTACGCAAAGCCACCCGGAGAGTGACATCCGTCTATGACGATGCACTTCATCCGATTGGCCTCAACCTTGCTCAGTTCAGCCTGCTTCGGCACATCGCGCGCGATGAACCGATCTCGATGACCGAGCTTGGCCGGAAGATCGAACTCGAGCGATCAACGGTCAGTCGCAACGTCAAGGTGTTGGAGGGAATGGGATTGGCCGCGACGGGAAGCGGAAAGGACCAGCGGGAGGCCATCGTCGAATTGACCGAGAGCGGCCACCGGATACTGGCTGACGCCGCACCGCTCTGGCAGGCCGCCCAGGACGAGATCGAGGGTCGGCTGGGAGCCGACGCCACCGCCCAGCTGGAGGACCTGCTGCTGGCGCTTTAGCGCCTCGTTTCCAGATCAACTTTCTGGTCGCAGTCTGCGACTTTTGGCCAGGATGATCCAGGCAGCCTGCGCTGCCCGGAACCGGAAGAATACTGCCAACAACGGTTCAATCTGCGACCTGCGCTCCCAACCGCCCGCGCAGCGCTATCGCATGCCCGAAAACATAGACAGAAGGAAATCGACGATGCTCGGTCCGGCGCTTGCGCGTTATCTTGCCAGACGCAATATCCATTACGGCTGGGCTGTCGCCGCCGTCACCTTTCTGGTCATGCTGTCAACCGCCGGCGCCATGGGCTCGGCCGGCGTACTGATCAAGCCGCTCGAGACTGAATTCGGCTGGACAAATGCGCAAATCTCGCTGGCGCTCGCCATCCGGCTTTGCCTTTTCGGTCTGCTCGGTCCGTTCGCTGCATCCTTCATGAACCATTTCGGCGTGCGCCCGGTCGTCTCCACGGCACTGATCCTGATCATCTCCGGAATCGCCGCCTCCTTCTACATGACGGAACTCTGGCACCTGGTCGCTATCTGGGGCGTAGTGCTCGGCGTCGGTACCGGCATGACGGCGCTTGTGCTCGGGGCCACGGTCGCGACGCGCTGGTTCGACAAGCGACGCGGGCTCGTCGTCGGGCTGATGACCGCCAGCAACGCCACCGGGCAACTCGTCTTCCTACCGCTTCTTGCATCCCTCACCGAAACGATCGGGTGGCGCTCGGCGCTGACGCTGATCATCGTTATCCTGCTTGCGGCCTTCACGCTGGTCCTGCTTTTCATGCAGGATCGCCCTGGCGACCTCGGCCTTGCGCCCTTCGGCTCGAAGCAGATGGCTCCGACACCGCCAAAGGCGAAGAGCTTCGGGGAACTGCTGATCGCACCGATCCGGGCGCTCGTCGACGCCGCCAGGACCAACACCTTCTGGGTGCTGTTTGCCACCTTCTTCGTCTGCGGCTTCAGCACCAACGGACTGATCCAGACCCACTGGGTTTCGATCTGCGGCGATGTTGGTATTGCCCCGGTTGCCGCGGCAAGCCTGCTGGCACTGATCGGCGTGTTCGACCTGATCGGCACCATCGGCTCCGGCTGGCTGTCGGATCGTTACGACAACCGCTGGCTGCTCTTCTGGTTCTATGGTCTGCGCGGCCTGTCGCTGATGTTCCTGCCGTTCAGCGGCTTCAACATCTACACGCTGTCGATCTTTGCGGTCTTCTACGGGCTGGATTGGGTCGCGACCGTGCCGCCGACCGTGAAGCTCTCGGCCGAACGCTTCGGACCGGAGCGCGCCGCCCTTGTCTTCGGTTGGGTTTTCACCGGTCATCAGCTCGGAGCCGCCAGCGCCACCTTTCTCGCCGGGGCCAGCCGCACGTCGCTGGAGACCTATACGCCAGCCCTGATAGCGGCCGGTATGCTCTGCATCGTCGCAGCCCTCTTGGTGTTGACCATCGGCCGGCGCCAACCGGAGGCGCTCACCCCGCAACCGGCCTGAATGGGTCTCAGCAGTGGATGCATCAAAAAAGGGCGGGCTGCCAATGGCAGCCAGCCCTTTTTTTGTTTTAGATCTGGAGACCCCGAAGGTCAGTGGCCGAACGTCGTGACGAATTCCGGATTGCCGCGGATCGTGTTGCTGACGGTGCAGATTTCGTTTTCGGCCGCTTCCGCGATCGCATGGCGGACCGTGTCGTCGAAATCGCCATTGATATCGAAGACGATGTTGAACTTCGCCACACGGGAGGGCTCGTCATAGGCCTTCTCGCCGGTCACCTTGGCGCTCACTTCCGTCAGCCGGTCGAGCACGCCAAATCGGCTGGCGGCAATGCGGGCGCTCAGCACCAGGCAGCTTGCGAGCGACGCATAGAGCAGGTCGAGCGGGCCGTAGCCGGCCTGCGACGGGCCGGTGACGATATCGAGTTCGCCGCCGGTCACCGACGTCACATGCGGAAAGCCGGTCTTGCCGACGACCGCCGTCGCACCGGTTTCCCGCGTTCTCACCTTCACATCCGCCATTTCGCAAACCTTCCCAGAACTTGATCAAACCAATCGGTAGAAACACGTCGCCCCGGGCCGGAAGACCCAGGGCGTTTTGATATGTGCGCCTTTTTCTCATCGGCGCAAGGGCGATCGCTGGCCGATCAGTTCTTCTTCACCAGGCGGTAGAAGACGAAGTCGGAGGTGGCGCCGTTGACGTAGCCTTCAACCTTGTCCTTCATCGCGACCTGGGTCGCAGCCTGGAACATGATCACGATCGGCGACTTTTCCTGCACCTTGCGCTGCAGGTCGACGTAAAGCGCGTCGCGCTTGGCGGGATCGGCTTCCTTGAGGGCTGCCTTGGTCGCCTCGTTGAGTTCGGCCGGAACCGCCCAGCCGTTACGCCAGGTGGTCGTCGACTGGTACTTGTCGTCGGCATTGTCTTCGTTGTAGGCGAAGGCCTTGGCGTTCGAATGCGGGTCCATGAAATCCGGGCCCCAATAGAGCAGCATGGCTTCATGCGTGCGGGCGCGGTACTTGGTGATGACCTGGCTGCCGGTGCCCGGGACGATTTCGAAGTTGATACCGGCTTCGGCAAACGAGGCCTGCAGCGACTGCGCCATGTCGGTGAACGGCGTCGAGTTGATGACGTCGAGGGTCACCTTGATCGGCGTCTTGATGCCGGCATCGGCGAGGATCTTCTTCGCCTTTTCAACGTCGTAGCTGTAAGGCGTTTCATCGAGCGAACCCGGGAAGCCCTTCGGCCAGAAGGCCTGGTGAACATCCATCTGGCCCTTGAGGAAGCTGTCGGTCATGCCCTTGTAATCGACGAGGTAACGCGCAGCTTCCCAGACGGCCGGCGGCTGCAGGGCTGCGTCCTTCTGGTTGAACGACAGGAAGTGCACGGCGGCCTGCGGGTAGGATTCGACCTTTACGCCGTCCTTGCCTTCGAGACCCGACACCTGGTCCGGCGTCAGGTTCTTCGCCATGTCGACGTCGCCGGTCTGCAGCATCAACTGCTGGGTCGCGGCTTCGGCCACGTGGCGGATGATGACGCCCTTGATTGCCGGAGCGCCGCCGAAGTAGTTCGGGTTGCTGGCAAGGTTCAAGAGTTCGCCGGCGCGGAAGGCCTTGAGAACGAACGGACCCGAACCAGCCGAATTGGCCTTCAGCCAGGCATTGCCGAAGTCGCCGTCAGCCTCGTTGGCCTTGACGGTTTCCGCATCGACGACCGAAGCCGGGCGGGCGGCGAGAACGTTGAGCACGAAGGCCGACGAGAAGTCGCCTTCGTACTTGATCGTGACCTTGTTGCCGTCGGCGGTCACCATCTTGTCGATGTTCTCAGGGGTCCAGCCGAGCTGCGTCAGAATGAAGGCCGGCGCCTTGTTGAGAACGACGACGCGCTTGAAGGAGTAGACGACGTCGTCGCCGCGCAGCGGGTTGCCCGAGGAGAAGGTGACGCCATCACGCAGCGTGAAGGTGATCGTCTTGGCGGCATCGTCGGCCGTCCATTCGGAGGCAAGACCCGGCGCCAGCTTCTTCACGTCGGGCGCATCGTACTGCACCAGGCGGTCATAGGTCTGGGTAACGTACTCGCCCGAGGAAAACTCGTAAGCCTCGGCCGGATCGATGCTGACGATGTCGTCGATATTCTGGGCGACGACCAGCACATCCGCTGGCGTTTCGGCGAGTGCGGCCGGCGCCACGCTCATCATCAGGGACGCCGCGAAGACCGCGGCCTTGAACATTCTCATCATCATTCTCCTATTTTCGATGAGGCTTGGTTTTTGTGGGTGCCGGCTTCAGCGCCGATTGCGGCCCGCCGGTCTCGTTGGATTGGGGGGCGCGCAGGCGGAAGAGCGGCAGCGTGCCGGTCCATATCAGCCGCACGGGCCTGTCAGTCTTGTTCCACCAGTAATGCGGCTGGATGCCGCGAAAATGCAGACCGTCTCCGGGCGAAAGCATGGTGTCGTCGCCGTCGAGCCCGAACAGGATTTCGCCTTCGAGCATGTAGACGAGCTCTTCGCCCTCGTGGCTGAAGACCTCGGACCGATGCCCCGGCGGAATGGTGATAACAAAGCTCGACAGCTGGTTGCCGGCAAAATCCGCACCGATGCGCTCGTAGGAAACGGGCGAGCCGCCGACCGAAAACACCATGCGGCCTTCGGCACGCGAGAGCCCTGTGTCGATCGCCGGGGCAAGGATGAAATGGTTGAGTTCGGCGCCGAGCCCTTGGGCTATTTGCGCCAGCGTGCCGAGTGACGGCATGGCGAGATCGCGCTCGATCTGGCTGAGATAGCCGACCGAAACGCCGGCCGCATCGCTGAGCGCCTGCAATGTCATATGCATCTGCCGGCGGCGCGCACGCACCAGCGCGCCCACCTTCGGCTGCCCTGCCCCGGCCGATTTGCCCGAGGCGGCTTGCGTATCCTCAGACGGATCGCTCACAGCGGTTATTCCTCCCGTTTCCGCCCAGTAAAATTTTTTTGATTTAAGCAAACTTATTTATATACTCCAAGCGAATTTTTGCGGTATCGACAATTCAGACCGCAAGCGAAGAGGGATGGAATCGCCACGTGGCAAACAACAGCACCACAGCAGCAGCGCCTGTACGACGCGCCGCTCGGCCCAGCCGGGCACGCCAGCGCCTTTTCTCGTTCATGGGCTTCCTGGTTACGCTTGCGATAACCTTCCTCGGCCTGCTCGCCATCACCTTTTTCATCGGCCGCATTGTCCCGATCGACCCGGTCCTGGCAGTCGTCGGCGACCGCGCACCCGTCGCCGTCTATGAGCGCGTCCGCCAGGAAATGGGCCTCGACCAGCCGCTCATCACTCAGTTCGTCAGCTATGTCGGCGATGTCGCCACCGGCAATTTCGGCACCTCCGTTTCGACCGGCAAGCCCGTGATCGAGGACCTCGCCCGCGTTTTCCCGGCGACGCTCGAAATGGCGACGCTCGGCATCATCCTCGGCGTTCTCATCGGCGTGCCGCTCGGTGTTTTTGCCGCCGCCCGCCGGGGCTCCTGGCTCGACCAGGGCATCCGCGTCATCGGTCTGCTCGGCTATTCGGTGCCCGCTTTCTGGCTAGGTCTCGTCGGCCTGGCGATCTTCTACGCGAAGCTGAAATGGGTCGGCGGGCCCGGCCGTGTCGATATCTTTTACGACGGCATGGTGTCGCCCGTGACCGGCCTGATCCTCATCGACAGCATCATCGCCGGCGAATGGGAGATCTTCCGCAACGCCGTCTGGCACCTGATCCTGCCGGCCTCCTGCCTCGGCTTCTTCTCGCTCGCCTACATCGCCCGTATGACGCGCTCTTTCATGCTCGACCAGCTGAGCCAGGAGTATGTGACGACCGCACGGGTCAAGGGCGTGCCGGAGCGCCTCGTCATCTGGCGCCATGCCTTCCGGCCGATCCGCGTGCCGTTGATCACCGTCATCGGGCTTTCCTATGCCGGCCTGCTCGAAGGCTCCGTGATGATCGAGACGATCTTCTCCTGGCCCGGCATCGGCAACTACCTGACCGTCGCCCTGCTCAACGCCGACATGGCGGCCGTGCTCGGCTCGACCCTCGTCATCGGCGCGGTCTTCATCGGCATCAACAAGATTTCGGACGTGCTCTACCGCGTGCTCGATCCGCGTGCACGCTAAGGGAGGAGCGACCATGACCGCACTTCGTGAATGGCTGATCGACGACAGCCCCGCTTCGCCGATGCAGGCGCGCCTCGGGCGCTTCTACCGCATCTTCGGCGCGCTGATGCGCAATCCGCTCGCCGTCGTCGGCGCCGTCATCATCCTCGTTCTGGTTCTGACCGCGCTCTTTGCGCCGTGGCTTGCCACCCATGATCCGCTGCGCCAGTCGCTCGGCGAACGCCTGCTGCCGCCGAGCGCTGCCCACTGGATGGGAACCGACGAGCTCGGCCGCGACATCTGGTCCCGCGTCGTCTACGGTTCACGCATCACGCTCGCGATCGTCACGCTGGTTGCCGTGCTCGCAGCCCCTGCCGGCCTGGTGATCGGCGTTGCCGCCGGCTATTTCGGCGGCTGGGTCGACCGTATCCTGATGGGCATCACCGACATCTTCCTGTCGCTGCCGAAGCTCATCCTGGCGCTGGCCTTCGTCGCAGCCCTCGGCCCCGGCATCGAGAACGCGATCATCGCCATCGCGATCACCTCCTGGCCCGGATACGCCCGCGTGGCGCGCGCCGAAACGCTCACCTTCAAGAACTCCGAGTTCATCTCGGCGGTGCGCCTGCTCGGCGCCTCCAGCCTGCGCGTCAATCTCGGCCATGTGCTGCCACTCTGCACCTCCTCGATGATCGTGCGCGTCACGCTCGACATGGCCGGCATCATCCTGACGGCCGCCGGTCTCGGCTTCATCGGACTTGGCGCCCAGCCGCCGCTTCCCGAATGGGGGGCGATGATCTCGCGCGGCCGCTCGTTCATTCTCGACCAGTGGTGGGTTGCGACCATGCCGGGTTTTGCCATCATTCTCGTCAGCCTCGGCTTCTGCTTCCTGGGCGACGGCCTGCGTGACGTGCTCGACCCGAAGAGCGGGGAGCAACGCTGATGAGCAATCTTCTCGAAGTCGAAAAGCTGCGCGTCACCTTCCCGACGCCCCGCGGTGATCTCGAAGTGGTGCGCGGCATCTCCTTCACCCTCGGCCGCGAGCGCCTCGGCATCGTCGGCGAGAGCGGCTCCGGCAAGTCGATGACCGGCCGCTCCATCCTGCAACTGATCCGGGCGCCGGGTCGCGTCACAGCCGACAAGCTCGTCTTCGACGGTGTCGACCTCCTGAAGCAGTCCGAGCGGCAGATGCGCGCCATCCGCGGCGCCCGCATCTCGATGGTGATGCAAGACCCGAAGTTCTCGCTGAACCCGGTCATGACCATCGGCGAGCAGATCGCTGAGGCGCTGCTGACGCACCAGAAGCTGCCGCGCCGCGAGGTCAACAACCGCGTGCTCGCCATGCTCGAATCGGTGCGCATCGCCGATCCGGAACGCGTCGCCAAGCTCTATCCGCACGAAGTGTCCGGCGGCATGGGCCAGCGCGTGATGATCGCAATGATGCTGATCCCCGAGCCGGACCTTCTGATCGCTGACGAGCCGACCTCGGCGCTCGACGTTTCCGTCCAGGCGCAGGTGCTCGACATCATCGACGAACTGGTGAAGCGCAAGGGCATGGGGCTGATCTTCATCAGCCACGACCTCAACCTCGTCTCCAGCTATTGCGACCGCATCCTCGTCATGAACACCGGCGAGGTGGTCGAGGAATGCAAGGCCGGCGAACTGATGGCAGCAAAGCATCCCTACACGCGCGGGCTGATCGCCTCGATCCCGCGCCTTGATGAAACACGGGACGAGCTGCCGGTGCTCGACCGCAGCGCATGGGCCAAGGCATGACCGCGCTTTCTCTGAAAAACCTCGACATCTCCTACGGCGACGTGCAGATCACCCACGACGTCAATCTCGACATCGCCGACGGCGAGAGCTTCGCCCTTGTCGGCGAAAGCGGCTCGGGGAAGTCGACCGTGCTGAAGGCCATCGCCGGCCTCGCGCCGGAGTGGACAGGCGAGATCACCGTGCTCGGCGCACCACGCGGCCATGGCATAGACCGCGCCTTCTCGCGCCAGTGCCAGATGGTGTTCCAGGATCCCTACGGCTCGCTTCATCCGCGCAAGACGGTCGACGCGACGCTCGGCGAAGCGCTGACGATCCACGGAATCGGCGACCGCAGTGCGCGCATCGAAGAGGTCATGACCTCGGTCGGCCTCGACCGCAAGTTTCGCTTCCGCTTCCCGCATCAGCTCTCGGGCGGCCAGCGCCAGCGCGTCGCGATTGCCCGTGCATTGATGCTGAAGCCGAAGGTGCTTTTGCTCGACGAGCCGACCTCGGCGCTCGACGTCTCGGTCCAGGCCGAAATCCTCAACCTGTTGAAGCGCCTCAGGCGCGAGCAGAACCTCACCTTCCTGATGGTCACCCACAATCTGGCCGTCGTCTCCTTCCTCTGCGATCGCCTGGCCGTCATGCGCCAGGGCCGTATCGTCGAGATTGCCGATGTCGCCGACCTCAAGCGCGGCGACCTCAAGGATCCCTATTCGCGTGAACTGATGCAGATCAGCGCCGCGCATGCCAACTAGGATGGGACAACAGTGACGATTTCTCGTCCGTCCCCTTCTAAGATATCGAGTAACCCCAAGGACATAGCATGAACAGTGAACAGATCGCTGCCGCGCTGGCGGAATTCGACGCGGCGATTGCCAAAGCCACCGATGCCGATACGGTATGGACCGCATTGCAGACGCTTAGCCGCCAGGTGATCGGCGCCAAGCTCTTCACCATCATGACCGTCGACATGGTCAATGAAGTCGCCCGCCGCGCCTACACCTCGCATCCCGAGGAGTATCCGACCTCGGGCACCAAGCCGATCCGCTACGATAGCTGGTTCGACATCGTGCACAAGGCGCACCAGACCTTTGTCGCCAACACCATCGTCGACATCTCGAAGGTCTTCGGCGACCACGAAACCATCTGGTCGCTCGGCTGCGGCTCGGTCGCCAACATCCCGGTCGTCGTCGGCGGCGAGCTGCTCGGCACCGTCAACTGCCTCGACGTCGAGCATCATTACACGCCCGAGCGCGTGGCACTCTCCAAGCATCTGGAACTGCCGGCAAAGCTCGCTTTCCTCGCCGCAGCACGCGCCGAGAAGAAGTAAGACAGCAGGCCGGAGGCGTCATCGCCTTCGGCCATTTCCCGGTCAGCGGCCAATCGCCCCACCGGTTTCCTTCAGGAAAAAGTGCATCTTCTCCGCCTCGATCGGCACCGCGATCTGGTCTTCGGGGCCGATGCGTGACGCGGCGTGAACCTGCGCCGTGAAGGCTGCGGGCCCCACCCGGCCGAGCGCCAGCGTATGCGGGCCAAGTGGTTCGATATCGCGAACGGTCAGCCTGACTGTCGGCGCATTGGCGTCCGTCGCCATCGTATGTTCCGGCCGGATGCCGAGCACGACGGCCTTGCCAACATATGCACCGAGCTTTTCGGCACGGCTTTCCGGGATAGCAACCGCCACATCGCCATCCGCGATGAACTGCATCCCGCCATCGCCGCGTTCCAGCCGCCCCTCGAGGAAATTCATGCTTGGCGCGCCAATGAAGGCCGCGACGAAAAGATTGGCCGGCTGTTCGTAAAGCGTGATCGGATCTGCCGCCTGTTCAATGCGGCCCTGGTTCATGACGACGACGCGGTCGGCCATGGTCATCGCTTCCACCTGGTCGTGCGTGACGTAGACGGCGGTCGTCTGAAGACGCCGATGCAACAGCTTGATTTCCGTGCGCATTTCAATGCGCAACTTGGCATCCAGATTGGACAAGGGCTCGTCGAACAGAAAGACATCCGGCTGGCGCACGATCGCCCGGCCGATGGCGACACGCTGGCGCTGGCCGCCCGACAGCGCGCTTGGCTTGCGCGCGAGATAGGCGCCGAGATTGAGGATGCGGGCGGCGTCCGCCACCGCCTTGTCGATCTCCGCCTTCGGCGTGCCGCGCACCTTCATGCCGTAGCCGATGTTCTCGGCGACCGTCATGTGCGGATAGAGCGCGTAGTTCTGAAACACCATGGAGCAGTTGCGCAGGCCCGGCCTAAGGTCTGTCACGTCGCGGTCGCCGATCCGGATCGAACCCGAGGTTGCCGTCTCAAGGCCGGCTATCATCCGGAGCGTCGTCGTCTTGCCGCAGCCGGAAGGACCGACAAGCACCACGAACTCGCGGTCGGCAATGTCGAGATCGAGCGGCGGAATGACGGTGACGCTCCCGAAGGACTTGGTGATCTGCTGCAATCGGACCTGTGACATGCTGTAGCCTCTGATGCTGACGGTGCCCGGTCTCGTCCGGGAAAATTGGAGCCCGCCCCGATCGTCTCGGGGCGGGCGCGGTCCTGTTATTGCTGCGGCAAGCCCATCGACGCGCGATAGGCGGCGAGCTGCTTGTCGCGGCCGAACTCGTCGGTCAGCTTGTTCCACTGCTCGGCGACGCTATCGAGCGCCTGTTGCGGCGTCACTTCGCCGGCCAGCGCCTTGGAGAGCTCGATTTCCAGCACTTCGGTGTAGGAGAAGTAGCCGGGCAGACGCATGTCGAGCGCGATGTTCTTGGCGGTCACCGCCTCCTTCTGCGCGCCGAGATACTCCTTCGCTTCACGCTCGGAGAAGATCTTCGACCAGAGATCGAGATTGGTCGTGTGCGAGATGCGATAGGGGTTGACCCCGGTGCCGCCGGTGATCGCCGCCTGACCGGAGACCGCCGGGCTCGTCAGGTACTGGATGTAGTTCCACGCTGCCTCTTGCTTGGTCGAGGTTGCGGGAACTGCCGCCTGCCAGCCGCCGAAGGCCATGAACGAGGTCTGGACGACGTGGTCGAACTTGTCCCACTTCTTGGTCTTGTAGTTCCAGATCTCGTCCGATCCCGGCAACGACGCCGAGCCGACATTGCCGGCCACCTTCGACTGCTTCGGGTCGGCGCCGATGACGCCGGTGTCGCCCCAGCCGATCGATTCCGCCACCTGGCCACCGGCAAAGGCAGCATTGACCTCGCCGAAGGAGAAGTTCAGCGCGTTCGGCGGCGCAAGCTTGGAGGCGCGGATGTATTCCTCCAGGCCACGAACCCAGCCGGGATTGTTGACCTGTGCATCCATCGTCTCCGGATTGAAGAACATGGCGCCCGGATTGTCCGGGTGGCTGGTATAGCCGGCGACATGGCTGAACAGGAACCAGAACTGCTGGCCGCCGCGGCGGAAGGCTTCGGCCGTGCCCCAGAGGTTGTTGGTCGGCTGGTTGAAGTATTCGGCGATGTCGAGATACTGCTTCCAGGTCTTCGGCGGCGCCAGGTCGTAACCGTACTTCGCCTTGAAGGCCTTCTGGTTGTCGGCATTCTCGAAGAGGTCGATGCGGTAGCTATAGGTATGGGCATCGCCGTCCATCGTCTGCGACAGCACCTTGCCGTTCCAGACCATCAGCTGTTCGCGGTAGACAGGGGCGATATCGTCCCAGTCGGCACCCTTTTGCATGTCGGCCGGCATTTCCGACAGGAAGTCGGTAAAGTCGGGCGCCCAGGCCGGGGCAAAGGCGATGACGTCGAAGGCGTCTTCGCCCGACGTCAGCGACGTCACGATCTTCGGATAGAGTTCCGACCACGGGAACTCGACGACCTTGACCTTGCCGCAGGTCTTTTCTTCCCAGCCCTTGGCCGCAAGCTGCAGCGCCGAGGCGATGTAGGGGCCGGTCTGTGTGGTCGCCGTCAGTTCGACGCCGGTGTAATCCGGATCGCAGGCGGCGAGCACCGTTCCCGCGCTCCCCAACGCGAGCGCGGCAAGCGATGCAGATGCCAGTAGCAATTTCCTCATTCTATCCTCCTGTTGAATGAATTCATGCCAAAGCGGTTGATTACTTGATCGCTCCAAGAAGCAGGCCGGAGCGCATGAGCCGGCTCAAAAGCCCGGCCATGACCATCATCGGGATGATGGCGACAAGCGCGGCAGCGGATATCGCCCACCACTCGTCGCCACGCTGGCTGTTCTGGCCGGCAACGAGAATGGGCAGCGTCTGCCACTTGGAATTGGTCAGGAACAGCGCAAACAGGAACTCGTTCCAGACGAAGGCGAGCGTGATCATGAAGGTGGCGATCAGCCCCGGCTTCGACATCGGCAAGACGATCCCGAAGAAGATCCGCCAGGACGGCACATTGTCGACCATCGCGGCTTCCTCGACCTCGATCGGCAGCGCCTCGAAGAAGTCGCGCATCAGCCAGATGACGATCGGCAGCGAGAAGGCGATGTAGGCGAAGGTGAGGCCGATATAGCTGTCGACCAGCTTGAAGCCGAGTTTGCCCATCTCCGTGTACATCAGGTAGAGCGCGAAGGCCGCGACGATCGGCGGGAACATGCGCTGGCTGACGAACCAGAAGACGATGTCGTTGTTGCCGAGTTCCGGTCCGGGCAGACGGAAACGGCTGGAAATGATCGCAAGCGCCAGTGCCGCGACGAAAGAGTAGATCAGCGAAATGCCCTGGCCGTAGCCAAGTACGTGGCGACCGAGAAGGAAGCCGCCAAAGGCGATGGCCACGAAGATCAGCGCCGAGAGCAGCTTGAAGCGGAAGGTGAAGCGCACCAGCGCATAGGCCGCCATCGCCCCGATGAAGGTGGCGGCGATCGATGCCGAAAGACCGATGATCGTCGATGCCCAGAAGGTGCTGAAGAACTGGCCGCGCTGGCCGGACAGAAGCTCGCTCCAGGCCGTGAGACTCGGCTCGAAATCGACGAAGGGCAGATAGGTCGGTCCGCCGACGACGGCGATCGGCGTCTTGAACGAGGTGATCAGCACCCAGTAGAGCGGAAAGAAGGTGATGGCGAGCCAGACGAGGCAGCCGCCGAGCGCCAGCCAGCGCCGTTTTCCCTTGAGAGTGCGCACGCTCATTTGTGCTTCTCCAGATAGGGCTTGAGGATCGCCAGATAGACGAGGCCGATGACGGTGATGACGATCAGGAACAGGAAGGAAAGCGCCGATGTGTAGCCGAGATTGAACTTCTTGAAGCCTTCCTGATAGGCAAAGAGCGTCAGCGTCTCGGTCGAGATCCCGGGGCCGCCGCCGGTCATGACGAAGACCGTGTCGATGATCTTGTAGCTCTCGATCAGCCGGATGAAGACGACGGCGACCGAGATCGGCAACAGCATCGGGAAGGTGATGTCGCGGAACTGCTGCCACGGCGTGGCGTTCTCGAGAGCCGCCGCCTCATAGACATCGTCAGGCAGCGTCTGCAATCCGGCGAGCAGCATCAGGATGACAAAAGGCGTCCACTGCCAGACCTCGACCGCGATGATCGAGCCGAGCGCCCAGCTCGTCTGGGTCAGAAACGGCAGGTTGGGAAAACCGATCGCCGTCATCAGTTCGTTGAGCGGCCCCATGGTCGGATTGAGCACCTGACGGGCGATCAGCGCCACGGCGACCGGCGCCACCAGCATCGGCAGGAGGAAGCTGGCGCGGAAGATGCCTTCGCCCGGCACCTTTGAATTTAGCGCCAGCGCCACCGAGAGGCCGATCACATATTGCAGCCCGACGGAAATGAAGGCGATCAGCGTTGTCGTGCCCGCCACATGCCAGAACCGCGGGTTCTGCAGGAGGTCGATATAGTTGCCGAAGCCGACGAAGCGCGCCGGCGTCGGCGGCACCAGCCGCATGCTCATGAAGCTCGTCGTCAGCGAATAGACGAGCGGGAAGATCGAAATCAAAAGGACGATCAACAGCGCCGGCCAGATGAAGAAGTGCTTGATCGGATCGTTGCGCGTCATGCGGAAGCCCCGCGCGCAAGCAGCGCCTCGATCTCGACGAGCGCCGGCATGGCGGGTGCGGTGCCGCGCCGGGTGACGGCGATGCCGGCCGTGGCGCAGCCGAAGCGGACCGCGTCGACCGGAGCAAGGTCGCGCGCCAGTGCGGCGGAGAACCCGCCGACAAACGCGTCCCCTGCCCCGGTCGTGTCGATCACCGGTCCGCTGGCGATCGCCGGAACGAGCACCGACTGCTCGTGATTGTGATAGAGCACGCCGCGTTCGCCGAGCGTGATCAGTGCTGTCCTGGCGCCTTTTTTGAGGATCGCGTCACCGGCGCGACGGATGTCTTCTTCCGTCGCAAGCGTGAAACCGACGATCGCCGCCGCCTCCGTCTCGTTCGGCACAAGGTAATCGCAGAGCGGGTAGATCGCGTCGGGGAAAGCTTCGGCCGGGGCCGGGTTGAAGACGGTGATGACCCCGGCCGCGTGCGCAATCTCGAGCGCGCGCTGTGCGGCAGAAACCGGCTGCTCCAGCTGGGTGACGAAGATGCGCGACCCCTCGATCGTCTCGCGCGCGGCCTCGACATCGTCGATGCCGATCGAACCGGCAGCACCCGGATAGACGATGATGGCGTTTTCGCCGTTCTGGTCGTTGACGTAGATGAAGGCAGCACCCGTCGGCAGGTCGTCCATCTCGACGATCTTCGGCGTCACGCCGGCTTCCGCATAGGTGCGCAGCGCCATCTCGCCGAAGGTGTCGCGGCCAAGCTTGGAGATGAAGGAAACGGCACTTCCCGCACGGGCTGCGGCAACCGCCTGGTTCGAGCCCTTGCCACCGGGCCCGACGGAAAAGCCGCTGCCGGTAATCGTTTCACCGACGACGGGCATGCGCCGCGCCAGATAGGCCGTATCGGCCACGAAGATACCAAGGATCGAAACACCAACCTTCATTTAAGCCTCCCCCTGCGACCGCACCGGTGTGAAACGGTGTGCCCAGGCAATCTCTCGCGATTTCATTCATTTATTCGAACGCTGCGTTGCGCAGCGGATCGTCAGGTCTTCGGCGGAATGACGCCCTTGGTGAAGAGGAAGCAGCCGTAGAAGCGCGTCTCTCCCGTCGTGATGACGCAATAGGCTTTCTTTGCTTCCTCGTAGAACTTGAAGCGTTCGATGCCGTACATCTGCGCCGATTTGCCCTCGGCGCGATCGATCGCGGCCTGGACTTCCTGCTGCACCGGTAGCACTTCGTCGGGCGCACCCATCACCTCCATGCGGCCGGCGGAGGGCTGCAGCGGCGTATCGAGCGGCAGCACCGAAAGCACCGCCTCGACGGCACGCGCGGCCGAGACATTGTCGATGCGTAAAAGCGTGCCGAGCGTGGTCTTGCGGGCAATGGCGTCGGACGGGAAATTGGTGTCGGAGATGACCAGCGTGTCGCCGTGTCCCATGGACCTCAGCGCGTGCAGCACGTCGGCATTCAGCGCCGGATCGATATTCTTCAGCATGCAGTCCTCCTCCTGGCGCGCTCCGGTTTCCGTGGCGCGCAATGCATTCCCCTTACAGGCGAACGCGTCTCCCTAACTGGTCACTTTCCACCACCGCGCGGACCGGCTCCCCCCGCCCCGCGCGTGGCTGGCCCCCTACTCGCCGTAGGGGATCCAGATGTTCTTGACGTCCGTCGCGCGGCGCAGATAGGCAGGCCCTTCCGCCGCCTCGCGGTCGAGCCAGTTCGTTGCCTTGCCGTAGTCGACGAAGGTGCGCTTCAGGTTGCCCACCGAGAGCTTCTCGACAAGGGTCGAGAGTTCCGCTGAGCCGAAAGCCCAGAGCGCATCCACGTCGTTATGGCTTGCGAGCGTCTTGGCCAGTTCGATCGTCGACCCGGTGACGATGTTGACGACACCGGCGGGAACGTCGGATGTTTCCAGAACCGTATAGAAATCGGTTGCTGCCAGCGGATGCTGTTCGCTCGGCACGACGACGACGCGGTTGCCGGTGGCGATCAGCGGCGCGACGAGACTGATCATGCCGAGAAGTGGGGCTTCCGGCGGGCAAACGACGCCGACGACGCCGATCGCCTCGGGTATCGCAAGTGCGACGCCGCGAAGCGGCGGCTGGTGGATGGCGCCCTCGTACTTGTCGGCCCAGGCACCGTAGGTGAAGAGCCGCGCGATCGAGGCTTCGACCTCTGCCTTGGCGTTCGCTGAGGACGCACCGGTCATGTCGGCAATGCGATCTGCGAATTCGCCGGCACGGCCGCTCAGGTTTTCAGCGATGTAATAGAGGATCTGCGCGCGGTTGTGCGTCGTTGCCGAGGACCAGGCGGATGCGGCTTGCGCTGCGACGACCGCGTTACGGATGTCCTTGCGGTTGCCCTCGCCGACCTCGCCAAGCACCTTGCCCTTCGGCGAAAGCACGTTGCGGTTATAGTTGCCATCCGGCCGCGCCTGCTTGCCGCCGATGAAAAGCTTGGCGGTACGATCGACGTCAGGCATGGCGAAATCGCCGGCGACGGGCTTCAGCACCGGCTCGGCGACGGCGGGACGCAGCTTGCGACCGAGCCATGCCTTCGGCTTCAGGTATTCGTAGCAGCCCTCACGACCGCCCTCGCGGCCAAAGCCGGATTCGCGCTTGCCGCCGAAACCGGCAGAAGCATCGAAGAGGTTGGTCGCATTGACCCAGACGACGCCGGCGGCGAGCTTGGCCGCGACATGCAGAGCTAGGCCAATCGTCTCGCTCCAGACGCTGGCGGCAAGGCCGTAGCGCGTGTGGTTGGCAAGCTGGATAGCCTCTTCCGGGGTGCGGAAAGTCATGGAGACGGCGACGGGGCCGAAGATCTCTTCGGTCGCAACGATCGAGGTCGGCTGTACGCCGGTCAAAAGCGTCGGTGGATAGAAGCTGCCGCCCTTGGGCAAATCAATGGCAGGCTGATGCAAGGCAGCGCCTTCGGCGACGCCCTTGGCGACGAGGGCTTCGATCCGCTGGAGCTGCACCGGGGCGACGATCGCCGCCATATCGATGGCCTTGTCGAGCGGATAGCCGACGCGCAGCGTCTGCATGCGGCGCTTCAGCCGCTCGTAGAAGAGCGGGGCTGCGCCTTCCTGCACGAGGATGCGCGAGCCGGCGCAGCAGACCTGGCCCTGGTTGAACCAGATGGCATCGACCACGCCTTCGACGGCACCGTCGATATCAGCGTCGTCGAAGACGATGAAGGGCGACTTGCCGCCAAGCTCGAGCGTCAGCGACTTGCCGGTTCCGGCAGTGCGCTCGCGGATGAGGCGGCCGACCTCCGTCGAGCCGGTAAAGGCGATCTTGTCGATGTCCGAGTGCTCGACGATCAGTGCGCCGGTTTCACCTTCGCCGGTGACGACATTGAGCACGCCAGCCGGAAGACCAGCAGCAGCGGCAAGCTCGGCAAAGAGCAGCGCCGTCAGCGGCGTGAATTCCGCCGGTTTCAGGATCACGGTGTTACCGAGCGCCAGCGCCGGCGCAACCTTCCAAGCGAGCATCAAGAACGGAAAGTTCCACGGGATGACCTGGCCGACGACGCCGACGGGCACCTGATCGGCAAACTCGGTTTCCTGCAGCTGCGCCCAGCCGGCGTGGTGATAGAAATGGCGGGCCGCAAGCGGCACGTCGATGTCGCGGGTCTCGCGGATCGGCTTACCGTTGTCGATCGCCTCGACCACCGCGATCAGGCGCGCATGGCGCTGGATCATGCGGGCGAGTGCATAGAGATGGCGGGCGCGGGCATGGCCTGGCAGCTTCGCCCAGGGGCCTTGCGCCTTGCGGGCAGCGGCAACCGCGTCGTCGACATCCTTGGCACCGCCGAGCGCGATCTTGGCGAGCAGCTTGCCGGTTGCCGGCTCGTTGGTCTCGAAGGTCTTGCCGGATGCGGAAGCGACGAAGGCGCCATTGATGAAGTGGCCGAACTCGCCCTTGTGGCGTGCCAGCCACTGACGGGCTTCGGTGTCGGCCTCGGGTGCTGGACCATAGGACATTTCGTCAAAATACCTTGCGACAGTCATCGGGATCATCCAATCGGGTGACGGTTGAGGGCCGAGTAGGCGCCGGTAACGTGATGTTCGAGCTGACGTTCGATATCGGCAAGCAGGCTCGATGCGCCGATGCGGAAGAGATCCGGCTCGAGCCATTCGCGGCCAAGCTCGTCCTTCATCAGGAACTGGTAGTTCAGGATGTCCTTGGCGGCAGAAATGCCGCCGGCCGGCTTGTAGCCAACCTTGAGGCCGGTCTGCTCCTGATAGGCGCGGATCATGCGCAGCATGATGAGCGTTACCAGCAGCGTGGCATTGACGCCTTCCTTGCCGGTCGAAGTCTTGATGAAATCGGCGCCGGCCATCATGCAGACGAGCGAAGCACGCGCAACGTTGCGCAGCGTCTTCAGGTCGCCGGTCGCAAGAATAGCCTTCACATGCGCGTCACCGCAGGCGGCGCGGAAGTCGCGCATCTCGTCATAGAGCGCCTGCCAGTTGCCGGTCAGCACGTGCTCGCGGGTGATGACGATATCGATTTCCTTGGCGCCGTCGGCAACGGAAGCCTCGATCTCGCGCAACTTGACGTCATGCGGGATAAGGCCGGCCGGGAAGCCGGTGGAGACGGCAGCAACGGGGATACCGGACCCTTCCAGCGCCTCGACGGCGGTCGAGACGAAACGATGATAGACGCAGACAGCGCCCGTCGTGATGCCGCGACCGCCCATGCCGAGCGCATCGAGCAGATCCTGGCGCACCGGCTGGCGCGCCTTGGCGCAGAGGCGCTTGACCCGCTCCGTCGTATCGTCGCCATTGAGCGTCGTGAGGTCGATGCAGGTGACGGCTTTCAGGAGCCAGGCGGCCTGCGCGTCCTTCTTCACCGTGCGGCGACCGGGCAGCGTCGCAACGCGACGCTCGGCGGCCGACAGGTTGACGCGCTGATCCAGCACCCAGCCAAGATCCAGATCGATGCCGTTATTGCGCGGCCAGTTGTGGCCCGCCGCCGGCGAATGCGTGGCCTTCGGCGCGCCAGTTTTCACAGCAAGGTCTTCCAAGCGATGGCTCCTTGAACTCCCTGTCACGACCAGCCGCACTCGAGCACAGCCGCCGAGAACTCATTTTTGTTATTTTTCTATCGAATTTTTGTGACTATTCCATCAAGAACAGAGAGTGTCAAGCGAGACACTGCCGTTTTGACGATTTCGTAATATTTTTGCGGATGCCGCCGTCACAGGCCCGGCAGCTGCGTTTCACCCTCTTCGGTGATGATAGAGCGAAAAACGCCGATTGGCGCGAAAAAAGCTGGCTTCAGCTTGCCGATCTTGCTGAGGTCGACGACCAGATGGCTCTCGCGCGCCAGCGAGATGACCTTCTGCTTCACCGAAACTTCGTGGAAATGGACGCAGGTCGCGCCACGCGCCGGGTCGACGCCGGCGGCCGAAAGGAAGGCGACGTTGATGCCGAGCGAATCGAGCGTCTCCAGACCGGAATTGCCGGAGAAGGACGCAGACGAGGGGTGGTAGACGCCACCAAGCATGACAATCCGGACATTCGGCTTATGGGTCAGCTTCTCCGCCACATTCAGGGAGTAACATACTGCCGTTATTGAATAATTCTCGGGAATGAGGTCGACGAGATATTCGAGCGTGGTGCCGCAATCGATGAAGATCGTCTCGTCCGGGCGGATGTGGCGCGCCGCGTGGACGCAGGCCTCGCGCTTGGCGGCCGCGTGGCTATCGGCCTCACGTGCCAGCTCATAGGGCGCGTCGCCTTCGATCTCAGACGCCGGGACGATATGTCCGCCGAGAAAGGCGAACTGGCCGGGATTGTCGGCAACGTCGCGCCGGATCGTCATTTCCGAGACGCCAAGCAGGGCTGCGGCGTCGCGCAAGTGCAGGACTCTCCGTCCTGAAAGGGCATCGGCGAGCTGGATGATGCGGGCTGTCTTGCGGCTGACCATGATTTCTTCCGTGTCCGACGTGTTCTGCCGCCGTAGGCGGCGCGAACAGGTTTTGTGAAAAATATCACAAACACTCTTCTCCAAGCAAGAGGAGTCACATTGATTGAAAGCGACCACGATTGAAAGCGACCGCCGCCGAGAACGCTGCCAGGCGGCCGATCGCCAAGAAATGACAACGGCGGGCCAACCGGCCCGCCGCTCCACTGACGTCATGCCAATCCGCGCAAAGAAGCGGACAAGACGCAATCACACGCCGATCGGCGCGGTCCGCTCGGCAAGCCAGCCCACCGTCTCCGGCTCAAGCAAGCCGTCGAGGTCCTGCGCGACCCGACGATGATAGGCGTCGATCCACGACCGCTCTGCCGTCGTCAGCAGACCGAGATCGGCGAGCCGCAGGTCGATCGGCACCAGCGTCAGGCTGCGGAAGCTCAGGAACCCGTCGCCGTCGTCCACCACCTCCACCTGGTTCTCGATGCGGATACCGTAGGCGCCGGCCTTGTAGTAGCCCGGCTCGATCGTCGTCACCATGCCCGGCTTCAGCTCGATCTCGTTGACGCGCCGATCGAAACGTTGCGGCTGTTCGTGGACCGAGAGAAAGTGACCGACGCCATGGCCGGTGCCGTGGTCATAGTCGAGGCCGAGATCCCAGAGCGGGCGGCGGGCAAAGGCGTCGAGCTGATGGCCGAAGCTTCCCCTCGGGAATTTCAGCGACGCCATGGAAATCAGCCCCTTGAGGACAGCCGTGTAGGCGCGGCGGATCTCGTCGCTGACCGGACCGGTCGCCGTCGTGCGCGTGGCGTCGGTGGTGCCAGTCAGATACTGCCCGCCGGAATCGAGCAGGTAGACACCGTCCTTGCGGATCAGCCCGTTGCTCGTCTCAGTCGCTGCATAATGGCACATCGCCGCGTGGCCGCCGGCCGCCGAAATCGATCGGAAGCTCGGCTCGACGAAGGTTTCGGCCATCTGGCGGTAGGCGAGGATGCGCTCTTCGGCTTCCAGTTCTGTCACCGGTTTGCCGCTCGCCTCCCGTTCGGCGGCGTGCCGCTCGAGCCAGGCAAAGAAGCGAACCCAGGCGGCGCCGTCCAGACGGTGACAATCCCGGAAGCCCGCAAGCTCGGTCGCGTTCTTGTGCATCTTGGCGAGCGTGATCGGGCTTTTCGCAAGCTGCACGGTGCCGCCCGCAGCGCGCGTAGCGTGGGCCGTGGCCGACGGGGCGAAGCCGGGATCGATCAAGGCGGTGCGCCCCGCCGCCATCACCTTGACACGGTCAAGCAGCTGCCCAGGCTCGGCAATCGCAACATCCTCAAGCTCGAAGTCCGAGAGATCGTTCGGGAGCTTGCGATGATCGACCAGCCATTCCGTCTGCCCGGCGCGGTCGAAGATCAGGAAGGATTGCGGCATTGGGTTGAAGGCGACGTCGCGGCCACGGACGTTGAGGAACCAGGCGATATTGTCCGGCTGCGCCTCGATCAGGAGGTCGGCCCCCTGCTCCGCCAGAAGGGCGGCGATGCGGCGCTTCTTCTCGGCAACGCTCTCGCCGGCATTGGCGACCGGGAAGGCGGTGATCTTGCCGAGCGGCTTTTCCGGCTGGTCGGTCCAGACCGCATCGACAAGGTCCCCATCGACAGGTATCCAGACGCCGCCGGCCAACTCGACCGAGCGAATGCAGTCCGCGTCCCAGGTGGACGGCAAAAGCATGGCGTTGAAGCCGACACGTTCGCCCTTGCGCAGATTGTTCTTCAGCCAATCCTTGAGCGGCGCGTCATAGAAGTGCTCGATCGCGAAGGTGCCGAGATCCACTTCGTCTCGCACCTGCACCTGGTAGCGGCCATCGACGAAGATCGCCGCACGGTCGCGCATGACGATCGCCACGCCGGCCGAACCGGTAAAACCGGAGACGAAGGCCAGGCGATGGTCATGCGGCGCGCAATACTCGCCCTGATGTTCGTCGAAGCGCGGCACGACGTAGCCGTCGAGCCCGGTTTCCGCAAGCTTGCGGCGTAGCGCGCCGATGCGGCCAGAGATGTCCGGCCTTGCTCTCGTATCCATGATGTCTTTCCTATCGAGTGAGTTTCAGGCGTCGCCGATCGTCTCGGCGAAATGGCAGGCGGTCATGCCGGATCCGACCGGACGCAGCGCCGGCTTTTCGCGGCGGCAAAGCTCGGTCGCGTGCGGGCAACGCACGTGAAAGGGGCAGCCGGGCGGGATGGCGAGCGGGCTCGGCAGCTCGCCCGACAGCGCCGGCGCGCGCCCCCTGGCGCCTGGATCGAGCGACGGTGCGGCCGCAAGCAGCCCCTTGGAATAGGGATGCATCGGCTTCGAAAACAGCGCCTCCGACGGGCCGATCTCGACAATGGCGCCGAGATAGATGACGGCGACGCGATGCGAGACATGGCGCACGAGGCGAAGGTCGTGAGCAACGAACAGCACCGTCAGGCCGAGCTCGTCCTGAAGCTCAATCAGGAGATTGACGACCTGCGCCTGGACCGAAACGTCGAGCGCCGAGACCAATTCGTCCGCGACGAGACAGGTCGGCTCCAGCGACAGCGCCCGCGCAATGCCGATGCGCTGGCGCTGGCCGCCGGAGAATTCATGCGGGAACTTGTCCGCGGCGCCTTCGGGCAGCCGCACCAGGTCCAGCAGTTCGTCCACCCTTCGGTCAATCGCCACACCCTCGCGCATGCGGTGCACCGTGATCGCCTCTCGCAGCGTATCGTGCACGGTCATGCGCGGATTGAGCGAGGTGTAGGGGTCCTGGAACATCATCTGGACGCGCCGGTTATAAGCGCGCCGCCGTGCCCCCTTGAGGCCGACGACACTCTCGCCCTCAAACAGGATATCGCCTGATGTCGGCCGGTGCAGGCCGGCGATCAGGCGCGCGAGTGTCGACTTGCCGCAGCCGGACTCGCCGACGATTCCGAGCGTCTCGCCGGGCATCACATCGAGATCGATGCCGTTGACCGCCGAGACGACCTGCTGCGGACGCCGGGCGAGCGTGTCGGAAAGGGACCGTCGCTTCTCGAACTGGATCGACAGCGCGCGGAGCGAGAGCAAGGGAGTGGCGCTGGTTGACATGGGCATAGTCATTGCGCCGCCTCCCGCGGTCCGAAATGCGCTTGGGCATCCTCAAGATGATGGCAGGCAACGAGCCGCGACGAGCCGATCGCTTCGAGCGACGGGCGACGATCGGGACATTCGCGCCCAGCGACCGGACAGCGGGCGCTAAAGGCGCAGCCGGGCGGCAGCGCGTTTAGCGCCGGCGGCGCACCGGGGATCGAATAGAGCGGCGTTCGCGGCGCGACGTCGCGCGGGATAGAACGCAGCAAGCCCAGGGAATAGGGATGGCGCGCATCGGCGATCACATCCGTCGTCGTACCGACTTCGCAAAGCCTGCCGCCATACATGACGGCGACGCGATCGCAGGTTTCGGCAACGACGCCCATGTCATGGGTGACGAGGATTACCGCCATGCCGAGATCGCGGCTCAGCGACTGGATCAGCCTGAGGATCTGGTCCTGAATGGTGACGTCGAGCGCCGTCGTCGGCTCGTCTGCAAGCAGCAGCTTTGGGTTGGAGGCGAGCGCAATCGCGATCATCACCCGCTGGCGCATGCCGCCGGAGAACTCGTGCGGGAAATCGTCGAGACGATTGCGCGCACCGGGAATGCCGACGAGATCGAGCAGTTCGATCGCGCGCGCCTTGCGCGCCCTCGCATCGAGATCCGTGTGCGCCACGAGGTTTTCCGAGATCTGCAGGCCAACGGTCAGCAGCGGATTGAGCGACGACATCGGCTCCTGAAAGATCATCGCGATCTCGCGGCCCCGGATGCGCCGGAGACGCGTCTCGTCGAGCGGAACGAGGTCGCGGCCGTTCCAGAGGATTTCACCCGAGACACGCCCGCGTGGCCGGATAATGCCGAGGATCGAGCGCAGCGTGATGCTCTTGCCCGAGCCGGATTCACCGACGAGCCCAAGGATTTCCCCCTGCCCCACCTGGAACGACACATCGTCCACCGCCACCAGCGGCCGCTCGCGCGGGCCGAACTCGGTACGAAGGTGCCTGACGTCGAGCACGAGGGGTTTTTCTGTCGTTCCCATCTCAGCGTCCCTTCGGTCGAAGCAGATCGGCAAGCGCGTCGCCGACGAGGCTGAAGCCGAGCCCCGTCAGGACGATGGCTATGCCCGGCATCAGGCTCATCCACCAGGCCGTCATCAGGAAGTTGCGGCCCTCGGCGATCAGGACACCCCATTCGGCGGCCGGCGGCTGGGCGCCGAGGCCGAGATAGCCGAGCGAGGAGCCGAGCAGGATCGCGAGCGCCATGTCGGTCATCCAGTAGACGAGGATCGGCGAGATCGCGTTCGGCAGCAGGTGGCGGAAGATGATGCGGCGATCGGAATAACCGAGCACGCGGCCGGCGGCGGCATAGTCGTTGGCCTTCTGCGCCATGATTTCGGCGCGCGTCAGCCGGGCGTAGTAGACCCAATTCACCGCCGTGATCGCCACATACATGTTGACGAGACCGGGGCCGAGCACCGCGACGATCGCGATCACCAGCACCAGGAACGGAAAGGTGATGATCGCGTCGACGCAACGGCCGAAGATCACGTCGGCGATACCGCCGTAATAACCGACGAACGCGCCGACGGTCAGTCCAATCAGAAGCGCAAAGATGGTCGCGAAGAAGGCCATCTGCATATCGACCCGATAGGCCCAGATGACGCGCGAAAGCACATCGCGGCCGAAATTGTCGGTGCCGAAGGGATGCGCAAGGCTTGGTCCCTGCTGGATCGCCTGAAGATCGAAGGCGAGCGGATCATAGGGCGCAAAGAGCTGAGGAAACAGCGCAAAGGCCAGCGACAGGCCGAGAATGGCGATGCCGATCACGAAGGACGGGCGGGCGAAGGCGCGTGCCAGAAAGGCGGCCAGCCGTCCCCGCGTCCGCGGATGGGTTTGGGTCAGGACCGTCATGATTGGCGAAGCCTCGGATCGAGCCAGGATTGCACGACATCCGTCAAAAGGAAGACGACGGAGACGAGCACGGCGAAGGTGAGCGTCAGGCCCTGGATCAGCGGATAGTCACGGGCAAAGATCGCCTCCAGCATCAGCCGGCCGACGCCGGGAATGGCAAAGACCGTCTCGGTCACCAAGGTACCGCTCATCAGGTTGCCGATCGAAAGGCCGAGCAGCGTCACCGTCGAAACCAGCGCATTGCGCAGCACGTGGCGGGTCATGATGATGCGCGGCGACAGGCCCTTGGCACGGGCGAATTGCACGTATTCCGCGTCGAGCACCTCGATCAGAGAGGCCCGGAGATTGCGCAGGATGATCGCCGAGGTATAGAGCGCGACGCTGAGTGCGGGCAGGATCAGGTGGTAGAGGTTTGCAAGAAAGGTCTTGCCGTAGCCGCCGACCGGAAACCAGCGCAGCTGCGCCGCAAGCACCGTCAAAAGCAAAAGCCCGATATAGAAGACCGGCATGGACAGGCCAACCTGGAAGACGCCACGGATGGCGACATCGACCGGACTGTTGACGCGCGATGCCGCGAGAAAGGCGAGCGGACCGGCAAGCAAGACCGCGAGCACGACCGAATAGAGCGCCAGGAATATCGTCGTCGGCAAACGGCTCAGAATGACCTCGGTCACCGGCGCCTTCAGCATGATCGAGCGGCCGAGATCGCCGGTCAGCGTGTTCTTGACGAAGACGAGGAACTGCACCGGCAGCGGCTGGTCGAGACCGAGATTGTGCCGGATCTGTTCGAGCTGGGCGTCGGTCGCCTTGGCCTCGGCCATGGCGATCGCCGGATCACCCGGCAGCATGCGCACGAGCGGGAAGATGAAGATCATTACCAACAGGAACGTCGGGATAATCTGCAGCAGCCGTGCCACGAGATAGGAAAGTGAGGGCATGGTTCCAACCTTCAACGGAAAACCGGGCGGCTTGCCGCCCGGCTCTCTCGGATCGTTCCGCGATCAGTCGGCGCGCCAGGCTTCAGAGAAGTCGTTCGCGCCGAGCGGCGTCTGGACGTAGCCTTCGATCGACTTCGAGACGGCGACGGCAAAGGGCGTTTCGAACAGGAAGAGCAGCGGCGCTTCGGTCGCGTAGATCTCCTGCATGCGCTTGTATTCGTCGTTGCGCTTGGCCGGATCGGTCTCGACGTTGGAGGCCTCGAACAGCGTGTTGAATTCCTGGTTGTTCCAGCCGGTACCGACGGCCTGGCGCTGCTTGTAGTAGCCGAGCCAGCCGGTCACCTGCGCCGGATCGTTGACGTCGTTCGCCCAACCGTAGGTATGGATATCGAAGTCGCCGGACCGGTTCTTCTCGCCGCGCGTCGGGTTATCGACCTGCTCGACCTTGAGGTTGACGCCGAGCGGCGCCCACATCTGCTGAAGTGCTGTAAACAGCGTCGCATCGTCGGCGCTGCCTGCAAGCGTGGTAAGCTTCACCTCGAAGCCGCCGCTGAGACCGGCTTCGGATAGCAGCTGCTTGGCCTTTTCCGGATCATAGGGATAGAGCGGCTCGGGGCCATAATGAAGCTGCGTCGCCGCAGACATCAGCGAGGTCATCGGCTTGCCGGTATCGAAGGTCACAAGCTTGATCAGCACGCTCTTGTCGGTCGCATAGTTCAGCGCCTGGCGAACCTTGACGTCGGCAAGCGGGTTCTTCGCTCCGTCCTTCTTCGCCTCACGCGTATTGATCGGCGCATAGACGATGCGGGTCGAGGGGAAGAGTTCCATCTTCAGGTTCGGATCGGCACCGAGTTCGCCGACGCGGGCAAACGGAATGAATTCGGCGGCATCGACCTCGCCGGCCTGCAGCTTGAGGATGCGGGTCGCATCGTCGGGAATGACGAGGAATTCCACCCGGTCGAGATACGGCAGCGGCTTGCCGTCTTCGCCCTGGCGCCAGTAGTTCGGGTTGCGCTCGAAGCTCATGCTCGAGCCCTGCACGTGGCTCTTCATCACGAAGGGGCCCGATGTGACCGGACCGGCCGAGAAGAAGGCCCGCGCCTTTTCCTGGTCGGTGGCACCTGCCGCCTTTTCGAAGGCCGCCTTCGGCATGATGCCGGTGTTGAAGGTTGCGAGGATCGAGATGATCGTCGGGTCGGGGTTCTTCAGCGACACGGTGATCTTGTTGCCATCGGTCGTGACCTTGTCGACCGCGCCGAGCAGCCCAGCCCAGGGGCCGAGTTCGGCATTGCGCGCCCGGTCGAGCGAGAAGACAACGTCCGCGCCGGTCAGGTCCGAGCCGTCGGAGAACTTGAGCCCGTCTCTGAGAGTAAGGGTGATGGTCTTGCCGTCGGCCGAAACCTCGTGAGCCTCGGCGAGACCCGGCACGATCGCACCGTCAGGACCGTTGCGCAGCAGCGTCTCGTAGAGACCGTTGACCATCCAGAGATCGGGATTGCGGTCGGCATAAACGGGATCGATGACGGTCGAGTCGTCGTAGCGCGCGAAGGTCATTGCGCCGCCGCGCTCGATCGCAAAGGCCGAGGTGGCCGCAAGCAGACCCAGCGTCGTGCCGAGCAGAATAGGCAATATACGTTTCATCTCACTCCTCCTTTTGACCGCAGCCGTCATCGATCGTGCGCCAAACACGCCTATTGGATATTGGATCCAATTTTTCTTAGTGTTTTTTGCCGCCGACGGATTGCCGCGAAGACGTTCTTGTAGTTCCCCTTTTCAAGAAGGCCGGCACGCGATCTGATCGGCTTGCCGAACCAACTTTAGCTGGACTAAAGTACATCGATAGACGTGAGTCAAGCGGAAAGAAAGTCATGCCCCTGAAGATAGAAGAGGCGCCCGAAGCCCATGAAGGCGCCTCCCTCCCCGAAGCCTCGACACCCGCCTCGCTCGGGCAAATGCTCAGAGCCCGCCGCAAGGAAATCGGCAAGACCATGAAGGACGTGGCGCGCGAGGCCGGGCTGACGGAGGGCTTCATCAGCCAGATCGAGCGCGGCATTTCCACCCCGTCGCTGATCTCGCTCTACAACGTCGCCAACGCGCTCGGCACCAGCGTCGATACCTTCCTGTCGCAGCCGCCGCAGCATTCGCATTCGATGGTCTCGCATGCCGGCGAACGCCCCGGCTACAATGTCGAAACGAAAGAACGCGTCTACGAACTGATCGAGCGCGGCTTTCCGGGCGCTGCCCTCAATGGCTGTATCACCCATATGCCGCCCGGTTACGCGTCGGAACTGACCAGCCACGAGGGCGAGGATTTCCTCTACCTGATCGAGGGCGAGATGCTCTACCAGATCGACGGCAAGGACTATCTCTTAAAGGCTGGCGACACGCTGCACTTCCCCGCCTCGCTGCCCCACCGCGCCCGCAATGTCGGCACGGGACCAGCCCGCGAACTCTGGGTCGGCACCACCCGGATCATCAAGGAAGACTGAACCGCCGGAACTATCCAAAGGACAGGGCCGAAAGGTACGGGCCGCACAAGGCGGCCCGTAAGGTCAGGCCTTACTGCTTGCGCGGCCAGGTGTCGGCAAGGCGGTAGCCGGCCGGCCACGGATCGGCCGGATCGAGCATCACCTGATGGGTGCCGGTGATCCAGGCGCGACCGGAGATTTCCGGCACGATGGCCGGGCGGCCGCCAACCGTGGTTTCGCCGGCGATGCGGCAATTGAACGTCGAATCGATGATCGAGTGGCCGTCGAAACGCTGGCCCACCTTCATCACGCCGCGGGCATGCAGCACCGCCATGCGCGCAGAGCAACCGGTTCCGGTCGGCGAACGATCGAGCTTGGCCGGCTGGATGACGACGGTGTTTCGGCCATGCAGGACGCCGTCTTCCTCCTCGACCGGCAGCGTCAGCTGGCAGAAGGAGATGTGGTTCCATTCCGGGTTTTCCGGATGAGTAAAACCGAGCTGCTCGTTGGCCGCGCGGGTGATCTTGATGCCGGTTTCCGCAAGTTCGCGGGCCTCGTCTGGCGTCACGGAAAACCCGAGCGCTCGCGCGTCGGTGATGACGAAGCTGTCGCCGCCATAGGCCGTGTCGACCGTCAGCGTGCCCAGGCCCTCGACTTCCAGCTTGGCGTCGAGCTTGTCGGCGAAGGACGGAACGTTGGTGACGGTGATGCGTTCGGCCTTGCCGTTGCGGCATTGGGCGACGACGTTGACCAGCCCGCCCGGCGCTTCCAGCACCATGCGCGTTTCCGGCTCCTGCATCGGCACGATGCCGCTGTCGAGCAGGACGGTCGAAACGCAGATCGAGTTGGAACCGGACATCGGCGGCGTGTCCTCGGGCTCCATGATGATGAAGCCCATCGTCGCGCGCGGGTCCTTCGGCGGCACAAGCAGGTTGATGTGGCGGAAGACGCCGCCGCGCGGCTCGTTGAGCACGAAATTGCGCAGCGTCTGATCTTCGGCAATGAAGCGGCGCTGTTCCCAGAGCGTGTTTCCGGGCGGCGGCGCGACGCCGCCGACGATGACGTCGCCGACTTCCCCCTCCGCGTGGCAGGAAACGATGTGAACGACCTTGTTGCTGCGCATGCCCTTTCTCCTTCCGTGCTGGTGGACGGGCGCCACCCGGGCGCACCATGCTTTCGCACTGGCTACGCTCCGCTCTTCGCCGGAGATGATAGCGCGTCCGCGCCCGCCCGGCGAAAACAGTCATAGAAAAATTGGATCCAATATACAATCTGAAATATTCGAATTTGCTGCGAGAACCGAACGCGTATGTTGCCCGGCGCCTGAATTGGACCTATGACCATTGGCCAAGCGCGCGAAAACGCTTCCAAATTCGCCAGGCCGCAAGGTTTGGCCAGCAGGGTTTGAACAGGATGAAACTCGACGCCGTCGATGTCAGGCAAGCCGCTTCAGCGGCCGATATCGTCTATGAGGCCCTGCGCAAGGCGATCATCGAAGGTGACCTCGCCGAGGGCGAGAACCTGCGCCAGGACCACATCGCCCAAATGTTCAACACCAGCCGCATTCCGGTACGCGAGGCGCTCTCGCGGCTAGAGCAGCATGGGCTGATCACCACGGAGCGCTACAAGGGCGCCGTCGTCGCCGGCCTCTCGATCGAGGAAATCGAGGAGATCTTCGAGTTCCGCGCGCTCATCGAGGCGGAGGTCATTCGGCTTGCGATACCCAATCTCGACCGCCGCACACTCGACCTTGCACGCCAGCATTGCGAGGAGTTCGAGCGGGAGGAAAATTCCGACCGTTGGGGCGAAATCAACCGCAATTTCCACTACAGCCTCTACGAGGCGGCCCGTCGCCCCTATTACCTGCAGATTGTCCGGGCCTCGCTCGATCGCATCGACCGTTACTTGCGGGCGCAGCTGACGCTGACCTCGGGCGTTGCGCGCGCGCGGCGCGAACACAAGGCGATCCTCGATGCCTGCATTGCGCGCGACGCGGAGCGAGCCAGCGCCTTGACGCGTGATCATATCCTCGACGCCGGTCGCTCGCTGACCGTCTTCCTCAGAGACCAACGAGGCTAGCGGCGCGGTTTTCCCGCGGCTTTGGCCGACCGTCATAATAGTTTGATTTACATATCGTTTTATCGTGTTTCATTCCGGATCGATGCTCGATCCTTCACAGCAGTGCTCCCGCTGAAATTGCGCCGTACGTCGACTGCTCTTCGGTTGACAAGCGGGGCGGAAGCCTGAAAAGTGAAGCCCCTATCGAGACCGGCAGCGTTGGGAGGACTTGATGTCTGTGCGCGCGTTTTTCGGCCTTTCCACCCTTTTCCTGTCGCTTGTGACCGCCGGCGTCCCCGCCGTTGCCCAGGAGAGTGGACGGCAGATCGAGATCACCAAGGACGGCGACTATTTCGGTTTCGACCTCAGGACCGAACAGAACGTCTCGCTCGACGAATGCCAGCAGACATGCATCGCGGACCAGTCCTGCCGCGCCTTCACCTACAATCCCAAGGTGAAGTGGTGCTTCCTCAAGTCCGATTATAACCAGCTCAACACCTTCCCCGGCGCGATTGCCGGCAAGGTCGTGCAGCCGCAGGCCACACAGGCCGATATCGGCGCACCGCCGCGCCTGAATTTCCTGTCGGATCAGTTGCTGCAGGACGCCCGCAACACCAAGGCCAATCTGGCGCTCGCCGACGATCAGCAGGGCATGGGCGTCAATACGCTCATCGACATGGCGCGCGGCCAGGCCGGCATGGGCAATATCGAGAATGCGTTGAAGGCCTTCCAGGGCGCGCTGGCGATCAATCCGGATGATGGCGAACTCTGGCTGGAGGCGGCGCGCACCGCGAACCGCATCACCAACAATTCAAGCGTATCGATCCAGGCGGCCATCGCCGCGATCAACGGCTATGAACTCACCCGCACCACCGAAAGCCGCGCGCATGCGCTCGCCGTCATGGCGAAATCGCTCGAAGGCGCTGAAAACTTCCGCGCCGCCTTGAACGCCTACAAGGCGAGCCTGGAACTCGTGAAGGCAAAATCGGTCGAGGCGGCCTATCTCGACCTCAAGCAGCGCAAGGGCTTCCGCGTCGTCGAACATACGATCGATTCCGACGCTGCGACGCCGCGCGCCTGCGTGCAGTTCTCCGAGCAGCTTCTAAAGAGCGGCGCCGACTATGCCTCCTTCGTCACGGTCAATGGTGCTGCGCCAAAGGCGCTTGAGGCCAAGGGCGACCAGATCTGCATCGAGGGCCTTTCGCATGGTGAACGCTACAAGCTGACCGTTCGCACTGGCCTGCCTTCCACCGTCGACGAAGTGCTCGAAGCGCCCGTGACCCTCGACATCTATGTCGCTGACCGTGCGCAGATGGTGCGCTTCACCGGCGACAGCTTCGTGCTGCCGTCGACCGCGCGCCGCGGCATCCCGCTCGTCTCCGTCAACACCGACAGCGCCAAGCTCAAACTCTACCGCGTTGGCGATCGCAGCATCGCCCAGGTGCTGCAGAGCTCGCAGTTTCTGACGCAGCTCGACGGCTACAGCGCCCAGCGCATTGAGGATGAGATCGGCGAACTCGTCTGGCAGGGCTCGATCGATATCGAGCGTGACGTCAACAAGGAGGTGGTCACCAGCTTCCCGGTCGACGAGGCGCTGCCCCAACGCAAGCCCGGCGTCTATGTGCTCACCGCCGCGCCGACCACCGGCGTCAGCCAGGAATGGGACGCGCGCGCGACACAGTGGTTCGTCGTTTCCGATATCGGCCTCTCCACCTATGCCGGCACCGACGGGTTGAACGTCTTCGTGCGTTCGCTTGCCACAGCCGAGCCGATCGAAGGCGTCGAACTGCAGCTCGTCGCCAAGAACAACGAGATCCTCGGCACGGCCGTGAGCGATGACGACGGCCGCGTCACCTTCACCGCCGGCCTGATCCGTGGCACGGCCGGCCTGACGCCTGCGGTGATCACGGCCAAGAAGGGCGAAGACGATTACGTCTTCCTCGACATGAGCCGCGCCGGCTTCGACCTTTCCGACCGCGGCGTCACTGGACGCGCGGCTCCGGGCGCCATCGACATTCTCGCCTGGACCGAGCGCGGCATCTATCGCGCCGGCGAGACCGTGCATGCGGCAGCGCTTGCCCGTGACGTCGACGGCATGGCGATCGAAAACCTGCCGCTCACCTTCGTCTTCCTCCGCCCGGATGGTGTCGAATATCGCCGCATGACCAGCGCCGGCGGCAAGCTCGGAGGCCATACACTCGACCTCGACACCCAGGCAAACGCCATGCGCGGCACCTGGACGATGCAGATCTTCACCGATCCGAAGTCGCCTGCGATAGGCGAAAAACAGTTCCTGATCGATGACTTCGTGCCGGATCGCACCGAATTCGACCTCACCAGCGACGCCAAAGAAATCGCTGTCGGCGAGACGGCGAGTGTGGCGGTCGACGGGCGCTATCTCTACGGCGCGCCGGCCGCTGGCCTCGAACTTGAAGGCGAAGTGACGATCAAGCCGACGCGCGAAAATGCCGCCTTCAAGGGCTACTCCTTCGGCCTTGCCGACGAAGAGGCGAGTGAAGACACGCGCCTGCCCCTCGAAGAGCTTTCGTCGCTCGACGAAGAAGGCAAATCCAGCTTCGACGTCCTCATCGACGAAGTGCCCTCGACCACGCAGCTGCTTAACGCCACCGTGACCGTCCGCATGCGTGAAGCCGGCGGCCGCGCCGTCGAGCGCTCGCTGAAACTGCCGGTGCGCGCCGAAGGCCCAATGCTCGGCATCAAGCCGGAATTCGAAGGTGAACTCGCCGAGAACTCCGTCGGCAAGTTCCGCGTCATCGCCGTCGATCCGGCCGGTGCCAAGCTCGCCATGCCCGGGGTCCTATGGAAGCTGATCAGCGTCGAGCGGAACTATCACTGGTACCGCGACGGCAGCGCCTGGAAATACGAACCCGTCGTCACCACCAAGCAGGTGGCCAACGGCAGCGTCGACCTGACGGAAGACGGCGGCGACATCTCCGTGCCCGTCGGTTGGGGGCGGTATCGCCTGGAGGTCGAGACCGCGGCAGTCGATGGCCCGACCTCGAGCCTCGAATTCGACGCTGGCTGGTACGTTGCCGCCACCTCGACGGAAACCCCTGACGGTCTGGAAATCGCGCTTGATAAGGAGAAATACGCGGTCGGCGACACGGCCAAGCTCAAGGTCTCGCCGCGTTTTGCCGGCGAGCTGCTGGTGACCGTCGGCACCGAGAACCTGATCACGACGCAGACGGCATCAATTGCGGCTGAAGGCGGCGAAGTCGAGCTGCCGGTCACCGACGCCTGGGGCGCCGGGGCCTATGTCACGGCCACGCTCTATCGGCCAGGCGACGCCCAGGAAAGCCGCATGCCGATGCGCGCCATCGGCATCAAGTGGCTCTCGGTCGATCCGGGCGATCGCGCACTTGCCGTCACGCTCGCAGCGCCCGAGAAGATGGAGCCGCGCCAGCCGCTCGATATCAGCCTTCAGGTCGCCGGCGCCGGCGCCAATGAAGAAGCCTATGTGACGATCGCCGCCGTCGACGTCGGCATCCTCAACCTCACCCGCTACGAGCCGCCGAACCCCGAAGCCTGGTATTTCGGACAGCGCCAACTCGGCCTTGAAATCCGCGACCTCTACGGCCGCCTGATCGACGGCTCGCTTGGCGCGACCGGAAAACTGCGCACCGGCGGCGACGGCGGCCAGGTGGCACTTCAGGGCAGCCCACCCACGGAAAAGCTGGTCGCCTTCTTCGAGGGGCCGGTTCAGCTCGACGGCGACGGCAAGGCAACCGTCAGCTTCGACATTCCGCAGTTCAACGGCACGGCGCGGCTGATGGCCGTCGCCTGGACGAAATCCGGTGTCGGCCACGCCACGCGCGACGTGGTGATCCGCGACCCGGTTGTCGTCACCGCCAGCCTGCCGCGGTTCCTGGCACCCGGAGACCGGTCGGACCTGAGGCTCGATATCGCCAACACCGACGCACCGGCCGGCGACTACCAGATCCATGTGACGACCAGCGGCCAGGCGACCGTCGAGCAACCGGGCACGGGCAGCACGGTCACTCTGGACCAGGGCGGCCGCTCCTCGATCACCTTACCGGTGGTCGGGCAGTATCCCGGCAACGGCGTCGTCACAGTGGCGCTGACCGGCGCCAATGGCCTTTCGCTCGAGCAGTCGCTCGACCTACTCGTGCGTCCGGCAACCCTGCCGGTGACTGAGCGGCGGGTGGTGTCGATCGCGCCGGGAAGCAGCCTGACGGTCGACGGGCAGTTGCTCGCTGACAGCATCCTGCAGGGCGCCTCGGTCAACCTCAGCATCACCCGCTCCGCCGCCTTCGACATGCCGGCGCTGCTGATGACGCTCGACCGCTATCCCTACGGCTGCACGGAGCAGACGACCAGCCGCGCGCTGCCGCTGCTCTACCTGAGCGAGCTCGCCAAGCAATCCGGCCTTGCCGACGACGAGGGCGTGACCAAGCGGGTACAGGAGGCGATCTACCGCGTCCTCTCCAACCAGTCATCGTCGGGCAGCTTCGGCCTTTGGGGGCCGGGCTACGGCGACCTGTGGCTCGACGCCTATGTCACCGACTTCCTGACCCGGGCCCGCGAGCAGAAATACGACGTGCCGGAGGCCGCGATGGTTCAGGCGCTCGAAAACCTGCAGAACGGCGTCAGCTACGACACCAATGCCAAGGATCGCGGCAACGAGATCGCCTATGCGCTCTACGTGCTTGCGCGCAATCGCAAGGCGGCGATCAACGACCTGCGCTATTACGCCAACACGCTGATCAACGACTTCCCGACGCCGCTCGCCAAGGCCCATATCGCCGCAGCGCTTTCGCTGTATGGCGATGCGCAAGGGGCGCAGGACACGTTTGCCAACGCGGCGAACATGTCGACGGGTCTCGTCAATGTCAGCCTGTCGCGCTCCGACTACGGCTCGTCCCTGCGCGACGGCGCGGCGGTCCTGGCGCTCGCGGCCGAAAGCCGGCCGGTCCCGCCGATCGTTCCGGAGCTGTCGAAAATGGTCGCCCGCGAATGGGAACAGAAGACCTATACCAGCACCCAGGAACAGGCCTGGATGCTGCTTGCCGCCCGCGCCATCCAGAATGGCGACGAGGACATGTCGCTCGATGTCAACGGCGCATCGAAGACCGGCAGCTATGCCGCTCAGATGACGGGCGGCGCGCTCATCACCCATCCGGTGGTGATCCGCAACCAGGGCGCAGATCCGGTCTCGGCCGTGGTCACCACGGTGGCCGCCCCAGCCCAGCCGCTTTCGGCCGGCGGTGACGGCTTCACCATCGAGCGCACCTACTATACGCTCGACGGTGCCGAGGCGAACGTCATGGAGGCGCGGCAGAACGAACGCTACGTCGTCGTGCTGAAGGTCACGGAAGCCAACGACTGGCCGTCGCGCGTGCTGGTTACCGGCCTGCTGCCGGCCGGTTTCCAGATCGACAATCCGAGCCTTGTCGACAGCGCACAGCTCAGCAATTTCGAGTGGCTTGGTGAAATCACTGCGACCCACACGGAGTTCCGCAACGACCGCTTCGTCGCAGCACTCGACCGCAGCATCGGATCCGGCCGCGAGGTCACGCTCGCCTATGTCGTGCGTGCGGTAACGCCGGGCACCTACGATCATCCGGCTGCAACCGTCGAGGACATGTACCGGCCGCAGCTTTCGGCCCGCACGGCAACCGGGCGGATGGAGGTGCTGGCGGCGCAATAGGCAAGATCATGTCGATTGGGCGCAAACTGCTGATCGCCTTGCCCGTCTGCCTGCTTCTGACGGGGCTGACGGGCTTTGCGATCGAGAAGGCCGACGAGGCGTTCCCGCCACCGCTTGGCGAGGCGGATGTCGTCTCGCGCGAGGTGGACGACGCCAACGGACAGTTGTTGCGCGCCTTCGCAACGCCGGATGGTCTCTGGCGGTTGAAGACGACCGTCGATGATGTCGATCCGCAGTTCCTGAAGATGCTGATCGCCTACGAGGACCAGCGTTTCGAGGAGCATTCCGGTGTCGATCTTCTGGCGCTCGGCCGCGCTGCTTTGCAATTCGTCAGCAACGGCCGGATTGTCTCGGGCGCCTCGACGCTCTCCATGCAGGTCGCCCGCCTGATCGAGCCACGGCAGCAGCGCTCGATCACCGCCAAGCTGCTGCAGATCGCCCGCGCGATCCAGATCGAGAGACGGTTATCCAAGGACCAGATCCTCAATCTCTATCTCACCCACGCCCCCTATGGCGGCAACATCGAGGGCGTGCGCGCCGCAAGCCTCTCCTGGCTCGGCAAGGAGCCGAAACGCCTGACGGCCGGCGAGGCGGCTCTGCTCGTCGCCCTGCCGCAATTGCCTGAAAAGCGCCGCCCGGACCGCAACCATGCCGCCGCCGTCGCCGCCCGCGAACGGGTGCTGACGCGACTGGCCGTTGCCGATGTGATCGGAGACGGCGAAGCGGAGCGCGCGATCGCCACCTCCGTCCCGTCGCGCCGACTGCAGCTTCCCGCCTATGCCGCCCATCTCGCCGAACGCGCGTTGCGCAAGGACCCGCAGGCAGTTCGGCATGAGACGAGCTTGCGCCTTGCGGTTCAACGCAACCTCGAGGCGGTGGCCAAGGAAGGCGCTGCCAAGCTCGGACCGAAGGTGTCGGTCGCCATGCTGATGGCCGATGCCAAGACCGGCGAGATCGTCGCTTCGGTCGGATCGGCCGACTATTTCGATGCGAGCCGCTCCGGCTGGATCGACATGACCCGCATCACGCGTTCGCCAGGCTCCACCCTTAAGCCCTTCATTTATGGTCTTGCCTTCGAAGAAGGGATCGTCAGCCAGGAGACAATCATCGAAGATCGTCCGGCTGACTTCTTCGGTTACCGGCCGCGCAATTTCGACATGAGTTATCAGGGTGACGTCAGCGTGCGCGAGGCGCTGCAACTGTCTCTGAACGTACCGGCAATCCGCCTGCTCGACGCGGTCGGTCCGGCCGAGCTGATGATGCGCTTTCGCCGTGGCGAGGTGAAGCCGGCGCTTCCTGCCGGCGAGGCACCCGGCCTTGCCATCGGCCTTGGCGGCGTCGGGCTCTCGTTGCGCGATCTCGTGCAGCTCTATGCGGCGCTTGCCAATCGCGGCTTCCCGCTTCGGCTCGGCGACGGCGTCGAGGGCAAGGCCGGCCTGATCGAGGCGGAGCCGGTGCTTTCACCCGTCGCCGTCTGGAATGTCTCCGACGCGCTCGCTGGCGTCTTGCCGCCCACCGGCAGCCGCCAGCGCGGCATCGCCTACAAGACCGGCACCAGCTATGGCTATCGCGATGCCTGGTCGGTCGGCTACGATGGCCGCCATGTGCTCGGGGTCTGGGTCGGACGACCCGACAACGGTGCGGTTCCCGGCCTGACCGGCTATGGCAGCGCCGCTCCCATTCTCTTCGAAGGCTTCGCCAAGTCCGGCTTCGGCATCACGCCGCTGCTCGATGCGCCGGCCGGCGCGATCCGGATTTCTCAAGCCGAACTGCCGATCAGCCAGCGCCGCTTCTCGTTGACGGCAAGTGGCCTTGTCAACGCTTCGGCCCGCGAACCGGCCCCGCAGATCGTGTTTCCGCCCGAGGGCGCGCGCGTCGAGCTCGGCGCGGACCATCAGGCGCTGTCGCCGCTGACACTCAAGCTCCAGGGCGGACGCGCACCGTTCCGCTGGCTTGCCAACGGCAAGCCGCTGCCGGAACTCACCCGCCGGCGGGTGACCCAGTGGCAACCGGATGGCGCCGGCTATTCGACGCTGACGGTGATCGATTCCGTCGGGCGCGCCGCCAGCGTGCGCGTCTTCATCGAGTGACGGTGCGGACCTCGCGCGCCGCGTCGTCAGGCCGCTCGGCGAGAAGCGCTTCGATCTCCTCTTCGAGCCGAACTGCATCGAGCGGCTTGTGCAGAAGACGGTGACCGCTTGCGGTCACTTCCTTCAGCCGTGCCGGCGAGGTATCCCCGGAAAGGATCAGCGCCGGCACCTCCCACCCAAGATAGGCCCTGATCTCCCGGATCGCGTCGATCCCGGTCTTGCCGGCCTCAAGACGGTAGTCGGTGATGACGAGATCGACCGGCGCCTCTCCCAGGCGCGCAGCCTTCTCAAGCTCCGTTCGGGCCGCCGCGGCCGAACGCCCGGCATAGACCGCATAGCCGAGCGTGCGGAGCAGCAGCGCCGTGGCGTCCAACGCGTCGCTTTCGTCGTCGATGACGACGATGCCCCCATGCTGGGTCGCGGCGGTCGGGTGGGCGCGTCCGGGCTTTGCCAGCGACGGCGGTGCGACCACCGGCAAAGTGATGGAGAACATCGAGCCGCGACCTTCCATCGAGACCACCCGGACCGGATGGCCGAGCAGAGCGGCAGTGCGCTGGACGATGGCAAGGCCGAGCCCCAGCCCCTGCGCCCGGTCGCGCGCCGGGTTTTGAAGCTGTACGAACTCCTCGAAGATCTCCTCCTGCTCGGACGCCGGGATGCCGACGCCGGTGTCCCAGACCTGCACCTCCACCTGAGCACCGCGCCGCCTGCAGCCCATCAGGACCGTGCCGGTGCGCGTGTAGCGAAAGGCGTTGGACAGCAGGTTGTCGAGAACGCGCTTCAGCATCATCGGATCGGTATCGACCCAGACATCCGTCATGACAACGCGCCAGCCGAGATCCTGGTCTTTGGCGATGCCGGAGAACTCGGCCTTGAGATCGGCGAGCAACCGCCGCAAGGATAGCGGCTCGCGCGCGACGGTGACGATGCCTGCATCGAGCTTGGAGATATCGAGCAATGCGTCGAGCAGTCCGCCCAGACTTGCGATGACGGAACGGGCGCGGTCGGCAAGCTCGCGCGCATTTTTTCCCGGCACGTCGCCGTTGCGGCCAAGAGCGCCAAGTGTCGAGATGAACAGGCTGAGCGCGTGGATCGGCTGGCGCAGGTCATGGCTGGCAGCGGCGAGGAAACGCGACTTCGATCGATCGGCAGTTTGCGCCCGGTCGCGCTCTTCCTGCAATCGGTCGATCAGCGACAGGTTCTCGAACCGCAGCCGCACCGTCTCGGCAAGTGTGCGATGGGTCACGCGGCTGTAGTAGAGATTGACGCAGAAGAGGCAGAGGGTGAAGAGCAGATAGGTGTTGTAGATCGTGCCTTCACCGATCACGCAACGGATCGCGAAGGGCAACAGCATCGCCAGCAAGGAGCCCGCATAGGCAAGCGGAAAGGCCGACAGCGACGGCACGGCGCCGCTGGCGATGCCGGTGATGACGATGCAGATAAAGGCGAGCGTCTGTGGCTCGCCCGGCACGAAGGCGAACCACGCAAGTGCCCCCCAGAGCGCGCTCGATATCCAGGACAGCAGCGTAAACCGCCAGGCCCATAGCCGCCATTTCCGGTTTCGCTCTTCCCGGGCTTGCCGTCTGTATCGCCAGTCGAGGATGAGGCGCGCCGACGTCAGCACATAGAGCGCGGCGATCCAGAGGAGCAGCGCGTCGATCGGCACCCATTCGCGCAAGACATAGGCAACCGGCAGTGGAATTGCGAAATTGGCAAAAAGCACCGCGTAGGATTGACGAAATAATAAGTCTATCAGGAGAGGTTGCAGGTGTTCGCGAGTCTCCATTGCCGATCCTCTCCAGACATGATGCGGTATTTGGCGACATACGCCGAATTCGATGAAGGATTGCTTACATGCGCAAACTGCTGACGGTCGTGGTGGCCGACGATCACGCCATCGTTCGCGAAGGCCTGAAGCTGCTTATTTCCACCATGGAGCACGTATCGGTGGTTGCGGAAGCACCCGACGGCGAGGCGTTGGCAACCATCGTGCGTAGGGGGGCGCCAGATCTCGTCACGCTCGATCTCGGCATGCCGGGCGTGGCTGGCGTACAGTTCATCAGCGAACTGAGGGCGATTGCGCCGCGGATGAAAATCCTGGTGCTGACGGCCAATATTGAAGCAAGGACGGTGCGTGCCGCGATCGCCGCCGGCGCCAACGGCTACCTGACGAAGAGCGGCGATCCGGCAGAACTGAACGCGGCATTCGATGCCATGCTGCGACATGAAATCTATCTCAGCCAGTCCATCCGCTTTGCGGTCGACGATCCCCACAGTCATCAGCCACCGCCGGCAATCGATGCGGTTCTCTCGCCGATCCCCTTGACCCGGCGCGAAATGCAGATCCTGTCGCTTGCGGCCCAGGGGTTGACGGCGCGCGAGACCGCCGATCGCCTGGGGATCAGCCCGTTGACGGCGCGCAAACATCGCGAAAACCTGATGCGCAAGCTTAGTCTGCACAACGCCGCAGAAATCGCCGCCTATGCCGTGCGCATCGGACTGCCGATCGGTTGACGGCCGCATTCCCTCCCCCTCCCCGGCGATCATGTTCCGTTAACCACCGCAGCATAGGCGAAGCTGCCATGGCACCGAAATACGGCAGCTGCCGTATGTCGCCCGGATGCAACCGAGCGTAGATCTCCCACCGCGTCGCGCCGCACACAGCGTGGCCGACACTTTGACGCTGGCTCGAACATAACCGGCGATACCGGGAGGAACTGCCATGCCTTCGGCGGAGCATTGGATTTCGTTTGCGCTGGCAACGGCGATCTTCGCCTTCATGCCGGGGCCCGCCATTCTCTACATGACGGCGCAGACGCTGGCGCACGGCCGCAAGGCCGGTCTGCTTGCCGCACTCGGTATCCATATCGGCTGTTACGTCCATATTGCCGCAGCCGCTCTTGGACTGGCAGCGCTGCTTCACCATGCTCCGGTACTCTACACGGCGATCAAGCTTGCCGGCGCCGTCTATCTCGTCTGGCTCGGCGCGACCATGCTGTTTGGAAGCAACCAATCGGCGCATGTCGACACGCTGAAGCCGGGCGTGCTGCGCGACAGCATTGTGGTGGAGATCCTCAACCCGAAGACAGCGCTGTTCTTCGTGACCTTCCTCCCGCAATTCGTCGACCCCACAGCCGCGGTACCGACTTCGATGCAGTTCCTCCTGTTCGGCCTGCTCGTCAACCTTGCGCTTACGGTCGCCGACGTCGCGGCGGTCGTCCTCGCCTCCTTCACGCTCGGACGGTTTGCTGGTCGTTCCGGCCGCCTGATCCCCCGCGCCTGTGGCTCGGTCCTGATCGGCCTCGGGCTGATACTGGCGAGCCAGCCGGTCTAAAACCTGACAAAGACGCCCGGTGCCCGCGCCTCAACCTTGGTGTATCCTGCGACACGCTGAAGTCGAGGGGGGCACCATGCTCAATGCAACCGAGATCGCCAAGGCCGCCGAAAGCCTGCATCAGGCCGAGCACGATCGAAAACAGATCGGGCTTCTCTCGCTCAAGCATCCCGAGATGACGATCGACGACGCCTATGCGGTCCAGGCCGCCTGGGTCAGGCGCAAGCGCGACGACGGCCACCGCATCATCGGCTGGAAGATCGGGCTCACCTCCAACGCCATGCAGCAGGCGCTCGGGATCGACACGCCGGATTCCGGCGTGCTCTTCGACAACATGCTGTTTGACGACGGTACGAGCATCCCGGCTAACCGCTTCATCCAGCCACGCGTCGAAGCCGAGATCGCATTTATCATGAAGACCGGCCTCAAGGGACCGCGCGTCAACCTCGTCCAGGTGCTGAACGCCACAGACTATGTGATGCCGGCGTTGGAAATCCTCGACACCCGCATCCTCAGAACCGACCCGAAGACCAAAAAAGCGCGAACGATCGTCGACGCCATTTCCGACAACGCCGCGAATGGTGGCCTTGTCCTCGGCGGCCGCGCCGTGCGTCCAGATGCCGTCGACATGCGCTGGATGGGTGCGATCGTCTCGCGCAACGCCGTGATCGAAGAGACTGGGCTTGCAGCCGGCGTGCTCAATCATCCGGCCCGCGGCATCGCCTGGCTTGCCAATCGCCTCGCCCAATGCGGCGATGCGATCGAACCGGGCCAGATCGTGCTCTCAGGCTCGTTTGTTCGCACGCTCGAAGCCAGGAGCGGCGACACCATCGTTGCCGATTTCGGCGCCTACGGTTCGGTGAGCTGTCATTTCGCCTGAGGCAGAGAGCGACGGGCAAGGTAAAGGCCCGCCGCGCGGGTTTCACTGCACCAGGATGGCGCGGAAGTCGTTGACGTTGGTGCCCGTCGGGCCGGGCTTGAAGAGATCGCCGAGCGCGTCGAACGCCGACCAGCTGTCGTTCTTCTGCAGGAGGGATGCAGCGTCGAGCCGTTGCGCGACGAGCCTTGCGATTGTGGTGTCATCGGCAAAGGCCCCGGCGTTGTCTTCCGATCCGTCGATACCGTCCGTATCGGCCGCGAGTGCCGACACGCCCTTGGCGCCGTCGATGCCGAGCGCCAGCGCCAGCAGGAACTCGCTGTTGCGGCCGCCCTTGCCCTTGCCGCGAATGGTGACCGTCGTTTCTCCGCCCGAGAGCACGACGACAGGCTTGCTGAACGGCCGCCCCCGTCCCGCCACTTCGCGGGCAATGGCCGCATGCACGCCGCCGACGTCTCGCGCCTCGCCTTCGATCGCGTCGGACAGAATGATCGCCTTGATGCCGGCAGCCCGCGCCTTTTCGGCCGCGGCCTCGAGCGAAACGGAAGCGGAGGCGATCAACCGCACTTCGTTGCGCTGAAAGCGTGGATCATCCGGCGAAGGTGCAGCGCTGTCAGGGTTGTTGATCCAGGCCAGGACCTTGGCCGGCAATTCCAGGCCATAACGCTCAACGAGCGTCAACGCGTCTTTTCGCGAGCTCGCATCGGCAAGCGTCGGCCCTGAGGCGACAAGCGCCGGATCGTCGCCCGGAATGTCGGAGACGATCAGCGAGACGACCTTCGCCGGATAGGCGGCCGCCGCGAGCCTGCCGCCCTTGATCAGCGAAACATGTTTGCGCACGGCGTTCATGGCACTGATCGGCGCGCCGGAGGCCAGCAGTGCGCGGTTGACGGCGATCTCGTCTTCGAGCGTCAGGCCCGGAGGCGGCGAAGGCAAGAGTGCCGAGCCGCCGCCGCAAACGAGAGCGACGACGAGGTCGTCTTCCGTCAGGCCGCTGACTTCGGCAAGCAAACGCTTCGATGCCAGCAACCCGTTCTCGTCCGGAAGCGGGTGCGACGCCTCAAGCACCTCGATCCTGTCGCAGGGAGCGGCATAGCCGTAGCGGGTGACGACCACGCCTGAAAGCGGACCATCCCAATGACGTTCGAAGGCTGCCGCCATCTGCGCCGCGCCCTTGCCGGCACCGACCACCACCGTTCGTCCCTTCGGCCGCTCCGGCAGGTTGGCGGCAATCACCTTTTCAGGATCGGCGGCCGCGACGGCCGAGGTGAACAGCGTTTCCAGGAAGCGGCGTGGATCGGTGATGGCTGGCATTGATCTCCCCTTACATGTCGCATCGTCTGCGATGCTCCATCGTCCTATGTCGTTCCGACGCCAAGACACGGCTGGATCGACATGAAAGTCTCGGGCGGCGGTTCCTCCAACCGCCGCCCGGACACATGACCGGCCCGGAACAATGGGTCTCCGGACGGATCATGTGCAGCCGGTTTGATGTCAGGCGACCTGGTGGTTCGCCATGCGCTCCAGCGCCCGGACGAGGCCGGAGTGGTCGAGGCCGCTGTCGCCATTGGCGGCGCAGTTGTTGAAGAGCTCCTGCGTTGCCGCCGTGTTCGGCAGCGAGATGCCGAGCGACTTCGCGCCCTGGAGCGCCAGGTTCAGGTCCTTCTGGTGCAGCGAGATGCGGAAGCCCGGATCGAAGGTGCGCTTGATCATACGTTCGCCGTGCACTTCGAGAATGCGCGAGGAGGCAAAGCCGCCCATCAACGCTTCGCGAACGCGCGCCGGATCTGCACCTGCCTTGGACGCGAAGACGAGGGCTTCGGAAACCGCCTCAATCGTCAGTGCAACGATGATCTGGTTGGCGACCTTGGTGACCTGGCCATCGCCGCAGTCACCGACGAGCGTGATGTTCTTGCCCATCAGTTTCAACAACGGCAGGGCGCGGTCGAAGCTCTCCTGGGCGCCGCCCGCCATGATCGAGAGCGAGGCGTTCTTGGCGCCGACTTCGCCGCCGGAGACCGGGGCATCGATGTATTCGGCTCCGGTTTCGCGAACCTTCTTGGCGAATTCCTTCGTCTCGATCGGCGAGATTGAGCTCATGTCGATGACGAGCTTGCCCTTGGAAAGGCCGTAGGCGACGCCGTTTTCGCCAAAGAGGACGTCCTTGACCTCAGGGGTGTCCGGCAGCATCAGGATGATGGTGTCGACGGTCTCGGCGAGCGCCTTCGGCGAGTCAACGAACTTGAGGCCGTTGTCGAGCAGCTCCTGGCGCGGCGGAATGACGAACTTCGAGGTGACGATGGTGTGGCCGGCATCCTGCAGGTGGCGCGCCATCGGCGTGCCCATGATACCCAGTCCAATGAAACCGATTGTTGCCATGGTGCTTAGCTCCTGATCTTGATGATGTCTGCGGATTGGGTGCGCTGGCGCTCGGCGCCGAGCCAGGAAAGGCCCTCGGCCGTCGTGGTGCGCGGCTTGTATTCGCAGCCGATCCAGCCGTCGTAGCCGGCTGCTTCCAGCGCGTCGAAGACGAAGGGATAGTTGATCTCGCCGGTGCCCGGCTCGTTGCGGCCCGGGTTGTCGGCCAGCTGCACGTGAACGATGCGATCGGCAAAACGCTTGTAGGTGCCGATCAACTCGCCCTGCGTGCGCTGCTGGTGGTAGAGGTCGTACTGGATGAACAGGTTGTCGCTGCCGACCTCCTCGATGATGGAAGCCGCCTGCTCCACCGTGTTGAGGTAGAAGCCCGGAATATCGAAGTCGTTGATCGGTTCGATCAGCAGGCGAATGCCCTGCTTGCCCAGTTCGCTCGCCGCAAGCTTGAGGTTGGCGACAAGCGTGCTGCGAAGCACACCTTCGGAGACGCCGATCGGCGCAATGCCGACCAGGCAGTTGACCTGTTTGCAATCGAGTGCCGTCGCATAGTCGATGGCGCTGGCGACACCCTTGCGGAACTCGTCGACCCGATCCGGCAGGATGGCGATGCCGCGCTCGCCGCTCGCCCAGTTGCCAGCCGGAAGGTTGTGCAGAACCTGCGTCAGGCCGTAGCGCTGAAGCTCGGCGCGCAGGCTTATCTTCTCGAATTCATAGGGAAACAGATATTCGACGCCTTCGAAGCCGGCCTTGGCAGCAAGGGCGAAACGGTCGAGGAACGGCACCTCGTTGAACAGCATTGTCAGGTTCGCAGCGAACTTCGCCATGCGATGTTTCCTCCTTATGTTGTCTTGTGAGAGACGCGGGCGGCGGAGCGTCCGCATCTCCTCAGTCATTCGTGGCTCAGTCGAGCAGGGCCGTGATCGCAGTCGGTACGTCTTCACCGCGCAGCGCCAGTTCCTCGAACTCGACGACGGCATTGATGTCGGCGCCCATGGAGATGTTGGTGACGCGCTCCAGGATGAACTCGATGACGACGGGAACCTGGTGCTCGTCCATGAGGGCACGGGCACGGTCGAAGGCTTCCTGGAACTCGTTCGGGCTGCGCACCCGGATCGCCTTGCAGCCGAGACCTTCGGCGACCGCGACGTGGTCGACGCCGTAGCCCTTCTCCGCATCGCCCGACGCATTGATGTTGTCGAAGGCGAGGCTGACCTCGAAGTCCATGTTGAGGCCGCGCTGCGCTTGGCGGATGAGGCCGAGATACGAATTGTTCACGACCACATGCAGGTAGGGCAGCTTGTGCTGGGCGCCGACGGCGAGTTCCTCGATCAGGAACTGGAAGTCGTAGTCGCCCGAGAGCGCAACGATCGTCCGGTCCGGGTCGGCGGCGCGAACACCGAGCGCTGCCGGCAGGGTCCAGCCGAGCGGGCCGGCCTGGCCGCAGTTGATCCAGTTGCGCGGCTTGTAGACGTGCAGGAACTGGGCACCGGCGATCTGGCTGAGGCCGATGGTCGAGACGTAGCAAGTGTCGCGGCCAAACGCCTTGTTCATTTCTTCATAGACGCGCTGAGGCTTCAGCGGCGTCTGGTCGAAGTGCGTCTTGCGCAGCATCGTGCGCTTACGCTCGCGGCACTCTTCCGCCCAGGCGGACCAGTCGCGCAGCTTGCCGGCTGTCTTCCATTCGGTTGCAACGTCAAGGAACAGCTTCAGCGCGGCGCCGGCATCCGAGACGATACCAAAGTCAGGCGCAAAAACGCGGCCGATCTGGGTCGGTTCGATGTCGACGTGAACGAACTTGCGGCCTTCCGTGTAGGTCGGAACGTTGCCGGTATGGCGGTTGGCCCAGCGGTTGCCGACGCCGAGAACGAAGTCGGAGGCGAGCATGTTGGCATTGCCGTAGCGGTGCGAGGTCTGCAGGCCGCACATGCCGGCCATCAGCGGATGGTCGTCCGGGATCGTCCCCCAGCCCATCAGCGTCGGGATAACCGGAATGCCGGTGATTTCGGCAAACTCGGTCAAGAGATCGGACGCGTCGGCGTTGATGATGCCGCCACCGGCGACGATCAACGGACGCTCCGCCTCGTTCAGCATCGCGATCGCCTTTTCGGCCTGGGCGCGCGTCGCCTTCGGCTTGTAGGCCTCGAGCGGCTGGTAGGTGTCGGGATCGAACTCGATCTCGGCAAGCTGGACGTCGACCGGCAGGTCGATCAGGACCGGACCGGGACGGCCGGAGCGCATGATGTGGAACGCCTTCTGGAAGACGAAGGGAACGAGCGCCGGCTCCATGACGGTGACCGCCCACTTGGTGACCGGTGCGGCGATCTTGGCGATATCGACCGCCTGGAAGTCTTCCTTGTCGAGGCGGGCGCGCGGCGCCTGGCCGGTGATGCAGAGGATCGGGATCGAATCTGCCGAGGCCGAATAGAGGCCGGTGATCATGTCGGTGCCGGCCGGGCCCGACGTGCCGATGCAGACGCCGATATTGCCGTGCTTGGCGCGGGTATAGCCCTCGGCCATGTGGGAGGCGCCTTCGACGTGGCGCGCCAGGATGTGACGAACCGAGCCGCGCGCCTTCAGCGCCGAGTAGAACGGATTGATGGCGGCACCCGGTACGCCGAAGGCGCAATCGATGCCTTCCTTCTCCAGAACGTAAACAGCCGCGTCAACGGCACGCATCTTTGCCATGGGAACTCCTCCTATTTCCTGAAAACATAATCCATAATTCGTGATACGCAACATACAAATGGAATTCATTTCCATCATGTGGAAATAAAGATTTTCAACAATTCGGAGAAAATCGCAGCGGGGCCTGATAGAGGATGATGGGCAGAGATGTGATTTGCAGAGAGGCTTCGATGGACGGCAACGGCAGGGGAAAACGCGGGCGCAAGGCGGGTGAGAATGCCGCCCCTTCATCCGTCCAGGTGCTGGACCGCAGCCTCGCTCTGCTGACGGTGGTGGCCGAGGGCGATGGCTCGACCTTGACGCAGCTCGCCGACGAGACGGGCATGGCGCCGTCCACGGTTCACCGCCTGCTGACGACGCTTTCCGGCCACGGCATGGTGATGAACGACCCGGATACGGGCGCCTGGACAGTCGGTTTAAAGGCTTTCGAAATCGGCAATGCCTATCTCCGCTTTCGCAAGCTTGGCAGCATCAGCCGCCCGTTTCTGAAGGGCCTGATGGAGGAAAGCGGCGAGACGGCGAATATCGGCATCGAGGAAGGCGGCGACGTCGTCTTCATTTCACAGGTCGAAAGCCACGCGCCCATGCGCGCCTTCTTCCGTCCCGGCCGCCGGGGCCCGGTGCACGCCTCCGGCATCGGCAAGGCCATCCTGTCCACCTGGTCGGACAAGGAGATCGCCCAGTTGCTTCACGGCCGCGAGCTCGCGCATTTCACCGACAAGACGCGCGATACGCTGCCTACTCTGCTCAAGGACATTCAGGAAATCCGCCACCGCGGCTGGTCGGTCGACGACGAGGAGCACACGCTCGGCATGCGCTGCGTCGCCGCTCCGATCTTCAACGAATATGGCGAAACGATCGCCGGCATCTCCATCTCCGGTCCGTCGGTCCGCGTGAGCGACCAGAAGCTCTCGACCTTCGGCCCCATCGTTCGCGAACGCGCCGATGCCCTGACCAAGGCGATGGGCGGCAAGCGACCGGAAGAGCTTTAGACCCCGACCAACAGAAACGCCGCGCGTCCGATCCGGACACGCGGCGTTCTAGCAAGCAATGCTGGCGAGCCCCGCCGTAAGGGCGAATGCGCCTTAGGCGGTTTCGAGGCTTTTTGCCGTGGTCGTGGCTGCATCCTTCGAAGCGCGTGCCGTCCCCTTCATCGCCTTGCCGGCGACATAGGTCTCGGCGACACAACGGTCGTCACCCATCGTCTGCAGGATGAAGAGTTCCTCGACAAGCGAACCGGCAACCCGCATGCGCAAGTCCATCGACGGCTTGGCGCGGCTGTCGAGTACGACGATATCGGCATCCGCGCCGACATGCAGCGAGCCGATACGGTCATCGAGGTCGAGCGCCCGGGCGTTGCCGAGCGTCATGCGGTAGAAGGAGTTGAACGGCGTCAGCCGCTGTCCCTGCAGGTGCAGCACCTTGTAGGCCTCGTCCATCGTCTCCAGCATCGAGAAGCTGGTGCCGGCGCCGACGTCGGTTGCGACCGACCAGCGGGCGCCGAGCTTGTCAAAACGATCGCGGTCGAAGAGGCCCGAGCCGAGGAACAGGTTCGACGTCGGGCAGAAATTGCCGACGGCACCGGTTTCGGCCAGCACCGAGATCTCGCGATCGCTCAGATAGATGCAGTGACCGAGCAGGGTCTTGCGCGTCAGCAGGTCGTAGCGCGCGTAGATGTCGGTATAGTCCTTCGCCTCCGGATAGAGCGACGTGGCGAAGGCGATTTCGTCTCTGTTCTCAGAGAGATGTGTCTGCACGTAGCACTCGGGATGCTCGGCAACGAGCGTGCGGCTCGCCTCCATCTGTTCCGGCGTCGAGGTAATGGCGAAGCGCGGGCTGATCGCGTAGTGCGCGCGGCCGCGGCCATGCCACTTGGCAATCAGCGCCTTCGTCTCGTCATAGCCCTGCTGTGCCGTGTCGCGCAGCGCATCGGGCGCGTTGCGGTCCATCATCACCTTGCCGCCGATCATCAGCATGCCGCGGGCTTCGGCAGCACCGAAATAGGCGTCGACGCTTTCCGGATGCACCGAGCAATAGGCCGCGGCCGTCGTCGTGCCGTTTGCCAGCAGTTCGTCCATGAAGCGGCCTGCGATGAAGTCGGCATGCTCCGGTTTGCGGAACTTCTGCTCCTCGACGAAGATGTAGGTGTTCAGCCATTCGAGAAGCTGAGCGCCATAAGAGGCGATCGCCTGCGTCTGCGGGAAATGCAGGTGCGTGTCGATCAGGCCGGGCAGCACCAGATGGGGGCGATGGTCGGCGACCTTGACGCCGGCACCGGCACGGCGGGCGACATCGGCATGATCGCCGATATCGGCGACCTTGCCGCCGCGCACCAGCACGGCGCCGTCTTCGAAGTAGCGATAGGAGGCGGTGTCGTCGATGCCCTTCGGTTCCTCGACGAAGGTGAGCACGCGGCCGCGGATCAAGAGATCGGTCATTGGGTCTTTCCTCCATTCACGACGGACTCGTACCAGGCGACGAGCAACTGCCGCTCCTCGTCCGACACCGCGGTCACGTTGGCGGGCGGCATCGCGTGGCTGCGGCCGGCCTGCAGGTAGATTTCACGCGCGTGATTGGCGATCTCGGCGTCGGTCTCGAGCGTCACGCCCTTCGGCGGGACGATCATGCCCTCCCAGCCCGGCTCCTTGGCATGGCACATGGAACAGCGGCCAAGCACCGTGTCGCGCACCTTCGGGAAGGCTTCCGCCGTCACGAAGGGCTGCTGCGCGGCGGAGATCTTTGTCTCATCGCCGCCCGAGAGAATCTTCGGCACGGTCGAAAGCCACATGATCGCAACGAAGAGAAGTGCCGTCACGAGCCAGGTCCAGGTCGGATTGCCCTTGTTGGCGTGGCGGGTGTTGAAATAGTGGCGGATGGTGACGCCCATCAGGAAGACCAGCGAGGCGATGATCCAGTTGTACTGGGTACCGAAGGCCAGCGGGTAGTGGTTCGACAACATCAGGAACAGAACCGGCAGCGTCAGGTAGTTGTTGTGGGTCGAGCGCTGCTTGGCGATCACGCCGTACTTGGCGTCGGGCGTGCGGCCGGCGATCAGGTCACCAACGACCACCTTCTGGTTCGGAATGATGATGAAGAACACGTTGGCCGACATGATCGTTGCGGTGAACGCACCGAGATGCAGGAAGGCGGCGCGGCCGGTGAAGAGCTGCGTGTAGCCCCAGGCCATCGCGACCAGGATGAAGTAGAGCAGCACCATCAGTCGCGTGTTGTCACGGCCGAGTGGCGACTTGCAGATCGTGTCGTAGGCGAGCCAGCCAAAGGCGATAGAGGCAAGCGAAATGGCGATCGCCACCGGCTTCGAGACATCGAGCACGTTCGGATCGATCAGATAGAGGTCGGCGCCGGCATAGTAGACCAGGCAGAGCATGCCGAAGCCGGAGAGCCAGGCGACGTAGGACTCCCATTTGAACCAGATCAGGTGCTCCGGCATGTTGGCCGGCGCAACCAGGTATTTCTGGATGTGGTAGAAGCCACCACCATGCACCTGCCATTCTTCGCCATAGGCGCCGACGGGCAGGCCGGGATGTTTCTTCAGACCGAGGTCAAGGGCGACGAAGTAAAAGGACGAACCGATCCATGCAATGGCGGTGATGACGTGCAGCCATCTCACGGCAAAGGTCAGCCAATCCCAGGCGATGGCATAGTCGTACATGAAATTCTCCCATTTCTCCTCTCGCCATTATGTGTCATTGCTGGAGGTCGCGGGAACGTCGCTGCTTCACCAACACTTTCAAAAAAATCTATAAAATAGCGACGGAATGGATAGGCTAGAGAGAGCCTGGAGGAGTGGGACGAAGGCATGTCTTATCTGGACAATGTGCGCGTCTTCGTACGCGTCGTAGAGCTTGGAACCCTATCGGCGGCCGGTCGCGACCAGCGCGTGACGCCGGCGGTTGCAAGCAATAGAATCAAAGAGTTGGAACGCCACATGGGCGTTCGCCTGTTCAATCGGACGACGCGCAAGCTGACCCCGACGGAGCACGGTCGCGTCTTTTACGACGGTGCGGTGAAGATCCTCGAGGCGGTCAACGAAGCGGAAAATGCGATCGCCGATCTCTCGCGCAATCCGAAGGGGGCGCTGAAGATTACCGCTCCCTTGGGGATAGGTCGGCGGCTGATTGCGTCGGGCATTCCGGAGTTTCACGACAAGTATCCCGACATCGAAGTGCGGCTTCGCCTGTCCGACCACAATGTCGATATCCTGTCGGAAGGCGTCGACGTCGCCTTCAAGCTCGGCATCCTCGAAGATTCGAACCTGCGCATGCGCGGCATCATGAATTGCGAGCGCGTTGTCTGCGGGGCACCGGCCTATTTCGAGAAGCGGGGCATTCCCCAGACGCCCGACGCACTCATCGCCGACAAGCACGACTGTCTGCTGCTCAGATATCCCGGTTCGAAGGAGTATTTCTGGACGCTCCAGACCATGGACGGCGTGCGCAAGCTCGAAGTCACCGGCCCCTATGATTCCGACGACGGCGACGTGCTCACCCAATGGGCGCTCGACGGCCGCGGCATCATCAACAAGCCGCTCTTCGAGGTGAAGGCCCACATCAATTCCGGTGCATTGGTGCCGATCCTCACCGAAACGCCGCCGCTCAGCGTGCAGCTTGCGGCGATCTATCCGCACAAGCGTTTCCAGGACCCGAAAGTGCGGCTGATGATCGATTACATGGCCGAGCGCTGTCAGCGTCTCATCAACGGAATGTTGGCCTGACCATTCGCGTTCCGCCTCCTTCGGCCTGAGCGTCGGAACAGGGCGGCGCGGTCTTAGCGTCGCTATAGGCTGCCGGCCACTCCGACCGGAGGGGTCCGGTTCGTTCGCCCGGGGCGGGGTCCCGCGCGGTTCGCAAAATAACAAAGAGGGCGCGCCGATCCGGCGCGCCCTCTTTGTTTCCCAGGGATCAGCGTTTCACGTCGCTGTGCTTCGACTTGCCGGGAACGCCGTCACCGCCGCCGTTGCCGAAGCCGTTGTTGGCGTGCTTGGTCTTACCGCCACCGCCTCCGTCACCACCGGTTCCGCCGCCATCGCCACCGGTGCCGCCACCGTCGCCGCCCGTGCCGCCACCATCACCGCCGGTGCCGCCGCCATCTCCGCCGGTGCCACCACCGTCACCACCAGTGCCACCACCGTCACCACCAGTGCCGCCACCGTCGCCACCGGTGCCACCACCGTCGCCGCCTGTGCCACCGCCATCGCCACCCGTGCCGCCATCACCACCGGTGCCGCCCGTACCGCCATCGCCCCCTGTTCCGCCGTCACCGCCGGTACCACCCGTACCGCCATCGCCGCCCGTACCACCATCACCACCGGTTCCCCCGGTGCCGCCAGTCCCGCCGTCGCCACCGGTGCCGCCCGTGCTGCCTTCACCACTGGTGGTACCCCCATCGGCGTGGGCAACACCGATCATGAACGGCGCGCTATAGTGCGTCAGCACCGCGAAGGCCGTGGACAAGAGCAGAGCACGCGTCAGTTTCTTCATAGTCGTCTCCCGATCTGATGCGTCCCCGTCTCTGTGCAATTGCGTAAAACGCGATTTGTCTGAAAAGCACTAAAGAAAATCCTGGACGCGTTACTTCCCCTAAGATCGACCTCAGCGTCAACCTTATTTTAGAAACTGCTGATGATAGGCAGATCCGGAAGCAAAGGGTAAGCGACACATTTGTGGTATGGCTACGGCGCACGGGTCATACGACCGATCCGTTCGGATTATGGATCAGGTCGTCCGGCCAAAGCGGGGGGATGAGGCCGCTAACCTCAAGATCTCTCGATGCCCGGAAGGCTGCCGATCGCCTCGACCAGGAAATCAACCAACAGACGAACACGGGCGATGCCAGAGCGTTCCGGCACGATCAGCAGGCTGAGTGGCACCGAAGGCAGCGCAAAATCCGAAAGCAGCGGCACCAACAGGCCGGCTTTAATCAGATCGTCAACGAGCCATCGATGGGCAGGCGCGATCCCCCGGCCGGCGACGAGTGCCTCGCGGGCGGCCAGCCCGTGGTCGACGCGAAGACGCCCACCGAAAGGCACGGACAGATGCCGCCCGTTCGCGGCTTCGAAGTTGAGCCTGTCACTGCCGGCGATGTTCGACATGCGGATCCCCTCATGCGCCGAGAGGTCGCTTGGGGCGCGCGGAAATCCACGCGCGGCTAGGTATTCCGGCGCTGCCACAAGCAGACGCCGGCTTTGCCCAAGCGGCCGTAGCTTCATCGAGCTGTCGCTGAGCGGTCCAAGACGCAGCGCGATATCTATGCCTTCCCGCACGAGATCGATGCGCTCGTCGGTCAGGCTCAGATCGACGCCAATGTCGGGATGCCTGTCCTGGAAGGCAAAGATCAGCCGGCTGACGTGCAGCACCCCGAATGCCGACGTACAGGACACACGAATGGTACCGGCAGCTGCGCCACGGGCCCCGCGCGCTTCGTCGCCGGCCTGTTCGACCAGCCGCAGGATCTGGATGCTGTCGGCATAGTAGCGGCTGCCTTCGTCGGTCAGCGTGACGCGACGGGTGGTGCGACTGATGAGCGGCACGCCGACCGCTTCCTCAAGCTCCCGCAGCTGCCGCGTCACCGTCGACTGGCCGATGCCGAGCTCACGGGCAACGGCCGAAAGGCTGCCCCGCTCGGCGACGCGCACAAAGGTTCGCATGCGTTCGAGCGTAACGTCAGATTTATCCATTTTATGGCACAATCCTATGCATTTTGAATATCTACCGCATAGGCACGTAGCGGTCTACCTAGAGTCTCAGTTGATGAGACCAGGGAAGACCGACCATGAAAGTTCTGATTGTTTATGCCCATCCGGAACCGCGCTCGCTTAATGCCGCGCTGCGCGATGTCGCCGTCAGCGCGCTTGAGGCCGAAGGTCATGAGGTTCGTATCACCGATCTCTATGCCGAGGGATGGAAATCCGAGATCGACCGCGCCGATTTTCCGGCCCTTGACCCGGACGCCCGTTTCAAGCCGAGCCGCGCGTCGAAGGAGGCCTTTGCCACCGACACACTCACCACCGACGTCAAGGCCGAGCAGGAAAAGCTGCTCTGGGCCGACACCCTGATCCTGCAATTTCCGCTGTGGTGGTATTCGATGCCGGCGATCCTGAAAGGTTGGGTCGATCGCGTCTATGCCTATGGTTTTGCCTATGGCGTCGGCGAGCACAGCGACAAATACTGGGGCAAGCGCTTCGGCGAGGGCACGCTTGCGGGAAAACGCGCCATGCTGGTGGTAACGACAGGCGGCTGGGAGGAGCATTACTCCCCGCGCGGGGTCAACGGGCCGATCGACGACCTGCTCTTCCCGATCAATCACGGGATTCTGTTCTATCCCGGTTACGACGTGCTTCCGCCGTTCGTCGCCTACCGCGTCGATAGTCTGGACGAGGTCGGTTTCGAAGCGACGGCCGAGCGTCTACGGCAGAGGATGCACACGCTTGGAACGACCGCACCCATTCCCTATCGCCGCCAGAACGGCGGGGACTATGCGATCCCGACCCTTGAACTTCTACCGGAGGTCGCCGAACCGCACGTCAACGGCTTTGCGCTTCACCTCAATGGTGCACACCGGGCCGAGACGGCGCTAGGCTGACGAGCCGAGTGGCTAACGAGCCAGCTTGGCGGCAGCCGGCCGGCGCGAGATGTCCGCTTGCGCCGGCTGTCGGAAGTTGAGCGCCGCCGCCATCACCTCAGCGGCGGCAAGCGCGGCAATCACCGCCGGCCGCTTGTCCTTCACCGTCGTGCCGCCGATCGGGCAGACGAGCCTATCGAAGAGATCCGGGCGACCGATCTCGCGCGACAGCCAGTTCTTGAAGGTCGAGCGCTTCGTCTTCGAGCCGATCATGCCGACATAGGAGGCATCGTCGCGCCGAAGCGCCTCCGCGGCGATCAGGAAGTCGAGCGCATGGTCATGGGTGAGGATGACGAAGGCGCTGCCGGGGGGTGCATCGCGCACCACCGCCTCCGGCATCGCCGTCAGGCAGGTCTCGATGCCGGGGATGTCGGCAACCGCCGAAAGCTCGTTCTCGCGGGTATCGACGAGAACCGTGCGCACCGGCACCAGGGAAAGTGCCATCGTCAAGGCATCGCCGACATGGCCGGCGCCGAAGACATAGACATGCGGCCGGCTGGCGATTTCCAGGTCGCTACGTTCAATCAGCATGGCTGCTCTCTCCCGATCGATGCGTGTGAAGGCAAGCGCCACGCGCCCGCCGCAACACTGGCCGATCTCCGGTCCGAGCGGGATCGTCATCGCCTCCGGCGCGTCGCCACGCTTCAGCGCCCGCCGGCCATGATCGATCGCCATGTATTCGAGCTGCCCGCCGCCGATCGTGCCGAACAGGCTCTCAGGCGCAACGAGCATCCAGGCGTCGGTGTCGCGCGGTGTGGACCCCGCAGCACCGATCACCTCGACGAGAACGCAGTCGCGCTCGCGTCGGAGAAAGTCCCTGATATCCTCGCGGCTTGCCACCATGACGATCAGCCCCTGTTACCCTTTCTGCCGTGCGGCCGCCCGCAGCCGCTCGATCGCCATCAACACCCGTTCCGGCGTTGCCGGCGCGTCGAGGCGCGGCGCTATACGATACTCCGCAACGCTCGCGGCCGCCATCGACAAGGCTTCCAGCACGGAGATGCCGAGCATGAACGGTGGTTCGCCGACGGCCTTCGAACGGCGGATCGTCTCTTCGCGGTTGACCGACCATTCGGCAAGCCGGGTGTTGAACACGCGCGGACGGTCAGAGGCAAGCGGGATCTTGTAGGTCGAGGGTGCGTGGGTACGCAGACGGCCCTTCGCATCCCACCAGAGTTCTTCCGTCGTCAGCCAACCCATGCCCTGAACGAAGGCACCTTCGACCTGTCCGTGGTCGAGGGCCGGGTTCAGCGAGCGGCCGACATCGTGCAGGATATCGGTGCGATCGACCTGGTATTCGCCGGTCAGCGTATCGACGCTGACCTCCGAGCACGAGGCACCGTAGGCGTAGTAGAAAAACGGACGGCCACGGCCCTCCGCACGGTTCCAGTGGATCTTCGGCGTCTTGTAGAAGCCGGCGGCCGAAAGCTGGATGCGGGCGCCATAGGCGATCTTGATGAACTCGTTGAAGCTCAGGCGCTCGGCACCGATCCGCACCACGTTCGGTTCGAAGGCGACATCGGCCTCGGCGACGTTCCAGCGCTCGGCTGCGAACTTGACCAGCCGGTCCTTGATCTGCTGGGCGGCGTTGGCGGCGGCCATGCCGTTGAGATCGGAACCGGACGACGCCGCGGTTGCCGACGTATTCGGGACCTTGCCCGTCGTCGTCGCCGTCACCTTGATCCGGTCGAGATCGACCTGGAACTCGTCGGCCACCACCTGGGCGACCTTGGTGTAGAGCCCCTGCCCCATCTCGGTGCCGCCATGGTTCAGATGGATCGAGCCATCCGTATAGACATGCACGAGCGCGCCGGCCTGGTTGTACTCCGTCTTGGTGAAGGAGATGCCGAACTTCACCGGCGTCAGCGCGATGCCGCGCTTCACCACGTTGTTCTCGCGGTTGAACGCGATCACCGCTTCGCGACGCTTGGCATAATCGGCCGAGGTTTCCAGTTCCTCGATGATCCGTCCAATGATGTTGTCTTCCACCGTCTGGTGATAGGGCGTGAGATTGCGCCCCTCGCCGCCGTAGAAGTTCAGCTTTCGGATTTCGAGCGGGTCCTTGCCGACGGCATAGGCGATGTCCTCGATCATGCGTTCGCCGCCGACCATGCCCTGCGGGCCGCCGAAACCGCGGAACGCGGTGTTGGAAACGGTGTTGGTCTTCAGCGGGCGCGAACGCAGGCGCACGTTCGGATAGAAGTAGCAATTGTCGGCGTGGAAGAGCGCGCGGTCGGTGACCGGGCCGGACAGATCGGCCGAGTAACCGCAGCGGGCCGAAAAGACGGCGTCCACCGCCTCGATGCGACCGTCGTCGTCGAAGCCGAGCTTGTAGTCGACGTGGAAGTCGTGGCGCTTGCCGGTCGCGCTCATGTCGTCGTCGCGATCGGGCCGAACCTTGACCGGGCAGCGGTATTTCTTGGCAGCGACCGCCGCCACGGCTGCGAAGATGTTGGCCTGCGTTTCCTTGCCGCCGAAGCCGCCGCCCATGCGGCGCACGTTGACGGTGACTGCATTCGACGGCACGCCGAGCACGGTCGCAACCATGTGCTGCGTTTCGGCCGGATGCTGGGTCGAGGAATAGACGAGCACCTCGTCGTCCTCGCCGGGAATGGCAAACGAGATCTGGCCTTCCAGGTAAAAGTGATCCTGGCCGCCGATGCGCATCTCGCCTTCGAGAATGTTCTTCGACCTGGCAAAGCCTGCGTCGATGTCGCCGCGCTCGAGCTTCAAGGGGTCGATGACCAGCGGATAGTTGGCCGCTGCCGCTTCGAGCACGTCGGTCACATGCGGCAGGTCGCGATACTCGATCTTGACCTTGGCGGCTGCGCGCCGGGCAGCCTCGCGTGAGGTCGCGACGACTGCGAAGATCGGCTGGCCGTGGAACTCTACCTTGTCGGTGACGAAGATCGGCTCGTCATGCTTATGCGCCGGGCTGATGTCGTTCTCGCCGGGAATGTCGGCCGCCGTCAGGACGCCGATCACGCCTTCGCTGGCTTTCACGGCCTCGAAGTCGATCGACAGGATATCGGCATGCGCCCGCTGCGACAGGCCGAGATAGCCATGCAGCGTGCCCTGGGGCTCCGGAATATCGTCGATATATTCGGCCGTTCCCGACACGTGCTTGTGGCCGGACTCGTGCCGTTCCTTTTCGTGTACGCCACCGCGGATGCGGTCGATGGGCTGCATCACGTTCATGGCTTCCTCCCTTAAACCGCGACAGCAATGGTGCGATCGAGACGGAGCTGGCCGCCGCTCGACTGCGTTTCGAGATAGAAGCGGCGAAGCAGGTTCTTCGCCACAAGCTGGCGATATTCCGCCGATGCGCGCCAGTCGGTGAGCGGCGAGAAATCCTGGTCGAAGACCGCGACAGCGCGCTCGATCGTCTCCTCGTTCCACTCGGCACCCTTGAGCACCGCCTCGACATTTGCGGCGCGCTTCGGCGTCGCGGCCATGCCACCGAAGGCGATGATGGCGTCGGTGACCCGACCCGCGTCGAAGGCAATGTTGAAGCCGCCGCAGACGGCGGTGATGTCTTCATCCAGACGCTTCGTCACCTTGTAGACTGCAACACGGGCATTGTCGGAAACGAATGGAATGCGCACGCTTTCGACGAATTCGCCCGGCTCGCGGTCCTGCTTGCCATAGGCGATAAAGAAGTCCTCGAGCACCACCGTGCGGCGGCGAGCGCCCTTGCGCAGCGTAATCGAGGCGCCAAGAGCGATCAGCGCCGGCGGCGTGTCGCCGATCGGCGAGCCGTTGGCAATGTTGCCGCCGACGGTGCCCATGTTGCGCACCTGTTGGCCGCCGATGCGGTCCCAAAGCTCGGTCAGTTCCGGGAAGTGTTCGACAATGACTGGATAGGCTTCGGCATAGCTCACGCCGGCGCCGAGCGTGACGCCATCGGCATCGACGGTGATGCGGCGCAGTTCTTCAAGATGGGTCAGATGAATGACCGGCGAGATGTCGCGCATGAATTTCGTCACCCACAGCCCGACATCGGTCGAACCGGCGACGATCGTCGCCTTCGGGTTGGCTTCGAGCACGGCGGCGAAATCGTCGACCGAGCCAGGAAGGATGAAACGTTCCGTCTCCGAGCCGATTTCCACCCGACGGCCGTCCTGGAGGGCGGCCAGTTCGCCGGCGATCCGATCGCGCTCGGCCACCAGCGGGTCCTTGCCGACGTCGCCGATCGTCGAGATCGCCTCGGCGGCGCGGATGATCGCGGCATAGCCGGTGCAACGACAAAGGTTACCCTGCAGCGCCTTTTCGATTTCGGCGATCGACGGCTTCGGGTTCTCCATCCAGAGGCCATAGAGCGACATCACGAAACCTGGCGTGCAGAAGCCGCACTGCGAGGCGTGGGTGTCGACCATTGCCTGCTGCACCGGATGCAGCGGACCGGCGGGTTGCGCCAGACTGTCCACCGTTACGATGTGACAGCCATCAAGCGAGCCGACGAAGCGGATGCAGGCATTGACGGATTCATACTTGAGCTTGCCATCAAGCAGGCGGCCGACAAGCACCGTGCAGGCGCCGCAGTCCCCTTCGGCGCAGCCTTCCTTGGTGCCCTTCAGATTGCGGTCGATGCGCAGGAAATCAAGCAGGGTCTGAACCGGCGAAACATCCGAGAGTTCGACCAAGCGGTGGTTCAGAATGAAGCGGATGGTGTTGCGGATCTGGATCGTCATTATTCAGCTCCCGCGGTAGGTGGAGTAGCCATAGGGCGAAAGAAGCAGCGGCACGTGGTAGTGCGCGCCCTGGTTATCGATGCCAAAGCGGATGGGGATCACGTCGAGGAACGGGTTTTCGCCGCGCTTGGCCGCTCCGCCGAGATAATCGCCGGCATGGAATTGCAGCTCATAGGTGCCGGTCTGCATGCGCTCGCCGCTCAAAAGCGGCTCGTCACAGCGGCCGTCGTCATTGGTCTTGACGGACTTGATATGCGTCTGGCGATCGCCATCGACGCGGTAGAGCTCGATGCGCAGCCCTTCGGCCGGTTTGCCGCTGGCCGTATCCAGCACGTGTGTCGTCAAACGGCCGGCGTTTCCACCCTGAGATTGCATAATTTTCGCTCCTCCCGAAGTCAGCTTTCCACCTCGCAGTATTCCGGCATTCCCACCCGCTTGGTAGCGACCGGATCATTCGAGACTTTCAAATTTTTTGGGGGGAATGGCTCGAAACAAATGCCGCTAGAAATTGGATGCAGAGACGAAAATGTCTGGAGGAGCTGCTTTCATGAGATACCCCCGCGATCTTCACGGCCACGGCCCGAACTTCAAGATCACATGGCCCGACGGCGCGCGGATCGCCGTGCAATTCGTCATCAATTACGAGGAAGGCGGCGAGAACTGCGTGCTGCATGGCGACGCGGCCTCCGAAGCATTCCTGTCGGAAATCGTCGGCGCCCAGGCCTGGCAGGGCCAGCGCCACTGGAACATGGAATCGATCTACGAGTATGGCGCGCGCGCCGGCTTCTGGCGTCTGCATCGCATGTTCACCGAGCGCGGCGTGCCGGCCACCGTTTATGGTGTTGCCACGGCGCTGAAGCGCTCGCCCGAACAGGTCGCCGCCATGCAGGACGCCGGCTGGGAAATCGCCTCGCACGGCCTCAAATGGATCGAGCACAAGGATTTCTCGCCCGAACGCGAGCGCCAGGAGATCGCCGAGGCGATCCGGCTGCACACGATCGTCACCGGCGAACGCCCACGCGGCTGGTACACGGGACGCTGTTCCGACAACACACTCGACCTCGTCACCGAGGCCGGCGGTTTCGACTATGTCTCCGACGCCTATGCCGACGACCTGCCCTATTGGCACGAGCATGCCGGGCGCCATCAGCTGGTGATCCCCTATACACTCGACAGCAATGACATGCGCTTTGCGACGCCGCAGGGCTTCAACAGCGGCGACCAGTTCTTCAGCTACCTCAAGGACAGCTTCGACGTGCTCTACGCCGAAGGTACCGCCGGTGCGCCGAAGATGCTGAGCATCGGGCTGCATTGCCGCCTCGTCGGCCGGCCCGGCCGCGCCGCTGCCTTGGCGCGCTTCCTCGATTACGTGCAGAGCCACGAGAAGGTCTGGCTTGCCAAGCGCGTCGATATCGCCCGCCACTGGGCCGAGAACTACCCGTACAAGGCCTGGGACGATCGCCCGTCGCGGCTTGGCGAAGAGGCCTTCGTCGCCAAGTTCGGCGGTGTCTTCGAACATTCCAAGTGGATCGCGAAGCGCGCCTTCCAGGGCGAACTCTCGCCGGCCAACGACACGGCGATCGGCCTTGCAGCCGCCCTTTCCGCCGTCTTCCGCGAAGCTTCGGCCGAAGAACGGCTTGCTGTGCTGATCGCCCACCCGGATCTCGCGGGCAAGCTGGCGCAGGCAAAGCGCCTGACCGAAAGCTCGACCAACGAGCAGGCTGGCGCCGGGCTTGACGCGCTGACCGATGCCGAGCGCGAGCGCTTCACCACGCTCAATGCCGCCTATGTCGACAAGTTCAAGTTCCCGTTCATCATGGCGGTCAAGGGACGCAGCAAGGACGAAATCCTCGCGGCCTTCGAAAGCCGGATCGGCAACGATCGCGACACGGAGTTCGAGACGGCGTGCCGGCAGGTGGAGCGGATCGCCTATCTGCGCCTCAAGGACATGCTGCCGAGCTGAGGGCCTCGTGATGACGACCGACGGCGTGAGCCCGCCCGAATTCGCGCTGAACGCGATCAACCTTGCCTCCGCCGGTCTCGGCGCACGGCCGGTCTTCGCAACCGACGAGTTCTTCGCGCCGCTCGAGCGCATGTTGCAGGATGCGCCTCCGGTCTATCATCCCGGTGTCTATGACGAGAACGGCAAGTGGATGGACGGCTGGGAGACGCGGCGACGCCGCGGCCCCGGCAACGACCACGCCATCGTGGCGCTCGCGACCACCGGCCGTATCCAGGGCTTCGAGGTCGATACCGCCCATTTCACCGGCAACTACCCGAGCGCCTGTGCCATCGACGCCTGCCTGGCACCCGATGGCCCGGACGATCGGACGGTCTGGACGGAACTGGTCTGTCCTCGACCGCTAGGCCCGAGTGCGCCGCATCACTTCGAAGCGCGGTCGGATTCCATCTGGAGTCATGTGCGCCTGCGCATCTATCCCGACGGCGGCGTCGCCCGCCTTCGGGTTTACGGAGCGCCAGCGCTTGACCGGGCAGCGATCGGCGACACGGTGGTCGACCTGGCCTCATCCTTGCTCGGCGGGCGCATCATCGCCTACTCCAACGGGCATTACGGCCATCAGCGGCTGCTTGCGCCCGGACGTGGCGTCAACATGGGCGACGGCTGGGAGACCCGTCGTCGCCGCGAGCCCGGCAACGACTGGATCGTGGTGAAGCTGGCCGCTCGCGGTGAGATCGAGCGGCTCATCGTCGATACCGCCCATTTCAAGGGCAACTACCCGGACGCCTGTTCGCTGCAGGCGGCAGACCTTGGAGCGGCGGCTTGCGAAGTGGCCGCATCCGTCACGGCATCGTCGATGTTCTGGCGCGAGGTCCTGCCGCCGCAGAAACTCGCCGCCGACAGCATCCACACCTATGAAGCAAACGGGCTCGCGGCCGTTGGTCCCGTAACCCACGTGCGCTTCAACATCTTCCCCGACGGCGGCGTCAGCCGGCTGCGTGTCTTCGGGCGTATTGCGAAAGCCGGCATCTAGATCGTTTCGCCGAGGAGGCGAAACGACCGAACTTCCAGGCAACCGATCAACATTGGACGGAGGAGCGTCACATGAAGGAGATCGTCATACAGCCGTTGACCCGGGAGGCCTTTGCGCCTTTCGGCGACGTGATCGAAACGGAGAATGCCAACAACTTCCCCATCAACGGAGGCAATGCAACCCGCTACCACGACCTCGCCAAGATCGACACGACAGGCGAAAAGGCCCGGCCGATGATCAGCCTGGTGCGCGGCGTACCCTATCCGCTGCCGCTGAAACTCACCATGGTCGAGCGTCATCCGCTCGGCAGCCAGGCCTTCATCCCCTTGAGCGACAATCCGTTTCTGATCGTCGTCTCCCGGGAAACCGATGAGGGCCCGAGCGAACCGATCGCCTTCAAGACCACGCCTGGCCAGGGCGTCAACATCGCCCGCAACGTCTGGCACGGCATCCTGACGCCGCTGGACGACGTCTCGGATTTCGCGGTGGTCGACCGCGGCGGCGAAGGCGTCAACCTGGAAGAGCATTTCTTCAAGGAGCCGTTCCTGATCGTGTGAATGAATGCATGACCCGGTCGTCCGGTCGGGTTATCGGTGCGCCAGGGCCTCGCTGGCCGCCGAAATCGGACGATAAGACTGCGGCCTCAATAGCCGCCATCCCGCCTGAACTTCGTCGGCGTGTATCCCGTCAGCCGCCGGAAATCGCGGGAGAAATGATAGGGATCCGGATAGCCGCAGACGGCGGCCACCGCCGACACCTTGGCATCGGGCCCCACCAGCAGGCGTTTTGCCTGGTTGATGCGCTCGTGGCGCAGCCAGTCCATCGGCGTTGTTCCCACCATGTCGCGGAAGCGGCGAAAGAGTTGCGATGGGCTGAGCCGCGCAAGCGCCGCCAGATCGTCGATCGTCCAGGGTCTCGCGAGATCGTCGCGCATCACCGACAGCACCTGAAGCAAACGGTCTTCACCGGACCTCTCCTCAGCCGGCTCGGCCCCATTCAGCCGTGGCGCGATCATTTCCGCCATCAGCCCCGCGATCGCGGCGCTCGACAGGGCGTCGGTCGCCGGCGAACGCTCGGCAAGAAATCCGCTCACACTTTCGAATGCCGCCTGTGCCCTGTCCGTGTCTCTCGGCACGAACAGTGGCGACTGCTGCACGCCGAGAAACTGGTAGAGCGCATCAAGCCCATGCCCCTCGATCCCCATCCAGAGATAGCGCCAGCTTTCGCTGTCGGGTGCGCAGCTATGCGCATAGGCCTGAGCCGTATCGAGCCAGGCGACGCTGCCCGTTTCGGCCAGGAAACGTTGACCGCGCACCTCGATCAACCCGCGTCCGCCCGTTGTGTAGACGAAGACATGCTGGTGGAACCGTTTGCGGATCGGCGCCTCGTCAGGACGTGTCGTCCGGCTTCCGGCCACCAGCGCCAGATAGGGAAACGCATCGGCGAATTTTGCCGGGGTGTGAAAATGGAGTTCTTCGCTTTCGGGCAACATGCCATTTTCTGGCATCCGATGCGAGTTTTGTCCATCATCTTGCGACAGGGCGCCATTCACAGAGCTGATCCCGTGACGTTATCATGCAGCTTATGCACGGAGATTTGCCCATGACCGAAACCGCGCCGAACGGCGACGCCGCGAATTTCACCTTCGCGCCGCTGTCACCGGATTTTGCTCGCGATCCCTATCCGACCTATCGCGCGCTGCGCGAGAAGGAGGGGCTGCACTACTTCGCGGACTTCGACATCTGGCTTGCCTCGCGCTTCGAGGACGTCTCGGCGATCGTCATGGACAAGCGCATGGTGCGCTCGCTCGAAGACCTCGCAACCAAGGAAGAGCTTGCAAAACTGCAGCGCGCCGCCAATTGGCACGACATGCCGCATCACGAGCGTTTCGTGCAGTTCAGCCTGCTCGACAGCGATGGTGCCGTGCATGACCGGTTACGCAAACAGGTGTTCAAGCTGTTCACGCCGGCGATGATCGCCAAGCTCCGCGACCAGATCCAGGCCTATGTCGACCGGCTGATCGACAGCCTCGCCGATCGTGGTGAGATCGACTTCGTCGACGATCTGGCCGCCCATGTTCCGGGCCACATCATCGGTCGCCTGCTCGGCGTTCCGGACGAGGACTGTCCGCAGCTACGGATCTGGTCGGAAAACATCGTGCAGTTCTTCGACGTCGACCGCTCGGATGCGCGCAAGGAACTCGCCGAGCGCAACACGACCGAGTTCTACGAATATCTGACGGCACTGAAGGCCGAGCGCGAGCGGGCACCGAAGGATGATCTCATCTCGGTGCTGATCGAGGCGGAACGCTCCGGCGCGATGAACTTCGACGAATTCATCTCCACCTGCATGCTGATCCTGATGGCCGGCCATGGCTCGACGATCGACGTGCTCGGCAGCGGCATGCACGCACTTATGCGCTTCCCCGACCAGATGGCGAGGTTGCGGAGCGAACCCGGCCTGATCCAGACCGGCGTGCAGGAGATGTTCCGCTACGAGTCGCCGCTTCCGTTCTTCCACCGCCATTGCGTCGAGGACATCGAGATCTTCGGCCGGCGCTTCGAGCGCGGCACCAAGTTCGGCCTGCTCTATGGCGCCGCCAACCGCGATCCCAAGCAGTTCGAAAACGCCGACACGTTCGACATCGGCCGCACGCCCAATCGGCATCTGGCCTTTGGCGGCGGCGTGCATTTCTGTCTCGGCAACCACCTCGCGCGCCTCGACATGGATATCATCTTCAGCACCCTGCTTCGCCGCTTCCCGACCATCGAACTCGTCGACCGGGAACCGGAGTACAAGCGCGGGCTTTCAGTCCGCGGACCCAAGCGGCTGAAGATCGCCATCCGACCCGCCTGATCCCCCATCCTCGACACCAACATACGCAATCGGAGAATACCCATGCCCAAGATCGTCTTCATCGACGCGGACGGCACGACGAAAGAAATCCAGGCGGAGATCGGCCAGTCGCTGATGTCCGCCGCCGTGCAGAACGGCATCGACGCCATTGCCGCCGAATGCGGCGGCTCCTGCGCCTGCGGCACCTGTCACTGTTACATCGACGGCGAATGGAGCGACCGCCTTCCGGCGCCCGAGTTCCAGGAACAGGACATGATCGAGTGCGTGGTCAACCCGAACGAACGCAGCCGCCTGAGCTGTCAGATCACCGTCTCGGCAGAACTGGATGGGCTCGTCGTGCATCTGCCCGCCGGCCAATACTGAGACGAACAGAAAAAGACCGGAGCAGCATTCCGTTGCTCCGGTCAGCACTTACGGGGAAGTTCTGATCGGCCGAGGCAACATGCCCCGGCCGATTTTCGTTATTCGGCGAAGAACGCGAAGCGCACGATGAAGAGTGCTGCAACGAGCTGGGTTGCCGGATGGATGACGCTCCACTTGCCGGTGAAGACCTTCAGCACGACGTAGCTGACGAAGCCGAAGGCAAGGCCGTTGGCGATCGAGTAGGTGAAGGGCATGGCAAGGGCGGTGAGTGCCGCCGGAGCCGCTTCCGTCAGATCGTCCCAGTCGACTTCCGTCAGTTCGCGCATCATCAGACCGGCAACGTAGAGCAGAGCCGGAGCCGTCGCATAGGACGGAACGGCAGCTGCCAGCGGCGAGAAGAACAGCGCGGCGAGGAAGAGTACGCAGACGGTGAGCGCGGTCAGACCCGTGCGGCCGCCTGCCTGGACGCCCGAGGCGCTTTCGACATAGGCGGTCGTGCTGCTGGTACCGATCAGCGAGCCGGCGACGATCGCGGTGCTGTCGGCCAGAAGCGCGCGGCCGAGGCGGTTCGGCTTGCCTTCTTCGACCAGTTTGGCGCGCTTGGCGACACCGATCAACGTGCCGGTGGCGTCGAAAACTTCGACGAGCACGAAGACGAGGATGACGTGCAGCAGGCCGCCATGCAGGGCGCCCATGATGTCGAGTTGCAGGAAGGTCGGCGCGATGCTCGGCGGTGCCGAAACAATGCCCTTGAACTCGCTGACGCCGAGGATCATCGACAGGACGGTGACGACCAGGATGCCGATCAGGATCGAGCCGCGAACTTTCAGCGCATCGAGCACGGCAATCACGAAGAAGCCGAGGATGGCGAGAAGCGGGCCGGTCTGCTTGAGGTCGCCGAGGCCGACGAGCGTTGCCGGGTTGTCGACGACGATGCCGGCGTTCTTCAGGGCGATGATGCCGAGGAAGAGACCGATACCGGTGGCGATCGCGCTTCTCAGCGAATGCGGAATACCAGCAATCAGCCAGCTTCTGACCCCCGTCACGGTCAGGATCAGGAAGATCACGCCCGAGATGAAGACCGCGCCCAGCGCCTGTTGCCAGGTAAAGCCCAGCGCCGCGACGACGGTGAAGGCGAAGAAGGCGTTGAGGCCCATGCCGGGCGCCATGCCGATCGGCCAGTTGGCGACGAGCGCCATGACGGCGGAGCCGAGGGCCGCGGCAATACAGGTTGCGACGAAGACGGCATCCCTATCCATGCCCGTGCTCGACAGGATGTCGGGGTTGACGAAGATGATGTAGGACATCGTCAGGAATGTCGTGATACCGGCGATCACCTCGGTGCGCGCCGTCGTCTGATGCTCTTTCAGCTTGAATAGTCGTTCAAACATCTTTCCTCCCTTGGCGGCGTCACCACGACGCAGCCGAACGACAATGAGCGGGAAACCGTCTCCTCCAGTTCCCGACCAGTGCATTTCGAACGCCCGGACAGTCCGGAGCGATCGCTTCGCTTTAGGCTTCGTGCCGGCTGGCGATCGTCCGCCCTCTCTCGGACGACGCGAATGCCTCTTGCACAGCCCCAGGATTGTGCGACTTCCGGACGCAGACCGCTAGCCGTCCATTCCCGGGATCGATGATGAAAGACTTTCAAATTTTTCGGAGAATTTGAGAGGCCGTTGGCCTAGACTCTCGGGGGTATTTTCCACCATTCGTGCGACTGGAAATGCCGCGAACAAATATCTCGAAGGCCCTATTGACCTTCCAACGGTGGGAGACGCCATGTTTGTCTCACAACCGAACCAAGGAGACAAGCATGCAGAACTACAAGATCGACAACATGACCTGTGGCCACTGCGCCGGCGTCGTCCAGAAGGCGATCCTGAGCGTCGACCCGCAGGCAACGATCAAGGTCGATCTCGGCAATCGGGAAGTCAGCGTCGAGACCGCCGCAGCGGCAGGGCCGATCGCAGACGCCCTGAAGGCGGCCGGTTACGAGAGCCGCGCGCTCTGAGCCCACGCTCCACTGACACCTCCCGTCACAAAACGCCCCGGCTTGCCGGGGCGTTTTGTTGTCTGGCCGTCAGCCGGCGACGGCTGCGGCGCCTTCGGGCTGGCGCCCGAGCATATCGGGATGGCGCGCCAGGTGCTCGAACAGGCGAGCGACTGCTTCGGCGCCGGGGTCGATGTGCCCTTCGAGCTGCTTGGCGTTGATGTAGGCGGCCCGCCCTGCCCTTGCCCGCACGAGCGTCGCCGTCAGATTGGCGCCGTCGCGCGCCGCCTTGGCAGCCGCGCCGATGCTCGCGTCGAGCGCATCGAGCGCGGGGGAAAGCGCGTCGACCATGGTGCGGTCGCCGATCTGCGCCCCGCCGATTTCCTGCATGCGCGCCAGCCCGGCTTTCAGCGCTTCGCGGATCGAAAGCCCGCTCGAGGCGCCATCACCGGCGGCGGCGAAGAAGATCGCCAGAAGCACGCCGGAAGATCCACCCATCGTCTGGCTCAGCTCCTGCCCGATGGCGCGGAAGAGCTGCGTATGGTCGGAGAGCGGCAGGCGATCGAGCGCCTGAATGAGTGCCCGTGCCGCGCCGGCCAGCGTCGAGCCGGTGTCTCCATCGCCGGACTTGGCATCGAGTGCGTTCAGGTCCTTTTCCGCATCGATCAGCAGGTTGCAGCAGGCAAGCAGGAACTGCCGCGTCGCATCGTGTCGTGAAGGCAGAGGCGAAATCGGCGTCAGGCCATCCGGCAGGGCCAGAACATTCACCGGCCTGACGGCGGTCACGCCCGGCCATGCCGGAAGCGCCACGGGCCGGGACAACAGCTCCAGTTCGGCCTTGTCGGCCGGGTAGACGGAGACGGAAAAGCCACGCATGTCCAGCGACGTCATCATCGGCGCGGGCCCGACAAGGTGCACGATCCGGTCGGCGATGTCAGACTGGACGAGTTCATGCATGAGGACAGACATTTCCAGGATCGACGTGCCGCCGAGATTGTTGACGAGCGCCACGTGCGGCTTGTCCTCCATCGCCGCCTGCAGTCGCTCGACCATGGCGGCAACCGCGCCTCTCGCATCCGAATAGACGATCTGCTCGACGCCGGCTTCGCCATGGATGCCGAGGCCGAGTTCCGCATGCCCTTCGGGAATACGGTGTTCCTTCGGCGAACCCGGCACGGTGCAGGTATCGAGCGACATGCCGATGGTGCTCGTGCCGGATATGACCTTGCGCGCCGCATGGGCGATCGTATCGAGGTCCGCCCCACTTTCCGCGAGCGCTCCGGCGATCTTGTGAACGAACAGGGTGCCGGCGACACCCCGGGCCTGCGGAAGGTCCGGCAGCGCAATGTCGTCGTCGACGATGACCATGCTCACATTGAGGCCGTAGGCGCGGGCGCGTTCGGCCGCGAGGCCAAAATTCAGCCGGTCGCCGGTGTAGTTCTTGACGATCAGCAGGCAGCCGGCGGGCCCAGTCACCGCCAGAATGCCGGCGAGGATCGCGTCCACGCTCGGCGATGCGAAGACGTCACCGCAGACGGCAGCCGTCAGCATGCCCTTGCCGACGAAGCCGATATGCGCGGGTTCGTGTCCCGAGCCGCCACCGGAAACCAGCGCAACCTTGCTCCTGTCCCAATCCGAGCGCAGGACGACGCGAATGTGCGGATATCCGTCGAGGCGGCAGAGCGCGCCGCCGGATGCGGCAAGAACCCCGTCGATCGCTTCCGTAACCGCATTTTCCTTGCGGTTGATAAACTGATTCATGTTCGCCTCCTAAGCGATGCGCATTCCGGCCGCGTCGAAGAAGAGCGGCTTATCTGGCTGGATCTTGATGGTCTCGCCGCCGCGGAAGCCGGTATGGGGATCCGTGACCGTCACGAGGTTGTGCTGCTTGAACGTGAGATGCAGGCGCGTCTGGTCGCCCAGATGTTCGACACGGGTCACAAGAGCATCCTCTCCGGCGCCCTGGACGATGTTTTCGGGCCGAAGGCCGATCGACTGCGCCCTCTCCGGCGCCCACGCAAAAAGCTTGGCAGGCAGGACGTTGATGCGCGGCTGGCCGAGACGGGTCGCGGCGTAGACGCTGACCGGCGCTTCGTAGACCTCTCGTGGTGAACCGAACTGAACGAGCCTGCCCTCTTCGAGCACGCCGATATGCGTTGCCATTGTCATGGCTTCGATCTGGTCGTGGGTGACGTAGAGAAGCGTCGCCCCGGATTTTGCCTGGATGTTCTTCAGTTCGACGCGCAGGTCGGCCCGAAGCTTCGCATCGAGCGAGCTCAACGGCTCATCCATCAGGTATATCTGCGGGTTTCTGACAAGCGCTCGACCGATCGACACGCGCTGCATCTCGCCGCCGGACAGGGCCGTCGCCTTGTTGTCGAGCTTGTGCGAGATCTGCAAGACCTCGGCGATGGCGTTCACCTTTTCGTCGATCGTCTTTTGCGGCGTTCTCAGAAGCGGGGATTTCAGCGGAAACTCCAGGTTCTGCCGCACGGACAGATGCGGGTAGAGCGAATATTGCTGGAAGACCATTGCCACGTTGCGCTGCGCCGGCGTCAGTCCTTGCATGGACATCCCGCCGATAAAGATCTCGCCGCTGTCGGGCGTGTCGAGACCTGAGACCATGCGCAATGTCGTCGTCTTTCCGGCACCGGTCGGCCCCAGCAGCACGACGAACGATCCGTCCGGGATCGTCATCGAGACGTCGTTCAGCGCCGTCTGGGTGCCGAATGTCTTCGTCACGTTTCTTAGGATGACTTCAGCCACGGCGCAGCACTCCCTCGTTGGCTTCGGAGACAAGAGCACGACCCGTCTCCGCATTGAAGAGCGTCAAGGTCCGTGCGTTGAAGTCGAGACCGACAAGCTCGTCGGTGCGGGCTGCCTGACTGGAGGGCGTGCGCGCCTTGATCTCGCCATTGGGCGTTTCGATCGTGACGATCTGGGTGGTGCCCAGATACTCGACGGCGATTACGCGACCCCTGTAGCTGGAGTCGTCGACGAAACGAACGTGCTCGGGACGCACACCGAGCGACAGCGTACCGGCCCTGCCCTCACGCGACGCCGGCACCGCGACCTTTTTCTCGCCGAGATCGATTCTGTCGCCGCCGACGCCGATCATGCCTTCGAACTCCAGAAAGTTCATGGACGGGGAGCCGATGAACTTGGCGACGAATTTCGTCGCCGGCCAGTCGTAGATCTGCTGCGGCCGGCCGAACTGCTCGATGACGCCGTGGTTCATGACGACGATCTTGTCGCCCATCTGCATCGCTTCCAGCTGGTCGTGGGTGACGTATACGGTGGTGGCGCCCATGCGATCGTGCAGCGCCCGCAGCTCGCCTGCCATATGTTCGCGGAACTCCGCGTCGAGCGCGCCGAGCGGCTCGTCCATGAAGAAGGCCTTCGGGTTGCGTACGATCGCCCGGCCGAGCGCGACGCGCTGGCGGTCGCCGCCTGAGAGCCCGCCGACGGGCTTATCGAGGATGCCTTCAATTCTGAGGATCCTTGCCACCTCGGCGACACGCGTCGCCACATCCGCCTTTTTCATGCCCTGGCTGACGAGGGGATAGGAGATGTTCTTGCGCACGTTCATGTGGGGATAGAGGGCGAACATCTGGAAGACGAAGGCGATATCGCGCTCCCTTGCCCGCTTCATGCCGACCTCTTCGCCGCCGATATAGATCTGGCCGCTCGTCGGCAGTTCCAGTCCCGCCATCATGCGAAGCGTCGTCGTCTTGCCGCATCCGGAGGGGCCGAGCAGCATGAAGAACTCGCCGTCTTCCACCGTGAAGCTCGAGGACTGGACAGCCGTGAACGCCCCGAACTCCTTGCGCACATTTTCAATTCTGATCTGTGCCATGGGTCACTCCGGAAAATGGCTGACGATGATGAACATGACTGTTCCAAGCAGCGTCACGAGGAAGGAGAAGGAGTAGAGCGTGAGCGAGACCGGCTGCATCAGCATGACCACGCCGAGCGCGATGAGCACCGATGCCACCATTTCCCATGCGCCACGGCGAAGCCGGAGCAACTGGTTGAGGAAAGCTGTCATTTTCTTACCGCTCCGAAGGTGATGCCGCGCAGCAGGTGTTTGCGAAGCAAGATCGTGAACACCATCACGGGGACGAGGAAGAGGGTCGCGCCGGCCGCTACGGCCGGCCAGTCCTGGCCGCCGACGCCAATGATCGTCGGAATGAAGGGCGGTGCGGTCTGCGCGGTGCCGGACGTCAGCAGCACGGCGAAGGCGTATTCGTTCCAGGCGAAGATCAGGCAGAAGATCGCCGTCGACGCGATGCCGGTCGCCGCCTGGGGCAGCACCACCTTGTAGAACGCCTGGAAGCGCGTGTAGCCGTCGATCAGCGCCGCCTCTTCATACTCGATCGGGATCTCGTCGATGAACCCCTTGAGCAGCCAGACCGAGAGCGACAGGTTGACCGCCGTGTAGAGCAGGATCATGCCGGCATGGGTGTCGTTCAGACCGAGCGAGCGGAACATCAGGAAGATCGGTATGGCGACCGCGATCGGCGGCATCATCCGGGTGGAAAGAATGAAAAACAGCAGGTCGTCCTTGAGCGGCACCTTGAAGCGCGAGAAGGCATAGGCCGCAGCCGTTCCGAGCACGATGCACAGCACCGTCGAACCAAACCCGATGATGACGGAATTGTAGAAGCGCTCCGGGAAGCGCGACGGGCCGGCGATGATCAGCCCATCTTTGCGAACGAGACGCTCGTACCAGGTCTTCGGCTCGCCCATCTCCTTCAGTTGCTCTTCAGAAACGCGGGTGCGCGTCGTGAAGAGGTTCACATAGCCTTCGAGCGTCGGCTCGAAGAAGGTTTTCGGCGGATAGGCGATCGCGTCCGACGGCGACTTGAACCCCGTTCCGATGATCCAGAGCAGCGGGAGAATGGTGATCACCGCATACAGCACGACCAGGGCGCCTGCGAACCACTTCTGCCGTGCGGATGGCTCCGTTACAGAAAAGCTGCTCATCTCTGCTTCACCTTGTTCAGTGCTTTGACATAGATCGACGCCAGGCCGAAGACGGTCACGAAGAGGATGACGGCATAGGCGGAGGCGTATCCGGTGCGCCATTTCTCGAAGGCTTCGCGCTTCAGGTTGATCGACGTCAGCTCCGTGATCGAGCCTGGGCCGCCACCCGTCAGTTGCACCACCAGGTCGAACATCTTGAAGTTCTCGATGCCGCGAAAAAGGATGGCCAGCATCAGGAACGGCAGCACCATGGGAATGGTGATCGTCCAGAACTGGCGCCAGCTGCTGGCCCGGTCGCATTCCGCCGCCTCATAGATGCTGCTTGGAATGGAGCGCAGCCCGGCGAGGCAGATGAGCATGACGAACGGCGTCCACATCCAGGTGTCGACGATGATGATCGCCCAGGGCGCCAGCGACGTGTCGCCGATCATCGAGAAGCTGGACGGGTCTGCTCCGGTCAGGAACCCGATCGCGTAATTGAAGAGGCCGATCTGCGGCTGGTAGAGAAAGGTCCAGAAGTTGCCGACGACGGCGGGGCTCAGCATCATCGGAAGCACGATGATGGTCGTCCACAGGTCGTTACCGCGGAACTTCTTGTTGATGAGATAGGCGAGAGCAAAGCCGATCAACACCTGCAGGACGATCGTCCAGATCAGGAAGTGGGCCGTCGCCTGCATCGTCAGCCAGATGTCCTTGTCGGTCAGGATGTTCAGGTAGTTGCGCAGACCGACGAACTGAACAGGCTCGTTCGGGCGATTCACGCGAAAATTGGTGAAGCTCAGCCGGACGGTCCAGATCAGCGGGAAGATGTTGATCGCAAGCAAAAGCACGATGGACGGTGCGACGAAGATCCAGGCGATCGCGCGGTCCGACAACCCTTTGATGCGCCGTGCAAGCACGGGCGGCGTCGCGTGCGCAGCGCGATCGATCGAAGAATGGAGCATGGTATTCCCCTAAGGCATTGACGAATGGGCATGCGGGACCGGCGCGAGAGATCGGCCGGCCGGCCCCGCATGGACGCTTCCGCCGGGAGGCGGCGGGTGTTTGCGTCAATACTTGCCTTCGTCCTCGAAGATGTCCTTCCAGTCGTCAGCGAGACCATCGAGCGCGTCCTTCGCCGTGCCCTGCTTTGCTACGACATAGTCGTGGAAGCGCTTTTGGGAAGCCTGGAGCAGAGATGCATAGGAAGGTTCTGCCCAGAAGTCCTTCACGATTGCCATCGAGTCCAGGAAGGTCTGCGCATAGGGCTGGCTCGTGGCGAAGCTCGGGTCCTCGACCACCGAGCGCAGCGCGGAGTAACCGCCAAGCGCCCACCACTTTTTCTGGATTTCAGGCTGCGCGAACCACTTGATGTAATCCAGCGCTTCCTTCTGCTTGTCGGACGCCGCGACGACCGAGATGCCCTGGCCGCCGAGTTGCGCGAACTGCACACCGGTCGGGCCGGCGGGATTGGGGAAGTAGCCGGACTTGTCGCCGCCGACATTGGCGTCGGCATGGATGCCGGGCCAGGTGAAGGCGAAGTTCATCTGCAGGGCGACCTGGCCGGACTTGTAGGCGTCGATGTCCTCCGACATGTAGGCGTCGGAATGACCGGGCGGCGTGCAGCAATCGTAGAGCGCCTTGTAGAATTCCAGGCCCTTGACCGCATCCGCCGAGTTGACGAAGCCGTCGAGCTCATAGGCCTTCTTCGGATTTCCGTATTCGAAGCCGTAGCTGTAGAGCACGTCCATCACGCCCATGGTGATGCCTTCAGAGCCGCGCTCCGTATAGATCGCAGCGCCATAGACGGTCTTGCCGTCGATCTGACGCTTCTGGAAAAATTCGGCGATATCCTTGAGCTCGGCGAAGGTCTTCGGCACGGCAAGATCGCGGCCGTATTTCTGCTTGAACTCCGCCTGGAGTTCAGGACGCGAGAACCAGTCCTTGCGATAGGTCCAGCCGACCACGTCGCCGAACGCCGGCAGCGCCCAGTAGTTCGGCGAGTTCTTCGGCCATTCCGCGTAACCGATGACGGTTGCCGGAATGAAGTCGTCCATCTTGATCCCTTCCTTGTCGAAGAAATCATTGAGCTTGATGTATTGGCCATTCTCGGCGGCGCCGCCGATCCACTGGCTGTCGCCGATCATCAGATCGCAGAGCTTGCCGCCGGAATTCAGCTCGTTCAGCATCCGGTCGGCGAAGTTCGGCCACGGCACGAACTCGAATTTCATCGTGTTGCCGCTCTTGGCTTCGAAGTCCTTGCTGAGTTCGACGAGCGCGTTGGCCGGATCCCAAGCGGCCCAGCAAAGGGTCAGCTCCGCTGCGGAAGCGTGCGTACCGGACGCACCCGCAATGGCAAAATACGCTCCGACCATGACTGTGGAGCTCAACAGAATCTGCTTCATCATCGGGTTCCTCCCCCTTGTACCTTCTGACCTCCATCAGAAGGAAGCGCCCTGACCGGGCGGTTGGCGTACCTAAATCCTCTTGGCACGAGCGGTGGGCGCGGCCGCATTCAGGGCCTGCGTTCTTCGCTGAAGGATTCATAACTGAGGTGCGCACCTCAGCGCAAGCGATTTTTGAGGTGCGCACATCAATTCTTGATTTCGCGGCGATTTTGGTGGAGTAGATTGGGGACGATACACACTGGGAGTTCCGCATGCGGCCAACAGCCAAGGATCTTGCTGAGGCAGCGGGGTTGAGCCTCGCAACCGTCGACCGCGTGCTGAACGACAGGCCGAATGTCAGCCCGAAGGCTGTCCGCAGCGTCAACGAAGCCATTGAGCGTATTGGGTTTATTCGAAACCCGGCGGCCGTCAGCCTGGCCCGCAACAAGAGCTATCGGTTCCGGTTCGTGCTGCCGACGAGCGGCGACCTCTATCTGGCGGAACTCATCCACCGGGTCGAGGAGGCGCGGGTGTCAATGAAGGGCGACCTCGTCGACCTCGATGTCGTCCAGATCCCGATCGACGACCCGCACAAGGTCGCAAAATATCTCGCCGACATCGACGAGAACGAATTCGACGGGATCGCGATGATGGCGCCGGAATCGCCGCAGGTCCGCGATGCGATCGGCCGCCTGATCGAACGCGGCGTCAAGTTCGTGCAGTTCCTGTCCGGGCAGGAAAAGCTGCCGACCGCAGATTTCGTCGGCGTCGACAACTATGCCGCCGGCGCGACCGCGGCCAAGATCATCGGCCGGTTTGTCGGCCAGAGGGCCGGAAAAGTCCTGATCGTGGCCGAGACGATGCAGTCGCTCGACAGCATCCAGCGCCGCTTCGGCTTCGACGATGTCGTCAACTCACAGTTCCCGCACCTGCAGTGTCTGCCCTCGGTCGAGACCCACGGCGACGAGCGCAGGGCGACCCAGATTCTCCAGAGAGTTCTGGAAAACAATCAGGAGGTTGCAGCAATCTACGTGCTGAGTTCCGAGGCGAGGATTCCGCTTGAGGGCGCAGCATCCTTCACCGATCTGCAAAAGATCACGGTGGTCGTACACGAGCGCACCCCCTTCAGTGAACGCGGCCTGCGCGACGCCAGCATCGACGCCGTCATCGCCCAGGATCCGGGCCACGCGGTGCGCAGCGCCATCCGCATTATGCGCGCGCGGACCGATTTTCGCGAACCGCACGCCGCTCAGGACAAGATCAGGATAGAGGTCCTCCTCAAGGAGAACCTTTAAGCCAACGCTTGGCGCATACATCTTTGACGTGCGCACCCCAAGCAACCGGGCGCAACGCCTGATCGCGATAGCGCCGCCGCGCGCCATGGAATGCATTCCCTACGCAGCCGACCACAACCCTCGCTCGAGATGATCGAAGACCGGACGAGACTGCTAAAGAATGTAGGTGGACGCTGTGATCAGGCGCGCGCTTTGGCGCGCACCGTCTCCGGCTGCGCGGGCGGTTGCCGGCTGGCGCTGCCGCCATAATTCACCAGCATCTGCATGGCTTTCTCTATGCCCGCGGGACTGTTCGGGTCGGTGTCGTTGGCGCGACACCATTCCTCGTGCTGCTGTTTGATGACGTCCATGTCGGCGGTAGAGAATGTGCCGGGCATCGTCGCCCTCCCTTTAATAATCACACCAAAGAGAAAACTATCACAACGGCGGAAAGAGGCTCCCCGCACAACTGGGGGGTTTGCGCCCTCGAACAGCAAATTCCTTTGCACAGTCGCCTGCGACGCAGAGCCATGACTGGCACCGGAACGTTGCGTGCCGAGGCAAACTTGACACGATCGACGGCATCGCGTCAGCATGAGCGCTACTCAGAGCCACGACCTGGAAAGGCTCGCAGCTCGGCGGACGTCCGAGCAAACGCGTTCCGGCCCAGTCGCGACAAAGGGAGAGAAAAGATGGGTTATGATTGGAGCGGCTCACGCGAACGGCGAATGAAGGTTGCACGCTTCAGTGCGGCGCTGACACTGGCCGCAATGTTCGTAACCGTGGCGGCGCAGGTCGTGACGAGAGCAATCTGAGCCCGACCTCTTCGTTATGATGAGGACGAAGACACCCTCATCCGGGCGTCGACCTCCCGCGCCACACCATGGGGTGCCGGAAGAACCGAACCCCGGCTCCCATGGACAGCGAAAGGCAAGTCTCGGCCGCCAGCGGCCACCTCTCCGGATATGTTCGAGCATGCTCGACAGCGAACGGGAGATCTTGGCGGCGCGAGCATGAAGGGCAAATGACGACGACCATCAAATCCAGCGAGACACAGCCCGAGCGTCTCAAGATCGGCTTCGTTCTGGCGCGGTCCTTCACCCTTTCCGCATTCGCGCTGTTCATCGACACGCTGCGGCTTGCGAGCGACGAGCTCGACAAGTCCGGCCGCATCCGCGCGGACTGGCAGGTCCTGGGCAACACCCGGCACCTCATCGCCTCCAGCTGCGGCGTGCAGGTGGCGCCGACATCCGACCTCGTCGATCCCGCCGGGTTCAACTACATCGTCGTGGTCGGCGGCCTGCTCAACAGCAAGCAGCCGATCGACGACGACACGGTCCGCTTCCTTCAGAAGGCGGCGGCGCGCAGGGTGCCTCTGATCGGCCTCTGCACCGGGACCTTCGTGCTTGCCGAAGCGGGCCTGATGACCGGGCACACCGTCTGCGTGAGCTGGCTTCATTATCAGGCGTTCCGCGAGCGTTTCCCCGATCTCAAGGTTCGTTCGGACCGTCTCTTCAATCTCGACCGCACCCGCGGGTCCTGCGCAGGTGGCAGCAGTGCCGCCGACATGGCAGCCCATATCGTGCGCCTGCACATCAGCAAGGAAGCCGAGCGGAATGCGCTCGAGGTGCTGCAGATCGACAAGGCGCGCTCGCATCTTCATGTCCAGCCGAGAAAGCCGCTGGCGATCGAGAGCAACGACCCGCGCCTGAACGCCGCCCTCATCATCATGGAGCAGCACACGGACAACACGCTGTCGATCCCGGAACTGGCCGCATCCGTCGGCCTGTCCCGACGGCAGCTCGAGCGCCTGTTCATGGACAAGGCGAAGATGTCGCCGGCGCTCGTCTATCGGAAGTTTCGGCTGGAACGAGCCAAGCATCTGCTGACGCAGACGAAGGCGCCGCTGATCGACATCGCGCTCGAAGTCGGCTTCGAGAACGCCGGCCACTTCTCGCGAATTTTTGCGAAGACCTACGGTCAATCACCGAGCAAGTTCAGGGCCACGCTTCCGGCGTAACCCGTCCCAGGCGGCCCGGCCAAAAGCACACTGGCCGTCGCCGCCGTCGGCTCGTCGGTTTCCTCAGGCCTGGCCGCTACCCGCTGTCGCGACTTCCTTGACGGCGAGTTCCGCCATGGCGAGCGCTGCCTCTCGCGTCGCTGCCGCCGCGATGAAGCGGCCATTGTGGCAGAAGCGCGCGCCGGCCACGCCGCAAGCCGCCTCCAGTTCGCCGTTCGTCAGGCCGGCCCAGGCAGCCGGGAGATCGGCGCGCAGCTCGAACCCTTCGTCGGCCTTGCGAATGCCCGTCAGGCACCAGTCGTTCTCGCGCGGATGAACGACGAACAGCAGGTGGTCGGCGCCAGCCTTCACGATCGCCGGGCGGAAAGGCATGCCCCGCGGCAGTTCGAGCACGCGGCCTCCACCGGCAAGCGCGATCTGCGCAAGCACGAGCGCCTCGGCCCGAAGCTTTGCGGCGCGCTGCGACACGCCAGCCTCGACAAAGGCGCGCGCGATCGAAAGGGCCTGATGGAAGCTGCGATCCTCGGCCTCCTGGCCGCCTTCGTCGAAGACAGGCTTCAAGGTTTCCAGCAGCGCCGACAGCGTCAACCCCGCCAAGGGCCCAGCAACGGAAGGATCGAGCGCACCGTTGTCGACCAGATCGATCGGCAGCACGAACCGCGCATCGAAGGCGGCGTGAACCGCCTCTACATGGGCCTCGGGAACGCCGAACGCTGCCAGATAGGCGCGGCCGTAATGCTTCCAGATCAAGCCGAACGAACTGTAAGGCTGGCCATCCTCTCGCACCGGCGCCCCGCGCTGATGGTGGTCGAACAGCCCTGCCTCGGCATCATACTGGCCGCCGACGTCGTAGATGATGCGGTCCGTCCCCGGCTTCAGCCATTCCGGCGCCCGGCTGCGAACGAGGCGAGCCTCGGGGAAAAGCCGCGTAAGGATGACGCTGGAAAGCAGTTCGTCGGCGTGGAAACCACCGGAATGGGTAACGAGAAAGTCTGGGATCATTCCGAATGGCCTTATGGTTCGTGACGCGTGTGTGCGGCACGACATAGCCATTGCCTGCGGTGACCTCAACCCGTCATCGCGCCTTCGTCGCAGTGTTCTTTTCTCAACGCACCTAAATCCGGCGCGAGATGTCGCGCCGCTTCTGACATTGCCCCACACGTTCACGAGCCGACGACATCACTGCCGTCAGATCCGCGACCTTGGCAGGCAACAACACTCTTCCCGTCAACCGACTGGCGGAGCCGTTGCCGTCACCTTTCTCAGCGACATTAACGCGCCATTTCGAAGATCGCCTCGCCGGAAATAGGGTCCGTGACCCCGAGATCCTGACCGAGTTCCAGGAGCGTATCGCGGAACGTATCGAGGTTCGCCTTCATCATGGGACGTGCCGCAGCGATCGCCTCAAGGCTTTCCCACTCGGCAATTGAGAAATACGATCCATCCGCAGCCTTGCTGAGCGCCATCTTCCGCAAACCTTCAAAGTCGCGAAGAGCGCTGCGAAAAAGGTGCTCGAACCGTTCCTCTTGGCCGGGTCTCACGCGGAAACGGACACAATTGTAAGCCGTCATCCTAACCTCCCTATGGGACGCAACTTCTACAGGATGGATCCGATACGGTTCACTCGCAAGAGGCAGGCAAAGTACGGTTGCAGCCTTGGATCGCCGGCAAGCCTTGAGCCATTCGACCTGAGCTTTGACAAGCCTCCCGGGCTCCGCGGTCAAGCTTGCGTCAAGGACGCTGCGACCATGCATTCCGGGCAATTGTCGCTGCGGTGGCAGACCTCTCCAGGCCGCTCCGAAGATGGCGCCCAGAAATCTCCTTTTCGCCCTTGACCTTCCCATCGTTGGAAGCCCCATCTTGCGACAAAAGACAGAGAAAGGAGCACGATCATGGGATCTGTGACCCCCATTAGAACGAACGATCTCGAAGCGATGTCCGCCGCGGCATTAAGCGCCAGCATTCCCGTCGAGGGCATGACCTGCGCATCCTGCGTGGCACGCGTCGAAAAGGCGATTCGCGCCGTGCCTGGTGTCACCGAAGCCTCGGTCAACCTCGCAACCGAACGCGCCGACGTCCGCTTCGATGCCAGCACAAAGTCCGCCGATATCGTCAAGGCGATCGAGAATGCCGGATATGGTGCGGCCGAAGACACGATCGAGCTCACCATCGAAGGCATGACCTGCGCCTCCTGCGTCGCGCGCATCGAAAAGGCGCTGAAGACCGTGCCGGGTGTCACCGAGGCCAACGTCAACCTGGCCACCGAGCGCGCGTCGGTGCGGGTAACCAAGGGCATCGCCACGGCCGCAGCACTCGAAGAAGCGGTCCGCGTTGCCGGCTATGCCGCCAAGCGCATCACCGGCGACGAAAGCGTCGACCGCGAAGGCGAGAAGCGCGAACAGGAGACCCGCAAGCTTGCGCGCTCGCTGCTGATTGCCGGCGTGCTGACGCTGCCGATCTTCATGCTTGAAATGGGCTCGCACTTCATTCCGGCCGTGCACGAATTCGTCATGAACAATATCGGCATGCAGGAAAGCTGGTATCTGCAGTTCGTGCTGACAACGCTGGTGCTCTTCGGCCCGGGCCTGCGCTTCTACCAGAAGGGCGTTCCCGCCCTCTTCCGCCTGGCGCCCGACATGAACTCGCTGGTCGCGATCGGCGCGTCCGCCGCCTGGATCTATTCGGTCGTCGCCACCTTCGCGCCCGACCTTCTGCCTGACGGTACGGCCAACGTCTATTACGAAGCCGCTGCCGTCATCGTGACGCTGATCCTGCTCGGCCGGTTCCTGGAAGCTCGCGCCAAGGGCCGGACCTCCGAGGCGATCAAGCACCTGATGGGCCTGCAGGCAAAGACCGCCCGCGTCATCCGCAACGGCGAGACGATCGAGGTTCCGTTGTCCGACGTGCAGACCGGCGACACCGTCGTCGTGCGTCCCGGCGACCGGGTTCCGGTCGATGGCAGCGTCCTCGACGGCAAATCCTATGTCGACGAATCGATGATCACCGGCGAGCCGGTTCCGGTCGAAAAGATCGCCGGCAGCGAGGTGGTCGGCGGCACGATCAACAAGACCGGATCCTTCACCTTCCGCGCCACCAAGGTCGGCGCCGACACGGTGCTGGCGCAGATTATCAAGATGGTCGAGCAGGCCCAGGGCGCCAAGCTGCCGATCCAGTCGCTGGTCGATCGTGTCACCGCCTGGTTCGTGCCGGCCGTCATCGCGATTGCGCTTCTGACCTTCGGCATCTGGCTTGTCTTCGGTCCCGATCCGGCGCTCACCTTCGCGCTCGTCAACGGCGTCGCCGTACTGATCATCGCCTGCCCCTGTGCCATGGGCCTTGCCACGCCGACCTCAATCATGGTCGGCACCGGCCGTGCCGCCGAAATGGGCGTGCTCTTCCGCAAGGGCGAGGCACTGCAGACCTTGCGCAACGCCGCAGTCATCGCCGTCGACAAGACCGGAACGCTGACCAAGGGACGGCCGGAACTGACCGATCTTGCCACCGCCGAAGGCTTCGAGCGTGACGCCGTGCTGGCGCTGGTCGCGGCCGTCGAAACCCGCTCCGAGCACCCGATCGCCGAAGCGATCGTCGAGGCGGCCAAGGCAAAGGGTCTTGATATCGCTGAACCGGCCAGGTTCGAGGCAATCCCCGGTTTCGGCGCCAGCGCCGAGGTGTCGGGCCGCACCGTCCATGTCGGTGCCGACCGGCTGATGACGCAGCTGAAGCTCGACGTGTCGGCCTTCGCCGACCAGGCGGCCCGCCTCGGCTCGGAAGGCAAGAGCCCGCTCTATGCGGCGATCGACGGCAAGCTTGCGGCGATCATCGCGGTTGCCGACCCGATCAAGGAGACGACGCCGCAGGCGATCCGCATGCTGCACGATCTCGGCCTGAAGGTCGCGATGATCACCGGCGACAATCGTCGCACCGCCGAGGCGATCGCCGCCAAGCTCGGCATCGACGAGGTCATCGCCGAAGTGCTGCCGGACGGTAAGGTCGCGGCCCTGAAGAAGCTGAAGCAAGGCGGGCGGGCGGTCGCCTTCGTCGGCGACGGCATCAACGATGCACCAGCGCTCGCCGAAGCCGATGTCGGCCTCGCGATCGGCACCGGTACGGACGTTGCCATCGAAAGCGCCGACGTGGTGCTGATGTCGGGTGATCTCTTGGGTGTGCCGAATGCGATCGCGCTGTCCAAGGCGACGATCCGCAACATCAAGGAGAACCTGTTCTGGGCCTTCGCCTACAACGCGGTGCTGATCCCGGTTGCCGCCGGCGCCCTCTACCCGGTCTACGGCCTTCTGCTGTCGCCGATCTTCGCGGCCGGCGCCATGGCGCTGTCGAGCGTCTTCGTGCTCGGCAATGCGCTCCGGCTTCGGGCCTTTCGCCCGGTTGCCGCAGCACAGGCGGCCTAGGTTCGATCGTCTCCCCGGCTCTCGCCAGCATGGCGGAAGCCGGGGAGAGCCCTTATATTCTCAAGGGAATGGCCGCACGGCGGTAACAAGGATGACATCATGAATATCGGCGAAGCTTCCCGCGCCTCCGGCGTCTCGACGAAAATGATCCGCTATTACGAGACGATCGGCCTCATCCCGCAGGCCGACCGCAGCGAAGCCGGCTATCGCAACTATGGCGACAACGATGTCCATACGCTGCGCTTCATTCGCCGCTCGCGCGATCTCGGCTTCACCGTCGAGCAGATGGCCGACCTTTTGGCGCTCTGGCGCGACCGCGAGCGCGCCAGCGGCGAGGTCAAGAAGATCGCGCTCGAACATGTCGAGATCCTGGAGCGCAAGGCCGAGGAATTGAAGGCGATGAGCCGGACGCTCAAGCATCTCGCCGCCCATTGTCATGGCGACGGGCGCCCGGACTGCCCCATACTCGAGGACCTCGCCGACGCCACGAACGCGCCGACGAAGGCAACCGAGCCCGCTCGCTTCGGTACGGCCGGCATCGATCCGGTCCGCAACCGGCGGCACGGGTGACGACGCGTATGCAGCCCCGGAGGCCTCACGCATTCGTGACGGCGCCAAGCGCAAGCAGCATTGACAGGAATCAAAGGCGTTTCTACGGATCGATCATGAAGAAGGTGCGAACCACATATCTGCGTTTGCTGATAGTGCTCAAGCTGGCGATCGCTTTGTCGCTGGCCGTGCTGCCCTTTTCCACCGCCTCCGGCATGATGCATGCGGCCGCGCACGGCTCGATGCAGATCGAGGCAGCCGCCAATCCGATGCAATCTGCGACCGAGCATTGCCCGAGCCTCGACAAGGGCAAGGTGAAGCCGGCACAGGAAAACGGCAAGGCGGACAAGAAGGATTGCTGCAAGACCTTCTGCGCCGCCGTCGCGGTGCTTGGCGATTTCGACGGCAGCCATCCGACGTTCCCACGCTCGGTCCGCAATTTCGGCCCGCACCCGCAGCTCACCCCCGGTGAGCTTGACGGCCTTCATCGCCCCCCAAGAGCCTGATTTCGTGAACCTGTGACCGCTGCCGCGGGCTTCTTTTGGTCCTTGCCGACTAAAGGGTCTGTGGCGGTGCGAAGCGCTGCCGTGGCTTCCGCGTGTCCGATGAGACGCTCGCCCCACCTCTAGCGCGGTCCGCGACAAGGCCCGCCCGGTTTCATCCGGTCGACCGCCGACCTCTGCCATTCACATTTCAGGTTTGACCATGAAACGTTTGCTTTCCATGGCGCTCCTGCCCATGATCCTGGGCGGATGCGCTGCCACATTGCCTGCCGAGGTCTCAAGCCTTGGCGATCCCGCCAACAGCACGAGCGGCATTCGAAGCACGCAGTATCGCAGCCCCATTTCGGGCTACACCCACCGCGAACCGACCGGCCCCAAGGCCTGGGGACCGCTCAACGACGCGCAGTCCAAGGGAGACGCGTCATGAGGCTTCGCAAACTCAACCTCGCAGCAGCCATCGGTCTGCCTCTCGTGCTCGCCGGATGCGTGACCGAATACTCGGCCAAGGACGCGGGCTTCACCACCGTAGATGCCAAGGTCTCGACGGCCGCGACCAAGAAGAGCGTCTGGATCCAGAACCGCGAACAGGCCGACAAGGTCAATGCCGAGGTCAAGGCGCTGCTGAAGCGCAAGACCATCGACGCCGACACGGCCGTTCAGATCGCCCTTCTCAACAACAAGGGCCTGCAGGCGGCCTATGCCGATCTCGGCGACGCGTCGGCTGATGCCTGGCAGGCGACCTTGTTCCTCAACCCCACCGTCTCGATCGGCACCACCGGAATCGGCACGCCGGAACTGCAGGCCTATAAGGCGATCGAGGGCCTCGTCACGACCAACATCCTGGCGCTCCTGACCCGCGACAAGACGATCGCCATTGCCGATGCGCGTTTCCGCCAGGCGCAGCTCAACGCGGCGCTCAGCACACTGCAGCTGGCGGCCGAAACCCGCCGCGCCTGGATCGAAGCGGTTGCCGCTTGGGAAACCGTCGCACAGCTGAACCAGGCCCAGGCGGCGGCAGACGCCTCCTCGGAGCTCGCCGCAAAACTTGGCGAAACCGGCGCCATGGGCAAGGGCAACCAGGCGCGCGAGCACGTCTTCAACGCCGAACTTGCCGGCCAGACGGCAGAAGCCCGGCTTGCGGCGCGTCTTGCCAAGGAGAACCTGACGCGCCTGATGGGTCTCTGGGGTTCCGACGTCGATTACCAGGTTCCCAACCGCCTGCCGAACCTGCCGAAGACGCTGGCGCGCAAGGACAGCATCGAGGCGGAAGCGCTGAAACGCCGCGTCGACCTGCAGATCGCCCGCCTCGACCTCGAAGCGGTGGCCAAGTCCTACAAGCTCACCGAAGCGACCCGCTATGTGACCGACCTCGAGCTCATCGCCGGAGCGGAAGCGGAACGGGAGAAGGAGGACGACGGCACCAAGGTCGAGACAACAGGCCAGTTCGAGCTCGAATTCGTGATCCCGATCTTCGACAGCGGCAGCGCGCGCATGCGCAAGTCCGAGCTTGCCCATATGCGCTCGGCAAACCTGCTGGCGGAAAAGGCGGTCAACATCCGCTCGGAAGCCCGCTCGGCCTATGAGGCCTACCGCTCGCGCTACGACATCGCCCGGCACTACCGCAACAACGTCGTGCCGCTGCGCAACAAGATCGAGGAGGAAGCGACCCTCAGCTACAACGGCATGATCACCAGCACCTTCGAGCTGCTTGCCGACGTCAGGGCCAAGGTCAATTCGACCGTGCTCTCCGTCAACGCAAAGCGCGATTTCTGGCTGGCCGATGCCGACCTGATGACCGCCATCCACGGCGGCGGATCAGGTGGCTCGGCTGGAGGGGCGGCAGCACCCGCGGCAGCGGAAGCCGGCGGCGCCGGGCACTAGGGCGGGTTGAGGAAAAATGTGTGCGGTTTTCCGTACGCATCCCGCCTCATTCAAAAAGGATCAGATCATGTTCAACAGAAGAAACTTCCTCGGCGCCGGTGCTGCTCTCGTCTCGACCGCCGCCTGGGCGCAAACCTCCAACTCCGGGCTGCCCGAAGCGGCAAGCATGGACAATGCCACGACCCAGAAGCCGCTCGTGCCGACGAGCGGACCGGACTACAACCCGGTCGTCACCCTCAACGGCTGGACGCTGCCGCACCGCGTGAACAACGGCGTCAAGGAATTTCACCTTGTCGCCGAGCCGGTCGAACGCGAGATGGCCGACGGGATGACCGCCTATCTCTGGGGCTATAACGGCCAGTCGCCGGGCCCGACGATCGAGGCGGTCGAGGGCGATCGCGTCAGGATCTTCGTCACCAACAAGCTGCCGGAGCACACCACCATCCATTGGCACGGCATGATCCTGCCCTCGGGCATGGACGGTGTCGGCGGCCTGTCGCAGCCGCATATCCCCGCCGGCAAGACCTATGTCTACGAGTTCGACCTCGTGAAGTCCGGCACCTTCATGTACCACCCCCATGCCGACGAGATGGTGCAGATGGCCATGGGCATGATGGGCTTCTTCGTGGTGCATCCGAAGGATCCGAACTTCATGCGCGTCGACCGCGACTTCGTGTTCCTGCTCAATGCCTATGACATCGATCCCGGCACCTATGTGCCGCGCATCATGGAAATGACCGACTTCAACATGTGGTGCTGGAACAGCCGGATCTTCCCGGACATCGACCCTCTGGTCGTGTCGAAGAACGACCGGGTGCGGGTCAGGGTCGGCAACCTCACCATGACCAACCATCCGATCCATATGCATGGTTACGACTTCGAGGTCACCTGCACCGACGGCGGCTGGGTCAGGCCGGAGGCACGCTGGCCTGAAGTGTCGATCGACATCCCCGTCGGCGCCATGCGCGCCTACGAGTTCGACGCCAAGTACGAGGGCGACTGGGCGATCCATTGCCACAAGTCGCACCACACGATGAACGCCATGGGTCACGATATCCCGACTTTCATCGGCGCCGACAAGAAATCGGTCGCGGCGAAGATCCGCAAGGTGAAGCCCGACTACATGCCCATGGGTACGGCCGGCATGGCCGACATGGGCGAAATGGAAATGCCGCTCCCCGACAACACGATCCCGATGATGACCGGCTGGGGTCCGCACGGCGCGTTGGAGATGGGCGGCATGTTCTCGGTGGTTAAGGTGCGCGAAGGCATCTCCGCCGGCGATTACAGCGATCCCGGCTGGTACGAAAACCCACCGGGAACACAGGCCTGGGAATGGACCGGTGCTTTGCCGGAACCGACGCGGGCCAAGGATGCCAAGACCGTGCTCACGCCCAAACCGTGAGAGGGCGGCCGACTGCAATGAACTCTTTCAAATCCATCAGGAACATTACGATGAAGAAATCAGCATTCGCTCTGGCGCTCGTTGTCGCCTCCGCCCTTTCCTCCCAGGCGCTCGCCAGCGGCAGCCACGCCGGCGGCGACGACAAGGTGTCGATCGGCGAGCCCGGCGACAGCAAGAAGTCGACGCAGACGATCCGCGTCACCATGAAGGAAACCGACGACGGCAAGATGATCTTCACGCCCTCGACCATCAAGGTTCGCCAGGGCCAGACGGTCCACTTCGCGATCAAGAACGCCGGCGAACTCGCGCATGAATTCGTGCTCGACGACAAGGCGACGATCCAAGAACACAAGATCACCATGGAGAAGTTCCCGGACATGGAGCACGACGACCCGAACGCCATTCGGCTCGAGCCCGGCAAGTCCGGTGACATCTACTGGACCTTCACCAATGACGGCACCTTCGAATTCGCGTGCCTGGTGCCGGGCCACTACGACGCCGGCATGCACGGCCCGCTCGACGTCGTGAAGAAGTAACCCGAGAAAACAGGAAAGGATGAAACCATGAAAACCGTAGGTACCCTCTTTGCAGCGCTCGCGCTCACCGTTTCCGCCGCCTTCGCCCTGCCCGCTTATGCGGCGGAGTTCACCAAGGGCGTGGTCAAGAAGATCGACACCAAGGCCAAGAAGGTGACGATCGACCATGAGGATCTGAAGAACCTCGACATGCCGGCCATGACCATGGTGTTCCGCGCCGACGACGCGGTGCTTGCCAAACTCAAGGAAGGTGCTGCGATCGAATTCGTCGCCGACCGGGTCAACGGCAAGCTTACGGTGACCGAGGTCAAGTAAACTGCGGCAAACCGCCCGGGTCGACTTTGCGCGGCCCGGGCGTCACAATCCGGAAATCAGGAAGAAACGGAAAGGAGTGTTCGATGAACGTGTTACGCAGGCATTTCGTTGCAGGCACGATTGCGGGCATCACCCTCTTGGCAACAGGCGCAGTCGCGGCAACCGGCACCATGGCGGTCTACAAGGACCCGCAATGCGGTTGCTGCGAACTATGGGCGGACGCGATGGAAGCGGCCGGCTACAAGGTCGAGGTGCGCGACGAGGCCGACATGTCGGTGATCAAGACGCGCTTTGCGGTTCCCGCCGACATGGAAGGCTGCCATACCGCCGTCATCGACGGCTATGTCATCGAGGGTCATGTACCGCTCGAGGCGGTCAAGAAGCTGCTCTCGGAAAAGCCTGATGTCGCAGGCATCGCGGTTCCCGGCATGCCCTCGGGTTCGCTCGGCATGGGCAATGATCCGCAGGCCTCCTACGATGTCTACACGATCGCAAAGGCAGGCGGCGCGAAGTCGACGGTCTATTATCAGGTCCGGCCGGCGAACTAGAAACCGGTCCCAGCCGTTCAAAGCCCTCTGGGCTGTCTTGCACGAAAAGTTCGGGCGCGTCCGCGATCGCGGCGGTGCCCGAACTTTGACGTCGCCTCGCCAATTGAGACGCCCTAAACTGCGGTGCCTGCGGCGCCCAAGTCCTGTGGCTCTCCGATCTCGATTGCATGCCCGTCCGGATCGTAAAATCGAAAGACGCGCTGACCCCACGTCTGCAGCTCGATCGGATGGATCAGCTCCACATGCGGTGCGATGCGCGCGAAGGCTGCTTCTACATCGTCATCCTCGAAATACAGGAGCACGTTTTTCCGCCCATAGGGTTCGCCCGAAGACAGGTCCTGCCGCCAGATCGTCCGCTGGAGCGCGCGTCCTTCGTGGATGGCAAAGCCGCCCTCGAAAAGCACGAAGTCGCCGAAGTCCTCTCGGATCGTCAGACCAAGTACTGTCTCGTAAAAGACCCGCGATCGGTCGATGTCGCCGACAAAGGGGATCGGATTGATGAAGCGCATGAATTGCCTCGCTGCTGCAACGCCGGGTCGAGGCTAGCGCGCTGCGGTCGCAGGAGGCAAAGGAATTTGTTTGGGCGAGAGCGCAGGCACATTCGGGCGACTGGGTGGCAGCCGTCGCTCGATCAAGCCCCTCGCCAGCTACCGTCCTCGTTGCGGGTGAGCAGCGGCGTCTGGAACACCCCGACGACACGCTCCGGCCAATGCGGCGCGCGGTCGGCGAGCGGCTGGCGCCAGCGCTCGGTCTGCAGCATGGCGGCGCCGATCGCGACCGGCTCGATGCCACAGGTCTCCATCAGCGTCAGCCCGGCAAGGATCGACGTGCCGCTCGAAATCACATCGTCGATCAGCACCACCCGTTTTCCTTCCAGCAGCGGCAGCATGCGCGGATCGACATAGAGCCGCTTCTTCTGGTCGGGCGTCGTAATCGAGGAAAGCGGGACGGAGAGATCGTCGACATACCAGAATTTCCTGGAGGTCCCGAGCGGCACGTAGCGGCTGTGGCCGAGCTTGCGGGCGACGGCCGAGGCGAGCGTCAGGCCGAGCGTCGGCAGGCCGGCGACGACTTCGGGCTCATAGGGCGCGAGCTTGGCGGCCAGTTCCGTTGCCAGCGCATCCTCGACGGCAAAGCTCGCCTGATTGACGATCAGCGAGGCCAGCGCATGCTTGCCGTCGGAAAGCGGACGGATCGGCAACAGGATCTGGCTGCCATCGCCGAGAGATACCGGGAAGAAATTGCGATAACCCGCCTGAATGTCGAAGCTTTTCGGCGGGTAGATTTCCTGCCAGAAGTCGTGGGGCTGCATCGGTCCGGTCCTCGTCTGCGCGCTTTCGCCCGAAATGAAAGGCGATCAAAAAGGCCGGCTTGCTGTTCTGGTTCCGGCCGTTTTCGTCTATACCGTTTGCGACTTCGATCAAACCGAAAGGGCGCCGCGGCTGAAGCAAAGCACGCGGAATTCACAAGCCCCTTCGCGCAATGAACATGGGAATGCCTGACGATGCGCCTGCCAGACGGAATAGCCGACGACCTCACCTTCCTCACCGACTTCCGTCGCGATCTGCATGCCCATCCGGAACTCGGCTTCGAAGAGGTACGCACCAGCGACCTCGTTGCCAAATGGCTTGAAGACGCAGGGATCAAGGTCCACCGAGGCTTGGGAAAAACCGGCGTCGTCGGTACGCTGCAGGTCGGCAACGGCACGCGCTCGATCGGCCTTCGCGCCGATATGGACGCGCTTGCCATGCCGGAAATCGCCGATCGTCCCTACAAATCCCGCGAGGCCGGCAAGATGCATGCCTGCGGCCATGACGGCCACACGACAATGCTGCTCGGCGCTGCCCGCCATCTGGCGAAGACGCGCAATTTCTCCGGGACCGTGCACTTCATCTTCCAGCCTGCCGAAGAAGGGCGTGGCGGTGCGAAGCGCATGGTCGAGGACGGGCTGTTTAACCTGTTTCCCTGCGACGCAGTCTACGGCCTGCACAACATGCCCGGTCTCGATCCCGACGAAATGGCCGTCGTAGCCGGCCCGCAGCTTGCCTCGTCCGATAGCTGGCGGCTCACCTTCCGCGGCGTCGGCACCCATGGGGCCAAGCCGCATCTCGGCCGCGATCCGGTAACGGCATCAGGCACCTTCCTTGCCTCGCTGCAGTCGATCGTCGGTCGCGTCGTCGATCCCTTGCAGCCAGCCGTCGTCAGCGCCTGCTCCGTGCGCGCCGGCGACCAGAAGGCGCTCAACGTCATCCCCGACATCGTCGAAATTGGCGGTACCGCCCGCGCCTATACGCCCGAAGTGCGCGATCAGCTCGAAACGGAGATCGGCCGTCTCGCGCGCGGTACGGCAGAGATGTACGGGATTTCCGTCGACTACGAGTTCGAACGCCGCATTCCGCCCGTCGTCAACGACGCCGATGCCACGGCCAGGGCGTTGAGCGCCGCTCAGGCGGTGTTCGGCAAGAAGACCCGCGCGGCATTTCCGCCGTCAACCGCCGGCGACGACTTCGCCTTCTTCGGGCTGGAGGCGCCCGGCTGTTATGTCTGGCTTGGCAACGGCCCCGCCGTCGATGGCGCGCTGCATCACAACACCGCCTATGATTTCAACGACGAAGCGATCGGTCCGGGCGCCGCCTTCTGGTCGACCCTGGTGGAGCAGGAACTGGCACAGGCGGAGTAACGCGTGCATCGCGAAGATGCCCGCGGGAACCCGTGTTCTCAAGGATTTAGAGCCAGCGCTTAAAGAGCGAGGCTGCCCGCCTCGACGGAAGTGGCGTCGGACTTCAAAGGCCGCCCAGGCCGGGTGGCCTTGAATGTCAGGCTTCAAGGATCTCGAGGATCGGGCTTTCCATGACCGTGCCCGTCGCCACGTCGGCGATGCCGCGATCGGTCTGGTGCGGGCCGGCGTTGCAGGCGAGCGTCGCGCCGAAGCAGGCCTTGAAGACCAGGTATGGCGGCTGCCAATCGACGATGCGGCCGACCGCTTCGCGGAGTGCTGCAAAGTTATCCGCCACCTCTTCCAACGGCGTCTCGGAAACCAGCCCGGCAAGCGGCAGCGGCAGGAGCGCATCGACCCTGCCACTGGACGCGACAGCCATGCCGCCGCCCGATGCAATCACAGCATTGGCCGCGATCGCCATATCCTGCGCATTGCCGCCGAAGACCGTGAGGTTGTGGCTGTCATGCGAAACCGTGGTCGCAAAGGCGCCGCGCCAGGTGCCCCAGCTCGACAACAGACCAACGCGCGGTCGGCTATCGGCGCGCCCATGACGATGCGCGACGGCGATCAGAGTCGTGCCCTCAGGCGGAACGACGAAGCCGCCCTCAACCTGAGCAACGGCTTCGCCCCACTGGGTGAAACGCGGCCGATCGATGGTCGCGATGCGGACCTTGGTGCCGTCGGCAGGAATGCGGAAATCGTCATCCGAAAGCGGCGCGATCTTCATCGTGCCGTGCAGGCTCTCGGCGGCGATGCTGCTCAGCGGCTCGATCATCCGACTGGCATCTGCAATCATTTTGCCATCGACAATGACGGTGCGCGCACGGAAATCAACGAGATCCTCGAAGAGCACGATATCCGCCCGGCGGCCTGGCGCCACGAGCCCAAGGTCGTGACGGCCGAGGCGCACGGCGCCGTTCAGCGTTGCCGCCCGAAGCGCCCATTCGGCGGGCAGGCCATAGCGCACCAGCCGGCGAACGACGTCGTCGAGGCCGCCGGCATGGGCGAGATCGTCGGGGAAGACGTCGTCGGTGCAAAGCGTTACCGTCTGAGGAAGATGGCCGAGAGCCTTGATCGTCCTGACGAAATCCGGCAGCAGGTGGTCGTGCGAGCCGCGCAGTTCGATCGACAGACCGGCCCGGAGCTTTGCCAGGAGATCGTCGCCCGAGACCAGCTCATGGTCGGAGCTGACGCCGGCCGTCACGAAGGCCTGGAGATCGGAGCCGGCAAGACTGCGCGCATGGCCGTTGACCGGCTTGCCGGCCGCAAGCCCCGCCTGGACGATCCCGGTGATGCGCGCTTCGCCGTCGATGACGCCGCGCATGTTCATCATTTCGGCGATTCCGCCGATTTCCGGCCAGCTCAAAATGTCGGCAATCACATCAGCGTCGAAATCGGCGCCGGCCAGCTCCAGGCCGGGGGCAGACGGCACGCTGGAGGGCGCCAGCAGCACCGTGCGCAGCGGCAGATCGCGACTGGCGTCCGCCGCCCAGCGCACGCCGGCAACGCCGTTGACATTGCCGAACTCATGCGGATCCCAGACGACGGTCGTCACGCCACGCGGCAACACCGCATTGGCATAGGTCGCCGGCGTCACCATGGAGCTTTCGACATGCATGTGCGTGTCGATCAGGCCGGGCGAAACGAAAGCGCCGGTGGCATCAACAACGGTTACTGCGTCACTGCGCGCGCCCGGTTCGTGAACGCTTGCAATCAACGATCCGACGAGGCCGATATCGGCCGGACGAAGCTCTCCGGTCACCACGTCGACGAGCGTGCCGCCCGAAATCAAAACGTCGAACGGCTCGGCACCACGCGCTGCGGCCACTGCCCGGCTGCGGAGTGCCGCATCCATCAGGTCCTGAGGCTGCTCTTTGAAACTCACTTCTGCGCTTCCTTCATCAGGGCGCCCAGGATTTGTGCCCGCGTCGTCTCGACATGGGCATCGACAGCATATTCGGCATTGAAGATCGCATGGCTTTCGCGCGTTTCGACGACGGTACGCCCGCGGGTCAGTGTCCCGCCAAGTTCGACGTCGATGCGCGCCTGGCGAAACGAGACCGCGCCCGGATTGACGAAGGCAACGGCAGCGCAAGGATCATAGATCGCCATGCCGGGTCGCCCACGGCTGGTGCCGATCGAAATGAAGCCGGCAAGCAGATCGGCGATGAGGGCCGCGTGGGCGCCACCCGCCGAGCGGATCGGCGCGACGTCATCGGGGTAGGCAAAGACCTTGCGGCAAAGATCGAGATCGACCATGCGCAACGGCAGGCCATGCGCGATGACGATCGCCAACGCTTCCGGGTCAGCAAAGGCGTTGAACTCGGCGGATGCCGTATGGTTGCCGCTGGTGACACCGCCGCCCATCCAGGTGAGATCGGTGATCCGGCTGGCCAGGTCCGGACGGGCAAGACAAAGGGCAGCGAGATTGGTGAGCGGTCCGAGTGCCAGAATGCGCTTCGGGCCCTCCTGCTCCAGCCAGCCGCAAAGGGCGGCAAAGGCGTCGCTCGCCGGCAAGGCGTCAGCCTCCGGCAGCGTCAGGCCGGCGGTCGGCATGCCGGCTTCGCCGAGGATGCGTTCGGCGGTTTCGAGCTTGCCGAGCACCGGAAGGGCACGGCCTTCGTGGATTGGGAAAGCCCAGTCGAAGGCGCGCGCGGCACTGGCTGCATTGCGCTTCACCCGGTCAAGCGGCGTGTTGCCGAAGACGAGCGAAACGCCGTCGATCTCTTCACCGGCATGAAGGACGACAAGCACGGCGGCGATGTCGTCGAACCCCATGTCCGTATCGATCCAGACACCCATTTGACCTTACCCGAACTTCTTGAGGCGTGCGGCCTTCTCGACCGGCAGGTCGAAGGCGATGGCAGAACCGGTTTCACGGGCTGCAAGCGCTGCATCCTCTTCCGCTTTGATGGCGCCGAGCGGCGTATCGAGCAGATACTCGCGCGTGCTGCCGGAGAAAGAGGCTCCGCGCACAGTGCCTTGGAAAGGACCTGAACCAAGGGTCACCATGCGCGGACGCCACGCAAGCCCTGCCGTGTCAGGCGGCAGGGATCCGGAAAGATCGATCGGGCCGTTTTCGGCCTTCAGCTTGCCGCCCTCGACGGCAAAGATGTTTTCGAAACCGACGAAATCGGCGACGAAGCGCGAGATCGGGCGGTTGTAGATATCCTCGGGCGTGCCGATCTGCTCGATCGCGCCGTTCAGCATGACAACGATGCGGTCCGCCAGCGACAGGGCTTCGCCCTGATCGTGGGTGACGAAGATCATCGTGACGCCGGTTTCCTTCTGCACCCGCTGCAGTTCCGTGCGCATTTCGAGACGCAGGCGAGCATCGAGGTTCGACAGCGGCTCGTCGAGAAGCAGCACCTTCGGTTCCATCACCATGGAACGCGCCAGCGCCACGCGCTGCTGCTGGCCGCCCGAAAGCTCGCCCGGCTTGCGGGCGGAGAACTTCGAAAGCCCGACGGACTTGAGGCCAGCCGTCACCTTGCTCTCGATATCGGCAGCCGGCAGCTTCTTCAGCCGCAGGCCGAAGGCGACATTTTCGAACACGGTCAGGTGCGGGAACAGCGCGTAGGACTGGAAGACGAGGCCGACGGAGCGCTTGTTGGCGGACACGCGGGTGATGTCGGCGCCATCAAGCTTGATCGCGCCGGAGGCCGGCGACAGCAGGCCGGCGATCGAGCGCATCGTCGTCGTCTTGCCGCAACCGGAGGGCCCAAGGAACGCCACAAGTTCGCCCTTGCGGATCGAAAGGTCGAGATCCTTCACCGCAACGGTGTCGCCATAGGCGAGCGTCAGTTTTTCAAGGCTGAGGAAGGGGGCGTCAGACATAGCGAGAGAATCCCAGGAAGCGTTCGGCAAGGAAAACGATGCCGATGGACATGAAGGCGAGCAGTGCCGAGAGGGCTGCGACCGACGGATCGTAGGTGATCTCCATGTAGGAGAGCATGTCGATCGGCAGGGTGCGCACTCCCGGGCCGGAGAGGAAGAGCGACACCGGCACCTGGTTGAAGCTCGTGACGAAGCCGAGGATGAAGGCGGCGAGAATGCCGCTGCGGATGTTCGGCATCACCACGCGGAAGAAGGCGCCGGCGCGTGACGACCCGAGCAGCACGGCCGCCTCTTCGATATCCGAGCGCAGGTTGTTGAGGCTCGCCGAGACGACCCGCACCGCATAGGGCAGAACCAGCGCGGTGTGGGCGAGGAACAGGGTCAGCGTGATGTTGAGGCCAAAGGGCACGACGATGTAGCGCAGGAGCGCCAGGCCGACGATGATGCCCGGCACGATGATCGGCAGCGACACGATCGTGCGGATGGTTTCGCCGAAAGGCAGCTTGTAGCGCGACAGGGCGTAAGAGGCGGGAACGCCGAGCACGAGAGCGGCCGCCGTGCCGCCGATCGCCAGCAGCATCGAGATCGCGAAGCTCTCCTGGAAGCTCTCGACCGTGAAGACCTTGGTGACCCACTTGAGCGAGAAGCCCTGAGGCGGGAAGGCCAGCGTCTCGCCGCCCGAAAGCGACGCCGCGACGATGATGAAGAACGGCCCGATCAGGAAGGCGATCACCAGGAAGAGGACGAGCGGAGTAAAGATACGAGGGGTCATCGCTTGTTCCTCGCAGTGGCAAGCCGTTTCAGGAGAAGATTGGCGGCAAAGCTCATGACGATCAGGATGAAGGCGATGACGCTTGCGGCGACGAAGTCGTTGGCGACGGTGACGCGCTGGTAGAGCAGCGTTTCAAGCATCAGAACCTTGGAGCCGCCGAGGATCGCCGGCGTGATATAGGCGGTGAGCGAACCGGTGAAGACCAGTGTTCCCCCGATTACAAGGCCCTCCTTGGTCAGCGGCAGGATCACCTTGAAGAACACCTGGAACCAGTTGGCGCCGAGAACGCGGGCCGCCGGGATCGCATCCTTCGGCATGTTTTCGAGCGCGCTGATCAAGGACAGGATCATCAACGGCAGGAACAGTTGCAGTAGGCCGATGAACACGGCGGTCTCGGTGAAGAGGAAGCGGATCGGCTCATCCGAGAGGCCGACGAGCTGCAGCGCCTGGTTGACGATGCCGGTGCGGCCGAGGATGACGATCCAGGCATAGGTGCGCGCGACCGACGAGATCATCAGCGGCAGCACGACGAGGCCGATCATCTGTCCCTTGTTGCGCGGCGACAGATTGACGATCGCAAAGGCCGCGGCATAGCCGATGACCGCCGAAACGACGGTAACCATCAGGCCGAGCCGGAAGGTGCGCAGGAAGACGGTGCGGTTCAGCGAATCGGAAAAGAAGGTCGTGTAGGCCGACAATGACCAGCTGTCGGCGCTGCGAAAGCCTTCCGCCAGCAGGATCACCACCGGCGCCAGAAAGACGATCGCCGCAAAAACCGCTGCGGGCAGAGCGAGCGCCAGGGCTTCGGCGCGGTTCTGGAACATCCTTCTTCCTTTCAAGGCATTCCTGGGTGCGTCTCATCGCGCCCGTCGCATCAAGTCTCCACCGGCGGTGCGTGTCCGCCGATGGAGGTCGCAATGGCTTGGACTTACTGGCCGACCTGGGCGTTCCACTCCGACAGCCACGCTTCGCGGTTGTCGAGGGCGACGGCCGACGGGATCAGCTTGAGATTCTTCACGGTCTCTTCGCCGTAGGTCAGGTTTTCGGCGATCTCGGGCGAGACCTTCACGTCCTTGTTGGCCGGGCTGTCGACCAGCTTTTCGGCAAGTGCGGTCTGAACTTCGGTCGAGAGCCAGAAGTCCATGAACTGAAGTGCGAGATCCTGGTTCTTGCCGCCCTTGGTCAGCACCATCACGTTCATGCCGCCGGTCTGGCCTTCCTTGGGCGTTGCCCACTTGATCGGCAGGCCGAGCTTGGTGAAGCCTTCCCAGGAGAAACGACCGATCGGGGCGGCCCAGATTTCTTCCTGCTGCATCAGCTGAACGAGCTGCGAGGACTTGACGTAGAAGGTGACGATCTCGTCCTTCTTGGCGCCGACGGCGGCGATCGCTTCCTTGAGGTCAGGCGTATTCTTGCCGATGGCTTCGCCGACCATGTAGAGCGCCGGCGGGCCTTGGTTGGTGGTGACGTTCGGGAACGCCACGTGGCTGGCGTTCTTCTCGCTCAGGAGGTCGGCCCAGGAGTTCACTTCCATCTTGTCCGAGCGGTAGACGATCGAGGTGGCATAGAAGGTGTAGCCGACGCTCATGCCGTCGCCGTTCGGGTCCTTGGCGAGGTCGTAGAGCTTGTTGAAGTTCTGGAGCTTCGAGGTGTCGATCTTTTCGATCAGATCGGCGCGGGTGGCCGAAAGCGCGTCGGCCATAGACACGACGGCCATGTCGACGACCGGGCTTGCCTTGTTGGCTTCCATCTTGGCCAGGCGCTCGACGCTGTTGCCGGTTTCGACGACGAGCTTGCAGCCGCACTTCTCTTCGAACGGTGTGTAGACCAGTTCCTTGAAGGCGTCCTGGGCAAAGCCGTAGACGGAAATGGTGAGCGTCTTGTCCTGGGCAGATGCGGCGTTGGCGGTAACGAGCAAGAGCGCGCTTGAGGCGAGCAGGAACTTCTTCATGGCTGGGGTCCTCCTTCGGTGACGGATGTGGCTGCGGTGACAGTGGTATGAACGGGTTGAGGCGCGGGCGGCGCTGCGGCCGATTGCCGGACGACCAGGTGCATTGGCACCTTGGAGGTCGCCGCCGTAACCGGCGCGCCGATCTCAGGATCGGACGGGTCGCGCTCGCTGATCGCCTTGACGAGCGCCGCGACGGCGACCGCCGCGATCTCGGTCATGTCCATGCGCGCCGTCGTCAGTGCCGGCGTGATGACCGGCGACCAGATCAGGTCGTCGAAACCGGTGACGCTTGCCTTTTCCGGCACATCGATGCCGGCGCGCTGCAATTCGGTGAGCGCCCGGAGCGCATGAAGATCGGAGATGCAGGCAAAGGCGGTGTAGCCTTCGGCCACCTTATCGGCGAGGCCGAGCGGACAGCCCTTGCCCGCCGCTTTTTCCAATGGCTCAATCCAGAGCGTATCGGTATGGCAGCCCTCGCCGAAGACCGAGCGGATGCCGCCGGCGCGGTCGTTCTGTACGTTCGAGGCGGGATTGTTGCCGATGATCAGCACCCGGCGGTGGCCGAGCACCTTCAGATGCTCGGCGATCTGCTGGCCGCCACCCCAATGGTCGGCAGCAACCGTGTTGCCAGGCGTCGAGGGCGTATCGATGACGGCAACCGGACAACCGACATCGGCAATGCGCGTGCCGCGCCTGGGCACGATCACGAGACCATCGACGTCGCGATCGATCAGACGCTCGATCGCCTTGGTCTGGGTCGAGACGTCACCGCGGGAGTCGGCGATCAGCACGCCATAGCCCGACGACGAAGCGGCGAGCTCGATTGCCTGGGCGATTTGCGGGAAGAGCGGATTGGCAATATCGGGAAGGACGAGACCGAGAACGCCGGTGCGGCCGGTGCGCAGCGCCCTGCCCGCCTGGCTCGGCACATAGCCGAGTTCGGCAGCGGTCGCGCGGATCTTTTCCACCATCTCGGCGGAGACGCGCCCCTTGCCGGAGAGCGCGTTGGAAACCGTCGCCGCGGAGACGCCCAGCGTTCTGGCAATCCTCGTCAGTTTTGGTCCGGAACGCGCCAAGACAGTGTTCCCGCTATCGCGTGATTAAACGATTAATCAGCCGATATATCAGAATCTCCCGACTGTCGAATCCTTTTGTCGACTCGTTGCATTTTGCAATTTTCGAGGGAAAACCTACGCGAACAACAATCAATTTCTGCCTGACCCCCGGCATTCACAGCCAGCGGAAGGAATTCGCGCCAATTTGTCAAAGGGTGGGCAGGCCTATCCAAGGCCGGCCTGATATATCTCTGTCCACGACATGCGGTGAAAAGCGAAATGCGCATCTGCCCAACCGCCGCAATCGCGGGTACAAATTTCAACTTCGCCTGACAAAAGAAATCAATTTTCCCACTAAATTACTAGGGAATAAGTATGATGCACGGCAATCGTCCGATGGCTAGAATTCGGGCGGCGGTGCGATCCGCACAACAGGCATAAGCAGGAGTTTGGGACATGACTGGCACTATCATCGGCTTTGGCAAGACCACGGGACAGGCCCGCCGGGCGCGCGGCGCAACCTTGGCAGCCACCACGCTGGCACTGGCTCTTGCGTCGAGCACGGCCGTTTTTGCCGAGGACGCGAAGTTCGATCCCAACGCCTCGATCGCCATCGGCTCGCTTTATGAGCCGCAGAACCTCGACAACACTGCCGGCGCCGGCCAGGGCATCAACGAAGCCTTCAACGGCAATGTCTATGAGGCGCTGTTCACGCTGACCGATGCCGGCGACGTTCAGCCGGGCCTCGTGGCCGAGCAGAGCGTCAGCGACGATGGCCTCACCTACACTTTCAAGCTTCGCCCCGGCGTCACCTTCCACTCCGGCGATCCTCTAACGGCCGCCGACGTCAAGTACAGCATCGAGCGCGTGACGGCCGAGCAATCCAAGAGCTCGCGCAAGAAGAGCCTTGCAACCATCAACTCCATCGAAACGCCCGATGACCAGACGGTCGTCGTCAAGCTGTCCGCCCGCTCGATCTCGTTGCCCTACAATCTGAGCTATGTCTGGATCGTCAATGATGCAGCCAAGGACCTGAACGCGGGCGAAGACGGCACAGGCCCCTATCGCCTCGACGAATGGCGCCGCGGTTCGTCGCTAGCGCTCGTCCGCAACGACAAATACTGGGGCACGGCACCGACCAATGACGAAGTCGTCTTCCAATATTTCACCGATGCGACCGCGCTCAACAATGCGCTATTGACCGGCGCCGTCGACATCGTCACCAGCGTCCAGAGCCCGGACTCGATTGCCCAGTTCAAGGACAATCCTGACTTCACGGTCACTGCAGGCCAGTCGACGACCAAGGAACTGCTTGCCTTCAACGACCGCGTCGCCCCCTTCGACAACGTCAAGGTCCGCAAGGCGATCGCCCGTGCCATCGACGACAAGAAGCTCCTGACCTCGATCTGGGGCGAATACGGCACGCTGATCGGCTCCTTCGTTCCGCCGACCGATCCCTGGTACGTGGACCTGACCGCCGTCGACGCCTATGACGTCGAGAGCGCCAAGGCGCTCTTGAAGGAAGCGGGCTTTGCCGATGGCTTCACCTTCAAGCTCGATACGCCGAACTACGATCCGCACCCGATCGTCGCGCAGTTCATCCAGAGCGAACTCGCAAAGGTCAACATCAAGGTCGAGATCAACGTGATCACCGCCAACGAGTGGTACACCAAGGTCTACAAGGCGCATGACTTCCAGGCGACGCTGCAGGAGCACGTCAATCACCGCGACATCGTCTTCTACGGCAATCCGGATTTCTACTGGGGTTACAACAATCCCAAGGTCGTCGATCTGATCAAGGCGTCGGAGGCCGCCGCCAACACCGACGAGCAGACGGCGAAGCTGAAGGAAGCCAACACGATCATCGCCGAAGATGCGGCCAGCAACTGGCTCTACCTCTACCCGCAGATCGTCGTCTCGAGCTCGGCCGTCACCGGTTATCCCGTGAACGGCCTGAACTCGCAGTTCTTCGCCTTCGGCATCAAGAAGAGCGAGCAGTAAGCGGCATCACTATCCGATGCGCCCTAGCGTCGGATGCATAAACAACAGCCCCTGGATCCGTTCCGGGGGCTGATTGCGTTTCGCGCCAATTGTCCGGGCAATTCGCCGTCCTTCCACAGGCGCGACCAAAGATGGACCATGCTCTAGCCTGCCCGATCTTTTTGGTGCAAAAGCCAGCTCTCTGATCACGGCCCCCGTGAGAAGAAAGGAATGCAGCCATTCTCACCTATCTCGTCCGCCGCTTTGCCATTCTGCTTCTGTCGCTGCTGATCGCGGCGGTGGTGCTGTTCGTGCTTTTGCGCCTTTTGCCCGGCGATCCCGCCAATGCGCTTCTCTCTGTCGGCGCCGATGCCGTGCAGATCGAGAAGGCGCGCGAACAGGTCGGCTCGAACCTACCGCTCTGGCAGCAGTTCCTGCGCTTTGCCGGCAGCCTCGCCCGCTTCGATCTCGGGACCTCTTTTGTGAGCGGCAAGCCGGTGATCGAGGAGATCGCCGCGCGGCTGACGGTCACCGTGCCGCTGGCGCTGATGGGCTTCGTGCTCGCCGTCCTGATTGCCGTTCCGCTCGGCATCCTCTCGGCCGTCAAAGCTGATCGCTGGTATGGCGGACTGATCTCGACCATTTCACAGCTCGGCATCGCCATCCCCGTCTTCTGGGTCGGCATCCTGCTGGTCACGGTGTTTGCCGTCACCTTCCGGTTGTTCCCTTCGGGCGGTTTTCCCCGCCGCGGCTGGCAGAACGAGGGACAGGTGCTCTATGCGCTTGCATTGCCCGTCATGACGATCGGCCTCGTCATGGGCGCGTCCCTGCTGCGCTACGTGCGCTCGGCGACCCAGGACGTCCTCGGCAGCGACTATCTGCGCACCGCACGTGCCCTCGGCGCCAGCTTCCCCGAGGCGCTCATTCGTCACGGCATCCGCAACGGCGCCGTGCCGATCGTCTCCATCCTCGGCATCGAGCTGGCAACGACCTTGCTCGGAGCAGTCGTCGTCGAGCGCGTCTTCGCCCTTCCGGGCCTTGGCTCGATGCTGTTGCTCGCAATCGAGCAGCGCGACTATCCGAATGTTCAGGGCGTTCTGTTCATCTCCACCCTGCTTGTGCTGCTCATCGGTTTTGCCGCTGATCTCACCCAAAGGCTGATCGATCCGCGCCTGCGCGAACGCGCCGTCGGAGGCAACGCATGAGCCCCGTCGATACAGCCGTTTCCGCACCGAAGCGCCGGCGCTCGCTGGCCCTGACCGTCGGCCTTGCCCTCGTCGGCCTCAACGTCGCCGTCGCGGTACTGACGCTTTTCTGGACGCCCTATGATGCGCTGAATGCCTCGGGTGGACGACTGGAAGCGCCGTCACTTTTGCACTGGCTCGGCACTGACCGCCTGGGCCGCGACCTGCTTACCCAGTTGATGATCGGCGCCCGTACCGCTCTGCTGGTCGGCACCGGTGCAGTTGCGATCGGGGCTGCGATCGGTGTCAGCCTCGGCGTTGTCGCCGCCTTCGCCACGCGCCTGGCCGACGACGTGATGGCTGCGACGCTCGATATCCTGATCGCATTCCCCACCCTGCTGCTTGCCATGCTGGTGGTGGCGGCAAGCGACAGCGCCAGCCTCTGGTCTGCGATCCTGGCACTCGGGCTTGCCATCTCGGCGATCGTTGCGCGGCTGACCCGCATCCTCGCCAAGCGCGTGCTTAGGCAGGACTACATCGTCGCCTCGCGCACGTCCGGAACCTCCTGGACCGGCGTCGTCTTCCGCCACGTGCTGCCCAATATCTGGCCGACACTGTCGGTCAATTTTGCCCTGCAGTTCGGCCTCGCCGTCATCGCCGAAGCGTCGCTCTCCTATCTCGGCCTTGGCGCGCCACCACCGAATGCCTCCTGGGGACGGCTGCTGCAGGAAGCGCAAGGGACCGTCTATACGGCGCCGATCGGCGCGATCGCACCGGGCATCGCCCTCGTCGCGCTCGTTATCGGCATGAATCTTCTGGCTGACGGCCTGCGCGATATCGCCGATCCGACGCGGGGGAGATCGCGATGATAGCGCTGCTCGACATCCAGGGTCTCGACATCCGCGCCGGCGACAAGCCTCTGGTGTCCGACCTCTCTTTCGCCATTCGCCCCGGTGAACGCGTCGGCCTGATCGGCGAATCCGGTTCCGGCAAGTCGATGACGGCAATGGCAGCGACTGGCCTGCTGCCGCCATCGATTGCCGTCGCCGGCTCGATCACGCTTGACGGGCAACAGGTTGTCGGCGCCACCGACCGGGTGATGAACCGGCTGCGCGGCGTCGCCGCAGCGGTCGTCTTCCAGGAGCCGTTGACCGCGCTCGATCCCCTGATGAAGATCGGCCGGCAGATCGCCGAACCGGTTCGCCGACGTCTGGAGCGGGACGGCGGCAAGGCAACGAAGGAAGCGGTTCAACGCGAAGTCCGCGACCTGGTCGACAAGGTGGCATTGCCGCAGCCCGACCGCATCATCAATTCCTACCCGCACGAAGTGTCCGGTGGCCAGCGCCAGCGCGTGGCCATCGCCATGGCGCTCGCCTGCCGCCCGAAGCTGCTGATTGCCGACGAGCCGACGACAGCACTCGACGTCACGACGCAGGCCGAGATCCTGAAACTGCTGGACCAACTGGTGCGCGAGACCGGCATGGCGCTTCTGTTCATCAGCCACGACCTGCCGGTCGTCTCCCAGGTCGTCGAGCGCGTCATCGTGCTGAAAAACGGCATCGCCGTCGAAGAGGGCCAGGTCGGCTCGGTCTTCGGCACACCGCAGCACGACTATACCAAAACCCTGGTCGAGGCCGCCCGCCTGTTCGACGAAGCGCTCGGAGCAACCGGATCATGATGCTCGATCTTCAAAACGTCAGCTTCGGCTACTCCCGCCAGCAGACCACGCTCGACAATGTCTCGCTCTCGGTGCGACCGAGGGTGAGCGTCGGCCTCGTCGGCGAATCCGGATCGGGCAAGACGACGCTGCTGCGACTGATGCTCGGGCTCATTCGCCCGACGAGCGGTACCATTCGCTTCGGCGAGGAAGCCCTCGACACCGGCAGCAGCGCCTTCATGCAACGCTACCGCCGCGCCGTGCAACCCGTTTTCCAGGATCCCTATTCCTCTCTCGACCCGCGCCAGCGGGTGATCGACATCATCGGCGAGCCGCTAAGGTCGCTGCGGATCCCGGGCGACCGGACGCAGGCGGTCATCGGTGCGCTCGAAGCGGTCGGGCTTCCTGCCGATGCACTCCGCCGCTACCCGCACGAGTTTTCCGGCGGCCAGCGCCAGCGCATCGCCATTGCCCGCGCCATCGTCGCCCGCCCTCAGATCGTCCTTGCCGACGAGGCGGTCAGCGCGCTCGACCTTTCCACCCGCATCCGCATCGTCGAGCTGTTCAAGACGCTCGCCGAGAAGTTGACGCTGGTTTTCGTCTCCCACGATCTCGGCGTCGTCGCGGCCCTCTGCGAGGAGATGGTCATTCTGGAGCGTGGCAAGGTGGTCGAAAGCGGCAAGACCCGCGACATTTTGGCCGCCCCGCAACATCCCTATACGCAGCGTCTTCTTGCCAGCATTCCGCGCATGCCCGCCTGACAAGGGATTGGCGCGGATATCGCGTCTTTAGCCGAATCCACCTTTATCCCCAAGGTCTTGATGATTCGCGCCTGCATTGATCCAGGACAACCGCTGAGACGCCCTGTTGAGCATAGTGCCGTCGGCCGCAGAATCCCTGCCGCCGAACGCCCTGGCCGGCGATGTTCAACTTCTTCTGGGGGTCCGGAAAATCATGCCTACTCGCGCCATTCTGCCATCTGCCGTCCTTTTCGCCGCATTCGCGGCGCCGCTCGCGCTCGCGACGGCGGCAGATCTCTCCGAGCCGGGCGCGGTCGCGGCACCGGAAATGCCACTGGCAAGCGAGCCCGGCCCGTGGATGATCCGTGGCCGCGCGCTCGCCGTCCTGCCTGACGACAAGGGCACACTCTATCTCAACGGCAGCGCACTCGACGGCGAAAAGGTCGGCGTCAGCAACTCCGTCGTGCCGGAACTCGACATCACCTACTTCTTCACCGACAACATCGCCGCCGAACTGATCCTCGGCACGACGCCGCACACGGCGCGCGGCAGCGGCTCGATCGCCGGCCTCGGCGAGATCGGCAAGGCCTGGCTGCTGCCGCCCACGCTCACACTGCAGTATCACTTTAACGTCACCGACGAGATCAAGCCCTATGTCGGCGCCGGCGTGAACTACACGATGTTCTACAACGAGAAGCCCCGCGGCGATTTCTCCAGCTTCAATCTGAAAAACACCTTCGGCGTGGCACTGCAGGCGGGCGTCGATATCAAGCTCGACGACCACTGGGGCCTGAACTTCGACGTGAAGAAGCTGTTCCTAGAGCCTGAGGTCAACGCCACCCTGCCGGGCGCCGGCGCTGTCAGCGGCAAGGTCAAGCTCGATCCGTGGCTGATCGGCACCGGTATCAGCTACCGGTTCTGACAGAACCAAACGAAACGGCTGGCGGCGCCTATTCAAAGGCGCCGCAAGCTGCAAAGCCGACGTCAGACGTGATGGGCCGTGACGGCCTTGGCGAGTTCGCCTGACAGTTGCTGGCTGCCGGCATGGGAGACGTCCCCGAGCGACAGCATACCGACCATGCGCTTGTCCTGGTCGATCACCGGCAGACGCCGCACCTGTTTTGCCTCCATCAGATGGACGGCATGTTCGATCGTCTCGTCCGTGCGGCAATAGACGATATCCCTCGTCATCACGTCCCGCGCCGTCATCGACGCCGGGTCCCGCCCGTTGGCAAAAGCGCGTAGCGCAATGTCGCGGTCAGTGACCATGCCGATCAGGCGGTCGTTTTCGCCGACCGGCAACGCGCCGATGTCCTCGTCGCGCATGATACGCGCGATCGTCTTCAGATCGGTTTCGGGAGAGATCCAGCGAGCGCCGGGATGCATGGCTTCCGATATTCTCATCTCATCCTCCTGTGCGTGAAAGCGGGGGAGCATAGGCTGACATCATGGCCATTCATTGATCCGCGAAAGGCTGCCCCACTCCTACCGCAGTTCCAGGAGGAAATAGGTGGTCGGGCCGGAAGGGCCGTTGTTGGAGAGCCGGAAGGCGACATTACCCGTGCCTTGCACCACCGGCGCATGCACGTTGCCGTCGAGGCCCACCGGCGAAACGCTCCAGTTCCCCGCGGTCCGCGCCAGCGTCAGATCGACATAGCCTTCGCGCAGCCGAACCGGCAGCCGGCCAAAATCCTCGATCACCTTCTCCTCGGTATCGCGAAACGCCATGCCGGTGTTCTGCGCATCGGTCGCAAAGATCAGCAGCAGGCGCCGGCTGCTGGCGAGCCCTGCATTCGCATCGAGCGCCGAGATCGCAACAAGCCCGTTGCCATCGGCCCGCTCGACCCGGAGCAGGCCGAGATCGATCGGCTCCCGCAGCGTCGAGAAGGCGGCGGCCTCGGTCCTGTCGGTGACGACGCGCAATTGGCCGGCAAAGCGGTTCAACCGGATTTCGCCGGTACTGCTCTGGTAAATGCCGGCGCCGATGCTGGTGCCGTTATCATCCGAAAGCGCGCCGTCTTGGCGCAGGCTGTCGAGTATCCCTTCGCTGTCTTGCTGGCGCGGTTGCTTTACCGCGGGCACATCGCCGAGCCGGTTCGCCTCTTCAAGGCCGATCCGCCCGACCAGCGCGAGGTCCGTCAGGCGCTCCGGTTCGCGCGCCTGCATGTCGTCGGAAAGATCCTCTTCTCCGCGCACCGCAAACGGGACGGTAACGGCTGAGGTCGCCACGTCGCCGCGACGGTAGAGAAGCGCCGACAGCGTCTCGCCGGCGCGCGCGACGGGATCGAGCGCAATGGCGTAGGGCAGCATTGCCTTCTTGTGCGGGAACGGCTCGCCATAGGAAAGAACGATCGGGCCATGGCCGTGACGGCAGAGCGCATCCCAGCCTTGCAGCGCCGCATAGGCCGGCATCGCCAGCCCGGCCTCGTAGCGGTAGCGGTTCCAGAAGAGGTGATCGTATTCGCTGACGAGGAACGGTCGGTCGAGCCAGCGCGTGGCGGCGATCATGCGAATGTAATTCACCCCGTCGGCGATCGAACTGACCTGCGTCGTCTTGCTGCCGGGCGCATAGCCGCTGACCCAGTCGTGATAGGTGTTCATGGTCACGGCTTCGAGGCCGCGCCGGCTGAGCGACGCCTGGACCGTAGGCCAGTTGTTGTAGTTGCTGATCAGGCCGCGGTAGCCGAGCCCGCGTAGCACCTCGCTCATGCGCGCGGTCGTCGCCGCTTCCGTCTCTGTAAAGAACGCCTGCAGGTCGCGCAGCCGCGGGCCGGGAACGTAGCGGTCCGCCGGCAGCGCCACGGATCTCGCTTCGATCGTCTCGTCTGGGCGCAGATCAGGCCACGCCTTGGCAAGCGCCGCGGTCGATCCGTAGCGTTTGGCCAGCCACGCGTTGAACGGCTTGGCAAGCTGCGGATCATAGGGCGGCTTGCCCGGCCGATCGTGCACGACGGTGTCGAACTCCATGCCGTTCTCGTTGGCAAGAATGACGACCGCGAGCGCGTCGTCGCGGATCGGCGCCACGCCCGTATATGGGTTTACGCGCCCGAGGATCGTCTCCTGCATGCGCTTCCAGTGGTCGAACGCCCGCTCGTCGACAAACAGCTCGAGCTTGAGGTTGCCGCCATCGTCCCAGCGATCGTCAAAGCCGCCGTAAACGCCGCGCAGCGACGACAGGCCGTCCATCATCCAGTAGATGCCGTTTCGCTTCAGCGCCGCCAGCAGATAGTGGATGCGGTCGAGCGTCTCGGGGTCGAAATCGAAGTCCCGGTCGCGGCCGAACATCAGGCTGCCGTCGACGAAATGCAGCCGGGCGAGATTGTAGCCGCGCATCGCCAGTTGCCGGGCGTAACGATCGGCGGTTTCGTGATCGGGAAACCCGCCGGAGGCCGGGCTCCAGGCAAGCGATGCGCAGAGCATGCGCTCCGGCTTGTCCGGTGACTTCGCGAGGGCAAGTCGTCCGCCGGCACCGACGACCAGGCGGTGATCCGCATCGATCGTGCCGTTCGGCAGGAAAGAGGAAAAATCGAGAGGGCTGCCAGCCTCGAACTCAAGCGAGATTTCCCGCACCAGAAGCCACTGGTCCGATGCCTGCGCCGGCGCGCCGACGGCAGCAAGCGCCGCGGCTGCCGCCAGCAGCGGCTGCCACCTCATGCCGGGGCTCCGAGCAGCTTGCTTTCGATCGGCGCGTCAGGCTTCCGGCGCGCGCGGAAGAAGCCGACCGGCAGCGCCGCCGCATGAAAGAACCAGGCAACGACTGTGTAGAGCCCCATGCTGAAACCGCCCTTGCGCAGGCTCATGAGCCCGACGACGCCGGCAAGGATCGCAAGAACGATACCGAGCGCAACGAGCTTGTCGGGCACGAACAGCAGGATCGCCAGCGACGCTGCCCACCAGAGATAGACCAGCGCCCAAAGCTTGAGCTCCGGCAGCTCCCGGACGAGCTGGAAGAAATAGGGCTGGCCGAGCGAGGCGCGCAACAACTCCCCGATGCCGAACAGGTACTTGCTCTTCCAGCGGCGCACGAGCAGGCGATAGGAATTGTCCGTGTGGCCGAAATGCTGGACGAAGCGTCGGTCGAGGCGATGCAGCTTGAAGCCGGCGCTTCTGAGCCGGATGCCGAGGTCGAACTCCTCATAGCCGTGCAGGTTGCGATCGGAGAGATAGCCGACCGCCTCTATCGCCGACCGGCGATAGAGGCCGCCGCCGTTCATGCGGTCGATCGCGCCGATCCGGTTTTCCGGTGAATTACGGGTGACCCGCCGGGAAAATTCGAGGTTGGAGGTCAGCATCTCCTGCACATGGCCGGTAACACCAGCCACTGTGGGATCGTCAGCAAGGAACGCTTCCGCCACTTCGAGGAAGTCGTCGTCCAGCAACATGTCGCCGTCAAGCAGGCAGATATGCGCGTGCCGCGAATATTGGAAGCCGAGTTGCGGGCCGATGCCGCAGCTCGGAAGCGCCGGCGGGCTGATCTGTGCGATGACAACAGGATAGCGCGAGGCGATCTCCACCGTCCGGTCCCTGGAGCCGCTGTCGGCGACGATGACCTCGCCGCCAACGGCTTCGAGCGCCTTCAACGCGCTTTCGATCGTCGCGGCGATGCGCTTTTCTTCGTTCAGCGTCTTGATGATGACGGATACTGCCACGCGATCCCCCAGTCTCGACGGAGCGCAGGCCTGCTCCGGTTGCCGCCGATCTTACCGGCGATATTTTGCGTTTTGGTTTACCGCCCCAGCAGCCGCAGCAGCGGCAAGCGAAAGCGATAGAGGAACCAGCCGCCAAAGACGCCGCAGGCGCCGCCGAGAAGCTTGACCATCACATCCGTCAGGCGTGCGTGGCGGTCGGCAGAAACCATCTGCAACAGTTCGAAGCCGATGGCGGTCGCAAAGACCAGAACCAGCACGAGCGCCAGCCGCCGCGGATAGGCGATCGCAAACAGCAGGCCCAGCAGTCCGAAGGCCCCGAAACGTTCGAGATGGACCATGTGCCCGATGCGCGGCCGCAGGTCGAGCGGCGACATCGTCGAATAGGCGATCACGGCAAACAGGATCCATGCGAAAAGGCTGGCGGCGCGTTTGATAGTCATTGTCGGCTTGTCTTCCAGGCGGCGTGCGAGGCACGGCAATCATCGAACGATCGGCGACGGCGCCTGCGCGTTCATCGCGTTGCGGGGGCGCGGTCGCATTCTTGAGGAGAGCGGTGTGCGGTGAACGCACGAGGCAGGCTCCGGCCGGCGACACGGCGGACGCGAACGCCCGGCTACTTCGCCAGCAACGCGCTATACACCGCCGCGGTCCTTTGCGCCACATTTGTCCAGCTATAGGCGGCTTCGGCGTGCGCGGCGCGTTCGCGCACCTCCTCGTCGCTAAGCGGGGCTGCGAGCTTGTCCACGATGCCGGACGCCAGCGCATCGATATCGCCCAACGGGAAATACTCGTCGGGCGCCAGCTCCAGCTCCTGATTGGCGACGATATCGCTTGCCAGGACCGGCAGCCCGTAGGCCATCGCCTCGAGCAGCGCAATCGGCATTCCCTCGTGGCTGGACGGCAGCACGAAGAGGGCGGCATTGTCGAAGAGTTCCGCCAGCCTGTCGCCCGTCTGAAAGCCGGTGAGCACGACGCCCGGCACGTCGTGCGCAAGCGCCCTCACCTCCTTGGCATAGGGCGTCTCGAACTCTGCGCCGCCGGCAAGAACGAGCTTCGTGTCGCTGAGGCCGCACTTGGCGAAAGCACGGATGAGATCGAGCTGCCGCTTTTCCGGAACCAGGCGGGCGGCGAGCAGAATATAGCGCCGCCGCTCCAGGCTGAACTCCGCGAGAGTGCCGGCCTCTCCCGTCGGCGGGGTTACCTGGACGCCGTTCGGCACCAGCGTCATCGCAACATGGTGCTGGGCGTGCATCGTCTCGGCGATGTCCTTCGAAATCGCCACGCGACCGTTCGAGAACCGCATGCCGAGGCGCTCGCCGAGCTTCAGCGTGCGCTTGGCAAACCCGCCCCATTTCTGCCGGTCATAATCGTAGCCATGGTGGGTCACCACGACCTTGAGACCGAGCAAGCGCGCAAGCGGCGTCATCAGCGCCGGGCCGATGGCATGAATGTGCAGGACATCCGGGCGCCGCCAGGCGGCGAGCCAGACACCGAGGAAGGTATGGACGATCGCTTCCAGCGCCATACGGCGCGGCGCCCAGATAGGAACGACGTCCACCCCATTCCAGGCGTAAGCCTCGCGATCCTTCAGATAGCCGCGGCGTCCGACCACCTCGACGTCCCAGCCGTATCCAAGCAGCTTGCTCGCCAGCATTTCGACGTGTTTCTCGACGCCGCCCTGAACGTTGGGGATACCGCGCAGGCCCAGCATCATCACACGCTTGCGCTCGCCGCGTGCGGCCAGCGCGCCGCTCTGAGCGGGGTGGCCGTGCTGTCGGCCAGCGCGTGCGGCGCTTTGCAGTGGCAGCCGGCCGGCGCCGTCCGACAGTCCGGTCTGTACCATCTCCTGCGCAATCACCGGCTGTTGCTGGCGATGACTTCGCGAAACATCAGACTTTCTGCTCATGTGTCGCCTCGAAGGTTGCCCGTTCCGTTTACTAGGGCGATATACTTAATCACCGCCAAGATATTTCATTTACCCCTTATATAAATGACCGAAAACCATAGCGCGAGCCCAGGTTACTACAAATTGTATCGTAACGTTAATGGCGGACGCCATCAGACCGCGCCCAGCCTGGAATAGAGGTCGATCGTCCTTTGCCGATAGGCGGCGGCGGAGAACTCGTTTGCGATCCAGCGTCGGCCCGAAGCCCCCATCGCAGCGCGTTCGGCAGCCGGCAGACCGGCCATCGTCGAGAGCACGCGGGCGAGATCGTCGGCGTCCCCCGAAATCGCGGTCATGCCGGTCTCGCCCTCGCGGATCATTTCAGGAATGCCGCCGATCGAGGCTCCGATCACCGGCCGCCCCAACGCATAGGCCTCAAGCACGCTGATCGGCGCGTTCTCATACCATTCGGAAGGCAGAACCAGCGCCAGCGACTGCCCAATCAGGCGGTGCAGGGCCTCGCCGGAGAGATAGCCGGCAAAGGTTACGTCGGCGCCGGTTTGCGCAACCAGCTGACGCAGCATCGCTTCCTCGGGCCCGGTTCCGGCGATCACCAGCCGTTGGCCCGATGCGGCCGCCGCGCGGATCAGCGTCGCCAACCCCTTCTCCGGGGCCAGCCGTCCGGCAAAGACGAAATAGTCGGCCTCGACCCAGTCGGCCGAATAGTCGTCGACATCGACGAAGTTCGGGATATGGACCATCTGTTCCCGCGGCCAGCCCCATTCGACCAGCTTCTCGACATAGAATTTGCTCGGTACGACGATGCGGTCCACTTTGTTGCGGTAGAGACCGAGGCCGCGGTGAACGACGGTTTCGGCGAGCACGACGGCGCTCAGCGTCGTCTCCCCCTTGATGCAGCGATGACGCAAGACGTTGTAGATATGCCCTCCGCGACAGTCCTCGCAAACGGCACCGTCACGCAGCATCTTGTAGGAGGGACAGGCGAGCTTCAGATCGTGGGCGGTCATGACGACCGGGACGCCGGCCGCCTTCAGCGTCGAGAAGATCGCCGGCGAAAGATGGTGGTAGACGTTGTGAGCATGGGCGACGGAGGGCCGGGCGCGCTCGATCAGCCGGCTGACGTTCTTCTGCGCTTCGCGCGAGTAGATGACGCTTGCCGCCTGCACCACCTTGCGCAGGAGGTTGGTGCGCCGGCCATACTCGATCTCGGAGACGAAATAGTCGGACCATGGCGAGGCTTCGTTATCCTCGTGCTGCATGGCGAAAGGCACCACGTCCCAGCCGATATCCGAAAACATCTTCATATGGTCGAAAAAGACCGCCTCCGCGCCGCCGCGGCGATAGAAGTAGTTGTTGATGGCGAGCAGCCTGTTGCCGCCGTTCCCCTGCCCCGACATGCGCCCTCCTACCAGCCGAGCCTGTCGAGCGCCTGCTCGACCGGCAACACGACACAGCCCTTCTCAACCGCATAGCGAACCAGGGTCTCGAAGGTCTCGGGCGTGCAGCCGTAGGGCGTCGGACGCGCGGCGATGTCGTGGGTGAAAAACACGAGCCAGCCCGGTCGATCGACGACATCGTCGATCCAGCCCGTGAGCGCTCGAGCGTCCGCCTCCGGCTGCCGGATCTCGACGGCCTTCAGCATCAGCGGATCGACGGCCGTGCGGTTGACGCTCTCGCCGGCCGCACGGCAAGTGCGGTAGCGGCGCCCCAGTTCCCGCCGCGCCGGCGGCCAGGCGGCATTGTAGGGAAAGGCGAAGTTTGTTGCAGCCGCACTGACGCCGCTCTGCCTGAGATAGGCGGCATTGCGGTCGAGATCCCGGGCGAGCCCGCCTCCGCCCAGACGCCTGATCTTGCTGTGGGAATAGGTGTGGCAGCCGACCTCGTGACCCCGACGAGCGAGCTCGGCGCAGCCCTCCGGCGAGATCAGGGTGCGATCCGTCTCGACCCGCCCCCCAAGCCCTCCGGCGATATAAAACGTTCCGTGCACGCCATGACGTTCGAGGATCGCGGCGCCGTTGTGCAGTGCTGAGTCCGGCACGTCGTCGAAGGTGAAGGAGACAAGCGGCGCATCGGTTATAACGTCACGCGGTTTCGCCGCGAGACGCCAGATCAGCCGGTTGGCGACGCGGTCGACAAGGCCGTCGACCCTCGACAGAGCCTGTGAAAAACTAGGCATGCGCCACCATCCTTTGTGCAAGCGGGCGTGGTTCGGTTGCAAGCGCTGCCGAGGACTGCAGGCGCAAACCGCAAATCGCGAAGAGCAAGGTAAACCACAGCACGTTCGGACCATCGAAGAAGAAGGCCTCGAGGCTGGCGCTGTAGATCGAATAGAGCCAGATCCGCAGGAACAGCCGCGTGAGATCGCTGCGCTGCCGGGCCGGCGGAATGCGCGAGATATGATAAAGCGGGAGCACCACCAGCCAGAGCAGCGTGAGGATCAATCCGGGTATGCCGATGACCAGAAGCGTCTCGAGATAGGAATTATGTGCATGGGCGGCGCGAACCGCCCAGGTCTCGATGCCGCCGCCGCTAAAGACCACTTCCTCGGTCTGCCAGAAAGCCTTGAAGCCGCGCCCGATAAACGGCTGTTCGGCGATCACCGAAAAGGCGAAGCGCCAGACGTCGGCGCGGTTCGTGAAGGTCGCGTCAATGCCGAGCGACGTGACGAATTCGCCAAGTGGCCGAAAGACGGCCGACCCGACGGCGAAAAGATTGAACAGGGCCACGCCGCCGATCGCGATCGGGATGCGCATCAGGCGTACGCGTTCGAACAGCCATGCCAGAAGCAGGATGCCCGGCAGCATCGCCGTCGAGGTCTTCCCTCCCGTGTGGATGAGGAAGAAGAAGGCGAGGCCAACGATGGTCACGCCGGCTAGCTTCGACCACCGATGCAGGACGTAAAGGCCGAGAAACGAGGCCAGCACCATGGCGACGGCCGCTTCGTTCTTGTGACGAAAATGGCCGCGCCACAGCCCTGCATGCATCGGCTCCAGCACTTCGTTGGCCTGGTGAATGGACAGAAGCGGCTTGAACAGAACGCCGTAATAGGCAACCGCGAGCATGACGAGCGTCGAGATCGCCAGCATCTTGGCGAAGTGCCGCTCGTTGGCCGGCAGCAGCAGATAGACGTTGGCGTTGACCGCGACCATCGTCGTCAGGATGATCGCCTTGATGCCGTTGGCCGGATGAGCGGAAACCAGACAGGCAAAGAGCACCCACAAAAGCAGAACCGCAAGCAGCACCCGCGGCTGCATCAGCCCGCGCCGCATCGGATGCAGCACACCGTAACAAGAAGCGCCGGCAAACAGCAGCAAGGCCACGATCTGGTTCAGCCGGCTGGAATTGTCACCGCCCGGCTCCAGCAGGCTTTCCTTGGTCAGGTCGACGAAGGAATGGAAGGGAATCCAGTAGTAGATGGAAATCGCCAGGAACAGGAAGGTCCCGACGCGGACCCTCAGGGTTTCGGCAGAGTTGACCGGATTGCCGCTGAGATCGGGCACGATGGCCGCCCTCTCACGGCGCCAGGGGCTGCGGACGACGGATGTATCTCCACAGACCGAGGGCAAGCGCGAGCGATATGCCGAGAACGATCCCGAGGAAGCCGCCGCCGGCGAGCAGAACCACGGTGCGCGGCGGCCAGCTGCGTGCATTCGGCGGCAAGGCGCGCGAGATCACGCGAACATTGGTCGTGTCGATCTGCTGGCGTTCAGTGATCTGCTGGGCACGCGCCAGGTGGGTCTCATAGATGGCGGCCTTGGCGCGGGCGTCCCTTTCGAGATCGCGCAGCTGTACCTGGGCTTCGTTGTCGGAAAACACGTTCGACTTCTCGTCGCTCGCCTTGGCGCGCAAGGCCGAAAAGGCCTGCTGCTCCCGGTCCATGTCCGCCTTGGCGCGATCGAGGATGCGGCGCGCTTCGTCGGCCATGGCCGATTCGAGGTTCGCGCGCTCCGAGCGCGCGTTGACGAGGCGCGGATGGCGCTCGCCATAGGTGCGCTGCATGGAGGCGATCTGCTGCTGCAGCACGTTGTACTGTTCGCGCAGATTCGTCATGTTGACGGATTCGAACTCGGAGGCGCTTGCGGTCCGCCCTTGCGCGATCGCATCGTTCATCTGTCGGTAGCGGGTATCGGCCTGGATGAAGCGCTGCTGGGCGTCGAGGACCTGGGTGTTGAGTTCGTTCGAAAGCTGATTGCTCACGAGCTGGCCGTCATTGGTCGACTGCAGCCCGTTCTTGCGGCGGAAATCCTCAACCGCCCGTTCGGCTTCGGTGACGTTGTGGCGAAGTTCGTCGAGCCGGGCGTTGAGGCTTTGCGCGACGCGACCGGCACTCTCGGCGGCGGACTGAAACAGCTCCTGCTCGAAGGCCGCGACGATCGCATCCGACAGCGTCACCGCTTTCGCAGGCTCTTCGCTCCAGACCTTCATCACCACCACGAAGGACCGCTCTTCGCGCCGGGCTTCCACCCGCTCCGACAAGGCGCGCATGGCGGCAAGCTCGTTTCCGGCCTGCTGTTCCGCCTTCGTCGAGAAGAGGTTCTTCAGCGAGCTAAAGGCCGAGGGCTTCACGAATTCCGGATCCTCGGTGAGGCGCAATTGGGTGATCACCCGCGACAGCACATTGCGCGACGTCAGGATGCGCAGCTTGCTTTCCACTTCCAGCAATTGCGCATCGCGCTGCGGGTTGCTGGTGAAAACGTCATCGCTGACGACGTTGAGGTTGGACGGATCGACGACGATATCAGTGTAGACCGTATAGCGCGGCGTCGCCGTCATCGCATAGGCGAGCGCACCGCCCACACACAGGACGAGCGCCAGCACGATCCAGATGAGCCCGTCGCGCAACCAGCCGATGATATCGTCGATGCCGATCCTGCTAAGGCCGCTCAACCCGGGAAAATAGCTATCACGAGGCGCGTTAGCCGTCCTGGACACGGGACGCGCCACGTCAGTGGGGTGGGGCGTGGCGTTCGGAATATCTCTGGATTGGCGCTGGATTTCGGCGGGCCTGTCTGTTGCCGACCTGTCGGCGGCAGCCTCCGCTTCGTGAAGGTCCGACGAGAGCAGATCGAGCAACGAGCCTCTTTCGACCGGTGCACGCTGCTCGCGTGCCGGTTGACTGGCCCCCTGTTTTCCGGCCTCGTCCGGCCTATACATAAGCATCCCTCACGCACGCCCATCAAGACGCGAAGATCGTGACCCCGCGAGCCGCCTTCTAGCGCAGAATTAAGGTTGTACGGTGAATATTCCGTTAAACGGCAGGATTGTCGCTTAACCCATGGCTTCAGAAGTCGGTCAACAACCGGCTCCAGCTCTCCGATGCCAGGCCGCCGACATAGATATCGTTGCGCTGGGCCGCGTCTTTCAGATCGGCATGCCGCGTCACCATGCAGAAATAGCCGCGATGGTGGAAAGACAGCCATCTCTGGCGCGAGATCGCATTCATGAGGAACGGCTGCGAGCTGCCGACGGCGAGCGCATAGCCTTCGGCGTCAAGCGCATGGAACATCTGTGCGGTGACGTCGAACTCGCGGCCGGCCTCGCAGACGACATTGAGCACCGTCGCCCGCTCGCCGGCCTTGCCGAAGTAGAGATAGGCGCCGATGACGCGCCCGCTCTCGTCTCGAACCTCGCGGCAGAGAAGATCGCCGAGCGGCGTGTTCAATCGCGCGACCATCACCAGCCAGTCGAACTCGCTTCGCGACCAGACCGGCCTCACGGAAAAGCGCTGCAGCATCGGTTCTGCGAGATCGACGAAGGCGGCGGGGTCGATGGCGTGCGTCGTGCAGCCGGCCACCGGATCGGGTTTCGTACGCGGGCGGCGACGCCGCAACAGCCGGTCGGCAAGCGCGAGCGGCTTGGAAAGGATCGGGGATCGGAGCGGGCGCACTTGCCGACTAACCGTCAACCCCCAGGCTTTGAACGGCCGGAAGGAGCGACGCCAGTCGAGACTCTGGATCGGCAGCACGACGCCTCCGCCGGCAACCCAGTGATCGGCGCTGACCGGAGACGAGTTGTCGGAAAAACACATGTCCTGGCGTGTCGCCCGCATGGCGCGCGCCAGGCAGGCGGCGCCGACCGCGCCGGCCTTGCCTTCGGACATGAAGGCGCAGAGAAGCTTCGCCACCGTCCGGCGGCCGTTGACCGTGAACTCCATGGGAAGTGCCAGGATGGCGCTGCCGATGCTGCCGGAGCCGTCGTCGTAGACGATGCTGCCGTGTTCAGGCGCGTATAGGGGGCTGCCGAAGAAGATGGTCTCGACATAGTTCTGCAGTTCCGGGCTCGCGTCCTGCTCCCGCTTGCGAAAGATCCGGGTGAACATGCTGCTGACGGCCGGAATATCCCGGGGTTCCATGGCACGCACATTGCCCATGCGGGGCATTTCCCGTCCGAGCGACCGTGCAGCCTGGATTTTCCCCAGCTCAGCCTCCATGCGCCACCCCCGTCGACAGGGAAGCTGCACCGGCCTGCTCCCGATCGCGCCGCACGAAACGCAGGAAGACCGCCCATGAGACGATCACCATCGCGATCTCGATCACGTAGAAGGAAATGAACGTGCCTGTCGGCGGTGCGTACCAGGTCGCCCAAGCGGTGAGTGCCGCCCCAAGCACGCTGCCAAGACCCATGACCGACGCGCGGGCCGGATGATGGCCGGACGCGCCAAGCGCCTCCATCGCCACCGACCACATGGCAAGCGGCACGACGACCCAGCACAGGATGCGAACGAAGGAAACGAGGGAGACGTAGTCCTTGCCGAAGAGATAGGGAAGCACCGGCGCCACCACGAAGACGGCGACGGCCGCAGCAATGCTGATCGAGGTGGCCGCGAACAGCACCTTGCGCACGCGCTCGAAGGCATGGTGCAGGCCGGCTGCGGTCGCCTTTGCCGAACCGGGATAGATCAACCGGTTCAAGGCCTCGACCGACAGGTAGCTGCTCTCCAGCATGCGTCGTGCGACGCTGTAGCTGGACATGACCTCGGCACTCGCGACCAGGCTCAGGACCAGAAGATCGGCGTTCTGCCGCACTGCGCGCAGGATGAACGGGATACTGAAATAGAGCCCGAGCGGCAGCTCTTCCCGCACGATCCCGTAGGTCGGACGTCCCAGTCCCTTGACCGCCCGCCAGCAGCCAAAGGCCACGATCACATGGCACACGAACTGCCAAACGGCCCAGGAGGCAACCGACGCCACTCCGAAGGCGATGCAGGCGAGCGCTGCAGCGATGGTGCGCGCCAGGGCGAAACCGACGACCACCTTGTTGGCCGAGGCAAAATTCGAATGCGCGAGAAAGATCTGCTCCGCCAGCACGATGACGCGCACGAAGATGATGTTGGTCACGAGCATCAAGGTGATCACTGTGACATTGGTCACCGGATCGGGCGAAAGCGTGAAGAAGAACGGCAACACCGCCGCGCCAAGCAACACCAGCAGCACGCCGCTGATCGCAGTCAGGATGATGTTGTGGCCGAGCATCTGCGGGTACATGCTGCGGTCGCGCGCGACGCGGCGCACCAGGCACTCCATCGCGCCGAGACCGCACAGGTGAACCGCGATGTTGGCAACGGCCGTGATTGCGACAAAGACGCTGAACTCATGCACGCCGAGAAAACGCGCGAGGATCGCAAAGGTCAGGAGTTGCGCAGCCGAGCCAATGACAAGGCTGCCGCCGGATGCAGCATAGGATATGATCATCGAGAGGAACGGTTTGTGCGCGCGTTCCTTCACACCTTCCGAAGCCATTCCGATCTGCCCTTGATCTCAACCGCTCATTGTTACGCTCAAAAAGCGTTCAATGACAGCGAGCACCCGCCTCTGATCACGCGCACGGTAACAGGCAGAAATGATTGCGCGGTTAACGTGCTCGCAGCAATTGTATTTCAGCTTCCGTTTACTCAATTACACTAGGCTGCGGTCCGCACGTCTACAGAGTTTTCCAGCGACATGAGGAGCGGCCGTGGCGCACGACGACATCAATCCGACCGACCGACCGACCGAAGACCGGGCCGCGACACTGCACCGGTTCATGGGTGTCGAACTGGAACTTGCGCCCGACGTCCTGGTTCCGCGGGAAGAAACGGAGCTTCTTGGAAGGAAGGCCGTTTCGATCCTTGAAGGCGGCCCTTCGGACGTCACCATCATCGACATGTGCTGCGGTTCCGGCAACCTCGCCCTTGGCATCGCCAGCGAGATCCCCTCGGCGCGTGTCTGGGGCGCGGATCTGACGGACAGCACCGTCGCGCTTGCCCGCCGCAACGTCGATCGGCTCGGCCTCGGCTCGCGCGTCTCCATCCGGCAGGGCGATCTTTTCGCGGCGCTTGAAAGCGACGATCTGCAAGGCAAGATTGACGTCGTGGTCTGCAATCCGCCCTATATCTCGACCGGCCGGCTGGAGGGCGACCGCGCGCACCTGCTCGAGAGCGAGCCGCGCGAAGCCTTCGATGGCGGCCCCTACGGCATTTCCATCCATCAGCGCCTGATCCGCGACGCGCTTGCCTTCCTGAAGCCGGGAGGCTGGTTGTTGTTCGAGTTCGGCGAGGGCCAGGAGCGGCAGGCAGCCGCCCTTCTCTCACGGGCGAAAGCCTATGCACCGGTCACCTTCGCGACCGACCGCGACGGCAAACCGCGTGTCGCCATTGTCCAGAAAATCGCCGACCCGGCGGCGGCGGGCACCGGAGAGCTCGCCCGATGAGCGAAATCCGTTCGCTAGAATACGCGGACGTTCCAGCGGTCGCCGGAATGTTCCAGCGGGTGTTCCGCGAGGAGCGGACCACTTCGCCAGCCCTTGCCGACTATATGCGGCAGCTCTATCTCGACGGACCGAACTCCGATGCGGAAATCAGACCGCTGGTGCATGTGAACGACGAAGGCCGGATCACCGGTTTCGTCGGCGTCAACGCGCTGCCGATGACGCTGAACGGTCGGCCTCTGCGCGCCGCGATCTGCGGATCGCTGATGGCGGAAGACCGTGAAAGCGATCCCTTGGCGGGAGCGCGCCTCATGAAGGCGTTCCTCGCCGGTCTGCAGGATCTATCGTTCAGCGAGACGGCAAGCGAAGTCTCGGTGCAGATGTGGACGCGGCTTCGCGGCGTGGTCCTGCCGCAGTACAGCCTCGACTGGGTGCGCGTCATCCGTCCGGCGACGTTCAGCCTCAGCGTCGCCTCGAACCGTATCAAGCCCGCCCGGCTCGCCGCGCCCTTCGCGCGTGCGCTCGACAATTTCTATCGCAAGCGCATGGGCCAGGGCGAGCAGCGCTGGTCCGCCCTTCCCGAAGCGGGAGCGGCACCGGCCGGCTTCACCGCGACCGAGACGGACCGCAGCGGCTTTGCCGCCGTTGTCGACCAGTTCACCGCGCAATTTCCACTTCGCCCCGAATGGAGCGATGGCCAGCTCGACCACATCCTAGCCGATGCTGAAAAGAAGCCGGAGCAAGGCGAGCTCGTCTACGCGCTGGTAACGGCCCGCACGGGCGCCGTCGTCGGGGCCTTCGCCTACTACGCCAAGGCCGGTGAAATCGGTCGGGTCCTGCAGATCCTGGCGCGGCCAGGGCAGGCCGGGCCGGTCATCGACTGCCTGGTCGACGCGGCGTCGAGACGGGGCCTTGCGGGCTTGCGCGGACGCACGCAGCCGGCGCTGATGGAAGCCATGCTCGGCCGACGCATCGCCTTCGTGCACGTCGCCTCGACCGTCGTGCATTCGCGCGACCAGCAGATTGTCGAAGCCTGCCGCGACGGACAGGGCTTCTTCAACGGTATTTCCGGCGAATATTGGAGCCGGCTGATCGGCGGCAGCTTCTCTTGAGCGTGACCGGCGGTCCGGCCAGGCCTCAATAGCCGGCGATCTCCTCCACGGGCTGCACCAGTTGCGGCCCGAGATGCAGGTAGCGCGTCGCCTTGCGCTTGGCGGCGATATCGGCCCAGACCCGTTCGACCTGCACCACGGTCAGGCCGGCCGCCTTGGCGACGTCGTCGATCTCGATCCCGTGGTTGAGGCCGTATAGGCAGAGGTCCATGCGATCGTAAGGCAGGGAGAAATAAAACTCCTCCTGCGTCTGCTCCAGCGAATAGGTGTCGGTCGTCGGCGGGCGACGGCAAACTTCGGCGGGAACACCGAGATGGGCGGCAAGCGCATAGACCTGCGACTTGTAGAGATGGGCGATCGGCTTGACGTCGGCGGCGCCATCGCCGTTCTTGACGAAGAAGCCCTGGTCGTATTCCAGCCGGTTCGGCGTACCGAGCACGGCGAAGTTCAGCCGGTCCGCATGGTAGTACTCGACCTGCTTGCGGGTGCGCTGCTTCATGTTGGTGGCAGCGACGACGCCGAGATAGACCGATGGCGGCATGCGGTGTTTCGATTGCACGCCTTCAGGGCTCTGAACCACCAGCGACGAGATGTTGTAGCCTTCGCCCTCGAGCGCATTGGCGATGACGACCTTCGAGGCCCATCCGTCGCCATAGTCCGGAACCAGTTCCCGAATGAAGGCGTCGCGGCGCTCGTAGCAGCCCATGGCCTTGAGCGTCGGCCCGATGTCTTCGACGATCGCCTCGACGCCGAAGGTTTCAGCCACCAGCCGGCCGAAGCGCAGGCTTTCCGGATCGGAATCGTTTTCCGGCATGAACAGGCAGAAGACGTTCTTGGCGCCGACCGCGCGCACCGCAAGCGCCACAGAGACGCTCGAGTCGATGCCGCCGGAGAGCCCGAGCACCAGACCGCGCTTCTTCATGGAGCGCAACTGCCCGCGCAAGCCGGAAACGATGCGGTCGGTCTCGGCCGCATGGTCGATCGTCAGGGTTTCGGCCGAAAACAGGCCCGTGCCCCCGGTTGTTCTGATGTTCATTGTGCAGGCTCCATCGTCTCGGCGGCAAGTCGACGGCTGACCTTGCCGGTATCCGTCTTCGGCAGTTCGGCGCGGAATTCGATGATCTTCGGTACCATGAAATCCTCGAGGTGGCGGGTGCAGTGGCGGATGATATCCTTGTCGGTCAAGTCAGGATCCGTGCGCACCACAAGGGCAGCGATCGCGTGGCCGAGCACCGGATCGGCCACGCCGACCACGACGGCCTCGGCGATGCCGGGATGAGCATGGAGCACGGTCTCGACTTCCTTGGGCGCCACCTTCTCGCCACGGGTCTTGATGATGTCGTCCTTGCGGCCGACGAAATAGAGAAAGCCCTCTTCGTCCGTCTGGAAGAGGTCGCCCGTATAGAGCACCTTTTCCCATGGGTTCGGTCCGGGCCGTAGCATGCGCTCGGTCGCCGCGTCGTTGCGCCAGTAGCCCTGCATCACATGCGGCCCGCGGATGACGAGTTCGCCGGGAACGCCCGGCGGCACGCGGCTGCCCTCGTCGTCGACGACGAAGGCTTCCGTATTCGGGATGGCGATGCCGACGGAGCCCGGCCGGCGATCCAGTTCCTCCGGCGGCAGATAGGTGCAGCGCTTGCACTCGGTCAGCCCGTACATCGAATAGAGCCGCGCGCCCGGGAAAAGCTCACGCAGGCGGGCGATGTGCGGCGGCGGCAGCGCCGCGGCGGTGTTGGAGAGATAACGCAGGCTCGGCAGGAACCCCGGCTCCAGATCGCGCATCTGCAGGATCATCGCCGCCATCGTCGGCACCAGCGGGAAGCCGGTGACGCCCTCCTCGCGGATGCGCTCGAAGATCGCATGCGGGAACGCAAAGGACTTTTCGAGCACCAGCGTCGCGCCGAGCCTGATCGCCATCAGCAACTGGTAGAGGCCATAGTCGAAGGCGAGCGGCAGCACGTTGAGGATGATATCGTCGTGCTCGTTGCGCAAGTAGGTGGTGATCGATTCCGACGCCGCGTCGATATTGCGATGGGTCATCATCACGCCCTTCGGGCGCCCGGTCGAACCCGACGTGTAGATCAGCATCGCCAGATCGACATCGATGCCGCGATGCGGCACCGGCGTCGCCGCTGCCGACAGGCAGCCCTCGAAGGGCACCGCGCCGGCAGGCGACTGACCACTGGGGGCTGCGGTCGATGCAACGAAGATGTCGGCCTTGCCGCTGCTCTGCGCCCGGGCTTCCGCCACCACCGGCATCAGCTTGGCCTGCGTCAGGATCGCGGCCGGCTCGCAGTCATCGATAATGTAGGCGAGCTTGTCCGCCTTGGTGGAGGCGTTGATCGGGCTGAAGGTCGCGCCCGCCTTCAGGATCGCAAAGATCGAGACGGCCGCCTCCCAGCAATTGTCCATGAACACGAGGACGCGGTCGTTGCGCTTGACGCCTGCCTTAGCCAGCGCGGCCGCCAGCCGGTTCGACAGCTCGTCGAACTCGCCGTAGCTGAGCCGCTTGCGATCGGTGACCAGCGCCGTCTTAGCCGCATGCCGTGCCGCATTGCCGATGAGAAATTGCTCGAACCGCATGGAACGCCCTCGGGTCTTGGTTAGGCCGTGGCCGGCACTCCGGCCTTTGCCTCGATGAAGGCCGAGATGCGCGCGAGCGAATCGAGGTTCGCAGGCACGATGTCGGCGTCGGCCATGGCAATGCCGAACTGGTCTTCGATGAAGGCGACGAGTTCGAGAACGCCGGTCGAGTCGATGATATCGTTCTCGATCAGCGATGCGCCGTCGGCGAGATCGTAGGAGGTATCGCCAAACAGGAAGTTCTCGATGACAAAGGCCCTGACCTTGTCCTTAATCGTTTCCGTCATTTCATGTCCTTTCCCAATGGGTTTCAGGCCGCTTGAGCGGCGCGGATGCTGGTGCCGGTAAAGGTCTGCAGCCAGAGCTGCGTCGACAGGATGCCGACGAAGGCGGCGTTGTCCCTGAAGCCGGTGGTCGGTTGCGACTGGCATTTCTCGTAGAGCTTGCTCACGGCCTTGGCATTGAACAGACCGCTGTCACCGATGCGCGTCTCGCTCATGGCATCGCGAACGTAATCCAGTTCGCCGGCGCCGGTGAACGAATGGCTGTCGGGCGCGCGATAGGGCTGCTTTGTGCGCTGACCGATCGTCCGCGGAAGCAGATCCTTTGTCGCTTCGCGCAGGATGTGTTTTTCCACCAGGCCCTTCAGCTTCATTTCCGGCGGCAGGCGCGTCGCGAACTCCACGAGCCGGTGGTCCAGGAACGGGAAGCGTCCCTCGATCCCGTGCGCCATCGCCATGCGGTCGCCCTGGCTGGAGAGAATGTAGCCGGGCAGAAGGAAACGGCTTTCGAGATACTGCGCCTGGTGCAGCGGATGCCAGCGACCGAATTCGGCAGGAAGCCTGCTCGCCAGATCTTCGGCCGCGTCGTAGCCCTTCAGCGTGGCGCGCAGATCGGGAGAAAAGAAGATCTTGGTCGCGGCCGTGCTCTTGAACCGCGGGTGGTGCGAAAACAGCGGGTCGTCGAGCGGCACGTCGCCGGCGCCGAAAAATGCGGCGAGATATTCTGCCGATTGCTGCTGCAGGCCGGGCAGGTAGGGGTAGAGCTTCCGGAACAAATGCGGGCGGATCTTCGAACCGGGCTGGCGGCCGCAGAAGCGGCGCACCCGCGCCTCCTTGAAGATATCGTAGCCGGCAAAAACCTCGTCGGCGCCCTCGCCTGTCAGTACGACCTTCAGCCCTTGCTCGCGCACGAGGCCCGAGAGTTGGTAAAGCGGAGCCGGCGCCGTGCGGATGATTGGACGTTCGGCGAAACGGACGACCTGCGGGAACACTTTCGCGATGTCGCCGGCGCGACAGGCGACCGCGCTATGATGCGTGCCGAGAGCCTTCGCCATTTCCATCTGGAAGGCACTCTCGTCGTGCTCGACGCTATCGAAGGTTACGGAAAACGTGCGCAGCCCCTGTGGCGCCATTCCCGCTGCAAGCGCCGAGACGATGGAGCTGTCGAGCCCGCCCGAAAGATAGGAGCCGACGGTCACGTCGGCCCGCATGCGGATCCGGGTCGCATCGCTAAGAAGGGCGCGCAATTCCTCAGCCGCGCTGCGCTCATCCGTAAACAATGGCGGCGCGTCGTGATCCGGATAGTCGAGTTGCCAATAGGGGCGGATCGACGTCCTGCCCTTCTCGACGATCATCAGGTGAGCCGGCTCGAGCTCGTGAATGCCGCGAAAACCGGTCCGCGGCGCGATCGGCGCCCAAAGGGTAAAGATCTGGTCGAGCGCAACCGGATCGAGTTCGGCGGAAATGCCGGGAACCTGAAGCAGAGCCTTGATTTCGGAAGCGAAATAGAACGTCCCGCCATGGGTCGTATAAAACAGCGGGCGCACGCCCATGCGGTCGCGCGCCAACATCATGCGCTGGCGGCGTCGATCCCAGATCGCGAAAGAGAAGTCGCCGTTGAGGACGGACAGGCAGTCCTCGCCCATCTCGGCGTAGAGGTGCAGGATGACCTCGGTGTCGCTCCCGGTGCGGAACCGCCGCCCCTTGGCGCGCAGTTCCTCGCGCAATTCGACGTAGTTGAAGATCTCACCATTGAAGGCGATCGAAAGGTCGCCGGCTTCATCGGACATCGGCTGCTGGCCGTCGCCGAGACCGACGATCGAGAGCCGCACATGGGCGAGCCCGGCCTCCGGCGCGGCAAGAATACCGTTTTCATCCGGGCCGCGATGCGCGATCGCAGAGGCCATCCTTTTGAGAAGGATTTCCGCCTCCGGGACCGACCCGAAATAGCCACCGTAACCGCACATGCCGAGATACTTTCACACCGTTCGATCACTGCCGGACCATAAACCGCATGACGGAATCATGGGTTAATCTCCGGCATTTTCTAGTTGTATGGTAAATACCGCCGTTCAGGCGCCGCCTTGAGGATGAGCGCCGCTGGCCTCTGCCGTCAGCGCTCCGGAATTCGTCTTTTCGATGCCATCCTGAGCATCAGATACAGAAACAGGATTGGCCAGAAAACGCAGACCAGAAGCCCGGCGAAGCGATACATGTTCCAGGGTGCATGCGCCTGCAAGCCCTCGAGATACGTCATCGCCACGAGAAAAAACGCGGTCAGGCCATAGGCGACACCGGCAACGTATAACCAGGACATGCGACCGCCCTCCGCGACGCGCCACAACCGAAACCAGAAAATAGCAACAGCGGACTTATACCACCGGAAGTAACATCTTGAAACGAAGAATTAACTTTAAGCGGAGGCATGGTTAACCGAACCGGGGATCGTTTCGGTTCTCGGCGAATGCCCGGAGCATCGCCATTCGCGTTCTGAAGACACGGAACGAATTTGAGCTGCCAGCAGTCCTCAGCGGCTGCCCTCGCGAGCCACGAACAGCAGGTCGAAACCGCGGAACTCCCGGCGCGCGATCGATTTGCGCAGCGCCGTCCAGATGGCCGAGGGATTGTCGAGGCGGAAACCTTCGAAGCTGCGGATCAGCCCGACAGTGGCGGTCATGGTGCGAAGGACACGTGACAGCCTGGAGCCCGTCAGCGACGCAAACAGGATCTGCGGGTGGACCGCCAGCAGCACACCGGCCGTCCGCGTCCGATCGATCGTTCGGAACTGGTCCAGCGCGCGATACTCGTAGCCTTCGATGTCGATCTTGAAACAGAGCCGTTCGGTCCGGGCCATGTCCTGAAGGGTTGCGATCGTCACGGTACGCGCCCTGATCGCCTCGCCGTCGTCGTCGGCGATCAGGGCCGATGTTTCGGAGCTGCCGAAACCGCCGCCGACGGAATGCAACACGAGAACGTCATCCTCCGACAGAGCGGCATTGATGACCCGCACCTCGCCGCAATTCTCCGGCTGCATTTCCTTGAGGATGCCGAAACAGACAGGGTCGGGCTCGACCGTGATGACGTTGTCGGCAATCTGTGCCGCCCAATAGGGCGTCACGCCGATCCAGCCGCCGATGTCGATGAAGGTCGTCTTGGCGTCGACCAGGCGTTCGATGTTCTGGAACGTGCAGGGCTCCCAGTCACCGTTCTGCAGCCGCGCGAAAAAGCGCTTCTTTTCCGGCTTGTCGGGAAACTGAACGGTCTTGTGGAAATAGGTGATCGAACGCATGGCGTTTCTCTAACCCATATCCGGACGAAGCGGAATCGATTTTGCGAAGGGCTCGTATGCCCGAGGCGAATGACTGCCCCGGCGCATCACCGTCTGCATTTTCGGGAAGGATCGCCCGTACAAGGGAGCCGCCGCCGTCAGGCGTCCACCGGCTCCATCGAACCGCGGGCCTCGCTGAGTTCTGCCGTCGTCTGCGCGAGGCGGTCGGCGAGAACACGCATGATTTCCACCGCCATCTCGGGGAAATCGGCCAGAAGCTTAAGGAAATCGTCCTTGCGGATGCGCAGGGCTTCGAGCGGCGTGCTGGTGCGCACGGTCGCCGTGCGTGGCGTATTACAGAGAATGGCGATTTCGCCGACGATCGAATTCTGCTCGACTTCGGCGATCGTGAACGGTCCGCTCGCCGTATTGATCAACACCTCGGCCTTGCCGGAAAGAATGACATAGGCGGCGTCGCCGATGTCACCCTGGTAGAAGAGCGCTTCGCCGGCGCTGTACATGACCCTATCGGACGTGAAGGCCAGAAGTTTCAGCTTTGCCGGCGGCAATCCCGAGAACAGGGTTATTCGGCGCAGCATTTCGACTTCATCTTTGAGCAACATCACAATCCGTGTCTCCGAGTTCCCGTCGGGAGCAACTTGCCTCCCGCATCGCGGCGGGACCATATGCTCGTGCCCTGACATTAATATTACATCAAGATGCCATTTCCTTATAGTCAGGTCGTTCATCCACATTGGCGTCGTGCAGCAGGCGCCCGTTCTCGAAACGGGCGACGCGGTCGAAGAGGTCCGTCAACGCTGGATTGGCGAGGACCCAGATCACCGCCGGATCGCGCCCGCCCTGATCGAGCATCGCAAAAACGTTGCGGACGACCTGTTCCTGGACACGCTGGTCGAGCGCCAGGAGCGGCTGATTGAAGATGTAGTAATCGCAATTGCGGATCAACGCGCGCGCAAGATCGAGCTTCTGCCGCTGCGCGGCCGTCAGTCGCTTGCCGCCGGCGCCGACATTGAAGTCGAAGCCGAAGGAAAGCACTTCGTTGTAGAGGCCGCCGGCCTCGAAGAGGTCCCGGACGATGGCGCGGATTTTCTCCGAGCCGTCGGCGTGTTTGTGACCGATACGCCCGAAGAGCACGTTATCGATGATGCTGCCGGACGCGATGAAGCGGTTCGGACGGTAGTGCTCGATCATGCCTGCGAGATCGGCCGGCAGGCCTTCGTCGAACTCGCGCCGGGCGGCGACGATCTTCGCCATGACCTCATCGGTCAAGAGACCGAAACGATGCCGGGGCTCGATATAGTCGAAGCACAGCCTCAGCACCTTGATCTGATCGTCTTCCGAGACTTCGCCCTTGCCCTTGGTGCGGACCTTCTGGAGAATGGCCTCATAGACCGGGATTTCCTCGGCGGTCATGAATGTCAACTGCTGGAAGAACGGGTGATCCGGCGGCAAGTCGCGGAACAGTTCGACGACGTTCTCGGCGATCTCGATGCCCATCTCGTAGAAGACGTCGCGCAGGCCGACCCGCTGCAGGATCGTCTTGAAGAACGGATGGTTCTCCAGCGCGTCTGCCCACACCACCTGATCGGTGATGGTGCCAAACAGCATGTTTTCGCCGATCGTCGCCTCGACGTTGTAGGTCCCGGGCTCGAAGAACACGACGAGGTCGCTGAGCTTTTCCTTTTCCAGACGCTGCCGGAGCGCACTGCGCATCTCGACGATGCCAGCGGCAAACTCCGCATGCTCATGGGGATCGATGGTCGAACGCACGGCCAGCGCCATGACGTCGTTGGTCAGAAGCACGGCGTCGAGAACCGGCCGGATCTGCACGAGCAGATCGTCCGGCCCGTTCGCCCCGGCGGATCCATAGTCGATCCAGTCGCTGTTGACGTCGAGATACGGGTTGCCGGCCAGCCGGGCCTCGGTCACCTCCCACTTGCGGTGCGTGGCACGCTCGCCCTCATAGACCTCGTTCGTGAGCGGCGCATGCTTCAGCCCGTAAAGGATGTTGTCGCCGAGGCTGCCCTGGAAGACGTAGACGTCGGACGAAGCATAGGCGATACGCCGGCCGGTCACCGATTCCGGCAGCTCCAGAATGTCCTGTCCACCGACGAGCACCTTGCCGCTTGCCGGCCAGACGAGGCGGCCGAAGGCCTCGGCGAGCACTTCGCCGCCGCCCATCAGCGCCACCTTCTCGCCGGGCTGCACCTGCAGCGAGACATGGTCGAGCAACGTCGAGCCGCCGTCGTCGATCACCGTCAGATTGACGGCCGCAAGCGGGCCGGCGAGCGGCACCGCAGCGGTCGTCGCCACCGCCTGCACCTTGGGATCGAGCAGCGTGTCGACACTGAACTGCTCGACCACCTGCGCATATTTCACCTGGACGTCCTGACGGGCCTGGTCCCAGTCGATCAGCTCCTTCAGCGGACCCGGCAGGTCCTTGTAGGCGCCGATGACGGCGACGAGCTGGCCGATGTCGAGGCGACCCTGCAGGGCGAAATAACCGCCGATCGCGTAGAACAGGAAGGGCGTGACCTGCGCCAGGAAGTTGTTGATGAACTTGACGAGGAATTTCCACTGGTAGAGGTCGTAGCGGATCTGAAAGATCCGGCCGAGGCGAGCCGCAATGTCGGCGCGCTCGTAGTTCGACGTGTCGTGACCGCGGATCGCGCCGATGCCGTCGACGATCTCGCTGACGCGACCGGAGAGCTCGCGCGCCGTCAACTGCCGCTCGCGTCCAAGCACGAGGAGCCGCTTGCGCATGCGCGGAATGATAATCGCCTGAACCGCGACGATCAGCGTTGCGATCAGCCCGAGCCAGAAGCTCTGCAGGAGGATGAACACCAGCGCCGTCAAGGCCTGGCCGCCGAGCAACGCGGGCGAGACGAAGGCATCGCCGGTGAAACCGCCGAGCGGCTCGACCTCGTCCTTGATCATCGTCGCGATTTCGGCGGGCTTCACCCGCTTGAAATGGCTGGGCGGAAAGCGCAACACCCGGTCGACGAGTTCGAAACGGATGCGCCGCAACAGCCGCTCGCCGAGCCGTCCCTTGAACGTGTTGATGTAGAATTTGAAGAGACCGTTGACCACCACCAACGCCAAGAACACCAGGCTGAGGGCAAGCAGCATGCCTTCGCGGCCGAGCTGGAAGCCGTCAAAGACATTGAACGTGCCGAAATACGGCAGGTCGAAGGATATCGGCAGAAAGGCCTGCGTGGCCTCCGGACTGTCGAAGCCATCGCCCTGGATCGGCCCGTTGACGATCTGCTTCGGCAGATCGAACGACAGGAAGTAAGGGATCATCGACAGCGCGACGACAACCAGGATCCAAAGCTGGTCCTTGCGCGTGTGGGTCCAGATATAGCGGGAAAGGCGTGGTTCCATGTTACTGGCGATAGGACCTTATTGAACACGACTGCTGCTGGCGGGCCGGGTTGCCACATGTCCCCTGCACGCATCACTCTTCGGCGACACCTCCGGACGGTGCCCTAGGGCACGCTCCTGAAGGGACGCCTGCATATTCCGCCCGGCGCCGAATCCGGTTGATCGATTATGCAGGTGCGAGGGAAATCTGCAATGGACGCGGTTTCCAACAGGCGGCTTATATACTATCGACGCAGAGGTCGACGTTCCCAAAGGAACACGCCGTTATTGCACTCGCTCAATGCGCAGCTTACAACGGCCGCATGAAACACACCAGCCATCCCCCTGCCCAAACCCGCGACTGGTACGAGCATGCCTTCGATCTCGCGCGTGGCATCGCCGCCTATACGCGCAGTCCGCTGATCGAAGGGATCGGACGGGTGATCGCCAAGCATCCCGACGCACACATCGCCAATGCCTTCAACCACAAGCAGGTCGCCTGCAAGGTCTGGGCGCGCGATACGCTGTTTGAGGTCGCGGGCCCCTCCTATGGCAAGATCGCCATTCTCGGCGGCTGGTACGGTATTCTCGGCGCCATGCTTCTGGAAGACCAGCGCTTCGACGTGGCAGCCGTAGACAGCTTCGACATCGACCCGGACGTCGAAACAGTGGCGCGGACCCTGAACGCTGCCTTTCCGGACAAGTTTCACGCCGTGACGGCGGACATGTACGCGATCGACTACGCAGCGCTCAAGGCGGACCTGGTGATCAACACGAGCTGCGAGCATATCGCGGACCTCAAGGCGTGGCTCGATCGCATACCGGCCGGCACGCGGGTTCTACTGCAATCCAACGACTATTTCAGCGAGCCGACGCATATCAACTGCGTGGCCTCGGTCGAGGAGTTCGCCAAACAGGCGGCGCTGACGACTGTCGAATTCGCCGGCGCGCTGCCGACGAAAAAATACACCCGCTTCATGCTGATCGGCACGGTCTGAACCGATCGGGAGTGCACGTGTTTGACCGGACGACACCCATGCGCTCCGGCACCGTTGCCCGTCTTCGGCAGCGGCGGCTACCGCCGCTCCTCGACGTTCAGTCATGCGTCTCGGCAGCTCTTGCTTTCATCTCGCTCCAGAGGGACGACGCGGTTCCGGCGAAGGCCCTGTAGCCTGCTTCAAACGGATGTCCGTCGTTGTCAGGATAAAAGCGCTGCCCGGCCAAGATCGCATCCAGCAAGGCATCGGCCGTTGCGTCGACCGCACTACGATACGACAGATCAAGGCGGCCGGCGACTTCCCGAATTTTATCCTCAAGCGCGATCTGACGTTCGACACTGCGGATGAAGCCGGGATCGGCAACGGCCAGCTGGCCACTGCGCCGAAGATGCTCGAAAACCACACGCTCCTTGGACGGAATGAGCAACAGTCCCACCCGTCCCCGTCCCTGCGCGGCCCAGTCGGCCGCGAAACGTTCAAAGTCGCCAAACATCGCTGCCGTCTCGGATGAAGCCAAATCGCTCATTCGACCGGCATCATCCACATAGCGCCGCGACACGGGCGGGATCCCGTCCGGGAACCGGTAATAGTCTGAGGTTTCATCGCCGCCCGCGCCAAACAGGCGCGCATACAAGTTCGCCACACGGTCCTTAACCGCATACTGATAAGCGCTCAGAAGCGCGACGTTCTCGAACAGCTTCGTCTTGATGTTCGCCGATCGTGCCTTGGTGCATTGCGTATGGCTTCCGGTCGGGCTGAAGAGAGCCTGCAGGTGAAGCCGCGCCTGTTCTGCAAGCCAGAAGTCGGAACGCGCGTTCATGATATCGCAGGCCGAAAAAACGATCGCGAAGTCGTTGGCTGGGAAAATAGCGACGATCGCGCCTTTGGCTCCCTGTGCCAGCGCGTCGTGGATGAGCGCGTGGTAGGTGTAGATGCCGTAGCTTCCGATACCGAAATTGTAGGTGTGCTCGCCGGTGATGGCCTGGAAGACGGCCGGCCAGGCCTGGCCGCTCTCGACGTTGTTGCCATAGGTCATCGAGTCGCCGATTGCGGCGACGTGAAAGTCCTGCCGTGCGCCTGCCGGGTCGCGAAAGCCGTCCCCGTCAACGCCGGAAAGGGTAGGATCGAGACGATAGCCGTACTTCTCGTCGGTGGTTCGGTGCGATTGCGTTCCGATCGGAAACGGCGTGAACACGCGCAGCATTACCTCGCCGGCCCCCAACGCCAGGGTCACTGAGATCAACAGCGCGATCAGATTTCTCAACTGCCCCTCCTGCCTTAAGCGCTCGACGCGCCGAAATCCCCTGGCATTGTTCTGCGACCGACGTTCACCGCGACCGCGCCACTGCCTCTACGCCCGTCAGCCGGCACCGGTTCAGCGCACAGGCGATGGCGCGAGGCCAGCGGTCGTTGGAGAAATCGACAAGGTAGGAGAGCCGTGCGGGCAACGCTTCGCCAAGAGAATGAACCAGTCCTGGCGAGACCTTGCGTTTCGTGCGCAAGGGAACCCAGGTTATCGTTCGGTGGAAACGCACTGCGTATATTCAGAATCGGTATTATTTATTTACCTAACATACGATTCCGGAGGCAGCCAGCCGGAACACGCAGAGCGCGAGTAATATATCCAGACGACTACATTCTGGCAGACAAACGAATGCTCGTCCGAGCTTTGGTTTGCCGAGCGACTTTTCTAGGGCGGTGGTTCCGCACCAGCGCGCCCTTCGCCGAAGACCGATGGGGCACCACCGAGCACGGGCTAGCGAACCGCCTGAAGCTCCAGTATCTCGGCCGTTTTAGCGGCACCGTTAAGATCGAGCGGCGGGATCTCCGGCCTTGGCCGCGCCAGCATCATCTCGACGTCGCGGGCCAGCCGCTCCGGTGTTACGTCCGCTTCCGGCAGAACGCCGGCAAGGCCCAGTTTTTCAAGCCTTTCCGCGCGCGTCGATTGCTCGGTCTCGCCGCCGGCGACGAAGGGGATGAGCAGCGATGCACAGCCGGCGCGGAAGATATCGCAGACGGTGTTGTAGCCGGCCTGGGAGACCGAGAGCCGCGCACCCGACAAGAGGCTCGCAAAATCCTTGCGGAAGCGGAAGAGATGCACGTTTGCGGGCGCTGCGGCGGCAAAGCCGTCGTAGTCGACCTGCGGCAGGTTCGGCCCGGTGATCAGGCACCATTTCAGGTCGCCCGCAAGCAGCCCGGCCGCCTGCAGCGCCGCGCCGATCAGTTCCTTGCCGACCGCGCCGCCGCCGGCCGAAACAAGCACGTCGAACCTTTCAGCCGGGGGTTCAGGGGGATGGCCGGCGACAAGGCCTGTGTAGACGATCTTGTCTTGGATCTCCGCCGTATAGGGATAGGTCTCTTCGAGCCGCGCGAAGGCCGGATCGCCGTGCACGAGCACGAGGTCGAAATGCGCCCTGACCACGTCGAGGGTTTCTTCGGCGCGCCCGGGCTTCGTGCGCTCCTGCAGGATATCGCGCAGCGATGCGGCAACGAGGGGCCGCGGCTCCTGCTTCTCGATCACCTCCAGCAGCGGCATCAACTCGAAACGCATCTGGCGACGGCCAAAGGGGAAGGCTTCGAAGATGACGATGTCGGGCTTGCAGGCAAGAAAGGCCTCGATCAGAAGGCCCCGGCGCTTTTGCTTGAAAGCTCCGCTGACCGGATTTCCCTCGCCATCGGCAAGTCCGCTAAACCCCTTGTCGCCCGCCAACACTGGCGGCAGGGCCACGTGTTTCACATCGTTTGCCGGGAACCCCGGCACCGGGCTGCCGCCCGTCACGACGGTCACGTCATAGCCTTTGGCCGCCAAGGCGCTCGCGATCCGGCTTGCCCGCGCCAGGTGACCGATGCCGAGCAGGTGCTGTACGTAGAAGAAGACGCGGCGGGCGGACATCAGGCGGCTCTCCATTCGCGGACAAACAGGCCGGCGAGTTGTTCGATGCTGGTGTGGTGGTCGAACTGGCCGCGAACCTTTCGCTCGGCCGCATCGCCGAACCGGTGGCGAAGGGCCGGATTGCGGATCAGTTCCTCTAGCGCGACCGCAAGCGCCTGCGGGTCCTCCGACGGAACGACACGGCCGTTTTCGCCATTCTCGAGCAGTTCCGGCACGCCGGATATGTCCGTCGAGACGCAGGCAAGGCGCTGGCTCGATGCTTCCACGAGCACGTTCGGCAAGCCGTCCCGATCGCCATCCGCGGTGATCCGGCAGGCGAGCGCGAAGATGTCGCTTGCCCGATAGTGCGCAAGCACATCGGTCTGGTCGAGCGCACCCTTCCAGACGATGCGGTCGGAGATGCCGAGGTCCGTGGCAATCGTCTTCAACTGGCCGGTCAGTTCCCCGGCACCGATATGCTCGAACCGCCAATGAAGCTCCGAGGGAAGCTTGGCCAACGCCTTCAGTAAGACGTCGTAGCCCTTCTTGCCAACCGCACGCCCGACACTGACGATACGGACGGGGTCCGAAGGATCGGAGCCTGTGCGGTTGGAATGCGTGCCGTCGAAACGCTGGAAGCGATCGAGGTCGAGGCCGTGATAGCTCAGATGAACCCTCGACTTGTCGCGCGCAAGGCTGCGGAGATGCTCGTACCCCATGCGCGTGCAGGTCACGGTCCAGCGCGCAAGGCCGAGCTTTTCGGACAGTTCCCAGTCGGGCGAGGTCCAGATGTCCTTTGCATGCGCCGAACAGGTCCAGGGCGTGCCCGCAATCACGCTGGCATAGGCCGTCACCGAGGCAGGGGTATGGATGAAATGCGCGTGCAGCCAGCGCGGCCGCCCCGGCCACTCGGCGGCGAGCACCAGCGCCTGGCCGAGGCGGCGAAAGCGGTTGCGGCTGAAATCGCGCGGCAGGTCCTTGAGGAACAAGCCGAGGGCGCGCCAGAACCCGGGCTTCGGCAGACAGCGCACCAGCCCGCGCAGGACCCTTAGCGGCTCCTCATGCAGATATTCCGGAAGGTAATGGACGTCGGCGCGGATTTCGTCGTGAACCGGGTGGCGCTTGCCGTCCGTCGGACGTCGAAGCGAGATCAGGACGAGTTCCATCCCGGCGCGTTCGAGGCCAAGCAGTTCCTGGGCGATGAATGTTTCCGAAAGACGCGGGTAGCCCTTCAGCACGACTGCAATCTTGCGGTCTGTCGGCAATGCTTCAGCTCGATTTCTTCACGATGTTCAGGTGGTCGCTCGATGGCCGATCGAGCCATCTGCCGACGATTTCGGAGATGTGCACGAGGCCTTCCAGCCGCAGGCCGTTGGCGCTGCTTTTCGACGGTGGCGCGCGATAGGGCAGCGCCCTCAGCGCCGCCGCCAGCCGCAACGGATCTTCCGCCTCGTCCGGCAGGAGCATCTCGACCAGCCCGAGCTCGGCAGCCCGGCGCGCGCGGATCAATTGCTCCTCGCGCGGTTGGATGCGCGGCACGATCAGCGCCGGCTTGTCGAAGGAGAGGATTTCGCAATAGGTGTTGTAGCCGCCCATGGCGACGACGCCCTTGGCGCCGGCGATGAGCTCCTCCATGCGATTGTCGAATTCGATGATCTTGATGAAGGGTATCTTGCTGCCCTTGCGGATCAGCTTCTCCCGCTTCTTCACCGGCATATAGGGCCCAAGCACGATCAGCGCCTTGTGGGTGAGCTCGGGATCTTGCTGATAGGCGTGGATGACATCGTGGATCAGGTCCGCGCCGTCGCCGCCGCCGCCCGTGGTGACGAGGATGTAGTCGCCCTGAGGCTTATGGCCCGGCAGTTCCTCGCGCGGAACGCTGCGCTGCAGGAAGCCTACGAAGTTCATGCGCTCGCGCACCGCCGGCGGCACGTCGAGTTCGGTCAGCGGGTCGTAGAAGTCGGGGGGGCCGTAGACCCAGATCGTGTCGTAATACTGCTCGATCTTGCGCATGGTGTCGCGGCGCTTCCACTCGGCCTCGAGCAGGTGCGGCGCGTCCATGACCTCACGCAGGCCGAGCACCAGCGTCGTGCCGTGCGCCTTCAGATAGGTCAGCGTCTCCTCGACCTCGCCACGCAGGCCCATCGGCTCCTTGTCGACGATGAAGATATCCGGCTTGAAGGTCTCTGCCGTATGGCGAATGATCGCCTGGCGCATCTTCAGCGTCTCGTCGAGTTCGATATGGCGGTCGAGCGAGGTGTAGTCGCCATTGTGCAGCTTGATCACGCTCGGGATCTTCACGAAATCCACGCGCGCACGATAGTCGAACGCGCCGGCAATCGTCGCCCCGGAAATGATCAGGATGTTCAAGCCGCGATAGTCTTCCACCAGCGAATGCGCGATCGTGCGGCAGCGCCTGAGGTGTCCGAGCCCGAACGTGTCATGGCTATACATGAGGATCCGGGCATCTTCAAAACGCCGCATCATGCAAAAGACCTTTCACTCAGGGTACGATGAACCGTTTCACGCGCGCCGTGTGGCTGCGTCAAACCGGGCTTCATTTGTAGGGATCGGCGGCGTCACGCAACCCATCTCCCAAGAAGTTGAACGCCAAAATCACAAAAATGACCGGAATTGTGGGAAATAGTAGCCAGGGATAGAAGGCAATGACGCTGACGCTTTTCGCCTCCGTCAGCAAAATACCCCAGCTGGTGATGGGCGGCCTGAGACCGAGGCCAAGGAAGCTGAGCGCCGTTTCGCCCAGGATCATGCCGGGAATCGCAATCGTCGCCGTGGCAATCAGATGCGACATGAAACCCGGCACGAGGTGCCGGCCGATGATGCGGCTGCTCCTTGCGCCCATCAGCTGGGCCGCAAGCACATAATCCTCCTCGCGCAAGGCCAGCAACTTCGAGCGGACAGCGCGGGCAAGCCCGGTCCAGTCGAGCAGGCCGAGGATGATCGTGATCGCCAGATATATGAAGATCGGGCTCCAGGTCGCCGGCATGATCGCCGCCAGAGACAGCCAGAGCGGAATGCTCGGGATCGACTGCAGCACCTCGATCACGCGCTGGACGATGAGATCGAAGACACCGCCATGGTAGCCGGCGAGACCACCGATGACGATGCCGAGCACGAAGCTGACGGTGATGCCGAGCAGGCCGATGGTCAGCGAAATCCGCGCGCCATAGATGATGCGCGACAGCACGTCACGACCGAGGCGGTCCGTTCCGAGGAAGAAGGCCTGACCGCCCTTTGCCGGACAGACGAGATGCACGTTGCTTTCGAACAGCCCCCAGAAACGATAACCGTCGCCGCGGCAGAAGAAGCGAAGCGGCTGCACGTCCTTGGTATCGTCGGCGTAGTTGCGCTTCAGCGTGTCCATATCCAGCGTCATCGTGCGGCCGTAGACGAAGGGACCGACGAACTTGCCCTCATGGAAAAGATGCACCCCCTGCGGCGGGGCATAGATGTAGTCCATGTTGCGTGTGTGCAGGTTGTAGGGCGCCAGAAACTCGCAGACGACGATCATCAGGTACAGCGCTGCGAGAAAGATGCCCGACGCAAGCGCGAGCCTGTGGCGGCGGAACTTCCACCACATCAGTCGCAGCTGCGAAGCCTGGTTGACGCGCACCTGCTCGTCCGTCATCGCCTCGACGGAATAGGGATCGAACGGGGCCGTAGATACGTAGTGCGGCATGGGCTCGCCGGGCGCCGGGAGAAATGACGTCACTTGGTGCTCCTGCCTTGCAGCCGAATTCGAGGATCAAGAATGGCGAGCGCGATGTCGGAGATCAGCACGCCGATCACCGTCAGGAAGGCCAGGAACATCAGGAACGACCCGGCAAGATACATATCCTGGCTCTGCAACGCCTTGATCAGCATCGGGCCGGTGGTCTCGAGCGACAGCACGATCGCAGTGATTTCCGCGCCGGAGATGATCGCCGGCAGGATCGAGCCGATATCCGAGATAAAGAAGTTCAGCGCCATGCGCAGCGGATATTTCACCAGCGTGCGCATCGGTGACAGGCCCTTGGCGCGCGCCGTCACCACATATTGCTTCTGCAGTTCGTCGAGCAGGTTGGCGCGCAGGCGCCTGATCATGCCGGCAGTACCCGCCGCGCCGACGATGATCACCGGAATCCAGATGTGCTCAAGGATCGACTTCGCCTTTTCCCAACTCATGGGTTCGGCGAGATACTTCTGGTCCATCAGGTGGCCGATGGAAATCCCGAACCAGATGTTGGCGAAGTACATCAGGATCAGCGCTAGCATGAAATTGGGGATGGCGATGCCGATCAGGCCCATCAGCGAGAGGCCGTAATCGCCCCAGCTGTACTGATGGGTTGCCGAGTAAATGCCGATCGGGAAAGCGATCAGCCAGGTGAAGATGATGGTGACGAAGGAAACGAGGATCGTCAGCCACAGGCGATCGCCGACGACGGCGCTGACCGGAAGCTCGTACTCGAAGGAATAGCCGAAATCGCCCTGCAGCATGCCGCCGAGCCAATAGACGTAGCGCAGCACCGGCGGCTGGTCGAAGCCATACTCCTTCCGGAGCGCTTCGATCTGCTCCATGTCGACGCCTTCGCCCTGCGCCTTGATCTCGGCGACATAGCTCTCGAAGTAGTCGCCCGGTGGCAGTTCGATGATGGTGAAGACAAGGGCGGAAATGATGAGGAGGGTCGGAACCATCGCCGCGATACGCCAGAGAATATATCGCAGCATGTCAGCCTTCCTGTTCGATCCAGAAGGTGTCGGGTTTGTAGACACCGAAATAACACGTGGGGTCGAAGCCGTAGAGCGCAGTGTCAGGCACGTTCCTCAGCTTCTTTGCCACGAGGATCGGCTGGAGCGAGGCGTTGACGATGCCGATCGAGAACACCTGGTCGGTGTAGATCGAGAGCATCCGGCTCCAAATCTCCGTCCGTTCGGCGTCCTCGGCCGAATGCCGCCAGCGCTGCAGCAGTTCCGTCAGCTCGACGGCTGCCGGAAGGTCCGGGGCCTGGCCCATTTCGCCGTGAGACAGGTAGTTCAGCCCCCAGACCGGCCATTGCAGCTGGTCGTCCGCGGTCGGCGCAAGCTGGCCGGGGTTCATGCTGGCCGTCGGCACGCCATTGTCTATGCCGAACCACATCGACATGATGATCTCGCCACCGACGGCGCGGCTGCGGAACGTGTCACGCTGCGAGGTCCGGATGAAGAGCGATATTCCGACCTTCTGCCAGTAGTCGGTGATGAGCTGCAGCACGTCCGTCTCGAGCGTGCTTTCCCCGGCCGTTTCCACAACGATCTGCGCCGCACGGCCGTCGGAGAGAATGCGGATGCCGTCGCTGCCCTTCTTCGTAAGGCCTGCCTCGTCGAGCAACGCATTGGCCTGTTCCGGATCGTGGGCGACCCAGGCACTGGCGAACTCGGGCCGGAAGAGCGGGCTGTCCGGCAGAATCGTATCGGCGCTTTCCTTGGTCAGGCCGTAGAACACCGCCTTGTTGATTTCTGTACGGTCGATCGCAAGCGACAACGCGCGGCGAACACGCACATCCTGCAACAGCGCTCGCCAGACCTCGTCCGAGCAATTGAGATTGGGAAGCAGCGCCAGGCGCGAGCCCTGCGTCTTCTTCCACAGCAGCACCTTCACCGGATAGCGCTTCTCGGAATCCTTCAGGAAGGTATAGTCGACGAAGTCGATACTGGTTGCCTGCAGGTCGCTCTCGCCGGTGCCGGTCTTGGCCGGGATCAGCGCCGAGGAACTGACGCTGAGCACGAACTTGTCGATATAGGGTAGCTGTAGGCCGTTCTCGTCGACGCGATGGTAATAGGGATTGCGCTCGAAGACGAATTGCTCGGCCGGAAGCGGCGTCGTGTTGCGCCAGGGGTCCAGCGTCGGCAGGTCCGGGTTTTCCGGGCGGTAGGAACGGGCCATGCGCATGTGCAGCTGGCTCCATTTCTTGACCCGCTCCTCCTTCATCAGCGCCTTGAGCTTGTCTTCTTCCTGATACTTCTCATGGAACTGTTTCAGGTAGGCCGACGGCATCACCACCACCATCGGCTGGGGGCCGGCGAGCTTCTGCAGAAAGTCGGGATTGGGCGTCGACCAGGAGTAGCGCACCGTACGTTCGTCGATGATCTCGAACTTGGCGGCCTCGCCATCCATGACCAGCGCCGTCGGCAGCCCGGCCGGGCTCAGCTTCTCGTTGTTGAGAACGTCGTCCCAGCAATAACGGAAATCCTCCGACGTCAGCGGCGTGCCGTCAGACCACTTGTGGCCTTCGCGAATATGGAAGGTGAAGATGCGGTCCTCGACCGTTTCGAAGCTTTCGAGAACGTCCGCTTCGATCTTCAGCGCTTCGTCGAAGCCGACCAGACGGGCATAGCCGTAGATGGTCATCAGGCGGATGTCCTTGGCGCTGCCAATCAGCATCCGCACCTCGCCGCCATACTTGCCGGGCTGGCGCCCCATGGCCGCGACGTTGATGACGCGCGGCGTCTTCGGCAGGCGCTCGGCGAGCGGCGGCAACTTGCCGTCGGCAATCTGCTTTTCCCAGAACGCGGGCTCGCCCGCAGCCGCAAAGAGCCGCGTCGGCAGAGCCACGGTCGCAAGCAATGCCAGTACAGTTCGGCGGGTGATCATGGCCGCAACTCCCTTGCATCCACGGATCGGCGTGCCAGCACGATGTGGTCACCGCCGAGATCCGCGGGGATCAGCGCGTCGCCGGCATCGTCGTCCCGGAACTGTGGCCCCCAGCGCCGCATGTCCGAACCTTCGCTGTCCTTCAGCCGTTCGAAATCAAGCGGCCGGTCGAGATCCGGGTAAGGGACCGCCGCCAGCAGCGACTTGGTATAGGGATGAACCGGATTGCGCATCAGCACCTCGCGCGGCGCCAGCTCGACGATGCGCCCGGCGCACATCACGGCGATGCGATCGGCCATGTAGTCCACGACCGCAAGATTGTGCGAGATGAACAGGCAGGTCAGCCCCAGCTCCTTCTGCAGATCCTTGAGCAGGTTGAGAATCTGCGCCTGGACGGAAACGTCGAGCGCCGACACCGGCTCGTCGCAGATCAGCAGTTCCGGCACGAGCGCAAGCGCACGCGCAATGCCGATGCGCTGGCGTTGGCCGCCCGAGAACGAATGCGGGTAGCGGTTGATGAAGCGCTGGTCGAGGCCGACGGCCTGCAACAACGAGCGCACCGTCTCGACGCGCGACTTCGCCGTGCCGCGGCTGTGGATCTCCAGCGGCTCACTCAGGATGTTCTTGACGGTCATGCGTGGCGAGAGCGAGGAAACCGGATCCTGGAAGACCATCTGGATCTTGGACCGCATGGCCTTGAGGTCGTCGCCCTGCACCTTCAGCACATCGACCGGTCCCTCGCCATTGTCGAAGGTCACCGTGCCCTGGTCGGGCGTGATGGCGCGCATCAGGATCTTGCTGACTGTGGTCTTGCCGCAGCCGCTTTCCCCGACGAGGCCGAGGCACTCGCCACGGCGGATGTCGAAGCTGACATCGTCGACGGCGCGATGGAGCGTATTTTCGCCACCGCCGAACCAGGACGATTTGCGCGTTCCGTAGGTCTTCGAGACATTGCGGACGGACAACAGCACATCGGGACCGGTGCGCCGGTCGGCCGCCGAGGTCCCAAGCAGCGTGCCGGCCTTGACCGGCACTTCGCGCAACGCCTTCAGCCGCTCGCCGGGCTTCATGTCGAAATGCGGAACCGCGGCCATCAGCCCCTTGAGATAGGGATGCTGCGGATTGCGGAAGATCGCCTCGACCGGACCGGCCTCGACGATCTGGCCGTGATAGATGACCACAACTTCGTCGGCCATGTTGGCGACGACGCCAAGGTCATGGGTGATCAGCAGCATGGCCATGTTGAGCTTGACCTGAAGCTCGCGCAGGAGTTTCAGGATCTGCGCCTGAACCGTCACGTCGAGCGCCGTCGTCGGCTCGTCGGCGATCAACAGCGCCGGCCGGCAGATCAATGCCATGGCGATCATCGCGCGCTGGCGCATGCCACCCGAAAGCTCGAACGGATACATGTCGTAGGCGCGCTTCGGATTGGCAAAACCCACATAGCCGAGCAGCTCTTCCGTTCGCGCCCGCCGTTCCGCCTTCTCCGCGTCCGTGTGGATCTTCAGGACTTCGGAAATCTGGTTCCCGATCGTGTGGAGCGGCGACAGCGATGTCATCGGCTCCTGGAAAATCTTGCTGATGCGCGTGCCGCGCAGGGCGCGGATCTCCTCCCCTTCCCGCTCGAGCGAGAGCAGGTCGATCGGCTTTGCCGCCGTCGTCGGGTCGTTGAACAAAATTTTGCCACCAACCTTGGCGACGTTGGGCAAAATGCCCATCACCGCCTGGCTGATTGCGGATTTTCCCGATCCGGATTCGCCGACGAGCGCCGTCACCTTGCCGGGCAAAATCCTGAAATTCGCGTTATTGACGGCTTGAACTTCGCCGCCGAGCACCGAGAATGTGATCCGCAGACCTTCAACTCGAAGCAGGTCCGCCCCAGATGTCATAGCAGCACGCTTCCCTCATTGCTTTTTATCCGCCGCCTCTAAAAAAGACTAGCGCAGCTTCTAAGGGCTGTCCAGCACACCCGGTGGCGGACGAGGCTATACCCACCTGCATCTTCAGATGGTTAGAACGAAGGGCAGGCACCGCCCTTCAACACGTCGGCGCAATTGGGCGAGCGTCGGAAGTCGTCGTAAAACAGCGTCCAGTTGGTGTCATCGGCCGCCCGGTAGGGGCCGAACTTGAAGTACTGGTTCTTGCCGAGCCCCTTGTCGTCGTGGCCGATATGGCCGGTCACCGTGATGATCGGCTTGTCGTTGGCGAAGAGTTCGATACGCCCCGTGCCATTGGCTCCCGGCAGCGTGTAGATCGCGAAATCGATCCAGCCGGACTTCGGGTCGGGCAACGGATTGCCGTGGCTCGTCACCTTGATCGCATCGGTGCACGCATTGAAGAGACTGCCGTCGATCAGCTCCCAATTGTTGTCCGCCGCGACCAGCATGCGCATCTGGTTGACGCCCGGCCGTCCCCACACGGGGACTTCACCCGGCTTGCAGCTCGCCGGCTTTCCCTCAGGACCGGCCGAGAGCGGCGCGATATAGTTCGTTTCCACCGTGGCGAAGAGCTTGCCAGCCTCAAGCCTCAGGGCGAGGAACGGGCTGAAATCGCCCTCCGCACCCGGGTCGATCTCGCGCTTCCACTGGGCGATCAGATAACGATGGTCCTCGTTGGGGATCGGGTCGGCAAACTTGACGGCAAAGCCATACCAAACACCCTGGTCGTAGGGCACACGCAGTGCCGTCTTCTCCCAGATCTCGGCCCGCTCGCTGCAACCGTCGAGCGAATCTGGACAGGTCGGAACGACGCTCAGCTTGAGCGCGCCGTTGCCGTTGTGCTTGACGTCGCTCTGAAACTCCACCGTGCCGGCGGTCTGTTCGAAATTCTCGCGATAGTAGAGCCCGCCCTCAGGCGCGAAATCCCGCCCCTCGAAGCCGTCGGAAAGCTTGGTTTCCCATGGCTGCGCCATCGCGCTCCCGGCCATGAGGATGGAAGCGGCGAAAAGGACGGTACGAAACATTCTTCCCCCTACTGAAGCATCTTGTCGATCAGGCCGCGCGGCGGCTGCAGCGGACGCGTATTGCGATGAAGCAGCATGACATGCTCCGCCTCGGAAAGTCCATCCTGCAACACGTCGTCGAAGCGTTCGTCGGCCCTTGCGAGCAAGGCAGCATCGTTGGGGTAGAGGATCGTGAATTTCTGCCTTACGCCCCGGAGCTTTTCCTGGCCGAGGGCCGTCCAGTCGCCACCGCAATAATTGACGAAGGCTTCGCTTGCGACGACGCTGTGGGCATATTTCTTGGTCAGGTTCTGCAACCTCTGGACTTCGTTGACGGCGGAGCCGAAAGCCGAGAACGTCAGCCGGTCGCGCAGGCCCACATTGCCGAACATCACGTTGCCCACATGCAGGCCGATGCCGTAGCCGATCGGATCGCGCGCCTGCTTGCGCCGCTCGCCGTTCAGCATGTCCATGCGGGCGGTTGCCGCGCGAACGGCGGCAAAGGCCTCGCGGGCGGCAAACTCCGAGGGCTCCTTGTGGCGCCCACAGGGATAGACGGCGATGAAGCCGTCACCGACGAAGCTCAGAATATGACCGCCGTTGCGATTGAAGGGGGCTGCGATCGCATCGAAATAGGTGTTCAGCGTCTCGATATAGGACTGACGACCTTCCTTTTCGGCAAGCATCGTCGAGCGGCGCATGTCGCCCATAACCAGGATGGCGCGCACGGTCTCGCCGTCGCCGCGGCGAACCTGGCCGCTCATCACGCGCCGGCCGGCGCTGGAGCCGAGATAGGTGGTCAGCATGTTGTCGGCGAGCTTGCCGAGCACCGCCATCTTCGCGGCGACCGCCAAGTGGTACTGCAATTTCAACAGTGCGCCGATCACGTCATCTGTAAAACCGCCGTGGCGATCGGTCGTCCAGGAGCCGACCATGCCGTGACCGGAATCGGCGCCCAGCGACTGCATGAAGGCGAGATAATCCGTTGCCCCCATTTCCTTGAGGTCGTCGAAGATTGGGAACTCGGACGGCGTATCCTGGTAGAGGCGCCGGCGGACATGCTCGAGATTGTTGTTGAGAAGGTAGTAATAGGGGCTCTGCAGGAACCGCTCGGGGTTGAGCGCCAGTTCCTCGTGTCGAAGGCCGCTGACCTCCACGCCCTTGCCGCGCACCCAGGTGAAACCCAGCGCATCATAAAGCGGGTGCAGCATCGAGAAGGAAAGATGGACGCGCATCAGCGGCAGGCCGGCCGCCGCCAGCCGCTCGCAGAAGCCCTTGACGATCGTCTCCAGCGGCGCGTCGCTCAGCGATGTGCGCATCAGCCAGTCGGCGACCTTGTCGATGAGGATTTCGGATACGTTGTCGTTCGTCGGGCCCATTTCGCGTCCTCGCATGACAGACCGTCCCGCGTCAGCATCCGGAGACGGCGAACGCCCCGGCAATTTGCCGGTTGCTGTTCGCGGTGGATGATGATGAGCCGTGCCCGTTAAGAAAATGCTCCAACCGATTCCGGCGTCGATGACGTGCAGGCACCCGGAATGCGGCACTTATATGTTGCAGATATTCACGCGCGCCGCCAATTTCCAGAGGCGGACGAAGATTTTTCCGACCTGTTGCAGCACGAAGATTTGATAGCCGGCTCACCGGCCTGCCGACGGCCGCAGCGCCGTGCCTCGCTTGACTTGGGGCTTGTTTCTCTCCAACAAACCACGACATGTTCGCGCGCCGCGCCTGTCTGTCCACGAGATCCGGAACCGAAACTTGACCTCACCTCATTTCGAAAGCCTGCTGTCGTCCATCTCCGCCCGGAGCGCCAAGGTCGGCGTCATCGGGCTCGGCTATGTCGGCCTGCCATTGGCGATCGCCGCGGCGCGCGCGGGCTATTCCGTCATCGGTTTCGACATCGATCCCGGCAAGATCGTCGCGCTCGACGCAGGCAAATCCTATATCGGCGCGGTCTCGGACGCTGTACTTGCGCAGGAGAGCAGCGCCGGCCGCTTCCGTTCCACGACGGATTTCCTCGAACTGTCCCGCTGCGACGTCATCGTCATCTGCGTGCCGACGCCCCTGACCAAATACCGCGACCCGGACCTTTCCTTCGTCGAAAAGACGTCGCGCGCGATCGCCGCGACCCTGCGCCCCGCGCAGCTCATCGTCCTGGAATCGACCACCTACCCCGGCACGACCGACGGCATCGTGCGCAGCATTCTCGAGGAAACCGGGCTCAAGTCCGGCGCCGAATTTTTCGTCGGTTTTTCGCCGGAACGCGAAGACCCCGGCAATCCGGTCTATGAGACCGTGAGCATTCCGAAGGTTGTCGCCGGCGACGGGCCCGAGGCGTCAAAGCTGATGGAGACGTTCTACGCCTCCGTGGTCAAGACCGTCGTGCCGGTCTCGTCCAACGCCACGGCGGAAGCCGTGAAGCTCACCGAAAACATCTTCCGCTCGGTCAACATCGCGCTCGTCAACGAATTGAAGATCGTCTACGAGGCGATGGGCATCGATGTCTGGGAAGTGATCGAGGCGGCCAAGACCAAACCGTTCGGCTACATGCCGTTCTATCCCGGCCCGGGCCTCGGCGGCCACTGTATTCCGATCGACCCCTTCTACCTCACCTGGAAGTCGCGCGAGTACGACCTGCCGACGCGCTTCATCGAGCTTGCCGGCGAGATCAACTCGGCCATGCCGCGCCACGTCGTCAGCCGGCTGGCCGAAGCACTGGACCGGCACGCGGGCAAGGCGCTCAGCCGCTCCAACGTCCTCGTCATCGGCCTCGCCTACAAGAAGAACGTTCCCGATATTCGCGAGAGCCCTTCGCTGCGTCTGATCGAACTGATCGAGGAGCGTGGCGGCCGTACCGCCTATCACGACCCCTACGTCGCCGAGATCCCGCCGACGCGCGAATATGCTGCTCTGAAGGGCCGCCGTTCGGTGACGCTCGACGAGCCCACGGTGGCGGCGTTCGACGCCGTGCTGATCGCCACCGACCACGATCAGGTGGACTACGCGGCCCTCGCCAAGTGGGCGCCGCTCATCGTCGATACCCGCAATGTCTTCCACCGCAACGGCGTGACGGGCAGCCACATCATCAAGGCATAGCGCAACGGATGAAGCGCGTCCCTGTGCCGCAACGCTTAGGGAGTGCCACCCGCGAAGGGTGGAGCGGCCTTGTTGCGGGCCAGCGCAGCCTTGAGATTGCTTGCCGCCACCGCATAACCGCCTGAGGCACCGTCGACGAAGTGTATGTGGTCGCGGGTCATCGGCGTCGGCACGATGCAGGTCATCAGCGCCGAATCCTGCCGGTGCAGGCCATAGTGCCCGACACCTTCGGCCTCTGCCCGCTGCAACCGCGCCTCGATCCGCTCGAGGCGCGCAGCGCTGATATCGATCGTCATTTTCAGGCCGTCGTCGAATTTGCGGAAGTCGGTGTTGTCGGCAAGGTCGCGGCGATACCGGTTCGTATCGAAAGGCCCGAGGTTCCAGCCCATGCGAAGGCAGACGAAAAGTGCCAGGGTCTGCACGGTGATGACGCAACGCTTCAGGAAACGTCGCCCTCGCGGAGCGGCCGCACGCGTCTCGGTGTCGATCCCCTGGAAAGAGAACCGCGCGGTCGGCCCGAGCTCGGGAACGGGGTGACCGCCGCGGTCTTCCTCGTCGGCAAGCGCGACGACGTCGGCGATCAGCGCCTGGAATTCCGGGCCGTTGCCCTTTGACCCCGGCACCGCGATGATCGAGGCGATGGTGCCGTGGCGAGACTCGATCGGGTTCCAGCGACAGGAAAGGCCGGTCAGGTCCGGCCGGCTTCCGGCAGGCGCCGCCGCGACATGATAGCGCCCGGCCTTCATCGCCGCCTCGGCCCAGCTTGCGCCGCCGCCGGCAAACATCGCGTAGGAAACCTCGTCGCTCGCCTTGAAGCGGGCGACGCGCATGTCGAGCCCTTGCTGGCGAATGTCGCCGACCGGAACGAGCGCGGTCCGCAACTCAAGGTCTAGTTCCTCCGCCACCCAAGTCTTTACCGCCGCAAGCGCATCCCGCGCCCGGTCGGCCATCGAGGCCGGCAGCGCCGCCAAGGCGCCGTCCCCCCCGAATACGAAGGGCATCGTCTTTTCTTCGAGTACGTTCATCAGGGCGGATATGACGCTCGCGCCGGCCATATTGACCGTCTTGTAGCGGCCGTCGGCAATCGCACCGGTCGAATTGACGATATCGGCGACGGCCAGCAGCCAGCCGTCCGGCAATGGCCGGTAATTCGCCTCGTCCGCGACGCCTTCGAAGGCGTCGAACAGCGGCACGCTATCGTAAAATCGGCCTTCCATTGCTTCAGCCATCAGCGCCTCGATCTTCGCTCGCTCTTAACGTTCGATAGATATTTCACGCAGGAGCGCAACAAAAAGTTTCATTGGCTGTTACCACGGGGACACCTCTTTCTGGTTCGATGGCCTAGAAGACATGCGAGGAGCGGATTGGCTGGAGCGGGACTTGGCGACGCGAAGGTTAGTTTCCAAATAATAACCCATGGCATTGCAGGGGTGTGGCCATCTGTGCTTGTTTAACAGTCACACAAGGATCAAAATGATCCAAGCGTGCGTAGTGAAGCCGAAACTGAATGCGTGACGACAACTTTCGAGTGCGGTTCTGGGGCGTAAGAGGAAGTTTGCCGGTCTCCGGCCAACAATACGTCGCCTATGGGGGAAATACATCCTGCATCGAGATTCGATGCGGCAAGGACGTATTGCTGTTCGACGCCGGTTCCGGCCTGCGCGAGGCGGGCTATGCCCTGATCGCCGAAGGTGTCGAAGAGTTCGATCTGTTCTTCACCCACAGCCACTACGACCACATCATCGGTCTTCCCTATTTCAAACCCATCTACAAGTGTCGCAATTCGGTGCGCTTCTGGTCTGGCCACCTGCACGGCACCATGACCACGCGGGAGATGATCCGCGATTTCATGCGCCCGCCGTGGTTCCCGGTCGATCCGGACATCTGTCAGGCTAGCCTCGACGGCATGGACTTCAAACCCGGTGACGTGCTGACCCCGCGTGCCGGCGTCACCATCCGCACGACGAGCCTCAACCATCCCGGTGGCTGCGTCGGCTACCGGATCGAATGGAACGGCCGCGCCGTCGCGCTCGTCTACGATACCGAGCATGAGCCGGGCGTTCTCGATCCCGGCGTCCTCGACCTGATCGCCGGTGCCGACCTGTTCGTCTACGACTGCACCTATCTCGAAAGCGAGATGGAGCATTTTCAGGGTTACGGACACTCGACCGGCATGCATGGCGCAAGACTGGCGATGGCCGCCGGTGTCAAGCAGCTTGCAATGTTCCACCACGACCCGTCGCGCACCGACGAGGCGTTGGCCGCCATGGAACGCGACGTCCAGGCGACGTTCCCCGGTGCTTTTGCCGCCCGTGACGGACAGATCGTCGAGCTCGACTGAGCATCCGATACCGCGTCGGAATTGGCTTCACATTCGCCAGCGCGCCAAATTCGGGGCGGAACTATTTCTCGCCCTGCGGATTCCTTCTTTCCAAAGAAGGAGTAGCGCATGAACAAGGACAAGAAGGCCCAACAGGCGATCGAGGAAACCGGCAAGGAACCCTCGGGTGGGCAGAATCTTCCGACTGCAGGTCCCCATGCGAAGGATCGACTGACCGACAAGAGCAAGACGCCCGGCTCCGGCTTGCTGCCGGACAACGACGACGACGCGATCGTTCCCGGTAGCGGCTGAGGGTGTCTAAGCATGGCCGTCGCATCCGAGGCCGCGCCGACCGGACATCGCGGCAAGCGCCCAATCCGAGACGCGCTGTCTCTCGCGACAGTCAGCGAAGCCGGTGGCAGCGCAGGTCTGTCAGGCTGTGAGATCGGCACCGGCCCGCCAGCGACAGGCCGGATGCCCGGCCGTCAGGGCGAACAGCGCCTCCATGAAGGACCAGACGCCGGCGTCGTGAACCAGATGATGGGTGAGCACGCCGATGGTTCGCCCGGTCTGATCCCGCCTCTTTTCATCGTCACCGCAGACCTGCCGCAGCCGGGCGATTAGGTCGGACACGATTGCCGCGTGGTCGCGGCAACCGCGCGTTCCGTGCCAGTCCATCACATCGACATGGGTGTTGACGAGCTTGAACGGCGAAGGCTTTTCGGGGCCGTAGACCGAGAGCGCTTCAAAACCAATCCCGGGCAGGCCATCCAGAAGCGCGCCATCGATCCGGTTCCACGGCGGCACCAGCATCGGCACGAAGCTGCGCGGAAACAGGGCCTGGAGGCGCGCATAGCCCTCGGCGAGTTCCTGGAGAACCGTTGAGCGGGGCCGGTGGGCGCCGAGTTCCTGCTTCTTCTCTTCCGGTAGAGCGTGGTTGCGATGCGCCCAGCCGTGCACCGCGATGCTGACGCCGGCATGCCCATCGAGGTGGCGCGCAAGCGCCTCGCCCGTCAGCGCCGGCGGCACGGCGATGACCACCGGAAGCTGGTGGCTGTCGACCAGCGACAGCAGGCGGTCGAGCGCTGCCGTCGGCTCGGCGGCATCGTCGTCCCGCAGCCAGAAATCCACCTGTCGCCCGGATTCAGCCACGCCCTCAAGCGCGACGGCAAGCTGCTGCCAGTGGGATTGCGTCATGGCATCGCCTCCAGGTGCTCGTCGAATATCGTGCGCAGCCGCCGCGCCGCGGCAGGAAAGGAACGTTCCTCGTGGACGAACCGTCCGGCTGCTGCGCCCAATCTCCGGCGGAGAGCCGGATCCTCTATCAGCGCCCGCAACGCCGCCGCGAAGGCCGCGACATCGCCGTCGGACGTGAGGATCCCTGTCTCGCCGTCCTTGACCACTTCCGGCACGCCGGCAGTATTTTGCGCAACGACCGGCAGGCCCGCCGCCTGGGCTTCGAGGTAGGCAAGCCCATAGGCCTCGCCGCAACCCGGCCAGACATAGAGATCGCCGCGCGCAAGAATAGCCGGCAGATCGGCAGCGCTCCTTTCGCCGAGCCATTCCAACCGGTCGGACGGCAGGGTCGAAAAGGCTTGTTGCACCTCGTCGCGGCACGGACCGTGGCCGACGATCGTCAGGGTCCAGCGGCTGTCGGCGATGCGTGTCAGCGATTGTGCCAGCATGCGGTAGCTGTCCATCTTGTCGCCGCTGCGCATCATCGCGACAACGACCATGCGGCAGAGGTCATCCGTGCTTCCGCCCGCAGGCGCAAAAGGGGTCGCATCGATGAACGGCGCAAGCATCGCGTGGCGGCAATCGGGCGCGGCCTCCAGCAGACCATCCCGGTCCCGGCGCGTCAGGCAGATGTTGACCGCCGCCTGCCCGACGGCCTGCAGAACGTGACGTTGGGCGATCGCGCGCACGCCTTCGTTTCGCCGCGCCGAATAGGAGGCTTCTGCCGTCAGGTAAGGGATGGCGAATTCGGCGGCAAGCGATGGGCCAAGCAGGTCCGGCGCCTTGTAGTAGGGATGGTAGCAGAACCAGAGATCAGGGGTGCCGTCGCGTTTCCAGCCCTGCCGAAGTCGGGCGATTTCGCCCGCCGCCGCCTGCTCCAGTTCCCGAAAATCCAAGTCCGAGGCGGTCGCCATGAAGCTGCGCAGATCCGAGACGACCTCGACCTCGTGCCCTCCTGCGCAGAGCGCCGCGACCAGCATGCGCGCCATCAGCCGGTCACCCGAGGGAACCGGATGGTCAGGGGATTTCAAGGGAGCGTAAAAGGCGATCTTCATCCGCACCGAGCTATCGTTTCTCCGCAGCAGACTGTCAACCGACTGCGCTCGGAGCCTGACATTTTCCGATGGGAACGCGGGAAGAAAAACCAGGCGTTCGCGTCACCGCGCAGCCCGTATACGGTCAAGGGGAGTTGGCACCGCCACCACCGGTTCATCGGTCGATCGGCAAATCGTAGTAGTCCCGGCGGATCAGTTTCAGCGAGCGGTCCGGCTCGATGACATAGGTTTCCTGAACGAAGCTGTTGCCGCTCGTGAAACGGTGCGGGACGATGCTGCCGACGGGTGCTTTCGTCAGCTTCGTGCGGGGCTGCCCGCCATAGGTGATGCTGCCGGGGATCGGCTCCAGGTCCGGCGTCGTACAGCCCGCAAGCGTCGCCGCGGACAGAGCAAGCAGGCCAAACAGCCCGCCAAGACTGCGGATGCTTTTCACCATGATCAACTGGCAGCCCATCGCCGTCTGCCGACCGCTCCGTGCCTGCCACTCCTTGTTTCGTTTCTCGTCTTCCAGCCTGCGGCCAGGTCGCGGGATACGCCCCGCGCCGGCTACGGCGTTGCAGCCACCCCAGCACTGCCGGTCTTCGCGGCCGAGGTTTGCGCATCATGCTCCGACAGCAGGCTGTAGGCGACATAGTATTTGTAGATGTTGCTGACGTATTGCACCGTCTCGCGCCCGACGATCGCCGCGGCTGCGTTCTCGACATTGCCGAACCAGAGGTTCGGATCGAGCCCCATATCCTTGGCCTTGGCCCTGAACTTGCGCAGGTTTCCTGGCCCGGCATTGTAGGCCGCGAAGGCGAAGAGCATCTGGTTTTTCGGTGTGACGGCCGGGTCGTTGATGTAGGTATCGACGAGGTAGCGCAGATATTTCGAGCCGGCCTCGACGTTGAGGTTTTCGTCCTTGTCGATGCCGTGGATGTTGACGGCCTTGTCGGCGGCGGTCGATGGCAGAAGCTGCATGATGCCGACCGCGCCCCGGTGGCTGCGGCGGGACTGGTCGAGCTGCGATTCCTGGTAGCCCTGTGCCATCAGCATCAGGTGGTCGAAGGAATAGGTCTTCCCGTGCGTGCGGAAGATTTCCACGAGCTGCTTGAAGCGCTCGACATCGGCCGGCGCATAGGCGCGCTTCAGCATCTTGTCGCCCTTGTAATAGGTGCTCCTCAGAATGTTGCCGAAGGTGGTCCCCACCTTGTGGGTCTTGACGAAGTCGTCGAGCATCGCCTTGAGCTTGGGGCTGTCCTTGCGGATCGCCCAGGCGATCTCGCCATGGTCGGAAACGACGATATCGTCGCGCACCTTGAGGTCGGTGAACACCTTCACCCAGATGTCCGCCTTGTATTTGTCGACGACCGTCCAGGGCAACAGGCCGGCATTGATCATCTCCAGGACATCTTCGTCCTCGAGGTTCTCATCCATGTCCTTCAGCGCGATCGGCGCGCGGCCGGCCTTTTCGAAGCCGGCACTGAGCGCCGCCAGGTGCTCGTAATAGCTGCTCGATCGGCGCACATGCAGTTCCTGTCCGCTCAGATCGTCGACGCTCGTGATCGGCGGCGCCGAAGGGCCGGTGACCAGCACCTCCTTGGCGTCGTCGAACAGCGGCGCGGTGAAGTCGACCTTTGCAAGCCGCGTCTCGGTGATCGTCAGGTTGGCCATGACGATGTCGCCAAGCCCCTCTTCGAGCGCCGACAGCAGCCGCGCCCGCGGCATCGGCAGGAACCCGACGCGGATCTTGTCGATCTGCTTCTTGCGGCCCTTGTTGAGTTCGTTTTCGAGTGCCGTTCCAAAATCGACGGCCGTGCCCAGTTGCTGGCCGCGATCGAGGAAATAGATCGTCTTGCTGAACGGCACGATGATGCGGATCAGCCGCCGCTTCTCCATGCCGTCGAAGTCATCCGCGTGCGGGACGAACATCGAGCGAAGGAATTGCTCGCTCGATTGCGCCATGGCGCTGCCGCTCGCAAAAAACACGATCAGCAACAGCCCCAACAGAATGCGTTTCATGGTCGGCCTCCCCAGCCCTGAGAAACCCGTTGACGAATTTTACTCCTTTGCCCCGCCCTCCTCGCCGAGCGCGGCCGCGGCATTCTTCTTGGCGATCGCGTCGCGGGTTGCGGCGGCGGCAGCGGCCGAATGCTGCTGCTCGTCGCCTGCCACCTGCACGGTCGGCGAGGCAAAGTTGATGCCGTTTTCCTTGAAGGATTCCTTGATCATGACCTGCGCCCGGCGCCGGACCTGGGTCTGCGACCCGGGCTTCGTCTTCATGGCGAAACTCAACGTCATGCCGTAGTCGCCAAAGTTCTCGACGCCCTTCATCTTGACCGTCTCCAGGATCAGCGGCCCGATATCTGGATCCTCGAGCAGCTTGGCGCCGATCCCCTTCACCAGCTTCTTCACCTTGGCCACATCGGCATCGAAGGAAACGTTGATCAGGAACTTGTCGATCACCCAGTCGCGGCTCATGTTCTGCACCGCGCCGAGAGAGCCGAAGGGCACCGTATAGACCGGACCGCGGTGATGCCTGAGCTTAACGGAGCGAATGCTGAATGACTCGACCGTGCCCTTGTAGCTGCCGCTCTGGATGTACTCGCCGATCCGGAAGGCATCGTCCATCATATAGAAGATGCCGCTAATGACGTCCTTGACCAGCGTCTGCGAACCGAAGCCGATGGCCACGCCGAAGACACCGGCGCCGGCAATCAGCGGGCCGATTTCGACGCCAAGGCCGGAGAGCACCATCAGCACGGCCACGACGGCGATGAAGGCCGCGAGAAAATTGCGCAGGATCGGCAGCAGCGTCATCAGGCGGGTGTTGCGCGCGCGTTCGGCAGGATCCTCGGTCGCGTGATTGGCCTGCTTGACGCGCAGATTGATGAACCCCTTCACCAGCTGCCAGACCAGATCCGCCGCCAGCAGAATGACGATACCGGCGAGCGCCCCGCGGACCACCCGGTTGAAGGCGTCGTCATGCATCATCGCCGTGGCGCTGACCTTGAAGACGAGCGCCAGCCAGCCGGCCGCCAGAGTGATGACCAGCAGTCGCGCGCCGCGCTCGATGAAGATGTTGCGCATCACATGCAAGTCGTCTTCGGCGGATGCCTGCAGCAAGGTCTTGGTGAACGCGCTGGTGAAGCGCAGCAGCGGCGGTATGCCGATGACGTAGAGGCCGATCCAGAACAGGACGTCCATGCCGGCGACCCAAAGCAGCCACAGCACGATGAGGAAGGCAACCAGGAACACATTGCCGACGATACGGCGCGAACCGACAACGGTGCCGGCAGGCCGGCGCACGACGGTCAGTATCCCGAGCGCCAGCACCAGCAGACCAAGCAGCGCGGTGATGAGATCATGCACGTCGCTGGAGATCGAAAGCGCGCGCATCGCGTCGCCGACACCCCAGACGAGGGCGGCGGCGCCGATCAGCCACAGACTGTGCCGATGCCAGAACCTGGCCTCCTCCGTTGTCAGTGACAGATAGCCCCCTCGCCCGTCCGCACTCTCTTCGCTGACAGGGCCGCCCGTCAGCACGGCCGAAGCGATGATTATCAGCAGGCGGGCACCGATCCAGGCGCCGAGCAGCGGCGCGATGGTCGTTTCCAGCCGCGTCGGCCAGTCGGCGATCGCCAGCACCGACATGCTGGCAGCGGCAAAAACGATGAGCGGCAGCACCCGCGTAAGCATCGTGCGGGCAGGCCCCGTCAGCACCGCCCCCTTCAGGCTACGTCCGAGCAGCCAGCGCAGGAGATATTCGGCGCCATAGCCGATCACCAGGATCAGGAAAAACCCCTTGAGGATGGGCGCAGTGCCGTGGCTCTCCATGTCGCCGGCAAGGCGCTCCTGCGCCGCCCGAATTTCCGGACCGACGCGCGGAACCGCATTGCCGATGCCGGTCAGGTGGCGCCGGATTTCGGCGGTCCACCGCGCCACGACGCCGGTCGCGGGCGTTCCGTCCGCTGTATCCGCCGACGCGGCTGGCGCCGTCTGTTTCGTCGACAGCCACTGCTTCACTTCCGGATCATCGAGAAGCTGGATCAGCTGCTGGACCTTTGCGGGCGGCGCCGCAGGCGCGGCCTCCTGCGCCAGCCCCGGCGAAACCAGCCCGAAAAATACGGAAAGAAAAGCCAGGAGACCGAAGACCGGCCCCATAAGCAAACGACCCGACGATCCGACACAGCCCATTCTCAACACCCCCGACGAACATGCCCGTCCCCCGACCGGCACGACTCCCAATCTTTACAAAGGCTAACATACCACCTGGCTGTTGCGTCAACGTCAAATGCAATGCGGTCAGCGGCGGCGGAAGCCACCGCCGCCATGGAACCCGCCACCTCCGTGGAACCCGCCACCGCCATGGAAGCCACCCCCACCGCCAAATCCACCCCCGCCCTGGAAGCCGCCACCACCGTGGAAGCCGCCGCCGTCAAAACCGCCGCCCCCGAAACCGCCTGGGCGGTCGAAGCCGCCGCCGCCACCGGCCGGGAAGTTCAGCGGCCGCTGATCGAAGGACTGCCGCTCGAAGGTGCGCTGGTTGCCGAGCTGCCGGCCGATATTGTCGATCGCCAGATGATCGGGAGCGTGTTCGCGGGCAGCCCGCGCCGCACCCTGGCCGGTCTGCTGGCGCGTCTCGATCCGCTGGTTGAGGTTCGCAGCCGCATCCGGATGGTTGGCGGAGAATTGTTCACCGGCTTTTGTCCTGTCCTGGATCAAAGGTTTTTGGACCGGCTGCCAGCCGTCCGGCGTATGCTTCTGCCATTGTCCGTCGTCGCGGCGATAGACGTTTCCGTCGCGGCCGGCATAGACGTCGCCGCCCTTGCCGCCGGCGACAAAGCCGTGGTTGCCATCCGACGTGCGCCAATTGACGCCGGCGCCATTGGCAGTCGAGCCGCCGCTGATGCGCGCAAAATCGGACCCGTGCTTGACGGCCGCCGTGCCCCAGCTGCCGTAAACGTTATGCCCTCCGCGGGCGATCGCCGCGTTGCCGGTGCGGGGATTGTAGGCGGCAACGAAGCCGCGGTCTCCGTTCGGCCCGTAGCCGACCGCGCCGCGAATATAGGTGCCCGTGCGCGGATTGTAGGCCGCACCGGCAGCAATGCCGCGATAGGGCCCGTACGCATATCCGTAACGGCCGAACGTGCCGATGGCGGGGTTGTAGAAAGCGCCGACGCCATAGGTCACCGGGCGCGGATAATAGGGCCAGTAGCCGCCACCGGCCCATCCGTAATCCCAGTAGTCGTCATAGTACCAGCCGGTGCCGTAGACGAAGGTGTCCCAGGCAAGATAGGCGCCGAGATAACCCATCGTATAGCCGAACCAGACCGCGTCGGGCTCGGTATCGTAGATGCGCACATAGGTGGCGTTGTAGATCGGCGAAGACGGCGGGATGGTATAGATCTCGTCCGGCACCGCCTTTGCCACGGCGAATGGCCCGGTCGGTGCATCGCCGACGAACCACACCCCGTCCTTCAGCACGAAGTACTTGTCGCCGACCTTGATGACGGTCTCGTTGGTGTTGACCGCATAGGTCAGGGAGGTCCCGTCGATCTTTTCGAACTTCGGGTCGCCGCTATAGACGACGTCCACGGTGACCGAACCGTCGAGGGCGACACGCGCCTTTTCGGGGATGCTGGCCTTCAGCCGTGCCTCTGCATTCTCGGAGGTGCCGGGAACGGATGAGCGCACCGTGTAATAGGCCGCATCCTGCGGGATGTTCTGGAAGTCCTGCGGCAGTTTGGGTGTTGCAAAGGTCCAGGGCCCGTCGAGCGAGGTGCTCGCGAACCAGCGGCCGGATACGAGGATGTACCAGCTGCTATCGGCGTCACGGTAAAAGACGTCGCTCTCTGTATTGGTCGCAACCTTGAGGCCGGTGCCCGGAACCTGCTCGAGTTTCGGCTCACCGTCGAAGGCGAGCTGTTCCGACGGCTTGTCCGAATAGATGACGTCGGGGACGATCACCTTGTCCGCCTGCGGCGGGATCGCCGCCTTGGCATCCTTCCAGTTGTCGTCGTCCGGCAGCTTGCTGAGAATGTCGGGAAGCGACGCCGCAGGCTGCCATCCCGAGGAGATATCCTTGGACTGCAGCCATGACTTGTCGTTGCGCAGGTAGTAGATCGCGTCGGCCTCGACCTTGAACAGGTCCCAATTGGTGTTGACCGCAAAGGAGAGCCCCTCGACGCCCTTGACCGGGGCGAGCACGATCTTGCCGTCGGTCTGCACCAGGATTGCCGGCTTCTTGCTGACGAAGATCGGCGGCGCGTCGGCCTTCAGCCCCTCGACATTGCCGAGCCGCTGATAGTCGGCAAGGCTCGCCGTCAGCTTGTCCTCCGAAACGGTTATCGTCCCGACCGGCATCAGCTTGCCGACCTCAAGCGTCAGGTCCGCCAGCTCTTTGCGGTCGAGGACGGAGAAGTTGATCTCGGTCATCTTGATGTCGGAAACGACGACTTGCCCCGACGCACTGTCGGCGTCGGTCTTGCCGGTAACGCCGACTACGCCGAAGATCGGCTTGGCGTCGTCGGACTGCTTGTATTCGGCGGCAATCAGCGCGTCGAGGTCGGTAAAATCCTTCCAGGCGTTGATCTGCGGCTGGTAGAGCGTGATGGTCGCGCCGCTATCGGTCTTGTAGGCGCGCGGCCAGCCGAGCCCCTTGGGATCGGCATCGTTCAGGTACTTGCCGCTGACGAAGCCGTTCTGGCCGTTGAAGCTCACCGCGCACCAGGCGCCCGCATCGTCGCATTCCTTGACATCGACCTCGGTTCCCTCCGCGATCGTGCCCAGGCTGTTGAAGCCGGTTCCCGGTCCTTCCCGGAAATTGACGGAGGCGCTCGTCGTCGCCGGCCCGGCCTGCGCCGGAACGGTGGCAATCGCGAGCAGGGTGAAAGCGAGCGTCAGTCTGCGCATGAACGGTTCTCCGAGATCCCGGGCGGCCCGACGCGCGCCCGCAACGACTGAAGCCGAAGCTGGCACCGGAACCGGTTGAGCCATAAGCATCTTTGCCCGCTGCCGTAGCGCAAGTACGTAACAGTAACGGCGACCGTAACGGGTCAGCGAGACGGTGGATGGCGCGGAGCATGTCGCAGCATACGCCCGGCACGGAAGCGATTCGGAGCGCCGCAGGGGCCCATGCCGTTTCACCGCCCCTTACGGTCCTTCAGCTCGCCCGCTTCTGTCCCGATCGCGACGGTCGCTATCCCGTCTCCCCAAGGGAAATCATCAAAGCGTCGCAAATCTTTGTGTTTTAGCCCGTAGTGATTGCATAGCGTCATTTATTCAAGCAAACTCATATGCATGATTTGACCACTCCTACGTGCGGAGGAAATACAAGTGAACACGAAAGCCCCCAGCCAGATCGATGTCTTTGTCGGTTCCCGCGTCAGGATGCGTCGGTTGATGGCCGGACTGAGCCAGGAGAAGCTGGCCGACGGTCTCGGGATCACATTCCAGCAGGTACAGAAGTACGAAAAAGGCACCAACCGCATTGGCGCGAGCCGTTTGCAGGCGATCGCCGATATCCTCGGCGTGCACCCGAGCTTCTTCTTCCAGGAAGGTGAAGACCCGGCCGGCGCACGCAACGGTGCGGGCGACACCACGCGCGAACCGAGCGAAATCTCGTCCTTCGTTTCGTCGAAGGAAGGCATTGCGCTCAACCGGGCTTTCCTGAAGATCACGGACCCGGTGCTGCGCAAGAAGATCATCTCGCTGGTGGCAGCGGTTGCTCAGACGCCGGAGACCGAGACCGCCCGCTCAAGCGCGAGCCACGCTCAGGACCTGCACGGCTAAACACCCGCGCCCGACAGGCCAGCGCCCGACAGGAATGACCGGATGACATTCAGACTGCAGACCCTCGGGCGCTTGCGGCTCGTCGATAACGGCGGGCGTGAGGTAGCGTTTCCCGAAAAGGGTCTGCTGATCCTGTGTCATCTGATCGTCGACGGCCACAGCGAGCAGTCCAGAAACGATATCGCCAAGCTCCTTTGGGACGAGATCGTCCCGAGCCAGGCCTTCGTCAATCTGCGCAAGACGATCTCCCGCATCAGCGCGCGCCAGGAAGAGCTCGGCTGTCATTTTCTGAGTTTCTCCCCGTCGTCCGTGCGCCTCGACGCCAGCCGGCTCAAAAGCGACGTCGATGCCATCGGGCGCGAGGCCGGCGATCCGCTTTCGCGCCTCCAGTGGGCGGTCGAAACGTTCCAGGAAGACTTCCTCAAGGACCTGAAGTCCCAGGGCCAGGCGCTGCATGGCTGGATCGAGCGGCAGCGTGGCGAGCACATGGCGCTGCTGCGCGAAAGCCTGCTGCTCGCAGCAGCGGAGGCGACGAACAACCATCGCAAGCTGGTCAAGGCGGCGGCGACCCGGCTGCTCGAGCGCAACCCGCTCGACGAAGACGTGCGCAAGATCCTGACCCAGGCGTTTCAGCTCGAAGGCAATCACCTGGAGGCACGGGCCGTCTCGAATGGTGGCGGTGCGATCGCAGTCAGCAGGCCGGAGTTTCGATCGGTCTCGACGATAATTGCGCCGACGCCGGAGGCGGCCGTCGACACGCGCCCGCCACGTGTCGTCCTTCTGCCGCCGAACAACGGCGCGATCGATAGTCCGGCAACCCAATTTGCGAGCGCCCTGATCGAAGATGTGACCATCGGGCTTTGCGCGCTTCGCTCGGTTTCGGTGATCGCGCCCTATACAGCCGCGCAAATCAGCCTGCAGGCCGACAAGGCCAACACCTACCAGAAACATGCCATCAGCTACATTCTCGACACGCGCCTCACCGACGAAGGCAGCCGGCTGACGCTCTTCACGCAACTGATCTTCTTTGCCAATGACGAGGTGATCTGGGCCGACCGTTTCAATCTCGACGGTGATGGGCTGATGGCGTCGCGACGGGAAATCGCCCGCCAGATCGCGCTGGCGATCGCCAACCAGGTGGAGCGCAACGAGACCCATCGCCAGACCTACGAGACGAATGTCGGTTCCTACCGCAACTTCCTGCTCGGCCAGCGCTATCTCAAGCAGCTCAATCTTCCGGAGGTACGGCGCGCCCGCAAGAGTTTCCGCGAAGCGCTCTACCAGCACGGCGACTTCGCGCCGGCGATGAGCGGTCTGGCCCGCAGCTATTTCGTCGAATGGCTGCTGACGGCCCGTGGCGACGCCGAATTGCTGGCGCTTGCCGAACGGCATGCGCGCGATGCGGTTGTGGCCGACGACACGCTGGCGACGGGCTACCGCGAGCTTGGCGTCGTCAAGCTCTACTTGAGACAGTTCGACGAGAGCATGGAATACCATGACAAGGCGGAGGCGCTGAGCCCTCAGCACGCCAACGTGATCGCGAGCTATGCCGACACGCTGGTGCAGGCCTCACGCCCCGAGGGCGGCCTGCGCAAGATCCAGGCAGCAATCGAGCTCAACCCGATTGCGCCGGACGAGTATTTCTGGACCGCGGCCGGCGCCAGCTACTCGCTTGGTCAGTATGAGCAGGCGATCGCTTATATCGAGCGCATGCGCGATCCGACCCCTGCCGACCGCCTGGCGGCGGCAAGTTGGGGCATGCTCGGCAACCGGAAGAAGGCGCGCCAGTTCGTCCGTAAGACTTTCGACGTGCATCCGGACTTTGATCTCGACAAGTGGATGACGATCGTTCCCTTTAGGGAAGAATGGCAGCGCGTTCATTATTGCGAGGGCCTGCGCAAGGCAGGCTTCTGATTTCTCACATCGACAACGGCCAGGAGGGGAAAATGGCAAAAGTAGTGGTGATCGGTTTGGCGGACGACAACCGTCTTTGGGTCGCGGATCTGGATGCGGGCACGGTCACGCAGATTGCGACGCCGACGCAGGGACCGCTGGCTGCGGCCAACGACCTGCGCAACAACAGTGGGGCCATGGTGCACAAGGGCGTCAATCTCGCCGTCGTTGCGGCCTCGTCCGGCTCCGTTTCCGGCGGGTTCATGGACGGCTAGTCCACGCGTGGCACAAGCCGCTGAAACCGGCCGGCCGTCGGACGAGCATTCCAGCCGTCCGGCGGCCGGCGCGTTTTGCTATAGCGATCGCGCCTGCCCGCCCGAAGAAACATTCCGGCGGATCGAGGCATACTTGCCGGCGCTCGGCGTCACCCGGCTTGCGCGACTGACGGGCCTCGACCGGATCGGCATCCCGGTGTGGAGCGCCGTATCGCCCAACGCCCGATCGATCGTCATCAACCAGGGAAAAGGCATCACCGACATCGACGCAAAGGTTTCGGCGGCCATGGAGGCGATCGAGCGCACAGTGGCCTGCGCACCGTCAGCCGCGACAAGAACGGCCACCAGCCGGGCTCTTTCCGAAACAGGCGACCGAACATTGCATCTGCCGGGGCTCATCGCGGCCGGGCAAGCGGACCTTCAGGACGACGAAACCATCGACTGGCTTCGGGGCTTCGACCTCTTTGACGGCGCAACCACCTGGGTTCCGCGCGAAGCGGCGATCCTCGACCGCACGATCGTCGGCTGTCGCTACTGGCAATCCTCCGACGGCCTGGCATCGGGCAACACCGAGACCGAGGCGGTCCTGCACGGCTTGCTCGAGCGCATCGAGCGCGATGCAGAAACGCTGTGGCGAATGCTGCCGCTAAGCGGCAAGCACCGCGGCTGCATCGATCCGGGAAGCTTCGAGGATCCCGTTCTCGACGAGCTCGCGGAACGGATCGCCTTGTCGGGCCTGGACCTGCGCCTCTTCGACATGACGAGCGACGTCGGCATTCCCTGCTATGCCGCGACCCTTGCAGGAGCAGGCATTCTTTCGGCCAGGCAGCCGCGCTATCACGATGTCACCATCGGGCACGGCGCCCATCTGGTCGCGCGGCGCGCCGCCATCCGTGCGGTGACGGAGGCTGCCCAGTCGCGGCTCACCTATATCAGCGGCGCCCGCGACGACGTGTTTCCGGAAACCTTCACCCGCGACCTTCCCGAGGAAACGCGAGGCCTGTTTGCCGCCGTGCCGCAGCGGAGAAGCGTAGCCGCGCCACATACCCCGGCCGGGCCGCAGGCGTTGCTCGATGACGTCGTGCAGCAGCTCGAAACGGCCGGCATCCGGACGGTTGTCGTCGTTCCGCTGATGGAAGGCGTAGCGCCTTTCTCCGTGGTCAAGGTCATCGTTCCGGCCCTCGAAAATCCCGACGGTCTGCGCAAGCGCCGTTTCGGCGAACGGGCGCTCGCGCGCGCACTGGAGGCCGGATGAACGTCGTCTTTGTCGGCCCGACCTTGCCCGACGTACGAAACGCCGCGGACAAGAGCGTTCTCGTCCTCCCGCCCGCCGTCCAGGGCGACGTGCTGCGCGCTGTTGAGGACGGCGCAACCGCGATCGGGCTAATCGACGGCAACTTTGAGAATGTCGCGCCCGTCTGGCACAAGGAAATCCTCTATGCCCTGTCGAGAGGCGTGCAGGTCTTCGGCGCGGCCAGCATGGGCGCGCTGCGGGCGGCAGAATGCGCACCCTACGGCATGGTCGGCATTGGCGAGATCTACCGGCAATACGCCGAGGGCGAGCGCGTGGACGACGCCGACGTTGCGCTGATCCACGGCCCCGCCGAACTCGGCTATCTGCCGCTGACGCTACCGCTGGTCAATGTCGATGCGACGCTCAGGCGCCTTTCGCAGAGCCACGTCCTTGCCCCGGAGCTCATCACGTCGATCGGCGCGAACGCGTCCGCCATGTTCTACAAGGAGCGCAACTGGGCGAGCATCGTCGCGCGCGTGGCGCTTCCGGCGGGCACGGACCGCACCCGTCTCGTTGCTCTGCTCGCGCGCGAATATGTCGACCAGAAGGGCATCGACGCGCGACATTTGCTGGACGCACTGCAACATGCACCGGCCCAACGAACGGTTGTACCGCAAAGCTGGAAATTCAATTCTACCAGCATGTGGAAGAGGTTGTTCGGTCAACCTGACGCTTCATCTTAAGGGTGTGGTTTTCAGATACAACGTGTGTCACGCTCATGTCACGCGCACTCCCGCCAAGTCACGCTATGATTGGTCACGCTGGGCTGGGCCTTTGGGTCCAATGGAAGCTGGGGAAAATCATGCTATCTTCATTTGCTGTACCGGTCGAACCGGAAGACAAGGAAAAGGAGCTCTTGGCACTGGCTCGTCTCGTCACCTATGCGCGCGACTCCGCCAAGACCCTCAACGTCGAAGGCGTGCAATACTGCCTCGAACTCGCGCTCGCATCGCTGCTCAAGGAAGCCGAAGACTGCGGCAGCCAGAGAGCACATCTGACCAACGAGCTGCTGACACGCCCGAGCCTCGGTCGCTGCTAGGTTCCACGCCGCTTCTGGGATTACCGTCATTCGGCGGTTGGTCTGCCTCCGCGAACCCTTAGTTTTGCGGATAAGCGACGGCATGACCTCGATGACGCCGACAACCGGCTAGCCCCGTTTTGCCAAAGGCGAAGCGGGGTCGCCGCCGTTGTTCGGCCCGCGGTGGGCCCGTCCCCGCGCTCCGCCGCGATCGGATTTGGTCGCAGAAGCGATCGCTCTCTCGCACCGCATGAGCCAGCCCCCGAGAATTCGGAAAACAAACGGCCGGGACGGATATTCCCCGCAAGCCAGTTCCGTTCGAAAGCCCGCTTCGCGCTTTCGTTGAAATTTAGTCCATAATTTCCATAGACAATATTGAGTGGCCCAGCCACCTCCGGTTAGGCTTCTCCCATCATGTGCGAACCGGCGCAGGGCCCTTGTCCGAGGGACTGCCCCGAACGCCCGAACGACCAAGGGAGACCAGCTTGAGCCAGACAAATCCAACCCTGCCCGTCCTTGACCTCTCACGCTTTGCGGCGGGCCACCCCGAGCGGGCCGCAGCGCTCGACGAGTTGCGTAGCGTTGCCCGCTCGGTGGGCTTCTTCTATCTCGAGGGCCACGGCATTCCGCAGGAAGAGATCGACGGCATTCTTTCGCTTTCGCGCCGCTTCTTCGCGCTGCCGGAGGATGACAAGCTGGCGATCGAAATGCGCAACTCGCCGCACTTCCGCGGCTACAATCGCGCCGGCCTCGAATATACCCGGGGCACCCAGGACTGGCGCGAACAGGTGGACTTCGGCCCTGAGCGCCGGAGCCTCGATATCGCGTCCGGCGACGCGCCTTGGAAGCGGCTCGTCGGCCCGAACCAGTTTCCAGACGCCTTGCCGGAACTGAAGCCTGCGATCCTTGGCTATATCGAAGCCGTCACCGGGCTCGGCATCCGCTTGATCGAGATTTTCTCCGAAGCGCTCGGGCAGAAGCCCGATGTCTTCGGGCCGATCTATAAGGACGGCCCCAACCAGTTGCTGAAGATCATCCGCTATCCCGGCCGCGACAAGACCGAAAGCGACCAGGGCGTGGGCGCCCACAAGGATGGCGGCTTCGTCACCATCCTGTTGCAGGACGTGGTCGGCGGGCTGCAGGTCGACGACGGCAAGGGCGGCTGGATCGACGCGCCGCCGAAGCGCGGCAGCTTCGTCATCAATGTCGGCGAACTCCTGGAACTGGCATCGAACGGCTATCTGCTCGCCAACATCCACCGGGTGGTGACGCCGCCGGCCGGCGGCGATCGGCTTTCGGTCGCCTTCTTCCTCGGCGCCAATCTCGCATCGACCATCCCTGTCCTCGATCTGCCGCCACAGCTTGCAGCCGAGGTCCGCGGCGTCACCCAGGATCCGCAGAACCCCCTCTTCCACGAGGTCGGCCGCAACGTGCTGAAGTCCCGGCTGCGCTCGCACCCCGATGTCGCCGCCGCGCACCACGCAGACCTGCTGGAACAGCCAAAGGCGGCCGTGCCCGCCTGACCAACCGGACAGCGCCGATCAACCTGAGAGCCAAGGAGAAATGGCATGACGATCTATCAGAAGCCGGAAGAGCCTGCAGTCGAGATCCAGGTGCCAACCGGCTTGCGCGAAGCCAGCGGCCGGCTGCGTCCCGAAACGCTGGCGCTCCACGGCGGAAGCTATCGCTTCGATCCGGCAACCGGCGCCGTCGCCGTGCCGATCTACCAAACGACCTCCTACCAGTTGCCCGGCACCGACGGCGCCGACAAGCTCTTTGCGCTGGAGGCGCCCGGGCATCTCTACACCCGCGTCTCCAATCCGACGCAGGACGCCTTCGAACAACGGCTGGCGGAAATCGAAGGAGGTGCAGCAGCGCTCGCACTTGGTTCCGGCCAGGCGGCATCGGCTTTCGCGCTTCTGAACCTTGCGCGCTCCGGCGACAACGTCGTCAGCGCCGCGGGCCTTTATGGCGGCACCTGGGCGCTGTTTGCCGCGACGCTGAAAAGCTTCGGCATCGAGGTTCGTTTCGTCGATGCGGCGGATCCGGAAGCCTTTGCCCGGGCGACGGACGAGCGGACGCGCGCCTACTACGCCGAGTCCCTGCCGAACCCGAAGCTCGAGGTCTTTCCGATTGCCGAGGTCGCCGAAATCGGCAAGCGCTTCGGCATTCCGCTGATCGTCGACAACACCGCAGCGCCGCTGACGATCCGTCCTTTCGACCATGGCGCTGCCGTCGTCGTCTACTCGACGACGAAGTACATCGGCGGGCACGGCACCTCGATCGGCGGCGCGATCATCGACAGCGGCCAGTTTCCCTGGCACGAGCATGAGGCGCGGCATCCGAACCTGCACGAGCCGGACCCGAGCTACCAGGGCAAGACCTGGCTCGAAAAGGCGGCCGCAATCGCGTTTCATCCCTATATCCTGCGCGCTCGCGCCGTGCTGCTGCGCGACCTTGGTGCGGCGATCAGCCCGCTGAACGCATTCCAGTTCATCCAGGGCCTGGAAACGCTGCCTCTGCGGATCCGGCAGCACAACGAGAACGCCATCAAGGTGGCCGAGTTCCTGCGCACCCACCCGAAGGTGGCGCGGGTGATCTTTCCGAAGTTCCAGGATGGCGAGGCGAAGGCGCGCGGCGAAAAATATCTGCTGAACGGCCACTATGGTGCGCTTGTCGGCTTCGAACTGAAGGACGGTCGCGAGGCGGGACGGCGTTTCATCGACGGGTTGAAGCTGCTCTACCATGTCGCCAATATCGGCGACGCGCGCTCGCTCGCCATCCATCCGGCAACGACGACCCATTCGCAGCTGTCTGAGATCGACCAGCTGAAAACCGGCGTGACGCCCGGCTATGTCAGGCTCTCGATCGGGATCGAACATGCCGACGACATCATCGCCGACCTCAGGCAGGCGATCGACGCCGCCTGAGCGAGCGACGCTTTCGCATCTTCCGCGGGCTCATCCAAGAGGGGTGAGCCCGCGGTGCCGTTTTCGGTTCAAGACACGTCCATAGGCCTTTGTTTCGTTTCATGCGAAAAGGGGGCAGTCATGTCGGATTGATGTTGCCGGGCGCGTCCGTCGCCGCGGCACATCGAGACGCGCACAAGGAGGAAAAGACAATGAACACGAACACCCAGGTCCTGCTTGCCGCGCGGCCATCCGGGAAACCGGCGCCCAGCGATTTCCGCGTCGTCGAAACGGCAATTCCGGAGCCGGCGGAAGGCGAGGTTCTCCTGAAGATCCTCTACCTTTCGCTCGACCCCTATATGCGCGGCCGGATGAATGCCGGCCGGTCCTATGCCAAGCCGGTGGAGATCGGTTCGGTCATGGAGGGCGGTACGGTCGCCCGCGTCGTCCGCTCGCGGCACCCGGATTTCAGCGACGGCGACTTCGTGCTTTCCCACTCCGGCTGGCAAAGCTATGCGCTGTCGCGCGGTGCTGACCTGCGCAAGCTCGATCCGGCGGCCGCGCCCCTGTCGACGGCGCTCGGCATTCTCGGCATGCCCGGCTTCACCGCCTATGCGGGGCTGCTGACGATCGGCAAACCGCAGCCCGGCGAAACGGTCGTCGTTGCGGCCGCAAGCGGCGCCGTCGGCTCGGCGGTCGGGCAGATTGCCCGCATCAAGGGCGCGCGCGCAGTCGGGATCGCCGGCGGCGCGGACAAATGCGCCTTCGTTCGCGACACGCTCGGCTTTGACGCCGTGATCGATCATCGGGCGCCGGACTTCGCCGAACAACTCGCCGCCGCCTGCCCGAAAGGCATCGACGTCTATTTCGAAAATGTCGGCGGCCATGTCTGGGATGCAGTGTTTCCGCTGCTGAACGATTTCGCCCGCGTGCCCGTCTGCGGCCTTATTGCGCACTACAACCAGCCCGCAGGCGCACAAGCCGGAGGCGACCGGCTGCCGGGCGTCATGCGTGAAGTGCTGAGCCGGAGCCTGCTCATCCGGGGCTTCATCCAGCGCGAATTTGCCGACCAGCGGCCGCTCTTCTATCAGGAGATGGCCGGCTGGATCAAAGGCGGCGAGGTGCGATATCGCGAAGACATCGTCGACGGAATCGAGAATGCGCCGGAGGCCTTCATCGGCCTGCTCGACGGCCGCAATTTCGGCAAACTGGTCATCCGGGTCGCCGCCGAAAGCTGAGAAGGCTCGGGCCCGGCCTTACTGCTGGGCGACCGGATGCAAGCCGGCCTTGGCGAGACCGTCGTCGAGCAGTGCGATCAGGTCCGGCGCATAGCCGCGAGCGACCAGTTCCGCGTCGTATGGCTGTGGCGAGCGCGTTCTGCTCAGGCGCAATCCATCCAGGGCGCTTGTCGCCTCACGCGTCAGGCCGAGCTGGCCTGCCGCTGCCACGCGCAGAAGATTGACGGCAGTGTCCGCCGGATTGGCAAGCTCGCGGGCGCGCCTCAGCGCTTCGCGATAGCGGCCGCTGCGATAGTCTTCCAGCGCCATGGTCAGCGCGGCGTCGTGGTGCAGATACTCGCTGCCGGCATCCGCCACGCGGGCCAGGTTCACGCCGTCCGAATAGGCGCCGCTGACGAACAGCAGCAGGCCGAGCCGAGCCGGAATGGCATCGTCGAGCGGATTGAGCGCCGCCGCGCGACGACCGGAGATGAACGCCGCTTCCGTCTCGCCAGCCGCAAAGCGCGCCTGCATCTGGGCCACATAGCTCTGGCTCGATTGCGGCGCCAGAGCAACGGCCTTGTCCGCAAGTTTCAAGGCACGCTCGGCAACCGTCGGCGCAGCGCTGGCTTCGCCGGTCGCAACCAGCACCATCGCCAGGCTCGCCAGAACATCGGCGTCGGCGGCCTGGTAGGAGACCGATTTTTCGAGGCACCCGTGAGCCGAAGCCAGGCCCTCAGGATCGATCCGTGCTAGCGCCACATCCGCCTGCAGCACGCAGCCGTAGCCGATCGACGGCGTCACCAGCTGCCGCGCAGCCTCCAGGCTGACGATGACGCCCTCCTCGCCGGCAAGCGAAAGAGCAAGACGAGAAAGCAGCTTCTCCTGTATTTCGCGCGCATCGCCACTGTCGAGCGCCGCCTTCGAAATGCCGGCTCTCAAGGCCTCGTTGCTTTGCACGTCGATGACCTGCCAGGAGACCTCGTGCTGGCGTTCGTCGGTGCTGTAGGCGATCGAAAGCCTGTATTCCTTGCTGCCCTGCAGCTTGACCGGCGGCGCGGACGAGACCCACCCGGTGATCGAAGCCACATCGACACCCGCGGGCGAGACCGGCGCGAGGGTACGGACAGCGGAAAACTGCGAGAGCGCGTGGACCAGATAGTCTCCGGCCTTCTTCTGCACGTCGTCGTCGGCCCCGAGCCGCGTCGGCACGTCAACGACGATAGTCGGCTTGGCCGAGAAAACCGGTTGCCAGGGAAGATGGTCGGCCACGGACAGGTAGAAGGCCCCGGCCATGACCGCCGCGCCGGCACCGAGTGCCGCGAAGCCGGCAAGCGGGGGCCATTTGCGCGCAATCGCGGCCGGTGCAATCACCGGCTCTACGGGCTGCTCGGCTGCGGGCTCTGCAACCGGCGCCGCGCTCTCGGGCATCCCTTGCAAGGGCTCGCCGCTAATCACGAACTGTGGGACGTAATTGCCCTTCGGCAACTCGATGCGAAGCTCCGCTCTTTCGCCGAGCGCCTCGTAATACTGCGCCAGGGCCGCGCGCAGGCGCGACGCTTCCACCCGCACGATCGGGTCGGTCGCAGGATCGAAGGACGCGGGCCGCCCAAAGACGTCGATGGCGATCGTGTAGGCTTTCACCTGGCCCGAACGGCCAGCGAAAAACTCGTCAACCAGATACCGCAACAGCTTGCGATGACGCTCGGTCGCGTGAAACTGGCTATCGGCAAGAATGCGCTCAAGGGCGGCTCGCGCCTCGCATTCTGCAACGGCAATGCAGTTCATATGACCCGCATTTCTGCTGGCTTCCATGATGCGCTCCCAACTGCCACAACCCCAAAGAGAGTGCAACGCGAGGCGAACTCTAGACGAGAGCTTCTGTGGCGGAAAGAAGAATATCGCACCGTCACAAAATATTTTTATCGAAGAATTGAATCATTTTAAATTGGAACAGGAACCCCGATAATTCCCATAGAATTCTTGTGGGGTTTTCGTCGCTCTGGCAAGCTCAAGCGATGTATTCGTTAATCACAACGGACTAGGCTCATGTCCCCGTATCGGCGATACAGACGGAAATGACTTCTTCTTCGATCTCGCGACAGATCAATTCATACTCCGAGATCATCGAATGATCCAGAGGGGCGAGACGCCTTTGCCGGTCAAGCATCGAGCTTGCTTCCTCATAGGCTTCGCAGAGGCTTGCCAGGGACTGGTTCTTGGCACTGATCAATTGCAACTGGCCGCGCAATGCCGGCAGCTTGAGCATAAGCTTCAGAAGTCCCCGTTGAAAGGCTGCGCTGGGCATGGGTTACCATCCGCCTGAACGACAATCGATGCTCATGCATTGGCATTCCCCGGGGGTGTCAGTGACGACCAGACACCGTTGCGGGCGGGGGCCGGCTCGCCGGTCGGCGCTTGTGGCCAATCCGGCCCTCGCTTACCTCTCCCCTGAACGAAAAGTGGCACGAACGCCGATTTTCGGAAGTACGTAACAGTAACATTGGCCCGTATTGGCCGCCGTCTTGGCGATCTTCGCCCCGAATCCTCATGAATTGCGCCGTCACCGGCTGCATGGGCGATATCGCGATCGATCCTGGGAAATATTCCGGGGCGGGATAGACGCGCCAGAGCAGCATCGTTCGCGCGGCGATGGCCTGCCGGTGCCGCGCGCACAGCAAGTCGCGCTCGGCGTCGGCCTTCGCCTCGACATCGATCGCTGGCGCATACCGCGCCAGCAGCGCAGCCGTTTATTTTTCGAAGGCGTAGATCTTGCGCCAGTCGTTCTTCATGTCGACCAGCAGCCAGTTCCGCTGCTCGGCCTCGGTCATCGCCTTGTCCAGCTTGCCGACCGGCGATTGGCGATCATAGGCCCATTCGCGCTCGCCGTCCGTATGGTGCACGATCATGCCGAACCGCGGGCCGGAGCCGGCCGTCACCCAACGCAGCATCTCGTAGTCGCCATCGGAATTGCCGGCAGCAAAGATCGGCCGCCGGCCGATAAAGGTGTTGATCCCGACCGGCTTGCCGGCACCGTCGTCGATGAAGTCGATCTTGGGTTCGCGCATGAGCACCGGCGCGTCGCCGTCGAGTTCGTACTTCGTCGCGATGCTGCTGCCGACCACCTGCTCGGGCGGGATCCCATACATCTGCTCGGTCATCGGCCGCATGAACTCGATACCGCCGCCCGAGACGATATAGGTCTTGAAGCCGTTTGCCCGCAGATAATCGAGCAACTCGCGCATCGGCAGAAAGGTGATCTCGTTATAGGGGCGATCGAAGCGCGGGTGCCGGGCGGTCGCAAACCAGTCCTTGACGGTCTTCGTGAACGCGTCCGTCGTCATTCCGGCATGAGTCGCCATGACCAGTTCGACGATGCCTTTTTCGCCGGCGGCCGCAACGCCGGCCATGTCGCCCTTCAACAGCGATGCGAAGGGTTCCTTGTCCTTCCACTCGGGATGCTCGGGCGCCATCGCCTTGACGCGGTCGATGGCGAACATGCCCTGGAAATAGTTCGGCTGCTCGGTCCAGAGCGTGCCGTCATTGTCGAAAACGGCGATCCGCTCTGCCGGCGCCACGAAATCGGCGCTGCCCTCGCTGGTGACCCGTGTGACGAAATCGACGATCTCGGTTTTCGCAGCGCCATCGTTCCACGAAGGGAGCGTGTCGGCCGGCGCATCCGCTGCCAGGAGCGCGCTCGGCGATGCAAAGGCCGCAGCGAACGTAAGCAGCAGGCCGGCGAGCCTGGAGCGACGCCGCAGTCTACGGGCATCGCCGTCCACCACGGACCCGGAACGCATCGCTGTTGCCGTCATCATCCATCCTCCTCGCGGAACGGTTTTTAAAGTCCTCTGGCCGGATCAGGGCCGCCGAATGCAACGGAACCCGATATGGGTCGTCGCCGCGTTTTCCTCATGCGCGTGACGCGCCGCCGGCCGATACCGGCGACAATAGTTGGGCGCGCAGAGGTGCGAGCCCCCTTTCACCACCCGACGGGCAATGTGGAGCGTGGGCTGGCGCGGATCGAAGCTCGCCTCCCGGTCCCCGCCCCGCGGATTGGCGGGAATGCAGCAGCTCTTTTGCGCCGGCGCCGGGTGGCGGGTCGACCAGAAGTCGCTGGTCCATTCCCAGGTGTTGCCGATCATGTCGTAGAGGCCGTAGCCATTGGCGGGGAAGCTCGCGACCGGCGAGGTCCGCTCGAAGCCGTCGGGCCTCAGGTTTTCCGTTGGAAACAGGCCGTGCCAGGTGTTCGCCATGAAGCGCCCATCCGGGACCAGTTCGTCTCCCCAGGCAAATTCCGCGCCTTCGAGCCCGCCTTTCGCGGCGAACTCCCACTCTGCTTCCGTCGGCAGGTCCTTGCCCGCCCAGGCTGCATAGGCCCTGGCGTCGAGAAAGGAGACCTGCACGACCGGATGGTCGAGCTTGCCGCGGATGTTGCTTTGCCGCCCGTAGGGTCGCCGCCAATCGGCGCCGAACTTGAAGTTCCACCATTGCGACGGACTGTTGCCGGCCACCCGTTTCGGCGGATCGAAGATCACCGAGCCCGCCCGCATCATCTCCGGAAGCGCACCGGGATAGTCCTTCGGGTCTGGCGTCTTTTCGGCCTCGGTCACGTAGCCGGTCGCCTCGACAAAAGCCGCAAACTGCCGGTTCGTAACGGGCGTGACGTCGATCCAGAAGCCGTCGACCTTCACCGGATGGGCCGGCGCCTCCTCCGGATAGTGCTTGTCCGAGCCCATGACAAAGGTCCCGCCCTCTATCCAGACCTGCTCGCGGGCGCTGATCGCCGCCGGCGTTTCGTCGACAAGGGGCATTTTCGGGGACATTTGCATCTGGCTCTGATCTCCCTGGGCGCCATCGGCAAAGATATCCGCAGACGGCCGGCACACGTTAGCGCCAAATGCCCGCCGCCCAAAGTACGTAACCGTTACGCAATCGCCCGAAGCCTCTGGAATGCGAAACCGCCTGCCGTGGGACGTATCCGCCAGCGTCACGCAGTCCTTCGTTACTGTTACGTTCTTTCCAATCGGGCTGATTTAACAATAAGCTCAAGCGAAAGTTCATGACGACTGATGTTGCCGACAGGGCAAGGGAGCAGGACTTCATGGGTGCACGCGACGATATCCAGCAACTCGGCAAGCGCATCGGCGAAGCGATCATCGGCCAGGAAGGCATGATCGAGCGCCTGCTGCTGGGGTTGCTCAGCAACGGCCACCTGCTGGTCGAGGGCCTGCCCGGACTTGCGAAAACCCGCGCGATCAAGAGCATGGCGAAGAACCTCGATGCGGAGCTTTCGCGCATCCAGTTCACGCCGGACCTCTTGCCGGCCGACATCACCGGCTCCGAAGTCTATTTCTCCGAGGGCGGCAAGGGCGCGTTCCAGTTCCAGGAAGGGCCGATCTTCGCCAATCTCATTCTCGCCGACGAAGTGAACCGCGCGCCGGCCAAGGTGCAGTCGGCCCTGCTCGAGGCGATGGAGGAGCGCCAGGTCACGATCGGCGGCAAGAGCCATATGCTGCCCGATCTCTTCCTGGTCATGGCGACCCAGAACCCGATCGAGCAGGAAGGCACCTATCCGCTGCCCGAGGCGCAGCTCGACCGCTTCCTCATGCACATCCAGGTGGACTATCCGGATGCGGCCTCCGAGGCGGACATCATGCGGCTCGTACGCTCTGAGGAGACCAACGCCAAGTCCGACAACCATGCGACCGAGAAGCTCGCCCAGGACGCGGTCTTCGTGGCGCGCAAGGAAATTTCGGCGATCACCGTTTCCGAAGCGATCGAAAACTACATCGTCGCGCTGGTGATGGCGACGCGCTATCCCGACAAGGTCGACAAGGATCTCGCCAAATGGCTCCAGGTCGGCGTCAGCCCGCGCGGCGTCATCGGCCTCGACAAGGTTTCGCGGGCGCATGCCTGGCTGAACGGCCGCGACTTCGTCACGCCCGACGACGTGCAGGCGACCGTGCACGACGTCTTTCGCCATCGCCTGGTGCTTTCCTACGAAGCCCATGCTGGCGGCACCACCGCCAACCAGGTGATCGACCGCATCGTCGAGCTCGTCGCGGTCGCCTGAGGATGGAGGTTCCTCGATGGCCATATCCTTGCCGGCCCTCGCCCGCTCACGCGGCATCATAAAGCCCCGCACGGCCGACACCACCGGCGTCTATACCTCCGTGGACGCGCTTGTCGGCCTCGAAGCCATGGCCCGCGACCTGACGTTCCTGCGCAAGGCGCCGGTGCGGCGCCTGCTTGCCGGGCGTCATGAATCGCGCATGCGCGGCCGCGGACTTTCCTTCGAGGAACTGCGCAACTACCTGCCCGGCGACGACATCCGCGCGATCGACTGGCGCGTGACGGCGCGCACCGGCAAGCCGGTCGTGCGCGTCTACGACGAGGAGAAGGATCGTCCGGCCCTCATTGTCGTCGACCAGCGTATCAACATGTTCTTCGGCAGCCGCCGCGCGATGAAGTCGGTCGCCGCGGCAGAGGTCGCAGCGCTCGCCGCCTGGCGCGTGCTGGCGCTCGGCGACCGTGTCGGTGGCTTCGTCTTCGGCGACGAGGAGGTGACCGAGACGCGCCCCTATCGCAGCCGCGAAGCGGTGATCCGGCTCGCCGACAGCATCGTTCGCCACAACACCGCGCTGCAGGCGGGTTCGCAGGCGCCGCATGGCGCCGAGCAGCTCGATGTCGTGCTGACGACCGTCGCCAACATCGCCCGGCACGATCACCTGGTCATCGTCATCAGCGACTTCGACGGCTACAGCCTCGAAACCCGCGACATGCTTTTGAAGCTTTCGGCCCACAACGACGTGATCTGCGTTCTGATCTACGATCCCTTCCTGCTCGAACTGCCGCGCAAGGGCGATATCGTCTTCAGCGGCGGGCTGCTTCAGGCCGAAGTGCAGTTCGGCCACGGCAATGTGCGCGAGGCGATCGACAGCTTTGCCCGCAAGCGCGGGCGGGCGCTGCGCGCCTGGCAGGAGGAGCTCGGCCTGCCGATGCTGCCGATCTCATCAGCGGAAGAGGTAGCGCCGCAGCTGCGCACCATGCTCGGCCAACTCGCCAGCCGGCAGCGGAGGCGATGATGGCGACGGCAGCCCCTCCGAAAGACCCGTTGCTCGAGGCCGCCCTTCGCGGGCTCGCGGATATCGCCTTGCCGCAGCCGGTCTCGATGATGCCTCAAACCCAGGCATGGGCAGCGCTCGGCTGCTTCATATTGCTGCTGATCGCGCTTGCCTGTTGGCGCTGGTACCGCCGCTGGGAGGCCAATAGCTACCGCCGCGAAGCACTCGCCGACCTCAGGAAGATCGAGGCCGGAGTGGCTGCCACCGGCACGCGTGGCGAGGCCCTTGTTGCCCTGCCTGTCCTTTTGAAGCGGACCGCGCTTTCGGTCTGGCCGCGCGAGGCCATTGCCGGCCTGCACGGCACCGGCTGGACCAAATACCTCGACGCTCATTCCGGCGGCCCCGTCTTCCCGATCGCCTCTGCGCGTTTTTTCGAGGAAGCCGAGTATCGCGGCAGCCAGGCGCTCGCCGCGGTCCCTGAGGCAGAGGCAAGGGCTTACATCGCAGCAGCGCGGCATTGGATCGAGGCGCATCATGTACGTGCTTGACCATGCCTGGGCGCTGATCCTCTTGCCGTTGCCCTTCCTCGTCTGGTGGCTGCTTCCGCCATACCGCGAGCAATCGGCTGCCGTCAGGGTGCCGTTCTTCAAGGACATCACGGCGGCCGCCAATCTCGGCCCGACCGAAGGTTCCGTCGTTCCGAGGACCAATCTCGGCCAGAAGGTGATCGCGCCCCTGTGCTGGACACTGATCGTGCTGGCGCTGGCCCGGCCGCAATATGTCGAGCCGCCGATCGAAAAGGTAGAGCCGCAGCGCGACCTGATGCTGGCGATCGATCTTTCGCAATCCATGGACACACGCGATTTTCGCGATCCCTCCGGCAACCTGCAGACCCGCGCCGAAGCCGTGCACAAGGTGGTCGCCGACTTCATCGACCGGCGTCCCAATGACCGGCTCGGCCTGATCGCCTTCGGCGATGCGCCCTATCCGCTCGTTCCGTTCACGCTTGACCACAAGACCGTCAAGCTAATGCTGGCCGACAGTCTGCCAGGCATGGCCGGTCCGCGCACCGCCGTCGGCGACGCGATCGGGCTTGCGATCAAGATGTTCGACGCCAGCACCGCGCCGGACAAGGTGATGATCCTCTTGACCGACGGCAACGACACCGCCAGCAAGATGCCGCCCGACAAGGCCGCCGGCATCGCCGCCGAGCGAAAAGTGGTGATCCACACGGTCGGCATCGGCGATCCCAATGCCCAGGGCGAACAGAAGCTCGACACCAAGGCGCTGCAGCAGATCGCCGAAGCGACGAAGGGGCGCTACTTCTTCGGCCAGGACCAGGCCGGTCTGCAAAACATCTACCAGTTGCTCGACCAGTTGACGCCGGCAAACCAGAAGACGCTCTCCTGGCGGCCGCGCATCGAGCTGTTCCACTATCCGCTTGGCGCAGCACTGCTGCTTGTGCTCGCCTATCATGCCGCCATGTGGCTCCTGTCGTCGCTCGGTGATCGCCGTCAGCGCCGGGAGGCAGCGCCATGATCGCGGATTTTCATTTTCTGCGGCCGCTGTGGCTGCTGGCGATCGCCGCCGTCCCGCTGCTGATCTATCTCGTAACCCGGCGCGGCGATGTCCGCTCGCAGTGGCAGGACATGATCGCACCGCACCTGCTCGATCATCTGCTGATCGACAAGGGCGGCAAGCGGCGCTTCCAGCCGGTACATATCACCGCTGCGTTGATCGCCGTTGCGGCGGTCGCGGCCGCCGGCCCGACCTGGCAGCGCGAGCGGCCGCCCTTCGTCGAGGACACCGCGCCTCTGGCCATCGCCATCGACCTCAACCCGACGATGAACGCGACCGATATTTCGCCGACGCGGCTCGAACGTGCCAAGCTCAAGGTCCAGGACATTCTCGAGCGGCGGAAAGGCTCGCGCACCGCCCTGTTCGCCTATGCCGGTTCCGCCCACATGGTGCTGCCGCTCAGCGACGACGCGGCGCTGGTGAAGTCCTACCTTGCCGCGCTGTCACCGCAGATCATGCCGGTCGACGGCAAGGACACGGCCAAGGCCCTCCAGGCGGTCGAGAAGGCACTCGCCAACGAAACGGTGCCCGGCACCATCCTGTTCATGACCGACGGCGTCGAGCGTTCCGCCTTCAAGGCCTTCGGTGATTATCAGGGGCGCAACTCATTGATGGTGCTCGGCATCGGCACCGCCGAGGGCGGCCCGGTCAAGACGGCGGACGGCGGGTTCCTGACCGATGCCACCGGCGCGCATGTCCGGGCGAAACTCGATGTCGAGGGCCTCAAGGCGCTGCAGTCGGCCTCCAAGGCCGAGGTCGCGTCGGTGACCGCCGACGACGCCGATGTCAGCTGGATCGTCAGGCGCATCCAGACGAATTTTGCCGCGAAGACGGCCGAGGGGCTGACGCGCTGGCACGATCTCGGCTGGTGGCTGACGATCCCGATCACCGTCTTCGGCCTCTTCTGGTTCCGCCGTGGCTGGACCATCCGCTGGGCGGTCTATCTGCTCGCTGCCATTTCGCTGATCGGCAACGATCGGGCAGAGGCAGCGGACAACCGCTTTGTCGACCTCTGGCTGACGCCGGACCAGCAGGGCCGACGCGCCTTCGAGCAAGGCGATTTCCAGGGCGCATCAGAAACGTTCGCCGATCCCGCCTGGCGCGGCGCGGCGCTCTACCGTGCCGGTCGCTTCCAGGATGCGATCGACGCCTTTGCCGAGAGCGATACGGCCGAAAGCTACTACAATCAGGGCAATGCGCTGCTGCACCTCGACAAGGCCGAGGAGGCGATCGCCGCCTACGAACAGGCGTTGAAGCGCCGTCCCGACTGGCCGGACGCCAAGAAGAACCTCGACATCGCCCGGAAGAGAAAGACCGACAAGGACAAGCAGGAACAGGACGCACGGCAGGAGCAGGCGGGCATCGACCCCGACCAGGTCCAGTTCGACGACAAGGGCAAGAAGGGAACGGAAGCCACCGTTCAGGGCGGACCGCAGACGGCCGACATGTGGATGCGCAACATCCAGGTGTCACCGGCCGAACTGCTGGCAAGAAAGTTTGCGATCGAAGCGAAGGAGGAGGCCCCGTGACAGCCCTCGTCGCCCTGCAACGTCTGGTTCTCTGGCTCGTCGGCCTGTCGCTCTCGTTCGCGGGCACGGCCTTCGCCGCCGATCCTTTCGCCCGCGCAACGGTCACGACGAAGGGGCCGATCTATGCCGGCCAGCAGATCGAAGTCGACGTCGACGTCTTCGTGCCGAACTACTTCCTTTCGCCGCCGCAGTTTCCCCTGTTCGACCTTCCCGGCACTGTCGTCACCATGCCCGACGAACGCGGCATGAATCTCAACGAGACCGTCAACGGCGAGGCCTTCTCCGGCATCCGCAAGACCTACGCGATCACCCCGCAGGCACCCGGCGATTACGTGCTGCCGGCTGCGGTCATTCCGTTCGGCTATGCCGCCGTGCCCGGCCAGACGAGCAAGGGTCAGGTGACATTGCCTTCGCTCAAATTCACGGTCGAAGCCGTTCCTCAGGGCGCGGGCGGAAAGGCCGGCGTCACCGCCGGAGAAATCACCATCGCCCAGTCGTTCGACCGGGATCCGGCGGGGTTGAAGGCAGGCGACGCTCTGGTGCGAACGATCACCATCCGCGCAGCCGGACTGGCGCCGATGATGATCCCCGAACCGACCTTCGATGCCCCGGCAGGCGTGCAGGTCTACCGGCACGACCCCGTGCTTTCGCAGGAACGCACGTCACGCGGAGAGATAACGGCGGGGTTGCGCAAGGACGTGGCGACCTACGTCTTTGCAAAGCCCGGCAGCTATTCGCTTCCGGCGATCAGCCTGCCCTGGTTCGATCCGGCGAGCGGATCGATGCAGTCGGCCGAAGCGGCTGGCGCTACCGTCAGCGTCGGTGCGGCTCCAGTGGTGGAGCCTGCGCTCGCCCCGCCGACCTCGCCGCCGTCCGAGGAACCCTTCGACTGGCTGTGGTGGTTCAGCATCGTGGCATCGGTCGCCGCCCTTGCGGCGCTTATCCAGCTGACCGCCAATCTGTTCGGCCGCCTCGAAATTAGGCTGGAAACCGCACACGAACAGAGGGCGCAATCCGAGGCGACGGCGTTTCGCCATGTGCTCGACGCCTGTCGGGATCATGACCCGTCGCGGCTGGAGGCGGCGCTCGACCATTGGTCGCGCCGCACCGGCAACACGCCGCTCTCGCGCTGGCTCGACAGCTTTGCCGACCCGGCGACGGCAAACGCATTCGCCGATTTTCGCCGCAGCCGATACGGTAGCCCCGGCCCCCATCAGGACGGGCCGGATCTTCCGCGGCTGCGCGCCGGCCTGAAGGCGGCAAGACAGCGCTGGCTTGCGGAAACCTCCGCCGATGGCGGCGGCCCGGCATCGGACCTGCCCGATCTCAACCCCGGACTGGAGGCCGAACCGCCAAGGCGCCTTGTTGCCGGTCAGGCCTGATTTACACGCCGTTGCCTGCCTTCGTAACTGTTACGTACTTACCCGTGAACGCCCACCGGTAGAAGTTGCATCGGTAAGCTCAAACCTTTGCCTGCATTCCGAGAGCGATTGCTTGCTGCCTCAGGGAGACATGAGATGAGTATCGATCTGAAGAACCGGCTTGGCCGGATCGCCGCGTGTACCATCGGGCATGCCGCGAAACCGAAGGCGCTGGCGCTCGCCGGCACCGTGCTGATGTCGACAATTTCCGCCTCCGCACTTCCAGCCCACGCGCAGGACGCCGCCAAGCCGAACATCCTCGTTATCTTTGGCGACGATATCGGCCAGACCAACATCAGCGCCTATTCCTTCGGCGTCGTCGGCTACAAGACCCCGAACATCGACCGGATCGCCCGCGACGGCCTGATGTTCACCGACTACTATGCCGAGAACAGCTGCACCGCCGGTCCTTCATTACCGGCCAGACGGTGCTGCGCACCGGCATGTCCAAAGTCGGCGTTCCCGGCGCCCCGGTCGGTATCCAGGACCGCGACGTGACGATCGCCCAGGCGCTGAAGGCGCAGGGTTACGCCACCGGCCAGTTCGGCAAGAACCATCTTGGCGACCAGGACCGCTTCCTGCCGACGGCACATGGCTTCGACGAGTTCTTCGGCAACCTCTATCACCTCAACGCCGAGGAAGAGCCGGAGCGCCCCTATTGGCCGAAGGATGATCCGGCGTTCCTGAAATCCTACGCGCCGCGCGGCGTGCTGCATTCCTTCGCCGACGGCAAGGTGGAAGACACCGGCGCGCTCAACTCCAAGCGCATGGAAACCATCGACGACGAGACGACCGCGGCGGCGATGGAGTTCATCAAGAAGCAGACCGAGGCGAAGAAGCCGTTCTTCACCTGGATGAACACGACGCGTATGCACCTCTTCACCCATGTGCGCGACCAGTACAAGGGCCAGAGCGGCATGCCCGGCAACGACTATGCCGACGGCATGGTCGAGCACGACAACGACGTCGGCAAGCTCCTCGACCTGCTCGACGAACTGAAGATCGCCGACAACACCATCGTCGTCTACACGACCGACAACGGTCCCAATCAGTTCTCCTGGCCGGATGCGGCAACCACGCCGTTCCGCAGCGAGAAGGACAGCAACTGGGAAGGCGCTTTCCGCGTGCCGGCGATGATCCGCTGGCCGGGCAAGATCAAGCCCGGGATTTCCAATGAGATGGTCTCCGGTCTCGACTGGTTCCCGACCCTGCTTGCTGCTGCCGGCGACAAGGACATCAAGGATCGGCTGCTGAAGGGCACCGACCTGGACGGCAAGACCTTCAAGGTCCACCTCGATGGCTACAACCAGCTTCCCTACATACTGGGCGAGCAGCCAAAGGGCGCACGCAGCGAGTTCTATTACTTCAACGACGACGCCAAGCTCGTCGGCATGCGTCTCGATAACTGGAAATACGTCTTCTGCGAAATGCGCAAGCCTGGCGGATTCGACGTCTGGCAGGATCCATTCGTCTGCCTGCGCGTTCCGAAGATCTTCAACCTGCGCATGGACCCGTATGAACGCGCAGACATCGTTTCGGACCAGTACAACGACTGGCGGACCAAGAACGTCTATCTGAGCGCACAGGCCGTGCAAAAGGCAGCCGTATTCCTAGAAACCTTCATCGAGTACCCGCCGAGCCAGAAGCCGGCAAGCTTCTCGGTAGACCAGATCGAGGAAAGCGTGCACCAGAAGATCGACGAGATCCTGGCCAAGTCGCAACCGGCTCAATAATCTATTGGAGGCGGCGCCTTGCGCCGCCTTCCTTTTGCCTTTGCTGGAGATGGCGTGCCGCAATGACGAAGACCATTCCGCCCGCTCGAACGGTTGCCATGGAGGCGGCGAATGAAGATGCCGTGGCGGCAGAGCGGAGACGCTTCGGTCCGGCAGTCGCGGCATTCATGCTCTTTCTCTCCGGTACTGCCGCGCTGGTCTTCCAGGTTCTCTGGATCAAACAGCTCTCGCTCGTCACCGGCGTCGATGTCTACGCGGTCAGCACCGGGGTCAGCGCCTTCTTCCTCGGCCTTGCGCTCGGCAGCTTTGCCCTTGGCCGCGCCGGCGACCGTTCCCGACGGCCGCTCCGCCTCTATGCCCTGCTCGAAACCGGCGTCGCCGTGCTTGGCGCCGGCATTACCTTCATCCTTTCCAGGATTGCGCCGCTCTTCGTCGCGATCGAAGGCACAAGCCCGCTGGCCGCCTGGGCCCTGCTGGTCCTGATCATCGCCATGCCCGCCTTCCTGATGGGCGGCACCCTGCCGGTGCTGCTGCGGGCACTGAATGCAGCTCCGGGCGGGGTCGCCGCAAAAGGCGGCCGGCTCTATGCCGCCAATACGCTCGGCGCCATCGCCGGGTGCCTCGCGGTCTCCTTCGTTCTCATTCCAGCCCTCGGCGTTCAGGCGACCGGGCTCGCGGCCGCGGGGCTCGGCCTTGCCGCCGCAGCGGTAGCACTTTCCCTGAACACCCCAGCCGCCCAAGAACCCGGCCAAGGGAGGCCGCCTGCGGAAACGCGTAGCGCCGGCGGCTCGCGGCTGGCGCTCGTCCTTTATGCGGTCGCCGGCGGTATCGCCCTTGGGTATGAAGTCGCCTGGTCGCAAGCGATTGTTCAGTTCATCTCCACCCGCTCTTTCGCCTTTTCGGTGGTGCTTGCCACCTATCTCGCTGGCCTTGCCCTCGGCGCCGCCCTTTTCGCGCGACGAAGCGAGCGCCTCTCCGATCCCTGGAGCACATTCGGCCTGCTGATCACGCTTGCCGGCCTGGTTGCGCTTGCCGAACTCGCGTTGCTCGGCCCCTGGTTGACGGCATTGCAGACCAGCGCCGAGGCCGCCGTCGCCGGCTTTACTGGCAGCATCTTTGCGGGCATGTGCGTGCGGTTCCTCGTTGCTGCGCTGACGATCGTCTTCGTTCCGACGCTGATCCTCGGCGCCGCCTTCCCGGTCGCCCTCAGGCTCGCGGTCGATCCGGAACACGCCGGCCGCGACACCGGCCGGGTTCTGGCGCTCAACACGCTCGGCGGCATCTTCGGCACGCTTCTGACCGGCTTCGTGCTGATCCCGTCCCTCGGCATTGTCCGGAGCTTTGCCGTTCTCGCCGTGGCCGCCGCCGCAATCGGCCTCATCGCCGTCAGCCGCGGAAAAGGCGGCTGGACCAGCCGGCGGCTTCTCGCACCGGCGCTCGGCGTCCTCACCGTGGTGATCGCCCTCGTCGTGCCGCCGGACCGGCTCGCGAATCTGCTCAACCTTTCGCGCGGCAACGGCACGATCGTGTCCTATGAGGAGGGCCTCGGCGCGACCGTCGCCGTCATCGAGCAGGGCCAGCAGGACCGCCGCTTCCGCCGGCTCTACATCCAGGGCGTTTCCAACACCGGCGACGCCATGCCGTCGTTGCGCTACATGCGGCTGCAGGCGCTGTTGCCGCTTGTCATCCATAAGGGCGAACCGAAATCGGCTCTCGTCATCGGCCTCGGCACAGGCATTACCGCCGGTTCGCTGCTCGCCTATCCCGGTCTCGACCGACGCGTTGCCGCCGAACTCCTGCCCTCGGTCGCCCGCGCCTCGGCGCTCTTTGCCGGCAACTTCAATGCGGCCGTCGATAGCCGCCTCGACGTGCGTGTCGCCGACGGGCGGCGCGAACTGATGCGCAGCCAAGAACGCTACGACCTCATCACACTCGAACCGCCGCCGCCATCCGCCGCCGGCGTCGTCAATCTCTACTCTTCCGATTTCTACGCTCTGGCGCGCGAGCGCCTCGCGCCGAACGGCCTGGTCGCGCAATGGCTGCCGATCGCCACCCAGAACGACGAGGACACCCGCGCGCTCGTGCGCAGCTTTCTCGACAGTTTCCCCCACGCCACGCTCTGGTCGACCGAACTGCACGAGATGCTGCTCGTCGGCTCGCTCGAGCCGCAGGAGCTTGACGCTTCCCGCATCGCCGCCCGGCTCTCCGACCCGACGCTTGCGGCAGCGCTTGGCGAGGTCGGCATTTCCGGGCCGGCCGACCTCATCGCCACCTGGATGACCGACCGGGCCGGGCTCGAGCGCTATGCCGGTTCCGCCCTTCCCGTCACCGACGACCAGCCGCGGATCGAATATGCAAGCTGGGTTCGCCCCGACGAACTGCAGCGCACGCTTCCGGCCCTCGTTGCCCTGCGTTCGAAGGCGCCAGTTGCCGGCGACGACGCCGCGCTCGAAAAATCCGTAAGTGACGCCCACAACCGGCTGATGCTGTTCTACCAGGCCTCGCTCAACGCCTATGCCGGCTATCGCGAGGAGTGGGCGCGCGACATGGAATTGTTGATGCGCGTGGAGCCGGACAATCCCTACTATCGGTGGTTCGTTTCAAGCAGCGAGCGCTGATCGCGCCGCAGAATCCAGCGCTTCCACGCACCTGTCGTTCGGTGCTTTTCGACAAGCTCGCGATCGATTCCTGCACAACGGCAATTTGACGCAAAAAATTTGCACCTGGAGAAACAGCTCCGGCACAGATTTGCAACACCGAGGCATGTTCGGCGTAGTATCCTGTCCCCTGTCGATCTGCCCTGTGGCAGACAGGGAGGCATTGCATGGACAAGACGGACAAACAAAACACCGATACACGCGCGGCGATGGACGGCGAGATCGGCATTCTCGCACGCCGCCGTATCGAGGCCGGCATCATCGCGCCGATCTATGAGGCGATGCGCGAGGAGATCGGCGAGGAGCGCGCCCAGGCGATCCTCGACAAGGCGATCACCAAGGCCGCGATCGAGGCCGGCCGGACCTTTGCCGCAAAGACCCCCGGCGGCACCAACCTGCGCACTTTCCAGGAACTGCAGGATCTCTGGACCCAGGACGACGCCCTCGTGATCGAGGTGACGAAAGCGACCGACGACGAATTCCATTACAACGTGAAGCGCTGTCGCTACGCCGAGACCTACAGCGAGATGGGGCTCGGCCATATCGGACACCTGCTGTCCTGCAACCGCGACGGCGTCTTCTGCACCGGCTACGATCCGCGCATCACGCTAGAGCGCACCCAGACGGTGATGCAGGGCGCTTCCCATTGCGATTTCCGCTACCGGCTCAACAAGGACGCGCCGGAGCAATCGAAATGAACGCGGAAGCCATGCGCAGCGAACCGAGCCGCATCAACACGCCGGCGACCAACGGCGACCGGCTGTGGGCCGACATCGTCTCGACCGCGCGCTTCGGCGCTGCGGACAAGGGCGGCGTCACGCGACTGACATTGACCGAGGAGGATCGCGAGGTCCGCGATTGGTACGTTGGCGAATGCCGAGCGCTCGGCTGCACGGTCGAGATCGACGCCATCGGCAACATCTTCGCGACCTATGCAGGCGAGGACATGTCGCTGCCGGCGATCGCCGTCGGCAGCCATCTCGACACCCAGCCGCAGGGCGGCCGCTTCGACGGCATTCTCGGCGTGCTTGCCGGGGTCGAAATCCTGCGCACGCTCAAGGAGAGCGCCACCCGGCTCCGCCATCCGCTCGTGGTCATCAACTGGACGAACGAGGAAGGCTCCCGCTTCTCGCCGGCAATGCTGGGCTCCGGCGTCTTTGCCGGCGCGATGGCGCTCGATGACGCCCAGGCGCGCACCGACCGCGAAGGCGTCACGGTTGGAACGGCCCTCGATGCGATCGGCTATCGCGGCGAGGCCAAGATCGATCCGTCTGCCTTTGCCGCCTATGTCGAGCTCCATATCGAGCAGGGGCCGCTGCTCGAAGCGTCGGCGACCGAGATCGGTGTCGTCACCGGTATCCAGGGATTGCGCTGGTTCGATGTCGTCGTCTCCGGCACGGAGGCGCATGCGGGCAGCACGCCGATGGCGCAGCGCGACGATGCGCTTGTGGCGGCGGCCGAGATCGTCCTTGCCGTCCGCGACATCGCCCACCAGAACCCGCCGGGCGTCGGCACTGTCGGCTTCGTCGAGGTCGGCCCGAATTCGCGCAATGTCGTGCCGGGTTCCGTGCGACTGCAGATCGATATGCGCCATCCGTCCGAGATCGGACTCGACCAGATGCAAGCGGCTCTTGAAGACGCTGTCCGCAAGGCTGGCCCTGGCGTCGCCTTGGAACACATTTGGTCGAAGGCGCCGGTCGTTTTCGATCCGACGATCGTAAACGCCGTGCGCGCCAGTACGGGAGCGCTCGGCTATTCGGCGACCGACATGGTCTCCGGAGCCGGGCATGATGCGGCCCATATTGCGACGATCACTCCGACCGCCATGATCTTCGTGCCGTCCAAGGACGGGCTGTCGCACAACGAGGCGGAATACACGTCACCCAAGGAATGTGCCCGCGGCGCCGAGGTCCTGTTCCAGACCATCCTGGAAATCGACCGCCGCTGATCATCAATACAAAACACCCACGGCAGAATGTCTGCCGTGGGTGCTTCGTTTGCTCTCGCGATGGTCTTAGCCGCGCTGGGAGTCCAGCTGTTCGTGGTCCTTCTCGACCTGCTGGGCTTTCAGGTAGCTTTCGATCAGCAGCTGGTATTCCGGGAAGATCTTGGTGTAGATCTCGGCCCACTGCTGGGCGTCGTCGCGATGCCAGGTGCGCTGCAGTTCAGACGCGACGGCTGCCGTATCCATCGGCACCACGCCGGCCTGGACCACACGGGCAAGAGTGATTTCCTCCGCCATCTTCGAATAGGTGCCCGAGGCGTCGATGACGACGAACACCTTGTAGCCCTCATGGACGGCGCTGATCGCCGGGAAGGCCATGCAGACGCTGGTGATCGTGCCGGCGATGATCAGGGTCTTGCGACCGGTTTCCTTGACGGCGGCGACGAAGTCCGGATTGTCCCAGGCGTTGATCTCGCCGCGGCGGGCAACATACTTGGCATGCGGCGCATTAGCATGGATTTCCGGGATCAGCGGGCCGTTCGGGCCCTGCGGCACGGAGGCGGTGGTGATGACCGGCATCTTCGTCAGCGTCGCCATGCTGGCAAGCGCTGCCGCATGGGCGCGAAGCTTCGGCATCGGCATGTCGTTGACGGTCTGGAACAGGCCGCTCTGGTGGTCGATCAAAAGCATCACCGCATCATCGGGATCGATAACCGGGCGCTGTCCGTTGAAGTTTGCAGGGGTCATGGTCTTGCTCCTTGTTGATTGACGTCTGTTTGCGTCGAGACAACGGCCCGGTTGATTTGTGGCCGTTGCTCCGTGTGAGGCTCGATATCTTTAGGCGGATCGCTTCCGCCGGTGGGTCATCCGAGCATCGACCCGGTGCGTGCGCCCCAGCCGGGGCTAGGCGCTCGCGATCTTGCCGAAGCGACCGGACTGGAAGTCCGTCATCGCCTGCCTGATTTCCTGTTCGGTGTTCATGACGAAGGGGCCGTACATGGCGACCGGTTCGTCGATCGGCTCGCCGGTCAGGATGAGCGCAGTCGCATCCGAACTGGCGTCCAGCGTGATGCCGCCACCGACGCGGCCGAAGAGCACGAACTGCGCCTCGCCGACGAGATCACTGCCGTTGACGAGCACGTTGCCGCGCAGGACCGCCAGGCCGAGCGAGTGGCCCTCGGGCGGGTCAAGGCTGAGCGAGCCCTGCTGCTTCAGGCGCAGGTCCCAGAGATTGAGCGGCGTGTGGGTGCGCGCAGGTCCCTGCGTTCCGGCGTAATTTCCGGCGATCACCCTTAGCGATCCCGCACCGTCCAGCAGGTTGACCGTCGGAATGTCGCGATCGAGCAACGTTTGGTAGCCGGGATCGACACTCTTGTGGGCGGCCGGAAGGTTGACCCAGAGCTGCACCATTTCAAGCGTGCCGCCTTCGCGAGTGAAACGCTCCGAATGGAACTCCTCGTGCAGGATGCCACCCGCAGCCGTCATCCATTGCACGTCGCCCGGACCGATATGGCCGCCATTGCCGGCGGAGTCGCGGTGGTCGACCTCGCCCTGGTAGACGATCGTCACGGTCTCGAAGCCGCGGTGCGGATGGACACCGACGCCGCGCGGCGTGACACCAGGCGCAAAATTCATCGGCCCAGCGTAGTCGAGCAGCAGGAAGGGGCTGGCGTGATCGCCAGCGCGGTCACGCGCCAGCAGCGAACGAACCGGGAAGCCATCGCCAACCCAATGCGGATGCGCATTCCCGAAGATGCCGAGTATCTTTCTCATGGCTGTTTCTCCTTGGCCTCGCCATGTCAGCGAGAGCGTTGGAGGGAAGATATGCGTGCACCAAATCTGGCGGTAGGCGGCTAAACCGGTCTATAGTGTCCTGAAAACAGGACAAACGCCCATGCAGGATTTGAACGATCTCAAGCTGTTCGTCGACGTCGTCGAGCAGAACGGCTTTGCCGCCGCGGCCCGCAAATTGAACATGCCGCGCTCGCGCCTGAGCCGTCGCATCGGCCTTCTCGAAGAGCGCCTCGGGGTGCGGCTGGTGCAACGCTCGACGCGCCACTTCGTCATTACCGAGATCGGGCGCGAATATTACCGTCATTGCGTGGCCATGCTGGTGGAGGCCGAGGCCGCGCAGGAAATGATCGACCGCACCCGTTCCGAACCGCAGGGCGTGGTTCATGTCAGTTGCCCGTCGTCGGTCGTCTATTTCCAGGTGGGTGAGATGATCGCGCGCTTCATGGCCGAATGCCCGAAGGTCGAGGTCGTGCTCGAAAGCACCAATCGGCGCGTCGATGTCCTGCGCGAAGGCATCGATGTCGCGATCCGCGTGCGCTTCCCGCCGCTCGAGGAAAGCGATCTCGTCGTCAAGCGGTTCGCCGAGAGCAAGCAAAGGCTGGTCGCCAGCCCCAGGCTACTTGCCGGCATGAGCAACCCGCCAGCACCGGCGGATCTCGGCGGCCTGCCGAGCCTTGCCTGGAACCCCGATCGCCAGAGCCACGACTGGCGGCTCGACGGCCCCGACGGCGCGACCGCGATCGTCCGGCACCGGCCGCGGCTGGTGACGGAGGATATGGTGGCCCTGCGGCTCGCCGCGCTCAACGGCGTCGGCATCTGCCAATTGCCGACCATGGTGGTGCGGCAAGACCTGAAGGACGGCACGCTTGTGGACGTTCTGCCCGACTGGGCGCCGAAGGCCGGCATCATTCATGCGGCCTTCCCGTCGCGGCGTGGCCTGCTTCCCTCTGTCCGCGCGCTACTCGATTTTCTCGGCGCCGAATTTGCGGAACTTGCCCGTCTGGACGAGCCCCGGACCTGATCGCCGAAAGCCGGCGGTCAGACGACGGCGGCGACCCGGGTCTTGAGGATTGCCGAAAAGCGCGGATCGAAGGTCCGGCTGATCGGCTCGGCGGCAGCACCGATCGCCACCGCCCAGGGGTCGGTGAAGCCGACCTGAAGCCTCGGAAGCGTGCGGTCCCGCCGCTCAGCGATCGACGGAAGCAGCGGCATCATCGCGTCGGTCAACAGGCGCGCAAGACCCGGCGGCAGCCCACCGCAGAGGATCACCGTCTGCGGGTCGAAGATCGTTTCCAGCGCCTGGACAGCCGCGCGCATTTCGAAGGCGGCCGCGTCGATCCAGCAAAGCAGGCTGTGGTCCGGGCTCGCGGCCACGGCATCGATGCGCGCATAGAGGTCAGGGTCGGCCGGATCGAGGTCGAGAAGCTTGCACAGCGACGCGATCGAGGCACGGTGTTCGAGCGGCATGCGGTCGTCGGAGCTTGCCCCGCGCGGCAGGCTGAGGATCATGCCGATCTCGCCGGCATTGCCGTTGGCGCCGCGATAAAGCTCGCCGTTGAGGATCAGGCCCGCGCCGAGACCGTAGCCGAAGTAAATGCAGATCGCATGATCGACACCATGCGCAGCCCCGACCATACGCTCGGCGGTCGCGGCCGCAGCGGCGTCGTTCTGCAGGCCGACATCGAGCCCGGTACCGGCGGCAAGCGTTTCGAGCAACGGAAAGTTCTGCCAGGCGGCCATCATCCAGGGGTCGTCGGCATCGGCGTCCACACCGAACGGACCGGGCATGGCGGCGCCAAGCCCGACGAGACGATCCTCCGAATGGGGCGCCAGCGCCGTCAGGTCGCGGCGGGTCTTTTCGATCAGCTCGAGGATGGTCCTGACTCCGGTCGCCGGCCCGCCGGCCGGCAGGTTGGCCTCGCCGCGGGCAAGCACCCGGCCGACAAGATCGACCGCGATCGTGCGCGTCACGTGCCGGTCGATCTGCAACCCGATTGCAAACGCGCCTTCCGGCACCAGCCGGTAGGGCGTGGACGGCTGCCCGCGGCCGTTGCGAACGGCCTCCAGCGACTCGACCAGCCCGTCTCGCTCCAGGTCCTCGATGATGTTGGAAACGGTCTGCTTGGTCAGCGCCGTCGCGCGGGCAAGGTCAGCGCGGGACAATTGGCCGTTCAGCCGCAACGCGTCGATCATGACGCGGCGGTTATGCGCGCTCGTCCCCTCCTGATTGGTGCCGCTCTTCGCCCGGATCAGGCGCATATCGTTCATCCAAAAACCCCTCTTGACACTGTTAGAATATTGAACAAAAAATAAGTCAAGACAATTGACTTAATAGAAGCCGAAAAGAGCTTCGGGGGAACGACAGCGGCGGCAAGACCACCGCGAGCGCTCCAATTGATATGTCGACAGCCGCTTCGTGAAAGGCGGCCTTCTCGCATGCGGCGTGCCGCATAAGGCATGCCGGGAAATCTGAAACGCTTATGTCATTGGGAGGTAGGAATGTTGAAATCCATAAGAACGACGCTGCTTTGCGCGACCCTTGCCGGCGTCTCCTTTGCTGGCCACGCGCATGCGGAAACGACGCTCAACGCACTGTTCATGGCCCAGGCCGCCTATAGCGAGGCGGATGTGCGCGCCATGACCGAGGCCTTCACCAAGGCCAACCCGGATGTGAAGGTCAATCTCGAATTCGTTCCCTACGAAGGCCTGCACGACAAGACCGTGCTGGCGCAGGGTTCCGGTGGCGGCTACGACGTCGTGCTCTTCGACGTGATCTGGCCGGCCGAATATGCAGCCAACAAGGTGCTCGTCGACGTCACCGACCGCATCACCGACGAAATGAAGTCCGGCGTTCTGCCCGGTGCCTGGACGACGGTCGAATATGACGGCAAGCGCTACGGCATGCCTTGGATCCTCGACACCAAATACCTGTTCTACAACAAGGAAATCCTGGAGAAGGCCGGCATCAAGGCGCCGCCGAAGACCTGGGACGAGCTTGCCGAACAGGCCAAGGTCATCAAGGACAAGGGCCTGCTCGCCACCCCGATCGCCTGGAGCTGGTCGCAGGCGGAAGCCGCGATCTGCGACTATACCACCCTCGTCAGCGCCTATGGCGGCAAGTTCATCGACGGTGGCAAGCCGGCCTTTACGTCGGGCGGCGGTCTCGATGCGCTCAACTACATGGTGACGAGCTACACCTCGGGGCTCACCAATCCGAACTCCAAGGAATTCCTGGAGGAGGACGTGCGCAAGGTGTTCCAGAACGGCGAAGCTGCCTTCGCGCTCAACTGGACCTATATGTACAACCTCGCCAACGATCCGAAGGAAAGCAAGGTAGCTGGCAAGGTCGGCGTCGTGCCGGCGCCGGGCGTGGCCGGCAAGAGCGAAGTCTCGGCCGTCAACGGCTCGATGGGTCTCGGCGTAACCTCGACCAGCAAGAACCCGGACGAGGCCTGGAAGTACATCGTCTACATGACCTCGCAGCAAACGCAGAACACTTATGCCAAGCTCAGCCTGCCGATCTGGGCCTCGTCCTATGAGGACGCCAGCGTCACCAAGGGCCAGGAAGAGCTGATCGGCGCTGCCAAGCTCGGCCTTGCGGCGATGTATCCGCGTCCGACGACCCCGAAATACCAGGAACTTTCGACCGCCCTTCAACAGGCGATCCAGGAAGCGCTTCTCGGCCAGGCTTCGGCCGAAGACGCCCTGAAGACGGCGGCCGAAAACAGCGGCCTTTGAGCCGCCCTCCCAAGCCCCGGGCGGGAAACCGCCCGGGGACCGCGGGAACTGGCGGCAGCACCGCCACGCTTCAACACTTTGATTTGGCGCATCATTCGCTTGGGTCGATGACGATCCGGGGCAAGATGCGATAGCATGACGGGGCTCCCTAGGCCCGAGAAGGTTTCCATCCTATGTCCGGCACCTGGATAACAACGCGCGCATGGCTGCTCATGCTGCCGCTGCTGGCGGTGATGATCGCCGTCATCGGCTGGCCGTTGATCGACACGGTCAGGCTTTCCTTCACCGACGCCAAGCTCGTCGGCACGGAAGGCACGTTCGTCGGCTTCGACAACTATGCCAAGATGCTTGGTGGCTCGAATTTCCAGCGTGCGTTCATCACGACGACCTGGTTCGCGGTCGTCTCCGTCACCGCCGAAATGGTGCTCGGCGTGCTCGCGGCCCTGCTGCTCAACCAGCAATTTCGCGGCCGAACGGCGCTCAGGGCCCTGATGATCCTGCCCTGGGCGCTGCCGACCGTGGTCAATGCCACGCTGTGGCGGCTGATCTACAACCCGGAATACGGCGCGCTCAACGCCGCGCTGATGCAGCTCGGCCTGATCGACAGCTACCGCTCCTGGCTCGGCGAGCCCGGCTCGGCGCTGACAGCGCTGATCATCGCCGACTGCTGGAAGAACTTTCCGCTGGTGGCGCTGATCGCGCTCGCCGCCCTTCAGGCCGTGCCGCGCGACATCACCGCCGCCTCGCTCGTCGACGGGGCCGGGCCGTTCAATCGGTTCCGCTACGTCATCATGCCCTATCTGGCCGGCCCTCTTCTCGTCGCCCTGGTGCTGCGCACCATCGAGGCCTTCAAGGTCTTCGACCTCATCTGGGTGATGACGCGCGGCGGACCGGCCAACAGCACCCGCACCCTGTCGATCCTGGTCTACCAGGAGGCCTTCTCCTTCCAGCGGGCGGGATCCGGCGCCTCGCTGGCGCTGATCGTCACCCTGCTCGTCACCGTGCTCGCCGTCGCCTACGCGGCCATGGTGCGCAAAGCCGCGGGAGCCTCGTGATGGAACGCCAAAGCCCCCTCTTTACCGTCTTCGTCTATGCGGCTGCACTGCTGCTGGCGGCGGTCATTCTCGCCCCGATCCTTTGGCTCTTCGTCATGAGCATTTCGTCGGCCGCCGACCTTTCGGCGAAACCGCTCAACTGGTGGCCGGAGGAAATCGACCTTTCGCGCTACCGGCTGCTGCTTTCGACGATCGAAAACAGCGCAGGCGCGGCCTTTACCGCTTCGCTGTTCAACAGCCTGAAGGTCGCCGGCATGGCGACGCTGGCAGCGATCGCGGTCGCCATTCCGGCCGCCTGGGCGGTGTCGCGCACGTCGAATGTCTCCTGGTCGCTCTATGCGGTGATTGCCACCTACATGCTGCCGCCGGTGGCGCTTGCCGTGCCGCTTTATATGGGGCTTGCCTATCTCGGACTTCTGAATTCGGTGTTCGGCCTGGCGCTCGTCTACCTCACCATTCTCGCACCCTTCACGACCTGGCTCTTGAAATCCGGCTTCGATTCCATTCCCAAGGAAATCGAGAGTGCGGCGATGATCGACGGCGCCCGCCTCGACCAGATCCTGCGGCTCATCACCCTGCCGCTCGCGGCACCCGTCATGGCGACATCGGCGCTCTTTGCCTTCCTGCTCGCCTGGGACGAATTCTTCTATGCGCTGCTTTTCACGTCGGATCTGCGCGCCAAGACGCTTACGGTTGCCATTTCCGACCTCGCCGGCGGCCGTGTCTCCGATTACGGGCTGATCGCCACAGCCGGGGTGCTGGCCGCCCTGCCCCCGGTCCTGATCGGCCTTATCATGCAACGTGCCCTGATCTCCGGGCTTACCAGCGGCGGTGTGAAGGGATAACGGCTATGACCACTTCGGAACGCCCCGCTGGGCTCGTCGCAATCGATCGTGAAATGGCGCGCCAGGCCGCCGACGCTGTCGCCTCGGTCCGCGGCGCAGCGCCACGCGCCGCGGAGATCGCCCGCTCGCTGAAGGCGACCGGCAAACTCCTGCTGCTCGGCATGGGCGGTTCGCATGCCGTCGGCCGCGCCGTCGAACCGCTCTACCGCGCCCATGGCATCGACGCCGTCGCCCTGCCACTCTCCGAGCAGCTCGGCCAGCCACTGTCGATCGAAGGCAAGACGATCCTCATCACCTCGCAATCCGGTGAAAGTGCCGAAGTGCTGCGCTGGTTCGGCGAGACCAATGGCGGAACGCCGCATACGTTCGGGCTGACGCTGGAGAGGGACTCCTTCCTGGCGACGAACGCACCGTCGCTCGTCGGTGTCGGCGGGACTGAAAAGGCCTTTGCCGCCACCCGCAGCCTGACCATCAGCTTCGCCCTGCATCTCGCCGTGCTCGCAGCGCTCGGCGACGATCCCGCCGACGCGCTTTCCGCATTGGAAAATCCGCAAGCGCCGGATACGTCCGCAGCGCTTGCGGCGCTGGCGGACGTCCGCTCCGTCGTCACTTCGGCCCGTCGCCTGCAGGGTCTCGCCGAGGCGATCGGCCTCGGCCTCACCGAACTCTCGCGCCTGCCGTGCTTCTCGCTCGAAGGCGGCCAGCTTCGACATGGGCCGATGGAAATGCTTGGCCCTTCGGTCGGCGTCGTTCTCTTCCGTGGCGCAGATGCGACCGCCGGGCTCGTTCGCGCCATGGCGATCTCGGCTGCCGAAGCCGGTTCGCCGGTCGTCGTCTTCGACGCTTCCGGCGAGGCAGCGATCGATGGCGTCACCACCATCCCCTTTGCATCGGCTTCCGGCCTGGCGGCGATCTTCGCCATGCTGCCGGTCGCCCAATCCTTCATGATCGCCTTTGCGGCGGCCCGCGTCGAGAATGCCGGCACCCCCGTGCGCTCGACCAAAATTACCCGGAGCGAATAACGATGCGTCCTCTTGCCGTGGTCGGCAACGCCAATGTCGACCTCATCCTCGGGCCGGCGGCCCCCTGGCCCAAGGCCGGAACCGAAATCATCGTCGACCATGACGAGCTGCGCGTCGGCGGCTGCGCCGGCAACAGCGCGCTCGCCTGGGACTCGCTCGGCGTCGACTACGCGATCGCCGCCAATGTCGGCAACGACCAGTTCGGCACCTGGCTGAGGCAGGCCTTTCCCGAGCGCTCCAAGGCGTGGCCGGTCGAGGCTGTCGGAACCACACTCTCCGTCGGCATCACCCATCCCGATGGCGAGCGCACCTTTTTCACCACGCGCGGGCATCTGCCGCTCCTCAATTTCGAGGAAGTCCGTGCCATGCTCGACGGCGAAAAGCTGCGCGGCGGTTACGCGCTCCTGACCGGCTCGTTCCTGACCGACGCGCTGACCGCGGACTATGACCGCTTCTTCGACTGGGCCGATGCGCACGACATTGCCGTGGCCCTCGACACCGGCTGGCCGCTCGACGGCTGGATCGAGGCGAACTGCGCGGCGACCATCGGCTGGCTGAAGCGTTGCCGGCTGGCGCTCTTCAACGAGGTCGAGACGACGACCCTGACAGGCGTCTCCGACCCGACCGAGGCGGCGCGCGAGCTCCGCAAACACATGCCCGAAGGCGCGATCGTCGTCGTCAAGCGCGGACCGCACGGCGCGATCGCCATCGACGCGGACGGCCGCGTTTCATCGGCGGCCGCACCCGCCGTCACCGTCGTTGATACGATCGGCGCCGGCGACGTCTTCAATGCCGGCTTCCTCGCGGCACTTGCCGCCGAAATGCCGCTCGAGGCCTGCCTGCGCACCGGCGTCGCCATCGCCTCCGAGGCGATCTCCACCCTGCCGCGCAGCTACGGCCAACCGCTTTCGTCCTACCTTCAGGAGACCGGCGCATGAGCGCTCTTGCCATAGAGAACATCCACAAGCGCTATGGCGAGATCGAGACGCTGAAGGGCATCGACATCGCGCTCGAAAGCGGCGAGTTCCTGGTTCTTCTCGGCTCGTCCGGCTGCGGCAAGTCCACGCTTCTCAACATCATCGCGGGCCTCGCAGAACCGACTGGCGGCGACATCCGCATCGGCGAGCGCTCCATTCTCGGCGCGCATCCGAAGGATCGCGACATCGCCATGGTGTTCCAGTCCTATGCGCTCTACCCGAACATGAGCGTCGCGCGAAACATCGGTTTCGGCCTGGAGATGCGCAAGGTTCCGGTCGCCGAACGCGAGAAGGCGGTGAAGGAAACGGCAAAGCTGCTGCAGATCGAAAACCTGCTCGAGCGCAAGCCGAGCCAGCTCTCGGGCGGCCAGCGCCAGCGCGTTGCCATCGGCCGGGCGCTGGTGCGCAATCCGCAGGTCTTCCTGTTCGACGAGCCGCTCTCCAACCTCGACGCCAAGCTGCGCATGGAAATGCGCACCGAGCTCAAACGCCTGCACCAGATGCTGAAGACGACCGTCGTCTACGTCACCCACGACCAGATCGAGGCGATGACGCTTGCGACACGTATCGCCGTGATGCGCGACGGCCGTATCGAGCAGCTGGGAACGCCGGAAGAGATCTACGATCGACCCGCCACGCTCTATGTCGCCGGCTTCGTCGGTTCACCGCCGATGAACATCCTGGACGCGACCGTTGCACAAGGCCGGGTGACGATCGCCGGCGGTGATCAGGCGATCGCCCTGCCGCCCCAATTTCGCGGCCTGGTCTCCGATGGTCAGCGCGTCAAGGTCGGCATCCGTCCGGAAGCGCTAAGTCTGGCCTCCGGCGACGAGGCTGCGCCGCAGTTCAAGGCGCGAGTCGAGGTGGTTGAACTGACCGGCGCGGAACTCGTCACCACCGCGCGGATCGGCGACCAGCGCATCACCGCCTGCCTGCCGCCGCGCAGTTCGCTGCTTGCCGGCGACGAGCGCGCTTTCACCATAGAGGCTGATGCGCTGCATCTCTTCGATCCGCAAAGCGGCCGGTCGCTCGCGAAAGGTTGAGCCTTTCGCGGAAAACAAGAGCCGGCCGTCGCTTTCGCGGCGGCCAGCCCGATCATAGAACCCGGATCAGTTGAAGGACGAGCTTTTCAGGAACTCCGCCAGACGCTCCGTCTGCGGCTTCACGAACATTTCCTTCGGATTGCCCTCCTCGCCGATGCGCCCCTGGTTCATGAAGATCACCCGCGACGAGACCTCATAGGCAAAGCGCATTTCGTGGGTGACGAGCAGCATGCTCATGCCGTCTTCGGCAAGGCCCTTGATCACCTGAAGCACCTCGTTGACGAGTTCCGGATCCAGCGCCGAGGTCACCTCGTCAAACAGCATCAGCTTCGGGTTCATTGCGATCGCCCGGGCGATCGCCACGCGCTGCTGCTGGCCGCCGGAGAGCTGGCCGGGAAAGTGATCCATGCGCGACAGCAGCCCGACGCGGTCCAGCCATTTCTCGGCAACCGCCCGCGCCTCGTCGCGCCCCATGCCGCGGACCTTCATCAGGCCGAGCATGATGTTTCTCGCCGCACTCATATGCGGAAAGAGGTTGAACTGCTGGAAGGCCATGCCGGTCATCGCCCGCTGGCGGGCGATTTCCTTTTCCTTCTTACGTTTGCGCACCCCGCCCACGGTCTCGTAGCCGATCTCCTGGCCGTCGATGCGGATCGAGCCGCCCTGGAATTCCTCCAGCATGTTGATACAGCGCAGCATCGTCGTCTTGCCCGAGCCGCTGGAGCCGATGATCGAGATGACCTCCCCTTGCGCCATGGTGCAGTCGACGCCCTTCAGCACTTCGACGGCGCCGTAGCGTTTGTGGAGATCGCGGATTTCAAGCAATGTCTGGGTCATCGGAGCCGAAGCCTCAGGATGGGACAGCGGTCTTGCGTTCGACGTAACGGCCGAAGCGCTCGATGCTGTAGTTGATGACGAAATAGAGGAAGCCGGCAAAGAAGTAGAACTCGAGGCTCATGAAGCTGCGCGAAATCTGCTCCTGGGTGCGCAGCAGAAGCTCGGCGACGCCGATGATCGACAGAAGCGTCGAGGCCTTGACCATCTCGGCCGCCGTATTGACCCAGGCCGGCAGCGCCTGCCGCAACGCCTGCGGCCCGAGCACGTCGACGAAGGTCTGCGAGAATGTCAGGCCGATGGCCTTCGCCGCCTCCGTCTGCCCCTTCGGGATCGCCTGCAGGGCGCCGCGGACAAGCTCGCCGACATGGGAACTGCAGAAGATCGACAGCGCCAGGATGCCGGCCTGGAAGGGACCGAGATCAATGCCGACGGTGCTGAGCACATAGTAGCTCGCAAGCACGAGCACGAGAACCGGCGTACCCCGGATGAAATCCGTATAGCCGCGCACGATCCATTGCACCGGCCGATAGCCGTAGGTGAGCGCAAGGCCGACGAAGACGCCGAGTACCGTTCCGACGACGATCGACAGGAAGGAGATCGAGATCGAAACGCCAAGCCCCTTCAGCAAGGGAATGCGGGCGAGCCAGAGCTGATCAAGAAATGCTGGAAAATCCATCGCGATCACCTCGGCACGGAGAGACGACGCTCGACCGCGCGCATCAGGGCGGCAAGCACCGAACAGGTGGCGACATAGAGGCAGCTCGCTACGATCCAGGTCTCGATCACCCGGAAGGTCTCGACGTTGATCTTGCGCGCCTCGAAGGTGAGTTCGGGAACGGCGATCGCCGCGGCGAGCGAGGTGTCCTTGAACAGCGAGATCATCGTGCTGCTGAGCGAGGGCAGCACGTTGCGCAGCATCAAGGGCAGGATGATCGAGGTGCGGATCTGCATTTCCGTGAGCCCGATCGCCAGCCCCGCCTCGCGCTGCCCCGGCGGAACCGAGAGCAGCCCGCCGCGAAAAACTTCAGCGAGATAGGCGCCGGAATAGATCGCCAGCGTCAGCACGAAGCTCTCGATCTTGCCGAGCCTGACGCCGAGTTGCGGCAAGGCGAAGTAGCTGAACAGCACCAGAACCAGGATCGGCGTGTTGCGGATGACGGTCACGTAGAGACCGGCCGGTTTGCGCAGGAACGGGTTCTTCGACACCAGCCCGAAGGCCGTGACGAGGCCGATCAGGCAGCCCGCAAGGATCGCCGCGAAGGCGAGGCCGAGGCTGAGCGCCAGCCCTTCGAGCAGAAGATCGAAGGAGCGCCAGACTGCGGAAAAATTCAGAGTATAGCCCATGTTTCAGCCACCCATGCCGAAGGACGGAGAGCGACCCCACAGGCGGCGGGATCGCCCGGAGAGGCTTACTTGTACTCGACCGGGAAACCGATCTGCGGCGGAGCAAGATCCTTGCCGAACCAGGTCTTGAACGACTTCGCATAGAAGTCGAACTCGACGCCGGTCATCGCCTCGTGCAGTGCGGTGTTGACGAAGTTCAGCCAGTCCTGGTCGCCGCGCTTGACGCCGCAGGCGTAGGTCTGCGGGTTCCAGCCGTAGCCGGCATCCTTGTAGCGGTTGGGGTTCTGGGTCATGTACCAGGCGAGCGACGACTGGTCGGTGGCGACGGTGTCGGCGCGTCCGGATTCCAGCGCCTGATAGATGAGGTCGACGGATTCGTACTGGTCGACCGTCGCTTCCGGCAAGGCGGCATGCACCATCGCCTCGGCATAGACGTTCTGCAGCACGGATACGGTGACGGACGAGCCGGCGGCCTTGAGCGCGGCGTAATCGGCATATTTGCCGTCGGCCTTCAGCATCAGGCCCACGCCCTCGCGATAATAGGGAATGGTGAAGGCGATCTGCTGCGCGCGCTCACCGGTCACCGTCATGAACTGGCAGGTAATATCCACCTTGTTGGTGGTGATGTTCGGAATGCGGGCGTCGGACGACTGGTTGACGAACTCGATCTTTTCCGGATCGCCGAACAGCGCCTTGGCGATGATGCGGCCCATGTCGACATCAAAGCCCTGCAGCTTGTCGTCGGCGCTCTTGAAATGCCACGGCGCATTGGTGCTGCCGGTGCCCATGACCAGATGGCCGCGGGCGATCACTTCGTCCAGCTTGCTCGCCGGTTCCTGGGCCGCGGCCGTACCGGCCATAGCCATGACTGCGATGGCAGCCGCTGCAAAAACGGTCTTGCTCATTTCATTCCTCCCTTTTTTAGCCTCCTCACCATTATTCTATAACTATGCATTATAATCTTGAATAATGGATTGACGTATCAAAGGCCCGCAGTCATATCTTGTCAAGGGCAGTTGAGGTAGTTTCGCCCCGATCCTGCGCCGCCCAAGAGGAGTTGAGTCGCGATGCCCCTGCCGATCGAAACCCCGGCCGTTCTCGTCGATCTTGAAATTGCCAAGCGCAACATCGAGCGCTTTCAGGCCTATGCGGATGAGCACGGCATTCGCGTCCGCCCGCACATCAAGACGCACAAGCTGCCGCAGATGGCCGAGCTTCAGCTTCAAGCCGGCGCCATCGGCATCACCTGCCAGAAGGTCACCGAGGCGGAGGCGATGGTTGCGGGCAGCGAGCGGATCAGGGACGTTCTGATCACCTACAATATTCTCGGCGACGCCAAGATGGCGCGGCTGGAGCGGCTCAATGACCGCGTTTCGCTCGCGGTCGTCGCCGACAGCGAAACGGTCATCGACGGGCTCGCCGGCTATTTCGCCGGCAAGGACAAGCCGCTGCGCGTGTTCGTCGAATGCAACACCGGCGCCGATCGCTGCGGCGTCGGCTCCCCGGCGGAAGCCGCCAAACTCGCCCGCCGGATCGAAGAGGCAAAGGGGCTCGTCTTCGGCGGCCTGATGACCTATCCGCCCGTCAACGGCGAGGCGAAGGTCCAGGCCTTCATGAGCGAGGCGAAGCAGCTGATCGAAGCCGACGGCATTGCCGTGCCGGCGATTACCTCCGGCGGCACGCCGAGCATGATGCGTGCCGACGGTGCACCGGTCGCGAGCGAGTACCGACCGGGCACCTATATCTATAACGACCGCTCGCTGGTTGCGCGCGGCGTCGCCGGCTGGGACGAGTGCGCGCTCACGGTGCTGGCGACCGTCGTATCCGTTCCGTCCGAAAACCGCGCCATCATCGATGCCGGCAGCAAGGTGCTGACCTCGGACCTGCTCGGCCTCACCGGCTACGGCCACGTGCTTGGCCGCGACGACATCCGCATCGACCAGCTGTCGGAGGAACACGGCCGCCTCGTCACCGACGGCCCGATCGGGCTCAATGTCGGCGACCAGCTGAGGATCGTGCCGAACCACGCCTGCGTCGTCACCAACATGGTGGACGCCATCCATATCGTCGAAGGCGACAAATTGAAGGATGTGTGGCCGGTAGTAGCGCGCGGCCACGTTCTCTAGGCGCCTCCAATCGAAAACGAACAGCGCTGAATTGAAGCGTTTCGCCTGACAGATTCGCCGTTCATCGCCATCGGTCTTGCTGCCGAACACATCTCCTGTGCCCTTCCGCACCCGAGGCGCCGGACGGTAGAATCGACGCCGGCCCACTGGACAGCCGCGGCGCGCTTCCCATGTTATCTGTCGATGGTTGGCACCGCCGCCGGCGTGGTTGCGGGCAAACCGTTCCCGAAAAGCCCGACAAAACGATAGGACATTTCCCCATAGCTGCCTCTGGCATCATCGGTTTACGTTGTAGCAGTCGACAAAATTGATAGTTTTATCTGGTAACCAATGGAGGTCGAAATGGTCTTTGGACGAATTACCGGAATGGTGGGACTGGCAATCGTGCTCGGAGGCCTGCAGCTCGGTGCCGCGAGTGTAGCGTTTGCCGACACGACGATCTTGAACGTGTCCTATGACCCGACACGTGAACTTTACAAGGACTTCAATGCTGCCTTCGCCGAGACGTGGAAGGCCGACACCGGCGAGACCGTGACGATCCAGACGTCGCACGGCGGCTCGGGCAAGCAGGCGCGCTCGGTGATCGACGGCCTGCAGGCCGACGTCGTGACGCTCGCGCTCGAAGCCGACATCGATGCGATCGCCAAGGAAACCGGCAAGATCCCGGCGGACTGGAAGACGAAGTTCGAGAACAACAGCGCGCCCTATACGTCGACGATCGTCTTCCTGGTGCGCAAGGGCAACCCCAAGGGCATCAAGGATTGGGGCGACCTGGTGAAGCCGGACATCCAGGTGATCACGCCCAACCCGAAGACCTCGGGCGGCGCGCGCTGGAACTTCCTCGCTGCCTGGGCCTATGGCCGCGCCGCCAATGGAGGTGACGAAGCGAAAGCCCAGGAATACGTGACGGAGCTCTTCAAGCACGTGCCGGTGCTCGACACCGGTGCGCGTGGTTCGACGACGACCTTCGTCCAGCGTGGCCTCGGCGACGTGCTGCTCGCCTGGGAAAACGAAGCCTATCTGTCGCTCGAGGAACTCGGCCCCGACAAGTTCGAGATCGTCACGCCGTCGATCTCGATCAAGGCTGAACCGCCGGTGGCCCTCGTCGACGGCAATGTCGACGCCAAGGGCACCCGCAAGGTGGCGGAAGCCTATCTCGGCTACCTCTACAGCGATGCCGGCCAGAAGATCGCCGCCAAGCACTACTACCGGCCGTTCAAGCCGGCGGCCGCCGATCCGGCTGATATCAAGCGGTTCGGCGAGCTGAAGCTCGTCACCATTGAGGACTTTGGCGGCTGGAAGGAAGCCCAGCCGAAGTTCTTCGGCGACGGCGGTGTCTTCGACCAGCTCTACAAGCCGGGCCAATAAAACCTGAACTGCGCGCGCAGCCGGCAAGCCCGGTTGCGCGTCCTGCTTCGCGCCGGGCCGAACACTCGAAGCGAAGCGCGTTTCATCGTGCCGCGTAAAGACTGCAAAGGTAGTGCCATTGACGGATGCGACGAAGACTGCACCCTGGCGATTTCGCCAGCCGAGTGTTTTGCCTGGATTTGGATTGTCGCTCGGGATCACGCTGAGCTGGCTGGTTCTGATCGTGTTGATCCCGTTGTCGGGCCTGGTGTTTCGCGCCAGCGGTCTCGGCTGGTCCAAGTTCTTTGAGCTGGCGCTCGACCAACGCACGCTCAATGCCCTGAAGATCTCGTTTGGCACGGCCTTCATCGCGGCGATCATCAACCTCGTCTTCGGTGTCATCCTCGCCTGGGTGCTGGTGCGGTATCGCTTTCCCGGCAAGCGCGTGATCGACGCCATGGTCGACCTGCCCTTTGCGCTGCCGACCGCCGTTGCCGGCATCGCGCTGACGACGCTTTATGCCCCGAACGGCTGGATCGGCCAGTTCCTCGAGCCGCTCGGGATCAAGATCGCCTTCACCCCCGCCGGCATCGTCATCGCGCTGATCTTCGTCGGCCTGCCCTTCGTCGTCCGGACCGTGCAGCCGATCATGGAAGAGATCGACAAGGAGGTGGAGGAAGCCGCAGCCACGCTCGGCGCCAGCCGCTTCCAGACGATCAGCCGGGTGCTTCTGCCGGGGTTGCTGCCGGCCGGCCTCACCGGCTTTGCGCTCGCCTTTGCCCGTGGCGTCGGCGAATACGGCTCGGTCATCTTCATCGCCGGCAACCTGCCCTACGTCTCCGAGATCGCCCCGCTTCTGATCGTCATCAGGCTCGAAGAGTTCAACTATGCGGCAGCGACTGCCATTGCCGCGGTCATGCTGGCGATCTCCTTTGCCATGCTGCTCCTCATCAACTCGATCCAGGCCTGGAGCCGGCGGAGATATGTCTATGTCGCATGATCTGACCGCCGCTTCGGCACCCAGTCCCGGTCTCAGTCCGGCCTCCGGCCCGAAGCCGGCGCTGCCGGAACTGGCCGCCGCCACCTCCGAAAGCCGTTTTGCCCGGCTGACGCTGACGATCACGGCCCTTGCCTTCGTCGCGCTGTTTCTGCTTCTGCCGCTCGCCGCCGTCTTTACCGAGGCGCTGCGCAAGGGCGTGACCGAATTCGTGCTGGCGCTTGGCGATGCCGAGACGTTTTCCGCCATCCGCCTGACGCTGATCGTCGCTGCCATCGCCGTGCCGCTCAACCTCGTCTTCGGCGTCGCCGCCGCCTGGGCGATCGCCAAGTTCGAGTTCAAGGGCAAGGCGTTTCTGACGACCTTGATCGACCTGCCGTTCTCGGTCTCGCCGGTTATCTCCGGCCTCGTCTTCGTGCTTCTGTTCGGCTCGCACAGCCTGCTTGGCCCCTGGCTGCAGAGCCACGGCATCCAGATCCTGTTTGCCGTGCCCGGCTTGGTGCTCGCCACCGTCTTCGTCACCTTCCCCTTCGTTGCCCGCGAGTTGATCCCGTTGATGCAGGAACAGGGATCGAGCGACGAGGAAGCAGCACTTTCCTTGGGGGCGTCCGGCTGGCAGACCTTCTGGCATGTGACGCTGCCCAACATCAAATGGGGGCTGCTTTACGGCGTGCTCTTATGCAACGCCCGTGCCATGGGCGAGTTCGGCGCCGTCTCGGTCGTGTCCGGCCATATCCGCGGCGAGACCAACACCATGCCGTTGCAGGTGGAAATCCTCTATAATGAATACAACTTCGTCGCCGCGTTCGCGGTGGCGGCGTTGCTGGCGCTGCTGGCGCTGATCACCCTGATTTTGAAGACGGCGCTGGAGATCCGCTACAGCGCCGAGATCGCCGCCAGCCGCAGACACTGACCAGCATTCGAAAGGTATCGCCATGGACGTGCGCGTTCACAACATCCGCAAGGAATTCGGCCGCTTCCCGGCGCTCGACGACGTCTCGCTTAACATCCGCTCCGGCGAGCTGATCGCGCTGCTCGGCCCCTCCGGCTCCGGCAAGACGACGCTGCTCAGGCTCGTGGCCGGTCTCGAAAGCCCGACCGAAGGCACGATCTTCTTCGGCAACGAGGATGCCTCGCAAAAGACCGTGCAGGAGCGCAACATCGGCTTCGTCTTCCAGCACTATGCCCTGTTCCGCCACATGACCGTGCTCGACAACGTCGCCTTCGGCCTGAAGGTGCGGCCCGCCAACCGCCGGCCGCCGGCCGCAGAAATCCGCAAGCGCGCCCTCGATCTTCTCGACCTCGTGCAGCTCTCCGGTCTCGACAAGCGCTATCCGGCCCAGCTTTCGGGCGGCCAGCGCCAGCGCGTGGCGCTCGCCCGCGCCATGGCGGTGGAACCGAACGTGCTTCTGCTCGACGAACCCTTCGGCGCGCTCGATGCGCAGGTGCGCAAAGAGCTGCGCAAGTGGCTGCGCGACATTCACGACCGCACCGGCCACACCACCATCTTCGTCACCCACGACCAGGACGAAGCGCTGGAACTCGCCGACCGCGTCGTCGTCATGAGCAAGGGCGTGATCGAGCAGGTCGGCACCCCCGACGAGATCTACGACCATCCGGTCTCGCCCTTCGTCTACGGCTTCATCGGCCAGTCGAACTGCCTGTCGGTCACGCTGCAGAACGGCGAGATCTGGTTCGAGGATCGGCCGATCGGCTTGCGCGCGCCATCCGAGCCCGACGGTCCGGCAAAACTGCACTTCCGCCCGCACGACATCGAACTGATCGACGGCTGCGGCGGTTGTCTCGCCGGTCTGGTTGCCGCCAGCCGCCGGGTTGCCGGCACCCGCCATCTCGAACTCGACCTTGGCCGCAACCATCCGCATGTCGAGATCGAACTCTCCCCCGAACGGGCCGCCGCCGGCGACCACAGTCGCATCGCCTTCCGGCCGACAAAGTGGAAACTGTTCAGGGAGGAACAGCCCAAGACCGCCACAACGCCGACAACGCCGCAGGCGCCGGCCGAGGTCGAGACGGCCGAACCGTTCGAACTGGCTCGCACCGGCAGCTGACCGGTCGCGCGCCCCAGTCCAGTTTCGCCCCTCTTGTCGTGCCGAGTGTGCAGGCGCGCCGGCAAACGGCAGCGTCGCCGCGCGGATATCGGTTTGCCTCGATATGCGCTAAGCAGGGACGCCCGCTGCCGACAATGGCTGCGGAAACGGGAGAAGCGCATGACGATCGTCGACGACCTGAAACAAGCCCTCGGCGACATCGTGCTCACCGGCACCGAAATCGGCGAACGCCATCGCAGCGATGCCAGCCTGACCGGCCGTGAGCTGCCGAAGGCCGTGATCCGCCCGACAAGCAGCGAAGAGATTGCCACGGCTCTCCGGCTTTGCAACGAGAACGGCCAAACGGTCGTCGTTCAAGGCGGCCTGACCGGACTTGCCGGCGGCGCCAATGCCGGCGGTGACGCTGTGGTGATTTCGCTCGAACGCTTTGCCGGCATCGAAGAGATCGACCCCCAAGCCGGCACCATGACCGTGCGGGCCGGCACCGCGCTCGAGGTAGCTCAGCGCGCCGCCGAAGACGCCGGTTTCCTGCTGCCCATCGATCTTGGCGCCCGTGGCTCCTGCCAGATTGGCGGCAACCTCGCTACCAATGCCGGCGGCATCCGGGTGCTGCGCTATGGTGTGACGCGCGACAACGTCCTCGGTCTCGAAGCGGTACTTGCCGACGGCACAATCATCTCGTCGCTGAACAAGATGATCAAGAACAACACCGGCTACGACCTCCGGCAATTCTTCATTGGCTCGGAGGGAACACTCGGCGTGATCACCCGCGCAGTCCTGCGGCTGCGGCCACTGCCCGCCGGCCGGCTGACGGCGCTTTGTGCACTCGAAAGCTACGAAGCCGTGGTTTCGTTCCTCGCGCGGTGTCAGCGCGGCCTTCCCGGCCTCTCGGCTTTCGAGGCTATGTGGGAAAGCTATTTCCGCTTCAATGCCGAAGCGGAGAAGCTGAAGCTCTTTGAAGAAATCCCGGCCTTCGCGGTGATCGTCGAGCAGGATCTGCTCGGTGATGCCGGCGAGCGTGACGGCTTTGAGGCCTTTCTCGGCGAAGCGCTTGAAGATGGCATCATTGCCGATGCGCTGATCGCCCAGTCGGAGAAGGAAAGCCGTTCTTTCTGGAGCGTGCGCGAAGGCCACGCGATGGACAGCCAGTTGCCTGATCTCGTCAACCTCGACGTCAGCCTGCCGATCGGCGATATCGGCCGCTTCGCCGCGGAATGCGGTGAGGCTCTATCCGCCCGGTTCCCGGCAGCCCATGTCTCCTTCTTCGGCCATGTCGCCGACAGCAACCTGCATATCGCCTTTTCGGAACCGAACGGCGACGCGGACACCCCGCATATCGTCGACGGCGTCGTCTATGAAATCGTCCGGCGCTACAAAGGGTCGATCTCGGCCGAACATGGGATCGGCACGCTGAAACGCGATTTCCTCGACCATTCGCGCAGTCCGTCCGAACTCGAACTCATGCGGCGGATCAAGCAGGCGCTGGACCCGAACGGCATCCTCAATCCGGGCAAGGTGATCTGAGACCACGACTATAGAAGGACCAATCCCGGAGACAACCCTTCGCAACAACTGGGTTCAGAGCCAGGAGGCCGGATTTTTCGGCAGGCGCCCATCGGGATCAATCACCTTCAACTCGGCCCCCTCGCCCGCATTCCAGCGCCAGAGCGCGACGCAGGTTCCGCCGGGTGACATGAAGGACGGATAGATCAGGCCATCGAAGTCTCGGTCGCTCAGCGTCAGTTGCAGGCGATGCGTTTCCGGCACGAGGCCGCGATCGAGCGCATCGCGCCATTCGCAACGATGGATGTCTTCCGTGAGGCCGAGGTCGGAAAGAATCTCCGGCGCCGTCAGATCGGCAAGACGGGCATAACGTAGTTCAAGCTGGGCGATCAGCGCCGGGTGCTGGACGAAACCCTGATTGTATTCGGCCCAGGCGGTCGAGAGCTCGCGGGCGGCATAAATTGTCGGCGTTCCCACGGGATTCCACCGCCCACCATATCGCCCTGCCCCTTCGCCCGAAAGCGGCGCATGCGCCCAGCGCGGCACATAGGCGCGCCAGAGGCGCACCGGCTCGTCAACCGCCATCAGGCGTAGACACCGGAACGCACGGCTTCGAGATAAGCGAGCACCTTGTCGGCCTTGCCCTCGCCAACGAGGTCATAGGCGGTCTTCCCGGCCCAGCCGGGGATCGGCTGGTGCTTGAACCAGATGACGGCGCGACTGTCGTCGCCCGCCATTTCGCCGGCCATGGCGAGGATACGGACGACGCTGCTCAAGGCCGCATCGACCTTGCGGGCACTCGACTTCGCCGTCAGCGTGTTGCGCGCGACACCGATCAGCTTCGCCAGTTCCGCAAGCGTCACGCCGAGCCGATCGGCAACCAGCCGAGCGGACAGAAAGGACGAGTGGTTTTCGCCGTAATGGGCGGTGGAGATATTGAGACCGACAGCAGCCATGACACGATCCGCGCTTGTTTTGATCATTGCGCTATCAAAATAAGATCAAAACATGCCCAAATCAAGGAAGCCTATTGCCGCCAGGCGGGCTCGCGCTTGTCGAAGAAGGCGCCGACACCCTCACGCGCTTCATCGGATTCCCAGCAGTCGGCAAGCTGTTCGATCGTCGCGGCAATGGTCTCTTCGGTGATCGGGGCCCCAAGTGAACGGGCCAGCCGTTTGGCCCGGCCGGTGGCTTCCGGCGCGACCGCCAGATAGGGCTCGATTTCCGCTTCAATCGCCGCCTCCAGTGCGTCGGCGGCAACGACGGTGGTGGCGAGCCCCAAGGCGCGCGCCTCCTCCGCACCGAAAAGCCTGGCGGACATGAACAGTGGCCGCGCCTTGCCCTCGCCGATGCGGGCGACGACATAGGGGCTGATGGTTGCCGGGATCAGGCCGAGGCGCGTCTCGGTCAAACCGAACTTTGCGTCGGCCGAGGCAACCGCCGCATCGCAGATGCTCATCAGGCCAACGCCGCCGCCAAAGGCATTGCCATGCAGGCGGCCGATCACGGGTTTTGCGATCTCGTTCAGCGCCTTGAACATCATCGCCAGCCGTGTCGCCTCGGCAATGCGGGTCGCCCTGTCCGCATCGAACTGTTCGCGCATCCAGCCAAGATCGCCTCCGGCGCAGAAGCTGCGGCCTTCACCCTCAAGGACAACCACGCGGACCGAACGGTCGGCCGAAAGCTGTTCTGCCGCCGAGGTCAATTCGCCGATCATCCGCGCCGAGAGCGCGTTGTGCTTCTGCGGCAGCGCCAGCGTCAGCCGCGCGACACCGCGCGCATCGGTTTCGATCCGGATCGTTTCGAAGGTCATGATCCCGTCCTCAAGGTGCGCGCGAAAGCGGCCGCCTGTTCGAGCTTCGCTGCGTCGAGCCCGGTCGAAAAACCCTTGGCCGTGACGAAGGCGTTGACGGCGAGCGTATCGACATTGCCGGCAGCACCCGGCGCATAGGGGCAGCCGCCAAGGCCGCCAGCCGAAGCGTCGAAGACCCTGAGGCCGCGGTCGAGCGCCACGGCAATGTTATCGAGCGCGCGGCCGGATGTGTCGTGAAAATGCCCGGCGAGCCGGTTGGCCGGAATGCGTTCCAGCACCGTGGCCAACATCGCATCCACGGCCTCTGGCGTACCGCGGCCGATGGTGTCGCCGAGACTGATCTCATAGCAGCCGAGATCGTTGAGCAGACCGGCAACGCGGGCGGCGCTGGCCGGCGCTATCGCACCCTCATAAGGGCATTCGACGACGCAACTGACATAGCCGCGTAGCAATAGCCCGCGTTCGCGGCACAGTTCGGCAACCGGTCGAAAGCGCCCGATGCTTTCGGCGATCGAGCAATTGATGTTTTTTTGCGAGAAGGTTTCGGACGCGGAGGCGAAGATCGCCACCTCGTCGGCACCAGCTTCGATGGCGGCTTCAAGCCCACGCAAGTTGGGCGTCAGCACCGCGTAGCGCGTCCCGGCTCGCCTGCGGATGCCGGCCATGACCTCGGCCGCATCGGCCATCTGCGGCACCCATTTCGGGCTGACGAAGCTCGTCACCTCGATCCGCTCGTAGCCGCAGTCGGAGAGCATATCGACGAGGCGGATCTTGTCGCTTGTTGAGACGAGCGTGCTTTCGTTCTGCAGCCCGTCGCGCGGCGCCATCTCGACGATCGTCACATGCTGCGCCGCCGCTCCGCTCATTCCGCGCTCTCCGGCTGGAGCATCACCAGCACGGCGCCGGCAGTCACCTGCTCGCCTTCGCTGACCAGCACGTTCTCGACCACGCCAGCCCGCGACGCCGACAGCGTCAGCTCCATCTTCATCGCTTCCATGACGGCAAGCGCCTGGCCCTTCTCGACGGCATCACCGGGGCGAACCCGGATCAGCTTGACGATGCCGGGCATCGGCGCCGACACCGCGTCATCGGCGACCTCGCTGGAATGGCCCGCACCAAGCGCGTCCGGCAAACGAAGCACATAGGTCTCACCATTCAGGAACAGCGTGATCTGCTCGCCTTCGCGCAGGAAGCGGAACTCCTGCTGCGCCCCGGCGATTTCCGCACGGGCGCCATCGGCCGAGCGACTGAGGATCACGACCGGCAACGCCGCCGTCCCGGTGTGAACGGCGAACTGATCCCGGCCACGCGCAGCCAGCGCCACGGTCGTCCGTCCGCCCAGATGCTCGATCGCGATGTTGCGGTTGGCGTCACCCCAGATCTGCCAGTGGCCGAGCGAAGACCAGGGATCGGCCGACCCGTCCGGCTGCAGGGCTCCGGTCGAAATGATGGCCGCAAGCGCAAGCGCCGCGTCGTTTGGCACCGGCGACGCCGAAAGCCGGTCGATCGAGCGGTCGATCAAGCCGGTATCCGGGTGCCCGGCGCGAAAATCCGGTTCAGCCGCCAGGCGGGCCAGAAAATCGAGGTTGGTGACCGTGCCACCGATGCGGCAAGCCCTGAGCGCGTTCTCGAGCCTAGCCAGCGCCGTCGACCGGTTTGGCCCATGGACGATCAGCTTCGCGATCAACGGATCGTAGAACGGCGTGATCCTGTCTCCCTGCCGGACGCCGGCATCGACGCGGACGCTCTCCTCCGGAAAGCTCAAGGTCGTCAGTTGCCCGGTCGCCGGCAGGAAACCGCGCGATGGGTCTTCCGCATAGATGCGGGCCTCAAAGGCCCAGCCGTCGATGGCGATCTCGCTTTGGCGTTTTGGCAGTGCTTCACCGGCTGCAGCGCGTAGTTGCCACTCGACGAGGTCGATGCCGGTGATCGCCTCTGTGACCGGATGCTCCACCTGCAGCCGAGTGTTCATTTCCATGAAGTAGAACTGGTCCGGCCAGAGCCCGTCGGTCACGTCGGCGATGAATTCGACGGTGCCCGCCCCGACATAGCCGATCGCCTGCGCCGCGCGAACGGCCGCATCACCCATGGCGCGCCGCACTTCCGCAGTCATGCCTGGCGCCGGCGCTTCCTCGATCACCTTCTGGTGGCGGCGCTGCAGCGAGCAGTCGCGCTCGTAAAGGTGCAGGATGTTGCCGTGCCGATCACCGAAGACCTGCACCTCGATGTGGCGCGGCTTCGTCAGATACTTCTCGATCAGCACCGCGCCGTCGCCGAAGGCCGCTTCCGCCTCGCGACGCGCCGCTTCCAGTGCCGCCGGAAAATCGGCGGCACTGTCGACCCGCCGCATGCCCTTGCCGCCGCCGCCGGCGCGCGCCTTGATCAGCACGGGATAGCCGATGTTCGCCGCTTCCCCGGCAAGGAAATCCGGATCCTGCGTCTCGCCGTGATAGCCGGGAACCACGGGCACGCCGGATTGCTCCATCAGCGCCTTGGCGGCATCCTTCAGCCCCATGGCGCGAATGGCGGACGCCGACGGTCCGACGAAGGTGATGCCGGCCGCCTCCACGGCTTCGGCAAAGTCGGCGTTCTCCGACAGGAAGCCATAGCCGGGATGAATGGCGTCCGCGCCGACGGAGTGCGCCGCCGCGATGATGCGTTCGGCCACAAGGTAGCTGTCGAGCGCCGGCGCCGGGCCGATGCGGATCGCCTCGTCGGCAAGCGCCACATGCAGCGCGCCGACATCGGCATCGGAGTAGACGGCGACCGTGCGGACGCCGAGGCGCTTGGCGGTGCGGATCACCCGGCAGGCGATCTCACCGCGATTGGCAATCAGGAGTTTGGAAAACATCGGCATCTCCTGGCCCTATTGCGCTGCAATCACATCGATTTCGAGCAACCAGCCGGCATCGAAGATGCCGGCGATCGCAACTGTCATCGCTGGTGCGAGCGGACCGAGATATTCGGCGCGGGCCGCGCGGTTGGCCATGGCGTATTGCCGATCGGCAAGCAGCACCGTCACCTTGACGATATCGGCCTTGGCCATGCCCGCCGCGGCCAATTGCGCGTCGATGTTGGCCCAGACCTGGCGGGCCTGCGCCTCGAAACCCTCCGGCAGCGCGTCTTCAGGCGTCAGCGGCACCTGCCCGCTGACGAAGAGCAGACGTTCGAAATTCTCCAGGCGAACGGCCTGCGAATAGCCGCCGCGCGGCTGCGGTGCGTTCGGGGCATTGATGTTGTCGCGTTTCATGACGGTGTTCCTACATCCTGAAGAGGCCGAAGCGCGTGTCTTCGATCGGCGCATTCAGCGCCGCCGACAGCGACAGGCCGAGCACGTCGCGCGTCTTGCGCGGATCGACGACGCCGTCGTCCCAAAGTCTGGCCGAGGCATAGAGCGGATGGCTCTGGCGCTCGAAGAGATCGAGGATGGGCTGGCGGAAACGCGCCTCGTCCTCGTCGTTCCACGGCGTGCCGGCCCGTTTCAGCGCTTCGCTGCGAACGGTCGTCAACACGCCGGCCGCCTGTTCGCCGCCCATGACGGAGATGCGGCTGTTCGGCCAGGTCCACAGGAACCGCGGCGAAAACGCCCGGCCGCACATGCCGTAATTACCGGCCCCGAACGAGCCGCCGACCAGCATCGTCACCTTCGGCACCCGCGCCGTCGCCACCGCCGTCACAAGCTTGGCCCCATGCTTGGCGATGCCTTCGGTTTCATATTTCCGCCCGACCATGAAGCCGGTGATGTTCTGCAGGAAGACCAGCGGGATCTTGCGCTGAGCGCAGAGCTCGACGAAATGCGCGCCTTTCAATGCCGATTCCGAAAACAGCACGCCATTGTTGGCGATGATGCCGACCGGAATGCCGTGCACATGGGCAAAGCCGCAGACAAGCGTCGTGCCGTAGCGCGCCTTGAACTCGTCGAAGCGCGAACCGTCGACGGTGCGGGCGATCACCTCGCGGATATCATAGGGCGTGCGCAGATCGGACGGTACGATGCCGGCGATCTCCTGCGGATCGTAGAGCGGCGGCTCCGGTGTCGCGAGCTCGACCGTCAAAGGCTTATGCCGGTTGAGCGCCGAAACAGCCCGGCGGGCAAGCGCCAGCGCATGGGCGTCGTCGCGCGCCAGATGATCGGCCACACCGGAGAGGCGCGTGTGCACGTCGGCGCCGCCGAGGTCCTCCGCCGAGACGACCTCGCCTGTCGCGGCGCGCACGAGCGGCGGCCCGGCGAGAAAGATCGTGCCCTGGCCTTCGACGATGATCGTCTCGTCCGACATGGCCGGTACATAGGCGCCACCCGCCGTGCACGAGCCCATGACCACGGCGATCTGCGGGATGCCGGCAGCCGACATGTTGGCCTGGTTATAGAAGATCCGGCCGAAGTGATCCCGGTCCGGAAAGACCTCGTCCTGGTTCGGCAGGTTGGCGCCACCGGAATCGACGAGGTAGATGCAGGGCAGACTGTTTTCCGCGGCGATTTCCTGCGCGCGCAGGTGCTTCTTCACCGTCAGCGGATAGTAGGTGCCGCCTTTGACGGTCGGATCGTTGCAGACGATCATGCATTCCCGGCCCGACACCCGGCCGATGCCGGTGATCAGCCCGGCGGCCGGCGCGTCGCCGTTGTACATGCCGTGCGCCGCCGTCATGCCGACTTCGAGGAAGGGCGTCGCCGGATCGATGAGGTTGGCGACCCGATCGCGCGGCAGGAGCTTGCCGCGGCTGACATGGCGTTCGCGCGCCGTGTCGCCACCACCGGCGGCCGCCACCTTCACCGCGTCTTCGACAGTCGCGATCGCCTCCGCCATGGCCGCCTGGTTTGCCTTGAACGTATCGGAGGACGGAGAAATGTGAGATTTCAGAACGGTCATCAAGTCCTCTTTCGATCGAGTTCGGCCGTTTTAGTTGGCGGCTACCGCGTCTCGGTAAACAGCTCCCGCCCGATCAGCATGCGGCGGATCTCGCTGGTGCCGGCGCCGATCTCATAGAGCTTGGCGTCGCGCAGCAGGCGACCCGCCGGGTAGTCGTTGGTATAGCCGTTGCCGCCGAGCGCCTGGATTGCCTCGAGCGCCAGCGCCGTCGCCTTTTCGGCCGCATAGAGAATGCAGCCAGCCGCATCCTTGCGCGTCGTCTCTCCGCGGTCGCAGGCGGCTGCCACCGCATAGACATAGGCGCGCGCCGCATTCGCCGTCACATACATGTCGGCAAGCTTGCCCTGCATCAGCTGGAACTCGCCGATCGCCTGGCCGAACTGCTTGCGCTCATGCAGATAGGGGACGACCACATCGAGGCAAGCGGCCATGATGCCGAGCGGCCCGGCCGACAGCACGACGCGCTCATAGTCGAGCCCCGACATCAGAACGCGCACGCCGCCGCCGATGGTGCCGAGCACGTTTTCTTCCGGCACTTCGCAATCCTTGAAGATCAGCTCGCAGGTGTTGGAGCCGCGCATGCCGAGCTTGTCGAGCTTCTGGCCGGTCGAAAAGCCGGCATAGCCCTTCTCGACGAGGAAGGCGGTGATGCCGCGCGGGCCGGCGGTCGGATCGGTCTTGGCGTAGACGACGAACACGTCGGCATCCGGGCCGTTGGTGATCCACATCTTGTTGCCGTTAAGCACATAGCGGTCGCCACGCTTATCGGCCTTCAGCGTCATCGATACGACGTCGGAACCGGCGCCGGGCTCCGACATCGCCAGCGCGCCAACATACTCGCCGGAAATCAGCTTCGGCAGGTAACGCGCCTTCTGGTCGTCGTTGCCGTTGCGGTTGATCTGGTTGACGCAGAGATTGGAATGCGCGCCATAGCTGAGGCCGATCGAGGCCGATGCGCGGCTGATCTCTTCCATCGCCACGCAGTGGGCGAGATAGCCCATGCCGGCGCCGCCGTGCTCCTCGGCGGCAGTGATGCCGAGCAGACCAAGCTCGCCCATCTCGCGCCAGAGCGGCATCGGAAAGGCGTTGTTGCGATCGGTCTCGTCCGCCAAAGGCGCGATACGGTCCGTTGCGAAGCGCCGCACGCTCTCGCGCAACGCGTCGATGTCCTCGCCAAGCGCGAAGCTCAAGCCGCCCTGAAACATGTCTATCCTCCCACCGTTCCGGCCAGTGCGGTCTCCTCCCACAGCGGCCGGACGATAACGCTCCATCCTCTACGCGGATCGCGGCGAATGCAATGATATCAACGCCGCGACATGGCCGGACGATAGCACCGCGTTTCGCTAATTTCCTTCCAAAGAGGGGCAAAGCCAAGCACGATATGCAAATCCGGAGGCGCCCGCCGATTGCATCCTGTGCGCGAACGGGTTGGCGCACCCTCGCGCCGGTCCGACGGTTGGCGTTCCATTCCCGAGATGGCGCCAAGGAGCTCCGTGACGTCGCGGGATCGACGATCAGTTCTTGTTCGGCCAGATTTCCTGGCTGGCGTCGACGGCCGCAAGACCCTGCATCGCGTCGCGATTGCCGGTGGCGGCAAGCGCTTCGAAGATGCGCCGCGCTTCCGCGTGGTATTTGAGGTTCATGTAGGCGTAGCCGCGCAGCACCATCAGGTCCTGGCGGCGCTGCGAAATCTGCCCGAGCTGATCGAGAAACAAGATCGCCTCGCGGTAGCGATTGGCATTGAAAGCGGCAATGGCGCGGTCGGCAAGGATCGCCGTCTGCAGCTCGTCGACCCGACCGCGGCTCTGCGTCGACTTCGTCGCCGACACCGCCGCCTTGTTGGTGAGGCCGGCGCGCAGATAGGCCAGGCTCTGGCCATAGGCAGCGTCTTCGCGGGTCTGCGACGCAGGTGCCTGCAAGGCGACCTCGAAGGCTTCTGCGGCTTCCAGCGGACGGTTGAGGTCCATCAGGCACCAGCCGCGCGCGAGCGCCGCCTGCGGCGCCATGCCGGCAGGGTTGATGGTGGTGCGGCAACCGGCGCCGCTGCGCACCGATTTCTGGACAACACCGCCCATACGCGGCCTCTGAGCGACGGGTTGTTCGACCACCTCGGTGACGACGGTGGTGCGCGCCGCCGACTGCTGTTGCGTCCGCTGCTGCACTTCGGCGGTCGGAAGCGGCGCGCGGCTGACTTCGTCGAGTTTCTCCTTGACTTCGCCAAGCCGGGCGATGCGTTCGGAGCGGCCCGACCACAAACGCTGGATTTCGACGACGCCATCCTTGTCGTTCAACTGGTCGCGGCTGAGCGCGAGGCCATAGGCCGACGGCTCATCGTCCGGCTTCCAGCGCAGCGCCGTTGCAAACCATTGTGCGGCGGTTGCCGGCTGGTTGAGGGCGCGCGCATACCAGCCGAACTGCTGGGCCGTCGCCGGCTCGCGCGCCTTGGTCGTTTCCTGCGCGATCCGCGCCAGCACGGCGGCATCGAGGGCGACCGGCGGATCGATCGCCAGCAGATTGGCCGTCGCCGCGAAATAGGTCGCAAGCGCGTCGGGCGAGCTGTCGCGCCACGGATAGAGGACTGCCTCGGCCTCGAGCGGAGCCTTGCGCGCGATCAGCGTCAGTGCCAGGCCCTGCGCGGCCGAAGCGCTATCTTCCTTGTCGTGGGCGCGCCGGAACCATTGCTCCGCGGCGCTCATGTTGTCGCGGCGCAGCTGATACCAGCCGAGCAGCAATGCGTCGCTTGCCGTGCCGCCGGTTTCCGCCAGCTTTTCGACGCGCTGGACATACTTGGGATCAACCGCGAGCGTCTTGTCTCCGTCGCCTTCGGCAACGAAGCGCCGGGCGAGATCGTCGCGGATGCTTTCGAACTCCGGCACGCCCTCGGGCGTGGTGCGCTCCAGCGCGAGCAGATCCTGCAGCGTCGCGTAGGGCAGCACCGCGGCAGCCTTCTGCACGGTCGCGAGGCGTTCCGGCGCGTCGTCGCAGCTCTTCAGCACATAGAGATAGGCGTCGCGGGCCCGGTCCGGCCGCTTGGTCTCGGCAAAGGCCTGCGCCACATGCCAGAGCACATCGACTTCCGAGCAGGTCAGAAGGCTCGGCGTGCTGGCGGCGATCGAAATCACGGTTTCATACTGCTTGAGCTCGGAGGCGTTCACCAACCGGGCGCGGGCCTCGGCCACATTGAGGCGCTCAAGCAGGTCCGCCGGCGGCTGCCAGGCAGTCTCCTTCGCCTGACGCTCGGCGATCGCCTTGCGCACTTCGGCGTAGCGGCCTTCAGAATAGAGCCGCCACATGGTTTCGAGCGCGACATCGTTGTTGCGCGGCACGGCCAGCGGATCGGCGGGCGGAACCCAGTCGGGATAAAGCGAGCGCAGGCGCGAGATTTCCGCCTGCAGGCGCGCCGTGTCGCCCTTGGCGGCAAAGTAGCGAAGCGCCGATTCGTCGACGACCGGCTGCGGCTTGCTTGCGCTTTGCGTTGCCTCTGACGGCCTGTCGGCCTGGGCCACCTCGGTAAATTGCGGCGCGGCACCGCGCGCGCTCTGGCCGGCGCTGCTGCCGACGGCGGGCGCCTCCTGGCTCTCACCGGCCAAGCTGCCGAGTTTCTTGTTGTCCTGGCGCAAGAAGCCGCCATCGGTCAGTCCGGCAACCCCGATCGCCGTAGTCATCACAGCGGCAATGGCAACGATTGAGGACTTCATAGACACTCCGGACGCTTCTCCCTCACGTAAGACAACCCCAACAGGTGCAGCGTGGAAGGGTAATATTGCGTCGGGCTGAACACCTTGACGCTGTCGGGTATCGGGACCCTGTCCAAGACACAGGCCAGAATATGGTTAACAAATCGATAACCGGGGTCCGTGAGGCTGGTTTGAACCGCCCCCGTGGAGACGTCGCTGAGGACCAATGCGTCGTTGTCGCCGGCCATTCCCGCCCGCAGCCGCGCCATCAGATCGCGGCCACCCATGTCGGCCCGGGCGAGGTAGAGCGGGATGCGCAAGGCGTTGTAGCCGAACTCGGCCGGAAAGCCCTGGGCCGGCTTCGGCATCGTACGCAGGCTGACCCAGTCGGCCGGCATCTTTCTCGGACCCGATTGCAAAGCATTGAGCAAGACCAGGCCGTCATCCGAGAGCGCTTTCCAGCGCGGCGACGGCGCCACCCGATCAAGGGCCGGAAAAGCCTCGAAGATCCAATAGGACGGATTGACGACCGGGCCATCGGGACGATCGGTCGTGCCGAAGCCCGTAACGCCGGGCAACAGCAAGGTTCGTCCGCCATGGTCGAGCAGGGTGTTGTCGAGGATAGCCTTGGCGATCCGCGACGCCGCCTGCAGATAGTCTTGCCGCTTCCAGCGTTCACCGGCAAGCACCAGCGCATAGGCGATCAGGATATCGCCGTCGGTGGCATTGTTGATGTCGATAATGTGCGGTGTTTCGGTGGCACTCCACTTCCAGGCCGCCAGTCCATCGTCCCGCAGCAACAGTTCGCGGCGCGTGAACGACCAGATCAGCGCGAAGTCGGCCGGGTTTTCGGCGAGCACGGCGAGCAGGAGGCCATAGCCCTGACCCTCGCTATGGCTGACATTGCCATTGGCGTCGTCGATGATCCGACCGCCGGAATCGAGGAACCGCGCCTTGTACTGGTCCCATTCGCCAGCCTTCACCGAGCCCCCCTGTTCGTCGGCGCCGGCTGCCATAGGCAGCAGCAGCGCAAGCAATCCGGCGAGAAGCGCGGTCCACCACCTCATTGGCGCCGCCCCAGGCGGGTCAGCATCGAGGATGTCGCCAGCCCCAGAAGCACCGACAGCACGATCAAGAGCAGAGCATAGACCATGATGTTGCTGGACAGCCAGTTGGCAAAGATCAGGCGGTAGTTGGTGAGCGACGGCGGCTGCGTCTGGACGAAATCGAAGCCGGCGACCGGCGTCGCCTCGATCTTGTCCGTCGCCGGCTCATAGGCCGAGACCCGTCCGGCAAGCTGCTGCCAGCGCGTGACGTCGGCGATCGCCGCCGTGCCCTCGCGCAGACGCTTGCCGGTTGGCGCCGTCAGCAGCGTCCAGGTCGCGTCGTCGCTCGGGTTGGCCCCTTGCGCGATCACCAGGCCGGCGCTTTCCGGCGGAACATAGGCGGCTTGCGCTTCGGGCAGGATGCGCAGCGAACTCAGCGAAATGTCGAACTCCTGCTTCACCCAGGTCTGGAACCCCGTGACCTGGTTGCGCCAAGCGCCGCCGCTCAGGCGCGTGCGCCACTCGTCGATGGCTTTCTGCGTATCGTCAGGACGGCCGGTGTCCTCCGCATTGCCCCAGGACATCTGCCGGGCAGGGTCGATACCGACCTGCGTCAGCACCGTCTTCGGCAGCTGCGGCATGGCGCCGATGAAGATCGCATTGCGGCTGCCGGCTGCAAGCGGCGATGTGATTACCTCCAGCAGCAGTGGCCTGCCGCCGGCAACGGCCAGGCGGGCAAGGAAGGTCGCGGCGGCCGACAGCGTGTCTTCGTCGGCACGATCGAGGAAGAGCGGAACCGCGGCACTATCGCTGCGGTAGGGGGCGGCAGCACCCGAAATCGCGGCGATATTCGGCCGGCGGCCGATGCGCGCGAAATCCGGCATCCGCAGTTCGGACGTATCGAAGAGCGCGAAGCGCGGATCGTTGGAAGCAGGCGTTCCCGGCGCGCAGGCCTTGTCCGGCTCGGCGGAGAGCACAGCCTCGATCTCGATCAGGTTCGGACCGGGTTTGAAATGCCGCATCGTTACCTTGATCGGCAGGTGGCGCAGAATGTCGCCGTTGGCCGAATTCAGCGGGATCGTCGATGCGATGTTGCCGTTGATGTAGATGTCGATGTGGCTGCCCGGAAGCACGGCTTCCGTGTAGGCGGCGTCGAGCAAAAGCGTCGCATCGCCATAGGCATCGGCATAGAAGTCCGACGGCACGGCGACGGAAAAGCGCGTGCGAAAGCGCCGGCCCGTAAATTCGCTGGTCTCGACCCCGAGTTCGGAGAAGCGCAGGCGCGCATGCGTCACGACCAGCGGCGTTTCCGGCAGTTGCCAGCGCCCAGTGGCGATCACGTCGCGCGGCACGTTGCTCGGGCGGTCCATGGGCTGCGTGATCCCCTCGATCGCCTCCTGCACCGCGGACCAGTCCGGACCGCTGATCACCAGCACCGACGACTTCGTCTTGCCGTCGCGCACGAACATGGCGACCGGGCCGCTGGACGCGCCTTCCGGTGGGCGTTCGAGGAAAGGCGTCACTTCCTCGGCCGTGCCGACGAGTGCCGTCATCTGCCCGGGTTTTGCGAGTTCAGGCATGGTCTCGCTGAGAGCGAATTCCTGGGCGGGCATCTGTCCGCGCAGCGCCAAACCTTGCGCAAGCCGCATCAGCGCCGCAGTACGGCTCGGCTGCTGGAGGCCGGGAACGACCAGGTTGAACTGTGTCCGGCCGCGCGCATCGAGACCGACGGCGCGCACGTCGTCGAGGCTGGAAAGCGTCGCGCTGTCGCCGGAGGCAAAGCGGATGAAGGCCGATTCCGGCGCGATCTCGGTCCACAGCTCATAGGTCGATTCGACCGTGCAGTCCGTGCGGTGGCGCTGGCGAACCCTGACGCGAATGTCGTTGGAACCGGCACGCAGCAGCCCGGGCTTCAGGTCGTAGCTCAGCAGCGTGGCCGCCTCCGCCGAGCCGATCGCCTTTTCACCGGCCAGCTCGCCGTTGACGAAGATCGACAGTGTCGACGCTTCCGGCGCAACGACGATCGCGTTCTGATAGGCGAAGTTGAGCGAGGCAGCAGATTGCGCCTGTGCCGGCGTCAGATAGACGGACCAGGTGCGTTCATCGACCTCGCCGGTCAGCGACAACGCGCTGAACGGAATGATGAAGCGCTTGAAGTCGTCCGGCGGCTTGAGCGTGACGATGGGCTCGGACGGCCCGGTGTTGCTTCCGGCATCTGCCGGCGGCTGCAGGATCGGGGCATCCGCCGGCCGCTCGCCGGACATGTCGAAGGGCGATGGCTGCGCGGACGCGCCGGTTGCAAGGCTGGCAAGCAAGAGGGCCGGGAGAACGAGGCGCCTGAGCATCAAGCACCTTCCTTCTGCGCCTCGGAGCCGCGCAGGCTGCGAAGGAAATAGATCATGCCGCGGCTCGTCTGATAGAGCGCCAGCCAGAGGAACCAGAGTGTTCCGCGCACAAGGCCCGGATTACCGCGCCGCGCGCTTTGAAACTCGCTCCATTGCCGCGAATTGGCAAAGATAAGGTCCGCGACCAGGCCGTGATGGCGGGCGACCTGCGGCAGGTAGCGGCAGCCGATGACGGTAATATCGCCGGCAATCTCCTTGTTCCTGATTGCGACGGGCAGTGTTTCGGCCCCGCCGCTGCCGCTGTAGGGCTCGAAGCGGATGCCACCCTCCGTGTCGGTCGGCATCGTCGATGCATCGATGCCATAGACCTGGACCCGCGCGCCGTTGGCCGAAACGTCCTCGATCGTTGCCGGATACCATTTGTCGGCGACCCCGAACTCGCAGCGGCGGCTGACCTTGACGCGCCGGGAGGCTGCCCGTTCGCCGCGCTCCGAGACGACGCCGAGCACGCAGCCGGCCATGATCAGGTTCAGGAGGTTCCAGCCGCCGACGACGAGCGTCACGTCTGCCTTGTAGGGCTCGGTGTAGACCCGGTAGACCGTCATCAGCAGGGCAACGAAAAGTACCGCGAAGATGACGAAGAACGGCCGTGCGATCTCGGAGAGCCGGCTTTCAAGGATCGATTCATCCTTTGCCGTCACCTTGAAGGTCGGCCGGCTCGGCCGCAGCAGCACCGAGATGACCGCCGGCAGCAGATGCACCGTCTGGGCGAACTCGTAGAGTTCGGAGATCCAGGGCCAGCGGAACGAGCCGTAGAGATAGTTCTGCATCATCAGGTTCACGACCATGTAGGCCAGCGTATAGGCGAGGAACTCGCCGCCAGACGCCGTGAAGATCTCAAGGTCGAAGAACAGATAGAAGAGCGGTGCGAAAAGGAAAATCGTCCGTGGGATCGGGAACAACCAGAACAGCGTCGACGACATGTAGCAAAGCCGCTGCGGGATCGACAGGCCGCCCTTGAACAGCGGGAAGCGGAAGATGAGGATCTGCATCATGCCCTGCGCCCAGCGGCTGCGCTGGCCGATGAAGCTGGCGAAGGTTGCCGGCTGCAGGCCGGCGATCAGCGGACGGTCGACATAGATGCTGTTCCAGCCGCGTCCGTGCAGCGCCAGCGCCGTTTCGCAGTCCTCGGTGATGCTCATGCCGCTGAAGCCTTCGGTATCCTCCAGCGCCTTGCGGCGCAGAACGGCGGCCGAGCCGCAGAAGAAGGCGGCATTCCACTTGTCGAGACCGCGCTGGATGATGCCGTAGAACATCTCGTTCTCGCTCGGCATCTTCTCGAAAGTGCGCAGGTTGCGCTCGAGCGGGTCCGGGTTGAGGAAGAAGTGCGGCGTCTGCACCAGGAACAGCTTCGGATCCTGCTCGAAATAGCCGACGGTCTCCAGCAGAAAGTCGCGCGCCGGCGCGTGGTCGGCGTCGAAGACCGCGATCAGCTCGCCGTCGGAATGCAGCATGCCGTTGTTGAGGTTGCCGGCCTTGGCGTGCTCGTTGCGCTCGCGGGTGAGATAGCGCACGCCCAGATCGTCGCAAAGCGCCTGCAGTTCGGCATTGCGGGCGGATGCGCGCTGCGCTTCGACGAGGTTTGCCGAATTGCGCTTCTGCAGCGTGCCGCCGTCGTCGAGCAGCCACACCGTCAGCTTGTCGGCCGGATAATCCATCGCCTTGGCGGCCGCCAGCGTATTGGCCAGCAGGCCCGCGTCCTCGTTGTAAGACGGCACGAAGACGTCGACCTTCGGAAACTTGCCGGGAGAAATCGAGCTCGCTTTGCGCGGCGGCAACGGCATCGCCACCACGAACAGGCTGAGCGACAGCATCATCACGCTGTACATTTCAGCCAGATAGAGCAGGAAGCCCGGAATGAAGTTTTCAAGCTGGTTGAGCGGCGGCAGCGTGCTCGTCGTGCGCCAGTAGACGTAGCGCAGCACGATTGCCGTACCGAAGGCCAGCGCGATCAGCCGCCAGCGGCCACCGGCATTGGCAAGCTTGAGCACGGCCATGAAGGTAACGATGAGAACGCTGACGATGAGCTGCGTCTGGAGGTTCACCGGCAGCGTGATGACCGCCATCACGCAAAGCGAAAAAAACGCCCAAGCCGCAACCGATCCGATCCTGCTCATACATTTGCCTTCCAGCGTTCGGCATCATGCCACTGGTATTGCCCGACCCATATTCGACCGAGTCTCCCCTACCGACACCAGCCCATAACAAAGGATGGTTAGCGGTCGATTAAGGGCAGGCTCCTCCGCTCTGCTGCCCTGCGCATGCCGGAGCCGGCACGATCACGTTCGGCAAGGTTTTCGCCGTGGTTTCCGCCTGCGCCTGCGGCACCGAGACGGTCCCGTCCGGTTGCGGAACCGGGATCGACGTTACCGCGGTGGGCGCGACAACAGGCTGCTCGGCGCGGGCCGGGACGCTGGTGACCTCGCGTCGCGCCACCGGCTGCGCCTGGCGTCGGATGACCACTGCCGGCGCGCTCTCGGTCGCCGTTTCTTCCTTGCGATAAATCGGGTTGCCGGTTCGGCCGAGACCCGCCTCCAGCGGCGGCGGGGCGCCATAGGGGTTCCAGGCGGGATCGCCGAAGGTGCCAGTGATCGTGTAGCCGTAGACCGGGGCCAGAAGCTCGGTCTCGCTGGCGCCTGCCGCGCAATAGCGCAGCCGCACCTGAATCGTGCCGTAGCCCTTGAGCGGCGAGCGGTGGTTCTCCGCCTGGCGGATCTGCTGCCAGGCAAAGATGCAGGCGTCGCTCCCTCGGCCCTGGCCGAAGGCATAGCCGAACGGGCCGTAATTGTTCTGCAGGAAGTATGGGTTGAGCGACAGCGAAACGCCGGGCAGCGCCCGGCGCGCCTCAGCCATCATCTTGTTGTCGCGCACGCCGGCATAGTTCGATCGCGACTGCTGGTCGAACTTGGCGTTCATCGGGCCGAAGAACTTGGCCCGCAGCAGGTTCTGACCCGGGGTCGCCGCCGAGGTGTAAAGATAGATATCCTGCTCGATCGCGTTGGTGCTGCGCCGTTCAACGACGTTCAGCACTGCAGGTCCGCCGGGCGGCGGCAGGATCAGCGCGTTTTCCGAGGGAACCATGATGCTGCCGGTCGGCGTGCCGACGTCCTGGCGCGTGTTGCAGCCCGACAGCACGGTCGCGGCCACGAGCGACGCTGCAGCCACGCGCCAAGCTTGTGCAGGGCGCAGCCGTCTCTCCGACGTGCCGAATCTCCGACTCAGATATCGTTGCATCATGGCTGAGCATTAGTTGATTCACCCCATTTCGCAAACCCGCGAAGTATGGGGGCAGAGATGCCACCGGGCACAGGCGCGCAGTTTCATCCCCTGAAAATCGATTGTTTCAAGTGGCACCGACGCTCTTCAGCGACACGTCCCCGGACGGCCTCAAACCGCCTCGCGCGGGCGGGCGAGATCGTTGACGCCCTCGTCATCCGGGGCCTGCCCGTAGCTCATGCGGCGCATCTGGGCGATGACGCGTTCCATCTCGTCGTCGGGCAGAACCGGCGGCTCGCCGAGCGTCAGCGCCTGCACATACATGCGCGACAGGGTTTCGATCTCGATCGCGAGCCAAAGCGCGCCTTCGAGCGTCTTGCCAAGCGAGATCTGGCCGTGCTGGCCAAGCAGGCAGGCGGTGCGGTCCTTGAGTGCGACAAGCGCATTGTCGGACAGGGCCTGGGTGCCGAAGGTCGCATATTCCGCGCAGCGGATCGTCGTGCCGCCGGCGATGCCGGTCATGTAATGAAAACTCGGGATGGTCTTGTGGTGGCAGGCAAGCGTGGTCGCATAGACCGAATGGCAGTGCAGCACGACGTTGATATCCGTGCGTTCCCGAAGGATGTCGCGGTGGAAACGCCATTCCGACGACGGGCGAAGACCTGCGTAGGTACCGTCGAAATCCATTTCGACCAGGTCTTCGGGCTGCATCGTCTCATAGGGCAGCGATGACGGGGTGATCAGGAAACCGGCCTCGGTGCGAACAGAAATATTGCCCGCCGTGCCCTGGTTGATACCGTTCGAGTTCATGCGGCGGCAGATGTCCACCATCTCGCGGCGGAGCGACAGAATGTCGGCCTTGGTCATCGATATGTCCTTTCGAAGTCGCGACTGAAACCATTGTTGTGCCCAGCCCGGGCGCGGGCTCGCCATTGCGACGCATAGACGGCGACAGCAGGCGAGAGGTGAGACACGTCGCCGGGATCGGCGAGCGAAAGCGGCGCCGGGCGCTGGCGCCGGCCCTCATTTGCAAGCAGCGCGGCGCCGGAGGCCACGCCATAGGCATCGAGATTGAAGCGCACCCGCCGGTTCGGCATGAGTGCGGCGGCGAGGCGGGCATAGAGCGGATCGCGCAGGAAGCTTCCGTCGAGCACGACCAGCGGCCCCGGCCCCAGCGCCTCCACGCACTCCGACGTTAGAAGCGCGCAATAGAGCAGCGCCAGCGCCTTGCGTTCGATCGGCGTTTCCGGCGGCGGCCCGCTGATACGACCGCGACCGGCACTTCCCGGAAAGAGGCCATCATCGTCGCCAAAGGACGGCAGTGCCATGGTGCGCTTGGCGATCAGGCCGAGAACGACGTCGTCAGGCACCGCGGCGTCCGGCGGTTCGCGGCCCGCCACATGGGAGAATTCGCGGCCGCCCATGGTGAGCACACCACCGAGAGGGCGTCCGAAGACGTCGCTGTTCAGCGTCATGCCGCGGTGCTCGTCGAGCCGGTCAAGGGCCGTGCGGCCGGAAAAGCCGACGATCCAGGTCCCGGTCGAAACGACGATGAAATCGAGGAGCCCGCCGGCGTGATAGCGATAATGGTTGAGGCTGCTGTCGTGGCCGCCCGCAAGCACGCGCAAGCCTACCGGCAACCCGTGGCGCCGGACAAGCTCGGGACGGGCGGAGCCGAGGACCTGCCAGGCATCGGCAAAATCCGGCATCAGGCTCCGCCAGCCGCGTGTCCCGACAATGGGCGCAAAGCGGCGGTCGGCGACATTCCAGAGATGCGATTGCGCGCCAAGCAGGCTCGCCTCGGATGCGGCAACGCCCGACAGCCGCCACGCCCAATATTGCGGCAGGCCGAGATACCAGCGCGCGGCCGCTACCGACTCTGGCGCATGCTCCTGCATCCAGTAGAGTTGGCGCGCCTGGTGCGTGGCGCTGTGCATCGTCGCGCTGCCGCGATCGAAGAAGGAGCCGGAGAGCGGCGCGTAGCCGAGCTGGATTTTCTCCGGCACCGGCTGCTCGTAATCGATCATCGGCAGGGCCGCGCCGGCGGCCATATCCGGGTCGTCGCCAACGAGTACGCCGCCGGACCCGTGACCGGCGGCGACGAAGGTTTGCAGCGGATGGCGGCGACCGAGATCGGCGAGACTGGTGAAGATCCATTCGCCGAGGCTTTCGAGATCGTGATGCCGCCAGGGTGGGCCTGGCAGCACCGGGTTGGCGACGCTCAGCGTTTCCAGGACGAAACCGTCTGATGTGACCGCGTTCAGCTTCACATTGGTCTTGCCGACGTCAAGGACGGCAACCGTCCCCGTGTCCGCACCCGCTGAAACTGCCATGCTGCAACCCTCCGTCCTGATCGAGGCGGTGCTTAAAGCGCGCCCGCCTAGATCAATCCGTATTGCCTCGCCTTGTTCCTGAGGAACGGCAGGCCGTCGCCCATCACTTCCTCCTCGTCCCTGGCGACGGGCCGCCAGACGGCGAGGCCATAGGCGACTTCCGGCGGCATGTTGATGAAGCTTTCCATCGCGAGACCGCCCTTGAAGCCGATTGCGGCCAGCGTCGCGAAAATCTCATCCCAGGCGCAGTTGCCGTAGCCGGGCGTGCCGCGGTCGCTTTCGGACAGGTGAATGTATTTGATGAAGTCGCGGGCATCGAGGATGCCAGTGCCGATGCCTTTTTCCTCGATGTTCATGTGGTAGGTGTCGAGATGCACGAAGACATTGTCGGCGCCGACCCGCTTGATCATGTCGACCGCCTGCCAACCGGTGTTGATCAGGTGGTTCTCATAGCGATTGACCGCCTCGACCCCGAGCTCGATGCCGCGCGTCTTGGCATGTTTGGCGGCAGCCTGAAGCACGCGGGCGATGTTGTCGTATTCGGCCTCGGTCGGCGGCACGCCGGTGCGCTCGCCGATGCCGCCGTAGATCACGCCGGAGAGCGCTTCACCACCGAGATCGGCCGTCTTGTCGATCGCCACCTTCAGGTGCTCGATCGCCGCATCCGGCCGAACGGACGCCCAGGCGCGCTCCGGCAGGCCGAGCGAGCAGACCGCACGCAGCTTGTTTTTCTCAAGCAGCGCCTTGGTGTGGGCGGTGTCGACCGCCGGCGGATTGAGCATCGGGATCTCGATGAAATCGACGGCGTATTTCACCGCCGCCGCGACGGCACGCTCGGCACCGGGACGATCCCAATTCATGGTCCACATGCTCGTATGGACGCCAAAACCCTGCATGGTCATGTTTCCTTTCTGACAAATGAAATCTTGAACTTGGTGGCGACGAAGCGCAGCACCATGACGCCGGCGAGCAGCAGCCCCCAGACGGCAGTCGCCAGATGCTGGTTGGCGCCGACGAGGTTGAGGCCGGAAGAGAGAAGCTGCAGCACCACCAGCGCGACGAAGACTGGAATGACCCGGCCGAAGCCGCCGAACGGATTGACGCCGCCGAGGAAGCAGGCGAGCACCGTGATCAACAGGTAGCTCTCGCCGTGGCCGATGCGCACGGAGTTGAAGCGCGCCAGCATGATGATGCCGGCAATTGCACACATGGCGCCCGAAAGCGCATAGACCAGCACGATCACCTTGCGAGTGTTGATGCCGGAATATCGCGTCGCCTCGAGGTTGGAGCCGATCATGTAGGTGTTGAAGCCGAGCTTGGTGCGGGTGAGCAGCACGTGCCAGGCGAGCACGCAGACGATGAAGACGATGAGCGGGATCGGCACACCGAGAAACGACCCGTGGCCGAGCGGGCCAAGGAAGGCCGGAAAACCCGAGACGTCGCCGCCACGCGTCAGGAACTCGCCGAGGCCGCGCAGGAAGATCATCATCGACAGCGAAACGAGGATCGGATGCGCGCGGGTAAAGGCGATCACCAGCCCCATGACCACGCCGCTTGCCGCACCAACTAGAATGGCGAGCACCGAACCGAGCAGGAAGGCGCCGGGGCCCGCCTCCACCCCGCCATTTGCCTGCAGCACCCAGGCAAGCGTCAGCCCAGCGATGTTGGCCGTGAAGGTGATTGCGAGATTGAGCCCGCCGGTCAGGATCGGCAACAGCATGGCGAGCGTCAGCAGGCCAAGCTCCGGAAGCTGGAAGGCGACCGAGCCGAAGGTGGCGGCGCTGAGGAACTGCGGCGAGGCGATGCCGAAGACCAGCATCACGGCGAGAAAAGCCAGCCCCGGCCCGGCCATCTCCGGGCCGATGAGGGTCTTCACGCGGTCGACGATCGCGCTCATCGCCCGGCTCCTTTCTGGCTGACGAAGGGCAACAGCCTTTCGATGCGGGTGTTGGAGAGCGTGATCGCCACGAGGATGATGGCGCCGATGATCATCTTGAAGGCGAAGGGCGAGACGCCCATCAGGTTGAGGCCGTTCTGAGTGATCGAGATCAGGAGCACGCCGAGCACGCAGCCGAGCACCGAGCCCTTGCCGCCGCCAAGCCGCGCGCCGCCGAGAACGACCGCTGCAAGCACGTCGAGTTCGCGGCCATAAAGCGCGTTCGGCACCACCTCCTGCGCGTAGTGCGCCTGGATGAGCCCGCCGATCCCGGCCATGAGCCCGAGCCAACCGAAGGCGATGAACTGCATGGCGCCGATATTGATGCCGAAGCGACGCGCGCCCTCGGGATTGTCGCCGAAGGCATAGAGCTGGCGGCCGGTGGTGGTGCGGGTGATCAGCACCCAGGTGGCGATGACGCAAAGAACCATCACCAAAACCGGCAGGGTGATCTCGATCCAGGTTCCATCCGGCATCTCGTGCTCGAACAGAATGACGCGGTCCGTCAACCAGTCCGGCAGGTCGTAGATCGACACGCCCTTGGTGAAGAACATCAACAGGCCGAAATAGATGTTGAAGGTGGAGATCGTCGCAACGATCGAGATCACCCGGAAGCGATGGATCAGGAAGGCGTTAATGGCGCCGAGCAGGATGCCGAGCGAGCCGGCGATCAAAAGGCCCGAAATCCAGCCGCCTCCACCGATCCAGCCAAGCATGATCGCCGTGCCGTACTGCACCACCGATGCGGCAACGGCAAAGGAGATGTCGATGCCACCGGCGATCAGCACTACGAGCAGTCCGACGGCGAAGATGATGTTGACCGAGCTGATGTTGAGCAGGTCGAAGGCGTTGCCGAGCGAGAAGAAGTTGGCAGTCGAGACCGACAGCACGGCGCTGATCGCGATGATGACGGCAAGCAGCGACACTTCGGTTGCGTGGGTGCGGACGAAGCTACGCATAGACCGCTCCTTCGATGTCAGCGAGCGAGGATGTGCGCGGATCGTAGCTGCCGACGATGCGGCCCTGCGCCATGTGCAGCACACGGTCGGCGTTGAAATAGACCTCCGGCACCTCGTCGGAGATGAGGATGATCGCAAGTCCGGTCTCGGCAAGCCGCGCGACGATGTCGAAGATGCCGGCACGCGCCCCGACGTCGACGCCGACGGTCGGGGCGTCGAGGATTAGGAGCTTCGGGTCGGTCGCCAGCCACTTGGCGATCGCCACACGCTGCTGGTTGCCGCCGGAAAGCGTCGAGATCGCATCCTGTTGCAGCCCGATCTTGACGCCGAGATCGGCGATCCAACGGGCAACAAGGCTGCGCTTGCGATCCTCGGAAAGCAGACCGCCCGAAAGGATCTTGTCGAGCGAGCTGATGACGAGATTGTCGGCAATCTACTGCGGCTGGATGAGGCCGAGCGACAGCCGGTCCTCCGAGAGATAGGCGACGCCCGCCGCTATCGCGTCGCGGTTGGAGGAAAAGCGGACCGGCTTGCCTTCAAGCGCAATGGTGCCGGATGCCGGCTTCAGCATGCCGAAGAGCGTCAGCGCCAGTTCGGTACGCCCGGCGCCGAGCAAGCCGGTAATCCCAAGCGTTTCGCCGCGCCTGACCGAGAGCGAGATATCCTCGAACTGGCCCGGGCGGGAAAGGCCCTTCACGTCGAGCACAACGGGTTGGCCATCACGGGATTTCGCCCGCACCTGCTGGTCGAAGGTCTTGCCGGTCATCAGTTCGGTGATGCGCGACTGGGTCATGCCGGCTGCCGGATAGACGCCCACCAGCGCACCATCGCGCAAGACCGTGATGCGGCTTGAAATCTCCAACACCTCGGCAAGCCGATGGCTGACGAAGACGACGGCAACGCCGGAGGCGGAAAGGCCACGAACGATATCGAGCAGATGGTCGGTTTCCGACTGCGTCAGGGACGCCGTCGGCTCGTCCATGAAGACGAGCCTCGCTTCGCCGACCAGCGCGCGGGCGATCGCCACGATCTGGCGCTGGGCAATCGCATATTCCTTGAGCGGCAGGTCGACATCGAGCGTCACGCCAAGACGGGCAAGCGCGTCGGTGGCGATCTGGCGCATGCGGCCATAGTCAACGAGCTTCGGCCAGCGGCCGAGCACGGTCTGGAAGGCGATGTTTTCGGCGACGCTCATCTCGGGAAACAGCGCCAGATCCTGCCAGATCACCTGGATGCCGCGATCCTGCGCGGTCACCGGCGACATGTGGGAATAGGTTTCGCCATCGAACTCGATCAAGGCGCCGTCGGCGGGGCGGTAAACGCCGGTGATGATCTTGATCAGCGTGCTCTTGCCACAGCCGTTTTCGCCGGCAAGGCAATGAACCTCGCCCGGGCGGACGTCGAAGCTCACATTCTTGAGCGCGCGAACCCCACCGAACGTCATGTTGATATCGCGCAGGGCCAGAAGCGGCGTCTCGCCTCCTCCCGCGGTCGCAAGCTGGTGCATGGACTGCCCCTAAATCACGTTAAGTCCGAGCAGGATGCGGGCAGAAACCGCAAACACCTTTCCTCATCCGGCTCCGGCACGGTTGAGGGACTTGCCAGGCCGGCCGAAGCCGGCCCAGCAGCCGGGAGAACCCTTGAACTCGGGTTTTCAGAGACCCATGGCCGCAAGATCTGCGACCGTGTCCTTGTTGATCGGCACGAGCTGATCGACGATGATGTTGCGGTTTTCGAAGTCCGGCTTGACCTTGCCGAGACCTTCGATCTCGTCACCGTCCTTGACCTCTTCGCCCTTCATCAGCTTGTCGGCGAGCGTGACGAAGACTTCGCCGGCCTGCTTCGGATTCCACATGAAGCCGCCGGAGATCGCGTCGGCCTTCACCAGCTTCTGGCCCTGGCCGGGCGAGAAGGGACCGAGCACGAAGATCTCGCCGACCTTGCGGCGCTCCTCGACGGCGCGGCCGGCGCCGATCGGGCCCTGGCTGCCGAAGGCAAGGAAGCCTTTCAGGTTCGGATGGGCAGAGATCAGGTCGAGCGCGGTCGACCTGCTTTTGTCGACGTCTTCGGCAACACCGTAGCGATCGCCGACCAGTGTCATATCCGGATGGTTCTTCTTGATGTAGGCGATCGCGGCATCGGCCCAGGCATTGTGCAGCGGCACGGTCAGCGAGCCGACGAAGACGGCATATTCGCCCTTGCCGCCCATCTTCTCGGCCAGCAGCTTGCCGTGCGCCTCACCGAAACCGGTCGAGGATGCGAGCTCGAAATCCCAGTCGGCACCCTTCTGGCTCGGGGATTCATGGGTAATGACGATGATGCCCTTTTCCTTGGCCTTGGTCAGCACCGGCTCCAGCACCTTGGCGTCGTTCGGAACCACGCCGATCACCTTCACGCCTTGGGCGATGAGGTCCTCGATGGCGCGCACTTGCAGCGCCGGGTCGGCGCTGGTCGGGCCGACCATGAAGGCGTCGATACCGAGCTTCTGGCCGCGCTCCTTGATGCCGGCTTCCATGGCGTTGAACCACGGAATGCCGCCGATCTTGACGACGACGCCGACCTTGCCGGCATCTTGCGCAAAGGCTGCCGCCGAACTCGCAAGCGCCAGCGATGTCGCCAGGGCGGCGACGAGAATTTTCCTGATCATGTTCTCTCCTCCACTCGCTCCCATCAAGGGAACGCGCCCGGTCGCGTCAGCGCCGGCCTCCAGTTTCAAATCATCACTGGCGAAGTGTTCCTCGCCTCCCTGAAACGCCGCCTCCTCAGACGACACCATCAAATTTGCACAATCGATATTTCTTGTTTGCACAATCGATGGTGCAAGAACTATTGTGCAGACTTAATCTTTCGTCAAGGGGAAATCGGCACTAAAACCACGAGGGGAGAAAACGATGGCCAGCAGCAGCAAGAAGAAAGCGACGATCTACGACCTGTCGGTGTTGTCGGGGAGTTCACCCTCAACCGTAAGTGCGGTCCTGAACGGCACCTGGCAGAAGCGCCGGATCAAGGAAAGCACGGCGGAACTGATCCGCAGCCTGGCCGAGACCCACCAGTACACGGCCAACCGCCAGGCGCGCGGACTGCGCAGCTCGCGCTCCGGCTTGATCGGCCTGCTTCTTCCGATCCACGACAACCGCTATTTTTCGTCGATGGCCCAGACCTTCGAGGCGCATGTCCGAAGCAAAGGCCAATGCCCGATCGTCGTCAGCGCCAGCCGCGACCCGGAGGAAGAGCGCAAGACGGCCGAAACGCTCATCTCCTATTCGATCGACGAGCTGTTCATCTGCGGCGCGACCGACCCTGACGGCGTGCATGAGGTCTGCGAGGCAGCCGGCCTCAAGCACATCAATATCGACCTGCCCGGCACCAAGGTGCCCTCCGTCATCAGCGACAACTACGAGGGCGGGCGCATGCTGACGGAAGCGATCATCCGTCACTTCCAGGCGTCCGGTCCGCTTGCGCCGCACGAACTCTACCTCTTTGGCGGCCGCAACGACCACGCCAGCCGCGAGCGCATCCGCGGCTTCCGCGCCGTCAAAAGCGAACTTCTCGGCGCAGATCCGGACGAATGCATCCAGCCGACCGGCTATGCGCCGAACAATGCCCGCCTCGCCTTCGAGGCCTTCTACGAGAAGCACGGCAAGCTGCCGCGCGGCCTCTTCGTCAACTCGTCGATCAACTTCGAAGGCCTGCTACGTTTCATGGCCGGCCACCCGCACGAGAATTTCGCCGACCTCGTCGTCGGCTGCTACGACTACGATCCCTTCGCGTCCTTCCTGCCCTTCCCCGTCATCATGATCCGCCAGGACGTCGAGGGCATGATCACCAAGGCCTTCGACGTCATCGAGGAAGCCCGGCCGCAGCCACGCATCCACCTGATCCAGCCCGAGTTGGTGCAGCCGCGCACGGCGCTGACAGGCCCGCTCGACGCATTGAAAGACATCGAATAGCCCAGGACGCCACCGATTCCGCGGTCGCTACGGCGTAAAACAGAAAAATCCTCTGTACATTACATTAGAATCATCGTATTCATTGGCCATGGATGACGTTGACAGAAAAATCGTCGAAATTCTCGCTGACGATGCACGGCGATCGCTGACCGATATCGGCGCCGCGGTGGAATTGTCGCCGTCGGCCGTCAACGAACGTATTCGCCGGCTCGTCGCCAGTGGCGTGATCCGAAATTTCACCGTCGAGGTCGATCATCGCGCGCTCGGCCTCGACGTGCTCGCTTTCGTCTGGATCGGCCTTGCGCCGGACGCGGACGAGGAAGCGTTCCGCGGCTTCATGGCCGGCCATCCCGCCGTGGCGGAATGCCACCATGTCACCGGCGCCTGGTCCTATTGCGTCAAGGTGCGGATGCCGTCGCTCAGTGACCTCGAGCCGTTCCTTGCCGAAATGAAGCAACGGCGGTTCCTGGCGCGAAGCGAAACGGTGATCGCGCTGTCGACCGTGCGGGAAAGCCTGACGACGATCGCGCCGCGCGCCTGACGGACGCGCAAACTGCTGCAACTTTTTTTGTTTTGCCGGGCAGGCACCGTCCTTCAAGCGGATCGGTGCGACCATGCCGCGGCCGGAGCCCAATGCCATGTCCACATTGCTGTTTGGAAAAAGCCTGCTCGTCGGCCTCGCGGTCGCAGCTCCACTTGGCCCCATCGGGGCGCTCTGCATCAACCGCACTCTGGAGCGCGGCTTCTGGGCGGGCGTGGCCGGGGGCCTCGGAACGGCTGCCGCCGATGCGACCTATGCGGCCCTTGCGGCAATCGGCTTTGCCGCCTTTGCCGCCGTGCTTTCGATCATCGCCATGCCGCTCGGCCTTGCCGGCGGACTGTTCATGATCTGGCTCGGCTGGAGCGGATTGCGGCCGAAGCCGGTCACGGCGGCGGCCGATGTCGGTGGACGCGATCTCATTCGCACGACCATCGCCACCTTTTTCCTGACGATGACGAGCCCGGCGACGATCCTTTCCTTTGCCGCCATCTTCGCCGGCCTCGGCCTTGCCGAAGCGGGCGACGCGCTCAGCGCTGCCGTCGTGGTCCTGGGCGTCTTCCTGGGATCGCTCGGCTGGTGGTTTTTCCTAAGCGGCGGTGTAGCGATCGCCCGGTCGCGACTGCCCGACAGCTTCGTCGTCTGGGTATCGCGCATTTCGGGGCTGGTTCTGATCGCCTTCGGCATCATTGCCATCGGCGCCGCCGCGAAGGGGCTGCTCTAACGCCTGTCGACGCAGCCCTTTACCGGCTGCGTCAATCACTTTCGGCCCTGCACCTCGTCAGGTCGCGGGCTTCACCGCCTTGACATGCCACCACTTGGGTCGGGCAGTGCGATAGCTGTGGCTCTTCGGGATGAGATCGACGGCATTCGTCTTGTCGAACGCACCGAGCAGAAGGGCAACCACCGGCGCATCGTCGATCGCGCCGAGGCTGCTGCCGCAGGACGGGCAGAAGGCGCGGCTGGAATAATCAGAGGAACGATAGACCGATGGCGCGCCGCCCGGTCCGGTCCAGGTCACGGCTTCGCTCGGAAATTCGACCCACGCCAGGGTCAAGGCGCCCGAATGGCGCTGGCACATCTTGCACGAACACGTATGCGGTTTGCCGGCTTTCCCCTGCGCCTCGAACCGGATTGCTCCGCAAAGGCATCCGCCCGTGTGCGGCTTGAGCCTCTTGGCAACGGACCGCGTCATACTTACCTCCAGTTGTGGCTTCGAATCGGCGCCAGTATAAACATCCGCGACCAAATTGGAGGCGTCCATGCGTGCAGTTCGGGTGATATCTGCCTTTGTGGTTGTCGGCGGCATCGCAGGCGAGGCAATGGCCGAGGATGGTGTGCGCCCGCCGGCCGAACAGGCGGCAATCGTCGATGCGGTGGAACACGGTCTTGCGCCGGCGGTCCTGATTGCCGGCGCCCCCACCGAGCGCAGGTCGCTCACCGACGAGATGGCGCGGCTGCACGTGCCGGGGGTCAGCATCGCCGTTCTGCAGGGTGGCACGATCGCCTGGGCAAAGGGCTATGGCGTCGTCAGCGCCGGCGGAGCGCCGGTCACGCCCGACACGATCTTTCAGGCGGCCTCGATCAGCAAGCCCGTCGCGGCCTTTGCCGCCCTGCGGCTGGTCGATCAAGGCAAGCTCGGCCTCGACCGCGACGTCAACGAGCAGCTTCAAGGCTGGAAGCTTCCCGGCGCCGGCGGCCATCCCGTTACATTGCGGCAGTTGCTTTCGCACACGGCGGGCACGACGGTGCCTGGCTTTCCGGGTTACGCGGCCGGAAAGCCAGTGCCAAGCACGGAAGAGGTGCTGCGCGGCGGGCCATCCGCAAATACGCCGGCCGTGCTCGTCGATACTCCGCCGGGAACGGTCTGGCGCTACTCCGGCGGCGGTTACACCGTCATGCAGAAGCTGATCGGCGATGCCACCGGCCGCCCCTTCGCCGAGATCCTCAGCGAAACCGTGCTCGAACCCGTAAGGATGACACACAGCAGCTTTGCGCAACCGCTTGGCGAAACGGCGCTGCGGACGGCGGCCTGGCCGCATGACGCCAAGGGTGCGCCGATCCCCGGCGGCCCGCATACCTATCCGGAACTCGCGGCAGCCGGCCTATGGACGACGCCAAGCGATCTCGCCCGCTTCGCGCTTGCGGTCCGTGCCGCGGCAAGCCACACGCCCGGCGCGCTGTTGCCACCGGCGCTTGCCGACGCGATGCTGACGCCGGTGAAATCCGACTACGGCCTTGGCTTCAGCCTGCGCACGACCGCCGGCGCTCACAGCTTTTCCCATAGCGGCAGCAACGCCGGTTACGAAAACATGCTCGTCGCTTTTTCCGGAAGCGGCGACGGTGTCGTGATCATGACCAACGGGCAGCAGGGCGGGGAACTGGCGAACGAGCTCGTCCACAGCGTTTCCGTCGCCTATGGCTGGCCCGATTACGGCAGCATCGAAAGGCCGAGCATTCCGGTCGCCGCCGACAGGGCGGCCAAGCTCGCCGGCGAGTATCAGGTTCCGAACCGAGGCACGTTCTCGATTGCCGACAACGACGGACAGTTGACCGTCTCCTTGAAGGAAGGCGTCAGCGAGCCGCTCTATGCCATGTCGGCGGACACCTACTTCGTGCTTTCACGGGACATGCTGTTCCATATCGACGACAGCGGGCCGGCGCTGAAGGGCCGGATCGTCTCCGGCGCCTTCGAAATGGACTTCACGAAGATCCCGTAATCGCAGCAACGTTTGTGCCGGTGTCGCCCAGGCGCCGGTTCAGTAGAACCACGCGCCGATATCGCGAAACGCGCGTTTGCTCTGATCACGCCTGTTGCCGTCCCGGGCCGCCTGGTCGTCGCCGATCGGCAGACTGAAGCCGAAAGGCTCGGCCGGCACGCCGCCGCGATCGCACCAATAGGCATCGAGGTCGGCGCGCATCATCCGGCGCCGCTTGAGCCGGCGGCGGTTGATGACGTGCCTGTCGTTCGAAACCGCGAAGACGTGCCCGGCCTGGCCTTCCGTCACCAGGCCGCTGAGGACGAGCAAGGCCGCATCCTTGGGCCGAAGCCCGCCGAGATCGCGCGTTGCCGTGATCAGCGCTCGCTTGGCCTCTTCACCCTTCGGCCCCTGCATTCCGCCGATGGCGAGACTATAGCTGTCTCCCTCGCACCGCACGAAGACGAAGCCGACGGTGCAGAGCGCGTAGCCGTCGCTCTGCCGGCGCAGCCGGATTGCGAAAGCCCCCTCGTGGCGGGCGCCACTATGGTCGGCCAGTTGCAGCTGGATGCGATAATTCTCGCTGCGGCCGGAAACCGTGCCCATCTCCAGGGTGCTGCCGCGCCAGAGCGCCATCAGCGACCGGCGCGACAGAACCTCACTTGCGACATCGAAGTGATTGAGCAGCAGGTCGAGCCTCGCAGCCGACGACGCGCCGTGCAGGAAGAATGTCGGGATCGATTTGCGCACGAGGTCGTCATGCGGCAAGCCCAGTCGGTAGCGCTCGGAGAAATCTCCAAGAAAGCCGATCCAGCGCGATGTCAGGAGCGGATGGCGCGCAAACCGCATGCAAAAGACGACTGCGCGCTTCAGGCTCACTCTCAGGCCGAGCTTGAGCACATGGCCGGTGAGCGACGTTTTCTCCCCTGAATTTTCACCGACGACGGGCGCAGAAACCGACCGGTTCGAAGGCGCCAGCGGCTCGCTGATGAATGCCTTGCCGTCGACCGGCAACCGCAGATCCGCGCTGTATTCCTGCCTGAATTCCAGGGACATGATGCTATCCTTGAGAGCAAACGCTGCTGGCCGAAGGACTCGGCCGAGCTCAGGTTTGCCCGGGCACTGTCAAGGATTTGCGGAGAACCGGTGGGCAATTGCACACCGGTTCCATACACGCGCAAGGATGGTGACGCGTCGAAGTTCCGGCCGGACAAGAAACGAAAAATTGCGTAGTACGGCAGCAGCAGCGGCCGTCGCTCAGAGGGCGGGTTCCCGCGGCAGGACGAGCGTGATGACGGCGCCGCCGCCGGCGCGCGCGGCAAACTCCAGCCGTCCGCCATGCGCCTTGGCGATCGCCTGGACGACGGAAAGCCCCAGACCCGTTCCGCCCGTCGCGCGCGATCGCGAGGCGTCGCCGCGCCAGAACAGGTCGATCGAATGGGTCGAAACGTCGTCAGGAAGACCGGGACCACGGTCCAGCATCCGGACAAAGGCCTCGTCGACGCCCCGTCGCCCGGTCTCGCAGCGCAGGACACGGCCGTCTGCGGCGTAGCGCGTGGCGTTTTCGATCAGCGCCAGCAGCGCCTGGCGCAGGCGCTGCGAATCGCCGGAAACCCGCACCGGCTCGAGCGCGACCTCCACGGACATGCCTACCGAGCCAAGCAGGGTGTTCGACGCGCCAAGCACCTGGGTCGCCTCGACGGCGAGATCCACCGGGTGGCGCTGGGTGACCAGCTTCTGTCCGGCGGCAAGCGACAGGGTGCGCAGGTCCTCCACCAGCGCGGAGAGCCCCTCCACCTGCAACAGCAATTGCCGCACCCTCTCTTGCTCAAGGGGGAAAACGCCGTCGGCCATTCCCTGAAGGTTGCCCTGCAGGATCGTCAGCGGCGTGCGCAGTTCATGCGCCACGGCCATCGTGTTGAAGCGGAGCCTGTCTTCCATGCTTTCAAGCTCGGCCGCCAGTTCATCAAATGTTTTCACGAGAGTAGCCACCTCCTTGGCCCCCTTGCGGATCGAGCCGACACGCACCGCAAAGTCCCCGGCCCGGAGGTCCTGTGTCGCCCGTGCCAACGCTTCAAGCGGGCGGCTGATCTTGCGTGCCAGCCAGTAGCCGACCAAGCCGCAGAACGCGACGGCGATGCCCCCGAAACCGAGAATGAGCTTGTCGACTTCCCAGTTCCCCCACTCCTCAAGCTCCTCCGTGCTGGCCAGCAGGACCTGTAGCGAGTCCGGCGACGGCACCTTGCCGCTATTGAGATCCTTGTAAGCCTCGACCGCCTTTGCCGGCATCCTCTCCAGCAGTTTTGCCTCCAGCTGCGACTCCATGGAGTTCACACCGCCGTAGACGATGACGACGCTGAACACGAGCAGGACGACGATCACCAGGGCGGTCAGGATACCCAGCGGAAGGCGCGACAGGCTGACTTTCATCTTGGCTCCACGAAACGATAACCGACGCCGCGCACGGCGCTGAAGAAGCCGCAGGCCCCGAGATCTTCCAGCTTGCGCCTGAGATTGGCGATGTGGGTGTCGACGGTGCGGGCGAGCGCGTCGCTGTCAGGCAGGCAGGCGTCGAGAATATCGGCGCGATCGAAGGCATGCGTCGGGCGGCGGATCATGTGGGCAAGGATGCGGAACTCGCTGAGCGTCAACGGCACGGAGTGGCGATTGCCGGCCTTTTCGACGAAGGCGACATGGGCGTCGAGATCGACCTCGACACTCTCGAAGCGGAGCACGGTTGCGCCGGCGCCGTTGCGGGTGCGGCGCAGCACCGCGTTGACGCGCGCCACCACCTCCTGCGGGTTGAACGGCTTGATGACGTAGTCATCCGCGCCGAGCCTCAGTCCGGTCAGCCGGTCGAGATCTTCCGCCAGCGCCGTGACCATGATGACCGGCGTGTTCCCCTCACGGCGAAGGCGGGCGAGAACCTCGAACCCGTCGAGCTTCGGCATGCGAACGTCCAGCAGCACCAGGTCCGGCGACAGCACCGCATGGTGGGTCAGCGCCGTCTCGCCGTCGGCGGCACGCACCGTCCGGAAACCGTCGCGCACGAGATACGCATCGAGGATCTGCGCAATCTCCGGCTCGTCCTCCGCCAGAAGGATGAGACCCTTATCGACCATGTACTAACTCCCTGGAGCTGATGTTGTGATCAGCAGCTTATGTGACGAATGCGCCCGCGTTGCAATTCATCCGCGTGGCCCGATCGACGCTTGACCGGCCCTCCGGATAGAGCTCCGGACAAATCTTCGCCGTTTCTTGACAATTGGCGGCGGACAGCCGGCACGACCGGCAAAACAGGTTCTCTGCGCCGGCGAAATGCAAAGCCGCCCGTTAATGAGCGCCGAAGATTTGCATTCCCGCTTGCCGTTTGCACTCGACCAGAAGGTGTATCCGCCAGCCATCCGATCTTGCGCATCAAGCGCTCCCCGTTCCTCGACGCAGCCTTGACAGAGCAGAGCAAGTGTCCGGCCCACACATTCCGACAACTTGCGAGCGACCGCATGTCCAGCCTTTACTCATCCACGGCCACTTCCTCAAACAGCAGCCGATGGCCGCGCCCCAATCCCCGTCTCTGGCCGGGGCAGGCGCGCGCCCGCCTCGAACAGCAGCCGATTGCGGCTGCCGGCGCGCTGACCATTTGCGCAGCTTTCGTCTTCATGGCCTTTCCCGGCATCGATCTTGCCGTCTCACGCTGGGCCGCCTTCGCCACGGGCGACTTTCCGCTCTCGCGGGAGCCGGAGCTGCGCGCCCTTCGTGACCTCAACCGTATCCTGCCGGTTTTCATTCTGCCCTGCGTGCTGGCGCTTTTGATTGCGCAAGCCGTCGCACCCCGGCCCTGGCTGCCCCGCCCGCACAAGGCGCTGTTCTTCCTGACCTTCTTTGCGGTCGGGCCGGGGCTCCTCATCCAGGCGCTGAAGCGGCTGATCGGGCGGGCGCGCCCCTATGAGATCACCGATTTCGGCGGCAGCCTGCCGTTCACGCCGGCCTGGCAAGTCTCCGGCGCCTGCTCGCGCAGTTGCTCCTTTGCGTCAGGCGAATCCGCCACCGCGATCGCGCTCGTGGCGCTTGCGCTGCTGCTGCCGGTTCAATGGCGGCGAACGGCGATCATCGCCCTCGTCCCCCTCGTCCTCGCCTTCTCGCTGAACCGGATCGTGTTCGGCGCGCATTATCTGTCCGATGTCGTGCTGGCCTGGTGCCTGATGCTGTGGCTGATGGCGTGGCTGTGGGCCGTGTTTACCGAAAACGGCGAACGGATCGATGCCGCCGTGATGCGCCTTTCGCGCCGAAGCGCGCCATAGAGCGCCTGCGAAACCGGCACAGCTTCAACGCGGAAAGACGAGTTCCACTGTCGTTCCGCGTCCCGGCTGCGAGAGAATGCGGGCGTCGCCGCCGCTTTGCCGGACAAAGCCGTAGACGACGGCAAGGCCAAGGCCGGCGCCGCCCTCCTGGTCGCGGGTTGTGAAGTAGGGCTCGAACGCCTTGTCCACCGCCTCCGGCGACATGCCGATCCCCGCATCGGTCACGGAAACGACGACATCGGCCTCGGCGCTGCCGGCGCGAATCAGGATCGTACCGCCGAGCGGCATCGCCGCGGCGGCGTTGAGGCAGAGATTGAGGATCGCCTGCTCGAAGAGGGCTGCATCGAGATGCACGTTGGGCAGGTCGTCGGCGATCTCGAAGGCGAGCCGGCATTTTTCGCCGACGGCAATTTCCAGCACGTCGGCCATGCCGCGCAGCACCGCGCCGATTTCGAGCGCCCCCGGCTGAAGCGGATGCTGGCTGCCGACGGACAACATGCTCGAGGCCAGCGAGCGCCCGCGATCGGCCGCCTTGCGAATGCGGGCGATATGGCGTTTCTGCCGGTCGCTGAAGCCCGTTTCGCGCTCCAACAGCCCCAGGCTGCCGGTGATGATGCCGATCATGTTGCCGACCTCATGGCTCACCTGGTGGGTCATGCGCATGATCCCGTCCAGCCGCTGCGCCTTGGCTGCCTCGGCCTCCTGGCGGTCGATCTCCGTCACGTCCCGTGCCAGCAACACGATACCCCGGTCCGGCTGCCGCGACAGCGAGACTTCGGTCACCCGGCCCACACCGGATCGATGGCGCAGCACCAGCCGGTCATCGAGCGAGCCCGCCTCTCGGTCAGCGGGCAAAAGGGTCGGGTCGATCTCCGGCATCGGACTGACGAACCGGCGCAGCGGCAACTTCCGCGCCGAGCCCGGCCAGCCGACGAGCTCCATGACGCGCCGGTTCATCGTAATCGGTTTGCCGCTCGGGTCGAAGAGCGCAATGCCCTCGTTCATGTTGCGGAAGGTCGAGCGAATGGTGCGGGCCGCCGCTTCGGCGGTACGGCGGAGCCGCGACACGCGCTCGACGCTTTCGCGAAACGCGCTGAAGGCTTCGAGCAGCCGCAAGAACTCGGTCTCCGTCCCCTTGTAGCTCGGCGTGTCGACATCACGGCGCCCCTGCGCAAGCGCATTCATGCCCTTGGAGAGCGAGACGATCCCGCGCGATACCCGCATGACGGAGCGGATCGAGAAGATCGCCATGACGAGCACGAGCAGCGCGGAGACCGCAACGATGACGAGCAGGCGGCTCAGCGCATCGGAAGTCGAGGCGAGATCCTCGTTGAGCCCGCGGGCAACGGCCTCGCTTTGTGTTTCCGTGGCATGCGAAAGATCGCGCGAGACCGTATGCAGCCGCGCCACCGCGGCGCGGATGGCGAACATTTCCAGAAGATAGTGGGTCTGCGCCTCGAACACCCGCTCATAGGGCGTCAGCTCGGCAGCCGAAATCCGGCTATCGGGCCCGGCGGGCGCCAGCCGTGGCGTCGTGACGGCAACGTAGCGGCGGCGCAGTTCGCCAAGCTGGAACAGGCTGTCGGAGTTGGACGCCGATTGCACGATCGCATTGAGGCTCTGGCGGACCTCGGCGTTGGCGATGCCGTTGCCGGTGGCAATCTCTCCAAGTGCTGCTGCCGCATCGGCCTTGTACTGCTGGGCCGAATCCGCGTCGGCGGCAAGTGTCACCGTCTGCGTGCGGATCGCATCCAGCAGCTCGACGATGTGGGCGCTGGCAAAGCCCTCGACCGCTGTCTTGCCGATCTCCGGCGCCATCGTTTGAAGCAGGACGTCGACCTGCGCGACGACCGAACGGCTTTCGCTCGACACCCGATAGGGCGATGTTGCGTTCATCAGGAACGGCGCGCTGGACACGAGGTCGGAAACCTGACGCGAAACCAGCGACGCCTTGGCGAGGCTCGAAAAGGCCTGCAGCCCGTAGGCCGCCATCTCGTCACGCGCCCGTTGCAGGCCGAATACGGCGACTGTTGCCAGGCTGAAGACGAGGACGCAGATGAAGACGATCGCAAAGGGCAGGCGGAAGGCGATCGACGAAAGGAACGCGCGGCTGATCACGGCCGGGCCTCGCCGTCGTCGGTATCCAGCACATAGCCCTTGCCGCGCCGCGTCTTGATGTGGCGCGGCAGGTCCGGATTGCGCTCGATCTTGCGCCGCAGCCGGAGCACGAGCACATCGACGTTGCGGTCGATGTAGCGATCGCTTTCGGCGCCCAGCCGATCGAGGATGTGCGCCCGGGTGACAGGCGTGTTCGGCGTTTCCGCGAGGATTTCGAGCAGTGCGAACTCGGCGCTGGTGAGCGACCGGGTCGCGTCGGAAAGGCAGACCGCGCGCCGGCTCTTGAGATCGATCGACCAGTCACCGAGCTTCAGCGCCGCGGGCTCGTGCTCGCGTTCGGTCTCCCGCTCCGGCTTCAGCGACGGGTAGGTGCGTCGAAGAACGGCCTTGATCCGGGCCGTCAGTTCGATCGGCTCGAACGGTTTGACGACATAATCGTCGGCGGCCGTCTCCAGTCCCAGCACCCGGTCGGCGGCGCTGCCTGCCGCCGTGACCATGACGATGCCGATATTGGTGCGCGCCCTCAGTCGCTGGGCAAAGGTCCGGCCCGATGTTCCAGGCAGGTTATGGTCGACGAGCACAAGGTGCACCGTTTCCCGCTCGAGGACGATGGCGGCAGCCTCCGCCGAAGGCGCCGTCAGCGGCATCCAGCCTTCGGCCTCCACCAGATCGGAAACGAGCTCCGCCATGTCCGGATCGTCCTCGACGATCAGAATCCGTATTCTCTCACTCAGCATGCACGTCCTCCCGTCGCCATCATAGGCGGGGCTGTCCCAATGATCAAAGCGGCTCGCGTTATCCGCATTGTCACATTTGTAATCTTTGTAATCTTGAAACGGCAAAGCCGCATTCGTGTTGTAAGAACGGTAACCATTCTGCGGGTTGCGACCCGCGGGGAATACCGACATCCTGATTGCGGAGATTGGGGCGGCAGCGCTCCAAATGGGAGGACATCGTGAGAGGCATCACCGCTATCGGCGCGGGCGTGGCCCTGTGGCTGTGCGCCGCCACGTCAGGCATGACGGCACCGGCGCTCACCGTACTTTGCGGTGTCGACGAGGCGTGGTGCGCGACGATGAAGGCCGCGTTCGAGGCGAAGTCGGGCATCGAGGTCGCCATGACCCGAAAGAGCAACGGCGATATCCTCACTCAGATCCGCGACGAAAAGAACGCCCCGACCATCGACGTGTGGTGGGGTGGGACCGGCGACACCCATCTGCAGGCGGGATCGGAAAACCTGCTTGAACCCTACCGCCCGGCGCATGAGCGCGACATGCTGCCCTGGGCACAGAATTTCTTCGCCATCTCTGGCGGACGTTCGGCGGGCATTTATGCCGGAGCACTCGGCTTTGCCTACAATGCCGACCTGTTGCATGCCTTGAAACTGCCGGCCCCGACCTGCTGGAAGGATCTCGCCGACAAGGCCTATCGCGGCCGTATCCGCAGCGGCAACCCGAACTCGTCGGGCACCGCCTTCACCACGCTTGCAACGCTGGTGCAGCTCTTCGGCGAGGACGAGGCCTTCCGGTTCATGGGCGCACTCAACCGCAACATCGACCAGTACACCACCGCCGGCTCGGCCCCGGTCAAGGCGGCGGCACGCGGCGAGACCCTGATCGGCATCTCCTTCATGCATGACGCGGTAACGCAGAAGCAGGCCGGCTCGCCGCTCGTCATCGTCGCGCCCTGCGAAGGGACGGGCTACGAAATCGGCGCCGTCAGCATCGTCAAGGGCGCGCGCCACCTGGAAAACGCCAAGAGCTTCGTCGACTTCGCACTCACCCCGGAAGGCCAGGGCACGGGTGCGGCCGCCGGCCAGAACCAGGTCCCATCCAATGCCCGCGCCGAGCTGCCGCCGGCGGCACCCGACATCTCGCTAATAAAAATGGTCGATTTCGACTTCGCCACCTTCGGCTCGCCGGATGAACGAAGTCGATTGCTCAAACGGTTCGACGCGGAGATCGCCGCGACGAACTGAGCGCTCCGCAGGAGCCTAACAAATCCGCAGCACCGTAATCGTGAACGTGCCGCCCGGCGGGCAGGCCGATGGCCGCGCCATGCCCGTTCACGCCCAAGTTTCAAACAGGCAACAGGAGGATGCCCCAATGAAAACAACGACGCTTTCCCTCATGCTTTTTGCCGGCACGGCGCTTGCCGCCCTGCCCGCCCAGGCCGCCGGCAGCCTCAACCTCATCTGCTCCGCAGACGTGGTGATCTGCGAACAGATGACCAGCGACTTCCAGAAGGAGACCGGCATCAAGGTCAACATGGTCCGCCTGTCTTCGGGCGAGACCTACGCCAAGATCCGTGCCGAGGCGCGCAACCCGAAGACAGATATCTGGTGGGCCGGCACCGGCGACCCGCACCTGCAGGCGGCGTCGGACGGCCTGACACTTGAATACAAATCGCCGATGCTGGACCAGCTTCAGGACTGGGCGAAGAAGCAGGCTGAAGGCTCGGGCTTCCGCACCGTCGGCGTTTATGCCGGCGCGCTCGGCTGGGGCTACAACACCGAGATCTTCTCGAAGAAGGGCCTGAAAGAGCCGAAGTGCTGGGCCGACCTGCTCGACCCCTCGCTGAAGGGCGAGATCCAGATGGCCAACCCGAACTCTTCCGGGACTGCATATACCGCGCTTGCCTCGCTGGTGCAGATCATGGGCGAGGACCAGGCCTTCGATTATTTGAAAAAGCTCAACGGCAACATCGCGCAGTACACCAAGTCGGGCTCGGCGCCGGTGAAGGCGGCTGCACGCGGCGAAGCCGGCCTCGGCATCGTCTTCATGCACGACGCGGTGGCCCAGACCGCCGAAGGCTTCCCGATCAAGTCGATCGCGCCTTGCGAAGGCACGGGCTACGAGATCGGCTCGATGTCGATCATCCGTGGCGCCAAGAACCTGGACAGCGCCAAGGCCTGGTACGACTGGGCACTGAAGCCGGAAGTGCAGTCGCGCATGAAGGACGCCAAGTCCTTCCAGCTGCCGTCCAACAAGTCGGCCGAGGTGCCGAAGGAAGCGCCGAAGTTCGAGGACATCAAGCTGATCGACTACGACTTCGCCACCTTCGGCGATGCCGAGAAGCGCAAGTCCCTGCTTGAGCGCTGGGACCGCGAGGTCGGCGCCAGCGCCAACTGATCGCGGCTTGAACGGTTCGGCCGGGTGATTGATCCGGCCGACACCGCCCAACGGTCCCAACCGTCGTTCTTTGCCGCCGGCACGTGCCGAGGCGATGTGACGTCACATCATCTTTCATTTCAAATTGCGCGAGGACCGTCATGGAACATCGCAACCGCAGGCTCGACCTGACACTCGGGCTCGGACTGGCCGCATTCTTGGCTGTCCCCTGGTACCGCATCGAAGGCGGCTTCTTCGGGCTCGGCTGGCTTGCCGATTTCCCCGGCGATCCGGCCGTTGCCCCCGGCCTGATGCAGATCTTCGCCCACGGCCGGCCATGGCTGATCGTGGCGCTGGCGCTGCTCGGCATCTGCGTTGCAGCGCGTTTCGTCCGCGATCCCGCGCGTCGGGGCCTGCTGCTTGCCGTCGCCGGCGCAGCGGGCGTTCTCTATCTCGCTCTCCAGGGGCTGGCGATCGGCTTTTCCGGCTGGACCTGGACAATGAGCGAGACGCTATTCGGCACGCTTTCCGATGGCCAGCCGTCGATGGGCGCCGGCGCCGTGCTTATGGCCCTCACCTTCGTTCTTCTGTTCGCCTTCGGGCTTGCGGAGCGCGGCGTGCTCAAGGGCGACGCCTTCATCGTCGCGGCGATTTCCCTGCTCGTGACCCTCGTCATCGTCTTCGTCTTTTACCCGGTCGGCAGCATGTTCGCCGCGTCGGTTCAGGATTTCGACGGCTCGTTCAAACCGGACGGTTTCATCCGCAATATCCAAGACGCCTCGATCTGGAGCCTGAGCTGCGTCGTCGGCGAAGGCCGTTGCGGTGTCGCCTGGCGCACCTTGTGGCTGGCGCTGATGACGGCGTCCGGCTCGACGCTGCTTGGCCTTGCCTTCGCGCTCGTTGCCACCCGCACGCGCTTCCCCTTCAAGAAGGGCATGCGGCTTCTGACTGTGCTGCCGATCATCACGCCGCCCTTCGTCATCGGCCTGGCGCTAACGCTGCTCTTCGGCCGTGCCGGCGTCGTTACCGAATTTCTCTCCGATGCCTTCGGCGTCGAACCGGGCCGCTGGCTCTATGGCCTCACCGGCATCTGGATCGCCCAGGTCCTTTCCTTCACCCCGATCTCCTTCCTCGTTTTGATCGGCGTCGTCGAAGGCGTCAGCCCCTCCATGGAAGAAGCGTCGCAGACGCTGCGCGCCGATCGTTGGCGCACCTTCTGGACCGTCTCGCTGCCCTTGATGAAGCCTGGCCTCGCCAACGCCTTCCTCATCGGCTTCATCGAAAGCATGGCCGACTTCGGCAATCCGCTGGTGCTCGGCGGCAGCCACGGGGTGCTTTCGACCGAAATCTTCTTCGCCGTCGTCGGCGCGCAGAACGATCCGTCCCGCGCCGCGGTTCTCGCGATCATCCTGCTCTGCTTCACGCTCACGGCCTTCGTCGCGCAACGTTACTGGCTTGCCGGCAAGAATTATTCGACCGTGACCGGCAAGGGTGACTCCGGCGCCCACAGCGCACTGCCGCGCTCGATCTCGATCGGTGTTCACGCCATCGTCATTCCCTGGATGATCTTCACCGTCGTCGTCTACGGCATGATCCTCTTCGGCGGCTTCGTGAAGACCTGGGGCCTCGACAACTCGCTGACGCTCGACCACTACGCCAAGGCCTTCTCGATCTCCTTTGCCGACGGCGCGATCGCCTGGACCGGTGTTGCCTGGAACTCCTTCTGGACGACCATGGAGATCTCGCTGATCGCAGCGCCGCTGACCGCCATGGTGGGTCTGCTGACGGCCTATCTGATCGTGCGCCAGCGCTTCGCCGGCCGTGACGTCTTCGAGTTCGCGCTGATGCTGAGCTTTGCCATTCCAGGCACGGTCATCGGCATCAGCTACATCATCGCCTTCAACCTGCCACCGCTGGAAATGACCGGCACGGCGCTGATCCTCGTCGCCTGCTTCGTCTTCCGCAACATGCCGGTCGGCGTGCGCGGGGGCATTGCGGCGATGAGCCAGCTCGACAAGAGCCTCGACGAGGCATCGCTGACGCTGCGGGCAACGAGCTTCCGCACCTTGCGCAAGGTCATCCTGCCGCTCTTGAGGCCGGCGATCGTCGCAGCACTCGTCTATTCCTTCGTCCGAGCGATCACCTCGATCAGCGCCGTCGTCTTCCTCGTCAGCGCCGAATACAACATGGCAACCGCCTACATCGTCGGCCTTGTCGAAAACGGCGAGTTCGGCGTGGCGATCGCCTACTCTTCGGCCCTCATCCTGGTGATGATCACCGTCATCACCGGCCTGCAACTCCTCGTCGGCGAACGCAAGCTGAGGCGCGAAAACCGCGTCCTCGGCGCCGCTCCGGCCCATTCGTCCACCACCACCATCTCCCAGGAGAAAACCGCATGAGCACCTCCATGAACACCCCGCGCACCGGCTCGGTCGTCTTCCAGAACGTGCGCAAGCAGTTCGGCAGCTTCACCGCCATCCACGACCTGTCGCTCACCATCGAGCCGGGCACGCTGGTGACCCTGCTCGGCCCCTCCGGCTGTGGCAAGACGACGACGCTGCGCATGCTGGCGGGCCTCGAACATCCTTCCGCCGGCCGGATCCTGATCGGCGGCAAGGACGTGACCATGCTGCCGGCCAACGAACGCGACGTCTCGATGGTCTTCCAGTCCTATGCGCTGTTCCCGCACATGTCCGCGCTCGACAATGTCGCTTACGGGCTGGAATCCTCGGGGATCAAGAAGAAGGAAGCGCGCGAGCGTGCAGAGGAAGGCCTGCAGCTCGTCGGTCTCGGCGGCCTCGGTCAGAGGCTTCCGGCAGAACTTTCGGGCGGCCAGCAGCAGCGCGTCGCCGTTGCCCGCGCGCTCGTGCTCGAACCGCAGGTGCTGCTGCTCGACGAACCGCTGTCCAACCTCGACGCGCGTCTGCGCCGCAAGGTGCGCACGGAAATCCGCGAGTTGCAGCAGCGCCTCGGCTTCACCGCCGTCTACGTCACCCACGACCAGGACGAGGCGCTTGCGGTTTCCGATCGCATCATCGTCATGAAGGATGGTGCGATCGCGCAGCAAGGTGCACCGCGCGACCTCTATGAGGCGCCCGCCTCCACCTTCATCGCCGACTTCATGGGCGAGGCCAACGTGCTGCCCTGCGAAGTGACCGCGTCTGACGCCGGCCAGGCGACGATCCGCATCGGCGGATTTGAGCACCGCCTGCCCTCCAAGGGCGCCCGGCCGGGTCCGTCGAAACTCGCCGTGAGGCCCAACGCTGTGACGCTGACACCGGCCAAGGGTGCTGCCCTTTCCGGCACGATCAGCAGCGCCGCCTATCTCGGCGGCCACGTCGAATACGAGGTCGAAACGCCGGCGGGTCTGCTCTTTGTTGTCGATCAGGCGGTGGAGGAAATGCTATCTCCGGCAACGGAGGTCGCCATCGGTTTCCGCAACCGCGGCCTGGCTTTGATTGACGCATGACTTTTCACAACTGGATACGAGAAGGACACTTGCATGACTGCTGAAATTGCCGGCCTCGACGCCCGGTTCGCGCTTGCCAAATCCATGGCCGAAGAGGCTGGCCGGCTCGCCTTCGACTATTTCCTGAAGCGCGAAACGCTCGTCATCGAAACCAAGCGCGACGCGCACGACGTCGTCTCGATCGCCGACCGCAACGTCGAGACGCTGATCCGCGACAAGATCGCCGCCGCGTTTCCTGACGACGGCGTGCTCGGTGAGGAGCATGGTCTTCTCGACGGCACGTCCGGCTTCACCTGGGTGCTCGATCCGATCGACGGCACCACGCCCTTCGTCAACGGCATGCCGAACTGGTGCGTCTCGATTGCGGTGGTCCATGCGGAAAAGCCCGTTATCGGCGTCATCCACGCACCCTGCCATCAGGAAACCTATGCGGCGGCAACCGGCCGGGGTGCGGCGCTCAACGGCAAGCCGCTTCGTCTCGACGGCACCCGCACGATCCGCAACGCCGTCACCGGGCTTGGCGCCAACGACCAGGTGAAACCGGGCGAGATGGGCGCTATCGTCGAGCGCCTGCTTTCGGACGGCGGCAACTTCATGCGCAACGGCTCCGGCGCGCTGATGATCGCCTATGTCGCCGCCGGTCGCCTCGTCGGCTACTACGAGCCTTACATGCATGCCTGGGATTGCCTTGGCGGCTATTGCCTGGTGACCGAAGCCGGCGGCTGGACGCTGCCTTTCCCGGCGCGCGGCGAGGCGCTGACGCATTGGGCGCCGGTGCTGGCGGCAGCACCTGGGGCTGTCGACGACCTGCTGAAGGTCGCCCAGCTCGACCGGGCAGCAGCCTGATCACCGCTCAGTCGGGCCGGTCGGCTTGTCGGGCTTGAAGCCCAGCAGGCCGCCGAGCTCCATTGGGAACGGGAAGATGACGGTCGAGTTCTTCTCGCCGGCAATGACGTTCAAGGTGCTCAGATAGCGCAACTGCATGGCCTGAGGCTGCCGGGCGAGGATCTCGGCAGCCTCGAGCAGCTTGGCGGCCGCCTGCTGCTCGCCTTCGGCGTTGATCACCTTGGCGCGCCGCTCCCGTTCGGCCTCCGCCTGGCGGGCGATCGCCCGAACCATGCTCTCGTTGATGTCGACATGCTTGATCTCGACGGTCGCCACCTTGATGCCCCAGGCATCGGTCTGGCTGTCGAGGATCTTCTGAATATCGTCGTTCAGCCGGTCGCGCTCGGCCAGCATCTCGTCGAGATCATGTTTGCCGAGCACGGAACGCAGGGTCGTCTGCGCAAGCTGGCTCGTCGCCATCATGAAGTCCTCGACCTGGATCGTCGATTTCTCCGCATCGATCACCCGGAAGTAGATCACGGCGCTGACCCGGACGGACACGTTGTCGTGGGAGATGACATCCTGGCTCGGCACGTCCAGCACTCGGGTCCTCAGATCGACCCGCACCATCTGCTGCACATAGGGCACAAGCAGGATCAGCCCCGGCCCCTTGACGCCGGTGAACCGGCCGAGCGTGAAGACCACACCGCGCTCGTATTCGCGCAGGATCCGGATCGAATAGGCGATAACGAGAATGACGAGCACCAACAACGCGGCAAAAGGAGCAAGGCTCCCGAACATGTCCATGACCATTCCTCCATTCCGGGCGCCTTCACCACCGCGCCCTCACCGGATCCGCGGGCGCTATGTCTTTGGGTCGCCTCGGATCACTTCGAGCGTCAGTCCGTTTCGCGCGATGACCTTCACATTCTCGCCCCTCGACAGCGTCTCCGCGCTGACGGCCTGCCAGCGCTCGCCATGGGCGATGACGGTACCGGTCGCGCCGGTCCAGTTCTCGACCGTGCCGGCAAGGCCGATCATCTGTTCGCTGCCGGTCACCACCACATGGCGGCGTGAGCTGAGGGCGAGCCGCGCAACCAGCAGGCTGAAGCCAAGGCTTGCAACTGCAAGCACCGTAAGTACGGGCCAGGAAACCCCAAAACCCGGCGTGTCCGTGTCGAAGAGAATGGCCGCGCCCAAGACCAGTGCAAAACTGCCGCCGGCACCGAGCACGCCGAAGGATGGCGAATGCGCCTCGGCGACCATCAATCCGATCCCGAGCATGATCAGCCCGATTCCGGCATAGCTGACGGGCAGCACCGAAAGCGCATAGAGCCCGAGCAGCAGGCAGATACCGCCGATGGTTCCCGGCGCCACCGACCCCGGCGACAGGAACTCGAAGATCAGGCCGTAGATGCCGATCATCATCAGGATGACCGCGATGTTGGGATCAGTGACCACCGAAAGCAGCCGGGTGCGCCAGTCGGGCACGAAGTCCTCGGTCGCAAGACTTGCCGTGTCGAGCACGATCTCCCGCTGCCCGACGCGCACCGTCCGCCCGTTCGCCTGCTTCAGCAGATCGGCAACGTCGGTCGCAGTGAAATCGGCAACCTTCTCCCGGACCGCCGCCTCGGCCGAGAGGCTTGCAGCCTCACGCACCGCCTTTTCGGCCCAGTCGGCATTGCGACCACGCAACTCCGCCAGCCCGCGGATATAGGCTACGGCATCGTTGACCATTTTCGCCTCGGCAGGGCTCTGCGCCGCCGGCTGTTTGTCGCCGTCCTTGCCGGTGTCGCCGTCCTTACCCTGACCGAACATGTCGCCGCCGATCGCGATCGGCGTCGCCGCACCAAGGTTCGTACCCGGCGCCATCGCCGCAATATGGCTGGCATAGAGGATATAGGTGCCGGCGCTCGCCGCCCGCGCACCGCTCGGCGCAACGTAGGTTGCGACCGGTATGGGCGAGCCAAGGATCGCGCGGATGATCTCGCGCATCGAGGTATCGAGGCCGCCGGGCGTATCGATTTGCAGGACCACCAGCGGCAGCCGGCGCTCTTCCGCCTTCGTCAGGCCGCGCCTGACATATTCGGCGGTCGCCGGACCGATGGCGCCGTCGACATGCAGCACCAAGGCGACCCGATCGTTTTCGGCCCGCGACGAAGCTGGAAACGCGAAGGACAAGATCAACAAAAACAACAGCGTGAGGGTTCGCAACATCCGTCGTCAGAACCTCGCATGCTCGACACCTGCGAACAGGGCCACTGGCCGCATGATAGCACAACACAAGGTTAGGACGAAGCGAAGGCTGCTACTGCACACCCGAGCCCGCAAGTCAGAGTGTGGGACGCCGGCGGCCTCCCGGCTGCGACGGGATGACAACGGCGACGATCGGCGTTATCTGCTAGGTGTTCATTTCGGCGGCAACGCTTCGCCGCCTATTCGAGGCCGCCTTCATGGCGCCTTGCGGCTTCAGCAGAACAGGATTTTTGGGTTTGGAGACGACCCTCTACCAGCCGATCAAGAGCTTCCTTGAAACCCGCGGCTATAGCGTCAAGGGCGAGATCGGCGGCTGCGATATCGTCGCACTCAGCGACGACGAACCGCCGCTGGTGGTCGTGTGCGAACTGAAGCTGAGCTTCAATCTCGAACTGATCCTCCAGGCGGTCGACCGCGCCACCGCCGGTGACGAGGTGTGGGTCGCCGCCCGTGTTTCGGCCAAGGGCAAGGGGCGGGAGAGCGACCGGCGTTTCCGCGATCTCTGCCGCCGGCTCGGCTTCGGCATGCTGGCGGTTGCCGACAATGGCATGGTCGATGTCATTCTCACCGCTTCCGCGGTGATGCCGCGCAAGAACAACAGGAAGCGGGCGCGCCTGATCAGCGAACACCGCCGCCGCAAGGGCGATCCGACCGCGGGCGGCGCGACGCGCACGCCGATCATGACCGCCTACCGGCAGCAGGCGCTCGCCTGCGCCGCCGCCCTTCAAGCCGGTCAGCAACGCCCGCGCGATCTGCGCCCGGTCGCGCCGGATGCGGCCAAAATCCTGCTCAGCAACGTCTATGGCTGGTTCGACCGGATCGACCGAGGCCTTTACGCGTTGTCGGAACAGGGGGTCGAAGCGCTTCGCCGCTGGCCTCCGCTCGAGACCGCCACGGTCGCGAGCGCCGAGGCATCCGAAGCATGACCCAGCTTGGAGCCCTCCGGTGAACCCTGCGCTTCGCCTTCTCTACCTTTGCCTCGCATGGCTGATGGTCGGCCTCGGCGTCATCGGCGCCTTCCTGCCGATCCTGCCGACGACGCCGTTCCTGTTGCTGGCGGCCGGGCTCTTTGCCCGCGCCTCGCCCCGACTGGAGCAATGGTTGCTCAACCACCGGGTCTTCGGCGCCTCGCTGCGGCTGTGGCGCGAAAAGGGGGCTATCTCCCGGCGGGCCAAAACCGGGGCAGTCAGCCTCATGGCCGCCAGTTTCGGCCTCTTCCTCTTCTTTGGCAATCCGAGCCTGTTGCTCGCTGCTATCGTCGCAGCCGCTATGGCGCTTCCCGCGCTGTTCATCCTGACGCGCCCCGCGGAGTAGCCGGGCCTGAAGCTGGCCCCATCCACGCGAGAAACGAAGCCTCTCACACTCGAAAAGGTCGAAATATTACCCGCCAGCACACGCTATGGGCGCACCCATCGATACTTAGTGTTTTTGTAAATCAAAATATACTTCGAACAACTCAAGAACAAAGTTGTACAAATGTGCAATTTCCGCAGCCGCACATCGGCTCGCTCTCTTGCTCGACCGTTGTTCCGGATGCACGCGATGCACGATCGCGTGATTTTAGACAACGCGAACGGCCGTGGAAACGTTTCATCGGCCCGCATGGGGATCTGCGAAACGCAGATAGACCCCCAAAACTGATGATTGGCGATTGACAAGCCGGTCGGGTTGGCTCCATCTATTGCATTACAAAGGCAGCAATTCCTTAATAAAGGAATATGTGGAGGAGCATATGCCTGACATGCTGGTGAGCTTGTATTCGCCGATCCTCGGTGAACTCAAGCGCAGAACCGAAACCGACAAGGTGACGATCCGTCCCGCCTTGCCGCCGGAAATGGGCCTGGTTGTTGGCTGGGTTCGGGAGAACTTCAGCGAGAACTGGGCGAGCGAGGTGACTGTCGCCTTCACGCGTAGGCCCGTCGCCTGTCTTATCGCGGTTGACGACGGCAAGCTCGTTGGCTTCGCCTGCTACGACACGACCGCGCCCGGCTTCTTCGGCCCGACCGGCGTCGATCCCGTCGCCCGCGGCAAGGGCATCGGCGTCGCGCTGCTTTCCGACTGCCTCGACACCATGAAGACGCTTGGCCACGCCTATGCCTTCATCGGCGACGCCGGTCCCGTCGATTTCTACGCAAAGACCGTCGGCGCCGTTCCGATCCCCGCCCCCGACAAGGGGATCTACCAGGGCATGCTGCGTCGCCCCTCCAAATAATTCCAATCTCGGAGCCTCTGAATGTCCTCGACACCCCTCGCCCTTTTTGTCGGTCTTCCGAACCCTACGCTTTCGGACGACGAGTTCGCGCTGTTTCGCGAAACCAACCCGCTCGGCCTCTTCGTCGGCCGCCGCAACCAGCGCGAACCCGGCCAGGTGAAAGTGCTGATCGAGCGCTTCCGCGAAGCCGTCGGCCGTGAAGACGCTCCCGTGTTCACCGACCAGGAGGGCGGACGCGTTCAGCATCTCGACGCCGGCCCCTGGCCGCTGTTCCGTTCCTTCGGCGAATTCGCCGAACTGGCCCGCCGTGACTTTGCCCTCGGCAAGAAGGCGCTGCGCCTGTCGAGCCAGGCCATGGGCACGATGATGACCGAGCTCGGCCTGACGAGCGGCTGCTCGCCGGTGCTCGACCTCGTCTTCTCGACGACGAGCTCCGTCATCGGCGCCCGTTCCTTCGGCGCCGACCCGGATTTCATCGCCGCCCTCGGCCGCGAAGTGGTCGATGGCCTGCTCGAGACCGGCAACATGCCTGTTATGAAGCACATTCCCGGCCATGGCCGCGCGACGCTCGATTCGCACAAGGAGCGTCCTGTTGTCGACGCCTCGCGCGAGTTGCTGACGTCCACCGATTTCAAGCCCTTCGTTGCGCTTCGCGACACGCCCTGGGCCATGGTCGCCCACGTCGTCTATTCCGCCTTCGACAAGGAGCTGCCGGCGTCCATCTCGCCGATCATGCACGACGTCATCCGCAACAACATGGGCTATGACGGCGTGCTCGTCTCCGACTGCATCTTCATGGAATCGCTGCGCGGCACACTGCCGGAGCGCGTCCGCCAGGTGCTCGATGCCGGCTCCGACATTGCGCTGCACAGCCACGGCACACTCGCGGAAAGCGAAGCGGCAGCCAAGGCAGCAAGGCCGCTGACGGAGGCGGCACTGAAACGCATCGCGGCAGGCAAGGCGCGCCTCGGCACGCTCAAGGTCGATGTGCGCGCAGCCCACGCCGAAGTCGAGGACATCTTCAACAGCGCCCTCGTTGCCTGACCGAAACAAGAAATCCTAGCGATCTAAAAGGGGAACTACCGTGAAAAAATCGCTTCTCGGCGCAGCCACCGCGCTCGCCCTCATCGCCGGTCCGGCGGCAGCACAGACGGTGCTGACCGCCAACATCGAGCCGGCGACCACCTGGGTTCGCAACTTCAACCCGTTCAACCAGACGTCGGCGCGCCAGAGCACGCTCGACTTCATCTACGAGCCGCTGGTCGTCTTCAACCGCTTCGACGGCAACAAGCCGGTCTTTCGCCTCGCCGAAAGCTTCAAGCCCTCCGACGACCTGAAGTCGATCGAGTTCAAGCTGCGCCCTAACCTGAAGTGGTCGGACGGCAAGCCGCTGACGGCAACCGATGTCAAGTTCACCTACGACTACCTGAAGAAGTTCCCGGCGCTCGACTTCGTCAGCATCTGGACCTTCATCACCGGCGTCGAAGCCGTTGATGGCCAGACCGTGCGCTTCACGCTCGCCAACCCGAGCTCGCTTGCTGCCGAGCAACTGGCGCAGCTGCCGATCGTGCCCGAGCATGTCTGGAAGGACATCGCCGAGCCGGTGACCTTCGCCAACGAGACGCCTGTCGGCAGCGGCCCGTTGACCGAAATTCCGCGTTTTACCGGCCAGACCTACGACCAGTGCCGCAACCCTCACTACTGGGATGCGGCAACCCTCAAGGTCGACTGCGTACGCTTCCCGCAGCTTGCCGACAACAACCAGATCCTGACGGCGACCGCGTCGGGCACGCTCGACTGGGGCGTCTCCTTCATCCCGGATATCGAGAACGTCTACGTCGCCAAGGATCCGGAACACTTCCACTTCTGGTATTCGCCGAGCAGCATGGTCGCCTTCCTGTTCAACCAGGAAACGGCCAATGAAAACAACCGCAAGGCCTTCAACGACGTGAAGTTCCGCCGTGCCGCTTCGATGGCGCTCGACCGCGGCACCATGGTCGACGTCGCCGGCTACGGCTACCCGACGCTGAACGAAGACCCGGCGGGCATGGGCGAGCTCTACAAGAGCTGGGCCGATCCGTCGGTTGCCGCCGATTTCGGCAAATACGGCAAGTACGATGCGGATGCCGCCAAGGCGCTGCTCGACGAGGCCGGCTATGCTGACAAGGACGGTGACGGCTTCCGCGATAACCCGGATGGCAGCAAAATCTCGTTCTCGATCATCGTGCCGAGCTCCTGGACCGACTGGATCGACACGGTGACGATCGCCGTCGAAGGCCTGCAGGCCGTCGGTCTCGACGCCAAGATCGAAACGCCCGAGGAAGCCGTCTGGACCGGCAACCTGATCAACGGCACCTTCGACGCCGCGATCAACAGCCTGCCGGCATCGGCCTCGCCCTACTATCCCTACAAGCGTGCCTTCAGCGCGTCGGACAAGGGCAAGACCCGCTTCACCTCGCAACGCTGGTTCAATCCGGAAGTCGAGGCTCTGCTGACCGAGTTCACCCAGACGGCCGATCCGGCCAAGCAGAAGGAAGCGATGAACAAGGCGCAGCGCATCGTCGCCGAGAACATGCCGATGATGCCCGTGTTCAACAACCCGAACTGGTACCAGTACAACACCAAGCGCTTCAAGGGCTGGGCGACGGCGGAAAACCCCTTCGTCAACCCGTCGATCACCCGCAACAACCCGGCGCGTCTTCTGCACCTGCTGGCGCTTGAACCGGTGAAGTGATCCCTGATCGAAGGCGCGGCGCCCTTTCGGACGATGATCCGGGAGGACGCCGCATCTCGATCGGCAACGGTGGCAGGCGCTTTTCGTCCGCCACGCAATCGTCCTTGGGGTCCGTCTCCACGGGCGGTTCGACAAGAAGACAGCCCTGCCACCTGACGCGCTCTTGCGGCAGCCGCAGTCGATGGAGTTCCCGATGGCCTTTCTGCTTCGCCGCCTTTGCTTCTATCTGGCGGCCTTCGTCGCGGCGGCGACGATCAACTTTTTCCTGCCGCGGCTGATGCCCGGCGATCCGGTGCAGATCATGTTTTCGAGCGCCGGCGCTGAACTGCCGCCCGAAAGCCTGCAGGCCCTGAAACTCACCTTCGGCTTCGTCGACGGCCCGCTGTGGCAGCAGTACCTGACCTATCTCGGCAGCATCTTCAGCGGTGACCTCGGCCGTTCCATCAAGTATTTCCCGCTGCCGGTGACCACCGTGCTCGGCAACGCGCTCGTGTGGACCGTCGGCCTGATGGGAACCGCCACCATCGTCAGCTTCGCGCTCGGCACCTTCCTCGGCATTCTCGCGGCCTGGCGGCGCGGCAGCCTGTTCGACGTCATCGTTTCCGTCGGCGCGATTTTCGCGACCTCGGTTCCGGCCGTCGTCACCTCGCTGATCGTCGTCTTCACCTTCGGCTTCACGCTCGGCTGGTTCCCGACCGGCTATGCCGCTGACCCGGCGCTCGATCCGGCCTTCACATTCGAATACATCGGCAGCATCCTTTACCACGGCATCCTGCCGATGCTGACGCTCTGCGCGGTTTTGACCGGCGGCTTTGCCGTGACCATGCGCAACAACATGATCAACCTGCTTGGCGAAGACTATATCGTCATGGCCCGCGCCAAGGGGCTCTCCGACACCCGTGTGATGATCTGGTATGCGGCGCGCAACGCCCTGCTGCCGACCGTCTCCAGCCTTGCGATCGCCATCGGCACGGTGCTCGGCGGCTCGCTGGTCACCGAGGTGGTGTTCAACTATCCGGGCCTCGGCAACATCCTCTACCAGGCGATCCTCGCCCGCGATTACCCCGTCATCCAGGGACAGCTCTTGATCATGACCGCCACCATGCTCATTGCCAACTTCATCGTCGACGTCAGCTACGTGCTGCTCGACCCACGACTGAAGAGGGCGTGATATGAAGACCTCCTCCTTCCCGCTCATCCACAACCGCAAGGCCATGGTCGGCGCGCTGATCGTCGCCTTCATTCTTCTGGTCGCGATCGCCGCCCCCTTGCTGACACCTTACGATCCCGGCGCCCGCGTCGGGCGGCCGCATCAGTCGCCGTCGCTCGAACACTGGCTCGGCACCACGCGCATCGGCCAGGACGTCTTCGCACGCCTCGTCTACGGTGCCCGCACGTCGCTGGCCGTCGGCTTCGGCGCAGGGCTGCTGATCACCGTTGTCGGCACGGCGCTCGGCATCATCGCCGGCTATCGCGGCGGCAAGATCGACGAGGTCATCAGCTTCTTCACCAACATGGTGCTCGTCGTACCGAACCTGCCGCTGCTGCTCGTGCTCGCCGCCTTCATCGGCCAGGCAAGCCCGTGGGTCATCGCGCTCATTCTCGGCTGCACCTCCTGGGCCTGGGGCGCCCGCGTCACCCGCGCCGAGACGCTTTCGGTCAAGCAGAAAGACTATGTGAAATCCGCCGAGATGATGGGCGAGCCACGCTGGCGCATCATGACCTTCGAGATCTTCCCCAACCTCATCTCGATCGTCGGCATCAACTTCATCGGTAGCGTTATCTTCGCGATCATCACCCAGGCAACCCTGGAGTTCCTCGGCCTCGGCGACCCCAAGGTCGTTTCCTGGGGCACCATGCTCTATGCCGCGCAGAAGGCCTCTGCGCTTTCGGTCGGCGCCTGGTGGGACATCCTGACGCCCTGCTTCGCGCTCGCCTTCCTCGGCATCGGCCTGTCGCTGCTAAACTTCGCCGTCGACGAAATCGCCAACCCGCGGCTTCGCACCGGTAACCGGCTCGGCCGCTGGTCCGCGCTCATCCGCTCCGGGGAGGGCCGCCTGTGACCGCACCTCTGCTTTCGGTCAAGAACCTGACCATCGACTACATTGGCGAGACCAACGACTTCCGCGCCGTCGACGACGTCAGCTTCGATGTCGCGCCGGGCGAGGTCTTCGGCCTTGCCGGCGAGAGCGGCTGCGGCAAGAGCACGATCGCCTTTGCCATCAGCCGGCTGCACAAGCCGCCGGCGCTGATCCGCAAGGAAAGTACCATCCTGCTCGACGGCCGCAACGTGCTCGACCTCGACCAGAGGGATCTCGCCGACTTCCGTTGGCGCGAAGTGGCGATGGTGTTCCAGAGCGCTATGAATTCGCTGAACCCGGTGCTGCGCATAGAGCAGCAGTTCTACGACGTGCTGAGAACACACAAACGGATCACTCGCGCCCAGGCGCGGGACCGCACCGCCGAGATGCTCAAGCTCGTCGATATCTCGCCGGACCGCATGCGCGACTATCCGCACCAGTTCTCCGGCGGCATGCGCCAGCGTATCGTCATTGCCATCTGCCTGGCGCTTGATCCGCGTCTGATCGTCATGGACGAGCCGACAACGGCGCTCGACGTCGTCGTCCAGCGCGAAATCCTGCAGCGGATCAACGAACTCCGGCGCAAGCTTGGGTTTGCCGTGCTCTTCATCACCCACGATCTCGGGCTGATGGTGCAGTTCTGCGACCGCATCGGCATCATGCTCGGCGGCAAGCTGGTCGAACAGGGCACCGCCGACGCCATCTACCGGACACCGGAGCACGACTATACCAAGAAGCTCTGGGCCTCCTTCCCCTCGCTGCACGGAGGCGTTCTCAGATGACCGGCCAATCCGCCCCCATCCTGACGCTCGACAAGGTCAGCAAGACCTTCGGCAATGGCCCGAATGCGGTGCGCGCCGCGCGCGCCATCTCGTTTTCGCTGCATGCCGGCCGGGCGCTCGCCGTCGTCGGCGAATCCGGCAGCGGCAAGACCACCTGCGCCCGCATCGCCATGCGCGAATATGAGCCGAGCGAAGGGCGGCTGCTCTATAAGGGCAAGCCCGTCGACGCGGCCGGAGCCAAGGAAATCGCCGACTATCGCCGCTCGGTGCAGATGATCTTCCAGGATCCTTTCGCCTCGCTCAATCCGGCCCACACGATCGCCTATCACCTGAAGCGGCCGCTGATGCTGCACCGTCCCGACATCCGGGGGGCTGCGGTCGACGAGGAGATCAAGGCCCTGCTTCGCCAGGTGAAGCTCGATCCTGAGATCGTCGCGCCGAAGTACCCGCACGAGCTTTCCGGCGGCCAGCGCCAGCGCGTCAACATCGCTAGGGCGCTTGCGGCCAAGCCCGAGGTCATCGTTGCCGACGAGCCGACCTCGATGCTCGACGTTTCCGTGCGGCTCGGCGTGCTCAATCTCTTGAGCGAGATGAAGCGCGACATGAACCTCGGCCTGCTCTACATCACCCACGACATCGCCACCGCTCGCTACGTCGCCGAGGATATCGCGGTGATGTATGCCGGCCAGATCGTCGAATGGGGCAATACCGGCAAGGTCATCGACAACCCGGCCCACCCCTACACGAAGCTGCTGCTGTCCGCGGTGCCGGATCCGGATATCCGCTTCGACGACCCGAACGCACAGGTCAGTTCCGCTGAAGCAGACGAAACCCGCCGGCGCTCGGCGGCAGATCAGGCGACGATCCGTGAGGTCGAGCCCGATCATTTCGTGCGCGCGGCCTGAGCCGCCTGCCGAGCGGCAAAAACAAAAACGCCCCGCTTACCGCGGGGCGTTTTTGTTTGGTCGCGAAAAGCGCAACCCCGTCGATTTTGGCCCGGCGCCCTCGTGTGCGCCGGGCCATTAAATCAGGCGGCTTCGCGCTTTTCGACGTCGGTCGGAACGGTGGAGATCGTCTTCAGGATCTGCGAAGCGATCTGGTAGGGGTCGCCCTTGGAGTTCGGGCGGCGATCTTCCAGGTAGCCCTTGTAGTCGTTGTTGACGAAGCTGTGCGGAACGCGGATCGACGCGCCACGGTCAGCAACACCATAGCTGAACTGGTGGATCGAAGCGGTTTCGTGCTTGCCGGTCAGGCGCATGTGGTTGTCCGGGCCATAGACGGCGATGTGGTCGGCACGGGCGTCGGCGAAAGCCGCCATCAGGTCCTCGAAGTATTCCTTGCCGCCGACTTCGCGCATGTAGGCGGTCGAGAAGTTGGCGTGCATGCCAGAGCCGTTCCAGTCGGTGTCGCCGAGCGGCTTGCAGTGGTATTCGACGTCGATGCCGTACTTTTCCGTCAGGCGCTGCAAGAGGTAGCGAGCAAGCCAGATTTCGTCGGCAGCCTTGCGCGAGCCCTTGCCGAACACCTGGAATTCCCACTGGCCCTTGGCGACTTCCGCATTGATGCCTTCATGGTTGATGCCGGCAGCCAGGCAGATGTCGAGATGCTCTTCGACGATCTTGCGGGCCACGTCGCCGACGTTGCTGAAGCCGACGCCGCAGTAGTAGGGGCCCTGCGGCGCGGGGAAGCCGGCGTCCGGGAAGCCGAGCGGGCGACCGCCCTGGTAGAAGAAGTATTCCTGCTCGAAGCCGAACCAGGCGCCGTCGTCTTCAAGGACCGTCGCGCGGGTGTTGGACGGATGCGGCGTCTTGGCATCCGGCATCATGACTTCGCAAAGGACGAGAACGCCGTTCTTGCGCTCCGGATCCGGATAGACGGCGGCCGGCTTCAGCACGCAGTCCGAGCTGCTGCCTTCGGCCTGCATCGTGGAGGAACCGTCGAAGCCCCAGAAGGGGAGCTGTTCAAGCGTCGGGAAAGCGTCGAATTCCTTGATCAGGGTCTTGCCGCGCAGGTTCGGGGTGGGCTTGTAACCGTCGAGCCAGATGTATTCGAGCTTAAACTTTGTCATTTCGTTCTCTCACATGACGCCAGGAATGGCTGGGTTCCGAAGGCGGTTGGGCAATCCAGATTGGCTACCCGACGACCGATGCCAATTAAGAAGCATTAATCGTGCCAACTCGGATTCAGGGCCGAAAATCGAGATAAAACGATCATTGGCGACAGATGCGGCTCCGGCGGACCGGTGCGGCAGCGCAAGGAAGCAGCGAATCGCATAAAAAATAGGCAAATCCTGCCCGACTCCGCGGCAAACCGGGGCAACAACGTGACGATCGATGATCGAGCGCTGGCAAATGTCGGCGATTGCCTGCAAAACGTGCAGCGGCGCCGTAAGCAGCTCGCTCAGCCGGCCGGCGGCTTCCCGCATTGGCGCATGATCGTGGGCAGAACTTTGAAAAGCCGCGCGTCATCACATTGGGAAACATTGAAGCGCAGGAAGCCGTTGGCGGTGCCGGCGTGGGAAAAGACGTTGCCGGGCGCCAGAACAATTTCCTGCTGCAGCGCCTTCTGCGCCACCTCGGCCGCATCGACACTCTCGGGCAGACGGCACCAGAGAAACATGCCCGCCTGCGGCTCGATCCATGGCGTGATGCTGATCTCGCCAAGCCGCGCCGCCGTATCGCTCATAGCCCGCGACAGGCGCTGGCGTAGTGCCTCCATGTGCTTGCGGTAGCTGCCGTCCTTGAGCATCGCAAAAACCAGCTCTGCCGAAAGGCTTGGCCCGCCGAACGTGGTGGCGATCTTCAGGTCGACCAGTCCCTCGATCCACTCCCGCGGCGCGGCGATGAAGCCGCAGCGGATGGAGGCCGAGAGGGTCTTGGAGAAGCTGCCGATCTGCACGACACGCTCGAGCCCGTCGAAGGCGGCAAGCCGCGGCGCCGGCGCATGCTCGAAATCGGCGAAGATATCGTCCTCGACGATCGTCAGCCCGGCCTGTTCGGCCAGCTTCAGCAGACGATGGGCGACGACCGGAGAAAGCGTGGCGCCCGTCGGATTGTGAAGGGCGGAATTGGTGATGTAGAGCCGCGGCCGGTGGGTCGCGAGAACCTCGGCGAATTTCTCGAGATCGGGACCCGAAGGCGTATAGGGCACGCTCACCACGTCGGCCCGATGAGCACGCAGCAGGGCATGGAAATTGAAGTAGCAGGGGTCGTCGACCACGACCGTATCGCCTGGCTCGATCAAGAAGCGACAGAGAATATCGATCGCCTGCGTGCCCGACTCCGTCAGGATGATCTGGTCGGGCGATGCCTCGACGCCGTGTTCGCCGAGGCGTCGGGCGAGAAGTTGGCGCAGGGGCCGATGACCGAGCGGCGTTCCGTAGTCCGTCAGCCCGCTCGCCTCCAGCTTGGTTGCGGATTTGAGCGCACGGCGGATTGCAGTTTCCGGCATCCAGCTCGGTGGCAGCCAGCCGCAGCCGGGCTTCAGCACGCTATCGCCCGTTTCAAGCGCCTGGCGCGACACCCACAGCGGATCAACGGCCCGGTCGAGCCGCGGACCGATCTCTGCCAGAGAAAGGGGCGCCAGCGGCGCCGAGACGAAAAAGCCGGCGCCGGGTTTTGAGCGAATGACGCCTTCGGCCACCAGCCGTTCATAGGCTTCGACGACGGTGGATTTCGAAACGCGCATGGTGTTGGCGAAGGCACGGATCGACGGAAGCTTCGTCCCCGGCGTCAGGATACGCCCGGCGATCCGCTGCCGGATCGTCGCCATCACGCCTTCGAGCAGCGTCTCGCTGCCGATCTCCAAATCCTGGACCGTCATCCGTACTGCTCATCTATCCAATACAGTTTTGCAAAACTGTACCGCATTGTCTCTGGCCGGGCCAGCCCATTCGCCCGATACAGGCGAAAAAGGAGAATGCTATGGACAAGACGGCAGACGGTTGGGTGAGCGGTTTCCTCGGGGTGCTGATCTTCAGCGGATCATTGCCCGCGACCCGCGTTGCGGTGATGGATTTCGACCCGGTATTCCTGACGGTGGCGCGCGCGGCGATCGCCGGCCTGCTCGGGCTCGTCCTGCTTCTCATCTTCCGCCAGCCGCGCCCGGCGAAGGCCGACCTCGTTTCGCTGGCAATCGTCGCCTTCGGCGTCGTACTGGGCTTTCCGCTGCTGACCGCGCTGGCCCTGCAGCATGTCACCTCGGCGCATCTGATCGTCTTTGTCGGCCTGCTGCCGCTGGCAACCGCGATCTTCGGCGTCATGCGCGCCGGCGAGCGGCCACGCCCGGCCTTCTGGCTCTTCTCCTCGCTCGGCAGCGCCGCGGTGGTCGGCTTCGCCCTGGTGCAGGGCTTTGCCGCCTCGCCGATCGGCGACCTCCTGATGCTCGGCGCCATCATCGTCTGCGGCCTCGGCTATGCCGAAGGCGCCAGCCTGTCGCGCAAGCTCGGCGGCTGGCAGGTGATCTGCTGGGCGTTGGTCCTGTCCTTGCCGATCATGCTGGCGCTGACGCTGTTCACACTGCCAGCCTCTTTCGCGACCGTCACGAACGGCGCCTGGGCGGGCCTTGCCTATGTCTCGCTCTTCAGCATGCTCGTCGGCTTCGTCTTCTGGTATCGCGGCCTCGCGCTCGGCGGCGTGGCCGGCGTCGGGCAATTGCAGCTTCTCCAGCCCTTTTTCGGCCTGGCGCTGGCGGCAACGCTTCTCGGCGAGCCGGTCAGTTGGAGCATGCTGGCGGCGACCGGCGCGATCGTGCTCTGCGTCGCCGGCGCCAAGAAGTTCGCGAAGTAGGCGAATTCACGGATCAGGCGGGTGCAGGCAAGCAGGCCTGCGCCCGCCTAGAGCCGGTCGAGTTTCAACCGCTCTCCGAGCAGATCGAGAAAGCGGCGGATCTTTGCAGATGGGGTCCGCCCCTCCAGCCAGAGCGCGTGGATCGGCACCGGAGCAGGCTCGAAGTCTTCCAACACTGTTTCGACCTTGCCCGCATCGATCAGGTCCTTGATCTGCCAGAGCGGCGAAAAACCAAGGCCGAGCCCCTGTTCCACCGCCGCATAGATCGCGTTCATCGAGTTGGTGCGAACCGCGCCGCTCACCTTGAACGCCCGAGCCCGCCCGTCGATGGTGAACATCCAGACGCCGGGTCGCTCATCGCCTGTGCGCGTGACGCAACGATGGGCCGAGAGTTCCTGCGGATGAGAAGGCCGGCCGAAGCGCGCAAAATAGGCGGTCGAACCGAAGACGACGCGGCGAAGCGCGCCCAGGCGCTTGCCGGTCAGCCCGGAATCCTGAAGATCGCCGATCCGCACCACCAGATCGAGCCCGCTTGCGGCGAGGTCGACGAAAGCATCGGAGAGGTCGAGATCGACCTCGACCTGCGGATACTTCGCCATGTACTCGGCGATCACAGGCATCAGGAACCGCGGCGCAAACAGACTGGGCGCCCCGAGACGCAGCACGCCTGACGGTTCGGAGCGACGCTGTGCCACCTCCTCCCGCGCCTCGTGAATCTCCTCCACTGCGGGCTTGATGCGCAGATAGAAGCTCTCGCCCGCCTCGCTCGGCATCGAGCGGCGGGTCGTTCGATGCACCAGCTCGACCCCGACATCGGCTTCGAGCATGGCGAGCGACCGGCTGACCGTCTGCAGCGGCCGCCCCAGGCGTTTCGCCGCGGCCGTCAGGCTCCCCTGCTCGACGATAGCCAGAAAGGCTTCCAGGTCTTCGATGCGGCTCATGCGATAATCCCGTTTTGCTGGAGAATAAATCACATTTCTTGCTGATTGTCCGCATTGTTGCGCGCCACTAGCTTGAGATCGTCACATCACGACGGCTCGAAAGGCAGACCCCCATGAACCAGCGCTCCAACACGATCCTTGTCGTCGGCGCCACCGGCCGCTTTGCCGGCCTCGTCGTTCCGGAACTGGCGCGGCGCGGCGCCAGCGTCCGTGCCCTGATCCGCGACAAAGCGCAGGGCGCGCTTGCGAAATCGCTCGGCGCAGCGGAGATCGCGATCGGCGATCTGCGCGAGCGGGAAAGCCTCGACCACGCACTTGAGGGTGCTGCCGGGGTCTTCCACATCGGTCCGGCCTTTGCACCGGATGAGGCAGCGATGGGCGTATCGATGGTCGATGCCGCCGTGCGCGCCGGCGTCAGGAAGTTCGTCTTCTCTTCGGTCATCCAGCCGACCCATGTGCGGCTGAAGAACCACGCAGCAAAGATCCCGGTGGAGGACGCGCTCTATTCGTCACCGCTCGAATACACCATCCTGCATCCGGCAAACTTCATGCAGAACCTGCGGTCTGCCTGGGCAAGCGTGCTTGCTACCGGCAGCTTCGCAGAGCCGTTTCCGACAAGCACGCGCATCGCCCGCGTCGACTACCGTGATGTCGCCGACGTCGCGGCGATCGCGCTCACGGAAGACCGCCTTGCCTATGCGACGCTGGAGCTCTCGGCCGAGGGCCGGCACAACCGCGAGGAAATTGCCGAAATGATGAGCGCCGCGCTCGGTCGGCCGATCGTTGCGGCAACCATCGGCTTTCACGAATGGGCAAAGCCGATCGCTACAAAATACACCGACCACCAGCTGGAACTGCTGTCCAAGGTCCACGCCCACTATGCCGAAGTCGGCCTCGGTGGAAACAGCCTGACGCTGCGCGCCGCACTTCAGCGCGAACCGCGCAATCTCGAGAGTTTCATTCACGAACTGGCGCAGGCCTAAAGGCTGGCGACCGTATCCCTTCCCGTCCCCCCGGAGTTCACCTCATGCCAAAGAAGCTTCCGCACCGATACCAGACCATCGTCATGCCGCTCGTTCTCTCCGTCCTGATGTCCGGCATCGTTTCCTTCGTCTCGACGGCGATCGGCAACGGCATCCACCCCGATATTCTCGCACTGTGGATCAAGGCCTGGGCCTTTTCCTGGCTGGTCGCCTTCCCGAGCCTGCTGGTGGTCCTTCCGTTCGTGCGCCGCATCGTAGCGGCCACCGTCGAACAGCCGCGCAGCAACTGACCGATCTCGCGCTATTTCACGCCGAACCGGCCCTTCGGGCGCGCTCGAAATTTTTAGGATATCTAAAAACGATTGACAGGAAATCGGGCTGCACCCTAGCTTGAGGAGAGACGAGAAGGGGACAGACAGTGACGACGGCGGACCATGCCAGCGGCGCATCGACCGGCGCGGCAGAAACGCCGTCGCTTGGCGATCGCCTGCGCCAGCGGCGAAAGAGCTTGAAGATGACGCTTCAGGAGGTCGCCGACGAGGCCGGTTTTTCCGTCGGCTTCATCTCGCAGATCGAGCGCGGCATCACCGTTCCGTCGCTGACCTCGCTGATCGCCGTCTGCCGGACCTTGAAGGTCGAGGCCGGCAGCTTCCTCAACCCGCCGAAGGTGGCGACGCCGTTCACCCGGCGCGAACACCGGCCGGTCTATGGGCTCGGTGGAGAAAGCGGCAAGGCCGTCTCCTACGAGCGGCTCTCCGCGTCCTTTCCCGGCAACGTGCTCAGAAGCACAATCATCCACGAGCCGCCCGGCCATCGCAGCGAACCGATGTCGCATGAGGGGGAGGAGATCTTTTTCATCCTGAAGGGAGCACTGACGCTGGAAGTTGACGGCGAAGCGATGGTTCTGGAGCCGGGCGATTCCGCCCATTTCCCGTCGCTGCGCACCCATACGATGTGGAACCACACCAGCGAGCCGACCACGATCCTGCACACCTGCACGATGGACGTCTTCGGCGACGGCGCCCCCTCCGGAAGCCCCGCCGACAGCTTAGCCGTGACCCGAGCCGAAAACCGGCTCGACGCCAGCGGGATCGCCGAAGACAAGTGACAGGCGCCGCAACCGGCACCGTCACGCGTTTGTCGAATGGCTCGCCCCGCTGATCTATGGCAGGAGCACCATGGCACCCGTCGTCTGACGTCCTTCGAGCCGGCGATGCGCCTCGGCTACCTCGGAAAGCGGCAGGCGCGCGTGCACGGGGATCTTGACCGCGCCGCTTGCGACGACGGCGAAGAGATCCTTGCTCATCGCCAGCACGTCCTCGCGCCGGACAAGATGCGCGGGCAACAGCGGCCAGGTGGCGTAAAGCGACCCCTTCTGCGCCAGCGTCGTGATATCGAAGGGCGGGATCGGGCCGGATGCGGCACCGAAACTGACGAAGTGACCGAAGGGGCGCAAGCTGTCGAGCGAACCTTCGAACGTCGCCTTGCCGATGCTGTCATAGACGACATCGACCCCCTCGCCTTTGGTGATTTCGCGCACGCGCGCCGCAAAATTCTCGTTGCCGTAGTCGATCACGTGGTCCGCACCGTTGGCCAGCGCAAGTTCGGCCTTCTCCGGCGAACCGACGGTGCCAATGACCTTTGCGCCAAGATGTTTCGCCCATTGCGTCAGGATAAGGCCGACACCGCCGGCAGACGCATGGACGAGGATGGTATGACCGGCCTCGACCCGGAAGGTGCGACGCAACAGATATTGCGCCGTCAGGCCCTTCAGCATCATCGCTGCGCCCGTCTCGAAATCGATGCCGTGAGGCAGATGCACGAGGACACGGGCAGGCACATTGTGCTCCTCCGCATAGGCGCCGAGCGCTTCGGCGTAGGCGATGCGGTCCCCCGGCTTGAAGCCCTCGACGCCAGGCCCGACCGAGATCACCTCGCCCGCTCCCTCTTTGCCTGGGATGAAAGGAAGCTGCGGCGGTGGGTAGGCGCCGCTGCGCAGGTAGATGTCGACGAAGTTGACGCCGATCGCCCGGTTGCGCACGCGCACTTCACCGGGGCCGGGTTCGTCGAGTTCGACATTTTCATAGGCGAGCACATCAGGCCCGCCGTGCTGATACACGCGGATAGCTTTCATCGATCTGGTCCTCTGGTTGGTCGGCTGGCCCGGGCAGCCTCCAAGCGACGGTCGATGCCAATCTGCTTGGTGTTGCCCCGCCTTCCTCGCTGATCACATCTGACAGATAGCCATGCGTGAGCCCCCCGTGTAGACTGATATCAATGACAACAGAGTTCAAAGATCGTGATATCTGATCAGATCAGCATCGACCTCCTGCGCAGCTTCGTCGCGGTCTGTCGACAGGGCAGCCTGAACCGCGTCGCCACCCAGACCGGCCGTACGCAATCGGCGCTGAGCATGCAGATGCGGCGGCTAGAAGATCTTCTCGGCCGGCAACTTTTCACCCGCACCGGTCGTGGCGTCGTGCCAACACCCGAAGGCGAATTGTTTCTGGGATACGCCACGCGCATGCTGGCGCTCGGCGACGAAGCGGCGGCGCGGCTGCGACAGGCGGACCTGAGTGGTGGCGTGCGGGTCGGGCTTGCCGAGGAAGTGGCAACGACGGCGCTGCCCGAAGCGCTCGGGCGATTGCGGCGCGGCTACCAAGAGATCCGGCTCGATGTTGTCGTCGAACAATGCGTGGCGCTTGGAAAGACCTGGCCCGAAGGGGACCTCGACATCATGGTCGTGCCGACCTCGGTGGTCACCGCCGACGCCCTCACCACCTGGAACGTCGAACTGCAATGGGTCTGTGCGACGGACTACGCTTTCGACGAAACGCGGCCGATCGACCTCGTCGCCTTCGCCGCGCCCTGCCTCTGGCGCCGGCGCATGATCGAGACGCTGGCCGACCAGGGCCGGGAACACCGGATCACCTTTACCAGCCAGAGCATCACGGCGCTGCAGGCCGCGATCGAGAACGGCCTCGGCATTGGTTTGCTTCCGCCGGAAGCGATCCGCGCCGGCACGATGCGGGCGCTGCCCGCTTCGTCTGCCGTGCCGAAGCCGTTTGCCGTGCAATATGGGCTTTTCGCCCGGGATCGACGCACGGCCGCTGTGGATTGCGCGATCAGCGTGCTCCTCGAAGCCCTGCCGATCGCTTCCAGGACCTAGCGCCTGCGCGGCTCCGGCCGGCGCTCACGCGCCCCAGGTCGTCTCCAGCACGCGGATCCAGTTGCCGTGGCAGATCTTGGCGAGCGCCGCATCGTCATAGCCGCGGGTGCGCAAGAGGTCGACGAGGAGCGGCAGATCGGCCGCGCTGCGCATGGCGGCCGGGATGGCCGTACCGTCGAAGTCAGAGCCGAGCGCCACATGCTCGATACCGATACGCTCGACGATGTAGTCGATGTGGTCGACAAGGAGCGAGAGCGGCGTATCCGTGTTTCTGGTCCCGTCCGCGCGCAGGAAAAGGACGCCGAAGTTGATGCCGGCCAAACCGCCGCTGTCCCTGATGGCGTCGAGCTGACGGTCCGTCAGGTTGCGGCTGTGCGGGCAGAGCGCATGCACGTTGGAATGGGAGGCGACGAGCGGCGCCTGCGACAGCGCGGCGATGTCCCAGAAGCCCTGCTCGTTCATATGCGAAAGGTCGAGCATGATCTTCAGCTCGTTGCAGGCGCGCACCAGATCCTTGCCGGCCTCGCTGAGCCCCGGACCGATATCGGGCGAGGAGGGAAAGCGGAAGGGAACGCCATAGGCAAAAATGTTCGGCCGGCTCCAGACGGGGCCGAGCGTGCGCAGACCCGCGGCGTGAAGCACGTAGAGCGGGTCGAGATCGGCGCCGACCGCCTCGATACCCTCGATGTGCAGCACCGAGGCAAAGGCACCCTTGTCCACTGCGGCGCGGATATCGGCAGCACTGCGGCAGATCTTCAGCCGACCCTCGGACTGGCGCTCGATCCGCATCAGCAGGCTCGCCATGCCGAGCGTGGCTTCGAGCGCGCTTTGCTGATCGGGCGTTGCGAACTCGCCGCTGCCGTCCTTGGCGAGGCCCGGCGATGCCACATAGACGGCGCAGAGGCCGCCGGCGAGGCCACCCGCCGCGGCCTTGTCGAGATCGATATGCCCGGTATCGACACCATCGAGGAAACGACGCTCGGCAGCGCCGCCCGGCGAACGCCAGAGCCGCGACAGCACGTCGTTATGTCCGTCAAAGACCGGGATTTTCGCTTGCGTCGCCAATTCTGGACCGCCTTCTCAACCTGTTGTCCTCAAGCGCGACTCATGGATAGTCGCCGACGGACCATAGACATTGGGTGCGCGAACCGCACCCTTTTTCCCCGCTGCCCTAACCCGATGCAGGCAGACCGGGCAAATGCAAACCGTGCATAGGCCCTGCCGGAATCGGAATTGGCGGCACAAGGCACTGTCGTGCTTAGTCGGGAATACGCACGGGAAACCGCTGCGGTCAGGATTGGAGAATGGACATGACGAAGCCGGCAACGCTCGATTGGCAGGCCGCCGAAGCGGCTGCGGGACGCCTGACCGCACAATGGGCGGCGGACGAGCCGGGCGGCGCGGTCATCGGCTTCGACGCATCCGGCATCTGCTTCTCGCATACGGCTGGCGTCGAGAGCCTCGCGACATCCGCACCCTTCACGGTCGACAGCGTCGCGCGCTATGCGTCGCTCACCAAGCACGTGTTCTCAGCGATGGTGCTGGCCCATGCCGATCTCATCGGTCTCGACGATCCGCTCGGCCAACACCTTCCGGAACTGCGCTCGCCGCTTGCCGACGTGACGGTCGGGCAGGCGCTCGACATGACGAGCGGCCTGCCGGATACCCGCGAATGCCTGTCGTTGCTCGGCCTTTCCGTCTACACGGAGACGAAGGCGGGACCGCTGCTCGAATACCTCTCACGCCTGGAGCGGCTGAACTTTGACGCCGGCAGCGAGGTCTCCTACTCCAACACAGGCTATCGCCTCATCGAAGCGGCTTTGGAGCGCCGGGATTTCCGCTTCGACGATTTCGTCCAATCGGAAATCGCCGGCCCGCTTGGCATTGCGCTGAAAGCGCCGGATGTCTGGAACGATCCGGTGGCGGGCCTCGTTCCCGGATACTGGCACTCGGGCGAAAGCTGGCAGCTTTCTGCCGCCGGCCTGCACATTTCCGCGTCGGGCAGTCTCACCGGCAGCGCCCGGGCGCTTGCTACCTGGCTGCAGGCCCTGCTCGATGACAAAGGTCGCTTCGCCGGTCTTCTGCAAAAATTGCGGGCACCCCGGTATCTCGCCGACGGACGCTCGACGGGCTATGGTCTCGGCCTGCGCAATTCGTCGCTCGGCGGCCGCGAATTCGTCGGCCATGGCGGATCGCACCCCGGCTACAAGACCTATTTTCTGCTCGATCCCGAGACGCGCGTCGGCTTCGTCGTCGTCTCCAACCGCGAGGACACCAACGGCTACAAGATCGCGCTCGAAAGCATGGCAGCGCTCACCGGGCTCGCGCTGCCGGATCCCGCGGCTGACCTCGGCGACGGTTTCTATGTGACGCAAACCGGCCCCTGGTGGATCGAGGTCAAGGGCAGCACCTGCACCTATCTCGATGCGGACGAGACGCTCTACGACGACGGCGACGGCTGGGTCTCGTCGCGCTCCGCCTCATCGCCCCTGCGACTGCGCCGCGACGGCGCCGCCCTTGTCGGAGAGATCGGGCATGCCGCGCGACGCTTCCTTCCAGCCGCAACGGCCGAGCCGCTGCCGGCATCGCTCTCCGGGGTCTGGTGCTCGGACGAAGGCGCGGAGTTCACGATCGAGAACGGCGCGGTATTGATGGGCGTCGGTCCCGTCCGTCAGACCATGGCGCTCACGCCGCTTGGCAACGGTCGCTTCCTGTTCACGTTGAGCGATGGGCCCTGGGTCAAGCGCATCTGCTTGCATCTCCTCGGGCCCGATCACCTCGAACTGGTGACAAGCCGTGCCCGGATGATCGAATATCGCCGCCGCGCCTGATTTTTCTTGATGGCGCGCGGGCGCTGCCTCAAAAGAAGCCCGGTCGCCGGCGAATGACGGGCCGGACTTCAGGAGTGCATGCCCGTGGAAATCAAATGGCTTGAGGACTTTCTGGCGCTCGCCAGCACGCTGAACTTCTCGAAGGCGGCGGACGAGCGCCATGTCACCCAATCCGCCTTCAGCCGGCGCATCCGACAGCTGGAGGCCTGGCTCGGCACAACGCTCGTCGACCGCGCGACCTATCCTTCGCGCCTGACGGAAGCGGGATCGAAATTCGTGCCGGTAGCGCAGGACACACTGAAGCAACTCTATCAGGCGCGACGCAATCTGCAGCAGGAGGAGGGCTCCGACGCCCGCACCATCAAGCTGACGGCGCTGCACACGCTCTCCTTCACCTTCTTTCCCGCGTGGATGACACGGGTCAACGCCCGGAGCGGGCCGCTCTTTTCCCGGCTTCGCCCGGATTCCGGCAGCATGGAGGAAAACCTCAACTCGCTCGTCGACGGCGAATGCGACTTCCTGCTCACCTACGCCCATACCCAGGTTCCGCACCTGCTCGATCCGCAGGCTTTCGAGCATCGCGTGCTCGGGCACGAGCGCATCATCCCGGTCTCGGCGGCGAATGAAGCGGGCGCGCCGCTACACCGGCTCGAAGGCGGCACGAAACCTTTCCCGCATCTGCGCTACGAAAAGTCGTCCTTCTTCGGTCAGCTTCTCGACGACCTGATCGGCCCCACACTGCCGCCGGCGCAAAGGGTGCACGAAGGCAGCATGTCGGTGGGCTTGAAGGCCATGGCGGAAGCCGGCTGGGGCATCGCCTGGGTGCCCGAGAGCCTGATGACGGACGAGCTGGCGAACGGCGCGCTGGTCAGGGCCGCCGACCCGCGCTGGGACGTGAGCGTCGAGATCCGGCTCTACCGGTCCAAGGAGAACCGCCGCCCAGTGGTCGGTCGCGTCTGGCAGAATCTGGAAGCTGTCGCTTAAGCGACAGCCTGGCCCGCACGGTCGAGCTAGATCGCCGTTCGCCGCGCGTGCTCCAAATAGAGTTCGCGCAGGCGCCTGACCACCGGGCCTGGCTCACCGCTACCGACAGGCTTGCCGTCGATGCGGGTGATCGGAGCAACGAAATTCGAAGCGCTGGTCAGGCACGCTTCGCGAGCGTTGAGCGCCTCTTCGAGCGTGAAGGGGCGTTCTTCCAGCGTCATTCCCTGTTCGGCGGCGAGCGCCAGAGCCGCGAGCCTGGTGCAGCCGGGCAGCGTCTTTTGACTGTTGCCGCGCGTGACGATGCGGTTGTCCGCAGTCACGATGTAGGCGGTCGACGATGCGCCTTCGGTCACGAACCCGTCCTCGATCATCCAGGCCTCATCGCAGCCTTCGGCCTTGGCGATCCGCTTGGCGATCACCTGCGGCAACAGGCACACGCTCTTGATGTCGCGGCGCGCCCAGCGCTGGTCGGGCACGGTCTTGACCGACAACCCCTTGGTGGTGGCAGTCACCAGCGTCTTTGCCTGGGTGAAGAGCACCAGCGTCGGCTTGATATCCTCTGAGAACAGAAAGTTCCGGTCCTCGGCGCCCCGGGTAAGCTGCAGATAGACCATGCCTTCGACAAGGCCGTTTTCTTCGATCAGCCGCTTTTCGATCCCGACGATCTCGTCGGTCGATACCGGCAACGGCACATCGATTTCACGCGCGCAGCGCTCCAGGCGCGCCATATGCGAGGCGCTGTCGATCAGCTTGCCCTCGAGCACGGCGGTAACCTCGTAGATGCCATCGCCGAAGAGGAAGCCGCGGTCGAAGATCGAGAGGCGCGCTTCGTTCTCCGGCAAGAACTCGCCGTTGAGATAGACGGTGCGGATGGACGGCTGGGACATGGGGGCTCCGTAGGAATTGGTTTGGCAGAAGCGCATGGATCGCAACACCGGGCGCGATCCAAAGTGCGCAAAATCAGTTTTCGTTGAGCGCGCGAAGCCGTTCGAGCGAGATCGCCTCGACCGTGCTCGGCTTGCCGTTCGCGGCGTTGAAGCCGTGCGTCGTGCACGCCATCGTCAGAGAATTGAGGATCGCCTCCTCAGTCGTCTCGATCGCGGCTTCAAAGAGCGGCGACATCAGGTCGTTCGGAAGGTCCGGATAGTCGGCAATCGCGGCTCGCCGCGCCTTGGTGCGGCGCACGCTAGCCGCAGTCGAGAAGGCAAGCGCATAGTCGCCGGAACCGTTGCTGAGTGCCGCCCCGGTGCGGGCGAGACCGCCGAAGGCGCGTTCGGCCAGGCGCTTGAGATTGCGGGCAGACAGCGGCGCATCGGTTGCAACCACGATGACGATCGAGCCGTCCCGGTCGTGTGCCGCCGGCGCATCGTAGGCACGGCCGCAGACGGTGAGCCGGCCGCCATAATTGGATTGGACGAGCACGCCGAGCGTAAAGACCGAGCCGGCCGCCTTCACAAGACGCGAACTCGTGCCGATGCCGCCCTTCAGCCCGAAGGCCACCGTGCCGGTTCCGGCACCGACAGCCCCCTCTTCGACGGCACCGGTCTTCGCAGCGGCCAGGGCAGCGCCGATCTCGTCGACCGTCGGGCGGCTGGCGCGGATGTCGTTGAGGCGGGAATCGTTTGTCTCGCCGACGACCGCGTTCAGCGACACGACCTTCTCGTTGTCCGGCTGCGCCAGAGTCCAGCGATTGACCGCCTCGATAGCCCGCCCCGTCGCCAGCGTGTTGGTGAGAACGACGGGCGTTTCCAGCTCGCCAAGTTCGTCGATCTGGGTGGAACCCGCAAACTTGCCGAAGCCGTTGAGCACGGCGAAGCCGGCCGGCACCTTGTCCTGAAAGAGGTTGCCGTCATGCGGCAGGATGGCGGTCGCCCCGGTGCGGATGTGGTCCGCGTCGACAACGGTGGCCTGGCCGACGGCAACGCCCGGGACATCGGTGATCGCGTTGAGCGGACCCGGCTCGTAGACTCCTGGCCGGAAACCAAGATCTCGAAGGCGCAAGCGCTTGATATTCGTCATTTTTTCGTCGTTTTCCCGTCCATCGGCCTGTTCGCGAAGCAGGCATTTCGTCGCAGGGCAACCTACATCCCCCGGCGGCAAAACGGCATCGCAAAAATGGAATAGTTTCATGAGAAGCCTGCAACGCCAGCGATCGCGAAGGCTCGTCACGAGCGGCGGTCAAAACCGATCTTGCAGAAGCACCGCGTCGGCGCATGCGGCGACTGATAGTGGAGTGAAATAAAGCAGTTGCAACCATAAGAAACAGTTCATAAGTTCGCCTCGTCCTTGGCATTTGGAACGACGGCACTCGATGATGAAGCCGCTTGATGCAACCGCCAGCAATTCTCCGCAAATGACGTCCGCAGGGACGGGCGCCCGCCCGAGCCTCGGCATCTGGGCCTGCTCGGCGCTTGTCGTCGGCAATATCATCGGCTCCGGTTTCTACCTGTCGCCTGCAGCGCTCGCCCCTTATGGCGCCGCCGCACTCGTCGGCTGGGTCGGCATGGCCATTGCCGCCATGTGCCTCGGACTGGTCTTTGCCCGGCTTGCCAGCGTCAGGCCCGCGACCGGTGGCCCCTACGCCTACAGCCGCATGGCTTTCGGACCGTTCGCCGGCTTTCTCGTCGCCTGGGCCTACTGGATATCGATCTGGGCTTCGCTGCCGGCGATCGCCATGGCCTTCGCCGGATATCTCGGCGTCTTTTTCCCGAACCTTCAGCATGTGCCAGGCGGGTTCACCGCGGTTTCGCTTGCCGCCATGTGGCTGGTCGCTGCCATCAACATGTTCGGCGTCAAGAGCGCCGGCCGTTTTCAGGTGGTGACCGTCGGGCTGAAGCTCGTTCCCTTCATCGCCATCGCGCTGTTCGGCCTCTTCTGGATCGAGCCGCAGAACCTGACGCCCGTCAATCCCAGCGGCCTCTCCGTCCTGGGCCTGATCTCCGCCACCGCCCCACTGACGATGTTCGCCTTCCTTGGTATCGAGTCGGCAACCGTGCCGGCCGGCGATGTCGACGACCCGAAACGCACGATCCCGCGGGCGACGATCCTCGGCACGCTCTGCTGCGGCCTGGTTTTCATTCTCGGCACGCTCGTCGTGATGGGCACGGTTCCACGCGAAGCGCTTGCCCGTTCCGCCGCCCCCTTTTCCGATGCGGCCTTCATGATGTGGGGCTGGTGGGGGAGCACGCTGGTAGCGGCCGCGGTCGTGCTTTCGTCGATCGGCGCGCTCAACGGCTGGACGCTACTGATGGCGCAGGTGCCAATGGCGGCGGCGCGCGACGGCCTGTTCCCGCCGGTTTTCGGCCGCCTGTCGAGCCGCGGCGTCCCTCAGTGGGGCATCGTCGTGTCGATGCTGCTCGCCTCGGCACTGCTGGTGCTGCAGACCTCGGGCGTCTCCGGGCTGATGGCTGTTTATCGCTTCGCCGTCGATCTTTCGACCACGGCGGCCATGGTGCCTTACGTCTTCTGCAGCCTCGTCGAGGGCGCGCTTTTCCTGGCGCTCGCGCGTCCGCGCGACGCGGAGTGGGCCGGCATCCGCATTGGCCCCTACAGGCCCTATGCGCTGGTCGCCTTCTTCTTTTCCCTTTGGACGGTCTACGGCAGCGGACCTCAGGCGGGCCTCTGGTGCCTGCTGCTGCTGCTCGTGGCGCTGCCCGTTTACCTGTCGGTCGAAAGGAAGGAGCGATCCACCAGCTGACACTTCGAAATACCCCCACCCGCACCTAGCACCAAACTATGGAGAGGATTGGATATGAGCACGTCAAACAGGGGTCACCGCCGCCTCGGCATGAAAGCACTCGTTCTTGACGACGAGATCAGCGAGGAAAGTGCTGCCGGCCGCGCCGTTCGCTCGCTGATCGCGGAACTCGAGCGCCGCCAGATCGAGGTGGTGACCGCCGAAAGCGCTGACGACGGTATCGCCGTGATCAGGTCCGATCCCGCTCTCCAATGCGTGCTGGTCGACTGGGACCTCGGACCGGACGGTCATGAACAATCGATCGAAGTCGTCGAGGCGCTGCGTAAGCGCAACGGCACCGTTCCACTGCTGCTCCTTGCCGACCGCAGCGTCGCCTCGTCGGTGCCTGCCGACATCATGGCGAAGGTCGACGATTTCGTCTGGATGCTCGAAGACACGATGGACTTCGTCGGCGGGCGCATCCAGGCGGCAATCGAGCGCTATCGTTCCACCGTGCTGCCGCCGATGTTCAAGGCGCTCGCCCAGTTCTCACAGGTGCACGAGTATTCCTGGCATACGCCAGGACACACCGGTGGTACCGGATTCCTCAAGTCCCCGCCCGGCCGCGCCTTCTTCGAGTTCTTCGGCGAACCGCTGCTGCGCTCGGACCTGTCGATTTCGGTCGGCGAACTTGGGTCGCTGCTCGACCATTCCGGGCCGATCGGCGCCAGCGAAAAATATGCCGCCCGCGTCTTCGGCTCGCACCGCAGCTACCACGTCACCAACGGCTCCTCGACATCCAACCGCGTCATCCTGATGGCGAGCGTCAGCCGCGACCAGATCGCGCTCTGCGACCGCAATTGCCACAAGTCGGCCGAACACGCGATGACCATGTCGGGCGCCGTGCCGACCTATCTGGTGCCGACCCGGAACCACTACGGCATCATCGGCCCGATTCCGCCGGAACGGCTGACGGCGGTGGCGATCCGCAAGGCGATCGACCAGAACCCGCTTGCCGCCGACCTCTCGGACAAGGAGCCGAAGCACGCGATCATCACCAACTCGACCTATGACGGTCTTTGCTACAACGTCACCCGCGTCGAGGAACTGCTCGGCGCCAGCGTCGACCGGCTGCATTTCGACGAAGCCTGGTACGGCTACGCCCGCTTCAACCCGATCTATCGCGACCGCCACGCCATGCACGGCGATCCGAAGGCGCATACGGCCGACAAGCCGACGGTCTTTGCCACCCAGTCGACGCACAAGCTTTTGGCCGCCCTTTCGCAGGCCTCCTTCATCCACGTGCGCGACGGAAGGAAGCCGATCCCGCATGGCATCTTCAACGAGACGTTCATGATGCACGCCTCGACCTCGCCAAACTACGCGATCATCGCCTCGAACGACGTTTCGGCTGCGATGATGGACGGCCCCGGCGGAGCGGCGCTCACCAATGAATCGATCGAGGAAGCGGTCTCCTTCCGCCTGATGATGTCGCGGCTCGCCAACGACGCGGCCGAGCGCGGTGACTGGTTCTTCGATTGCTGGCAGCCGGACACGGTGCGCGACCCGAAGACCGGCCGCACCAGCCCCTTCCACGAAGCCTCGCCGGAATCGCTTGCGACCGATCCGTCCTGCTGGGTGCTGAAGCCGGGAGCCGCATGGCACGGCTTCGGCGAGATCGAGGACGGTTATTGCATGCTCGACCCGATCAAGGTCTCGATCGTCACGCCGGGTGTTGCGCCCGGCGGCGGGCTGATGCCGGTCGGCATCCCCGCGAGCCTCGTCACCGCCTATCTCGATGCCCGGGGCATCGTCGTCGAGAAGACGACCGACTTTACCATCCTGTTCCTTTTCTCGCTCGGCATCACCAAGGGCAAGTGGGGCTCGCTCGTCAGCGCGCTTTGCGACTTCAAGCGCGACTACGACGCCAACCTCACCCTCGAAGTGGCGATCCCGTCGCTGATCGAGGACCACCCGGAGCGCTACGCCGGCATGGGCCTCAAGGATCTTGCCGACACGATGTTCTCGGCGATGGACCAGTTGAAGACCACGGCCTCCATGGCGGCCGGCTTCTCCGTGCTGCCGCATCCGGACCTGAGCCCGGTGCGCGCCTATGAGCGGCTGGTGCGCGGCGAGGTGGAACAGGTGACGCTCGACCATCTGGCCGGCCGGACCGTCGCGACCGGCGTCGTGCCCTATCCGCCGGGCATTCCGCTGCTGATGCCGGGCGAAAACGCCGGCCCCGCCGATGGTCCGGTCCTCGGTTATCTCAAGGCGCTCGAGGCCTACGACCTCCGGTTCCCGGGCTTTACCCATGACACGCACGGGGTCGAGGTCGAGAACGGCCTTTACCGCGTCTATGTCCTGACCCGTTGAACCGGCCCTGGGAGCAACGAACATGGCTGCTGTCGATAGCGCATCCAAGGCCACATCGTCGGGTGTGGCGGACTCCGCCAAGATCGGGCTCGTTCCCGCGACCCTGATGGTCGCGGGCAACATGATGGGCTCGGGCGTCTTCATGCTGCCGGCGAACCTCGCCGCGGTCGGGTCCATCGCCGTCTTCGGATGGCTGATCACCATTGCCGGCGCGATTGCGCTGGCCCTGACCTTCGCCAAGCTGGCGGCGATCGACCCCGCCGCCGGCGGGCCCTACGCCTATACGCGCAAGGCCTTCGGCGACTACATGGGCTACCAGACGAACCTTATCTACTGGCTCGCCAATGTCGTCGGGAATGTCGGCCTGGCGGTCGCCGGTCTCGGTTACCTCACCGCCTTCTTCCCGATGCTGCGCGATCCTCTCGTGTCTGCGCTGGCGCAGGTGGCGCTGATCTGGTTCTTCACCTACGCCAACATCCTTGGGCCGAACGTCGTCGGCAGGCTGCAGTCCTTCACCACTTCCTTCGCCCTGGTGCCGATCCTCGGCATGGCGATCTTCGGCTGGTTCTGGTTCTCGCCGGCGACCTTCTCCGAAGGGTGGAACGTGTCGGGCAAGGACAGCTGGGCGGCGATCATGGCGACGCTGAACTTCACCCTGTGGGCCTTCATTGGGGTCGAGAGCGCGTCGGTCTCGGCGGGCGTCGTGCGTGACCCGCAGCGCAACGTGCCGATCGCGACCGTCGGCGGCGTCATCCTCGCCGCCGTCGCCTATATCCTATCGTCGACCGTCATCATGGGCATGATCCCGAACAAGGAGCTGATCGCCTCCTCGGCGCCCTTTGCCGATGCCGCGCGCCTGGCGCTCGGCGATACGGCCGGTGCCGTCGTCGCGATCTGCGCAGCCCTCGGTTGCCTGGGCTCGCTTGCCGGCTGGACGCTGCTCGTCGGGCAGACCGCCAAGGCCGCGGCCGATGACGGGCTCTTCGGCTCGATCTTCGCCAAGGTCAATTCCAAGGGCGTTCCCTCGGCCGGCCTTGCGATCGTCGCGGTCATCATGACGGTTCAGGTCTTTGCAACGATGTCGCCGACGGCCAGCGAGCAGTTCGGCAAGATCGCCTCGATCGCCGTGATCATGACGCTGCTGCCCTACATCTACTCGGCGATCTCCATCAAGGTGCTCGGCTACAAGAAGATGCCGGCAAGCACGTACAACTGGTATGTGATCATCGGCCTGGCCGCGGCGATCTACAGCCTGGTGGCGTTGATCGGTTCCGATGGTGAGCAGACGCGCTGGTCGCTGATCTTCGTGATCTCGACTATCGTCTTCTACTCGGCCGCGATCACCCGCAAGCGCGAGATCGACGAGAAGCACATCGACCCCGGCGGCCACGCCCCGACCTGGATCCGCTACGTCACCGTCACCGTGACGGTCGCAGCGCTCGTCGCGCTGTTCTGGGTCTCGGTCGGCCGCCATCGCGCCGAAACGCTGCGAACGCGCTCACCGGTCCCGCCGGCCGAAAGCACCGTGCAGCCCGCCGCCGGATCTCCGGCGGCGGTGCTACCGGCCGAGAGCCAGCCGGCGCAATAGCCAAGAAAAAGGGGCGGTGGATGCAGCCGCCGCCCCTCGTCCTTCGGTGAACAGCTATTTGACGTCGGCGCGCCGCGCCATTCGTCCCCTGCCCCATTCTTCCGCAAGCGCAATCAACGAACGCAGGCTCTCGCCTTCGGCCGTGACACGGTACTCCACCCGCGGCGGCACCTCGGCATAGACGGTCCGATCCACAAGACCGGCTGCCTCAAGTTCGCGCAATTGCTTGGTCAGGAGCCGCTGGGTGATCCCCGGCATGCGCCGCTGCAGCTCATTGAAGCGCAGGTATTCGGCCGAGAGCAGATGATGCAGGACGACGCCCTTCCATCGGCCGTCGATGAGATCCAGCGTGACCTCGACAGGGCATCCCGGAATGTTGCGATAGTGCTTGTCAGCCATGATAGTTCCCTTTCGGGAACTATATACGGAAATTTACCGTACTTGCGAAGATGGCAGGTAATGGCGACGTTGGGCAGGATTGCAAGTGACGGACAGGATCCATGAAAGCCATCTCGTTTCAAACAGCCCCTGAAAACCAAGCCGCGCCCTTATTCCAAGAGATCGAACTGCCGACACCGGTGCCAGGCCCTCGCGACCTGCTCGTCCGTATCGAGGCCGTTTCGATCAACCCGGTCGATACCAAGGTGCGGGCGGGCCCTGTTGCCGTTCCGAACGGTGTCGTGACACTTGGCTGGGACGCGGCGGGAACCGTGGTCGCCGTCGGCACAGAGGCGCGTTTGTTCAAACCGGGCGATGCGGTGTTTTATGCCGGCACCTTCACACGCTCAGGCGCCAACGCCGAGCTCAATCTCGTTGATGAACGCATGGTGGGCAGCAAGCCGCGCTCGCTTTCCTTTGCACAGGCGGCGGCCCTTCCCCTGACGGGCCTTACCGCCTGGCAGCTCCTGTTCGATCGGTTCGCCGTGCCGGCGACCAAATCGTTCGATGGCGGCGCACTCCTGATCGTCGGCGGTGCCGGCGGGGTCGGCTCCGTGCTGACGCAACTCGCCCGCAGACTGACCGGCCTGACGGTGATTGCGACCGCGTCGCGCGAGGAAAGCCGAGACTGGTGCCTGCAGATGGGCGCACATCATGTCCTCGACCATCGCCGGCCGTTGCCACAGCAGGTGGAAGCGTTGGAAGCGCCACCGGTGCGCTATGTCGCCTCGTTGACGCACACCGCGCAGCACTTTGCCGAGCTGATCGAGATCATCGAGCCGCATGGAAAGATCGGTGTGATCGACGATCACGACAGCCTCGATGCCGCACCGCTCAAGGCCAAGAGCCTTTCGCTGCACTGGGAAATGGTGTTCACCCGCCCGCTCTATGGCACTGCCGATCTCATCGGGCAGCATCGCATCCTGAACGAGGTCGCGGCACTCACCGATGCAGGCATCCTGCGCTCGACGATGACGCGTTGCCTGTCGCCCTTTTCCGCCGAAGCCCTCGAAGAAGGACATCAGTTGGTGGAGAGCGGTTCCATCGTTGGCAAAGTCGTCATGAGCCGCACGGCGGCGCAGTCAAGTGATGATCCTCATCGTTAGCAGCGGACGGGAAGCGCGGCTGGACAATCGGTCGACTGGACGACTGAAATACGGCAACTGCCGTATTTCTTGGGGCGCGGCACGCCGCTAACTTGCGCGTGCCCACGCCGTGAATCTCCGTTTTCTTTCAATGCCCTGCGCCACGGATGCGCCACGCTGGCGGGCGTTGGGGACCTGCTTTGAAAAAGAACTGCCGCACGATCACCCGTCTTGCCGCCCTCATGTTATCGACGGCCCTGCCCTCCTTGGCGCTTGGGCAAGGCGCTGGCGATCCGCGAGATCCGGAAACGTGGCGCACGCCGGAGTTCAAGGCACAGTGGGGGCTAAGGGCGATCCATGCCGAATATGCCTACATGCTTGGCCTCGACGGCAGCGGCATCAAGGTTGGCGTGGTCGATAGCGGCCTCGACATCACCCATCCCGAGTTTGTCGGGCGCTATGTGGAAGGCATAACATTCGACCCGGACAAGCCGTGGAATTCGATCGCCGAGGGCCACGGCACCATGGTTACCTCTGTCATTGCCGCCAATCGCGACGGGGTCGGCATGCATGGCATTGCCCCTGGCGCAACCATCGTCGCCGTGGGGGCGTCGGACAGGCCCGGCTATGTCGATTTCGATGCGACCAATTATGGCATTCGGACGCTGGTAAATCAGGGCGTGCGGATCATCAACAACAGCTATGGCGGTGGGTTCGCAGGCGAATTGACTGCTAAACAGTTTGAAGCAGAAATGCCGGGCAATCTCGCCACCTATCGCTATGCGGTATCCCAGGGCGCGCTACTGATCTTCGCAAGCGGTAATGCGGGCGGAACAGAGTCCTCGTTGTTGGCAGGCGCGCCCTACCTGTTTCCGGAATTGGAACCAGGCTTTCTGGCCGTCGTTGCGACCGGCCCCTCGCGCATAGCCAATTGGTCGAACCGGTGCGGCGTCAGCATGGATTGGTGCCTTGCAGCACCTGGGGGTGACGATGTTGAGCGATGGGACGAGGAAAAAGGCGAATGGGTATGGGCCGCCCCGGAGAACAACATCATGGTTGCAACGCCCGGCGGCAGCTACGTCAGAGAAACCGGCACGTCGCTTGCGGCCCCTTTCGTCGCGGGCACGGCAGCCTTGGTTGCGCAGGCTTTCCCTTACATGACAATGCAGCAGGTGCGGCAGGTCTTGCTGGGGACTGCGACCGACTCCGGTGATCCGGGTGTTGACGCAATCTTCGGCTACGGCCTCGTCAGCGCCGGCAGAGCGGTGCGTGGCCCGGGCAAGTTCGACTGGGGCGATTTTCACGCTGACGTCCCCGACGGGCAGAGCAGTTGGTCGAACGACATCACAGGACAAGGTGGCCTGATCAAATCAGGCGATGGCGTGCTGATGCTGCACGGGAACAGCACATATGGCGGCGATACGCGCATCGATGGCGGCATTCTGGCACTTTCCGGCAGCATCGCCTCCAACACCGTTGTCGATAAAACCGGCACGCTTTCGGGCGACGGCATCATCCACGGCAACATCGACAATGGCGGTGCGATCTATCCCGGATGGGCCGGGCAAGGCGGCGCTCTGACCGTGAACGGCAACTATCGCCAGTCAAGCGACGCCTGGTTCCTCGTCAATCTCGACGCCCCCGACGGGAGCAGCCGGCTGGATGTCACCGGCACGGCGGACATCGCCGGCATGGTGGATGTCAGGGTCAGGCCAGAAAACTACCGGGGTGATGGCCGCCATACCATCCTTTCCGCAGCGGGCGGCGTCAGCGGACGTTTCGAGGACGATTGCGGCTGCTACGCGTTTCTCGATCTCTCACTGGCCTACGACCCGACCACCGTCTATCTCGACGTCGCCCGCAACGGCGTGGCCTTTGCGGATGTAGCAACCACCCGCAACGCTGCGGCAACCGCTGCCGCAATCGAGCATCTTGGCATCGGCCGATCCCTGCATGATTTCGCGGTGACCCTTGACGCCGCTACCGCCTCCGATCTTTTCGGCCAGCTGCCCGGCGAAGTCTACGGCTCGACCGTGACCGGCCTGATCGAAAACAGCCAGGTCATCGGCAACCAGATGAACGACCGGCTGCGCTCCGCCTTCGAGACCGTCGGCGCGAAGGCTTTGCCGATCGTGGCAGCGGATGATCTCACGACAGGGTCGATTGCGAAGGAGGCACAGTCGGGCGCCTGGGGCTCGGCCTTCGGCACCTGGGGCCACACGGATGGTGACGGCAACGCCGCCGCGCTATCGCGTTCCACCGGCGGCTTCGTCGCCGGCCTCGACGGCCTCGTCAACGATGACTGGAGACTCGGCTTCCTCGCCGGCTACAGTTCGTCGAGCTTCAAGGTGGACGACCGCCGTTCGTCCGCCTCCGGCGACAACTATCATCTCGGCGTCTATGGCGGCACGGAGTGGGGCGCCCTGTTGTTCCGATCGGGCCTTGCCTATACGTGGAGCGATATCGACAGCAGCCGCAATGTGATCTCGCCGGCGCTGGTCGACAGCGTGACCGCCGACTACCGCGCGGGCACCACGCAGGTGTTCGGCGAACTCGGCTATGGCATGCAGGCGGGCAGTCTTTCCTTCGAGCCCTTTGCCAATCTCGCCTATGTCAACGTGCAGACCGACAGCTTCACAGAGAAGGGCGGCGCAGCGGCCCTATCCGTACGCGGCGGCTCCGACGACATGACCTTCACCACTATCGGCCTGCGGCTGGCGACCGATTTCGACCTTGGAACGGCAAAAGCGACCGCCCGAGGCGTCATCGGTTGGCGACACGCGTATGGCGACGTCACGCCGGCGGTTTCCCAGGCGTTTTCCGGCAGCGACGCCTTTTCCGTCGCCGGCACACCGATCGCGCGCGACAGCGCCCTCATCGAGGCCGGTTTCGACTTTGCCGTTTCACCGACGGCAACGCTTGGCATCTCCTATCAGGGGCAACTCGCCTCGACCACACACGATCATGGCGTGCGGGCCGATCTCGCCATCAAGTTCTAGCGGCTGATGGCCTCGCCGGTCACGAAGCGATCTGCTCGGGCGCCGGCATCGGGCTGCGCGAATGGCTTGGCGGCGCGCCCATGATCTTGCGGAAGGCGCGGCTGAAGGACGCCTCGGAATCATAGCCGAGACGGTTGGCGACATGGGCGACGCGCTTTCCTTCACGCAGCCACTGATGCGCCTGGTGCATGCGCATCCGTGCCACGTAGCGCGCCGGCGTCTCGCCGACGGTATCGGCGAAGCGCTGGGCGAAACCCGAGCGCGACGCGCCCATGAGCTTTGCGAGTTCCGGCACCGTCCAGTCCTTCGTCGGGTCGAGATGGATGGCGGCGAGCACCCGGCCGACCTCCGGATGACGCACGGCGGCAAGCCAGCCGGTCGATGTGCCGCAGCCGTGCTCCACCCAGGCGCGGATGATCGTCGCGGTCAGCACGTCGGCAAGCCGCGCCAGGATGCCGCCGGAGCCGACGCGCTGCATCGCCGCCTCGCGCGTCATGGTATCGAGCAGCGACGGGATCGACGGCTCGTTTGAGGCCAGGTCGCTGGTGCGCATGACCGACGGCATGAGCTGCAGGAGCGGGTGCAGCCGGTCGACGTTGAACTGCATCACCGCGAAGAACAGCAGGTTCTGGGTATCGGAATTGGGGCATTGCACGTCGACGATGCCGTCGCAAAGCTGCCGTTTCGGCAAGTCGTGGATCGAGATCGTCGGCAGGCCGGGCTTGCTGGCAAGCACATGCGCGTCGCCACGCGGCAAGAGCACGGCATCGCCGGGCGTCAACTCGACCCAGGCGCCATCGGGGCTCTGGAGATGGGCCGAACCGGACGCGAGAAAGTGAAAACGCGCTGGTTCCTGCGCCGGATAGGCGGTTGCCCATGGCGCACAGGGCTGACAACGCCCATATTCTACTCCGTCTAACCTCAGGCCGCGCAGGATGTCGGTCAGCGCATCGGTCATGGGTCACTCCAGCTTTGGACAAACGGCACAGTGTTTTGGATTTTCTAGCATAGAAACTCCAGTAAGCCATGCATATTTTCATCTCACCTGCAATGGAGATAGAAATTATGGATGGCATCGTCGCAAGGCCCACGGGCGAGGCGGATGAACAAGAAAAGCCGCTATGGGCGGCGGTCGTATCCCTGGCGCTCGGCGTTTTCGGCCTGGTCACGGCGGAATTTCTGCCGGCAAGCCTGCTGACGCCGATGTCGGCCGATCTCGGCGTTACCGTCGGCGCGGCCGGACAATCGGTGACGACCACGGCGGTGGTTGCCGCCATCGCCGGCCCGGCGATCGTCGTCTACACCGGTCGCTTCGACCGCCGCAACGTGCTGCTCACATTGACGGCGCTTCTCATCATTTCCAGCCTGATCGCCGGCTTCGCATCCAGCCTTCCGATGCTGCTTGTCGCGCGCTTCCTGCTCGGCATTGGTCTTGGCGGTTTCTGGGCCCTGTCGCTGGCGCTTGCCATGCGGCTCGTTCCAGGCCGGCTGATGCCGCGCGCCATGGCGATCGTGATGTCCGGCGTTTCGATCGCGACCGTCTGCGCGGCCCCGGTCGGCGCCTGGATCGGCGCGACGCTCGGCTGGCGCTACGCCTTCCTGCTTGCCGCCGCCGTCGGCATCGTCACCTTCATCGTCCAGGCGCTGACCGTTCCGCGCCTGCCGCCGAGGGGGACCACCGGCCTCAATACCATCCTCAACGTATTGAAGCGTCCCGCGATCCGGCTCGGCCTTGCCACCATCCTGCTGGTCGTCACAGGTCACTTCGCCGGCTTCACCTACGTTCGGCCGTTCCTCGAGCAGGTGCCGCAGTTCGGCGTCGAGGCGATCACCGCCATCCTGCTCGCCTTCGGCGTCGGCGGCTTCTTCGGCAACATTGCCGGCGGCTTTCTAGCCGAACGCAGCACACGCCTTGCGATGATGTCGGCGGCGGCCGGCGTCGCCGCCACCACGTTGATTCTGGGGCTCGCCGGTGCCCTGCCAGCCGTCGCTATCGCGGCCACCGCCGTCTGGGGTTTTGCCTTCGGCGCGCTGCCGGTCAGCGTCCAGTCGTTCCTGAGCCGGGCTGCCGGCGATGAGGCCGAAGGTGCGGGCGCTGCCACGCTCACCACCTTCCAGATCGCCATTTCCACCGGCGCAATCCTCGGTGGCCTGCTCGTCGAACTGCAGGGACCGGCCGGCGTGTTCCTGTTCGCCGCGGTGTCGGCGCTGCTCGGAACCTCGCTGGTGTCTGTCTATCGCGAGCGGGTTCTTCAACCGGCGGAGTAACAACAAACGCATCAGCTTGGTGCGGGAGTGGCAACTCGCACCTGCGCCTGCCGGGCTCATTAGGTCCGGCAGGCAAAGTGTTTCTCAGCGCAGCGCGGCGACCGGGGTCACGGCGGGCGCTGCACACAGCGAGCGTAGGGGGCTCGGTCGGCGACCACACACCCCTCTACCCACGACGCAAGGATCAATTCCCCGGAAGCCGTCGCTCCTTCCAGGCTGCTTTCGGCACCTCGCCACCGATCGCTATGCTGAAGGAGGTCACTTCGGTCGCATCTTCATTGACGACGCAATTGAAGTCGACGTCGTACCAATTCGATTTGTTCTGGTAGGCCCCACCGCTGGCGTCCATACGGTTTCTGGCGATGAAGCCGCCCTTCGGTCCGAATGGCACCAACCCTTCGGGCGGGGTATCCGGCCGTTGGCTGCGGATCTGTTCCAGGGCCTCGAGATTGCACAGTTGCAGGATCCGCCTCTTGACCGGCAGGTTGATCAGGGCCTGCTTGACCCGCGGGTCGGCAATCGACTTTGCAGAATAAAGTTCTTTTGCTTCGGTCAACTTGCTCGGAACGGGCTTGAGGTCGACCTTTGCCGCAGCATCGGCCGGCTTGGTCTTTGTGGTCCCTTCCGACTTGGCCGTCTGGGGCTTGGCGTCAGGCGTTTCTTTTGGTTCAGGCTTGGCTTCGGCCACCGTCGCCGCAGGCTTTTCATCCGCCTTCTGCGTGGCGCTGTCAGTGGATCTCGCAGGCACGGCAAGCGTTGACGGGGGCTTCGGCTCCTTGACCGGTTCTTTTTTCTCGGCCGAAGGCGCCGTTGCCGGCTTATCCGCCGGCTTTGCCTTGTCGTCCACGGCCTTTGCCGGCTCGGAAGCCTCGGTCTTTTTCTCCGTCTCGCGCGCAGCCGGCGGAAGCTCTGCCTCCTTGTTGTCCTGCTTTGTCTTGGCCATCGCCGAGGCGAAGGATTGCGGCATTTGCTGCGCCGGCTTGGGTTGCGGCTTCGGGTCTGCCTTCGGCTGGGGCTGAGGCTTGGGCTGCGGCTTTGGCTGTTCAGCCTTCTTCTCTTCGCCCTTTTTCGGCGCCGCCTTCTTTTGCTCTGCCTGCTTCTGCTCGGCCTTCTTCGGCTCTTTCGCCTCTGCCGGCGGCGGAACGAGCTCGACGTTGACGGTCTGCTCCTTCGGCGGCTTCGGCAGCTCGAACGGCAGGTCGTACAAAAGGAAAAGGGCGACGACGAGGTGCAGGGCGACCGACACCGGCGCGCCCCATCCCATCCGTTCCCGCCAATTTCCCGCAAAAAGCTGCATCGCCAAGGAGATAAACCAATCGACGGGCGGAACCTAGGAGCTTCCGCCGATCTCAACAAGAGGCATAGGCCTGCATATGCAGCCGGAGTTTTGCGCTGCAGCGTGCCGGTCATCGGTCGAGGGCGAATGCAATGCCCCCTTCTGGGGTCATCGCCAGCAACCGATGAGCTCTTGTCAAAAACGTTCCCGGCAAAAACGAGGCGGCGAAATCTGTTTCGGGTCCCGCGCTTATTTCGCACAATCATACCTATTATATAATTTCTATAGATTTAATTTTTAAGCACGCCTCAAGCGGCTCTGGCCGGTGGCGAAATGACATTCTTTGGCTTTGGGGACCCTTATGCAGCGAACTTCCACTCACCGAAAACTTTTCACAAAAGCCTTTGCCGCGACGGCAGCGCTGGCTGCCGGCCTGATCGCCACTTCGGCGCTTGCCGGCGAAACGCTCGACAAGATCAAGGCGCGCGGCGTCATCAAGGTCGGCGTTGGCACCACACCGGGCTTCTTCTCGCCCGACAGCAACGGCCGCTGGCAGGGCTTCTTCGTCGACTTCGGCCGCGCCATCGCCATCACCGTCTTCAACGATGCCGAGAAAGTCGAGTTCACCAATTCGTCGCCGCAGCAGCGTCTGCCGGCGCTGCAATCGGGCGAGTTCGACATTCTGCTTTCGGGTGTCACCCAGACGGTGAGCCGCGCCTTCAAGCTTGGCTTCCACTTCGGCCCCGTCGTCTTCTACGACGGCCAGGGCCTGCTGGTGCGCAAGGACCTCGGCGTATCCAAGGGCGAGGAACTCGACGGTGCGACGATCGGCGTCCAGAGCGGCACGACCGGTGAACTCAACATCGCCGATTTCTTCCGCAAGACCGGCAAGGCTTTCACGCCGGTCACGATCGAGGAGACCGGCGAATTCCTGAAGGCGCTCGACAGTGGCCGTGTCGACGCGCTCACCCAGGATGCGACCGACCTTGCCGCCAAGCGCACCCAACTCTCCAAGCCCGACGACTACGTGCTTCTTCCGGAGCGCCTGTCGAAGGAGCCCTTGGCGCCGGCAATTCGCGCCGGTGACGACCAGTGGCTCGAAATCGTCAACTGGACCGTCTACGCAACGATCCAGGCGGAAGAGTTCGGCATCACCAAGGACAATGTCGATACCTTCCTCAAGAGCGAAGACCCAGCGATCAAGCGCTTCCTCGGTGTCGATCCGTCGCTCGGCGAAGCCATCGGTCTCGATCCGAAGTTCGCCTACAACATCGTCAAGACCGTCGGCAATTACGGCCAGATCTTCGAGCGCAACGTTGGCAAGGGCACGCCGCTCAACTTCGAGCGCGGCTACAACCAGCCCTGGACGGCAGGCGGCCTGCTCTATTCGCCGCCGTTCCGTTGAGCCGGTCCATGGCATTTCCCATGACACGCCACATCCAACCGGGCCCTTCGGGGCCCGGACCCGTCTCGCGTCTCTTGTCGTGGATCGGGCCGCTCCCGTTGCAGCAAGGCCTGCTCTTTGTCGGCGTGCTGCTGCTCTTTGCGTTTCTCGGCCAGAACACCGCCGAGAGCATGCACCGCATGGGCCTGACGCCGGGCTTTGCCTTCCTCTCCCATCAGGCCAATTTCGAGATTGGCGAAAGTGTCCTTCCTTACGCAGCCGGCGACAGCTACGCCCGGGCGCTGGCCGCCGGCATCGCCAATACGGTCAAGGTCGCACTCGTCGGCTGCCTGCTTGCAACTGTGCTCGGTGTCGCGCTCGGCATTATCAGGCTCTCGGGCAATCTGCTGCTCGCGACCTTCGTGCATGGCTATGTCGAGCTTCTGCGCAACACACCATTGTTGCTGCAACTGTTTCTCTGGAGCGCGATCATCCGCGCGCTGCCGCCACCGCGCGGCGCCTATACGTTCCTCGGCGGCGTCTATCTCAGCAATCGCGGCGTCTTCCTGCCCTCGCTTTCGGTCGACGGCCTGCCGGCCGCCGTGTGGCTGCCCGCGGTGCTCCTGACGGTCTTCGCCGCACTCGTCATTTCCAGACGCCTGCTCGCGGGCGCAACGTTCTATCTGCCGAAAGCCGCCGGAACAGTGCTGGGCGCGCTGGCAATCTTCTATTTCGCTCTCGTATCCTTCGGCTTCAGCGCCTCGATCGACGTGCCCGCCAAGGGCGGCTTCAACATTCGCGGCGGCCTGTCGCTAACGCCGGAATTCGCCGCCCTGCTGATCGGCCTCGTCGTCAATGCCTCCGCCTCGATCTCCGAGATCGTGCGCAGCGGCATCCAATCGGTGGCATCGGGACAATGGGAAGCCGCCCGGGCGCTCGGGCTGAAACCGGCGCAGATCATGCGCCTCGTCGTGCTGCCGCAGGCGCTTCGCGTGATCACACCGTTGATGATCTCGAGCTTTCTCGACCTGACGAAAAACTCGAGCCTCGCGGTCGCGATCGGCTATCCGGATCTCGTCAGCGTCGCCAACACCACGGCCAACACCACCGGTCAGGCGCTCGAAGCGATCATCCTCATCGGCGGCGTCTACCTGACCATCAGCCTCTCGGTTTCGGCCCTGATGAATCTCTACAACCGGCGCGTGGTCCTGCGCGGAGAAGGACGATGAGCCAGATCGAACTTGCGCCGCCGGTTGCACCCGACTGGCACCGATGGCGCGAAGGCCTCTTCAGCGGCTGGGCCAATGGCCTCGTCACGCTGGCAACGCTCGCCGCGCTCCTCTGGCTTGCTCTTCCCTTTGTCCGTTGGGCCGTCATCGATGCCGTCTGGACCGGCACGGCGGCCGATTGCGCCGCGGAAGGCGCTGGCGCCTGCTGGGCCTTTGTCGGCGCCAAATTTCGGTTCATGCTGTTTGCCTTCTTCCCGCCGCCGCTGCAATGGCGCCCCATGCTGGTGATCGTCCTGATTGCTGCGCTTTTGACGGTCTCCGCCCTTCCCCGCTTCTGGAGCCTCCGCCTGGTGCCGATCTGGCTGCTGGCGCTTCTCGGCATCTGGCTGCTGATGGCGGGCGCGGCAGGCCTGGAGCCGGTCTCCACCAATCATTGGGGCGGACTGCCGATCACCCTTACCGTCTCGATCGTCGGCCTCGCCTTCGCCTTCCCGATTGCGCTGCTGCTGGCCCTTGCGCGCCAGTCGGACATGGGCATCGTTCGGTCCCTGGCCATCGCCTTCATCGAAGTGTTGCGCGGCGTGCCGATGATCGCCGTTCTCTACGTGGCGATGCTGATCGTGCCGATGGCGCTGCCGAGCGGCGCGGCCATTGACAAGCTGCTGCGCGCACAGATCGGCGTCACGCTGTTCTTCTCCGCCTATCTCGCCGAGATCATCCGCGCCGGCCTGCAAGTGATCCCGGCGGGCCAGAAGGAGGCGGCCCTGTCGCTTGGCCTTGGCCAGATCCAGATGCTCCGGCTGGTGGTGCTGCCGCAGGCGCTGCGGGCCGTCATCCCGGCGATCGTCAACCTGTCGATCGGCATCGTGCTCAACACCTCGCTGCTGGCCGTCATCGGCATCTACGATCTGCTGAATGCCGCCAAGACCTCGGCCACCGACCCCGCCTGGCTCGGCTTTTACAGCGAGGCCTATATCTTCGCGGCGCTGGTCTATTTCGCCATCTGCTTCACCGGCTCTCGCTACAGCCTTTGGCTGGAAAGGAAGCTCAACGGTGGCCATCGCCGATAGCCGCATCCGACGGGGGTTGCGTGCCACGCGCCGCCGGGCCAAGAGTGCGCCGAAGCGAAATCTGTGACCGGGCAAAGCGCATGGGACAAAAAAACATCGCCGTCATTGGCGGCGGACCGAGCGGCTTGATGGCCGCCGAGGTGCTGTCCGAGCGCGGCCACGCGGTCACCGTCTATGACAGCATGCCGACGGTGGCGCGCAAATTCCTGCTCGCCGGCAAGTCGGGTCTGAACATCACCCATTCCGAGCCCTATGCCACCTTTGCCGAGCGCTTCGGCGATGCTTCGCCACAGCTGCGTGCGGCGCTGGACGCGTTCACGCCGGATGACATCAGGCGTTGGGCAAAGACGCTCGGCACGGAGACCTTCGTCGGTTCCTCGGGCCGCGTCTTCCCAGAGGTGATGAAGGCCTCCCCGCTGCTACGCGCCTGGCTCAAATCGCTGGAAGGCCGCGGCGTTCGCATCCTGACGCGGCACCGCTGGACAGGTTTTGAGGGCAACGCGCTTGCGTTCGATACTCCCGACGGCAAGGCGCTTGTCAGCCCCGATGCGACCCTGCTTGCGCTCGGTGGCGCCAGCTATCCGCGCCTCGGATCCGATGCCGCCTGGACACCATGGCTGGAACACAGGGACGTGTCTGTCGCCAAGTTCCAGCCCGCCAATTGCGGCTTCGACGTCGACTGGAGCGAGACCTTCCGCGATCGCTTCTCCGGCGCCGCACTGAAGGGCGTCACCGCGACCTCGGAAGCGGGCACCGTCCCGGGCGAATTCGTCGTCAGCAGAGCCGGCATCGAAGGTAGTCTCGTTTATGCTCACACGAGCGCGCTTCGGGACCGGCTGTCGCGCGGCGAAACGGCCAACCTGGTGGTCGACCTTACCCCGGGGCGCTCCGTCGAGAAATTGGCAAAAGACCTTGGCCGCTTCGACAGCAAGACCAGCTTCTCCAATCGCCTGCGCAAGGGGGCTGGCCTCGAAGGGGTGAAAGCGGCGCTGGTGCGTGAGGTTTCGCCTGATGCCGCGCGCTTGCCGCCGCCGGAACTTGCGGCCTTGATCAAGGCGCTGCCAATCCCGCTCGTCCGCCCGCGCCCGATCGCCGAAGCCATCTCGTCGGCCGGCGGCATCGCCTGGTCCGCGATCGATGACGACTACATGCTGAAGGCGCTGCCCGGCACCTTCGTCGCCGGCGAAATGATCGACTGGGAAGCACCGACCGGGGGCTATCTGCTGACCGCCTGCTTTGCCACAGGCCGTGCGGCGGCGCGCGGGCTCGATCGCTGGCTTAGCCGAGCGGCATAAAAAGTCGCCGCGCCCTTGCCAGGCGCGGCGATCGTTTCAAGTGGCGTCAAAGCCTTACTGGTCGTTCAACACCAGCCCCTTGGTCAGTTCCAGCGCCTGGCGCTCAAAGAGACCGCGGTAGATGCCGCCGTCGAGACGGATCAGCGCGTCGTGCGTACCCTCCTCGGCGATCCGGCCGTGGTCGAAAACCAGCAGACGGTCGAGCGCCCGGACGGTCGACAGCCGGTGTGCGATCACCAGTGTCGTGCGGCCGAGCATCAGCCGCTCCATCGCCTGCTGGATCAGCACCTCCGATTCCGAATCGAGGCTCGATGTCGCCTCGTCGAGGATCAGGATCGGCGCATCCGCGAGGAACGCGCGGGCAATGGCGATGCGCTGACGCTCGCCGCCCGAGAGCTTGACGCCGCGTTCGCCCACCAGCGTGCCGTAGCCTTTCGGCAACGCCGTGATGAAGTCGTGGGCGCTTGCAAGCTTCGCCGCCTTCTCGATCTCGCTCTGCGTGGCGTTCGGCCGCGCGTAGGCGATGTTCTCCGACAGAGAGCGATGGAACAGGATCGGCTCCTGCTGGACGATCGCGATCTGCTGGCGAAGCGACGTCTGCGTCACCGACGCGATGTCCTGACCATCGATCCGGATCTCGCCGGCTTTCAGGTCGTGCAGGCGCTGGATCAGCTTGACGAAGGTCGTCTTGCCCGAACCGGAATGCCCGACGAGACCGACACGCTCGCCCTCCCGGATGGTCACCGAGAACCGGTCGTAGAGCGGCTTGCGGTGCGCACCGTAGTGGAACGTCACATCCTTGAACTCGATGCGGCCGTCGGTGATCCGGATCGGCTTGGCATCCGCCTTATCGTCGATGCCGAGCGACTGGCCGTGGATGTCGACAAGCTCTTCCATGTCGTTGATCGAGCGCTGCAGGTTGCGGATGTGCTGCCCGACTTCACGCAGGTAACCCTGCAGGATGAAGAACGAGGTAAGCACGAAGGTGATGTCGCCGGCCGTCGCCTGGCCCTTCGACCAGAGGAACAACGCAAAACCGATCACCGCCGCGCGCAGGATAAGCAGCATGGCGCCCTGCGACGTGCCGTTGGTCGTGCCGCGGATCCAGGTGCGGCGCGTGCGGTCACGCCATTTGGCGAGCACCTTGGCAAGGCGTGCGTCCTCGCGGCTTTCGCCGCCAAAACCCTTCACGACGATGTTGCAGCTCACGGCATCGGCGAGCGCCCCGCCGAGCTTGGTGTCCCACCGGTTGGCAAGGCTTGCCATCGGCGCCACATAGCCGAGCGACAGCACGATCGTCATCAGGATGAAGACGATCGACCCGATACCGATGATGACGCCCATCATCGGCCAGTAGAACGACATCAGGATTGTCGATCCGACCAGCATCACGACGGACGGAAACAGGGCGACGAGCAAGGTGTCGTTCAAGAGATCGAGCGCCCACATACCGCGCGTCACCTTGCGCACCGTCGATCCGGCAAAGCTGTTGGCATGCCAGTCGGTGGAGAAGCGCTGGATGCGATAAAACGCAGCCGACGCGATGTCGGTCATCATCTTGAGCGTCAGATCGGTGACCCCCAGGAAGGTGAAGTGCCTGAGGATGATCGCGCCGAGCGACAGCGCCATCAGCATCCAGAAGGCGGCTAGCGCCGCATCCCAGGCAAGCTGATCGGTCGCCACGCCGGAAACGACGGCGTCCACGAGCCGGCCCGAATAGAGCGGCGTCAGGACGTCGGCGAGCGTCGACAGGAGAACCATGCCGAGAATGACGCTGATGCGCAGCGGCTGCGCTTTCCAGTGCGACCAAGTGAATCCGAGAACGCTGCGGAACGCACCGCCGCGCAGGTCAATACGAGTAAAAGCCATAACAATCGCCCGATGCGCGACGCATCGGCCTCAAACAAGATCAGAATGGAATATGCCGTTAAAAGGAACCCAGCTTCCGATGCGGCATCATTGGAGTGACCGTATCCTCAAGAGAGGAAGGGCCAAGGTCAGCGAGAAGAAATCCGACCTGGAAAAGACGGAAAGGCGAAAATGCCCTTCCCGGCCCAGTTCAAGACTGCACGCCGCCCCGTAGGGAGAAAGAAAAAGCTGGCATCTTTTGAAACCTCCCTGATTGGTTGCCGGAAGACGAGCTATAGGCGAATCGCGCGCAACCGCCAAGTGCAGAAATCTTGCCATGGCGCCAATCGTCGCGGCTGCGACCTGTTTGCAACAGTCTCCGACATGCCTGCGGGGTTTACGGCGATGTGCTGTTCGTAGCAGAGTACGCCGCGATCGCCGACCGTGCATGGCACGAAACGGCGGCATCTTGGGGAGGGTCCGCGACAACCGGCACCGGCAATGACCGGACGGCGATGCGCGGTGGGAGTGAATTGACAAGGTTCCGGTTCTATATCGTTGCGGCCCTGCTGCCGCTGATCACCCTTGGCTTCATGGCGTTTGCGGGCCCTGCACGTGCTGTCGAGAAGCAGGAACTCGTGGTGGTCACCTCCTATCCGCCGTCCTTCTTCGAGCCCTTCCGCGCTGCGTTCGAACACGCCAATGCCGACATGCGGGTGACGATCGTGCAGCGCAACACCGCGAGCGCCAGCCGCTTCGTCATCGAGAAGGCGGATGTGCCGGCCGACATCTTCTGGGCCTCGGCGGCCGATGCCTTCGAACTCCTGAAGCGCAACCGAAGCCTGCGTCCGATCGCGCCGCGCAACACCGGCGCACCGGATCATGTCTTCGGCTACCCGGTGAACGACCCCCAAGGCTATTATCTCGGCTTCGCGCTGTCGGGCTACGGCTTCGTCTACAATCCCGCCCATCTCGCGCGCAGCAAACTGCCCGTGCCGGAGAACTGGCAGGATCTGCTGAACCCCGTCTATTCCGGCCAGATCGGCATCACCACGCCTTCGCGCTCGGGCACGACGCACCTGATCGTCGAGGCCTTGCTGCAAACCTACGGCTGGGAGAAAGGCTGGGCGATGCTGTCGCAGCTCGGCGGCAATCTCTCGACGGTTACCGCCCGCAGCTTCGGGGTGGCCTCCGGCGTGGCGCAGCGGCGCTTCAGCATCGGCATCACCATCGACTTCCTCGCCACCTCGCCGGATTTCGCCGGCGCCGGCAATGTCTTCGTCCTGCCGCCCGACACCGTGTTCGTGCCGGCAAGCATCGGCATCCTGACCCGGGCGCGCAACGTGCCGGGAGCCGAACGCTTTGTCGATTTCGTGCTTTCGGAGGCTGGCCAGAAACTCCTGCTGTCGCCGGCAATCGCGCGCATTCCGGTCAATCCCGCGCTCAACAGCAACCTGCTGCCACAGGAAGACGGCGAGCGCCTGCTGAAATCCGGTGGCTTCGACGCGGCGCTGTCGGCGCGCAGATACGGGCTCGTCAATCTGATTTTCGACGACTATATCGTGCGCCGCCGGGCAACCCTTGCCCGACTGTGGAAGAGGGCCGCGGATCTGGAGGCGATGAACATCGAAGACGCGCAAAGGCTGAGCATGCTGGCCCGGGCACGGCGGCTGTTGGGCCAGCCTCCGCTTTCGGCAAGCGAAGTCGCCAATGTGGCGGAGGCCCTGCAAGGCGAATGGCCGCGTGGCGTAGCCCGCACCCCTGCCCATGCGGAACTCGCGAGCCGCCTGCGCGCGCGGATCGAGCAGAACCTCAGCGAGGCGGAGCAGTTGCTGTCCTCGGCCGCGCGATCCGGCGGATCCGTCAATCTCCATCCGTGGCGGCAGTGACGATGGCGGTGCTCGAAACGACCGCCCGGCAGCCGCGCTGGCGCTTCGGGATCGGCGCCCGCCTCGTGCTCGCCTTCGTCGCGATCGTTGGGCTTGCCGTCGGCGCCTGCGTGGTCGGCTGGCTTTCTTATGAGCGGCTGTCGGGCGAACTGTCGCGCATGGCCGACGAGCAGATGCCGCAACTCGCCTTCGCGTCACGCCTCTCCAAGGCCGGGGCCGACATCGGCTCCGTAACGTCGGTGCTTGCCGGCGCCGAGAACCGTACCGAATACAACGAGATCCGCGCCGTCTACGCGACGCGCCTCCAGACCCTTCGTGCCCTGCTGGAAGAAAACACGGCGCAATCGAGCACGGCGGCGCTGCTGCCGCTCGCCGAGGCCATCGGCACCAACCTGAAAAAGATCAACCTTGCAGCCGGCAAGCGCTTCACCCTGCGCGAGGCGATGCGCTCGGACATCGACGAGCTTCGCTGGGTCCAGGCAGATCTTCTGGAAGAAGCCGACCCGTTGGTCGACGACATCCGCTTCAACATCGAGGCGGAAACCCGCAAGGGCCAGGGTGCGGCCGCGCTCGCCGAACAGCAGAAGAGCGAAGCGCTGTTGACCGTCGTCTCCCAGGCAAACCTTGCGACCGGTCTCATCGGGCGGCTCGTCAACGCCACGACCGAAGAGGAAATGCAGGAGACCAACGCCTTCCTCGGAGACAGCGCCGACGAACTGGCAAGTCGCATCCGCTCGCTCGACGGCTGGCCCGACAGCATCACCGTGCGGCAGCTGGCCGGGCGCATTCTCGACCAGTCCAACGCCTCGACGGGTATCCCCAATCGCAAGCGCTCGGAAATGCTGCAGGCCGGCACGCTTGCCGAACTTGCCAGCGAAAACGGCCGGCTGGTCGAGGAGCTTGGCCGCAAGATCGAGACGGAGGTGGTGGCGATCGAGGCGAGCGCCGGGGACGCCGCTCGACGCGCGGCCGCGGCAATCGAAACCGGACGCAGCCTGCTCCTCGCAATCGCCATCCTCTCGGTGCTGGTGGCAAGCGCCATCGGCTACTTCTACGTCCACCGCAACCTCATCGCCCGTATCCGCCTGCTGGCGACGGCCGCCGGCGCGATCAGCGCGGGCCGGCATTCCACGGCGATCCCGCCGCCCGAGGCCGACGAGCTCGGCGACCTCTCGCGTGCGCTGACCCTCTTTCGCCAGACCCGCGACGAGCTGATCCAGTCGGCAAAGCTTGCGGCCCTCGGCCAGATGGCGGCCGGCATCGGCCACGAACTCAACCAGCCGCTGGCCGCCCTTCGCGCACACATCCACAACGCCGCCACGCTGATCGGCCGCGGCAAGGGCGAACAGGCGGTCAACAACCTCGACAAGATGAAGGGGCTGACGGGACGCATGGCCGACCAGATCAGCCATATCCGCCGCTTTGCCCGACGGCCCGACGCGCAGCTGCGGCCGGTCGATCTCACCGCAGCGGTGCGCGACGCCCTCAGCCTGCTCGAACATCGTTTCGAGGAGGAGAGCGTCATGCTCGAGCTTTCGTTGCCGGAAGGCTTCCCGGCAATGGTCATGGCTGAGCCGGTCCGGCTCGAGCAAGTGGCCGTCAATCTTGTCGGCAATGCGCTCGACGCGGTCTCCGACCGGCCGCTTCGGCGCGTGACCGTCAGCGTGGAAATGACCGGTGGCGCCGCCCGCCTGATCGTCGGCGATACCGGGCACGGCATCGCCACGAAAGACCTGCCGGCCGTGTTCGACCCGTTCTTCACCACCAAGCCGGTAGGCTCGGGGCTCGGCCTCGGCCTGTCGATCTCCTACAACATCGTCAAGGATTTCGGCGGCGATATCGCCATCCTCGAGACTGGCCCGGCCGGCACCCGATTCCTCGTATCCCTGAAAGGCCCGGAATGAGACCGGAAGCGGACATCATCCTGATCGACGACGACGCCAGCGTGCTTGAGGCCTGCTGCCAGGTGCTGGAACTGGAGGACTTCACCGTCGCCCCGCACGGTTCGGTCATCTCGGCGCTCGCCGGCCTGCGCGCCGACAGCGACACCGTGATCGTCTCGGATGTCCGCATGCCCGATCATGACGGCTTCGACCTGGTCGCCGCCGTGCGCAAGATCGATCCCGATATCCCGATCGTGCTGATGTCCGGGCATGGCGACATCCCGATGGCGCTGCGTGCGATGCGCGAAGGCGCCTGGGACTTCCTCGAAAAGCCGGCTGATCCGGTCCACCTGATCGAGACCGTGCGCCGCGCCCGCGATCACCGGCGGCTGCTGCTCGAAAACCGGCGGCTACGGCTCTCTGTCGACAAGGACGGCTGGGAAACGCGGCTGATCGGGCACTCAGCGCCGATGGTGGCGCTGCGCGACAAGCTGCAGCGCATCGCGGCGGCCAGTGCCGACGTGCTGATCATCGGCGATACCGGCACCGGCAAGGAAGTGACGGCGCGCGCCCTGCACGATTTCAGTGGACGCAAGGGCCGTTTCGTCGCCGTCAACTGCGGCGCCATTCCCGAAACCATGCTCGAATCCGAGCTTTTCGGCCATGAGGCCGGTGCCTTTACCGGCGCGCGCGAGAAGCGCATCGGCAAGATCGAATATGCCGATGGCGGCACGCTGTTTCTCGACGAGATCGAATCGATGCCGCTCGCAGCCCAGGTGCGGCTGCTGCGTGTGCTGCAGGAGCGCGTGATCGAGCGCCTCGGCTCGAACGTCGAACTGCCGGTCAATATCTGCGTAGTGGCGGCGACCAAGGCCGACCTGCACGACGCCGCGCGGCGCGGGGAGTTTCGCGAGGACCTCGCCTACCGGCTCGACATCGCCCGGGTCGAACTGCCGCCGCTCGCGCGTCGCAAGGGCGATGTCGGCCTCCTGTTCCAGCATTTCCTCGGCCTTGCCGCCAAGCGCCAGGGGCGCACGCCGCCACCGGTCGGCGCCGAGCATCTCGCCGACCTCAACGCCCGGCCCTGGCCCGGCAACGTGCGAGAGCTGCGCAACGTCGCGGAACGCTTCGTGCTCGGGCTCGAGGAGCGCCCGGACACCGAAGCCGCGACGGCGGGCGGCGAGACGCTGGAAGCACAGATGGATCGGCTGGAGCGGACCATCCTCATCAACAGTCTCGCCAGGCATGAAGGCCGCGTGGGTGCGACCGCCGACGCGCTCGGGATCTCCCGCAAGACGCTCTATCTGAAGATGCGCAAGTTCGACATCGATGCCCGGACCGATGGCGACGAGGGGTGATGTTACCCTTTTGACCCCGCCTCACCGGCCCCGATGTTACCTTTCTTACCCATTTCGATCTGAAATGGCCGGTTTTCCGGGATTTTCGATCTGGCACGGGCCTTGCTCTCAAGAGGACAGCCGCCAAGCATTGGCGGTCTATTGGGAGGAGATACCTATGTTGAAAACCATCGCAGCAGCGATGCTGATGTCGGCTGCCTTCATCGTGACGGCGCATGCGCAAGACGGCGGCAAGGTGACGATCGTCACCTCGTTCTCCAAGGACGTGACCGACCCGTTCAAGGCCGGCTTCGAGGCCGCCAACCCCGGCTTCACCCTCGACGTCCAGAACAAGAGCACCAGCTCGGGCGTCAAGTACATCGACGAAACCAAGGTCAACAACCAGGTCGACCTGTTCTGGGCGTCCGCGCCTGACGCCTTCGATAGCCTGAAGAGCAGGGAACTGCTCGCCAAATTCACGCCATCGGTGACGGGCCTGCCGGAAAAGGTCGGCTCCTATCCGGTCAACGATCCTGACGGTTTCTATTTCGGCTTTGCCGCATCGGGCTACGGCATCATGTCGAACGACCGTTACCTGGAAGCCAACAATCTGCCGAAGCCCGCCGAGTGGGGCGATCTCGCCAAGCCGGAATATTTCGACCACGTCGCCATCGCCGCACCGTCGCGCTCCGGCACGACCCACCTGACGATCGAGACGATCCTGCAGGGCGAAGGCTGGGACAAGGGCTGGGGTACGCTGAAGGGCATCGGCGGCAACCTGCAGCAGGTGACCGAACGCTCCTTCGGCGTTCCGGATGCGGTCAACTCCGGCCAGACCGGCATCGGTATCGTCATCGACTTCTTCGCCTTCTCGGCCCAGGCGAGCGGCTTCCCGGTCAGCTTCGCCTATCCGTCGGTCACGACGGTCGTTCCGGCCAATATCGGCATCGTCGCCAATGCGCCGAACCAGGCCGGCGCTGAAGCCTTCGTCAATTACATCCTGTCGGAGAAGGGCCAGGAAGTCCTGCTCGAGCCGGCGATCCGTCGTCTGCCGATCAACCCGGCACTCTACGCCAAGGCGCCCGAAGGCTTCCCGAACCCCTTCAAGGATCCGCGCTTCCAGTCGATGATCACCTTTGACAGCGACGTTTCGAAGAAGCGCACGGATGTCGTCGATACGCTGTTCGACCAGCTCATCTCCTTCCAGCTCGAAAACCTCAAGGGCGCCACTCAGGCGATCCATGCGGCCGAAAAGGCGCTTGCCGCCAACGAGCAGCCGGCCGCCCGCGCACTTCTCGATGAAGCCAAGGCCCTGGTTGCCGCGATGCCGATCACGGCGGACGAGGCGGCGAGCAAGGAGACCCGCGACGCCTTCACCGGCGGCGAGGACAAGACCGCGCGCCAGGCGGAACTGGAACAGAAGTGGGCCGCCTTCGCGACGGAAAAGTATGCCGCCGCCAAGGCCAAGGCTGACGAAGCCCTGAACCTCGTCGACTAAGCGACGACAGCGACCGCCTGCCCATCCCGGCGGGCGGTCAAGCTCCCGCAAACATTCAAGCTTCGCCGACCCTGGCGCGCCTTTCGCGCCGGGCTGGCCGAACTCACTCCGGAGTCTGCCCCATGGCGCTCGTCGCTTCCGTTCCCATCCGGCCCGCCGCGGCCAAACCTGGCCAGATCCTGGCTGTCTCGGTGATCGCCCTGTTCCTGGCGATCTTCCTGGTCATCCCCGCCGGCACGGTCATCTACACCGCCTTCACCGAGAAGGGCACCGGTGCGCTGACCATCGTCAACTTCATCGACTTCTTCAACACCGACCTCTTCCGCCGGTCCTTCTTCAACTCCGTCTATGTATCCGGGATGTCGGTCGTTTGGGCGAGCGCCATCGCGCTTCCGCTCGCGGTCTTGACGACCCGCTTCGATTTCCGCGGTTCGCTCATCATCCAGACGCTGGGCTTCGTGCCCCTGATCATGCCGCCCTTCGTCGGCGCGGTGGCGATGCAGCTTCTCTTCGGTCGCAACGGCACGGTGAACCTGCTCTTGAACGACTGGTTCGGCATCCGCATCCCGTTCATGGAAGGGCTGAACGGCGTCATCTTCGTGCAGTCGCTGCACTACTTCCCCTTCATCCTGATCAACCTGTCGACCAGCCTGCGCAACATCGACCGGTCGATGGAAGAGGCCGCCCAGAACCTCGGTTCCTCCGGCTTCCGGCTCTTCCGCCGCATCGTCTTTCCGCTCGCCATGCCCGGCTATCTCGCCGGCGCGTCGCTGGTCTTCGTCAAGGTCTTCGACGACCTGGCGACGCCGCTGCTTCTCAACGTCAAGGACATGCTGGCGCCGCAGGCCTATCTGCGCGTCACCTCGGTCGGCCTCACCGATCCGATGGGCTACGTCATCTCGGTGATCCTGATCGCCGTCTCGATCTTTGCCATGTGGCTTTCGGCGGTCGCCATGCGCGGCAAGGACTATTCGACGGTGCAGCGCGGCGGTGGCGGCCTTTCCAGGCGCAAGCTCAGCCGAGGCGAAAGCGTGATCGCCTATGGCGTCGTCGCGCTGATCCTGCTCTTGGTGCTGTCGCCGCATATCGGCCTGTTGCTGCTCTCCTTCGCGACCGTCTGGTCGTTCAGCCCGCTGCCCGACGCCTACACCGTCGCCCATTACGGCCGCGTCTTCGGCGAGAGCTCGCTCTACATCAAGAACACGCTGATCTACGCCAGCCTTGCCGGCCTGATCGACGTGGTCATCGGCGGCGCCATCGCCTATCTGGTGCTGCGCACCAAGGTCATCGGCCGTCGATGGCTCGACTGGGCGGCAACCGCAGCACTCGCCATCCCCGGTGTTGTGCTCGGCATCGGCTATCTCAGAACCTTCTACGGCATCACGCTGCCCGATGGCACGCCGCTTGCCACACTCTGGGTCATGGTGGTTCTGGCGCTCGCCATCCGCCGCCTGCCCTATGCGCTTCGCGCCTGCTACGCTGCCCTGCAGCAGGTGTCGGAATCGCTCGAAGAGGCGGCCGAAAACCTCGGCGCGACCAAGCAGCGGACCATCCGCCGCATTGTCCTGCCGCTGATGACCGGCGGCCTGCTCGCCGGCTTCGTCACCAGCTTCTCGACCGCCGCTGTCGAACTCTCGGCGACGCTGATGCTGATCCAGAGCAATTCGGACGCGCCGATCGCCTACGGGCTCTACGTCTTCATGCAATCGCCGGCCGGTCGCGGACCGGGTGCAGCCCTCGGCGTCATCGCCGTGATCATGGTCGCGCTCTGCACGCTTCTGTCCCACTACGTCATCGAGCGTCGCCAGAAGGCGCTGGGTACGGCCAAGTAATTCGGGAGGAAAAACAATGACAGTGAACATCAACAGCGCTGTACTCGCCGCCGGCCCCGCCAAGGCGATCAGCATCAGCGACGTCAATCTCTACTACGGCGCGCTTCACGTGCTGAAGGACATCAACCTTGAAATCCGGCCGGGCGAATTCTTCGCCTTCCTCGGCCCGTCCGGCTGCGGCAAGACAACGCTTTTGCGGCTGATCGCTGGCTTCAACAATGCCCGCCAGGGCAAGGTCGTGATCGGCGGACAGGACGTGCTCGACATGCCCGCATGGAAACGCGACATCGGCATGGTCTTCCAGTCCTATGCGCTCTGGCCGCACATGACGGTCGCCGCCAACGTCGCCTTCGGCCTCGAAGAGCGTCGGCTGCCCCGCGCGGAGATCGAAAGTCGCGTCCAGAAGGCGTTGGACCTCGTCGGCCTCAAGCACCTTGCCGACCGACGCCCGTCGCAGCTTTCGGGTGGTCAGCAGCAGCGCGTGGCGCTCGCCCGCACCATCGCCATCGAACCGAAGGTGCTGTTGCTCGACGAACCGCTCTCCAACCTCGACGCCAAGATGCGTGTCGAGGTGAGGCGTGAACTGCGCGAGTTGCAGCAGCGGCTGCAGCTGACGACGATCTTCGTCACGCACGACCAGGAAGAGGCCAACACCGTCTGCGACCGGATCGCCGTCTTCAACGAGGGCAGCATCCAGCAGGTGGGAACGCCGATGGGCCTCTATGAGAAACCGGCCAACCTGTTCGTCGCCAACTTCCTCGGCACGGCCAACATCCTCGATGGCAAGGTGGCCAGCAGCGGCGCTGCCAGGAGCTTCGAGGTCGTGGGCGGCGGCTCCATCCCGATCCCGGCCGGCACCGACGTGCCCGCCGGCGCCAAGCTCGTCTTCCGGCCGCAATATGCGACGATCGGCAGCCTCGAGCCCGGCGCCGTCGCGCTCGAAGGCATCATCGCGCATCGCGAATTCCTGGGCGCGACCGTGCGTTATGGCGTCAGGATCGGGGCTGCGACGGTGCTGATCGACGCGCCGTTCCATTCCGGCGACGCGCTTCTCGAACCCGGTGCGGCAACAACGCTCGGCCTCAAGCCGTCGTCGGCGCAATGGCTCGCCCATTAGAGCATACGACGCGCGTCCGCCGGTCTGACCGGCGGACGCGCCCCTCCTCCATTCAAGCAGCGCCATACCGCTGACACCCGAGTTCCGCATGAAAAAAGATCTTCCAAGCCTCATCCTCATCCGCCACGGCGAAACCCAATGGAACGTCGCCGGCCGACTGCAGGGCCGCAAGGACACGCCGCTGACAGCCAATGGCGTGCGCCAGGCGCTCGCCGTCGGCCTGCGCCTTGCCGAACGGATCGCCGAGGAGGACAAGAACCTGACCTTCTGGGTGAGCCCGCTTGGCCGCGCCCGCCAGACCGCATCGATCCTCGCCGACACCTGGTCGATCCCCTTCGATCGTTTTGCCGAGGCGGCCGCCCTCGCAGAACGCTCCTATGGCGCGTGGGAGGGCCTGGCCCATGACGAGATCGAGCGCGATCTTGTGGACCAGTACGAGGCGCACAGCGCCGACCCGTTCGACTATTCGATGCCGGGCGGTGAAAGCCGGACCGCACTTGCAGCGCGCCTCGAAGCCTGGCTCGACACGCTCGATCGCGGCCGGCGCCATGTCGTGGTTACCCATAGCGGCTGCCTCAGGGCGCTGCGCGGCATCTACACCGCCGCCTCGCGCGACGAGATTCTTGCCTATCGCGAGCCGCAGACGGCCTCGTTCCTGCTCTCGTCAGGTCGCGAGACCATGCTCGACGTGCCCCTCAACATCCTGCGCGCCCTTGGCTGCGATGGCGCCGGAAGAACCGTCTGGATCTGATCGACCAGGCTGCCGCAACCAGCCACAAGAACGCCGCGCATGGAAGCCATGCGCGGCGTTCGATATTCAGAGGGATTGCCGCCCCCTTAGAAGCTCACCTTCAGCTTGGCGTTAACGCCGTGGTCGGAAACGCCGGAGGCGATCTGGCCGGTGTAGTTGACGCCAAAGGTCGCGGTCGGAGCGATCTTGAAGTCGATACCGGCTTCGACGAGTGCGGCATCCCGGGCGATCGGTGCGCCGCCGACGGTAAAGCCCTGGCCGCCAGCAAAGGCAAGCGTCGAGGTCGGCACGACATCGCCGAAGGCATGGCGCCAACCGACGGTGCCGCTGAGAACCGCCGCCGTTTCGCCGAAGGACACGTCGGTCGAGGTGCGCACGCCGATCGTCGTGAAGGTCGTGTCGGTGTTGTCCGAGCGACCCGAGAGCGCCGCTGCTCCGCCCTTTTCACGGAAACCGTCCATGTCGAGGTTGAGATAGGCGAGGTTGGCGAAGCCCTCGAAATCGAAGCGACCGGCACTTGCCGCATAGCTCGCCTCGCCGAAGATCTGGGCGGTGCGGGCATCATAGGCTGCCGACAGGCTGTCGTCGAAACCGCCGAAGGCTACGCTGCGGGTCGTTTCGATGCGGTGCCAGCTATAGGTCGCACCCGCCGTCAGCGACAGCGCGCCAAGCCCGGTCCCGGCATAGGCGCCGATATGGTAGTTGTCGCTGTCTCCCGAGGAACGACGGTCGACCACATCGAAGGTCGAGCGGCTGTAGCCGCCGAAGAGGCCGGCGCGCCAGTTGTCACCGACAAGACCGTCGGCGCCCATGAGGAACCCACCGACATTGCGCTGGAAGCCGGCCGCGTTGCCGTTGCCGTCCGTATCGCCCCAGGTGCCGAAGGCCTGGCTCCAGAAGGCGAAGCGCTCGGTATCGGCCGCAACGCTTTCTATGCCGCCTTCGCCGTAGGCGAGCACCGGTGTCGCCTTGGTGCTGTCATCGCCGAAGGCCGCACGGATGCGGTTGGTGGCTGCCGCATTCAGAAGCAGACCGTCCTGCAGCAGCATGCCCTTGGTCGAGGCATGGATCTCGCCCGAGAGCTGGTCGAAGGCAAAACGCGCCTGTGCGCGGTCGAGGTTGGTGAGCGCCGAATAGGCGGCATTGGAGAAGCCGAGACTTTCGGCGGCGATCGCCGTTGCCCGCTGGTTGGAGGTCTCGGTGACGTCCGCGAAGCGGATGTCGTTGCGGCTGAGCGTCAGCGTCACGCTGTTGGCGTCGTAGCCGAGCGTCGGGTCGAGGAAGAAGAGGCTCGATGCGACGTCGGCAAAGGTACCGGTCACGCCGCCGGCCGCCGTCAGGATCGTGTAGCTGGTCTGGGGCGCATAGCTGCCATTGGCCGCAAGCGCTAGGACCGAGCCGCCGTTGAGCGTCGCCTTGCCTGACGCGACGATCTTGTCGCTTTCACCCTTGTCGTTGGCTTCGACCTGATAGGTGGAGCCGGCCGCGAAATTGATATCACCGGCAACGTTGAGCGTACCGATCGAATTGCCGGGCGCGATCACGCCGCCGTCGGCAATGGTGATGCTGCCGAACGTTCCGATGCCGCCGATGGCGCCGTCCTTTTCGATGGTGAGCCCCGAAGACGAGGCGATCGACCCTTGCACAGAGAGCAGGCCTGACTTGACCACGGTCGCGCCGGTATAGGTGTTCTGGCCGTTGAGCACGAGCGCGCCGGCGCCGAGCTTGGTGAGACCGCCGCTGCCGCTGATCGCCTTGTTGACGGCAACGACGTTGGCAGCGTCCGCCACGTCGAGCGAACCGCCGCCCGCTTCGAGCACGATATCGCGGTTGATCTGGTGCATTTCGCGGCCGGCGATCCGGAGCGCACCGCCGTCGAGTCGGAGCTTCGCCGCTGCGCTGCCGAGGGCTGCATCCTCTTCGACGACCACGGTGCCGCCGTCGGTCACCAGCGTTTCGCCGATAAAGGAGTGGTCGTCGATACAATAGTCGCGGATCGCCTGCTGGAAGCGGGCATCCGTGCTCTTGCAGTCGAGCAGCGTCTTCTTTTCCTGGTCGGTCAGGCCGGCAAGGATCGGCAGGCCGTTCTCGTCGGCGATCTGGCCGAGATAGACGTCGTTGCGCATGTTGTTGCGGCTGAGGTTGAATACCCCGCCCTTTTCAGTGAAGGTCGACGCTTCGTCACCCCAGACAATGCGGGTCTTTGCCGCCGAGGTCGCCGGATCCGTGTAGTTCTGCAGCACCGGGCCAACCCAGCGCACCGTGTGCCCAACCGGCTCATGGTCCGAAAGCGGCGTCTTCGAGCCATCCGGATTGGTCACGTAGCTAACGTCGGTGATGACGCCGGAATAGGGATCCTTCGGATCGTCGGCGAGCGTCCACCACTTGCCGAAGGGGCGCGAGGCCAGGAAGTGGTCGATCTTCACCCGGTGCCAGCTCGCCCAGGTGTTGGTGGCGTCCTCGCCGTGCGACGGCCAGGTGACGCTGCCGTCGTTCAGAGCATGCGGCGAGAACTGTTCGCGCTCGTTCGGAAGCTGCAGGATCTGGAACTGCTTCTTCAGGATGTTCATCGTCTGCGGCAGGTTGCCGGCAACCGGATACATCTCGTCGGCAAAGAGGCCTGACGGCACAGTCGAGGCGTTGATCGCCGAAGCGCTCTTGCCTTTCCACTCGGCGATATAGGCATCGAGCTTCTGCTGGTCTTTGGCGTAGTCGCGCAGGAGGCTCAGATAGAAGCTGTTGCTTGGGCTTTTGACGTAGGTCTTAAGCAGCAATTCCTGCTGGCTGACCGAATGCAGGCCGCGTTCCGAGACGTCGCCGGCATTGAAGTCGCCGGTGAGAATGATCGGTCGCGTCTCGCCCTTGGCCCACTGGTTGATGCCCTTGGCCTCGCTGATGCGCGTCGTCGCCGGGTCGTAATAATTGAGGTGGGTGGTGCCGACGACCACCTGCGGCTTGCTGACGGTCGGATCGACCACCGTATAGGTCACGATGTCGCCGAGCGTGCTTGCGCCGAAGGTGCCGGGAAGACGCGAGAACACGCCGGTATCGCTGTCCTGTCGGGTGGCGTAGGTTCCAAGGCCGGCATTCTTCAGGATGCCCGGGATGTCACGCGCGTAGGTGCTGTTGGCGCGGAACTCCTGGAAGGTCAGGATGTCGTAGTTCCCCTTGGTGAAGAAGTCCGACATGACGCTCGGGTTGGCCTTGAAACGGTCCAGCCAGGTGTTCAGCGTCAGGATCTTCATGCTGTCGTCAGCGGCGCGCGCCTCGGCCGCCGAGAGCGTCAGGCTCGTGCCGCATAGAAGGATCGCCGTCGCCAGGCGCAACGGTTGCGTAAGGCGCGCGAAGGCCCGCACCCCGCGGAGGTCGTGTCCACGTTGTCTCATTATCTGCTCCAATGTCGCGATGCGAACACGCTCCGTCACAAGACCTTCATGGCGATGGTGTTGATGAGCGGAAGAGTTCACTGAAATGTACGATTGCGGACATTAGGCGAGTCAAATGTCAGTTTTACAACATTTCATAGGGCGCCATAAAATTTCGCGCGGCCCACAGGCGCTGCGCCGGCTTCCTTGGAGATCGGCGTTGGCCCTATGGTAGCAAAACGTGCTGAGGGGCAATGAGGATGAGGGTGATGGACGATCGGGATATTGCGGGTGGGGATAAGAAGGCGCGCCGGCAAGCGCAGCTTCTCAGCCACCTCGAAACGAACCACTATATTTCGATCGAGGAGATTACCGGCCTGTTCGGCGTCACCACCCAGACGGCGCGGCGCGATATCATGGCGCTCGAACAGGAGGGCACGGTGCGGCGCCTGCACGGTGGCGCGACCATTGCGACCCCGGTTGATCCCAACATCTACCGCCAGCGGCGCATCGACAACGCGGAACTGAAGGAGCGCATCGGGCAACTGACCGCGGAGCTCGTCGCCGACGGCGCTGCCGTGTTCCTCGACACCGGAACGACCTGCGAGGCGGTGGCGCGGGGCCTTCTCAAGCGCCGCGACCTGCGCGTCGTCACCTACAGTCTGCGGGTCGCGACCACGCTCAGCGAAAGCAGCAGCTTTGCCGTTGCCGTGCCCGGCGGCTTCGTGCGCCAGGTAGATGCCGGCGTGTTCCGCGAGGAGACCGCCGACTACATCCGCAAATTCAAGTTCGATGTCGCCATCATCTCCGTCAGCGGCATCGACCAGGACGGCGATATCGGCGACGACGACCATGCCGAAGTCGCCGCTGTCTCGGCCGCCATGCGCCAGGCCGAGCGCGTCATTCTCGCCGTCGACAGCAGCAAGTTCGGGCGGCGCGCGCTGGTACGGCTGGCATCGCTTGCCGATATCGATGCGCTGGTCACCGACCGGCTGCCCGACGAACAGATCGTCGCCCTTCTGCGCGAGCACGGCGTCAGCGTTCATTGCTAGCGTCGGGGGGAGCCAGTGCCGAGGGATGCCGGCAGCGATTTTTGCCGGGGGCTTGAAACCCTTCACCCGACACCACACATAGGCATCAACGAATTGCCCGTGGAGCGCGACGGATATGATCAACCGAAGGCTCCGGGCGTAGTTCGCGCGCAAACGCTGACCACGGATGTACTGGCAGTGTGACGCAGCGAACGGGAAAAGGTCGGCATTGCCGACCTTTTTTGTTTTCAGCGCCGGCAAGCGCCCGTGCAACTGCTACCAGCGCACGGCCCAGCGACCGCCCAACGCCCCAAGCACCGTCAGTATGAGGACCGCGATCGTGTACCAGGTCGCGACGAAGAGTGGCGAATCGTCCGGGCAGTGGGCGGCGTAGAAGGTCGCGGCAATGCCGCCGGCTGCAAGCCCCGCCAGGGCGCCGGCAAAGCCGGGGCGCGACGGCGCGCCATGGCGCAGAGCGACAAGGAACAGTCCAAGGGGTGCAATGCCGATCAGCGGAATGAAGGTCATGCACACCAGATAATTGGTTCCGACGAGTTTCGTCGCCCAGGCATCGGATGGCACGGCAAGAAGCTCGAACAGTACGCCACCGGCAACGAGCAGCGGCGCGATGCCGAGAAAAGGCACCAGCTGGCGCGGGTCCGCATCGGGCCAGGCAGCGACGCGCATGGCCGCAAAGGCGGCCGCAGCAAGCGCGATCGCCACCACGAACTTGAACAGGAACCGGACCGTCTCGGCAGCAGCGGCGATATCCGGCCGCGGGCCGAGCAAGATCGAAAACGCGACACCGGCAAGCACGAGCGCGCCGATCGCCACAGCGGGCCATACGGTGTTCATCGGCAGACCGGGGCGCCGATTGTCCGCTGCGAGAGCCTTGATGAGGTCGTTCGTATCCATCTCAGTTTCGTCCAAATCGGCGGGCGATTGCAGCAAGGCCGCGGTGCAGCGCCACCCGAACCGCCGTTTCGTTCATGTCCAGTTTCTGCGCCGTCTCGGCCACGGTGAACCCCTCGACCGAGATCGCACTGACCACCGAACGCTGGCCCGGAGCGAGCCCCTCCAGCGCCCGGCCGATCTCCCAATCCCTGGCCGTCTCGGTTTCGACGCTCGGCAGCGTCTCTTCGAGCCCCTCGATGCCCACCGTCGGGCGGCGAGCTTGTCGGCGCACGGCATCCACGTATTTGTGCCGGGCGACGGCATGCAGCCACGGCATGACGGGCGCGTCCTCCCGCCAGGTGTGGCGCTTGACGTGCACCGCCAGCAGCGCCTCCTGCACGACGTCCTCCGCATCGACGCCACCGCCGATGGTCCAGCGCCGGGCCCAGCCGCGGATCACCTGTGCCGCGTCCCGCAGGAAATCGGCATAGGCCTTTTCGTCGCCGGCCACCGCCGCGCGAAGGAGCCCTGCGAGATGTTCGTCGTCCGCGCCGCTCACCCGGGCCCTTCCTCCCATTCGCCGATTCCCGGCATTTGTTACACGGCTATCGCAAATTCACGGCTGCTGTCTGCTCGGACCGGCCTCGCGGACCCATCACGAAAGCGTGTTGCCAACGTTATGTAACGCCCGACACCTGCGTGGCGAAAGACCCGATGTGCGCCTCAGTCAGGAGCGCATTCGATCAATTCAACACGGAGACACATTCATGTCCACGAAGTCCACGATCAGCACCGCAATGTTGGCCGGTGCTGTGGCCGCGGCCCTGTCGTCGCTTGCGACCGCCGCACCGCTCACCGAGGCACAGGTCAAGTCCGCCATGGATGCGGGCAAGGAAAAATGCTTCGGCGTCGCGCTCAAGGGCCAGAACGATTGCGCCGCCGGCCCCGGCACCACCTGCCAGGCAACCTCGACGGTCGACTACCAGGGCAACGCCTGGAAATTCGTCGATGGCGGCACCTGCACGACGATGGAACTGCCCGACGGCCGCAAGGGCTCGCCCGAACCGCTCTCCCGCGACATGGCGTCCTGATCCACGACAAGACGGAAACGGGAGGCGGGGCAATCGCCTCCCGTTGCACTTCGGTTTTCAAGGGGATGGCCGGTCGAGCAACGCTCCCGCCCGCCATCAAAGCTCACAGGATTGGAACGGGATTGGCAATGCGCACTTCAACCAACGACGGCAGCGGACTTGCCCCGGTGAGCCCTCGCCTGCCGAACCATCAAATTGCCGGGCTGGCCGGAACGAGCTTCAAGCACCAGCACCTTCAGGCGATCCTCGCCGACGAAGCCCCGGGCGGTTTTTTCGAAATTCATGCGGAAAACTACATGGGCGCCGGGGGCCCGCCGCACGCGGCGCTTGCCCGGATCCGCGAGCAGTTTCCGGTCTCTCTCCATGGCGTCTGCATGTCGATCGGCGGCCCGCAGCCGCTCGACAAATCGCACCTCGCCCGGTTTAAGGCGCTGGTCGACCGCTATGAGCCGGCGCTCGTCTCCGAGCATCTCGCCTGGTCGACCCATGAAACCACCTTCTACAACGACCTTTTGCCGCTCCCCTATACCGAAGCGACCGTTGCGCGCGTTGCCGCGCATATCGACGAGGTCCAGCAAACGATCGGACGCCCGCTGCTGCTCGAAAACCCCTCGACCTATGTGACGTTCCCGGAATCGACGATGAGCGAAACTGCGTTCATCCGCGAACTGGTGAAACGCACCGGCTGCGGGCTGCTGCTCGACATCAACAACGTCTTCGTCTCGGCCACCAACCAGGGCTATTCGGCGCGCGACTACCTCGGCGACTTTCCGCTGGAGCATGTCGGAGAGATCCACCTTGCCGGGCATGCGGAGCAGGAAGACGACGAGGGCGAGCTTCTGCTGATCGACAGCCATGACGGCCCGGTCGCAGACGCCGTGTGGAAACTCTACGAAATCGTCATCGCCAGGAGCGGCGCCATCCCGACACTGATCGAATGGGACAGCGCCATTCCCGACTGGCCGGTGCTGAAACGCGAGGCCATGGCGGCGCAAGCGATCCTCGATGCTCACGGGCAGCGGCTGTCGCAGGAGAAGATCCGTGTCCGCGCCTGACGCAACGCTCCCCATCCCGATCGGCCGAGCCGGCAGCTATGCCGCCGGTTTCGTGCCGCCGTTGCTTGCACCCGACCGGCCGACACCGGCCGCTGTCGCCGGTCCCAACGGCAAGGCGGCGGTGAAGCGCTTCAATGTCTATCGCAACAACGTCACGGTCAGCCTGATCGAGGCGCTGGCGGCGACTTTTCCGGCAACCGAGCGGATCACCGGCGAGGCCTTCTTCCGCGCCATGGCGCGCTTTCACGTACGGGAGACGCCGCCGAACTCGCCGCTGCTTTTCGAATACGGCCACGACTTTCCCGATTTCATCGCGCGCTACGAATACGCGAAGGGAATGCCCTGGCTTGCCGACGTTGCCAGGATCGAGCGCGCCTGGCTCGACGCCTATCATGCCGCCGATGCGCCGGCGCTTGCGCCGTCGGCGCTTTCCCTGGTTCCGCCCGAGCGGCTTGGCGACGTCGTTTTCGAACCGCATCCGGCAAGCAGGATCGCCCGTTCCGATTATCCGGCCGTCACGATCTTTGCCGTCAACCGCGGGCGCGGACCGGTCGGGCGCATCGAAACGGCTGATCCGGAGAGCGCGCTGATTACCCGGCCCGGTCTCGATGTGATCGTTCGAAACCTCGCGCCCGGCGCCGATCTCCTGCTTTCGCGCCTGCTGGCAGGCGTTCCCCTCGCCGCGGCCGCCGCGGAAGCTGCAACCCGATCTCCCACGCTCGATCTTACGACCGCAATCGCCACCGCGCTCGAAGCCGGCGCCTTTGCGGCCATTCATCACGGAGGATGAAACCATGATGTCCGCATCCAGATTTTCGCAGAACGGCAGTCCTGCCGACCTCTCGCAATGGGCCCGTCGAGCGAACCGCGCCGTCGGTTTGCTTGCGCCGCTCTGGCTCTCCCAGCTTGTGCTGCGCTTTGGCCTTGCCGTCCCCTTCTTCCGATCCGGCATGAGCAAGTGGGACGGCTTCCTGCAGTTGAACGACGTGGCGGTGCTGCTCTTCAGCTCCGAGTTCCAGCTGCATCTGCCGGGCGGACCCTATCCCTACCCCGCTCCCGCCGTAACGGCCTTTGCGGCCGGCTCGGCGGAAATCGTTCTGCCCATTCTGCTCGTTTTCGGCCTGGCGACCCGCTTTGCCGCCCTCGGCCTGCTTGTGATGACGATCGTCGTGCAGCTGACCGTGCCGGACGGCTGGCCGATCCACATTACCTGGGCCGCCATGGCGCTCGCGCTGATGGCCTCCGGTCCCGGCAAGCTGTCGCTCGATCACCTGCTGTGCGCCTGGCGCAAGGGCGGACGATAGGTTCCACGATCCCGGCGACTGCATCTGCCGCAGGCGCCGTCCCTCAGTTCGGGCGCAGCCGCACCGGGGTATCGACGATCAGCTTGGTCCAGTCGTCGATGAAGCGGGACCGCTGCAGTCGGTCCTGGGCGGCAAGCAATGCCGGGCCGATGCGGATCGGCCGGCCAATACCGGACTCCACGAGTTTTGCCGGGCCGTCGACCTCGGCCGGCAGTGCGCCGTTCCACGAAAAGAAGAACGCTTTCTCCCGCGCCACCTCCTGTCCTCGTTCCGAGAGCAGATAGTCGAGAAAACGACCGGCAAGATCGCGGCGTTTCGCCCCCACCGGGACCAGCGCGCCGCGGCTGAGGATCAGCGTATAGTCGCGCGGCAGAACAATCCTGAGCTTGGCGTTCCGGCGCGAGGCGGCATAGGCGTAGGAGCCGAGGATGTTATAGCCGATATAGACGTTGCCGCTGTCGAGTTCCGACAGAACCGCGTTGTTGCAGCAGCGCAGCACCGCCTGGGCGCGGCTCAGGCTTTCGAGCAGGCGGCCGTAGGTGGTCGAGGCCTGCTGGGCATCGAGGAAGGCGAGCAGGTAGCCGATGCCGGACTGGCGCAGATCATAGGTGCCGATGCGGCCACGATAATAATCCGGCTTGAAGCGCAGCAGATCGGTCAGCTCGCCATGGGTGTGCGGCACGTCCTCCGGCGGCACGAAGTCCTTATGGTAGACCATGACCGAGGGCTCGAAGGTAAAGCCGAAGACCTCGTCGCGCCAGTTCGCCCAAGCCGGCACGCTGCCGGTCTCCGGCGAGACATGCTGCAAAGCACAGCCGTCGTTCGCAAGCTTCACCAACTGGTCGACGGAGGACGACAACAGGAGGTCACCGAAGGGCTGCTGCAATCGGCAGGCGATGTCGGCATCGTGATAAAGCTCGTTGGTCACGTAGTCGGTATAGTCGATGGCGACATCCCGCGCCGTCAGCTGAAAATCGCGGATCAGCGGCTCCATCGCCTCGATGTCGGTCGCGCCGTTGATGACGAGCCGGCCGCGTTCAGCGTCGAGCGCCGGAAAGAACGCGCGCGTCCCCTCGACCGCGCCCGCCGGGCCGGCAAGGCCAAGGACCGCGACAAGTCCGATCGAAGGAAGCTGTCGCCACATCCTCATGGTCCCTCCCGATAAAGGGGAACATCGAGAATGACGGTGAAGTCGTGCGCGCCTTTCTCCAGAAACCGGACCGTGCCGCGATGGGCAAGCGCCACCTCCGCCGCGATTGCAAAGCCGAGCCCCATGCTTCCCTCTCCCGTCTTGGAACTGACGAACCGCGTGGTCACCGCCGCCCATTCGCCCGGCGGAATGCCGGGACCGTCGTCGGCGACCTCCACCAGGGCCCGCTCATCGTCGCGCCGCACGCGTACGGCCAGCCGTTGCGCGACACCGTGCTGCAGCGCGTTGTCGATGATGTTGGCGATCGCCTCACGCAGGCTCACCGCATCACCGAGCACGAAGACCGGCTCGCTGCAGTCTTCGAAGGAGACGACGACATCCGGGTCGACGGTAATCGGTACCGTCGAGCGAAACGCTTTGCGGGCGATATCGCCAAGATCGACCGGCTTGAAACGCACGGAATCGGATCGGTGGATGACCATGGCATGGCTGAGCAACTGGTTGGTGAGCCGCGCCAGCTGGCTGACGCGATCGCGCACCCTCCCCAGATGCCGTCTGCGGTTGGCGTCGAGATCGTCGTCTTCGAGCATGTCGACCTGCGCCGAAAGGGCCGTCAACGGCGTGCGGATCTGGTGGGCCGCATCGGCGATGAAGCGTTGAAGCAGGGTGACGCGTTCGTCGAGACGGCCCATGAAATGATTAATCGACCCGACAAAGGGTTTGAGCTCCCTTGGCATGTCGGCCTCGACGGGGGTCAGGTCCTGCGGATCGCGGGCACGCAGCGTCGCGGCAAGGGCATCGACGGGCAGCAGCGAATAGCGGATGGCAAGCACGGTGCCGGCAAGCGCGAGCAGGCTCATGATGCCGACGAGGATCATCGCGCGCGTCGTCAGCTCGCCGGCAAGCCCGCGCCGCGCTTCGGTCGTCTGCGCCATCACCACGTAGGCCCAGCCGGAAAAGGACGGGTCCGAGAGCGCCCGCGAGACCACGGCCACGCGCACCGGCACCTTGCGATATTCCGTCGTCAGGAACACTGGGCCAGCCCGCGCCGCTGTCACGTCGACGCCGGTATCGAGATCGTCGTAGCCGGTCAGGGTTCGGCCATCCGGTCCCACCACGCGATAAAAAATGCGGTCGCGCTCGGCAAGGCCAAGGAGCTCAAACGCCGACGACGGCAGCGTCACGCCCAGATTGCCGGCGTCAACGGTCATGTTCGCGGTGATCTGGATCGCCGCGCCGAGCAGCAGCCGGTCGTAGGCATCGTCGGCAGCCGCGCGGGCATAGTACCAGGCAGCCGCCGAGAGCAGCGCCGCCCCAGCGCAAAGCACCAGCGCCACGCGCAGCACCAGCCGCCAGAAGAGGGAGGTTTCACGCCGCTTCATCGGCCAGCAGTTGATAGCCGAGACCGCGGATGGTGACGATGCGCACCGACGAGCCCTCGATCTTCTTGCGCAGCCTTCCGACATAGAGTTCGACGGCATTGGGGTTGACGTTTTCGTCGAAGCCGAACAGCCGGTCGAGCAGCTCGTCCTTGCTGAAAACCCGCCCCGGCCGGGCGGCGAGCACCTCCAGAAGCGTGATCTCGCGGCGCTTGAGCTGGACCTCGCGGTTGCCCACCCGCACCGAGCGGCTGTTGCGGTCGAGCACCAGGTCGCCACACTCGATGAGGTTGGTCGGATCGCCCTGGCGACGGCGCAGGAGCACACGCGTACGCGCTTCGAGCTCGCGGAAATCGAACGGTTTGACGAGATAGTCGTCGGCGCCGAGGTCGAGCGCGCCGACCCGGTCCTCGATTTCGGAACGCGCCGTCAGCACAAGCACCGGCGTCGTCTTTCGCCGGGCGCGCAGATGGCGCAGAATCTCGAACCCGTCGAGCCCCGGCAACATGACGTCGAGGATCACGAGATCATAATCGGTAAATTCGAGTATGTCGGCGGCGGCTTGACCGTCCGTCTGCCAATCGACGGTGTGCCCGACCTTTTCCAGTCGACGGCTGATTGCCTCCCCGACATCCCTCGTGTCCTCCACCAGAAAGATGCGCATGAGCAAGCAGTGACACGGAAGATTCCGCCGATCAACCCGGCGGATATGACCGCTTTCGTGACAGCGTGGTGACAGGTTCGGGGAGGAAAGAGGGTTGCCTGACCGCGACAACGGGAGATGCGGCCAGGGTCTGGAGGACAATCATCGCCGGGGCATTTTCGGGCGGCCGCACAATCGGTCCGTCGATGCTGGTCGATGCCCGTCCGGGCCCTGGATGTCACGGTGGGGCAGGTGCGCGACAGCGCCTTCGAAAGAACAACTCATGGATGGGAGAGAGACCATGACCCGAACCTTCGTAAAGACCCTTCTGGCGGCCGGACTGTTTGCCGCCGTTCAATCGCCGGCCGGCGCCGAGCCCACCAAGCCTGAGTGCCTGGCCGGAGCCAAGCCGGGCGGCGGCTTCGACCTCACCTGCCGGCTCGCCGCCAACGCGCTGCTCGAAGCCAAGATCATCGGCAAGCCGATGGCTGTCACCTACATGGAAGGTGGGGTCGGTGCGGTTGCCTACAACCACGTCATCGGCAAGCGCGGCACCGACGGCAACCTGATCACCGCGGCCTCGTCCGGCTCGGCGCTTCTGATCGCCCAGGGCAAGTTCGGCCAATATGACGAAACGGCCGTACGCTGGCTCGGCGCGCTCGGCGCCGACTACGGCGTGCTCGTCGTTGCCGCCGATTCCCCCTACAAGACGCTTGGCGAGCTGATCGCCGCCTACAAGGCAAGCCCGACCGACTTCTCGGTCGCCGGCGGCGGCGCCGTCGGCTCGCAGGACTGGATGAAGGGTTCGCTCTTGGCAAAGGCTGCCGGACAGGAGCCGAAGCAGATGCGCTATGTGGCGCTCGAGGGCGGCGGTGCGGTGCTGACGGCGCTCGAAGGCGGCCACGTCAAGGTCGGCGCCGGCGATGCGGCAGAAATGTCCAAGCACCATGCCGCCGGCAAGGTTCGCGTGCTCGCCGTCATGGCGCCTGAGCGCCTTCCGGGCGAACTCGCCGAAGTGCCGACGGCCAAGGAACAGGGCGTCGACATCGAATGGCCGGTCTGGCGCGGCTACTATGTCGGCAAGGACGTCTCCGACGCGGACTACAAATGGTGGGCCGACGCCTTCACCAAGCTCGTCGCAACGCCGGAATTCGTGAAGGAGCGCGAGGCGCGCGGCCTCTACGAATACAACCAGGTCGGCGACGCCTTCGACCAGCAGGTCAAGGCGGACGTGGCACGTTTCAAGATCATCGCCAAGGAAGCCGGCATGTAATGCCGAGGATCGGAGCGGGACGACCTCCCGCTCCGATCGCCATCATCCTGCGGGCACACGGGCACGGGCGATCCGCCTGGCCGTGAAGGAATGCCCGTTTTCCGTGACGATGTGATCATCGGGAAACCCAACATGTCAGACACTCCATCCTCATCCTCCCTCGTTGGCAGGATCGGCGGCCTTGCCATGCTTGCGCTGGCGATTGCCTATGGCATCGGCGGCAGCCAGATCGAATATGCCTTCGCCTCGGATCCGCTCGGACCGCGCGTCGTGCCGGTGCTGCTTGCCATCACCCTTGCCGTCCTGTGCCTCTTCTATTTGAAAAGCCCCGGAACGGCCGAAGCCTTCCCGCGGGGACCGCTTCTCGTGAAGATCGTTGCGGTACCGTTCCTGCTTCTCGCGTCGGCGCTGCTTCTGGAGCCCGCCGGCTTCGCCGCCTCGATATTCCTTTTGACATTCGGCGTCGGCTGGATCTTCGGCGCACCGCTGCGTCTCGCGCTGATTGGCGGCGTCGGACAGGCGGTCCTCTGGTGGTTCGTCTTTTCCTACCTGCTCGACGTCTATCTGCCCGCCGGCCGGCTGTTCGGCTGATCCGCCGGTCAAGGAGTTAAACCCATGAATCTCGAATATCTCTGGAACGGTTTTACCGTCGCCCTGACGATGCAGAACCTGCTCATCGGTCTTGCAGGCTGCTTCATCGGCACCCTGGTCGGCGCCCTGCCGGCGATTGGACCGATCAACGGCATCGCGCTTCTGATCCCGATCGCCTATACGATGGGACTGCCGGCTGAAAGCACGATGATCCTGCTCGCCGCCGTCTATTGCGGCGCCGAGTATGGCGGCCGCATTTCCTCGATCCTTCTGAACGTGCCGGGCGATGCCGGCGCCGTGATGACTGCACTCGACGGCAACCCGATGGCCCGCCAGGGCCGCGCCGGGGAGGCGCTGATGCTCTCGGGCCTCTCCTCCTTCGTCGGCGGGGTCTTCGGCGCCGTCGGGCTTGCGCTGTTTGCGCCGCTGCTTGCGGGCCTCGCGATCGGCTTCGGCCCGGCCGAGTACTTCGTGCTGATGGTCTTTGCCTTCGCCACGCTCGGCTCCATGGTCGGCAGCCAGCCGGTAAAGACGCTGATCGGCTGCACACTCGGCCTGATGCTTGCGACTGTCGGCCTCGACGCCACCTCCGGCGCCTACCGCTTCACCTTCAACGAGCCGGAACTCGGCGACGGCATCGAATTCGTCGTGCTGGTCATCGGCCTGTTCTCGGTGTCCGAGGCGCTGCTGATCCTCGAGCACCAGGCAAGCGGCGTCACGGTCATCCGCGAGCTCGGCCGCATGACCGCCCGCCTCGACGACATCCGCAAGTCCGTCGGCGCGACATTGCGCGGCTCGGTCATCGGCTTCATCGTCGGCGTGCTGCCCGGCACCGGCGCATCGGTTTCGAGCGCGGTTTCCTACACCACGGAAAAGCGCATCTCCGACACCGAGGGCACCTTCGGCAAGGGCGACGTGCGCGGCCTGACGGCACCGGAGGCGGCCAACAACGCCACCGCCTGCGGCGCCTTCGTGCCGATGCTCACGCTCGGCGTGCCCGGCTCCGGCACGACCGCCGTCATGCTCGGCGCGCTGATGCTCTACAACATCCAGCCGGGCCCGATGCTGATCACCGAGCGGCCGGAAGTGGTCGGCGGCCTCGTCGCGTCGCTGTTTATCGGCAACGTGCTGCTGCTTCTCCTCAACCTGCCGCTCGTCAACATCTTTGCCCGCGTGCTGACAGTGCCGAACTGGCTGCTGGTTCCGGGCATCCTGGTGCTGTCGATCGTCGGCGTCTATTCGACCCACGCTTCGGTGTTCTCGATCCTCCTGATGCTTAGCATCGGCATCATCGGCTGGCTGCTTCGAAAGGCCGGCTTCGACATGGCGCCGATCATCCTCGGCTTCGTGCTCGGGCATGTGATGGAGGTGAACCTGCGCAATGCGCTGGCGATCAGCGGCGGCGACATCTCGATCCTGTTCCAGAGCAAGATCTCGATCATCCTCTGGATCCTGGCGGGCGCCATGGCCGTGATGCCGCTTCTGGTCGGCTGGAGAAAGACGAGGCGCATGAAGACCGCGACGAGCTAGCTGATCCCCCTCCCTGTCGGCTGCTTGGGCAGCGGCGTGCGAGTTCATCGCGCGCCGCTGTCGTCGTGTGGGGCCTTACTCGATACGCAAAGACAAAAAATCCAGTATAGACATTTTTGTCTACACGTGATTTATGGATTGCATCAAGGAAGAGGAAGGCCGTGACCCCAGAACTCCGTCCCTATTGCCTGGTCTGCGACGCGATCACGCTTTTGTTCCAGCCCTATGCCGAGGTCGTGCTGCACGATCTGGCAACCGAAACCGTCGTCCATATCGCGGGCAACTTCTCCAAGCGGGAAATCGGTGAACCTTCGCTGCTCAGCGAAATCGGCTTCAGGCAAGGCGATGCGATCATCGGTCCCTACGAGAAGGTCAACTGGGACGGCCGCTCGATCAAGGCGATCAGCGCGGTCTTGCGCGATGCCACCGGCAAGGCGATCGGCGTGCTCTGCATCAACGCCGACGTTTCGGATTTTCACGCAGCTCTCCGCACGCTGAACGCGCTCGTGCGCGTGCCGGTCGCGGGCGACAAGCCGGAAAGCTTGTTCAAGGAGGACTGGCACGAGCGCGTCAACGAATATGTCCAGCAATGGACGGCGGTGCGGGGACTGACGATCTCGACCTTGAGCAGGGCCGACAAGCAGGCGCTGGTGATCGCGCTTTCGGCAAACGGCGCCTTCGGCGGCAAGAATGCCGCCTCCTACATTTCCCGGATCCTCGGCATGGGCCGGGCGACGGTCTATAAATATCTGAGCCAGGGGAGCGCGCCATGATCGTCATCGACCGAGAAAGACTGGCCGAGCTACCGTTGCTGACGCTCGCCGCACCGGCCATCCGCGACGCCTATATCGCGGTCACCGACGGTCGTGCCAACCTGCCGCCGGTCGGTTATCTACCGCTTCCTGGTCGCAATGCGGATTGCCACATCAAGTACGGCTACATCGAAGGCGATCCGATCTTCGTCGTGAAGATCGCCTCCGGTTTCTACGACAATCCGGCCAAAGGACTGCCGTCTAGCAACGGCATGATGGTCGCCGTATCCTCGCAGACCGGCGACGTGATAGCCGTGCTCGACGACAAGGGGCTGCTCACCGATCTTCGCACCGGTATCGGCGGCGCGCTCGCGACGATGGCGCTCTGGCGCAAGGACGCGCGGAGGATCGGGATCGTCGGCACCGGAACGCAGGCGCGCATCCAGATCCGGGCGCTTGCCGCACTCTCGGATCGACCGCTGCGGTTCACGGTCTGGGGGCGATCCATGGAACGGGCCAGCGCCGTACTTGCCGACCTTGAGGACCTCGACCTTTCCATCGCTGCAACGACCGATCTCGAAACCCTCTGCCGCCAGTCCGATGCGATCGTCACCACGACGCCATCGACGGAGCCGCTGATCCGATCGGACTGGATCGCGCCCGGCACCCATGTCACCGCCATGGGCGCGGACGCACCCGGTAAGCAGGAACTCGACATTGCTCTCGTTGTACGCGCCGACCGGCTGGTCGCCGATCTCGCCGAGCAATGCCGTGACCATGGCGAATTTTCTGCAGCGGCCCGCGCCGGGCTGATCGAAGAGGACCGCTGTGTTGCGCTCGGGGCGATCCTTTCCGGTGCGGCCGAAGGCCGGCGCTCGGACCGTGACATCACCATCGCCGACCTGACGGGGATCGCGACGCAGGACATCGCCATCGCCCGCACCGTCCTCGATGAACTTGGCCTGCTCGGCCGCCTGCAAGGAACAACCCAATGACCAAAGACGTCCTCGAAACGGCGGCGCGCTCTGTCCGTGCGCGTCAGCGCATCCGCCCCTTCATCTATGAGACGCCGCTGTTCCCCTCGCGCACGATCGGGCAGCAAACATGCTCGACGGTGCTGTTCAAGGCGGAAAACCTGCAACTGACCGGCTCCTTCAAGATCCGCGGTGCTGCGAGCAAGATGACGTCGCTGCCGCGGGACCAGCAGGTGATCACCGCCTCCTCCGGCAACCACGGCATCGGTGCGGCCCATGCGGCAAGCGCGATCGGGCAAAAGCTGACTGTCGTGCTGCCCGAGATCGTCAAGCCAGCGAAGCTGGAACGCATCCGCGCCTACGGTGTCGACGTCGTCCTTCACGGTTCCGAAACCGGGCTTGCCGAACAGCATGCACAGCAACTGGCCGCGACCGAAAAGCTCGGCTACGTCTCGCCCTATAACGACCCGGAAATCATCGCCGGTCAGGGCACGATCGCGCTTGAACTGCTGGAGCAGGCCGAGCGCATCGACAATGTCTTCATCGCCATGGGCGGCGGCGGGCTGATCAGCGGCATCGGTTCGGTGCTGAAGAGTTTCAGCCCGTTGACCCGCGTCATCGGCGTCTCCGCTAAAAATTCGGCGGCGCTCGCGGCTTCGATGAAGGCCGGTCGGGTGATCGAAACCGAACACCTCGACACGCTCGCCGATGCCGTCGCCGGCGGTCTTGACGAAGACAGCATGACACTCGGGCTTGCGATGGCCGTCGTCGATGAGGTCGTGACTTGCTCCGAAGCCGAGATTGCCGCGGCGATGCGGGACGTGCTTCTCGACGAGCATATGCTGGTCGAAGGAGCAGCAGCTCTCGCGCTTGCCGGCTTCCGGCAGGTTGCAGCAAAATGCGCCGGCCAGACCAATGCCATCCTGCTCTGCGGCGGCAATATCGACGGCGCCAGCGTGCTGCCTTCGTTGCTGGGCTAGAGACGCGGCTGCATGCCTCTGCCCCGCCTCTAGAGGCTGACGCGCTCGACGTAGTAGCGCGGGATCTTCACCCGGTCCCGGTCGCGATAGAAGTCGATGCAAAAGTCGACGAAGGCCTTGAACCGCTTCGAGACGTGCCGGCGGCGGGAATAGATGAGGTTGATCGCCGTCTGCGGTGAGCGCCAGTCCGATAGTACGGGCTCGAGCAGCCCCGCCTGGCGCTCGGTCTCGACGAAAAAGTCGGGCAGATAGGCGATGCCCTCGCCGGCAACCGCGAAATACTTGATCGTCCAATAGTCGTTGGTGGTGCAGGTGGCGGTCGGAAGCAGATCCACCTCGTCCTCGCCGGGCTGCGTCAGATACCAGGACTGCAGCCGCGTGGGCTGGCGGAAGACGAGGCCGCGATGGCCGGCAAGCGCATCCGGATCATCCGGCTGGCCATGGCGGGCGATGTATTGTGGGCTCGCGAAGAGGCCGTAGGAGGAGACCGAAAGCCGCCGGCTGATGTAGTCTACATCGGACGGCTCGCCCCAGTGGAAGATGCCGTCGAGCGCCTGTTCGGTGACATCGGAAAAGGGCTGGCGTGAGGACAGGAACACGACGTCGAGATTGACCTGCGGATATTGCTGGCGAAAGGCGTAGAGCAGTTCCGAGGTGATGGTCGTGCCGAATTCGCCGGTCGAGCCCACGCGCAGCGTGCCCGCCACCTCCTGGCGCATCTCCGCCATCGCCGTTGCCGCATCGTCGCAATTCGACTGGATCAGGCGGGCGTAGCGCAGGAACTCCGCGCCGGCATCGGTCACATGCAGCTGATGGCCCTCGCGCACGAAGAGTTCGATGCCGAACTCATCCTCCAATTGTCGGATCTTATGGCTGAGCGTCGATTTCGGCAGGCGATGGCGCCTGGAAGCCGCTGAAATCGAACGGGAATCCGCAACTTTCACAAAGCAGTCGATGAGCGAGAGATCCATATTTCGTCCAAAATCTTGTACGATATGTCCAGAGAATAGCCTATTTCGGCCCATTGTGTAAACGACTGGGAATTGGGAATATTCACTGGAGCTAAGGGAGAAGAGGTTCCAGTGAGCGATATCAGAGAATTCATCCGCGCCGCATCCGGCACCGGCGGCAAGGCAACCCTGGCGATCCGCGGCGGTCGCCTGGTCAACGTCGTTTCGGAAGAGATCTATCAGGCCGACGTCGCCATCTATGGCGAACGCATCATCGCGGTCGGCGACATCACCGACTATATCGGGCCTGAGACGAAGATCGTCGACGCCACCGGCAAGTACCTGGCACCCGGCATGATCGACGGACATCTGCATGTCGAGTGCTCGAAGATGTCGCTGACGAGCTTTGCGAAGGCTGTCGTGCCGCTCGGCACCACCTCGATCGTCACCGGTCTCGACCAGATCATCGTCGTCGGCGGCCCCGCCGCTGCGCGCGAGTTCCTCGATGAAGCCAAGCAGACGCCGCTCAAGGTCTTCTGGGGCGCGCCGTGCAAGACGCCCTACACCATGCCGCGTTCGACCGTCGGCCACTATTTCAGCCCGGCCGACCACCAGGCGACGCACCATTGGCCGGAATGCGTCGGCATCTGGGAGACCGTACGCGAATTCATCCAGGAAGAGGACGCCGACGTCCTGGCGGCGCTCGAACTTGCCGAAAAGAGCCGCCTGCCGGTGCTCGGCTGCTGCCCAATGACGCGCGGCGCACGGCTCAACGGCTACCAGCAGTCCGGCGTGCGCGCCGACCATGAGAGCTACACGCCCGAGGAAATGCTCGAAAAGCTGCGCGCCGGCATGCATGTCGTCGTACGCGAATCTTCGATCTCGCACTTCCTTGCCGACAACCTGCGGATCGTTACCGAGATGGGCGTCAAGGCGCTGCGCCGCATCAGCTTCTGCACCGACGACGTGGTGGCGAGCGACATCCTCAAGCGCGGCCATCTCGACAACATGGTGCGCATGGCGATCGCCATGGGCATTTCGCCGATGGCAGCGATACAGATGGCGACCATCAACGGCGCCGATGCGCTCAGGATCGACGACAAGGTCGGCTCGATCTCGCCCGGCCGCGCCGCCGACATCCTGCTTGTCGACGACCTGCGCAACTTCAGCATCGAAACCGTCGTCGCCAAGGGCGAAGTGGTCGCCCGCAACGGCAAGATGGCGATCGAACTCACGCCGCCTGAGCGCAGCGTCGCCCTGCTCAATTCGGTCAAGGTAAAACCGCTGCAGCCCGGCGATCTCAAGGTTGCTTATCACGGCGCCGGCGAGACGGCGGACGCGATGGCGATCGCCGTCACCCCGGAAAAGATCTTCGTGCGCACCCGCCGCGACGTGACGCTGAAGGTCAAGGATGGCGAGGTTCTCGCCGATCCCGCTGCGGACGTCCAATATGTCACCGTCGTCGAGCGTTACGGCAAGACGAACAACCGCCCGGTCGCCTTCACCTCCGGCTTCGGCCTGAAGGAAGGCGCGATCGCCAGTTCCACGGCTCCCGACGACAACAACATCATCTGCATCGGCGCCGATCTCGAGGACATGCGCACCGCCATCAATCACCTGATCGCCAACAATGGCGGCCAGGTCGTCGTCCGGAACGGCAAGGTCGAGGCCTTCCTGCACCTGCCGATCGGCGGCATCGTCTCCGACATCGAGCCGGCCGAGATGGCGGCGCTGGAAGACCAGCTCGACGACGCGGCCCGCGCGCTCGGCTGCCCGCTGCCCTGGCCCTTCATGTACATGTTCGTGTTGCAGATCACCGCGATCCCGGAATATGCGATCACCGATCTCGGTGTCGTCGACTGCGTCGGGCTGAAGGTGATCTCGCCGTTTTCGCCCGCCGGCGGGGACGAGCGCGCCGTCGCTGCGGAATGATGCCTTGGAAGGGGGCCGGTCACGCCGGCCCCCTTCTTCGTTCAAAAAAAGGGGAACAAGATGAACTATCAGAACAAGTCCGTGGAGGCGGCACCGAGCCCGGAGACATCCTGGCTCGCGGCGCTACTCGACCGCTACTTCCAGATTTCGCGGCTCGGCTCGACCGTCCGCACCGAGATCCTCGCAGGCCTCACCACTTTTCTCGCCGCCTCCTATGTCATCGTCGTCAATCCCTCGATCCTCGCGCATGCCGGCATTCCGTTTTCGGCGGGCGTGACGGCGACGGTGCTCGTCAGCTTCATCGGCAGCTGCGCCATGGGGCTTTATGCGCGCAGCCCCATCCTGGTGGCGCCCGGCATGGGCATCAACGCGCTGTTTGCCTACACCATGGTGGTCGGCGCCAAGGTGCCGCTCGAGGTCGCGCTCGGCTGCGTCTTCTGGGCCGGCGTGCTCTTCACCGTCATGGCGTTCTTCAACCTTCGCCAAACCATCATCGAAGCGATCCCGGTCGATCTGCGCTATGGCATCGCCTGCGGCATCGGCCTGTTCATCGCGCTGATCGGCCTGGAGAACGCCAAGTTTATCGTTGCCAATCCCGACACGATCGTCGGTCTGACGCAGTTCAATCCGGTGACGCTGACCTTCATCGCCGGCTTCGTGCTGACGGTGGCACTGGTGGTCCGGCGGGTGCCCGGCGCCATGATGGCCGGCATGATCCTCACCACCATCCTGTCGATCCCGATCGGCCGCTGGTGGGGCGATGGAGCGGCGTTCTGGCCGGAGACGCCGGATGTGCATACGCTCGTCAACTGGAGCGGCTTTTCCGCCGCGCCTGATTTCAGCTTCGTCGGCCAGATCGATCTCCTGGGCGCGCTGAACCTGATCTACCTGCCCTTCATCTTCGTCTTCTTGTTCACCAACTTCATCGAGGCGCTCTCGACCTTCCTTGGCCTCGCCGAAGCGGCAGACCTCAAGGATGAAAACGGCATGCCGCGCAACATCCGAGAATCGATGCATGTCGACGCCATCGCGGCGCTGATCTCCGCACCGCTCGGAACGAGCCCGGCGACCGTCTATCTCGAATCCGGCGCCGGCATCCAGCAAGGCGGACGCACCGGCCTCGTCGCGCTGGTCGCGGGTCTTCTCTTCGTGCCTTTCCTGTTCCTGTCGCCGCTGCTTTCCCTGGTGCCGGCGGTCGCGACCGCACCGGTTCTGATCCTCACCGGCCTCTTCATGTCCGAGCCGATCAGCAACATCCGCTGGAGCGCGCTCGACGAGGCGATCCCGGCCTTCCTTGCGATCGTCTTGATCCCGCTCACCTTCTCGATCACGCTCGGCCTGTCGCTTGCGATCATCGCCTATGTGCTGATCAAGCTGGTCTGCGGCCGGGCCGGCGATGTAAGACCGGTCATGTGGTTCGTGGCCCTGCTTGCCGCAGCGCTCGTCGCCCAGACCCAGTAACCGCCAGAAAATCGTTCGGCGCCCTCGATGCTGGGGCGCCGACATTGCCCATCCGAAGGAAACTGTCATGCTTCAATCCTGGTCGAAGACCGCACCCGAACTGGTCGACGTCGCCATGGGCCGCAAACCCGCCGATCTCGTGATCCGCAACGGCAAATGGGTCAACGTCTACTCCGGCGAAATCATCCCCGGCACCGACATCGCCGTCAAAGCCGGCCGCTTCGCCTATGTCGGCCCGGACGCCAGCCACACGATCGGCGACGACACCAAGGTCGTCGACGCCGCCGGCCGCTATCTCGTTCCCGGCCTCTGCGACGCGCACATGCATGTGGAAAGCGGTCTCGTCACCGTCACAGAATTTGCCCGCGCGGTCATTCCGCACGGCACCACCACCATGTTCATCGACCCACACGAGATCGCCAACGTGCTTGGCCTCGACGGCGTCCGGCTGATGAACGAGGAAGCCCAGAGCCTGCCGATCAACGTGCTCGTCCAGGTGCCGAGCTGCGTGCCGAGCGCGCCGGGTCTCGAGACCGCCGGCGCCGAGCTTTCGGCTGAGGATGTTGCCGAGGCGCTTGCCTGGCCGAACGTCATCGGCCTTGGCGAAATGATGAATTTCCCCGGCGTCGCCGGAAACGACCCGAAGATGATGGCCGAGATCGCCGCCACCCAGGATGCGCGGCTGACCGTCGGCGGGCACTATGCCTCGCCGCACCTCGGCCGCGAGTTCCACGCCTATGCCGCCGGCGGCCCGGCCGACGACCATGAAGGCACGACGGTCGACGACGCGATCGCTCGTGTTCGCCAGGGGATGCGCGCCATGCTGCGCCTCGGCTCGGCCTGGTACGACGTTGCGGCACAGATCAAGGCTGTCACCGAATCCGGCCTCGACCCGCGCAACTTCCTGCTCTGCACCGACGACAGCCATTCCGGCACGCTGGTTCACGACGGACACATGAACCGCGTGGTGCGCCATGCCATCGCGCAAGGCCTGAAGCCCGTCACCGCGATCCAGATGGCGACGCTGAACACCGCCCAGCATTTCGGCCTCGAGCGCGAAATCGGCTCGATCGCACCCGGTCGCCGGGCAGATCTGATCGTCACCTCGGATCTCGCCGCGCTGCCGATCGAAATGGTCTTTGCCCGCGGCGAGCTGATGGCCGAAAACGGTGCGCTGGCACGCGATATCCCGGCCTATGTCTACCCGGAAAGCGCCCGCAACACCGTCCACCTCGGCCGGTTGCTGGCGGCTGCGGATTTCGACATCCCATCCAACGCACGGGCGACACGCGCGCGGGTCAACGTGATCGGCGTCGTCGAGAACCAGGCGCCGACGCGGGCGCTTCAGGCCGAAGTCGCGATCGAAAACGGCCTCGTGCAAATGGACCGGGCCAACGACGTCTGCCAGATCGCACTCGTCGAGCGCCACCGCGGCACCGGCGACGTGGTCAACGCCTTCGTCTCCGGCTTCGGCTATGACAGCGATTGCGCCATGGCGAGCACCGTCGCGCATGACAGCCACCACATGATCGTCGTCGGCACGAACAAGGCGGACATGGCCATGGCCGCCAACCGGCTGCACGAGGTCGGCGGCGGTATCGTCGTCATCAAGGAAGGCCGCGAACTGGCCCTGGTCGAACTGCCGGTCGCCGGGCTGATGTCGGACCAGCGGGCAGAGATCGTCGCCGAAAAGGCCGCCGCCATCGTCGAGGCCATGCGCGCCTGCGGCTGCCGGCTCAACAACGCCTATATGCAGCACTCGCTGCTGGCGCTCGTCGTCATCCCGGAACTCAGGATTTCCGACAAGGGCCTGATCGACGTCCGGACCTTCCAGAAGACCGACGTGATTCTGAGCACGCACTGAGCATGACAGCGATTGGCCACCGGCAACCCGGTGGCCAACGGGCCCGTGGTTCTTAATTCCGGGTGATCGCGGGATGGGTGAAGCCACATAATCCCCTGAAAACTTCCTTTATGGTTAACCGATACTTAAACGGAGCCAACTAGGTCCGTTGCCCAGGCGTATGTGCCGTTTGCTTGGCCGCGACCGGCCGCAATAGGCACCTGAAACCCCTGTTGATACGGCGTCCCACAATGGAACATGCGCGCAGGCGGGGCCGAAACGCCCACAGCCGTTCCGCCCCAAATTGCATGCAATGATGGCAAATGATACAAGAGGAAGCTTATATACAACCGTGTGGGGCAAAGGATATCGAGCAGCGCTCGCCATGCTCCGAAGCGAGGTTTCCACAGGTAAGATCGCAGGCAGCCTATTGGCATTGACCCGGGCGGGCGACGCGGTAGCTTTGCAGAAGGACGAGCCGAACCGGACCGCCGTTGGAGCGGGCTTTTACATTCTTCAGGCGCGTTCGAAACAGAGAGGGAAAGGCAAGCATGCCGGACACTGATGCAACGTTGTCTGCTTCAGCTTCAGTGCAAGATCCCGTTGCGGCTCATACGGACGAAGTCCTCTCGTTCTATGACGAGGCCTTTCATCTGACCAGCGCCTCGCCGGCGCTGCAGGAAACCTACGAAGTCGGCACGCTTGTCGACGCCACCCTGTGGCACCTCTATCCCGAATTGCTTGCGCCCGTTTCCAAGGCGGCGGTCGAATCCGTCATCGCCTATGGCGTGCCGCGAAGCGTCGAAGTGGTCGACGCCGTTACCAAGTCGAGGCGCACGCTGCTCGTCTTCCGCGCCATGCGCGGCATCGGAGTGCTCGAAACGAGCGGTCGCGCCACACGCCGCGAGGTCGGCAGCCATGGCGAAAGCGAGCGCGCGCTTCTGCTGCACCAGGCAACCCACGACGTGCTGACGGGCCTGCCTAACCGGCGGCAGTTCAGCGACGACCTTCAGAGCATCCTGCCGACACCCGGCGAGAAACTGGCGCTGATGCAGATCGACCTCGACGACTTCAAGCCGGTCAACGACACGCTGGGCCACGGCGCCGGCGATGCCGTCCTCAAGATGGCTGCCGAGCGCATTCGCGGCGCCCTTCGCGACGGCGAAGTCGCCTATCGCCTGGCCGGCGACGAATTCGCCGTCATCCAGCGGCAAAGCGACCAGCCGGCGGACGCCGAATATCTCGCCGAGGCACTTATCGAGGCGTTCAGCGAACCTTTCACCATCGACGGCATCTCCGTCTTCGTCGGCGCCAGCATCGGCATTGCCATTGCGCCGAATGACGGAAACGACATCGAGCAGCTGATGAAGGCGGCGGACATCGCGCTCTATGCCGCCAAGAAGGACGGACGGGGCCGGGCAAAGACCTTCAGCCGTTCCATGCTGATCGTGCTGGAACAGCGCGAGATGCTGCGCCGCAGTCTGCGCACCGCGCTGCAGGACAGGCAGTTTTCGATCGAGTACCAGCCACTCGTCGAGCCGCCGTTCTCGATCGTTGGCTTCGAGGCGCTGGTGCGCTGGCACCATCCGCTTGTCGGTACGATCCCGCCCAATGTCTTCATCCCGATGGCGGAAGCCGATGGCCTGATGAACGAAATCGGCCAATGGGTTCTCGAGGAGGCCTGCCGGCAGGCTGCCACCTGGCCGTCGCACTTCACCGTCGCCGTCAACCTGTCGCCGGCGGAGTTCCTGCGGGAAGGCCTGACAGACCGAGTCGCCCAAGCGCTCGACATGTCGGGCCTGAGAGCCGACCGGCTGGAGCTGGAGGTCACCGAATCGGTGCTGCTTGAACGCACGACCAACAATCTCGACACGCTGAACACGCTCAACGTGCTCGGCATCCAGATCTCGCTCGACGATTTCGGCACCTTCTATTCGTCGCTCAGCTACCTCAAGAACTTCCCCTTCGATACGATCAAGATCGACCGCTACTTCATCAAGGACCTGGAAAGTGACGATAAGAGCCAGACGATCGTCCGGTCGATCATCGGCCTTGCCCACGGCCTCGGCATGCGCGTGACCGCCGAGGGGGTCGAGACGATCGGGCAGGCCGTCTGGCTTCGAAAAGAGGGTTGCGACCGTCTGCAGGGTTATTTCCTGGGCATGCCCATGCCTGCAGACGCGATCGGCGCCTATCTTCGCCGCTCATCGGCAATGGCGACGCTGTAGCCCCCCGCATCCGTGCGTTGCGCCCGATGTGGCGCGAGGCAAAACCCGGGTTGTCTTTCTGCAAGATCCCGGGGTTGCGTGGTTAGAAATCATTATAGAAAGTCGCGTATGGCCGTGGCAGAGTTCGGGGTGCGGAGGGCATTGCTGCATGGGTGCTAGTGTCAACAAGACCACGGAAACGGCTTTCGAGCCGTTGCTTCAGTTCGACATGGAGATGGAAGATTTCCTCTCGGACTGGCACCATTGCGATCATGTCTCGAGCTACCTTGCCCGGATGATCAGCCACAACAGGACCGATCCGGTACGGCATTCGAACTTCTTTTCCTCCGCCCTCAACGAGCTTCTGGAAGTTTCGTTTCGCGGCGGCACCACCGACGGAAAGATCGGCCTGTCGATCTATCGCCAGGGCGCCACGGAGCGGGTTCAGCTGAGCTTCCCATGCCCGCCTGGTCAAGCGCGCTTCTATCGCGAGGCGGTCTCGAAAACCCGTGAGAGCGATGCCCAGGCCCGCTATCTCGACGCCATCTCCAACGACCTTGCCCCCAGCCGGGAATCGGTGCTTCTGGACCTCGCGGTCAATTATGACGCCCGCCTCCGGCTTGACGAGGATGCCGCTCCAGCCATCACCCTGATCGTGGATCTTCCTCTTGAAGGAATGGTGAGTTGATCGCGGCGAGCCTTCCTCAGCGTTTCAAGGTCGACTTCGATCCGAACAGCCAGATCTTCTCGCTTGCCGGAACGATTCGTCCGCGTTCGATCGATGAGATCGCCGAGAGTATCCATGCGCTGCGGGAAGCGATCGATACGGTGCGCGGCGTTCTTTATATCGATGTGAAGCGCCTCATCCAGATGAACAACACGGCCTTCCAGGCCTTCATCCGGGTGGCCCTCGACGCCTGCCGCGAGCGGTCCGATCTGCGCCTGATCGTCGTCACCTCAAGCGTCGTCAGCTGGACGACGCGTATGTTCCGGCACCTGAGCACGATCGAGCCTCAGATCTCCGTCGAGGTCTACGATTCGATGTTCTATCCCGGCCAAGACTACTTCGAGGATACGAGCTTCATTCCAATCCTGCGCGCGCAGACGAAATTGACCTGGCGTCACGAGCGCACCATCCTGCCGCGCCACGGCATGCGGCCCGGCATCGCCGTGGCCGACATCTGCTGCGGCATCGGCGATTTCGCCGTGCTCGCGCAGAAGGAGTTCCAGCCGTCGCGGATCGTCGCCCTCGACCACTCGAAGCCGAGCCTCGCCTATGCCCGCAAGGTGGCCGCCGAGTTCGGCGTGACGGATATCGAATACACCTACGGCGATGCGTCGGAGATGCTGCTCGAGGACAATCAGTTCGACTTCGTGAGCTGCCGCCACTCGCTGCAGGTCTTCAATCAGCCGGAGCTTCTTCTCAAGGAGCTCTATCGGATCGTGAAGCCGGGCGGCCGCGTCTACATCACCAACGAGAAGAACTCGCACTGCCTCGGCGAGCCGCGGGCGCAAAGCATCCAATGGACCTACAATGAGCTCGCGCGGCTTTTGACCAATTTCGAGATCGATGTGGAGTTCGGGCCGAAGAGCCGGCGTTATCTTGCCGACACGGGCTTCGACGACATCCTGGTCGAATCCTTCATGGTCACCAATCTGGACGGTGATCCACAGGATTTCGCCGATATCATCGCCGGCTGGGAGAAGATGTTTGCGGACATGGCGGTGAGGCACGGCGAAACACCCGAATTCATTGAGCGGTTCCGTCAGGGCTTCCGGGATCACGTCTTCGCTGCCCTGCATCCGAAGGGTTATGCGGGCTGGCCGATCTGGGCAGCGTCCGGGCGCAAACCACTATGAACGCGAGCAATATCCAACGTCCCCGGTTCGGTTTGAGATCCTTTCGCGCCAAGTTCGTGCTGGTGGTCGGCAGTGCCGTGCTCTTCGACCTCCTGCTGACAGGCGGCCTGGCGCTCTGGAACGTTCAAAGGCTGTCGCGCGACGCAACGGCGGAGGTCGGACAGGGTCTGCAAAACGCCAACGAAGATTACATGCTCACCTATGCGGAATCGACGGCCGCGCGGGTTAATCTTCTGCTCGGCCAGGTTCACGCCGACGTCGCCACGCTCGCAGGCGTGATCCAGGCGCAGATCGACCGCCCCGTGCGCCGCTCCGACGTCGGTGAAGCGCTTGCGCGGCATGCACCGGAATCGGTTACCGTCACCTACGATGCCAAAGGTGGGTGGGCGCAGAACCTTCCGGGGCAGCTCTCGAGCGTAAGCGTATGGAGCTATCTGCTTGGCCCCGACCACCGACCCCTGCCCGAGGTGCAGGCCGATATCGAGAACAGTGCCGTTCTCGATCTGGTTGCCCCCGCTTTGCTTGAGCACGGCCGCTCCAAACTGCAGATGTACTACGTCGGGCCAAAGGAACGGCCGATCTTGCGGATGGCGCCCTATGCGGACCAGGCGCAGACGTTCGACCGTCTCTATCCCGGCCACAACGAAGCCAACTTCTGGAACTTCTTCTTCCCCGGTCTCTACGACTCCTGGGAGGAATGGGCGAAGAACCCAAGCCTCAGGCCCGTTGCAGCCGATACCACGCAGACGGCGCCCTACACCGATGCGGCCTCGGGCAAGCTGATCGTCAGTTTCTTCCAGCCGCTCTGGACACCCGACCGCAAGGGTGTCGCCGGAGCGACCGGAACCGATATCACGCTCGACCAGCTGGCCGAGGTCGTCGAAAGCGTCAAGGTCGGCGACAGCGGCTTCGGATTTCTGGTGATGTCCGACGGCAACGTGCTTGCCATCAATCCGGTCGGCGAAAAGGTGATTGGCCTGCGGCGATCCAGCGACACGGGTGGACAAGGCGTCACCGGACTGGAGCGCTCGCTGCGCCGCAGCGCGCAGCCCGCAATCGCAGAGCTGCCGCTCGGCACCGATGGCGCCATTCAGCGGGTGCTGCTCGACGAAGCCGGTGAGAAGGTCCCCTATCTCATACTCCTGAAGCAGCTCGAGCCGGAGAACCTCTGGGTGTCCGGCCCGGTGCGCCGCGAGACCATGTCGATCGGCATCGTCGTGCCGGAGCGGGAGATCTACGCCTCGCTGTTTGCGGCACAGGCGAGTATCTCCGAAGCGACGAACCGCATCCTTATCTACCAGATCCTGGCCCTGCTCGCTTCGCTGCTGTTCGTCACGCTCGCCGTGTTCGGCATCTCCAAGCGAGTGACCCGCGGCATCAGCGCGCTCGCCGGAGCGGCGACCAGCATCGAGGCGAAGGACTATTCCGTCCGTGTGCCCATCACCACGCGCGACGAGGTCGGTGAAGCCGCTATCGCCTTCAACAGAATGGCTGAGGAGATCAGCTACCACACCGAGAACCTCGAAAACCTGGTGACCGAACGCACCAAGCAGCTCGAGGACGCCAACCATCAGATTTCGACGCTGAACACACAGTTGCGCAGCGAGAACCTGCGGCTCGGCGCCGAGCTTGCCGTGGCCAAGCAGATCCAGATGATGGTGCTGCCGAAGGCAGGCGAGCTCGCGGAAATCGCCGATCTCGAAATCGCCGCCTATATGCGCCCGGCCGATGAGGTGGGCGGCGACTACTACGACGTGCTGCGCGACGGCGAGCGGCTGAAGATCGGCATCGGTGACGTGACCGGTCATGGCCTTGAAAGCGGCGTATTGATGCTGATGGTGCAGTCGGTCGCAAGGGCCCTGCAGGAAGCCGGCGACATGGACCCGGAGCAGTTCCTCAACCGCCTCAACCGCGCCATCTACAAGAACATCGTGCGCACCAACACTGACAAGCATCTGTCGCTCGCCTTCCTCGACTACGACGCCGGCCGCCTGACGCTGTCGGGGCAGCACGAGGAACTGATCGTCGTTCGCAAGGGGGCTGAAATCGAGCGGATCGACACGCTCGACCTCGGCCTGCCGATCGGCCTGGAATCGGACATTTCGCGCTTTGTTGCCACCCGCGAGATCTCCTTCGGCCGCGGCGACATGATCGTGCTGCACACGGACGGCGTGACCGAGGCTGCGAACGCCAAGGGCGAACTGTTTGGCATCGAGCGACTGTGCGAGAGTGCCGGAAAGTTTTACGGACAGAGCGCCGAGGACGTCAAATCGGGTATCATCGAGGACCTGATGGCGCATATCGGCAAGCAAAAGATCTACGACGACATCACACTCGTCGTCATGAGACACAGGTGATCAGATGACCACGCTCTACGGACTGGCGGACCTGACGATCGGCGCCCACCAGAAGATGACCCGGCTGCGTCTCTACGACGGGCCGCTGGATCTCAGCTGGAAGCATTGCGCCATGGCTTCGGATTTCGTCGCGGAACTGGCGGCGCTGCGCTACCGCGCGTCGCGCAACACCTATCGGGAAGTGCGCCACAACATCGGCTACCTGACCAACGAACTGGTCGAGAATGCCGTGAAGTTCCGCGCTTCCGGGTCCGTAGTCGTCGAGGCCGCCCTCGAGGCGCAAAGCTTCCGCACGAAAGTGTCGAACGTGATCGACAACGAAGCGGCCGCGCGCTTCCAGGATCTTTTGTCCGAGATCGCCGACGGCGACCCGGGCGACTTGCTCATCGAGCGCATCGAAGCCAACGCAACCGGGCTCGGCAAGAGCGGCTCGGGGCTTGGTCTTTTGACGCTGATGAGCGATTATGGCGTTCGTTTCGCTTGGGTTTTTGGTGCCCAGGGTGACGACGGCGAAACCTCATTGGAGACTTATGCCTCCATTGCGGTCCCAGACCTCTCGAACTGATGAGCCGGTGAACATGGAAAACAAGGACGAAGAAGAGTATCGCGTTTGGTCCGAAGGCAACGATATTCATTTTGAAGGCACGATGCGGCTGCCGGGAACGGAAGCCTATGCGCCGATCTTCTCGACGGTGATGGGCGTGCTGGAGACCGAGCCTGAGCACGTCACGATCGACCTCACCGAACTGCAGTTCCTGAACTCGTCCGGGATCAACCTGCTCGCCAAGTTGACGATCGAGGCACGCAACCGCCCGAACGTGCAATTGACGGTGCGCGGAACCTCGGAGATCCCGTGGCAGTCGAAATCGCTGCCGAACCTCAAGAAGCTGCACCCCGGCCTCGATCTCAGGCTCAACTGAGATCGCACCGTGCCGGGAACCCGTTCCCGTAGTTAAAGCCTGAGCATCGTGCGCCCCACCGGCGCGCGACTGCCGTTCTGCGAAGCTAAGGCTCACGCACCAGCCGCCGACAAATCCGGTCGCCGAGACCAGTCGTGCACCCGCTATCTCTCTCTCTCTCTCTCTCTCTCTCTCTCTCTCTCTCTCTCTCTCTCGTCACGCTTGACTCTCCGAACGCCTCGCCTTATCGGTAAAATCATCTGATGACTTGATGAGTAGACGATGCAGCCGATCAATCGTACCAGCCTTGCCGAGAGCGCTGCCGAAAGCCTGCGGGCGGAAATCCTCAGCGGCCGCTGGGCCATTGGCGAGCGCATACCCAACGAAACGGCGCTGACGGAACTCCTGGCGGTGAGCCGCGGGACCGTGCGGGAGGCCGTTCGCGTCCTGATCTCGAAAGGGCTGCTCGACGCCCGCCAGGGCTCCGGCACCTATGTCCGCTCGACGGTCGACAGCTCCGGCGCGCTTGACCGCGTCAAGCGGGCGAGCCTGCGCGACCAGTGGGAGGCGCGCGCGGCCCTCGACGTGGAAGCCGCCCGCCTGGCGGCGCTCCGGCATACGCCCAAGGACCTGGAACAGATGAAGCGCCTTCTTCTCGCCCGCGGCACGGTTGCCGATGGCGGGCGTGAGACCTTCGGCCGACGCGACATCGCCTTCCACCGGTCGATCGTCGAAGCCTCCGGCAACAGGGCGATCGTCGAGCTCTATGACTTTTTCACCTCGGCCATTCTCGAAACCATCCACTCGACGCTGTCGGGCGACCTGCCGGAGCCGGACGACCGGGCGCATGCGGCTATCGTCGAGGCCATAGCGACCAGTGACCCGGACACGGCCGCGGCCGCCGTTCGGGCGTTTATGGCCCCCGTCCTCGCTGAACTTGATCGGCTACTTTCCCAATGAACCAGACTTTTCGCGACCCCCACAAAACCGAAGCCGTCGAACCTCTGGACATCGAAGATCAGCTGATCGATGCCGAGGCCGACAGCGTGCCAGCCCCGCAGCCGCCGGTGCTGAGCCGCAACGCCCGCATCCTTTTGGGCGCCAGCCTCGTGCTCATCGCCTTCAACCTTCGGCCGCTCTTTTCGAGCCTCTCGGTACTGCTGCCCGAAGTGATGCAGGCGACCGGCGTTTCCACCGCAAGCGCCAGCGTGCTCACCACCCTGCCCGTGCTTTGCCTCGGCCTCTTCGCGCCGCTTGCGCCGAAGCTCGCGCAGCGCTTCGGCGCCGAACGCACGCTTCTCGGGGTGCTCGTCCTGCTCACGCTCGGCACGGGTCTGCGCGGCGTCCAATCCGTGCCGTTGCTTTTCCTTTCGACATTTGCCGCGGGTGCGGCGATCGCGATCGGCAACGTGCTGCTTCCCGGCCTTGTCAAGCGTGACTTTCCCGACCGGGCCGCGATGATGACGGGGCTCTACACCATGGCGCTGTGTGCCGGTGCTGCCAGTGCCGCGGGCCTGACGCTAACGATCGAACACCATGTGGTCGGCTCCTGGTCCGGCGCGCTTGCGGCCTGGGCGGTACCCGCCCTCATCGTGCTGATGATCTGGGCGCCGCAGGCGCTGCGCGGCAAGGCGCAAGCCCGCCACAGCGGCTTCCGCGTCGTCGGCCTCTGGCGCGATCGGCTCGCCTGGCAGGTGACCCTGTTCATGGGGCTGCAATCCGCGCTCGCCTATTGCGTCTTCGGCTGGATGGCCCCGATCCTGCGTGAGCGTGGCCTCGATGCCGCAACCGCCGGTGCGGTCGTCTCCGCCTCGATCATGATGCAGGTCGTCACGTGCCTGCTCGTGCCGTCCTTCGCCGTCCGTCGCCGCGACCAGCGCGCCGTCTGCGTGGCGCTCGTCGCCGCTGCCGTCATCGCGCTGATCGGCATCCTCTTTGCGCCGCTCTCGACGGTGCTCGTCTGGGCCGTTCTGCAAGGGATTGGCCAGGGCGGCCTCATTGCCGCGGCGATGACCCTCATCGTGTTGCGCTCGCCCGATTCCCACGTGGCGGCGCATCTCTCCGGCATGGCCCAGGGCGTCGGCTACGTGCTTGCCGCCATTGGTCCGCTACTTGTCGGCTTCATCCGCAGCTGGACCGGCAGCTTCGCCGCCAGCGCCATTCTCTTCATCGCGCTCGGCATCGGCGTGGCGATCATGGGAATGGGCGCAGGACGGGCGCTGCATGTCGGTGCGCGAACCGTCCGGATAGATGAGCGCTAAGACGGACTGATTGGAATTAGAATGACCCAAGGGCTCCCCTTCCCAGGCGGAGCCCTTTTTCTCGCGGTCAGCGCTCGGATCAGGCCGCGGCCGCCACCGGCTGGTAGCGTGGCGCCGGCCGGAAGGTGAGCGCGATCAGGAACGCGCCGAGGCCGATGCCCCAGGAGCCGATATAGAGCCAGGTGTAGCTCGCCAGCGCATCATAGATCAGACCACCGGCAATCGGTCCCGTCGCCATGCCGAGGCTGCCAGCCATGGCCGTTCCGCCGATCACCGTCCCCATCATCCGCAGCGGGAAGTTCTCACGGGCAAGCACCGCATAAAGCGGCATGACGCCCGCATAGATGAAGCCGAACAGGGCCGCGACCGCATAGAACGAGCCGAGCCCGGCGGCAAAGACATAGGCAAGCGCCCCGAAGGCCTGGGCGAGCAATCCGAGAACCAGCACGCGCTTGGCGCCGAAGCGGTCACCGAGCAGGCCGAAGACGACGCGGCCGCCCATGCCGGCGAGCCCTTCGACGCTGTAGATCGACACAGCCGCCATGACCGGAATGCCGCAGGTGATCGCGTAGCTCACCGTGTGGAAGATCGGGCCGGAATGGGTGGCGCAGCAGAAGAAGTTGGTCAGGAGCAGGATGATGAAGAGCGGCGATTTCAGCACCTGGCTGGTCGTCATCGACGACTGCGGCTCTTCCTCGGGCGAGGCCGCGGCAACGCCGCCGGCAAGGGCCGGCGCCTGGCGAACGAGGAACGAGACCGGGATCATGATCACGGCGACGACGAGCGCGATGATCTGGAGAGCGGTTCTCCAGTCGTAGGCGGAAACCAGCCAGGCGGCAAAAGGCGACATCGTCAACGGCGCCATGCCCATGCCGGCAGACACGAGCGAGACCGCGAGGCTTCGATGCGTGTCGAACCAGCCGGTGACGCAGGCCATCATCGGCGCAAAGATCGCGGCCGTCGCCGTGCCGACGACGACACCGAAGAGGATCTGGAAGGCGATCAGCGAGGTCGCCCAGCTTGCCGCCATCAGGCTGACAGCCAGGAGCACCGAGCCAATGAGCACGATCGGGCGTGCGCCCCACCGGTCGGAAAGGCTGCCCCAGGCGATGCTGGCAAAGGCCATGGCCAGGAAGCCGATGGTCATGGCGCTCGAAACGCCGGTCACCGACCAACCGGTATCACGCGAAATCGGCAGCAGGAACACCGGAAGCGAAAACATGGCGCCGATCGCCAGGCAGCCGAGCAAGCCGCCCGCCGCCACGATGACCCAACGGTAATGCGAATTGGTCATTGCAATCTCCTTCGAGCCGCCCGGCCGAACGTTCGGCCACGCCGACAAATTGTGCAATCTGATCGCGCGGCGGACCGTACCTGGGACATCCCCCCGCATCCGCCCGATTGAAAGACGCTCGCGCCGGCACCGAGCCGACAGGAGCTCCGAAAGAATTTCATAATAGTTGCAGATTCACCTTCGATGCAGCCTTCAAGGCACACGCCGACTGTTTCTGCTTGCCCGAGTGTTTCTGCTTGATTGTGCGACCAAGCTTCTTTCTGTTGTCGGTTGCCACCGGAGAGATAGATAAAGGTTGGAACACGGCTTGCGGGAGTGACAAGTGTGACGGGATTTCGATGGATTCGCTGATCACGGCCGCAGCACGCGCACTGGCGTCGGGCGATCCGCTCGGCGCGCTGAAGCGGGTGGCGCTGCGCGACGATCCGCCGGCTCTGGCGCTACGCGGCATCGCCATGGCCCAACTTGGCGACTTCACCCGCGCAAAGGTCCTGCTGAAAAACGCCGCGCGCGCCTTCGGCCCCAAGGAAGCGGTGGCGCGGGCCCGGTGCATCGTCGCCGAGGCGGAGATCGCCATCGTCTCCCGCGACCTCTCCTGGCCGATGCGGGCGCTCGACGCCGCCCGCTCGACGCTCGAAGCCCATGGCGACCACCTCAACGCCGCCCACGCCCGCAATCTCGGCGCGCGGCGGCTACTCTTGATCGGCCGGCTGGACGAAGCCGAGGACCTTCTTGCCGGCATCGATGCGGCTCGGCTGACACCACTGTCGAAGGCCGCCCACGAACTGGCGCTCGCCGGCATCGCCGTGCGCCGATTGCGGACCGAAGCCGCCACCGCCGCCTTCGGGCGCGCAGATGAGGCGGCACGGGCGACTGGCATTCCCGCCCTGATCCTCGAAGTCGAAAACGCGGCCGCCGTGCTCAAAGCGCCGGCTGCCCGCCTGATGGCGGACGGGGAAGAGCGTTCGCTGCAGCTGGGCGAGGTCGAAGAGCTGCTTGCTTCCGGCGCCCTGGTCGTCGATGCCTGCCGGAACCTCGTCAGAAGACAAGCGACCCTGTGCACGCTTGCCACCCGGCCGGTGCTCTTTGCGCTGGCGCGCACGCTTGGCGAAGCCTGGCCGGGAGATGTCTCGCGGCGCACCTTGCTTGCCCGCGCCTTCGGCGCACGGCATGTCGACGAATCCCACCGGGCAAGGCTGCGCGTCGAAATCGGCCGGCTGCGCGAGGAACTGCGCCCGCTTGCAGATATCAAGGCGACGAGCGACGGCTTTCGGCTGGTGCCGCACGGCAAGCACGAGGTTGTCGTCCTTGCGCCGCCCGTCGACGAGCGGCATGCGACCATGCAGGCGCTGCTGGCGGATGGCGAGGCCTGGTCGAGTTCGGCGCTCGCGATCGCGCTCGACGCCAGCGCGCGCACCGTGCAGCGGGCCCTCGAAGAGCTCGCCTCGCAAGGCAAGGTCATACCGATCGGGCGCGGGCGGGCACGGCGCTGGGTCGTGCCGCCCATTGCCGCATTCCCGACAGTGTTGTTACTCCCCGGCCCTTTGCCAAACGAATAGGATCAACCCCATGAAAAGATCCGAAGCCGAAATCATCCACATCTATGGCCCGTTCCCCGGGGCAGACCAGGTCCACGGCGTCACCTTCGACGGCCGCAACGTGTGGTTTGCCGCCGGTGACACGATCAACGCCTTCGACCCGGAAAACGGTGCGCCTGTCCGTTCGATCGACGTCGCCGCCCATGCCGGCACCGCGTTTGACGGCAAGCACCTCTTCCAGATTGCCGAAGATCGCATCCAGAAGATCGATCCGGAAACCGGGAAAATCCTCGCAACGATCCCGGCACCGGGCGGCGGCGGCGATTCCGGCCTTGCCTGGGCCGAGGGCACGCTTTGGGTCGGGCAGCATCGGGGCCGCAAAATTCATCAGATCGATCCCGAGAACGGCGCAATCCTGCGCACGATCGAATCCAAGCGCGTGGTGACCGGGGTGACCTGGGTCGACGGCGAACTCTGGCACGGCACCTGGGAAGGCGACGAAAGCGATCTCAGGCGCATCGATCCGCAAACGGGAGCCGTGCTTGAAACGGTCGCCATGCCGTCCGGAATGGGCGTCTCGGGCCTGGAATCCGATGGCGGCGAACGCTTCTTCTGTGGCGGCGGCCCGAGCGGCGTCGTCCGGGCGGTTCGCCGGCCGAAGCGGGCGCGCTGAAACCACTGACGATGATTTGCTGGTGACAGCTACGGCTGCGCGCCGTTGTCGATGCGGCGCCGGCACTACAGCGCCGCGCGCCTTTGCGGCGCATAGAGGGCGCTGTAGCGCTTCGAAGCGCTGCATGTTCCTTCCGCAAAACCGGCGATGAATAGGGAACCATGCAGTAGCGTTGTCCCGGCACGGTCCGCAATACCCGGACACCGCGGACCGTGCCCGAGCTTTAGGCCTTAATGAAGGCGAGCAGGTCGGGATTGATGACATCGGCATGGGTTGTCAACATGCCATGTGGATAACCCTCGTAGACCTTGAGCGTGCCGTTCTTCAGCAGCTTCACCGCCAGTCGCGCGCTGTCGTCGATCGGCACGATCTGGTCGTCGTCACCGTGCATCACGAGCGTCGGCACGTCGATCGCCTTCAGGTCTTCGGTGAAGTCGGTTTCCGAGAAGGCCTTGATGCCTTCGTAGTGCGCCTTGGCGCTGCCCATCATGCCCTGGCGCCACCAGTTGCGGATGACGCCCTGCGACGCTTCGGCACCCGGCCGGTTGTAGCCGTAGAACGGACCGCTCGGAACGTCGAGGAAGAATTGCGCCCGATTGGCAGCAAGCGCCGCCCGGAAGCCGTCGAACACTTCGATCGGCAGGCCGCCCGGATTGTTCGCCGTCTTGACCATGATCGGCGGCACGGCGCCGACGATGATCAGCTTGGAAACCCGGCCGCCGCCATGACGCGCCACATACGCCACCGCTTCGCCGCCGCCGGTGGAGTGGCCGATGTGGATGGCATCGCTGAGGCCGAGCTTGGTGGTCACCGCCGCAACGTCCTTCGCATAATGGGCGATGTCGTGGCCCTCGCTTACCTGCGTCGAACGGCCATGACCACGGCGGTCGTGGGCGATGACGCGAAAGCCCTTGTTGACGAAATAGAGCATCTGCGCGTCCCAGTCGTCCGCCGACAGGGGCCAGCCGTGGTGAAAGACGATGGGCTGGCCCGAGCCCCAATCCTTGTAGAAGATATCGACGCCGTCTTCAGTCCTGACGAAGTTCTCGGTCATGGGAACGGTTCCTTTGTTTGGGTTGGGTACATGTCTTCGAGATCTGGCCCCCGACGCGGGATCCGCGCCGGGACTTGCGGTCCGCGTCAACCGAGATGGGGATGGTTGATCGCGAGAAAGTGGTTGACGACCGGTGCGGCCGGCCCCTTGTGGTAGCGGCGGACGTCGTCCTGAATGTCGGCATCGGCCTTGGACACGCGCTTGTGCTGGCGCAGGTGCTCGGCCCAGGATTCCACCATGAACCATTCAACGAGGCGCCCGGGATCGGCCGCGTCCTCGGTCACGCCCCAGCCATAGGCGCCGTCGCGCCGCCGCTCATGCGACAGGCGGGCAAGCGCCTTCAGGAACTCGGACCGATCCGCCTTGTCGATCGTATATTCGATCAGGACGAGAACCGGTCCGCGGTCGTGTTCGACCAGCTCGCTTGTCAGCGGCTCCGGCCAATGGTTGGAAGGAATGAGATCCGCCTCGCCTTTCGGCAGCTTCATGGCGTGGAAGGCGAAGCCGACGCAGAGAAGGCCGATGGCCGCAACGGCCAGCGTGAAGGGCACACCGATCGCGGAGGCTGTCGCGCCCCAAGCAAGGCTACCGCCGGTCATCGCGCCATTGAAGACGGTCAGGTAGACGGCGAGCGTGCGGCCGCGCACCCAGTTGGGCAGGATCGCTTGCGCGGTGCTGTTCAGCGTCGTCAATGCCGTGATCCAGGCCGCACCGCAGACGAGCAGTGCGGCGACTGCCACCCATTGCGCCGGTGCGAAGGAAAGCACACCCATGACGGCGGCAGTCAGAACCGCCGACAACAGCAGCAACCCGTCGGCATCCATTCGCGCGCGCAACCGCGGCATCAACAGCGCGCCACCGATCGCGCCGGCGCCGACCGCGCCGAGCAGGATGCCGTAGAAGCTGGCGCCACCGCCGAGAAGCTGGCGGGCGACCAGCGGCAGCAGCGCCCAGATCGCACTTGAAAAGGCGAAGAACACGGCTGCACGCAAAAGCACCACATGCAGCTCGCGGCTGGCGCGCGCATAGCGCAGCCCGGCGCGGAAGGCGCCGAGAAAACGCTCGGCGAGCGCGTCGTCCTCCGGCACCTGCCGCCGCCACCAGACCAAGGCGGCAATGACGAAGACATAGCTGATGACGTCGACCCCGTAGGTGACGGCCGCGCCGAACCAGGCGAGCAGCAGACCGCCAAGCGCCGGGCCGATCGCGCGGGAGATGTTGATGCCGAGCGAGTTCAGCGCGACCGCGCCCTTGACGTCCGGCCGCGACACGAGTTCCGGCACGATCGCCTGCCAGGTGGGGGCAACGAGCGCTGCGCCGATGCCGCCGACGAAGGTCAGCGCAATCAGCGAGGTCACCGACTGCAGTCCGCTTGCGGAGAGAAACAACAGGCAAAGGCTCGCGGAGGCGAGCAGGAACTGTACGACGATCAGGAATTTGCGGCGGTCGAGAATATCGGAGAGAACGCCGGCGGGAATGGCGAGCAGGAAGATCGGCAGCGTCGCGGCCGCCTGGATCATCGAGACGGCAGCGGGGGTTGCCGACAGGTCGGTGACGAGCCAGGAGCTGGCGACATCGCGGATGAAGCTGCCGGTATTGCCGATGATCGTCGCCACCCAGAGCACGGCGAAGACCTTCTGGCGCAAGGGCGCGAAGGTGCCGGCGTTGTTGGTCGCTGCCTGCGTCATTGGCCGCCCCTCCCCGTGAATGCACGTTCGCTCAGATCATAGAGTGCAACGAGCACGAAGGCGCCTGCAAGGCCGATATGTTCGAAGAAGCCGTTTGTCGCCATCGCACGCTCCATGCCGGGCGGCAGCTCCCAGAAGCGGAAGGCAAGCACGGTCGCGGCGAGCGTGAAGGCCGCAAGCGCGCCTGCCGCCGCCCAGCGATAAAAGCCCGAGAGAACGAGAGCCGACATCCCAAGCTCAAAAACGATGACGCCGACCGCAAAGAGCGGCGCCGGATGGAGGCCGAAATGCTCCATCTCGGCAAGCGCGCCGGGGAAGTCGAAGATCTTCGTCAAAGGCCCCTGAATGTAGGCCGAGCAGAGGGCCAGCAATCCGACGAACATGAATGGGTTGCCGGAACGGCCCGGTCGAAGGCGCGCGGCGAGATGGTTTTCGAGGGAAGAGTGGCTCAATCTTTCGTTTCCTTGTCAGGCGGTCTTCGGCTTGATGGGCGGCAAGGCCGCCCTCATCGGGTTTTCGGCCACTTCAAAGGCGTGATCGCGCTCTGGGATATGCCCTGGTAGTAGGCTCCGTGCTTTGCCGGCGGATGGTTCACGACGACTTTCGCAGAGGGGTGCCGGAGGCCTTCGGTCGGCGAGGCCGAGGCATGCTCCGGTCCGAGCGATGCGTTGATCAGGAGCGCAATCGCGGCCATCGCCACGCTGCCGGCTATCGTTCGCATTTTGCGCCTCCCTTCCGCTACACCGCCCAGCAGGAGCAGCCGAGTGCGCCGAAGAAGCCCTTGAGGTCGGCGATCGGCAATTTCGACGTCCAGGCGCCGGCATGATCGTGACCATGGACGCCGCAGTCGCTGGCGCAGCCGCAGGACGTGATCGCGGTGCGCCGGAGCGAGCGCTTGCCGGCGCCCTCGGGCTCACCCCAGGCGGCATAGCCGCCGAAGGTGCGAACCGGCGACCAGTCAGGCATTGCCGGCGGCACCGGGTTCTCGTCGTGGGCGGCGAAGTCGCCGGCCGCATAGACGATCTTGCCGCCGACCATGGTCAGTTCCGAGGTCAGGAACGAAATCTCGTCCTCGGCGCAGTTGAAAAAATCCTTGTTCGGCACGATCAGGTCGGCGAACTGTCCCTTCTCGATCCGCCCCTTCTTGCCTTCCTCGTTGGAGAACCACTGCACCTTTTCGGTCCACATCCGAAGCGCCGTTTCGCGGTCGAGGCAGTTGGCGCGCGGGTAGAGCTGCAGGCCGCCGACGGTCTTGCCGGTCACCATCCACGACAGCGAAACCCAGGGATTGTAGGAGGCGACGCGGGTCGCGTCGGTGCCGGCGGAGACGTTGACGCCCTTTGCCAACATCTTGGCCACCGGTGGCGTTGCTTCAGCGACGCCATGGCCGTAACGCTCGACGAAATACTCGCCCTGATAGGCCATGCGATGCTGCACGGCGATGCCGCCGCCAAGGGCGGCGATCCGGTCGATCGAGCGATCGGAGATCGTCTCGGCATGGTCGAAGAACCAGTTGATGCCCTCAAGCGGGATATCGCGGTTGACCTTCTCGAAGACGTCAAGCGCACGGGTGATCGTCTCGTCATAGGTGGCATGCAGTCGCCAGGGCCAGCGGTTCTCGGCAAGAATGCGTACGACCTCTTCGAGTTCGCCCTCCATCTCCGGCGGCATGTCCGGGCGTGGCTCGCGGAAGTCCTCGAAGTCGGCGGCGGAAAACACCAGCATCTCGCCGGCACCGTTGTGGCGGAAGTAGTCGTTGCCCTGCTTGTATTTGACCGACGACGTCCATTTCAGGAAGTCGTCCTTCTCTTGCTTCGGCTTCTGGGTGAAGAGGTTATAGGCCAGCCGCACCGTCATCTGGCCCTCGTCCGAGAGCTTCTGGATGACGGCATAGTCATCCGGATAGTTCTGGAAGCCGCCGCCGGCGTCGATGACGCTGGTAACGCCTAGCCGGTTGAGCTCGCGCAAGAAGTGGCGGGTCGAATTGACCTGGTAGTCGAAGGGCAGCTTCGGCCCCTTGGCAAGCGTCGAATAAAGGATGCCGGCATTGGGCTTGGCCAAGAGCAGCCCGGTCGGGTTGCCGCGGGCATCGCGCGTGATCTCTCCGCCCGGCGGGTTCGGCGTGTCCCTGGTGTAGCCGACTGCGCGGAGCGCCGCGGCGTTGAGCAGAGCCCGGTCGTAGAGATGCAGCAGGAACACCGGCGTATCGGGCGCGACCGCATTGATCTCGTCGATCGTCGGCAGCTGCTTTTCGGCGAACTGGTGCTCGGTGAAGCCGCCGACGACGCGCACCCATTGCGGCGCCGGCGTGATCGCCACCTGCCGCTTCAGCATGTCCATAGCATCGGCGAGCGAGCGTACGCCGTCCCAGCGCAGCTCCATGTTGAAGTTGAGGCCGCCGCGCACGACGTGGGTATGGTTGTCGTTCAAGCCCGGCAGGACGCGCTTGCCCTTGAGGTCGATCGTCTTTGTGCCTGAGCCCGCCAGCGCCATGATCGTCCTGTCGTCACCAACAGCGAGGATCAGGCCATCCTTGACGGCAACGGCGGTGGCAGTGGGATTGGCGCGGTCAAGCGTCGTCACGAGGCCGTTGTGAAGGATCAGGTCGGGCGTCATCGAGGTATCTCCGGTCTGTTGGGCGCCGGCGGTACGGGCCGACGAGAAGAGCGCGGGCAGCGCCAGCGACGAGGCTGCACCGAGGAACGAGCGTCTTGTCGGCATCGTCAGGCCCTCTCGTCGTTGCCGACTGCATCCTTCATCACGCCAGCCGCGGCCTGCCCGCCGGGCAGATGGCCGAACACATGCGGCATGCACTGCCGATTGAACCAGGAGAGGTTGACCGGCTCACCCGAGAGGGCGCGCTTGACCAGGGGCACGGATTGCTCCCCGATGAGAATGCCGAGCAGACCGATCAGCGCGATGACTGGCGGCGCCGGCGAGCGGACATTGAGCAGCGCATAGATGACGCCGACGAGCAGCCCGGCTCCGAGCGAGAGAAGGTACATTTTCATCGCCACAACTCCTTCACGGGATAGAGGTGCCGCTCCGGCCGCAGCGCGGCGGCCAGAACGTTAATCTGGAGCGCGGAGGCGTTCTGTCAGTGGCCTTCGGACGCGCCGAACATCGACTTGGCGTAGATGATGCCGAGGCCGTACGAGCCGCCGAACTTCTTGGCGATGCCGGTGGTCATGTCGTAGGTCTCGGTGCGCGCCCAGTCACGCTGCAGCTCGAGCATGTATTGCAGCGAGGTCATGGGCCGGACGCCGGCCTGCACCATGCGGTCCATCGCCCGCTCGTGCGCCTCGTCCGAAACGTCGCCGCAGGCGTCGGCGATGACATAGACCTCGAAGCCCTGGTCGAGCGCCGAAAGTGTCGGGCCGACGATGCAGACCGAGGTCCACAGCCCGCACATGACGAGGCGCTTCTTGCCGATGCGGTTGACCTCTTCGATCACGGCCGCGTCTTCCCAGGTGTTCATCGAGGTGCGGTCCAGCAGTTTCTGGCCCGGGAAGGCATCGGTGATCTCGGAGAACATCGGGCCGGAGAAGGTCTTTTCGGCAACCGTCGTGAGGATGGTCGAAACGCCGAAACCTGCCGCCGCATTGGCGACGAGTGCTGCGTTGTTGCGCAGGAGCACCGCGTCGATCGACTTGGTCGCAAAAGACATCTGAGACTGGAAGTCGATCATGATCAGGGTGTGGTCCTTGGGCGAGACGAGGAGTTTGCCGGGGGTCGCTGTCGCAGACATGGTCGTGACCTCTTACTGTTGAAACTGAACTCCGATTGGAGAGGCCCAACTATGCCGCCGACCGGCAACCCGTTCTTGTCGCCAAAGGTGGATTTTTGAAAATTCCGCTCGCCTTCAGCCAGCAGGGCGCGTGTAGTTTCAGAGGGTTACGACTGCCGGCTGCGCCGCCACTGGCGTGGCGTGGCACCCGCGGCCTGCGCAAAGGCCCGGGTAAAGTGGCTCTGGTCCGAAAAGCCGCAGACGACCGCAATTTCACTTAAGGATGTGGGCGAGAACTGCAGCAGATCCTTGGCCTTTTCGATCCTTTGCTGCAGCAGCCAACGATAGGGCGTGCTGCCCATGGTCTCGCGAAAGGCACGCAGAAAAGCCGCCTGCGACAGGTTGCAGGTCGCAGCCAGTTCCTCGACGGTCAGCTCGCCATCCAGACGGGATTGCACCAGATCGCGGATCTTTGCCTGGCAGCGCTGCGAAAGCCTGCGTCCTCCGGCCTGGCTCTCGCCACGGCCATTACCGTACTGCCGGACCATATGCACGCCGATCGCCACCGAGAGCTGGTCGACAAACAGCGCGCTTCGATCCGTATAGCCGTCCACCGACGCAAACAAGGCGCCGAGCATGCCGCCGAGAACAGGATCGGGCGAGCCAGAAACGGACCGAAGCTCGCTGACGCCGGAAGCATTTGCCGCATCTGCGATGCGCTCGAGCGCACCGTGGCCGATTTCGAGCAAGGTGAAATCGAACGACCCTTTGAGATCGGCCTTGTAGTCGTCAACAAAATTCCTGACGTAGACCGAGTTTTGGCTGAACTCCTGGATCGCTGAGTGGTGCGCTCCGAAAACCCGGCGACTATGGCCGCCGACAAGCGACAGGCCGATCAGATAACCCCGCCCGTTGCCAGGGGTCCTGACCTGGCCCGGCGGTCCCGCTGTCGACCGCTTGCGGTGGAAGACCATGTCGCGGCCTTCGATCGTCCTGTCGTCATCAAGCTGGTCGAGCGAGCATCCGAGACTGTCGCGCGGTCGCGTTCCGGCCGAGGCAGCGGAAACATTCGTCATCGTCTTCGCTCCTATATGTCGAAACCATTCGCAAAGCTTCCTGCCGCGATGACGAAAACGAAGAATGCGGATCGGCGTGCGCATGGAAACCATGCACGGGATTCACTCTGGGGTTCACCAAATCGTTTGCAGGAGCGGCCCTATGATTGCCCCGGTCGCCGCATCATTCTTGCACGTTTTTCATCTGTTTTGAAAATTTTGCATGAGGGCGCGCCCTCTTTCCACGTTATTGCGGAGGTCGGTCCACAGCGACGATGACCGACCTGTTCTTTTTCCGGAAGCGCGCCGGCGTCTCCCCCGTCTGGCTCGTGAAAACGCGGGTCATGTGGCTCTGGTCGGCAAAGCCGCAATGGATTGCGATTTCAGCAAGGGGCGTGTCCTGAAGCAGACACTCCTTGACCCGCGCGATCCGATACTCGGACAGCCACCTGGACGGTGTGCGCCCGAAGCTCTCCTTGAAGGCCTTGTTGAAATAGCTGCGCGATAGCTCGCACTGGGCGGCGAGATCGCCGATCGAGAACGGCCTGTTGAAATGGGCGACCAGAAATTCCGTCGCCAGCCTCTCCTGCCATGGCGCCAGCGTCCCCTTCTTGTCGACGGGGAAGTGCAGGCCACCATAGGCCTGGCTGAGGTGGGCCAATGCGGCAAGATTGATCTGTTCGACGAACAGCAGATTGGCCCGGTCCGGCTCGTCGAGCGAAGGCAGCAGCGCCTGGGCAAGGCCGAACATGACGGGATCCACACGCCCCTGTACGGGAGAAAGCGACACATATTCGCCGCGCCCGGCCCTTTCAGTGAAGCTGCGCATCGAGGCAAAGGGGATGTGGAAGCGGACATTGTCGAAGGGCGACAAATGATGGCACTGCCATTGGTCGCGTAGGTCGGTGATCGCAAGCGAGGCCTTCGGGTGCCCACCCTCGTAAACGAGTTCGCCGCGCCGCCACAGGCGGTGCGCCTCGAAGTCACGCATCTGGACAATGACGTTGAAGGCATCGGCGACCGGGATCAGCGGCCCGACTTCCAGATCGAAGCGATCCGAAAAGGTCCTCGTGACGGTAATGTCGCCGGCGCTGATCCGCTTGACGATAGGACGCGGTGTGCGTTCGTCTGCGCTCATTCCCTCTTGCAAGGCCATCGGTCAGGGTCTCCCGATTTCCAGCTCAGCCACCCGCTTCAGCGGCCGGGCGGATGCTACAACGGTTGACTGTCGCAATGAAGAGGCGAATCCAGCGATGCATCGCCGAGCGTCAAAGGTCAGCATCATACCCTCACTGCAGCCAGCGCGCGCGCCAGACGGCGGGCGTCACGCCCGTCACCTCGCGAAAGGCTTCGATGAACCGGGCCTCGTCTGCATAGCCGCAACTGGCGGCGGTTTTGCCCACCGACCATCCCTCTTCGATGAGATAGCGCTTGGCGCGACCGATCCGGAAGCGCATCAACCACTCTTGCGGCGTCTGGCCGGTCACGGATGCGAAAGCCGCGGCGAAATCCGCCTCCGAAAGGTTCGCAGACGCCGCTGCTGACGCAAACGAAAAGTCCTTGGCCCAATGGTCGATCATGAAGTCCTTGGCCGCCTTCTCCTGCCATACGGAGAGACCGGGCCCGCCGGATGCAAGGGCGCGATCCGGGTAGGAATGCAGAAGATGCGCGCAGATGGCGACAGCGATGTGCTGCAACACCGCACCCGGTTGCCCCTCGCCCTCGGCAAGAAGCGGCAACAGAGCCAAGGCGAGATTGTGCATGACGTCGTCGACCTCGCCGCGACGGCACCTGAGACTAGTGGCGGCCGGAGCATGCGAAAACTCGCAGACTTCACGAAACAAGGCGCGCGGCAGATGGAAGGCGAGGGAATCGAGATCGCTGACAAGCCGGATACTGGCGCCCTCAGCGAGATCGACGAGACAGATCGACCCCTGCCGGTAGTGGCGAATGTCACCTTCGCTTTCGCCCGGCACCAAGTCACAGTGCATGACATCCTTGAAGTAGAACATCAGGAAATAGGCGTCGTCGGCCGGTAGCGATACGATGCGGCTCAGTTCTCCGTTCAGCCGGCACTGCAGACGCGTCACCGAAAACCGGGCGTCCCGTACCGGTCGCGCCATGAGAAACGGCGCCTTCGGCTCGCCGAAATACGCTCCAATGCCACTTGGCTCTGTCATCTTTCGTCCACCCCCGCCTTCTGGCGATGGAATTCACTGCACGCGTGCAATCCGCTTCGATACGCGAAAGACCCGACGCAAGGGGGCATCTCGCCATTACCGCTCATATCCAGGAAAACATGGGGTGTGCTGCCGGTGATTTCTTGTATCCTTTGCTCACATTTGGCCGCAAACGGCGCTGTTTTGAGGTCCTGCCGCATGATCCAGCCGCTTCAAAGCGGCCGCGTCTCGGTGACGTAGCTCTCGAAGAAATCGGAGAACTTGGCAACCCTGAGCGGCAGCCGTTCATAGGGCGGATAATACAGGGTCAGCCACAGCTGCGGCGCCTCCCACCCGTTGAGGATCTGAACCAGCGCGCCCCGCGCCAGCGCGTCCTCGACGATGAAGAGCGGCAGAAGCGCGATGCCCTCGCCGTTCTCAGCAAGCCTGGCAACGAATTCGCCGTTGTTGGCGGCGAGCGACTGGCCCGCCCTCACCTTTCGCGTCCGGCCTTCGGACGAGAGTTCCCAGGTCTCCGCCACCGCCTCTCCATCATAGGCAAGGCAACCGTGACGATCGAGATCATCCGGCGTCTGCGGGGTTCCGAACCTGGCGAGGTAGCCGGGCGAGGCAACGAGCACGCGCCGCACGGGACAGATCCGTCGCCAGATCGTCGATTTGTCGCGTGGCGGCTCCGACACCCGCACCGCAAGGTCGAAATCCTCAGTTACGATATCGATCAGCCGGTCGGTCAGGGACAGCGAAATGCGCGTGCCCGGATGCTCGGCGCGAAAGCCGGTGACAATGTCCGGCAGGATATGCTGGCCGAGCGACAGCGGCGCATTGAGGCGGATCAGCCCGGCGACATCGCCGTGCTGCTCACGCAGGTCCTCGTGCGCCTCGTCGAACTGGTGGATCAAGGGCTCGATGCGCGCCGCATAGACCGCACCGGCAGAGGTCAACGAGACCTGGCGTGTTGTACGCAGCAGCAACTGAACGCCGAGATCCGCTTCCAAGGCACTGACGGCGCGCGTGACGCTTGGCGCCGTCATCGAAAGCTGACGCGCCGCGGCGGTAAAGCTCCGCTGCTTTGCCACCGCCAGGAAAACCCGGATATCGCTCAAATCGCTCATGCATTATAATTTCTGAAAATGAAATAATATTGTCAATATTATTGCTATTCATTTTGGTTATGAATGCGCCGATCCTTTCATCGGGAGAAGCACATGGGTGCTGGCAGAGATCAGGCAGGCGTGAATGCTGCCACCTCGGCCCTTCGGTCTCCCAGAAGGGAGCGGCAAACATGACATTCTCATCGTCCAGCGAACAGAGAGAACCGTTCAGCCCCGACGCGCCGGTCGTGTTCGCGTTCTGCGACCCCGCTCCGAACGATGCGGTCGCCCAACTGATCGCCCATACGCTGCCGGGTTCCCAATTGGTTGTCGTCAACCAAGGCGCAAGCGAAAGCGACGCCGCGCGCTCATCTGCGATCGGCGACGGCTTATGCAATATGCGGGCACTCGCAGCTTCCGTGGAAGACCTGGCGCGCTCGATCGGCAACAGGCGGCGGCTGCATCCGCGCCAAGCCGTCTATGGCATAGGCTACGCCACCGGCGCGACCCAACTCGCCGCACTCCTGGTCAAATATCCTGATCTGTTCGAGCGAACCGCGCTGTTGCATCCCCTCGTATCGTGGGTGCCGCCCGGCAACGCCGAACTTCAGGGCAAACGGATCCTCGTCACCGGCGGCCAGGACGATCCGGCCCGCCCATTGGCACTCACCGAGCAACTGGTCGACTATCTTGCGGGGCAGAAAGCGGATGTCGGGGCCCTCTACATCAGGGGCGGACACGAGATCGGGCAGGAAGAATTGATGGCGCTTCGGGATTTCCTTCAGGCGCCCATAGGCTGAAGCAAGGCGGGCCGCAGCAGACGATGCGGCCCGCGGTCGATTTTTTACTGCGCCTTCGCTTCGATATCGACTTGCTCGAGCAGAAGCGCCGGGTTTTCAGCAGCGCCCATCAGTTCGAGCGCGCCGACGCCGGCTTCATCCTTGGCCTTGACCTTCAGCGTGAAGGTGCCGGGCTTGCTGATGAACTGGGTGAACGCCGTTGCGGCGTCCTGCAGCTTCGGCTGCGTGGCGGCAAAATGCTGCACGCCGGCGCTGGTCATCAACACGAGCAGGCCGCGAACGCTGTCCTCGGTCATGTGGTTATCTTCGGCATAGAGCTTGATGCCCTTGGCCATGATGCCCTTGTCCTCGAGCTTGAGCGTGACTTCGCGCGCGGTAAGACCGAACATCGCGATCTGCGCCGCATTCAGGTCGCCGGAGAAGAAGTCCTCCGAAGCGCCTCCCATGACGCCGGAGAAGGAGAGGCTGCCCATGTCCTTGCCATCAAGCGAAATCTGCTTGATGACGAAGTTCTCGTTGGGCTCATCCCACGACAGTTCGACGTTGGACGAGAAGACCAGCTTGTCGAGGCCGATCTTGCGCAGCATCTTGAAGCCCTCCTCCTGCGTGTCCGCAGGGATCGGAACGCTGAGATCGCGGTAGCTGACGCGGACATCCGTCGGAATGCCGTTGCGCGGTTTCGTCAGCGCGACTTCATAGGTGTCGAGCGTGAAACGAACGCGTTCCGGAACGGACGGCACTGCCGACTGCTCCACCGGCGCCTCCGCCATCGGGTCTTCCGCCACTTCACCGGCGATCTCCGCGTCGCTCGCGGCTTCGCCATCGGTGGCTTCATCCGCCGACTGCTCTGCAGGCGCCTCGGACGTCGAGGCTTCTGCCGCATCGTCCGGGATCGCCGCATCGCTGGCGGCTTCGCCGTCCGTCGCTTGATCCGGCACCTGCTCGGCTTCCAGCGCCTGTTCGGCGCTGGCCGACGGATCGACCTCGGTTTCGATCGCGCTCTCGTCCTCGACGGTTTCGCTGTCCGTCACCGCTGCCGGGTCGCTGCCGGGCATGTCCACGTCGAGCCCGGCGATCTTGATCGTGCCGAATTCGGGCATCAGCGTGGTGTAGGGGAAGGTCTCGAACTCCTCCTCCTTCAGGCCCGCAAGCTTCGTCAGCGCCTCCATGGTCGGAGCCCAGGAGAAACCCTTGATGCTGGCTTCGGCAAACTTGAAGTAGTCGGTTCCCTCGCCCGCGGTGACACCGTTCATCGTGCCATCGAAACTGCGGCCGTTGAGCTGGAACGCCATCTTGTCGACGGCGAGCTTCACGAGCTTGCCTTCGGCGCTTTGCTGCTCCGGCACTTCCATCTTCAGGCCGAGCAGTTCCATGTCGCCCTTTGCCAGCATGTCGACCAGCGAAAGGATGCGTTTGAAGAATGCCTGGCGTTCCGCCGGCGGCAGGGCTTCCGGGTCGCTGACCGCCTGGAGCTTCTCGAGCGTTTCGAGAAGCGGCTCGGTCGGCATGCGGACACTGAGGCCGCTGCTGCGCACTTCGTCATAGCCGAAACGCGACTTGCTGTCGGCAAAGGCAAGGTTCTTTACCGAGATCGGGCCGTAGAGCAGCTTCGGCTCCTTGTCCTCAGGGCCGGCCTTCTGCGTATAGATGCGGGCCATGTAGGCCACATCGAAGCTCTCACCGGTGACGGCGCCCATGGTGCCGTCCATTTTCTCCCGCTTCGTTGCCCCTTCACCGTCAGGAATATCCATGGAAAAGGCGAACGTGGCGCCGCTCGCCGAATAGCGCGCAACGCGGCCGCTGGCGATATCCTCGAGCCGGACATCCTTGTAGACCGTCTTCTGCTCGGCGCCTGCAACGTTCTGAACGACGGCGACTTCCGGCGCAGAGACCTGCTTTGCCGCGAAACGCTCGATGCGCTTCAGCAGATCAGCCTTTTCCCCGCTTGCGGTCAGGCCGGCGGCGAAAAAGTCGGGATCTTCAAGCGTCGCCGCAGGCACGGAAAGCTTGGCGGCCTTGAGATCGAGCTCCAGGCCCTTCACGTCGAGCTTGCCGCTCAGAGAGAAGATCTTCGGGCGGCCGTCGATTGCCGCGATGCGCGCGCTGACGCCATCGGCGAAAGGCAGCGTGACGTCGCGCAGATGGATGCGGCCGAAGAAATCCGCCTCAACCGAGCCGGCCTTGCCGCCGCGCTCGGCGATGAACGTCCCGACCGCCTTTTCAAGCATGAACTTGCCGCCGGCCACGCCGGCAGCCGCGATCGCGATCACCGCGACTGCAGCCCAGAGCGCCTTGCGGCGGCCACTACCGGTCTTCGTATCTGTCTCAGCCACGATGTCTGTCCTTTCATCACGCGAAAAATAGAAAGCTCTTGAGTCGTTGCGCTGTGACTAACCATTGGCGCTTTCTTCCGCAAGTTTGGCGGGAGTGCAGTGCAACAATTTTCTTGTAACGGCTGCAATCGGCAAACGGTCGCACGTCATCAAAAATGCATGGAGGGCTGCAAGCATGCACCTGCGGAGCCGCGTCCATTAGCCATAGGATTGCCTTATCGTCACAATCAGGAAATCCAACTTAAATTAATGGAACCACTTTGATAGAGTCCGCGGCACAATGAGGGAGACGCAGCCAGTGTCGACACCGCTTCGCGGAACGACAACCACCGACGGCACAGGACATTCCGGGCCCCGCGCTCGGCCGACTGCCGGCGCGCGCCTGGCGCTTTTCCTCTGACCCATCCAAAAATCACGTCATCTTGAAGGGAGATAAAAATGGACGCGAAAGCCGAAAAGACGGGCAAATGTCCCGTCATGCACGGAGCCCAGACGAGCGCTCAATCCGCCGGCACCTCGAACCGCGACTGGTGGCCGAACCAGCTCAACCTGAAGATCCTGCACCAGAACTCCTCGCGGTCCGACCCGATGGGCGAAGCCTTCGACTACGCCGAGGAATTCAAGAAACTCGACCTGCCGGCGGTGAAGAAGGACCTCTTCGCGCTGATGACCGATTCGCAGGATTGGTGGCCGGCCGACTTCGGCCACTATGGCCCGCTCTTCATCCGCATGGCCTGGCACAGCGCCGGCACCTACCGCACCGGTGACGGCCGCGGCGGCGCCGGTGCTGGGCAGCAGCGCTTTGCGCCGCTTAACAGCTGGCCGGACAACGCCAACCTCGACAAGGCCCGCCGCCTCCTCTGGCCGATCAAGCAGAAATACGGCAACAGCATCTCCTGGGCCGACCTGATGATCCTCGCCGGCAACTGTGCGCTCGAATCGATGGGCTTCAAGACCTTCGGCTTTGCCGGCGGCCGCCCCGACGTGTGGGAGCCGGAAGAAGACATCTACTGGGGCACGGAAAAGACCTGGCTCGACGACAAGCGCTACTCGGGCGACCGCGACCTCGAAAACCCGCTCGCCGCCGTGCAGATGGGCCTGATCTACGTCAACCCGGAAGGCCCGAACGGCACGCCGGATCCGCTGGCGGCTGCCCGTGACATCCGCGAGACCTTCGCGCGCATGGCGATGAACGACGAGGAAACCGTGGCGCTGATCGCCGGCGGTCACACCTTCGGCAAGACCCACGGCGCCGGCGATGCCGCCAATGTCGGCCGCGAGCCGGAAGCTGCCGGCATCGAGGAACAGGGTCTCGGCTGGGCAAGCACCTACGGCAGCGGCCGTGGCGGCGACACCATCACCAGCGGCCTCGAGGTCACCTGGACGACGACGCCGACCAAGTGGAGCAACAACTTCTTCTGGAACCTCTTCGGCTACGAATGGGAACTGACGAAGAGCCCGGCCGGCGCGCACCAGTGGACGCCGAAGCATGGCATGGGCGCCAACACCGTGCCGGACGCGCACGACAAGTCGAAGCGCCATGCGCCTTCGATGCTGACGACCGACCTGGCGCTCCGCGTCGATCCGGCCTACGAGAAGGTCGCACGGCATTTCTACGAGAACCCGGATGCCTTCGCGGACGCATTTGCCCGCGCCTGGTACAAGCTGACGCACCGCGACATGGGTCCGCGCGCCCGCTATCTCGGCCCGGAAGTGCCGGCCGAAGAGCTGATCTGGCAGGATCCGATCCCGACCGTCGACCATCCGCTCGTCGACGCCGAGGATATCGCCGACCTCAAGGCCAGGATCCTCGCTTCGGGCCTTTCGGTTTCCGAACTGGTTTCGACGGCCTGGGCATCGGCCTCGACCTTCCGCGGCTCGGACAAGCGCGGCGGCGCCAACGGCGCGCGCATCCGCCTTGCCCCGCAGAAGGACTGGCAGGTCAACCAGCCGGCGCAGCTGGCGAAGGTTCTCGACGTCCTCGAGGGCATCCAGCGTGGCTTCAACGACGCCCAGTCCGGCGGCAAGAAGGTGTCGCTCGCCGACCTGATCGTGCTCGGCGGCACCGCAGCCGTGGAGAAGGCAGCGAAAGCGGCCGGCCACGACATTCAGGTTGCCTTTGCGCCGGGACGCATGGATGCGACGCAGGAGCAGACCGATGTCGAGTCCTTCGCGGTTCTCGAACCGATCGCCGACGGCTTCCGCAACTACCAGCGGGGCCAGTACGCCGTTTCGCCGGAAGAGCTGCTGATCGACCGGGCGCAGCTCCTGACGCTGACCGCGCCGGAGATGACTGTGCTCGTCGGGGGCTTGCGCGTTCTCGGCGCGAACCACGGCCAGACCGCCCACGGCGTCTTCACCGATCGTCCGGAAACGCTGAGCAATGACTTCTTCGTCAACCTGCTCGACATGGGCACGGCCTGGACGGCGACATCGGATGCGAAGGATGTCTTCGAAGGGCGCGACCGCGGAACCGGCGACGTCAAGCGGACGGCGACCCGCATCGACCTCGTCTTCGGTTCGAACTCGCAGTTGCGCGCCATCGCCGAAGTCTACGGACAGGCGGATGCCAAGGCAAAGTTCGTACGCGACTTCGTCGCCGCCTGGAACAAGGTGATGAACGCCGACCGTTTCGACCTCGTCTGACGGCTCGATCCGGCAACAGTACAAGCTTGGGTCCCGGCATCGCGCCGGGGCCCGTCTGCCCGACGGCTCCGCGAAACCGTCACCGGAGGTTGCAGACCCGACACGGCAATTGTGACGATGCGGGCACACGTAAAACGTTCGCGTTCACGCAACGCCCTCAACCAGGCCCCGACAGAATCGGGCCGTCGCCCTCCTTCGCCTTGAACCGGAAGGGCCGAGCAAATCATTGCTTTTGTGACAAGTTCTCTCTGATCCCGCCTCTCGCGGGTATTTGCGTTATCTTTGCAAGCCCTCGCTTAAATCAACTAATAGTTGCGTGACTTGGGGCGGATAACATGTTCTGATTTCAATGCACTGCCAAGGACTGAAGTCATCTCCAGCTGTTTCGTTCAGGGGGAACGTTGCATGCGCCGTTCGAGAATTCTTGCCCTTTCACTCTCATCCGCATTGCTTGTCGCCGTCGGGTTATCCGCGCAAACGGCATTCGCGCAACAGGCGCCGGCCGTGGTCGTGGCGCCAGCCGCCATCATGGACCTGCGCGAAAGCGTTGACCTGACGGGCAAGGTGACGGCGATCCAGAAGGTCGACATTCGCGCCCGCGTCTCCGGCTTCCTCGAAGCGGTCAACTTTACCGAAGGGCAGAAGGTGACGGCTGGCACGGAACTCTACCGGGTGGAAGACGGCGCCTATCGCGCCGCCGTGCAGGAGATCGAAGGCCAGATCGAAGCGGCCGAAGCAGCCAAGGAACTGGCTATCCTCGAACGAGACCGCGCTGAACAGCTTCTCACGACGAAGACGATCTCCCAGGCCAAGGTCGACGAGGCGCATGCCGAAGTCCGCAAGGCGGAGGGCGACCTGATCCGGCTGAAGGGCAGCAAGGACAATGCCGACCTCAACCTTTCCTATACGAAGATCGTCGCCCCCTTCGACGGCATCATCGGATTGACCGGCGCCGATGTCGGCGCGCTGGTCGGTCCCGACAGCGGACCGCTGGTGACCTTGACCCGGCTTGATCCGATCTACGTCCAGTTCCCGGTGGCAACCGCCCTCTACCTCACCTATCGCGAACGCGTGCTCAAGGGCGAGATCAGCGGCGGCGCCAATGTCGGGCTGGGGCTGCCGAACGGCACCGAGTACAAACAAAAAGGCACGATCAACTTCATCGCCAGCAACGTTTCGCAGGGCACCGACACGGTGACGGTACGGGCCGAGTTTCCCAATCCGGACAGCATCCTGCTCGACGGCGCGCTGGTCAGGGTGATGCTCGAGCAATCCGACAAGCAGGATGTGCTCGCCGTCCCGCAGCAGGCGATCCAGCGTGACCAGCAGGGCGCCTTCGTCCTGGTCGTCGACGGCAGCTCCAAGGTGGAGCTTCGCCGCGTCGACGTCGCCCGCAATACCCGCGGCCAGGCCGTGATCAGCAAAGGCCTGAAGGAAGGCGAAAACGTCATCACCGAAGGGGCCGGCAAGGTGCGGCCCGGTATCACCGTCGACGCGGCCACGGCGGCAGGTGGCTAAGCGATGATTTCAGAGATCTTCATCGATCGCCCGCGTTTCGCCACGGTCATTTCCATCGTGCTGACCCTGGCGGGCCTGCTCGCGCTTACCCGCCTGCCGATCGCGCAATTCCCCGACATCGTGCCGCCGCAGGTGAGCGTCACGGCAAGTTATCCCGGCGCTGGCGCCGACGTGGTCGAGACCACCGTCGCCCAGCCGATCGAAAGCAAGGTCGTCGGCGTCGACGACATGCTCTACATGAAATCGACCAGCGGCGCCGACGGTTCCTATACGCTGACCGTCACCTTCGCTGTCGGCACCGATCCCGATATCGCCACCGTCAACGTGCAGAACCGCGTGTCGCTCGCCGAAGCCGGGCTGCCGGCGGAGGTCAAGCAGAGCGGCGTCAGCGTGCGCAAGAAGTCGTCTGCGCTGATGCAGGTGGTCGCTATCTACGCTGCGGACGAGAAGCAGAGCTTCGATTCGCTCTTCCTGTCGAACTACGCCACGATCAACGTGCTCGATACGATCAAGCGCGTGCCCGGCGTCGGCGACGCCCAGTTGTTCGGCGCGCAGGACTATTCCATGCGCGTCGTGCTCGACGTCGATCGGATGACCAGTCTCGACCTGACGCCGACCGACGTGATCAACGCGCTGAAAGCCCAGAACGTCCAGGCCGCGATCGGCCGTATCGGCGCCCAGCCGATGACCGACGATCCGTTGTTTCAGCTGAATTTGCAGACGCAAGGCCGCCTCACCGATCCCAAACAGTTCGAGGATGTGGTGCTGCGCGCAAGGCCTGACGGCTCCTACGTGCGCATTCGAGATGTCGCGCGTGTCGATCTCGGCGCCGCCAGTTCCGATTCCAACGCCCGCATCAATGGCAAGCCGGTCGCCATGATCGGCACCTATCAGGCGCCGGGCGCCAACGCGCTTGCGGCCGCCCGGGGCGTGCAGGAGGCGATGGAGCGGCTGTCGAAATCGTTCCCTCAGGGCCTGACCTATTCGGTCGCCTACGACACGGCCCAGTTCGTCGAAGCCAGCGTCGACAACGTGGAGGAGACGCTTCTCGAAGCCTTCGTCCTCGTCATCATCATCGTCTTCCTGTTCCTTGGGAACTGGCGGGCGACGCTGATCCCGCTGGTTGCCGTTCCGGTCGCGCTCATCGGCACCTTCGCGGTGCTGCTTGCTATGGGCTTCTCGCTCAACACCGTGTCGCTGCTCGCCATGGTGTTGGCGATCGGCATCGTCGTCGACGACGCGATCGTGGTGGTCGAGAACGTCGAGCGGGTGATGGAGGAAAATCCGGGCCTGTCGGCGGCCGAAGCCGCCCGGCGCGCCATGGGCGAAATCACCGGCGCCATCGTCGCGATCACGCTTGTGCTGCTCTCGGTTTTCGTGCCCGTCGCCTTCATTCCGGGCCTGAGCGGGCAACTGTTCCAGCAGTTTGCCGTCGCCGTCTCGGTGTCGATGGTGATTTCGGCGATCAACGCGCTGACGCTGAGCCCGGCGCTCTGCGCGGTGCTTTTGAAGCCGCATCATGGACCAAAGCGCGGCATACTCGGCTACATCTCGCGCACCATCGACAAGGGGCGTGACGGCTACGCCTATGTGGCCGGCCACATCGCCCGCCGGGCGATCATCGGCCTTGCTCTTTTGGCTGTGGCCTTCGTCGCCACCGGCTTCCTCTTCAAGGTCGTGCCGACCGGCTTCCTGCCGGCGGAAGACCAGGGCGCCTTCTTCACCGAAATCCGACTGCCGGAAGGCGCGTCCTACAACCGCACGGATGCGGTGGTGCAGCAGGTAGAGACGATGCTCGGCGGCATCGAGGGGGTCGCCAATGTCATCAGCGTCACCGGCTACTCCTTCCTCGACGGTCTGTCCAAATCCAACTCGGCTTTCGCCATCGTCACGATGAAGCCGTTCGCCGAGCGCTTGAGCCCGTCTTCGGGCGTCGAAGCGGCGATCCGCACGGCCATGGGCAAGGGTCAGGCGATCCGTGGGGCGCAGATCTTCGCCTTCAATCTGCCGCCGATCATGGGCCTGGGCACCGGCTCGGGCTTCGAATACCAGTTGCTCGACCTGCAGGGCCGGTCCGTCGCAGATCTTTCGGCAACGGCCGGCGGGTTGATCATCGCCGCCAACCAGAACCCGGCGCTCGGACCGACGTTTACCACCTATTCGGCGAGCTCGCCGCAGCTCTATCTCGACATCGACCGCGACCGCCTGCAGTCGCTCGGCGTCTCGGTGAGCGACCTCTTCACCACGCTGCAGGGCACGCTCGGCAGCTACTACGTCAACGACTTCAACCTCTTCGGCCGCACCTGGAAGGTGACGATGCAGGCCGCACAGGCCGACCGCAACGCAGTGGACGACATCCAGCGCCTGCACGTGCGCAACGCCAGCGGCGACATGGTGCCGGTCGCCTCGGTCGCCAAGGTCGACTACATCGTCGGTCCGCAGTCGATCGTGCGCTACAACAACTATCGCTCGATCACCCTCAACGGCCAGCCGTCCGCCGGCCATTCCTCGGGCGAAGCGCTTGCCGCCATGGAGGCGCTGTCGGCCTCCACGCTGCCGACAGGTTACAGCTACGAATGGACCGGCACTGCGCTGCAGGAACTGGAAGCGGCTGGCAAGACGACCGCGATCCTGGCGATGGCCGTGCTCTTTGCCTATCTCTTCCTCGTCGCGCTCTATGAAAGCTGGACGATCCCGGTGCCGGTGCTGCTGTCGGTCGCCTTCGGCGTCTCGGGCGCGCTGCTCTCGATCCTCGTCGCCGGGCTTTCCTTCGACATCTACGCCCAGATCGGCCTCGTCGTGCTGATCGCGCTCGCGTCGAAGAACGCGATCCTGATCGTCGAGTTCGCCAAGGCCCACCGTGAAGCCGGCGCGTCGATCGTCGATGCGGCGATCGAGGGCGCACGCGCCCGCTTCCGCGCGGTGATGATGACCAGCTTCGCCTTCATCGTCGGCCTGCTGCCGCTGGTGGTCGCCAAGGGAGCCGGCGAACTCAGTCGCCGTGCGGTCGGCACCGGCGTTGCCGGCGGCATGCTCGCCGCAGCCCTCGTCGGCATCTTCATCATCCCGGCACTCTACGTCGCCTTCCAGTGGCTGCGCGAGCGCGGCCACAAGCTCGTGGGCATTTCCAGGCATCCGGCGGTCGAAGGCGAAGCGGCGGAAGGCAAGGCCGAGACGCCGGCCGGTCACTAAGGCCGGCCTGGCCCAAAGGCTAGGGGATGGGCCTCGCCCGTCCGGCGAGCCTCATCGAGACAGTGGCGGACGGCGACGCCTTGTCGGGAGGCGTTAAGCAGAGGTTGCCGACAGGCGGATGCCTTGCTCGGCGAAGTAGGCTTCGAGGGCTTCCGGCCGTGCTCCCTCCGTCACCAGCGCCACGTAGGTGTCCGGGCGCACCAGATAGGCCGCATCCCGCGCCAAGCCCGCGCCCGCCTGTTGCGGCCCCCAAGGGAAGACGTGAAGCGGCACGTGCTTTGCCGCGCACCATGTCCGGATGTCGCCGCCCGCTTCGCCATAGACATGCACCTGCCACGCGATGGCTGCCAACGAAGCATAGTTGTCGAGGCCATTGACGCGCACCCAGGGCAGCCGGTCACCGCCTTGCACCCGACCGTGCGCGGTGCGGCTTAAGGGGCTGCCGCGATAGTTGAGCTGCGTCTGCGACAGGATGCGGAACAGGAACTCCCTGACACCGCCGACGCGGTAAGCGATGCCCGCCAAAGCGGGGGCGACCTGAACGCGCAGGAAATCCGCAACGCTGCCGTCCGCCGTGACGAAGGTGAACAGCCGGTCGGTGGTTTCGACGAGCTGCCGGGCAAACTTGATCCGCTCGGCTTCAAAACTGTCGAGCAGGCTGTCGGGCGCATGCGCTTTCAGCACCGCTCCAAGCTTCCAGGCCAGATTGACCGCATCGCCGATGCCGGTGTTCATGCCCTGGCCACCGACCGGACTGTGCACATGCGCTGCGTCACCCAGCAGGAACACACGCCCGCGTCTGAAGCGATCGGCGACGCGGTGATGCACACGATAGGTGGAGAACCAGTTGACCTTGTCGACGGTGAGGCGAAGGCTCTCGATGGCGCGATGGCTCACATCGGCGAAGGTGAGTTCGTCTCCATCCTCCCGCTTCTCCCGCACGAGACCGATGAGGCGGCCCTGCCCCTCGGCATAGGCGAGGAGAGCGACGAAATCGCCGGTCTCGAGCGAAATGTGGGCTTCACCATTCGCCGTCGCGCCGCTCGCGTCGACGTCGGCGACGTAAAAGGTCTGGTCGTAGGTGCCGCCGGCAAAATCGACCTCCAGCCTATGCCGGACCGGCGAGCGCGCGCCGTCGCAACCGGCCAGATACTGCGCCATGCAGACATCCGAGCCGCCATCGGGCAAGCGCAGCCGCGCGCTCACCCCGGCGGCATCATGCTCGAAGTCGACAAGCTCGGTCTGTCGCTCGACCTTCACGCCCAAGGCCGCAAGTCGGGCCTCGAGCAGCCGCTCATGATGGTCCTGCGGATAGACAAGAACGAAGGGATAGGGCGTCAGATTTCCGCCCGTCGGGCTGAAGGATATGCGCGCCTTGACCCTGCCCTTCGCCCAGAGGTTGACCGAGGGGTTGCGGTGCCCCGCTTCGACCACGGCATCGGCCAGATCGAGTTGCCGATAAAGCTCCAGCGTTCGCGCATGCACCACCATCGCCCGCGACGTCGGGCCGGGACCAACGTTCTTGTCGATGATGCGGACCTTCACGCCCTGGGCGGTCAGCCAAAGAGCCAGCACCAGGCCGGTCGGTCCGGCGCCGACGATCAGCACATCCTGTTTCACCCTCTCCTCCCCGCTCGCACTGCCGGCGGCCCGGTCGCATCGGGACTTGGGTTTCTCCGCCAGTAACAGCAGCCTACGCACAGGTGACGGCAGATGCCAAGCAGTGCCGCGGGACCCGCCTGGAGCCTTGCCCGACGGACGCAGCCTTGGATCAGCCGCGCGCCCTCAAATTGGCGATCAACTGTTGCTGGCCGACACGGATCACCTGCTCCATCGCGATGCGTGCGCCTTCTTCGTTGCGCAGGCGGATCTGCTCGACGATGCGGATATGCGCGACCGCGACGCGGTCGATCTCGGCGCCGTCGGCGGCCGCGTTGCTCAGCTGAAAGACGCCCATCAGCGCCGCCTCGATCAGGCTGCCGACCGTCTGCATGAACGGATTGAGCGAGGCGTCGAGCAGGCGGAGATGGAATTCGAGATCCGCGCGCGCCAGCGTCTGCGCGCTATGGCCGGCATCGCCCATGGCGACGGCCAGGCGCATCATCTGGGAAATGTCGGCATCCGTGGCGCGGCGTGCCGCCAGTGCGGCTGCGTAGGGTTCGAGCGCCAGGCGGACTTCACTCACATGGCGAAGAAACGCCTCGTCGACGCCGGCCCGGAAATGCCAGGAGAGCACGTCGCCGTCGAACAGGTTCCAGTTTGCCTGCGGCATGACGCGCGTGCCGATGCGGGCGCGGGCGACGATCAGCCCCTTGGCGGCAAGCGTCTTCATCGCCTCGCGCAGGACCGTGCGCGAAACGTTGAAACGCGCCGCCAGCTCGACATCGCCCGGCAGGATATCTCCGACCGCGAATTCTCCTGCGACCACCGCCTGGCCGAGCTCCTCGACCACGAGCCGGTGGCTCGTGCGCTTGCGCGGCTGGTGGAAGGACGGCCACATCGCCCTCTGCCTCACGCCCGCTGCTGGCGCTGGCGCGAAACGAAGATGATGCCCTTCTGAAGCAGGATGAAAGCAAAGAGCAGAAGCCCGATCAGGATCTTCGTCCACCAGCTCGACAGCGACCCGTCGAAGGTGATGTAGGTCTGGATCAGCCCTTGAATGAGGATGCCCACCAGCGTGCCGGCAACAAAGCCTGAGCCTCCGGTCAGAAGGGTGCCGCCGATGACGACGGCGGTGATGGCGTCCAGCTCGACGCCGACGGCGGCAAGGGAATAGCCGGCCGAGGTGTAGAGCGAAAAGACGATGCCGGACAATCCCGCCAGCAGGCCCGAAAGGGCATAGATGCGGATTGTCGTCGCTGCGACCGGCACGCCCATCAGCCGCGCCGTCGCCGTGCCGCCGCCGAGCGCATAGACGTTGGTGCCGAAGCGTGTGCGGTGTGCGATCAGAATGCCGATCGCAAAGACGAGCAGCATCAGGCCGCCGATCAACGTGATGCGACCGCCCCCCGGCAGCTTGAAATAGAGCCCCTTCAAGGTCGCGTAGAAAGGATGCTTGATCGGAATGCTGTCGATCGACAGAACGAAGGCCATGCCGCGCGCGAGAAACATGCCGGCCAGCGTGACGATGAAGGGCGGCATCTCCAGATAGTGGATGATCGCCCCCATCGCCGCGCCAAAGAGCGTCGCGATCGCCAGAACCATTGCGAAGGCGATGAGCGGGTGGATGCTCGTGTGTTCCAGCACCACAGCGAGAAACACGCCGGTAAAGGCGATGACCGAGCCGATCGAAAGATCGATGCCGCCGGAGATGATGACGAAGGTCATGCCGACGGCGGCGATGCCAAGAAAGGCGTTGTCCGTCAGAAGGTTGCCGATGACACGCGTCGACAGCATGTTCGGGTACTGCAGCACGCAGAGCGCGTAGCCGAGCAGGAAGATCACAAGCGTCGCGGTGAGCGGAAGATATTTGGGCTTCATTTTGCGGCTCGCTCGCTTGGGTTTCTCGCGCCGCGCGCCGGCACGAGGAAGGCAAAGGCGGTGCGGAACCGCGGCGACTGAAGCACCAGGATGAAGACGATGATCGCAGCCTTGATGATCAGGTTGAACTCCGGCGGGAAGCCGGAGAGAAGAATGCCGGTGTTGATCGCCTGGATGATAATGGCGCCGAGCACAGATGCGGCGATGCTGAAGCGGCCGCCAAGCAGCGACGTGCCGCCAACGACGACCGCGAGAATGGCGTCGAGTTCCAGCCACAGACCGGCATTGTTGGCATCCGCACCGCGGATATCGGCGGCGGCGATGATGCCGGCGATGGCGGCGCAGAGCCCGGAAAGGACATAGGCGGCGATCAGGAGTACCGGCGTCAGCACGCCGGACAGGGTGCTCGCCTGGCGATTGACGCCGATCGCCTCGATCAGCATGCCGAGCGCGGTGCGCCGGACGAGCACCGCGATCAATATGCCGAAGACCAGCCAGATCACCACCGGCATCGGCAGGCCGGCAAAGGAACCGCTGCCGATGAAGATGAGGCCGGGATCGTTGAAGGTCAGGATCGCACCCTCGGTGATGAGCTGGGCGATGCCGCGTCCGGCGACCATGAGGACCAGCGTCGCGATGATCGGCTGGATGTCGAGCACCGCGACCAGCACCCCGTTCCAGAGACCGCAGAGAATGCCGACACCGAGCGTAATCAGCAGCGTGGCGGCGAGCGAATGCCCCGAGGTGATCGCGGCGGCGGCGGTTGCCCCACAGATCGCCATGACGGCGCCGACGGAGAGATCGATGCCCTTGGTGGCGATGACGACGGTCATGCCGATCGCCAGAAGCACCACCGGTGCGCCGCGGTTGAGGATATCGATGAGGCTGCCATAGAGGCGGCCGTTCTGGATCTGCAGATTGAGGAAGCCGGGAAACACCAGCGATACGGCCACGACGATGACGCCGAGCGCGATCAGTTGCGGCAGCAACCGGTTGAGATAGAGCCTGAGGAACGACGTCACGACGTCCTCCTTTCCTCGGTTGCGGCGATCGCCTCGACGATCTCACCGGCGGTGATCCGGCTGCCGTCGAGTTCGGCGACATGGGCGCGATCGCGAAGCACGATCACCCGGGTGCTGTAGGCGACCAGTTCCTCGATCTCCGAGGAGACGACGATCAGGGACAGGCCCTTTTCGCGCAGCGCCTCGATCAGCTTGACGATTTCCGCATGGGCGCCGACGTCGATGCCGCGTGTCGGCTCGTCGAGGATCAGGAATTCCGGTTCGGTGGCGAGCCAGCGTGCGAGGATCGCCTTCTGCTGGTTGCCGCCGGACAAGAGCTTGATCGGCTTCTCCCGGTCGGCGGTGCGGATATCGAGCGCGCGGATATAGTGGTCCGCCAGCCGGTTCTGCTCGGCTCGCGAGATGGGCCGGGTCCAGCCGCGACGGGCCTGCAGGGCGAGCACGATGTTTTCGCGCACAGAGAGATCGCCGATAATGCCCGATGTCTTGCGATCTTCCGGGCAGAAACCGAAGCGGTGGCGGATGGCGGCGCGCGGCGACGAAAGGTCGACCGCACGACCATCGATTTCGGCCTCGCCGCTATCGGCGCGATGGGCGCCGAAGAGGAGCTCCGCGGTCTCCGTCCGTCCGGAGCCGAGCAGGCCGGCCATGCCGACCACTTCGCCGGCGCGGACGTCGAGATCGAAGGGGCGGACACGACCTTTGCGGCCGTAGTTGCGAAAGCGATAACGCAACGGCCCCTGCTGGGCCTCCGCGCGCGGCGCATGGATTTCCGCCGCCAACTCGCGGCCGATCATCATTGCGATCAGTTCGCGGCGATCGAGGCCAGCGGTTTCGCGCGTCCCGACAAGCTGCCCGTTCCGAAGCACGGTTATCCGGTCGGAAATCTCATAGACCTGTTCGAGAAAATGGGTGACGAAGACGATGCCGAGGCCGCGTGCCTTGAGGCGCCTGACAATGCGGAACAGCATCGCCACCTCATGCGCATCAAGGCTTGCCGTCGGCTCGTCGAGGATCAGCACCTTGCCGGAGAGATCGACGGCCCGGGCAATCGCGACCACCTGCTGGATCGCGACCGAATAGCTGGCGAGATCGCGAGTGACGTCGATGTCGAGTTCGTAATCGGAAAGCAGATCCCGCGCACGCCGGTTCATGGCACGGGTGTCGACCATGCCGAAACGACGGGGCTGGCGCCCGAGGAAGAGGTTCTCCGCAACCGTCAGGTTCGGCAGCAGGTTGACCTCCTGGTAGACCGTGCCGATGCCGAGCGCCTGGGCCTCGAAGGTGTCGCGCGGATCGACCTCAGCATCGTCGAGCAGAATGGCGCCGCCGTCGCGTCGGTAGGCGCCGGTCAGGCATTTGATCAGGGTGGACTTGCCGGCACCGTTTTCGCCCAGCAGCGCATGAACCTCGCCGCGCCTGAGGTAAAAATCGACCTTGTCGAGAGCTCTGGTCCCCGGAAAGGCCTTTTCGATCCGGATCGCCTGGAGAATGTGGTCACTGGTCTGCATCGATACCGTCTCCGCGATGCTGGTATCTGCCGGCGAAAGGCGCAGCGCCTGGCTGCGGCAAGCTGCGCTCTTCAGCCGGAAACTCGAGAAAGAGCGTGGCCCGCGCGAGAAGCAGCGCGGGCCACGGCCGACGTCAGTAGCCGAGGCCCTTCTTTTCCTCGTAGACCTTCAGCGGCTCGTCGGCTTGCGTGTAGAGCTTCGATTCCGTCTGGATCCACTTCGGCGGCGCCGTGCCATCCTTCTGGAAGGCGGCAAGCGCATCGAAGGCGGGACCGGCCATGTTCGGCGTCAGCTCGACCGTGGCATTGGCTTCGCCGGCGGCCATCGCCTGGAAGATGTCAGGAACGGCATCGATCGACACGACAAGGATATCCTTGCCCGGCTTCAGGCCGGCTTCTTTGATCGCCTGGATGGCGCCGACGGCCATGTCGTCGTTGTGGGCGTAGAGCGCGCAGATGTTCTTGCCGCCGTCCTCGGCCTTGAGGAAGCTCTCCATGACTTCCTTGCCCTTGGTGCGGGTGAAGTCGCCGGTCTGGCTGCGGACGATCTTCAGGTTGTCGTGGCCGGAAAGCGCTTGTTCGAAGCCCTTCTTGCGGTCGATCGCCGGCGACGAACCGGTCGTGCCCTGAAGCTCGACGACGTTGCAGGGCTTGCCCGCCGTGGTGTCGACGAGCCACTTGCCGGCTACATTGCCCTCGTGCACGAGGTCGGACGTGACCGCCGTCAGGTAGAGATCCTTCGACGAATCGACCGTGCGGTCGAGCAGGATGACCGGGATTTCCGCGTCCTTGGCTTCCTGCAGTACTTCGTCCCAACCGGTGGCGACGACCGGGGCGACGAGGATGGCGTTCACCCCTTGCGCGATGAAGGAGCGGATCGCCTTGATCTGGTTTTCCTGCTTCTGCTGTGCGTCAGCGAATTTGAGGTCGATGCCGCGCTGTTCGGCCTGCTGCTTGGTCAGCGTCGTCTCGGCGGCGCGCCAGCCGGACTCCGAGCCGATCTGCGAAAAGCCGACAACGAGGTCCGCGGCCGAAGCGCTGCCGAACGTGCAGGCAGCAAGGATCGTTGCACTCGCAAGTGCCTTGGCGATTTTCATGATTTCCTCCCAAAGAAAGCTGCCTCCACGCAGCCTATGAGAAAAAATCATATAATATTACTTTTGTAAACGGGCACATTTCGCCTGTGGCACGCCACGCGGTCGAATTTTTTACGAGAGGTCGGCGTGAAGGGGCGCGGGGCCCGCTGAGGCGCCGGCACCCAGCCGGGATTTTCAGAAGGCCGACTGGCTGCTGCGCGCTAGGCTTTCGCAGCCAGCAAGGTCCCGGTGGCGCTCGCGAGCATGACGAGGGCCACGCCGAAGATTTGGTTGAGGGAGAGCGCCTGCCCGAGCACGAGGAAGCCGGCACCGGCACCGATCGCCGGCTCGAGGCTCATCAGGATGCCGAAGGCCGACGGCTGCATGCGCCGCAGCGCCATGAATTCGAGCGCGTAGGGCAGCAGCGGCACCAGGATGGCAAGCCCGGCCGTCATCAAAAGCATGTCGAAGGAGAAGCCGGCTTGTACCTGAGACAGGCCGAACGGCGTCGCAAACAGCGCGGCAAAGAGCAGCGAAACGGCAAGCCCCTCCAATCCCTTGAAGCGTTGGCCGGCCTGCTTCATCAGGATGATATAGCCGCCCCAGCCGATCGCCGCACCGAAGGCGAACAGAAGCCCGCGCGTATCCGCAACCCAGGAGGAGCCGTCCCAGGAGAGGCAGAGCACGCCGGCGGCTGCGATTAGTGGGCAGAGCAGGCGCCAGCCACGACCGCCGAAAACGGCCGCAACGGTTAGAGGACCGAGAAACTCGATCGCCACCGCAAGGCCGAGCGGGATGCGCGCGATCGCCGCGAAGAAACAGAGCGTCATCACCGCCATCGTCGCGCCGAGCGAAAGCCCGGAAATCCATTGCGCCCGGGTGTAGCGGAGAAAAGGCGGGCGGACGAGAACAAGCAGGAAGGCGGCCGCCCAGGAGAGCCGCAGCCAGGTCGCGCCGAAGGCGCCGACGCTTTCCATGGCCGGCTTCGAGAGTGCGGCACCAAACTGCACACTCGACATCGAGAGCAGGCAAAAGACGATGGCGATCGTGACGCGCCCGTTGGCGTCACCCGCCGCACCCGGTTCGCTCCACGCGCTATCCGCTGTCGTCTCCGTTTCCGCCATGTCCGTTCTCCTCTTGGGCTTGAACAGACATAGCAATCCCGGCACAATAAGGAACGCTAATAATTGTGATGCCCTCATAAGGGATCGTTATATGCATGATTTGGATATCGCCCTGTTGCGCGCCTTCGTCGTGACCGCGGAATGCGGCAGCGTCAGCGGTGCTGCCCAGCGGCTGGCAAGGACGCAAGCGGCCGTCAGCATGCAGCTGCGCCGGTTGGAGGACGATCTCGGCGCGAGACTGTTGAACCGCAATGCAAGAGGCATGGACCTGACCGAAGCCGGGCATGTGCTCTTGCCCTATGCGCAGAAGATGCTGGGGCTCAGCGCCGGCGCCCGGCGCGCGCTTGCCGGACAGGCCCTCCAGGGACCCATCCGCTTCGGCATGATCGAGGACATTGCCGTGGGCTCACTGCCAAGGGCGCTGCAGCGCTTCGCCGAATGCCATCCGAATGTGGCGCTCGAACTGACGGTGACCGAAAGCACCGTGTTGTCGGAAAAGCTGTCGCAGGGCCAGCTCGATGTCGCGATCGGTGACCCGGCGCTGATCCGCGGCGAGCCGATCCTTACCTGGCGACTGCCGCTCCGGTGGGTTGCCGCACGCGGTTTCGAGGTGCCGGCGGAAGGGCCGTTGCCGCTCATCACCTTCGACGGGGTCTGCACCTGGCGGCAGAAGATGATCGAAGCGCTGAAGGGCGGGGATCGTCCCTGGCGCACGGTGCTGACGAGCGCCAGCCTGTCCTCCATCCAGTCGATGATCGAGGCGGGGCTTGGCATCGCCGTTCTCCTGGATCTCAACATCCGTCCCAACACGATGCGGGTTCTCGGCGCCGAAGAGGGCCTGCCGCCCGCCCCGGTGATCGAGCTTGGACTTTTCGCCGCCGACGATCAGGGCCTGGCGTCCCGCCCGGTCGCCGCACTTTGGGCGTTTCTTTCCGACGAACTGCAGGCGCAGGCCCTGGCAACCAGCCGCGCCGCGTGACCGCGCGCGGGCACGCCCCTTTCTATCAACGAAATAAGGCGCCCAGAGATTGAAAAAGCCGAGGCAAAATTTTACTAAATAAAAATTGCGCCGCGCCCAAAACGAGGGCAGTGGCGGCGGGCAGGACATTGGATATGGTCACAATCAAGGAAATCGCTTCGGCTGTCGGGGTCTCCTCGGCAACAGTCTCTCGGGTGCTGAACTACGATCCGACCCTTTCGATCTCGACCAAGAAGCGGCAGGCGATCATCGAAACGGCCGAGGCGTTGAACTACGCGACGCCCCGCAACCGCGGCCGTGGCGCTGGGCCGATGCAGGGCCTGAAATTCGCGCTGGTGCATTTCCTTCAGCCTGCCCAGGAACTGATCGACCCCTATTATGTCGGCGTCCGGCTCGGCATCGAGAACCGCTGTCAGGCGCTGAAGATCGAGGTGGTGAAAGTCTTCCACAACGGCAATCTGCCGGAGGCGGCAATCCTGCAGGGCGCCAACGGCGTCGTCGCCGTCGGCCACCACTATGGCGAAGAAGTGCACTGGCTGCGGCGGCACAGCCGCCATCTGGTCTTTGCGGACTTCGCCCCCGACGATGATGTCGACGACAGTGTGATGAGCGACGTCTCGATCGCGATGAACCGCCTGCTCGACGGCGTTTACGGCATGGGATACCGCCGCATCGGCTTTCTCGGCTGGATCGACGCTTTCAGAGACAAGGACGACATCCATTCGGAACGCCGCTGCCGCGCCTTCATCCACTGGATGACGAAGGCAGGCCTTTACGACCCCGAACTCTGTATGGTCGAAAAGCTGACGCCCGACAGCGGCTATACGCTCGCCAAGGCGATGCTATCGAAGCCCAATCCACCCAAGATCCTCGTCACCTGCAACGACAACATGGCGATCGGCGCCTACCGCGCCATTCACGAGATGGGCCTGCGGATCCCCGACGATGTCGCTGTGGCGAGTTTCAACGACATTCCCGTCGCCCAGTTTCTCGGGCCACCGCTTTCGACGGTTAAGATCCCGGCCGAAGTGATCGGCGAGACGGCCGTCGACCTTCTGGTCGAGCGGCTGACCGGACGCGACGTCGCGAAGAAGGTGATCCTCGGAACCGAGATGGTATGGCGCGGCAGCACGGCCGCCGCCGGCGCGTAAAACGGTCGGTAAAAAACGCGTGGTAAAAATTTACTGAAATATTGCCTTCTCCAGAATTTTGCGAAATACTCCGCGCCGAGACCAGGAGGAACGTCTCGGGGAACGAATTTCGAGGGAGGAGAAACTATGGATATGCGTACCTATCTGCCGCGCTTTGCCGCCATCGCGCTTGCAGGCGCCAGCCTCTTGGCCGTCACGGCCGCCGAGGCCAAGGAAATCACCATCTGGTGCTGGGATCCGAACTTCAACGTTGCGATCATGAAGGAGGCCGGCGCGCGCTACACCAAGACGCACCCGGACGTGACCTTCAACATCGTCGATTTCGCCAAGGCCGACGTCGAGCAGAAGCTGCAGACCGGCCTTTCCTCCGGCACCGCGGACGCCCTGCCTGACATCGTTCTGATCGAAGACTACGGCGCGCAGAAGTATCTGCAGTCCTTCCCCGGCGCCTTCGCGCCGCTCTCCGGCACCGTCGATTATTCCGGCTTCGCTCCCTACAAGGTCGAGCTGATGACGCTGGATGGCCAGGTCTACGGCATGCCGTTCGATTCCGGTGTCACCGGGCTCTACTATCGGAAGGATTATCTGGAGCAGGCCGGCTTCAAGCCCGAGGACATGCAAGGCATCACCTGGGATCGCTTCATCGAGATCGGCAAGCAGGTCGAGGCCAAGACCGGCAAGAAGATGATGGGTCTCGACCCAACCGACGCAGGCCTCGTGCGCATCATCATGCAATCGGCCGGGCAATGGTATTTCGACAAGGAAGGCAAGGCCAACATCACCGGCAACGCGGCGCTGAAGGCGTCGCTGGAAACGCTTGGCAAGATCATGTCTGCCAACATCTACAAGCCGGCCGCCGGCTGGTCCGATTGGGTCGGTACCTTCACCTCGGGCGATGTCGCCACCGTCATCACCGGCGTGTGGATCACCGGCACCGTCAAGGCGCAGCCGGACCAGTCCGGCAAGTGGGGCGTGGCGCCGATCCCGGCGCTGTCGATCGACGGCGCAACGCATGCCTCCAACCTCGGCGGCTCGAGCTGGTACGTGCTTGAAGGCTCTGCCGAAAAGGCCGAAGCGATCGACTTCCTGAACGAGGTCTACGCCAAGGACGTCGATTTCTACCAGACGATCCTGACCGATCGCGGCGCCGTCGGCTCGCTGCTCGCTGCCCGTAGCGGGGCCGCCTATGGCGAGGCCGATGCCTTCTTCGGCGGCGAAAAGGTCTGGCAGAATTTCTCGGACTGGCTCGCGAAAGTACCCTCGGTCAACTACGGCGTCTTTACGAACGAGGCGGACACCGCCGTCACCGCGCAGCTGCCGGCCCTGAACCAGGGCACGCCGGTTGACGAGGTGCTGAAGGCAATCGACGCTGAAGTCAGTGCCCAGATCCAGTAATCGCTCCCGCGACTGACCGCATCCGGCCGTGGCAGAAGCCACGGCCGACGGCTCCTTTTACCCATGAGGATGATGATGGCTCTCGCACGCCGCGGCGGCATCGGCCGATACTACAACGTCAATGGCTGGCTGTTCGTCGCGCCGGCGCTCGGGCTGATCGCGCTTTTCATGATCTACCCGATCCTCTGGTCGCTCTGGATGTCATTCCAGTCTGGCCGCGGCATGATGCTGAAATTCGCCGGCTTTTCGAACATCGTCCGCCTCTGGAACGATCCGGTCTTCATCAAGGCACTCACCAACACGCTGACCTATTTCGTCGTGCAGGTGCCGATCATGATCCTTCTGGCGCTGATCCTGGCGTCACTGCTCAACAACCCCAAGCTCGTTGGCCGCGGCTTCTTCCGCACCGCCATCTTCCTGCCCTGCGTCACCTCGCTCGTTGCCTATTCGGTGCTGTTCAAGGGCATGTTCGCGCTCGACGGCATCGTCAATTCAACGCTCGAGGCGGTCGGCCTCATCGCCTCGCCGATCCCGTGGCTGACGCATCCCTTCTGGGCAAAAACCCTCGTCATCATCGCGATCACCTGGCGCTGGACCGGCTACAACATGATCTTCTACCTCGCGGCGATGCAGAACATCGACAAGTCGATCTATGAGGTCGCCCGGATCGATGGCGTGCCCGCCTGGGCACGCTTCACCCACATCACCATCCCGCTGTTGAAACCCGTCATCCTGTTCACGACGATCATTTCGACGATCGGCACGATCCAGCTCTTCGACGAGGTCTATAACCTGACCGAAGGCAAAGGCGGACCGTCCAACGCGACGCTGACGCTCTCGCTCTACATCTACAACCTGACCTTCCGCTTCATGCCGAATTTCGGCTACGCGGCGACGGTCTCCTATGTGATCGTCGTGCTCGTTGCCCTGCTCGCCTGCCTCCAGTTCTTCGCGGCACGGGAGCGCGACCGATGAGCAACGGAACCACACGTATCGCCGGCACCATCGTCACCTACGGCTTCGTCGGGCTGACGGCCTTTCTCTCGATCTTTCCCTTCGTCTGGATGCTTCTCGGCGCCACCAATTCGTCGATCGACATCATCAAGGGCAGGATGATGCCGGGCAGTGCACTTGCCACCAACATCGCCACCTTCTTTACCCAGGTGAACGCTCCGCTGGTCTTCTGGAATTCGGCCAAGATCGCCATTCTGGCGACGGTGCTGACGCTCGCGGTCTCGTCGCTTGCCGGCTACGGCTTCGAGATGTTCCGCTCGCGCCGCCGCGATCGGATCTACAGCGCCATGCTGATCACGATGATGATCCCGTTCGCGGCGCTGATGATTCCGCTCTTCATCATGATGGGCAAGGCGGGGCTGATCAACACGCACCTTGCCGTCGTGCTGCCGACGATCGGCTCGGCCTTCATCGTCTTCTACTTCCGCCAGACCACCAAGGCCTTCCCGTCCGAACTGCGCGACGCGGCCAAGGTCGACGGCCTCAAGGAATGGCAGATCTTCCTGTTCATCTACGTGCCGGTGATGCGCTCGACCTATGCAGCCGCCTTCATCATCGTCTTCATGACGGCGTGGAACAACTATCTCTGGCCGCTGATCGTGCTGCAGTCGAACGAGCAGAAGACGATCACGCTGGTCATCTCCTCCCTCGCGTCTGCCTACTACCCCGACTACGGCGTCGTCATGGTCGGCACCATTCTCGCGACGCTTCCCACCCTCGCGGTCTTCTTCCTCATGCAACGCCAATTCGTCCAGGGAATGCTGGGCTCAGTCAAATAGGAATGATCATGCGTTCTGTTACCTCTTTCAACGACACCTGGATTTTCTCAGAAGGCTTCGATGCGGCAAGCGCCGGGCGCCTGCAGGTGGGCAAGCCGGTCAGCCTGCCGCACAATGCGGTCGAACTGCCGTTCAACTATTTCGACGAGACCTCCTATCAGCGCGCCTTCACCTACCAGAAGGTGCTCGCCTGGCGTCGGGAGTTTCACGGTCGCGAAGTCTCGCTCGTCTTCGACGCCGCCATGGCCGACGCCGTCCTCTACCTCAACGGCGAAGAGATCATCGCCCACAAGGACGGTTACACGCCGTTCGAAGCGCGGCTGACGGAGAAGCTGCGAGAGGGCGACAACCTGATCACCGTCAAGATCGACGGCAGCGAGAACCCCGAGATCCCGCCGTTTGGCGGTCGCATCGATTATCTCACCTATGCCGGCATCTATCGCGACGTGTGGCTGAAGGTCACCGATACCGTTTCGATCGCCAATCTCAAGATCGAGACCCGCGATGCGCTGAGCGAAACCAAGTCCGTCTCGATCCGCTGCGACCTCGCCAATCCGCAAGGACTGGCCTTCACCGGCACAATTACCGCACTGCTCAAGGACGCGAACGGCAAAGTGCTGGCGGAAATTGCAGGCGAAAGCCGCGGCGAGAGCGTCACACTTGAGCTGAAGGGGCTGAAGGGGCTTTCGCTCTGGGATATCGACAGCCCCGTTCTCTATGAAGTCGAGGCGCAACTGCGCAGCGACCGTGGCAGCGACCGGCTGTCGTCGCGCTTCGGCTTCCGCACGGCCGAATTCACCACCGAGGGGTTCAAGCTCAACGGCCGGCCGCTGAAGATCCGCGGCCTCAACCGCCACCAGGCCTTCCCCTATGTCGGCTACGCCATGGGCCGCACGGCACAAGAGCGCGACGCGGAAATCCTGAAGAACACGCTGCATTGCAATCTCGTGCGCACCTCGCACTATCCGCAGTCAAAATGGTTCCTCGACCATTGCGACCGCATCGGCCTGCTGGTGTTCGAGGAAATCCCCGGTTGGCAGCATATCGGCGGCGACAGCTGGAAGCAGGAAGCGATCGAGAATGTCCGCCGCATGATCGAGCGCGACTGGAACCATCCGTCGATCATTATCTGGGGCGTGCGCATCAACGAATCCCAGGACTCGCACGATTTCTACGCCGAGACCAACCGGCTGGCGCGCGAACTCGACCCGACGCGGCAGACCGGCGGCGTACGTTACATTACCGACAGCGAGTACCTCGAAGACGTCTACACCATGAACGACTTCATCCTCGGCAACGAGGAACTGCCGGGCGCGAACCGCCCGCGCACGGCGCTGCGGCCGCAGCAGGAATGCACCGGTCTCACCCGCAAGGTCCCCTATATGATCACCGAGTTCGGCGGTCACATGTTTCCGACGAAGATCTACGACCAAGAGCAGCGCCAGGCCGAGCATGTGCGCCGGCATCTGGAAGTGCTGAACGCAGCCTACGGCGACCCGAGCATTTCCGGCGCTGTCGGCTGGTGCATGTTCGACTACAACACCCACAAGGACTTCGGCTCCGGCGACCGGATCTGCTATCACGGTGTCATGGACATGTTCCGCCAGCCGAAATTCGCGGCTTATGTCTATGCCAGCCAAGGCGAACCGTCGGAGGGCGTGGTGATGAAGCCCGTCACCTTCTGGGCACGCGGCGAGCGCAACATCGGCGGTGTTCTGCCGTTGATCGTGCTTACCAATTGCGACGAGGTCGAGCTGAAATACGGTTCGCTCGTCAAGCGCGTCGGCCCGGACCGCGAAAACTTCCCGCATCTGCCACATCCGCCCGTCGTCATCGACCATCGCCACTTCACCAAGGACGAACTCGGCGTCTGGGGCATGAAGTGGGAAGACGCCGCCTTCACCGGTTTCATCGACGGCGAGCCCGTCGCCAGCCTGCGCATGGTCGCCGATCCGGTGCCGACGACGCTCGAGGTGGTCGCCGACAGTACGGCACTCAGGGCCGAAGGGCGCGACAGCGTGCGGGTGATCGTGCGCGCACTCGATCAGGCCGGCAACGTGTTGCCCTTCCTCAACGATGCGGTCGATGTCACCGTCACCGGCCCTGCCCGCCTGGTCGGGCCTGAGCGCCTGGTTTTCCAGGGCGGTTCGACCGGTTTCTGGCTGGAAACGACGGGGGCTGCCGGCGGCATCGCAGTCGTGGTGACTTCGACCCGGCTCGGCACCGTGAGACTGGAGCTTTCGGCAGTGTCGGACGAGGCGGCGGCTGCATGAGCGAACTCCAACTTAAAGACGTCAGAAAGTCCTATGGCACCTTCGAGGTCATTAAGGGTGTCGACCTCGACATCAAGACCGGCGAATTCGTCGTCTTCGTCGGGCCGTCCGGTTGCGGCAAGTCGACCCTGCTTCGGATGATCGCCGGCCTCGAGGAGATCACGTCCGGTGATCTCACCATCGGCGGCGAGCGCATGAACGATGTCGACCCCTCCAAGCGCGGCATCGCCATGGTCTTCCAGTCCTATGCACTCTACCCGCATATGACGGTCCGGGAGAACATGGGCTTCGCGCTGCGTTTTGCCGGCGTGCCGAAGGCCGAGATCGCGCAGCGCGTCGGCGAAGCCGCGAACATCCTGGAGCTCGGACCGCTGCTCGACCGCAAGCCGAAGCAGCTTTCGGGCGGCCAGCGCCAGCGCGTGGCGATCGGCCGGGCGATCGTGCGGCATCCGAAGATCTTTCTCTTCGACGAGCCGCTGTCGAACCTCGATGCTGAACTGCGCGTGCACATGCGCATCGAAATCGCCAGACTGCACAAGAAGCTTCAGACCACGATCGTCTACGTCACCCACGACCAGGTCGAGGCGATGACGCTTGCCGACAAGATCGTCGTCATGCGCGGCGGTGTGGTCGAGCAGGTCGGCTCGCCGCTCGACCTTTACGACGATCCCGCCAATCTCTTCGTCGCCGGTTTCATCGGCTCGCCGAAAATGAACTTTTTGAAGGGGATCGTCGAAACGGGTGCCGGCGGGGAAAAGCATGTCCGCCTGCCGGATTTCGGCAATGCGACGCTGCCGATTGCGGTCAAGGACGCCACATCCGGCAGCACCGTCACCATCGGCATTCGCCCGGAGCATTTCGGCGACAGTGGCTCGGCGAGCCTCGACCTGACGATCGACATGCTGGAGCATCTGGGCGGCGAGACCTTTGCCTATGCCCGGCACGGCGACGGCGAACTGATCATCATCGAAACGAAAAACGGCCGCGGCCTGAAGTCCGGCGACAGCATCGCCGCCCGCTTCGACCCCACGGCCGCTCTGGTGTTCGACGCAGACGGCAAGCGCCTGCGCTAGAGAATATCCACCATGGCAGAACGGCGCCGCCTGCGAAGATGGCGCCGTTCGTTGTTGTTACGGGAACATGCCCTTCGGCGTCTCACCCTTCAGGAAAGGCTCGATGAAGGCGTAGAGCAGGTCCGTCTGATTGATGACCGCCGTGTGCGACGTTGCCGGCAGGATGGCGAGACGCGAAGCCGAAAGCGGCTTGCCCATGTCGCCCATCGCGCCGCCGCCGAGCAGGCGGAACATCGCGACGTTGTGATCGAGCGTCGCCACATCGGCGTCGCCGGCAATGATCAGAACCGGTGCCTTCAGCGCCTTGACGTCCGCCTCCCAGGCCATGGGCTCCTTTTCGAGCTGGATGAGCTTGCGGGCCAGTTCCGGGAAGCCGTCCGGATTGGCGGCGAGCTTGCGATAATCCTCGGCAAAGGGCAGGCCGACGATCATCTCCACGGTCATCTGCGGGATCACGGCCTTGAATTCCGGCTGCCAACCCTCGGCATCATAGGCGACGGATGCGGCCGCAAGCTTGTTCACCTTTTCCGGGTGGCGGATCGCCAGCTGCAGGGCGGCGGCCGCGCCCATCGAGTAGCCGAAGACATCCGCCTTTTCGAGCTTCACCGCATCCATGAAGGCGGCGACGTCGTCGGCGAGGTTCGGATAGGTGATCGGCCGGTCGATATCGGTGGTGCGGCCATGACCCTGCAGCTCAACCGCATAGACTTTGTGGGTCTCGGCCAGCTTCGGAATGATCGCCCCCATCGACGAAATGTTCATATAGGCGCCGTGCAGAACGACCAGCGGCTCGCCCTCGCCCGAGACCTCGTAGTACATCTTCATGCCGTTGACATCGACGCGATTGCCCACCGGCTCGGCCACGGCAAATGCAGTGCCGGAGAGCAGCAGGGCGCCTGCAATCAAAGCGGTGCGAAACATTCTCAATCTCCTTGTTGTGTGGCCGGCCCAACACCGGCGTCGAGATTAAGACGCACGGCGGATGCGCTTCCCGACACCGCGGATCAAGAAATTCGCGCTTTCGTTGTTTTCCTATCCGCCGCGATGCCCGCCGGCGTTGCGCGATCCACTAAATTAGCCTTCTATCTCCGCCTGGCGGGCGGCTATCGACGGTGCAGCATATAGGCCTTGAGAAGCTCCGCGTGGTTGTAGATCTCGTCCTTCACGCTGTAGAGAAAGGTCACGGAACCGGCGGCGATCCGCTGGCGCAGCTGGTCGACGGCCGCCTGGTTGCCCTCCAGTTCGGCCAAATAGCGCTCGCTGAAATCGGCCCAGTTGCCCTGGTCGCCATGAAACCAGCGGCGCAGCTCGGTCGACGGGGCGATTTCCTTCAGCCACAGGTCAACGGCCGCTTCCGCCTTCGTCATTCCGCGTGGCCAGAGGCGATCGACGAGAATGCGCGTGCCGTCGCTATTGGCCTTCGGTTCGTAGACCCGTTTCGTATGAACCAGCATGATCGCCCTCGGTGCGCGTTACCCCGCCTTTTGGATCATAGCGGCGGACCGTTGTCCAATCGCGCAAAGGGGCAACGGCACCTGCCGTCTACACGCCGCGCCGGTTACCCCAGAGCAGGACATGCAGTTGCGGCAACACGCGCGCTTCGAACCAGCGATCCTCCGTCACCTTGCCGACGAGCCACAGCATGCGATCGATGATGCCGTCGATGTCCACCTGAGCGTCGTCATCCTCAGGCGGTGGCGGGGTATCGTTGCCGGGCTGCAGATAGAGCGGCAGATGCGGGTAGCGCTCCGCCGCGTCCCGGGCATAGGCATAGTCGCGTTCGTCGAAGACGACAATCTTCAGCGCCACCTGCGGCCCATCCGCTGCCATGCAAAGACAGTCGTCGAAAGCATGCCAATCCGTCTCCATGCCGCTCGACGGCGGTTTCGGACTCAAGACCAGTACGTCGAGATCGGCAAACCAGTCCTTGGCGAGGCTGCCCTGCGTCTCCAGCGCGAAGCGGTACCCCTCCTTGCGTCCGCGTGCGATCAGGGGAGCCAGCGGCTGGATCGCCGGGTTTCCACCGGAAAGCGAGACCGTCAGCGGCTTGCCGCCGGAAAGCTTGACGACCTCCTGCCAGATCTCCTCGACACCCATCGGCAGCCATTGATCGCGGTATTCGCTGTCGACCGCGTGCAGCGTGTCGCACCAGCTGCAGCGATAATCGCAGCCGCCCGCGCGCACGAACACGGTCGGCAGCCCGATCAGGATACCCTCACCCTGGATCGTCGGCCCGAAGATTTCGCTGACACGGATGCGCGCTTCTGCCGACCCGCTCATGGCCGGTATTCCGCCCAGGTCTTCGGCGTCTCGCTAACCCGCACCGCCGACGTTTCCGGCAGCCTTGCCTTGCACCAGTCGTAGAAATGCTTCGCCAGGCATTCGGCCGTCACCCGGTCGTGGCCGAGAACCTCGTTCAGATGGCGGTGGTCGAAGCTCTCGTCGATGTAGCGCTTCAGCGGCGAAAGCTCGTGATAGTCGCGCACGAAGCCGTGTTCGTTGAGCTCGGCGCCGGCAAGTTCGACTTCGACGACGTAGTTGTGGCCGTGCAGCCGGGCGCATTGATGCTCCGCCGGCAGGCTCTTCAGTTGGTGCGAGGCCGAGAAATGGAATTCCTTGGTGATCCGGAACATCACTTCACCTCCTCGGCCGCGAAGGCCGACGTCGCCGCCACCCAGAAATCCGGATCCTCATAGTCGGTCGGGTCGGCGAGCCCGGCCAGGTGAAAAGCTTCGCGTCGCTCGACGCAGGTGCCGCAGCGGCCGCAATGGCGCGCTCCGCCCTTGTAACAGGACCAGGTCTCGGCAAAGGGCGTTCCGTGGCTCGCACCGTCGGTGACGATGTCCGCCTTGGAGATCGTCACATAGGGCGCGTAGAGCCTGACGTCGGCGTAACCGTCGAGTGCGTGGTTCTGCATCGCCTGGAACGCGTCGATGAAGCCGGGACGGCAGTCGGGGTAGATGAAATGGTCGCCGCCATGCACGGCGACCGCCACCGCATCCGCCTTCTGTGCCGCCGCCAGCCCGAAGGCGATGGCGAGCATGATGGCGTTGCGGTTCGGAACCACCGTCGCCTTCATCGTTTCCTCGGCATAGTGCCCGTCGGGCACGTCGACATCGTCCGTCAGCGCCGATCCGGTGAGATGGGCGCCGATGGCGCGGATGTCGATGATCTGATGCGGAACGCCGAGCCGCTTGGCGCAGGCGACGGCATAGTCCAGTTCCTTGCGGTGTCGCTGGCCATAGTCGAAGGAGAGCAGGCCAATGAGTTCGTGCTCGGCTGCGACCTTGTGGGCAAGCGATACCGAGTCCAATCCGCCGGAGCAGATGACGATTGTCTTCATGATAGGTGTCCTTGTTTTGACCGGGTAGGCTGCGACCGGATTACGGCGCGCCTTCTAGGGCAAAGCAGGACCGATGGGAAGCGTTATGTTGGCCCCCCGGAAGAACGCAGCCTCTTCCCGCGCGCCACACGCGCGACCTGCGCATTCTCAAACTGAACCCGAAACGCACGCGTCCCACCCTTAAATGCAAGAGTGGGACGCGCAAGCATCAGGTTTCGGGGGATGTTTCGATGGCTACTGCTGCAGCCCCGGATAGGCCCATACGCCCGAAACACGCATCAGATCACGGTATATGACCAACCGCTCGTCAGCCCCGACCTTTGCGGCTTCATCCTGGGTTGGCGCGTCCAGTGCATTCAGCGGCACCACTGCCGATGGCAGATCGCGCTGCCTCAAGGCATCCTCCATGACGGCGCGCGCACGGCGCATGTGGCTGGAACTGGTCACCAGGATTACCGTGTCGGCCTGATGCCGCACAAGGAGATTGGCGGCATTGATCACATTGCCGATCGTGTCTTTCGACTTGTCCTCAATCATGATGCGATCGCGGCTGATACCCTTGTCGACCAGCCACTTGGACATGACGTCACCTTCCGTAACGCCATTTTTCGGCACGCCGCCACTCACCATAACAAGCGCTGTCGGATTGGCCTCGGCGGCCTTCAACGTCACCTCGAGACGGTCGAGCAGAGTTTGCTGCGCCTTGCCGTCATCGGCGAGCGCATAACCCAGCGCGACGATCACGACTTTGCCTGACACGGTCGGGACGTCGAAGTTCGGCTTTTCAGCCATGATCTGTTCTGCCCGAACGAACCGCTTGCGGTACTCTTCCGCCCGCTCGCGATCGAGACCGGCCAGGGCCTGGTGGGCAAGCGCCGCGCTGGTCTCATCGCCACGAATACGGGCGATGGCCTCCAGCCAGCTTTGCGCATCAAAAGCGGTCGGGTCCTTGCCAAGGATGCCCTGGAAGGTCGCCTGGGCGTCGTCGAGTTTCTTCTGGATGATCTGGGTCGCCGCTACGGCATATTGGAAGTCCAACCGCTCAGGCGCGAGCGTCGCCGCTTCCTTGAAGGCTTCCTCCACGACATCATATTTGCCATGGAGCGTAATGCCCTTGAAGACCTCGGCTTCCGCCTTTTTGACGTCGCCGCCCGACCAGTAATACTGCATGCCGGTATCGACCAGCTGTTTGATACGGGCAGCGTTGGCCTGGTCGAAGGCGACGGCCGGAAGGGCTGAAATGAGACACGCAGTCGCTGTCAACAGTCCAAGGAGGCGACGCCTTGCGCTGCGCGCCTTTACCGAACGCGGGGTGCCCGATGCAGTCACGGTCGACCCCGAGGGGGCAAAAATGGAACTCGGCTTCATTTAAATCTCCCAGTTTTCCGGTTGCCCGCCGGCTTTGTCGCCCTTGGGCCGATAGCGTTTCCGTATTCACTTGCGATTTGGCCATCTCCTTGCGGCCAATATTAGAAATACCAAAACATGACCACCTGTCCAGCTCGCGGCAGCGCAACCAGCCGGGATGGCGCGCAAAGCTGGAATAATTTGTGTTACATTTCTTACAGATAGCGAATACAAGTTGCGCGCGCGTTCCGAAACAGTCGCTGATTGGCGTTATATTGGTATTATCCAATTGCGCAACAGGCGCGCACAGCGGGCGTGCGCAATCGCTGAATGACCAAGATGTCATGGCGGGCCGGCAGTGATTTTCAGCAGGTGCAAAGCCTGCTTCAACGACCTCGCTGCCGACGGGCAGTCGAGAACCTACCCCGCCGCTCGGGAAGTCTCAGCGCACTCTTTGCACGCCGTTGTCGAAGGCACCGTAAGGGGGGCCGATGCGCCGACCCATTTGGACGGTTCGAAGAGCCCTGAGGTTTGAAATCACGCAAATCCGAAGAGGATGGCTCCTCGCGGTTTTCAGATTTGCTCGCGGCCCGGCGCTGCGGCGCCGGGCCGCGATCCTTCCTTACTCATCGTCATGCATGCGCATGCGGATGCTGACGTTCGTCCCAGACGGCCCAGATCGCGAGCACGGTCACCAGCGCCCCGAGGACGACATGCGTCCACATGGGGTTGGGACTGGTCGAGAAACCGAGCAGCCAGGGTGAAGCGATCAGCCAGAGCCCGACGATGAGGCTTGCCCATTCTTCCCATTCCGCAAACATGGCAAGCGTCGCGATCGCCAGAACGCCGAGCACGACGCCGGCGCCCCAGGCGTTCCAGGCCGGAACGCTCTCGACAACGAAACCCATGATCCAGGGGGAGACGAACAGGCAGATTGCAAGAACCAGATTGATCCAGTCCTGTGCTTTCTTTCCTTCCATCAGTGCCATGACAACCTCCACGAATGAAGCTTGGCCAAAGCGTACGATCGCGTGCGGTCGCACGCTCTGAAAACATAATAAATTCAACCGGAACCGCTTTCAAATCTTTTTCGCGTGAGCACGTGGTGGTGGCATGCGCGAAATCGAGCGGCGAACCGGCGATCCGCCGCCCTTAATCGGTGCCAAGGCACGGTTTGTACGCCGTTTCGCGCGGGCTCTAATAGCCGCGCGCAGCGCCCGCGCCGATGCGGCTGTCGACCGCGCCATTGTAGCGGGCGCCACCTCCAGCGTTGATTTCAGACAGGCTCTCGCCGCCAACGAGAATGCCGGTCGCCTGCCCCCAGATCGTCCAGCTTTCGTCGATCTGGACATTGTGGCCCATGGCCGACAGCAACTTGCGGGTATCGGGCGAGAGCGCATAAGGCTCCATGAACACCTTGTCCGGCAGCCACTGGTGGTGGATGCGCGGTGCGTCGACCGCCTCCTGGATGTTCATGCCGTGGTCGATGACGTTGAGGATCGCTTCCAGCGTGATGGTGATGATGCGCGCGCCACCGGGGCTGCCAATCACCATGAAGGGCTTGCCATCCTTGGAAATGATCGTCGGGCTCATCGACGACAGCGGCGTCTTGCCGGGCGCGATCGCATTGGCCTCGCCCTGCACCAGCCCGTAGAGATTGGGCACGCCGGGTTTGGCGGTGAAATCGTCCATCTCGTTGTTGAGCAGAATGCCGGTTCCGGGCGCCACCACGCCGGCCCCGAAGGAGCCGTTCAGCGTGTAGGTGACGGCGACGGCATTGCCCTCGTCGTCGATGATCGAATAGTGCGTCGTCTCCTTGCTTTCGCCGAAGCCCTTGGGGATCAGCGTCGCCGAAACGCCGGCGCGAAACGGGTCGATCTTGCCACGGATTTCCTCGGCGTAGGCCTTGTCGGTGAGCTTGCTGACGGGGTTCTCGACGAAATCAGGATCGCCGAGCGCCGTGTTGCGGTCGACATAGGCGTGGCGCATGGCCTCGATCATCACATGCACGGTCTCGGCCGCGCCATAGCCCATGTAGGAAATCGGATAACCTTCGAGCACGTTGAGGATTTCGCAGATGATCACGCCACCTGAGGACGGCGGTGGCGAGGAGACGATGTCATAGCCGCGGTAGTTGCACTTGACCGGCTCCAGTTCGCGCACGGCGTAACGCTCGAAATCCGCTTTCGCCAGAATGCCGCCCTTATCGGCGCTCGCCTTGACGATCTGATCGGCAATCGCCCCTTTGTAGAAAGCGTCGGTGCCCTTCTCGGCGATGCTCGAAAGCGATGCGGCAAGGTCGGCCTGGACAAGCTTCTCGCCGGCGACGAAAGGCTTGCCGTCCTTCAGGAAGATGGCGGCGGCTGCCGGATCCTTGGCGAGCCTGTCCGTCTCGCCCTCGAAGGAATCGATATCGCCCTGCTCCAGCACGAAGCCGTCCTTGGCAAGCGCGATCGCCGGCGCGATCAATTCGGAAAGCGGCTTGGTGCCGTAGCGGCTGCGCGCCGTTTCAAAGCCCATGACCGGACCGGGCACACCGACGGCGAGATAGCCCTCGGTGCTCAGGCCATCGACGACATTGCCCTTTGCGTCGAGATACATGGTCTTGGTCGCAGCTTGCGGCGCGCGTTCGCGGAAGTCGAGGAACGTCGTTTTGCCGTCCTTGAAGCGGATCGTCATGAAACCGCCGCCGCCGATATTGCCGGCGGTCGGATAGGTGACGGCCAGCGCATAGCCGACGGCAACGGCCGCATCCACCGCGTTGCCGCCGCTTTTCAGCACGGCAACACCGACATCGGACGCCAGGTGCTGGGCGGAGACCACCATGCCATGCTCCGCCTTCACGGGCTCGGGTGAGGCCGCCTGCACCGCCCAGGGCGTCAGGCTCGATGCAACAAGCAACGTAATCGACGGGGTCTTCAAGCGGGAACTCGGCATGCGTCTCTCCCTCGCAGGCTCGCGGCGCATTGCCAAAATTCAATGACCGTGGCCTCGCCGCGTCGAGCGCGGTGGCAACGATCGTTCGGGTAGGGGCAAGCACCTGATGTGGGCGGCTATGAAGTGGGGGAAGTATAGTCACGCTCAATCGACGATGGCAAATCACAGGTGACCGCGGCCGACGCCCGAGCGCCGCCAGTCGGTCCGCGTCCGCTTCCCCCGCCTTCGAGACGGGGAAGCGTCGCGCAAGCGTCAGGCTGCATCCGCAAGGATCAGATCGGCGCCCTTTTCCGCGACCATCATCGTCGGCGCGTTGATGTTGCCGGCGGTGATGTTGGGGAAGATCGAGGCATCGACGACGCGCAGGCCGGGAACACCGTGGACCTTCAGGCGGCTGTCGACCACCGAACTCGACTGGTCCGGCCCCATCGCGCATGTGCCGCAGAGGTGGTAGATCGAGCCCGAGTTTTCTCGGAAATAGTCCATCAACGCTTCGTCGCTTTCGACGCGCGGCGTCGGCGAAATTTCTTCTGCCGTCAGCGAAGAGAGCGCCGAGGCAGATGCGATGCGCCGGACGAGCCGGCTGCCCTGCAACACCTCGTCGATATCGCGATCGGTCGTCAGATAGTTCGGTCGGATCAACGGCTTCGCCAAGGGGTCGCCGGACGCGATCGAGATGCTGCCGCGGCTGGTCGGGCGGCAGGAGTTGAAGCAGATCAGGTAGCCGGGATAGGGCTCCGGCTTCAGCCCGGCCTTCGGGTCCTTCGGGATCCGGTAGGAGAGCGGGTTGAAGTAAAGCTGGATGTTCGGCCGCTCTTCGTCGGGCCGGCCGCGGAAGAAACCGCCCGCCTGGTTGACGCTCATCGAGAACGGTCCCTTGCCGGTCAAGAGATATTGCAGGCCGAGACGCATCTGGCCGAAGAGGCTGCCGAACTCGTCGTTGAGCGTCGGGATCGTCGCGCGATAATAGAAGCTGGCGCAGAGGTGATCCTGCAGGTTCTGCCCGACGGCCGGCAGATGCCGGCGCGTTTCCACGCCCGCTGACGACAGCGCCTTGCCGTCGCCGATGCCCGAGACCTGCAGCAGTTGCGGGCTACCGACCGCGCCGGCGGCCAGGATGACCTCGCGCCCGGCCGTGAAGCGCCGCCGCGTCCCGTTCTGGATGACATCGACGCCGGTCACACGCCCGTCTTCACCAAAGACCAGCCGCTCGGCCTGCGCATAGCGTTCGATCGTCAGATTCGGACGCTTGAGGGCGGGCCGCAGGTACTCCGCGCTCGAATGCGAGCGGCGGCCATTGTTGGTGTTGACGTCGTAGACACCGGCGCCCTCGATCGAGGCACCGTTGAAATCCTCGTTGAGCGGCAGCTGCAGCGATCCGCAGCTTTCCAGAAATGCGTCGGTGATCGGGTGCGTCATGCCGCGCATCGGCGTGATGTGGATCGGACCTTCGCCGCCGTGCCACTCGGACGAGCCGCGCGCATGGGTTTCCAGCCGGCGGAAATAGGGCAACACCTCGTCATAGCCCCAGCCGGAATTGCCGGCGCTCTTCCAATCGTCGAAGTCGTCGCGCGCGCCGCGCACATAGATCATCGCGTTGATCGAGCCCGATCCGCCCTGCACCTTGCCACGCGGCACGTAGATGCTGCGATCCTGAAGCGCGGCCTCGGGCTCGCTCGAATACATCCAGTTGACCGCGGGATTGTAGTAGCTGCGGGCGTAGCCGACCGGGATCTTGAACCAGAAGGAATTGTCGTTGCCGCCGGCCTCGATCAGAAGCACCGTGTGGCGACCGTTTTCGCTGAGCCGGCTCGCAAGGATGCAGCCCGCCGACCCGGCGCCGACGATGATGTAGTCGTAGATCATCTCGAAGTCCTATCGTCGCTGTTATCCGCGTGCCGGCGCAAAGGCCTTCACATCCGCCGGCCGGCTGTCCATCTGCAGGTGCAGACGCTCGCCGGTATAGGGCGTGTGCTTCTCGACGACGTCCATGTTGAGTTCGATGCCAAGGCCAGGCTCGCGTGACGGGATGATGTAGCCATCTTCGACCACGAGCTTGGTCTTCAGCACATCCGCATGAAACCCGCTGAAATCGAGGATCGCCTCATGGATGAGGAAGTTCGGCGTCGCCGCCGAAAGCTGGATGCTGGCGGCGGCGCCCACCGGGCCGTTGTAGAGATGCGGCGCGATCAGGGCGTAACAGGCCTCGGCCATGCCGGCGATCTTCTTCGCTTCCAGCAGTCCGCCGACGCGTGCGACGTTCATCTGCAGGATCGAGGCAGCCTTCAGTTCGAGGATGCGCTGGAACTCATATTTGGTCGTCAGGCGCTCACCGGTCGAAATCGGAATGGAGGTCGCGCGCGCCACCTCGGCCATCGCCGCTTCCTGGCCCGGTGGAACCGGCTCTTCGAACCAGAGCGGGTCGTATTTCTCAAGCCGTCGGGCCAGCCGGATCGCCGAGGACGGCACCATCTGACCGTGGGTGCCGAAGAGCAGGTCGGCGCTGCTTCCGACCGCATCGCGGATCTTGCGGCAGAATTCCTCCGAGCGGTCCATCACGCCAAGCGAAAGCTGATGGCCGGAATAGTTGGTATACGGACCGGCCGGGTCGAACTTGACGGCGGTAAAGCCCATTTCGACCATTTCGACGGCACATTCGGCGGCGAGATCCGGGTCGTTGAAATCGAACTCGCCGGCCGCATTCTTCGGGTAGAGATAGGTATAGGCGCGCAACTTCTCGTGCACCGTGCCGCCCAAGAGGTCTGCGACCGGCCGGCCGGCTGCCTTGCCGATGATGTCCCAGCAGGCAATCTCAAGGCCCGAGACGATGCCCATCATCGTCGGGTCCGGGCGCTGGGTGAAACCGCTCGAATAGGCCGAGCGCCAGAAGCGCTCGATCTGGTGCGGGTCATGCCCGAGCAGATGCCGCTCGAAGACGTCCTCGATCAGCGGCATCAGCGCCTTCGGATGGAACGAGGTGGCGTAGATCTCGCCGATGCCCTCGATGCCGCAGGCGGTCGTGAGGCGCACGAAGATCCAGTACATGCCACCCACATGCGGCGGCGGGACGGCGACGGCATAGGTCTTGAGAGACGCGATCTTCATGGGGTCATCCCTTTTTCTTGAGGCGGGCCATCAGCGCCAGGGTGGCGATGGCGCCGAGGACGCAGATGGCGGCGATGTAGCCGAAATAGAACTGGTAGCCGGCGATGCCCGGATAGCGGTCCGAGAGATATCCGTTGACCAGCGGCAGGTAGGTGTCGGGCGCGTAGCCGACGAGCGAGATGATGCCGATCGCAAGGCCGGTGATGTTTGCAGGCACCTGGCAATCGTCGAGGATCGCCCAGTAGAGACCACGGATCGTATAGGTGATGAGGCCGACGAGCAGCACCAGCCCGACGAAGAGGATCGTGGAGCCGATGCCCGGCAGGGCGATCATCGCCACGAGGCTGGCGGCGGCAACGATGAAGCTCAGGAGCAGGATGCCGGTTTTTCCGAAGCGGTCACCGAGCAAGCCGCCGCCGATACCGCCGACCGGGCGCAGCCAGAGCTTGATCGTGACGATCAGGCCGGCCATTGCGGCGGAAATGCCGAATCCGCCTTCCTGCAGATAGGCCGAGAAGCTGTAGGTCGCGAGGAACACGTGATAGCCGCAGAAGATGATGGCGGCGACGAGCCAGACCTCGGGGATGCGGAGCAGCGTCTTGGTGTCGGCGAGCAGGTTGCCCTCGCGCTTGCGCGCGCTCTTGTCGACAGCGACGGGCTGCGACACGGCGAAATAGGCAATGCCGACGACGATGCAGAAGACGGCATAGAGCAGCACGACATCACGGAAACCGGTTGCCAGACCGGCACCGCGCGTTTCCGTCGTGAAGACGAAGAGCGCTATGGCGACGCTCGCCAGCAGCGCCTCGACGAGGCCGCGGCCGCCGTCGAGAATGCCGAAGAAGCGTCCCTGCTCATTGGCGCCGGCAATCAGGTTCACCTGCTTCAGCGTCGCCGCCCAAAACGTCAGGCCCGTCGTGACGCCGAAACCGCAGTAGATGACGAGGAGCGATGAGTAGCCGGGCAGCGTCGCGTACCAGAGGCCGAGCAGACCGGTGCCGACCATGGAGATGAGAATGAGGATGCGCGGCTGGACCCGGTCGGCGAGCCAGCCGCTCGGCAGGTAGCCGACGAGGAAGCTGGTCCCGAGGATGGAATAGAGGACGCCAAGCTCGGTGTTCGAGAGCTTCAGCACCTCCAACATCGTCGTCTGGTAGGATTGGCGCAGATAGAGGATCGGATAGATCGCGCCGGCGGCGATCACGATCAGCGCCAGTTGCAGATAACGGCTGCGGGCCGACACGGACGGCGCAGCGATGTCTGTTTCGGAAATTGAGCTCAAAGGTCGTCTCCTCCCCGACCGATGGCGGGAGCAATGCCATCGGTCCGGTCTTGATGTTGATGTCCGAACAATTCCGGTTCCCGTCCGGAATTGCGTCATTTCAAATGATCAGTGTTTCAGGACGACGAGGCGCGTCTGGGTGAATTCCAGCATGCCGTGCTTGCCGTCGTCGCCGCCGAGGCCCGAGCGTTTCCAGCCGGCATGGAAGCCCTGATAGGGATCGGCCGGGAAGCGGTTGACATAGAGCTCGCCCGCCTCGATCGCGTCGCTGGCCCGCATGACGGTGCGATAGTTCTCGGTGAAGAGCACCGAGCTCAGGCCGAACTGATGGTCGCTCGCCAGCGCCAGCGCGTCCTCGAAGGTGGAATAGCGGATCACCGCAAGCACCGGACCGAAGACCTCTTCGCGCACGATTTCCATCTCCTGGCGGCAGCCGGAAATCAGCGTCGGCGGATAGAAGTAGCCCGGGCCCTCCGGCAGATAACCGCCGGTCTCGACCGTTCCGCCTTCCGCCTTCGCCTGCTCGACCATTTCATGCACGCGCTTTTGCGCGGCGGCATTGGCAAGCGGCCCCATGCGGGTCGCATCCTCGGCGCGGTCGCCGAAGGTGCGGGCTGCAAAGCCCTCCCGCAGCTTGGTGAGCAGCGTGTCATGCACGCTTTCATGCACATAGAGCCGCTCGGCGCTGGTGCAGACCTGGCCGCAATGGGCGGTCTTGGCGGCGATGATCGCCTGCGCCACAGCATCGAGGTCGGCATCCGGCTCGACGATGACAGGCGTCTTGCCGCCGAGTTCGAGCGAGGGCTTGGCGATGTTTTCCTTGCAGTAGTCGAGCACGATGCGGCCGGCCGAAACGCTGCCGGTCAGCGTGATCATGCCGACGCCGGGATGGGTGCAGAGCGTTTTGGCAACGTCATGCGACATGGTGAGGATATTGACGAGGCCCTCCGGCAGGCCGGACTCGACGATCGCTTCGGCAAAGGCGAAGGCGGATGTCGGCGTGTTGTTGCTCGGCCGCACGACGACGGCGTTACCCGCTATCAGCGCTGGGGCGATTTTGCGCACAAGCGTGTAGATCGGATAGTTGAACGGGATCAGACCGGCAACGACACCGATCGGAACACGCTTCAAGAGCAGCGTTTCACCGGGATTGTCGCTCTCGATCACTTCGCCCTCGATGCGGCGGGCCCATTCGGCGTGGTAGCGCATCAGTTCGGCGCCGTAGATGACCTCGGCGGTCGCGTCGGCGAGGCTCTTGCCCGACTCCTTTGCCAGGGCAGCGCCGATGTTCTCGGCCCGTTTTTCCAATACGGTCGCCAGTCGGCGGAGCGCGTCACCGCGCTGGATAGCCGGCACCGCCGCCCAGCCGCGCTGCGCCTTCACGGCTGCCTCGACTGCCGCTTTTGCCTCCTCATCCGTGGCAGCCGGGACCGATGTGAAGATCTGGCCGGTTGCCGGATTGCGGACGTCGATCGTCATCGCAGACGTGCTTTCGATGAAACGACCGCCGGAAAAGTTGCGATAGGGGCTCATGGCATCTCGGATGTGTTGGCCGCGGCTCCGGGCGCCAAAAGCGCGCGGGACAAGCGGACTGCGCGGGAGAGAGCACAACGAGCGACGGCCCGTCTCTCTCCCCGACCGAGACCGTCACGAAACTGTTGCGACGATAGGCCTGGAGGCACAAGCGAGTAATTTTCAGTGAGAGCATTCCAAAATGGAATGCTTGGCTCAGGCCGCGCGGTCGGCCGAAACTTCCGTAAGCAGCCAGGCACGAAAAGCATCGACCTTGCTGTCGGTTCCTGCCTGGGGCCGCGTCACGAACCAGTAGGACTCATGCCCCTCGACTTCGACATCGAAGAGTTGCACGAGCTGCCCAGTTTCCAACTGAACCCGCACCATCGAACGATCGGCAACGGTGACGCCCAGACCCGCGCAGGCCGCCTCGATCGCAAGGTCGAGCAGGTCGAACTCCAGCCCGCCGCGCGTATCGACATCCTGGAATCCGGCCGCATCGAGCCAATGGCGCCAGGTCAGGTAGCGCCGATCGGGCGAGGCCAATACATGCAGGAAGGTAAAGCGTTGGAGGTCTGCCGGACCCTCGACACTCACCCCTTGGAGCAGCGATGGCGCACAGACAACCACATGCCGCTCCGTCATCAGAATGCTGGCATCCAGCATCGGCCACTCGCCGTCGCCGAAGCGGATGGCGCAGTCGAGAAGACCGCGCTCGGCAAGCGTGTCCGTGGCCTCGGTGCTGAGGCTGATGTCGACGTCCGGCAAAGCTGCGCGCAGTCGCGGCAGGCGCGGCAGCAGCCAACGCTTGGCAAAGGTCGGCGGAACGTTGACCCGCAACCGGTTCTGGTTGCTCTTCTCGGTGATGCTGCGCAGCGACACCTCGATGCTGTGAAACGCCTCCTGGATCGTCGCCAGCAATTCGGCGCCGGCCGGCGTCAATTCGAGATGGTGGTGGCGGCGGATGAGCAGGTCTTCGCCAAGTTCGTCCTCGAGATTGCGCACCTGCCGGCTGACGGCGCTTTGCGTGAGGTTGAGCCGTTCTGCCGCCCGCGTGAAGCTGCGGGTCTGCCCGACCACTTCGAAGACCTTCATCGCCGACAATCCAGGGAGTCTTCGCATCGATAACGTGGCCTCGGGAAACTACTATATCTCCGCGGATTGCCGCGGATCGATGCTTACTCTTGCGTGCCGTGCTCCAGCGCACAAGCACGAAAATCCAAACCTCACCTACTGACCACAGGCATGCGTCCGGTTGTCTCGCAACGACAAACGGCGGCTCAAGCCGCCGTTCACCTATCCAATCCATCGCCTGGCCAAGCCCAGACGAAAACTGGAAACTCAATCGTTCTTACTCCGCTGCATAGAAGCCGTAGAGTACCGGCATCAGCCCGACCAGGGCCTCGAAACGCTTGAACGACTTGCGCTCCGGCTTGGTCCAGCCGGTTTCGGCGAGCGCCGAAAGCCGGGGGAAGACGAGCCGATCGAAGACGGCGCGGTCGGTCATCGGTTCGGACCAGATGCAGCATTGCACGCCGAGCAGATGCTTCTTCTGGGCATCCGTCCAGCCTTCCACGGGATCGAAGGTGTAGAGCTTTTCCGGATCCGACCAGCCGGCCCAGCTACCGCCCGGCTCCGACCAGGCGGGGCTGTTGGCCATATCGAGATAGTAGACCTGGCCGGGGCAGACGACGATGTCATAGCCTTCCTCGGCGAGTGCTGCCGATGCCTCGACCGTGCGCCAGCCGAAGAGCAGCGATTTCGCCTTGTCGATGACATTGCCGTGGGCCGCCTCCTGCCATCCGCCGGTGACGCAATCGCGGCTTGCCAGGAATTTCTGGACGCGGGCCAGGAACTCGCCCTGCAGCACCGCTGCACCCGAGCCGTCGATCTCGTCGGCACCGTGGGTGTTGGTGACGACGTTCAGCCGCTTGGCATGGGTTTCGGCGACCTCGTCGCCGGCGAGCGCGCGCAGCCGTGCCAGTGCTTCCGGCGAACCGGACCAGGCGCCGAGCGGCACCTCGTCGGCGCCGACATGGATCGCCCGCATCGGGAAGAGCTCGATCAACTCGTCGAAGATGATCTCCAGCACGCGATAGGTCTCTTCGCGCGCCGGGTTGAGGCAATTGTCCGGGAAGCCCTGGACCGAATGATAGCTGCCCTTCTCGTCGGGATCGCGCAGCTCCGGGATCGCCTGCAGCATGGCATAGGAATGTCCGGGAATGTCGATTTCCGGCATTACCTCGATGCCGAGGTTTGCTGCAAGCGCCACGATCTGGCGGACCGCCGCCTTGGTGTAATAGCCGCCGGTCGGTTCAGGACCGGAGCCGAGCAGCGGCGGGATCTTGCGGCCGTGGCCACGCCAGGCGCCGATTTCGGTCAGCGCCGGATAGGCGTCGATCTCGATACGCCAGGCCTCGTCATCGGTCAGGTGCCAGTGGAAACGATTGAGCTTGTTCCAGGCCATCAGCTGCAGGAAGCGCTCGACTTCCGCTGTGCTGTAGAACTGCCGGGCGACGTCGAGATGGGTGCCGCGCCAGGCGAGCGCCGGCTCGTCTTTGATCTCGCCGCCCGTCGGAAACACGAAGGTGCCCGAATGCGACCGCGCCCCGCGCAGGACCTGACCGAGCGTGATAAGGCCGTAGAGGATGCCCGTCTCGCTACCGCCCGAAACGGCAACGCCAGCGGGCGAGAAGCGGATCGTGTAGGCCTCCGGACCAAGATCGATCGCCTTTGCCAATTCGACCGGGAAGCCACCCTCCGCCGCCGGCCGGACGATGCCCTCGACCGGAAACAGGCTTGCGGTGAGATCGGCAAAGGCCTTGGCGGCGGCGGAAGCCTCGCTGCCTTCAGGCTTCAGATCGAGGCCCGGAGGCGCCAGCAACTGACCGGAGACCGCAACAGCCTGCGGCCAGGGTACGATCGAGACCGGCACCGGCGCCACCTTCGGCACCGGATAGACGGCGGCGCCGCGCTTCAGCTCGGCATTGTCGCCGTGCGCCCGCGAGGCAAGCACGGCCACCGGCGCATTCGTGCCGTCGGACAGAACGAGGAAAGCGGCATTGGCGCCATCGGTCCAGTGGCGCGGCTCGAAGCTCATGCCGAGGGCCTTGAGCGTCCAGCTCGCGCCGGGCTTCAGCTCAAACCCTTCCGGCGGCGCGAATTCGGCATAGTTGGAGAGCCGGACGAGAAGCTGCCCGCCCTCGACCTCGGCGGCAGGATCGATGCGCGCGGGGCCGGAGACGCCGAGGCGAAAACCCTTAATCGTCCGGTCCGAATTGTTGGTGAGCGTCAGCGCATATACCGACCTGTCGGCGGTGCCAACGGGCACCCAGAGCGTTTCCAGAAGATAGTCAGATTTGGCGGCAAACGTCATCAAATGGCTCCATGAATGATTGGTCTCTGCGATCGGCCGGAAGGCCAGCGCGTTTCTTGGCGAAGGCGTGTCCTCGGTTCACATAGCTCCCGTCGGCGTTTGGCCAAGGGCACGGACGAAGTGATTCACGGTAACTTCTTCCACGTCGTCGGAGGCCGGACGGCTCTTTCGCCGCACCTCGTCAGCATGGGCGAGGAAGCGGGCGCTTTGCCCCGGCACGAAGGGACGATCGGGATCTGGAACCGCGGACAGAAGCAGTTGCGTATAGGGATGGCGGGGATTGCCGATGACGGCACTGGTCGCGCCCCACTCGACCATCTGGCCTGCAAACATCACGACGACCTCCTCGGCAATGTGCGCGGCGGTGGCGATATCGTGGGTGATGTAAAGCATGGCGAGGTTGCGCTCGCGCTTGATGCGCGCAAGCAGTTCCAGGATGTCGAGCCGGATCGAAACGTCGAGCATCGACGTCGGCTCGTCGGCGACGAGCACATCCGGCCCAACGGCGAGCGCCCGGGCAATGTTGACGCGTTGGCGCTGGCCACCGGACAGTTCGTGCGGAAATTTTCGCGCGGTCACATCGGGATCAAGGCCGACATCGGAGAGCAGGCGCGCGACCGCAGCCCGTGCTTCGGCCCCGGTCTTCGCATGACCGTGCAACAGAAGCGGCCGCGCAAGATGGTGGTAGATGGAGAACACCGGATTGAGCGAGGCGAACGGATCCTGAAACACCATCTGGATCGCCCGGCGACGCAACTTTTCCTCGGCGCGGTCGCCGGCCTCGGTGACGTCGGCGCCACGAAACGCCATCCTCCCCGATGTCGGCGCATCGAGCCTTGCGACGATGCGGGCACAGGTGGTCTTGCCGCAACCGGACTCGCCGACCAGCGCCAGCGCGCGTCCGGGTTTCAAGGCGAGCGAAATCCCCCGCAATGCCTCGACGGCGCCAAAGCTGCGCCTGATATCCTTGAGGCGCACGATCGCGTCGTCTTCACCAGCCATTGTCGTCGCTAGCGGCATCACGTTCATTCGACGACCCCCAGGCTGCGGACGGATGACGGCAGTTGCGGGATCGCGCCCCAAAGTTTCCGCGTGTAGTCGTGCTCCGGCGTCCGGCTGATCTGCTGCGTGTCGCCGACCTCGACCAGTTGCCCTTTCAGCATAACACCGATGCGGTGGCAGAGCTGCGCCATCAGGTGCAGGTCATGGGTGATGAACAGCACCGAGAAGCCGAGGCTGCGCTGCAGGTCGACGATCTGCTCTAGGATCTCCCGCTGCACCACCACGTCGAGCGCCGTCGTCGGCTCGTCCATGATGATCAGCTCCGGCTTCAGCGCCAGGCAGATGGCGATAACGATGCGCTGCCGCATGCCGCCGCTGAACTGGTGCGGATAGTCGTCGAGGCGCCCCACCGGAATGCCGACGAGCCGGAACATCTCCTCTGCCCGCGCACGCGCCTGCTGCCGCGTCGCGCCGGTGTGGCGGCGCAGCACATCGAAGAACTGCGCCTCGACCCGCATCAGCGGGTTGAGCGAATTCATCGCGCTCTGGAACACCATGCCGATCCGCCGCCAGCGCACGTGCTGCAGCGCCATCTCCGGCATCTTCAGGAGGTTTTGCCCGTCGAGCAGGATCTCGCCGCCGGCGACCCAGGCCGGCGGCTTCGAGAGCCGGGTGATCGCATAGGCGATCGTGCTCTTGCCACAACCGGATTCGCCGGCAAGGCCGAAGAGTTCACCCCGGCGGACCTCGAAGGAGACGTCGTTGACGGCACGGAACGCGCCGTCGTCGAGCAGATAATCGACGTTGAGGTTGCGGATTTCCAGAAGTGTATCGCTCATCGGGCCGCCTCCAGCTCGCGGCGGCGCAGTCGCGTCAGGCGCAGCCAGCGGCTGAGCGCCGGCCCGGAGCGAAGCTGCGGATTGGCGATCTCGTCGAAGGTGAAGTTGATGAGTGCAAGACCAAGGCCGACGAGCGCGATGCCTGCGGCCGGAACGGCAATGTCCCACCAGGCGCCGACGATGATCGCCGAGGAGTTCTGCGCGTTGTAGAGCATGGTGCCCCAGGTCACCCGGAGCGGATCGCCGAAACCGAGATATTCGAGCGTCGTCTGGGCGACGATCGCATAGATGATGCTGCCGACGACGTTAATGCCGATCAGCGGCACCAGATTGGGCAGGATCTCGACGAAGATCACCCGCCAGTGCGGCTCGCCGACCATGCGCGCCGCCATCACGAATTCGCGCTGCCGGAGCGCCATGGTCTGCGACCGCGTCATGCGCGCGCCCCAGGGCCAGGAGGTGAGCGCGATGATCGCCATGATCGCCATCGGCCCGACCGTGCCGGCAAAGGAAGCGAGCAGGATCAAGAGCGGGATGTTGGGGATGACCAGCACGGCGTTGGTCGCAAGATCGAGCGTCGCATCGGTGCGGCCGCCGAAATAACCGGCGACGAGGCCGACGATTGTGCCGAGCGCTGTGATCGCGAGACCGGTGGCGAAACCGACGGCAAGCGACGGCCTGGCGCCCCAGACAAACTGCGAGAACACATCGCGGCCCATCTTCGTCGTGCCGAAGACGTGCTCGACGGTCGGCGGCTGATGCGAACGGCCGACACGCTCGCTCGGATCACCCGGTGCCAGAACCGGAGCGAACAGCGCCATCAGGCAGAGCGTGAGGATGATGACAAGGCCGGCGACGGCCTTCTTCTGCCGCCAGAACAAGGAGACGCCCGCATTCATGCCCTGCCCTCCCTGATGCGCGGATCGACCACGCCATAGATGATATCGACCAGGAGATTGGCGCCGAGTGTGGCGATCGTCATCAAGAGCAGTTGCCCCTGGATCACCGGATAGTCGCGGGCGACGCTCGCGGTATAGAGCGTCAGGCCGAGGCCCGGATAGTTGAAGACGATTTCGGTCACGATCGAGCCGCCGAAGACCGCACCCAGCATCAGCGCCAGATTGGTCAGCACCGGCAGCATGGCGTTGCGCGCCGCATAACCGAACATCACGGTCGCTTCCGACAATCCCTTGGCCCGGCCCATGGTGACGTAGTCCTCGCCGAGCACCGAGATCATGCTGGAACGCATGGTCGTCTGGAACTCGCCGATCAGATAGGGCGAGAGCGTCAACACCGGCATGATCGCATGCAGGAAGACGCTGCCGAAGAAGGTGAAGTTCAGCCCCGGATCGAGGTTCGGATCGTAGGCGTAACCGACCGGCAGCAGCCGGAGCGTCACGCCGAAGGTGAAGAGAGTCGCGAGCGCGATGATGACAGGCGGAACGGCGATCATCACCACCGAGAAGGGCGAGACGAAACTGTCGAAACGCCCGCCGCGACGCCAGGCGGCAATCGCGCCGAGCAGCACGCCGATGCAAAGCGAGAAGACGATGGCGGTCACCACGAGGAATGCCGTCCACCCGGCCGAGCGGCCGAGAACTTCAAGCACGGTTTGCGGATAATATTTGACCGAGACGCCGAGATCGAAATGAGCGAGCCCGACGACATAGTCGACGAACTGCTGCCAGATCGGCTGCTCGATCGCACCGAAGCGCGCCTTGATCGCCTCGACGGCCGCGGGCGTTGCCCGCGGTCCGAGTTGGGCGATCATGCTGTCGACGGGGGACCCCGGCATTAGCCGGGGAACCGCGAAATTCATGACGATCGCGAAGAGGAACGCCACGCAGTAGACGGTAAGCCGTCGACGGGAAAGTCGCATCGCTGGAGCCCGCTTTCGCTTATTGTACGGGCTTCAGGCGAAGCAGATGCACCAGCCGCATCCGGTTGTTGTCGTGATCCTCAGGGTTCATGACCGGCTCGTCCTTCGTCACCCAGCCAGTGAAGCGCTTGGTCGAGAACTGATACCAGGTCGGACCGTTGAAGACGGGAACGACGGGCAGATTGTCGGCGACGATTACCTGCACCTGGTCGAACAGCTTCTTGCGCTCCTCGTCCGTTGCGGCGCGGCGGTAATCATCGAAAACCTTGTCGAGGTCCGGGTTGGAATAGCGTGACGGCGCGCTGGTGATACGCCCGCCGAAGCCGGTCGACAGCGACTGGAAGTAGCCGCGGAAAGGCGTCGGCCCGTCGGCGCGCGAATTCATCACCGCCTCGAAGCTGCCGTCGAGGATCTGTTTCTGCCACTGCTCGTATTCGGGCGTCGCGACGGAAGCGTTGACACCGATCTTACGCAGACCTTCGGCCGCGATCTGCACCGCGTCGATCCAATCGGTCCAGCCGTTCGGCACGATGATCGGGAAGGCGATGGGCTTGCCGCTCGGCGTGGTGCGGAAGCCTTCGCCGTCCTTCTTGTAGCCGGCATCGTCGAGCAGCTTGTTGGCCTTGTCGATGTCATAGGCGAGCCACTCGTCCTGCGCGCCCTCGGCGGCCTTGTTGCGCCAGCTGTCGAAGCGCGGCGGCAGGCCGCTCGCATGGGTGTTGACGACCGGGTAGCCGAACCCGGCGATATCGACCATCGCGGTGCGGTCCATGGCAAGGCTGAAGGCGCGACGGAAGGTCATGTCGTTGAAGGCTTCGGCATTGCCGGGGTTCGACGACTTGAAGTTCATCTGGAAGGCAACGGTTTCGGCCGGCGGCTGCCAGTAGCCGTTGTGCTCGGCATCGAGGCCGACATAGGTCTTGTCGATCTGCGGCAGGAAGGAGCCGAACCAGTCGATCGAGCCCTCCGGCAGCAGCGCCAGCATCTGGTCGTTGCCGGAAATCTGCGGCAGCTTCAGGCAATCGACCTTCAGCGTCGCGGCATCCCAGTAGTTGGGGTTGCGGCACTGCTCGTAGACCTGCGGCGTGAAGCGGCGGATCTCGGTCATCGGGCCGGAGCCGACGGGCGTCTCGTTCTTGAAGGCCAGCGGATCCTTCACATCCTTCCAGATGTGCTCGGGCACAACCGGGAAATCGGCAAGCGACTCCGGAAAATGCGTGTCCACGTCCTTGAGATTGATCTTCACCTCGGTCGGCGACGGCGCCTCTACGGAAGCGACGGTCTCACCGACGCCGACGGTATCGACGGCCGGGTTCTTGAGCATCATCTCGAGCGTGAATTTCATGTCGGCCGAGGTCAGCGGCTTGCCATCCGACCACTTCACGCCGTCACGCAGCGTGTAGGTGATCGACTTCAGATCGTCGGCAAACTTGTAGGCCGCCGCCAACCGAAAGACCGGCTTGCCGCCGTCGTAATCGTTGAAGATCACCAGCGGCTCGTAGACGAAATCCATGGTGCTCTGCCGACGACCGCCAAGGTCGAACGGGTTGAAATTCTGCACCCAGCTCGTCTGCTCTTCGATGTGCATGGTGAGCACGGATTCAGCGCGCGCCTCTGCGGCGCCGATCATCATCAGCACGGTCGCGAGCGTCCCAAAACGCCATGCCGTACCGCTCCTCCCGACCCTCGGCACATTGCGCAAAGGCCGCATTTCCTCGACTGCCGTCATGACGAATTCCCCCTCAGGCTTCGTTGATCGAACTATTAAGTCAAGTAATTTGACTTAACGATAAGTCCGCCAAAGTCGCGCTGTCAATCGGGGTATTTTCGCCGAGACTAAAGTTATGGTGCGAACCGCCAAGTGGTATTTCGAACGAGAATACCAATTCCGAAAAAGCGGCGGTCAGCGGTTTGTTTAGACTGCTAGTTTGGTCGCAGATGTACCCAGGCCGGAGGATGAAAGGGGAGAATCACTGCGCGGACCAGCGAAGTTTGGTGGCAGCCGGAGCTAGGCGCCGGCTCGCAGCGACCGTGTGCTAGGAGACAGTACGCGTACGTCCGAAGGCACGCAGCAAGAGGTTCACGGAAACCGCGACCTTGTCGATATCAGGAATGTCCTGGGAATAGCGGCCGGTGTAGAGCTTGACGATCATCCGGTCGCGCTCCGTGCCGTCGAGATCGTAGTAGAGGTGAAGGTAGAAGCGCCGCTTGTCGCCGGTACGCGATATGTCGCCGCGCCGTTGCGTCACTTGCCTGAGATCTGCCTGCAGCGGCTCGAAACCGTCGAGCCGGAGCGTCACCTGCGCAGACTGGAAGCGCACCTCCGGCGGAACCGCGACCACCGCCTTGTCGAGCGAGAGGCTGACCACACGCCCGGGTGTCCCATCGACATTGGCAGGCTCGTCGAGCTTGAAAGCCTGGAAAAGGCGACGCGGCTTCTCGAAACAGATCAGCGACGCAATGACGAGGACGACGATGTTGATCCCCGACCAGACGGCTCCGATCGCCGAGAACGACCCTTGGACCTGCGCCGTTTCCGGCACGAGGTTGATCAGAAGTCCCAGCGCCGTGACGGCGATGAAAGCGGCAATCCAGGTAAACGTGTAGGCGTCGAAGCTGTTTGCCTCATTACCGGTGCCTTTCGGGGTTACCTTGAACGGCTTACCGAAGGGGCGCACGAGGCTGGAGAGAACCGTCGGCAGCATGCGGAAGGTGGCGAAAGTCCCGACTGCGCTGGAGACCACAGGCAGATAGCGCGTCGGCGTGATCCAGAGCATCAGCAGGAAGTAGGCCGCGAGCACCGGAAGCTGGTTTGAAACATAGTCGGCAACGCCGGTGAAGTGCAGCGGCAAGGCGCCGAACCAGAGATAGGCGATCGGCACGATCAGGACGATCAGGCGCACGACGTACTGGACCAGCCAGGACATGGGGAGAAACATGGTCCGCTGAAACAAGGACAGGCCCGGCCCACGCAAGGGATCGTTGTGGAGATAGAGCGTCTGGATGCCGCCCTGGCACCAGCGCTCCCGCTGGACGAAATAGCCGGTCAGGTTCTCGGCCGCCAATCCCATGGACAGACGTTCGTTCAGGTAGCGGGTCTTGTAGCCCTTGTTCAGCATCGAAAGGGTCGTCAACAGATCTTCGGTGATCGACTCGGTCGGGAAGCCGCCGATCGCATCTACGGCCTTGCGGCGGGCGATCGAGCAAGAACCACAGCAGAAGCTGACGTCCCAGACATCGCGACTGGGTGCGATCTCATCAAAGAAGAGGCGCTGTTCGTCTGGCCAGATGTTCTCCAGGCCCAGATTGGATTGCACCGGATCGACATTGAAGAAATGCTGCGGGGTCTGGACGATCCCGATCTTCTCGTCCGAGAAAAACGGCAATGTGCGCTTGAGAAAATGGCGATAGGGAACAAAGTCTGCATCGAAAATGGCGATGAAATCGCCGGAGCTCGCGCGCAGTCCATTGTTCATGTTCCCGGCTTTCGCGTGCGCATTGTCCGTCCGCGTCAGGTGGACCGCACCCCGCTCGGCGCAGAAGGTCTTCAGCCAATCACGCCGGCCGTCGTCGAGGACATAGACCTTGAACTTGTCCTTCGGATAATCGAGCGCTAACGCCCCGACGATCGTACGCTCCAGCACATCGAGCGGCTCGTTGTAGGTCGGAATGAAGACATCGACCGTCGGTAGGTCCTGTTGCTCGCGTGCGAAAAAAGTCTTTCCCAAGCGGTCCGCTTCAAGACTGCGGTCGACGTATCGGCTCATCAGAATGAGGAACAGAACGACCTCCGTGAAGGCAAGGAGCTCGATGACGAAGACGATCCAGACCCACCAGACGTTCGCGCCATCGGTTGGATAGGGAAGGACGGTCTCGAAGAGGCGCCAGACCATGTAGCGCAATGCGACCGCCCCAACGACCGCGCAGGTGATGGTGCGCGCCCAGCTTTGATGCCGCGACCAGTTCGATGGCCCAAGCAGGAAGAAGGCGATCACCAGCAATGTCGGCGCGAGCGCTAGAAGAGGTTGAACCACAGCCCTTTGATCCACTGTGTCAGTTGCAGGTTGTGCCGGGAGATGCGAACCTGGGCGGTCCGCCCCACCTGGCAAAAATTGCCAAAATCGGTGTTGAGAGCCGAGGGGAGGAGTTGAACGCGGATTCTCGCATCGCGCTCCGCGGCTTCCGGCTCCTTGGCCGCGAGATTGTCTTTCTCGACGACGGCGGAAGAGCCTTTGACGGCCTGCACCTTCCCCTTGAAGACTTCGCTTCGCCCGAGAAGCCGGACTTCCGCCTCACGGCCCGGATAGATCTCGTCGTAATCGACTTCGGGAACGAGAATGTCGACGAAAAGTTCGCGGCAATCGAGGATACGCAACAGCTCGTTGTTCAAGATGACGTTGGAGCCGTTGACGACGTTGCGGGTCCACACCACGCCGCTGAAGGGCGACGCGACTTCTGCCAGTTCGAGACTGCGAACGCGCTTCTCCTCTTCCTTCAGTTGCCGTTCAATCTGGTCGGCACGCGTGCGGTTTTCGACGATGCGAGTGTTGATGTCGTTTATGCGAACGATCACCTCGTCCTGACGCTGGCGCGAATAGGGTACGTCGTTTTGACCGTCGCCGACGATGAATACCCCCTGCCGCAGCGCTGTCAGCCGTTGTTCGAGCAGATCGAGCGACAAATTGCTGATCTCGACTTCGCCGCCAGTGGCGGCGCCGGCGGCGGCTGCCGCCTCGACCATCTTGCGCGTGAAGATCCCCTTGGATTCCAGTTCCTGCCGCCTGCCCAGGTCTACCTGCGCAACGACATCCTGAGCGCGGGACACCTCAACGCGCTTCTGCAGAATGCGAAGCTCGCTTTCCAGGCTGGCAATGGTGGCGTTCTTGAAATTCTCGAGCCGATGGGCGAGCTGGTTGCGCAACGCAACGAGTTCGTCCCTTTCCCGCTGCAGGGCTGTGACGCGATCGGCGGCCGTTTTTCCTTCCGCGTGCAGGGAGGCAAGGATCGCCCGATTGACCCGTTCGTTGCGGATGGTCAGAAGCGTCTCGTTATCTGCGACCGGCGCGCCGATGCGCGGCGGCGCCTGTCCGATTTCGCCGTCGATCGGCGCATTGATGACCGCAAAACGCGCGTTTACGGTGCCATCGAGGCTGGTAAAGCCCGTCAACCCGGGCAAGAGCACGGCGATTGCAAGCGTGAGCAGCAGGATGCCGATTGTGACGCGTGTGATGCGATGGTTCAGGAGCATGCCAACGGTTCCCACTCACGACACCGCCGGGCGGGGCAGGCACAGGAGCGTGATCCGGTGTGCGACTGCCGTTCCGGCTGCGTAGAGAAGATCGTGCGCAAACGCGCGGCGGGCAACCCTTAGAAATTGGTGCTTTTGTCATTCGGTTAACCAGTTGCGAACGATCAGCGCCCCTCGACACAACCGGTCGAGTTCTGATCCGGGACGATCATGCCGGCGCAGACGCTTCGACTTAAAGTAAGAGTGATCTTCAGGCGGCCGATCTGGACGGCAAAGCAACCTGACAGATCATGGCGAGGAAGATGACCACGCAGCCGAAGATCTGGGAAAGGCTCAAGGGCGTCCCGAGAAACGCCAGCGCGAAGACGAGAACCCATACCGGTTCGCAGCACATGATCACCGATGCCCGCGCCGCCGAGATCAGCTGCTGGCCGCGAAACTGCAGGACGAAACGCAGGCAGGTCGAGACCAGGATGCTTGCCAGGAACCAGCCCCAGGTCTCGATCGAAGGGACCGCCGCGGGCATCTTTTCGACGAGCAGTGAAAAGGCGAGGATGAGCACCCCTGCGACCACCAACTGGATCGCGGCTACGGCCACCGCGCCGACCTCGGCGGAATTGCGTTTGACCAGCGCGATGCTCGCCGCCCAAAGCAGGGCCGAGACGACAAAATAGAGGTGAGCCGCCTCGACGCGGGCGCCGGGGCCAAGAAACAGCAAGCCCATCCCGGCAAGCGCGACGGCGATCGAGATCCAGAGCGCTCGCCCCACAGGCCAGCCGAAGAACAGCAAGCCGAAAACCGGTACCAGCAGGTTGCCGGTCGAGGAGATGAAGGCGGCAACGCCGGGGTTCGTCGTCTGTTTCAGGCCGAAAATCCAGGCCATCATGGCGACGGCAAAGGCGAGCGCGCCGGGAAGCAGCAGGCGCACCGCCCTGCCGAGTTCGGCAAAGGTCGCGAACCGCGCCAGGAGACCGATCAGCAGGCCGGCGATGACGAAGCGGCTGCCGAGGAAGAGTAGCGGCGGCAGCTCGGCTAGCGCATGGATCGAAAACAGCCATCCGGCCCCCGCCACGAAGGCCGCGATTGCGATCTGCAGGTCGGCAATCGGCTGGGAAGGATGCTGGGCGAAACGATCAGAAGACATTTGACACGAGAAGAGCCGGCGGGCCTGTAACGAGCGGCCTGCCGGCTTCTCTATCGCTTAAAACCGGGATCTACCAGTGATTGTTTGACGCGAAAGGCTATTGGTTCGCCTTGGCGTAGTCCTTCATGTTCCCGGGCGTTACCAGTTCGAACGGAACCCAGATCTGCCGTTCCGTCTTTTCCTCCCGCGCCAGGGCGACGGCGGCATCCATCGCGGTTGCGCCCTGCGCGATTGCGTTCTGGAAGACGGTAACGTCGAGATCGCCGGCAGCCATGGCGGCAAGCCCGTCCGGCGTCGCATCGATGCCACCGACCACCACCTTCGACATGTCGGTGCCCGCCGCCTTCATCGCCTGGATCGCGCCGATCGCCATCTCGTCATTGTTGGCGATGACGGCATCGAATTCCCGTCCGGTCGACAGCCAGTTGGTCATGATGTTGCTGGCCTCGAGGCGATCCCAGTTGGCGCTCTGCTCCTCGATCACGCTCATGCCCTTGCAGCCGTCGGTGGCGATGACGTCGTGGATATCCTTCGTGCGGGTCAGCGACGAATGATTGTTGAGCGGGCCCATCAGCACGTAGACGGCACCCTTGCCGCCAAGCAGCCGGCACACTTCCTTCGTTTCCAGCGTGCCCGAGTCCACCTCGTTCGATCCGACGAAGGCCGCCGTTTCGGGAAGCGCATCGACATCGGCCGGCGGATGGTTGGCGTAGACAATCGGAATGCCGGCAGCGCTCGCCATTTTCGTCAGCGCCGGAGTGCCGTCACCATCGACGGCAACCACGACGATCGCATCGACGCCGGAGGAAATGAAGTTCTGCACCTGATCCAGCTGCTTGCTCGGATCGTTCTGGGCGTCCTCGACCTGGACCGACACGCCATCGAGCTTGGCTGCCCGGTCTTCCATGCCCTGACGCAGGATGGTCAGGAACGCGCTGTCGGAACGGGCAATGGTGATGCCGATGTTCTCGGCGTGAGCGGTGCCAGCCAGCAGAACCGACATGGCGGCAAACAGCAACTTCCTCATTCGAAACCTCCCAGGGGACCAGACGACTTATGAACGCTAAACGGAATGCATGATCCATTAAATGTCAATAATGAAACGTGCATTTCATTATGCACAACGATGGAATGATCGAAAACCCTGCGAAACCCAGGATTTTCAGCGTGCATAATCCTGATAATATAAACCTATATGTGTATCATCTTGACACACGCACCGCGGTCGCCGGGGAGATTTCGACTGCACCCTCCGGAAACGAGGGAACCGCTTTCGGCTGTCGTCTCACCGGACATACCGGCGGCGCGCGGCGCATGCATCCGTGACTTTCACCCACCCAACCCAAGCTGCCGGCAGGAGATCCCGATGACCGTACAGGAAGCAATTCTCAACTTCGGCTATGATCCCACGATCAAGGAAGACGGCCCGCTGCTCCGGCCGCCGATACCGGCATCGCTGCCGAGCGCGGCAAGCGTCAACGCGCTTTATCTGCCGCCGCCCAAGGCACAGGGCACACCGAGCCATGTCGGCAGTCCCGGCAGTTGCGCCGCCTGGGCCACGACCTACGGACTTGCCAGCTATTGGGCGGCGGTCTCGACCGGCGAGGCGCCGTTGCAACCCGTGCGGCAGGCAAGCCCCGCCCATATCTACATCGAGGTGATGAAGAGCTACGGGAAGACGGGCTGCGCGGGATCGCAGCTCGCCTCCTATCTCAATCTGCTCAAGCAGGGCGGCACCCCGAACTGGAAGACAGCGCCCTATTTTCCGAATTGTCCCGAGCTCTGGTCGCGCTACGATCCCAACGCCCTTGCCGATGCCAGCTTCCAGATCCCCGGCTGGGCGACGGTCGAGACCAGCGATCTCGACGCGATCAAGGCCGTCATCGTCGCGGGCGGCGCGCTTTGCTACGGCACCTCCCTGAACAAGGGCTTCATGCAATATGAAGGGCCAAGCGCGTTGAGGGGCCCACTGGAAAAGCTGCCGAACACCGGCCATTGCATGTTGATCATCGGCTACGACGACGAGCAGCAGGCCATTCTCATCCAGAACAGCTTCGGAGAGAAATGGGGCTGCGAATGGAACGGGCGTCATGGCTATATCTGGATGGGCTACGAGCTATTCCAATACCTCGCCCAGGGCCAGGCGATGTACATTACCGCCTGACGTCGGACGGCTTGCCCGCCGCCCGATCTGCCATCTTCGCAAGGAGCCGTGGCGCTACTCTGCCGCCACGGCTGCGGGATAGGCTACGGTCTTTGCGTCCTCGGCCTCGATGCTTTCCGCCGTCTCAGGCTCGGCGGAACCTTTCTTCGGTTCGCGCCCGAAGAAGAGCGCATAGCCCGCCGGCAAAACCAGGATCGTCAGCACGGTCGCGACCAGAATGCCGCCCATCATGGCGTAGGCGAGCGGCCCCCAGAAGACGCCGCGCGAGATCGGGATCAGCGCCAGCACTGCCGTCAGCGCCGTGAGCGTGATCGGACGGAAGCGCCGCACGGCCGACCCGACGATCGCCTCGGCGCGGTCCATGCCCGCCGCGATATCCTGGTCGATCTGGTCGACGAGGATGATCGAGTTGCGCATGATGATGCCAAGCAGCGCGATGACCCCGAGGATCGCGACGAAGCCGAAGGGCGCGCCGCTGATCAGAAGGGCAGCCGCCGCACCGATGATGCCGAGCGGACCGGTCGCGAGAACCAGCATCGCCTTGCCGAAATGCTGCAGCTGGATCATCAACAGGATGACGATGACACCGAGCATGATCGGCGCCTTGGCGGCGATCGAGGCCTGGCTTTCGGCGGAATCCTCGGCACCGCCCTGGATTGCGATCGAGTAGCCGGCAGGCAGGCTGTCGCGCAGCGGCTGCATTTCGCCGAACATCTTCATCGCCACGTCGTTCGGCTGCACCCCATCCGGCAGCGTGCCGCGCACGCTGATCGTCGGCAGGCGGTCGCGGCGCCATTCGATGCCCTGTTCGAGCACCGGCACGACCTTGGCCACCTGCGAGAGCGGTACGAAGCCGCCGAAGTCGGTCGGGATGTAGATGGAATCGACCGAACTCAGGAGTTTACGGCTGTCCGCCGGTTCGCGGGCGACGATCGCCACCGTCTCCTCGCCGTCGCGGAAGTTGTCGAGCGGCGCACCGGTGACGCTCGCCTGCAGTATCTGGCGGATGCGCTGCGAGGTGACGCCGAGCGCGCGGGCGCGGTCCTGGTCGATCACCAGTTTCATGCCCGGCACCGGCTCCAGCCAGTCGTCATGCACGGCGCCAAGCTGCGGGTTCTCGTGGAACTTCGCCTTGACGCGATCGGCGATGCGCCTCACCTCTTCCCGATCCGGTCCCATGATGCGCATCTGCACCGGCCAGCCGGTGGGGGGGCCTAGGAACAGGCGATCAACCTTGGCGCGGATCGACGGGAAATCAGTGGCCAGAATTCCGCGCATCTTGGCGATCAGCCGTTCGCGCGCCGGCTCGTCCTTGGCCATCACGAGAAGCTGGGCGAAGTTCGGATTGCGAAGCTGCTGGTCGAGCGGCAGGAAGAAGCGCGGCGCACCCTCGCCGATATAGGTGGCGATGAAGCGCTTGTCCTCGTCGTCCATCATGCGGGCTTCGAGTGCCTTGGCCTGTTTCTCGACTTCCTTGATGCTGGTGCCTTCGGGCAGCCAAAGGTCGACCAGGATTTCCGGCCGTGACGATTGCGGGAAGAAGTTCTTCGGAATGAACTGGAAGGCCCAGAGGCTGACGAAGAAGATGACGAGCGTCGTCGACAGCACGATGATGCGATGGCGCACGGCCCACGTCACCGTCGTGCGCAGGTGACGGTAGAAGCGCGTGTCGAAGACGTCGTGATGGTTGCCCGCGTGGCTGCGCTGCTTCAGGAGCATGTTGCCGAGCCAGGGCGTGAAATAGACGGCGACAAACCAGGAAACGACGAGCGCGATGCCGACCACGTAGAACAGCGAGCGCACATATTCCCCGGCGGTCGAGGCGGCAAAACCGACAGGAATGAAGCCGGCTGTGGTGATCAGCGTGCCCGTCAGCATCGGGAAGGCGGTAGAGGTATAGGCGAAGCTCGCAGCTTCGACCTTCACCAAGCCCTCTTCCAGTTTTCGCTCCATCATCTCGACCACGATCATGGCGTCGTCGACCAGAAGGCCGAGCGCAATGATCAAGGCGCCGAGCGAGATGCGCTGCAGGTCGATACCGAGCTCGTACATGATGGCGAAGGTCGCGGCCAGAACGAGCGGGATGGTGATCGCGATCACCAGGCCCGAACGCCAGCCGATCGACAGGAACGACACGACCAGCACGATCGCCAGCGCCTCGCCGAGAGCCTTCATGAATTCACCGACGGCTTCCTTGACCACTTCGGGCTGGTTGGAGACCTGGTCGACCTTGACGCCATAGGGCAGCGACGCCTCGAAGCGCTCATAGGTCGCCTCCACCGCGTTACCGACATCGGTCACCTTGAAGCCCTTGGCCATGACGACGCCGATCTGGACGCTGTCTTGGCCGTTGAAGCGGAACTTGCGCGAATAGGGATCCTCGAGACCGGAGCTGACCGTGGCGATGTCGCCAAGCCGGGTGATCTGGCCGCCGGCGCGAAGCCTCAGGTTCTTCAAGTCCTCCACCTTGTCGAGACTGCCTTCGACCGAGATGCGCACCGAGCGCGTGCCGGTATCGACCGCACCCGCCGGATCGATGTTGTTCTGGCCGGCAATCGTGCTGCGCAAATCGTTGAGCGTCAGCCCGCGCTCGGCCAGCGCATTGGACGAGACGTCGATATAGATCTTCTCCGGCTGGTCGCCGATGATGACGGCCTTCTCGACGCCGGGCGTCGTCAACAGCATGTCACGCGCCTGGATGGCGAACTTCTTCAGCTCCGGATAGCTGTAGCCTTCGCCGCTCAGCGAATGCAGCGTGATGAAGGTGTCGCCGAACTCGTCGTTGAAATAGGGACCGAGCAAGCCTTCGGGCAGCTCGTTGGAAATGTCGCCGACCTTCTTGCGGACCTGATAGAAGGCGTCCGCCACCTGCTGCGCGTTGGTATCGCCTTCGACCTGCAGGGTGATGATCGCGCTGCCGGCACGCGTATAGGAGCGCACGAAATCGAGATGCGGCGTTTCCTGCAGCTTGCGCTCGATCTTGTTGACGACCTGGTCCTGCATCTCCTCGATCGAGGCGCCCGGCCAGAAGGCCTGCACGACCATGACGCGGAAGGTGAAGTCCGGGTCTTCCTTCTGTCCCATGCGCATCAGGCCGAAGACGCCGGCAAGGATGATGAGGCCGAACAGGAAACGCGCCATGCTCGGATGCGCGATCGCCCAGCGCGAAAGGTTGAAAGGCCGCTTTTCGTCGGAAGAGGAGGTGGTCATCGGCTCGGTTCCGCGGTTTTCGGGTGTCAGCGCAGGAGGGGGACTTCGGCCTGGGCCGAAGCGGAGTGCTGCATTGTCGCGTTCGAGATCGTCACCTTGAGATCGTCTGCCATGAACTGCGTCCCGGCGGCGACGACGAGATCGCCAACCGCAAGGCCGTCGGTGACGCGCACGCCGTCGGTGGTGAAGTCGGAAAGCGTGACCGGGCGGCTGCGGACGGTTTCCGTACCGCGGTCGACAACCCAGACGATGGTGTAGCCGTCCTTCTGGGCAAGCGCGCTCAAGGGAACCGAGACATAAGGCTTGCCGCTGCCGGCAGAAGCCTCGACGGTGGCGGTCATGCCGAGCAGCACCCGCGGATCGTTCGGCAGGCTCACCCGCACGGAAAAGGTCCGCGACTGCTGGTCGGCGCTACCCGCCACCTCGCGCACCGTGCCATCCAGCGACAGGCCGGTGTCGGACCAGAGCCCAACCTTCACCGGAAGACCGGTCTTGAAATTGGCGATCTCCGTCTCGGGCACGGCGACCTGCACTTCCTTTTCGCCCTCGACGGCGACGGTGGCGACAGGTGTGCCCGAGCCGACGACCTGGCCGACATCGGCATTGATCGTGGTGACGATGCCCGGCCGGTCGGAGACAAGGTTCGTATAGGTCACCTGGTTTTCCGCTTGCGACAGCGCCGACTTCGCGGCGTCGCGCGTCGCCACGGCCTGGTTGTAGCTCAGCACCGACTGATCGAACTGGGCCTGCGAGGCAAACTTCCGGGCGAGCAGTTGTTCGGCGCGGTCGCGCACCAGCTTGACCGTCTCGACCTGGCGCTCGGCCGCTTCCAGATTGGCCGAGGCGCTGCGCACGGCAAGCTCGTAGTCGGTAGCGTCGATACGGGCGAGCAGATCGCCGACCTTGACGCGGTCGCCGACATTGACGACCCGCTCGACGATCTTGCCGCTGACGCGGAAGCCGAGGTTCATTTCGGTCCGCGCCCGAACCGAGCCGGAATAGCTGAGCTGGCGGGCCGTGTCGGCCTCGGCGATCTCGACGACCTTGACCGGGCGCACGACAGCAGTGGCTTCGGTCTTTTCCTGCGAGCAGCCGGCAAGGGTCGCCGTGAGCGTCGTAAGGAGTGCAGCAGTGGCAAAGAATGAAATACGGCGGCGAAATTCTAAGGGCTTAAACATGTTCGCACTCCCAAAACAGGCTGGCGCAGGCAGAAGCCGCGCCGGAAATATTTCTGCTAAACTTTCAATGCGTTAATCGCGAACTCGACCAGCTCTTCGGGGCTTGCACGGTTCGATTTGCTCAGACACTGGGCGACCATTTGCGGATGACAGAGCGTGACGGTCGCAGCCCCGAAACAGCGGGACGCGGCATCGGCGTCCTGGTCGCGGAACTCGCCCGCGGCAATGCCTTCGCGGATGACGTCGGCGAGAAGCGCGTCGATCCGGTCGATATGCTTGTCGATAACGTGCCATTCGCGCTCGATGGCAACGATCACCATCTCGTGCACCTTGGTATCGTCGAGCATGAGTTCCACCGTCATGCGGTGCTGGGCATGGACGTAGCGGCGCAGACGCTCGCTGGCGGTGAGCGGCAATTGGCAGATCTCCTGCGCCTGCTGGTAGCTTGCTGCGAGCATCCGCGCGCAAAGCGCCTGGTGGATCTCAGCCTTCGACGCAAAGAAGCGGTAGATGTTTGCCGGCGACATGCCGAGCTCGCGGGCGATGTCGGCCACGTTGGTCTTGCTGTAGCCGAAATGCCGGAACAGGCCCTCCGCCGCATCGAGGATGCGCGTGATGTTGTCCTGCCGTGTCTGGTCGACGACGATATCGTTGCTCACCGGATCGCTGGCCTTTCGATTTACGACTGACGAATTTTGTATTTCGTCAGTCGTAAATCGAAACGAGGTGTGCGTCAATGGCACAGGCCGGGCAACGCGATCACGTTTGAAGACCAGAATGGCCGGCGCCGAACCGCCGGAAGCCTCCGCGATGCGAGACCACGATTGATGCAACCCCGGCTGCCGTTGACTCGACACGCTATGGTGGTTACTGGCGACTTAACCGCCACTTTTCGGATTTCTCTCAAAGGGTTCAGCCATCAATGGCCACAGGTCTCATCGCCCTCCTCGACGATATCACCGCGATCGCCAAGATGGCTGCCGCCTCGCTCGACGACGTCGCCGCCCAGACGGTGAAGGCCAGCACCAAGGCCGCAGGCGTGGTGATCGACGACGCGGCGGTGACGCCCCGCTATGTCGTCGGCCTGACGCCGGAGCGGGAGCTGCCGATCATCGCGCGGATCGCCTTCGGCTCGCTCAAGAACAAGCTGCTCTTCCTTCTGCCCGGAGCCCTTCTTCTCGGCTACTTCGCCCCCTGGGCGATCACGCCGCTGCTCATGGTCGGCGGCATCTATCTCTGCTACGAGGGCGCCGAGAAGCTCTATGGCGCGCTTTTCCCCCATGCCGCCCATGCGCATGAGGAAGCCGTGCTCGGCGCAACCAGCGATCCGGCAGCCCTTGAAAACGAGAAGGTTGCCGGCGCCATCCGCACCGACTTCATTCTTTCCGCCGAGATCATGGCGTTGACGCTCTCGACCGTTGCCGAAGCCAGCATCTACATGCAGGGCGCGGTTCTGGCCGGCGTCGGTATCCTCATCACGCTCGCCGTCTACGGAGCGGTCGCCCTGATCGTGAAGGCCGACGACGCCGGCGTCGCGCTTGCCAAGAACCCCGTCTCGCTCCTGCGTCCGCTCGGCCGCGGGCTCGTGCTCGGCATGCCGGTCTTCCTCAAGCTGCTCGCCGCCATCGGCACGGCCGCCATGCTCTGGGTCGGCGGCAGCATCCTCGTGCACGGCATGGCGCAGATGGGCCAGGCCGGTCCGGAACATTTGATCCACGACATCTCCGAGCACGTCGCCCAGGCGCTTCAGGTCGCCCCCGGCTTCGTCGGCTGGCTCGCGACCTCGGCGCAGCAGGCCCTGCTCGCCATCGTCGTCGGCGCCGCGACCATCGTCGTCATGGGCAATGTCGTCGCGCCGATCTGGAGCCGCCTGCGACCGGCAAAGAACTGAAGGTAGTCGAAAGGTCTTTGGAAAGGAGGCCGCCTCCGGCCTCCTGCCAATCCGCACCTAAGCTCGCCGGAAGCATTACCGCTTGTACTTCACGCCCGGCAGCACGCAGAGCATTTCGTAAAGCAGGTTCGCCGCGGTGATCGCGGTCGTGCCCGTCGTGTCGAAGGGCGGGCTGACCTCGACGAGATCGGCGCCGACGAGGTTGAGGCCGCGGCAACCGCGGATGATCTCGATCGCCTGGATGATGGTCAGGCCGCCGATCTCCGGCGTGCCGGTGCCCGGCGCATAGGCCGGATCAAGGCTGTCGATGTCGAAGGTCAGGTAGGTCTTGTGGTTGCCGATCTTCGCGCGGATGCCTTCGATCAGCGGCACCAGCGACTTGTGCCAGCATTCCTCGGCCGGGACGACGGTAAAGCCCTTGTCGCGCGACCAGTCGAAATCGTCGGACGCATAGCCGGTGCCGCGCAGGCCGATCTGGAAGACGAGATTGGGATTGAGGCAGCCGTCCTCATAGGCGCGGCGGAACGGCGTGCCGTGGGCAATCTTTTCGCCGAACATCGTGTCGTTGATATCCGCATGCGCATCGACATGGATGAGGGCGACCGGCCCGTGTTTTTCCGCGACCGCCTTCAGGATCGGGTAGCTGATCGTATGGTCGCCGCCGAGCGTCAGCGGAATGCAATCGTGCTTCAGGATCTCGCCGATGCCGCGGGCGATGATCTCCATGTTGGCCGGCAGGTTGAAGGTGTTGATGGCGATGTCGCCGATATCGGCGACCTGCAGGCTTTCGAAGGGTGCTGCGCCCGTCGCCATATTGTAGGGGCGGATCATCACGGATTCCGCGCGGATCTGGCGCGGTCCGTAGCGGGTGCCGGAACGGTTGGACGCGCCGATATCCATGGGGATGCCGACGAAGCACGCATCGAGGCCCTCAGCCGACGTCGCCGTCGGGAGGCGCATCATCGTGCCGGGGCCGCCGAAGCGGGGCATGTCGTTGCCGCCGAGCGGCTGGTTGAATTTTTCGTCCATGGAAGTTCTCCCTTTCTGTCGCCGGAACCCTAGCAGCCATTGCCACCGGAGAAATGCCCTTTGATCGAACGTTACTTCGATGCGGGTCAAACAATCACCCTTGATGCAGCAAAGGCAGGCGTCGATTGCGGTTTACGCCGCCGCCATGCCTCCCGCACCTAGCCAAAGGGAGTGTTGCCCTCCAAGGACCCGCCGATCACTTTGGCGAAAACAAAAATACCGTGTCCTTGGGAGGAACCATGCAAAACTTAACCCCCACCGCCCTGCGCTCCATGTTTGCGGCGTCGCTCGTCGCCCTTGCGGCCTCAACGGCGGCCCACGCGCAGGACAAGCTGTTCATCTACAATTTCTCCGACTACTTCGCCGAAGACACCGTTTCGAACTTCCAGGCGAAGACCGGCGTCGAAACTCGGGTCGACTTCTACGATTCCCTTGAAGTGCTCGAGACCCGGTTGCTTGCCGGCGGCAGCGGCTTCGACGTCGCCTTCCCGAGCGCCACGGTCGGCGAGCGTCTCATCCAGTCCGGCGCACTGAAGCCGATCGATGTCACGGCGCTCAAGAACTATGGCAATCTCGATAAGGACCTCCTCAAGCTTGTCGCCGAGCACGACCCCGAGAACAAATACCTTGTTCCCTATATGTGGCTGACGACGGGGGTCGCCTACAACGCCAAGCTCGTCGCCGATCGCCTGCCCGATGCGCCCACCAACAGCCTCGACATGTTCTTCAAGCCCGAGGTCGCGGCGAAGTTCCAGGACTGCGGCATCGGCATCGTCGACGCGCCGAACGAGGTGATCCCGATCGCGCTCAACTATCTCGGCCTCGATCCCTATTCGACCAAGCCGGATGACCTCGACAAGGCGAAGGAGCTCTTGCTCAAGCTTCGTCCCTACATCCGCCATATGCAGAGCGGCCAGCTCGTCGCCGACATGGCATCGGGCCAACTGTGCCTGGCGCTGATGTGGAGTGGCGACGCCGGCATTGCCGCTGCCCGCGCCGAAGAGGCGGAGACCGGCGTTGCGGTCGACTATTCGATCCCGAAGGAAGGCACGATCATCTCCTTCGACACGATGGCGATCCCGGCCGACGCGCCGGATCCGCAACAGGCGCTCGCCTTCATCGACTACATTCTTGAGCCGAAGACGGTCGCGGCGATCAGCAACCACGTCTTCTACGCCAACGCCAATGCAGCGGCGACACCGGAAGTCGATTCTGCGATCCGCGACAATCCGAACATCTATCCGCCTGCCGAAGTCCGTTCCAAGCTCTTCGTCGACAAGTCGCTGCCGCCGCGCCAGACGCGCGAGCGCACCCGCGTCTGGTCGGCGTTCAGAGCCGGCCAATAGCGCGAACCGTCAACAGCAGGACCAGATCCCGTGCCATCCTATATTTCGATCGAGAACCTGGCGAAGTCCTATGGCGTCGTCGCGGCCGTCAACAACATCAACTTGGGCATCGAGAAGGGCGAATTCTTCTCCCTCCTCGGGCCCTCGGGCTGCGGAAAGTCGACGCTGCTCAGGATGATCGCCGGCTTCGAGACGCCAACCTCGGGCGCGATCAGGCTGGAAGGGGCCGATGTCACCGACGTGCCGGCGCACAAGCGCCCGACCAACATGATGTTCCAGTCCTATGCGCTGTTTCCGCACCTGACCGTCGGCAAGAACATCGCATTCGGATTGCAACAGGACGGGCTCGACAAGAGCGAAATCCGGAAGCGGATCGACGAGGTTGCGGAAAAGCTGCAACTGACCGCACTTCTCGATCGCAAGCCGGTGCAGCTTTCCGGCGGCCAGCGCCAGCGCGTGGCGCTCGCCCGCGCGCTGGTCAAGCGGCCGAAGGTGCTGCTGCTCGACGAGCCCTTGGGCGCGCTCGACAAGAACCTGCGCACGGAAACCCAGCTCGAACTCGTCCGCCTGCAACGCGAACTCGGCCTCACCTTCATCATCGTCACCCACGACCAGCACGAGGCGATGACCGTCTCCACCCGCATCGCCATCATGAAGCAGGGGCAGGTGTTGCAGGTCGGTTCACCTTCGGAAGTCTATGAGGCGCCGCGATCGCGCTACGTCGCGAAGTTCCTTGGCGAAACCAATGTCTTTGCCGGTGGACGCACGGAGCGGAGCGGCGAAGAACTGCGGATCGACAGCGATGAGGCCGGCGGCGGCGTGCGCGCCGCCTTCACCGACCAGGTGGCGCTCGACCGGCCGTTCTGGGTTTCGGTCCGACCCGAACGGGTGGAACTTGCGACTTCGGGCAGCGGTCTTGAAGGCACCGTGGAGCAGCTCACCTACACCGGCGTTGAGCGGCACTATCGCGTGCGGCTGAAGTCGGGCGCGACACTCGACGCGCGCCGGGTCAACCTTGGCGCTGAGAGCGATCTCGGCGTCGGCGATCGGGTGTTTGCAAGCTGGCCGCCGCAGGCAAGCCGGCTGCTGGCCGAATAGGAGAGCACCATGACTTCCGTTTCGGCATCGCCCGCAAAGGCGAACTGGGGCAAGCGCCTGCTGATCGCCATTCCCTATGCCTGGCTTCTCGTGTTGTTCCTGGCACCGTTCGCGCTGGTCGCCGGCATCAGCCTCTCGACCGTGCGGCTCGGCATGCCGCCCTTCGAGCCGCTGACCGCCTGGGACGGATCGATCCTCAATCTCAGGCTCAACTTCGAGAACTTCCTCTATGTGCTCACCGACGACACCTATCTTCTGGCCTATCTGACGAGCCTGAAGATCGCTGCGATCTCGACTGCCGCCATGCTGTTCATCGCCTATCCGCTCGCCTATGGCATCGCATCCTGCTCGCCGTCATCGCGATCGCTTCTCGTCTTCCTGGTCATCGTGCCGTTCTGGAGTTCGATGCTGATCCGCGTCTATTCCTGGATGAGCATCCTGAGGAACGACGGTCTTCTGAACGCGCTGCTGCTGAAGATCGGCCTGATCAGCGAGCCGCTGCGCATCCTCAACACCGAGACCGCAATCTATATCGGTATCGTCTACACCTACCTGCCCTTCATGGTGCTGCCGATCTACTCGACCTTGAGCAGCGCCGACCGCACCCTGATCGAGGCGGCACGCGATCTTGGCTGCTCGCGCATCTCCGCCTTCTGGCGGGTCACCTTCCCCTTGAGCCTGCCCGGTGTACTGGCCGGCTGCGCGCTGGTCTTCATCCCGGTCGTCGGCGAATTCGTGATCCCGGATTTGCTCGGCGGGGCCGACACGCAGATGATCGGCCGCGCCATCTGGCTCGAATTCTTCAACAACCGCGACTGGCCGATGGCGGCTGCCGTGACGATCGTGCTGCTCGCCCTTCTGGTCGTGCCGATCGTCTATTTCCAATCACGCCAATCGCGCGAACAAGGCTGAGGAGCAAGCGATGACCAAACCAAGCTGGTTCAATCGGCTGTCGATCCTGTTCGGCCTCGCCTTCCTCTATCTGCCGATCGTCGTGCTTGTCGTCTACAGCTTCAACGGCTCGAAGCTCGTAACGGTCTGGGGCGGTTTCTCCACCCAATGGTACGCGACCGTTCTCAACAACCCCTCGATCATCGAGGGCGCGAAGGTCAGCTTCCTGGTTGCGGCGGTCTCGGCCACCGCTGCAACCCTTCTCGGCACGCTTGCCGCCGTCGTCATGGTGCGGCTGCGACGCTTCCGCGGTCGGGCGCTCTTGAACGGCATGCTGCTTGCGCCGATGGTGATGCCCGAGGTGGTGATGGCCGTCTCGATGCTTCTGATGTTCGTGACGCTCGGGATCGACCGCGGGCCGCTGACCATCACGCTGGCGCACACCACCTTCACGCTCTGCTTTGCGACCGTCGTCTTGCAATCGCGGCTAGTCGAGCTCGACCCGTCGCTCGAGGAGGCAGCACGCGACCTCGGTTGCCCGCCGGCGAAAGCCTTCGTCAGCGTCGCCTTACCGAACATGATCCCGGCGCTCGTCTCCGCCTGGCTTCTGTCCTTCACCTTGTCGCTGGATGATCTGGTGATCTCGAGCTTCACTACCGGGCCGGGCGCCTCGACCCTGCCGATGAAGATCTATTCGCAGATCAAGTTCGGCGTGACGCCGGAGATCAACGCGATCTCGACGATCATCCTCGGCATCGTCGTGCTGGGCTTGGTCGCCGCGCAACTCGTCTCGCGGCGCTCCGAACAAAGGGTAAGCGCCACCGCTTAAGGCATCTCCTGGGAAGAGGTGCTTCTGCGGAATTGCCGACGCAGCGCGCTGGGATCAATGCGGTCTCAGCGCGCCAGCCGGCGAAAGATAGGTGGCCAGCGGATCTTCAAACGCATTGCTCGCCGAAGACACGGCGTCGATGAACAGCGAGAACAGCGCCGTCTGCGAGGTGATGTCGAGCTTGGCATAGAGATTGCGGCGATGCAGCTTGACGGTTGCCGGCGAGATGCCGAGCTTTTCGGCGGCACCCTTGACCGAGTAACCGCGCAGGATCATCTGCGCCACCTGGCACTCGCGGTCGGTCAGCAGGCTGCGACCAAAGTTCCTGACCGCCTGCGCCAGGGCGCTTTGCAGCGGCGAGCCGTCGTCGCCCAGACTTTCGGGCCTCAGATCGCGATAGTGCCGAAGCACGGCCATGCTGATGAGCGGCGCCGCACTCTGCAGGAAATCCTGGTCTTCGCCGCTGAAGGCGGCGTGCGCATGGCGCCGCGCCAGAGAGATTGCGATCTTGGTGTCGGCATCGATGCCAATGAAGACGTTGAATTCGTCGTGCAGGCCCGAATGCCGGTAATAGTCGCGGTAATATTGCGACCGGTCGAACGACGGATCGATCTGCCGCAGGCGGTAAAGCCCGTCGTCGCCGTTGTCGAGCGCCAGCCGGTAGAACGGGTCCATCCGGTACGGCCCCTGCAGATAGGCGCGGATATCCGACAGCCCCCTGTCCGTGCGCCAGTCGTTGTAAAGGATCTTCGGCGCGGCGTCGCGTCGATAGAGGAGCATCAGGCCGGCATCGATTGCGATATGCCGCTTGAGCGAATGTGTCAGCCGGTCCTGGAAATCTGAGCGGCCCACCCCCTCCATCAGCGACAGCGCCAGATCGCCCACGCCAGACACCTGCTGCGTCGGCGCGCAGACTTTGATGATCGTATTATCGTTCATGTTGTTCTCCTCCAAGCACAGACTAGGTGAAGGTTCGGCCCGTCGCAAGTAACGGATTTTCACTACGGGATTTCCAAAACTATCTTTTGGTGAACCAAAACAACGGCCTAGGCGGCGGACATCCAGCGGGACAAGGCCTCGCGACGCGGGACGAACGGAATGCAGCGGCCCGAACCTAGCCCTTTGGCGTATTCCGACCTGCGGTCCCGGCGCCTAGAAAAATGGTGCAAGCCGCACAGTAGATCCGCGGCAGGCAGGGCGGCACAGGACTGCCGAGACGGCATACTGCTCTCGGCCATCTGGTCGTTCCGCAGAAGAATGAAGCAACGAAACCCTGGCGCGTGGCCGATCGATTTGGCGCTCGTCTTTCTGAACTGGAGTGAACATGTCGAAGGTCATCAAACTCGGGCGCGATGGTGTCGGCCTCAACGCGCTCGAAAAATGCAGCGTCGTGCCGCCGGAGGCGATCCTCTCGGGCGTTGCGGACGAACTCGGCGACGTGCATTTCGAAAGCCCCGACAAGGCCGTCGTCATCGGCACCTGGCAGTCGACCCCCTACGCGGAAATGCTGTCCTATCCCGATGGCAACGAATACAGCGTCATTCTCTCGGGCAAGGTCGCAATCACCAACCCCGATGGTTCGATCGAGACCTTTACGGCGGGCGAAAGCTACGTGCTTCCAGCCGGCGTCGAGGTTCGTTTCGAGGTGATCGAGACGATGCGCAAGGTCTACGTCCTCTACACCGCCCCTGCCGCCAAGTGATGTGAGCCGTCCCCATGACCAAGGTAAGAAGCAAAGCTCTTGCAGATGTGACGATGACGCCCTTCTGGCTCGACCGGCCGGATGCGCCTGAGCCCCGAGAACGGCTGTCGCGACATCTGAAAGCCGACCTGCTCGTCGTCGGCGGCGGCTTTACCGGATTGTGGGGCGCCATTCAGGCAAAGCAGCGCCGGCCCGAGATCGAGGTCGTGCTGATCGAGAAAGGCTCGGTCGCCAACGGCGCTTCGGGCCGGCCGGGCGGCGTGGTCTCGACCTCGGTCATGCACGGGCTTTCGAACGCCGTGCGCATTTTCCCGAAGGACATCGCAGCGCTCGAGAAGCTCGGCCAGGAGAACATGCACGGCTTTCTCAAGACGCTTGAGGAGCATGCGATCGATTGTCATGCCGAATGGGGCGGGGAGCTGACCGTCGCGGTCGACGACGCCCATATCGAGGCGCTGCACGAGGAGCACGAACTTCACCTGAAATACGGTCATCAGGCGGCCTTCCTCGATCAGAGCGCGGTCCGCGCCGAAATCAATTCGCCACGCTACAAAGCCGGCGTCTGGTCGAAGCATATCTGCGGCACGGTGCATCCGGCGCTGCTCGCCTTCGGGCTGAAGCGGGTCGCGCTCACGCTCGGTGTACGGATCTTCGAGAACACCGAACTGACCGGTCTCGAAGACCTCGGCGACCGGATGAAGGCGCACACGCCTTCCGGCAGCGTGACCGCGCCGAAAGTGCTGCTCGCCACCAATGCCTTTGCCTCGGGCCACAGGAAGATCAAAAACAGGGTCGTCGCCGTGCGCGACCGGGTGCTGGCGACAGAGCCCCTGTCGGCAGACCAGATGGCATCCATCGGCTGGAACCATCGCCAGGGCGTCTACGACACCCGCACCCAGATGAACTACATGCGGCTCACCAAGGACAACCGCATCATCTTCGGCGGCCGCCTCGCCTATGCCTTTGCCGGCGATCCGTTTCCGTCGGTCGACCGGGAACTCGATACCTATGAGCCGCTGGCCGCCGCCTTCTTCGATACCTTCCCACAACTCGAAGGCCTGCGCTTCACCCATGCCTGGAGCGGTCCGATCGATCTCAGCACCCGCATGGCCGTGCACTTCCAGCGCTACCATGATGAAAAGGTCGTCTATGCTGGCGGCTATTCCGGCTTCGGCGTCTCGGCCTCGCGTTTCGGCGCGCGCATCGCGCTCGACATTCTCGACGGATCGAAGACGCCGGAGAGCCGGCTGGATTTCGCCACCAGCCTTCCGAACACGATCCCGCCCGAGCCGTTCCGCTGGCTCGGCGCACAGATCACCATGTATGCGCTCGACACCGCCGACAAGTCCGGCGGCTGGCGCAGGCCGTGGCTGAAAATGGTCTCGGCCATGGGCTTCCCACTCAGTTGAGCGTGCGTTTTCCGACGCTTTCAACGGGCAAGCGGAGCCGAAACCTTCGGCTCCGCCACCGGCCGATGGCGGCGTCGCATCCGGCCCGGGCGCAACGGTGGTAGTAAATCGTTAACCATGATTAGATAGCCAAAGCTACCCATTCCGCTGGCTGATTCGCGAGCGTTCGTAGCACCGGCGGCACCCATGCGACAAACACCGCTCGCGGTTCTTTCCAAACGCCTCGGCCTTTTCACGGCACTAGCTTCCCTTGCCTTCTCGACGCCTGCACTTGCCCAGTCCGTTTGGACCGGGGGAGCCGACAATGAATTCGGCAACGGTGCGAACTGGGCGCCGGCGCTGCCCGGTGCAAACGACGCAGCGGAGGTCAGCACCGGTTCTCCGCAGGTCAACGACGGCCGGACGATCCGCCAGCTCGGCGTCGACGGCGGCAATGTCACCATCTCCAACACCGGCGCGCTGACTGTCACCAACGGCAGCACGATCAATTCGGGAAGCGTCAGCATCAATGCAGGCGGCGAACTCACCTCCGATGTCGAACTGAACGGCGGCAGCCTGTCGATCGACGGGGACCTCAACGGACGGCTGACGCTGAACAACGGCAACGTGTCGGTGAACGGAACGTTGGACAGCGCCAGCGTCGGCAGCGCCACGTCGCTCTCCAACAACGGCCAGGTCGGTGACGTCAACGTCTCGGCCGGGGGTACTTTCGTGAACAACACCGGCGCCGTCGCCGGCGCGACGGTGAATGCCGGTACCGCCTCCAACGCCGGAACCATGGGCTCGCTCACCAACACCCAAGGGAATTTCACCAACAACACCGGCGGCACCATCACCGGGAAAACGACGGTGTCGGGCGGAACCGTCACCAACAACTTCGTCGTCACCGATGCGGATGTCGCGGCCGCCGCAGCCTTCGTCAACAACAATGGCGCAACGGCGGGCGCGATGACCAACGCCGGCACGGTCTCGAACGCCGGCACCATCGCGTCGGTGCGCAACGACGCCGGAAGCTTCACCAACAATTTCGGCGGCGAAGTGACCGGCGAGACGACGGTGTCGGGCGGCGCCGTCACCAACAATGCGACACTCGGTGCGGTGACCGTCGGCGCGAACGGCACCTTCACAAACACCTCGGGGGCGAACGCCGGCGCGGTCATCAACAGCGGGTCCGCGTCGAATGCCGGCACGATCGCCGGACTGACCAACACGGCCGGAAACTTCGCCAACAATGCCGGCGGCACCATCACCGGGAAGACGACGGTTGCAGGCGGCACCGTGACGAACAACTTCGTCGTCACCGACGCAGACGTCGCGGCCGCGGCCGCCTTCGTCAACAACAGCGGCGCCGTCGCCGGCAACGTCGCCAACGCCGGCACCCTGTCGAATGCCGGAACCATCGCGTCCGTGCGCAACGATGGCGGATCCTTCACCAACAACGGCAACGGCACGGTGACCGGAAAGACAACCGTTGCCGGCGGCAGCGTCGTCAACAATGCGGCGCTCGCAGATGTCGAGATCGGCGCCAACGGCACGTTCACCAACAACAGCGGCGCGACAGCCGGGGCCGTCTCCAACGCCGGCACCGGGTCGAACGACGGAACCATTGCCTCGCTCGCAAACAGCGGCGGCCTGTTCCAAAACACCGGCACGGTCAGTGGCGCGGCAAGCATCACGGGCGGCACGCTCGTCAATCAGGGGACGATCGCCGGGACTGTCCAAATCTTCGACGGCGGTCTCTTGTCCGGCAGCGGCATCGTCGGCGGCCTGACGGTCAATGCCGGCGGCGTGGTCTCGCCAGGCCCGGGCATCGCGGTTGCAACCGTCAACGGCGACCTGACGTTCCGTTCGGGCTCGATCTATCAGGTGGATGTGGATGCGGCGGGGCAATCCGACCGCCTGGCCGTATCGGGCGCGCTTTCGCTTGAGGGCGGCAGGCTCGCGGTCCTCGCGGGCAGCGGCGTCTATGACCCGTCGACGAGTTACACGATCGTTTCCGCCGGCACTGTCAGCGGCCAGTTCGACGCGGTGACCAGCAATCTTGCCTTCCTTTCGCCGACGCTGACCTATGGCGCCACCGGCATCGATCTGACGCTCGACCGCAACGACGTTGCCTTCGCTGACCTTGCAGAAACCGCCAACGGGCGCGCGACGGCAAGCGCCGTCGAAGCGTTGGGCGTCACGAACCCGCTCACGCTGGCCGTGCTCTCTCTGGATGATGCAACGGCCGCAAGCGCCTTTTCCCAGCTGAGCGGAGAAGTCCACGCCTCGGTCAAGAGCGCGCTGATGTGGGACAGCCGCTTTCCGCGGGACGCCATTCTGGAGCGCGCGAGCTCCGCCGTCTCGACACTTCAGGAAACAGAGGACGCCGTCTTCTGGACGTCGGGTTTTGCAGGCACGGGCCATTTGTCCGGTGACGGCAACGCCGCCGCTATCGATAGCCGTACGGCAGGTGTTCTCGTCGGCGCCGATATGGCGGTTTCCGACGATTGGCGCCTCGGCGGGATCCTCGGCTACAGCCATCTCACCGTTCAACCGCAGGCGCGCGTCGACGCCTACCATGCCGGCCTCTACGGATATGGGAACATCGGGGCGCTGAACCTTGTAGGCGGCGCGATCTATACCCACAACGAGGTTTCGTCGGAGCGTGACCTCGCATTCGGCTCGTTCGCCGATCACCTGACCGCCGACTACGACAGCACCGTTGCACAGGTTTTCGCCGACCTTTCCTTCACGCTCAGTGCGGACGACGTCAGGCTGCAGCCGTTCGCAAACCTGGCCTATGTCTATCTCGATACGGATGCGTTCCAGGAAAACGGTGGTTCGGCAGCGCTATCGGCAGAAGGCGCCACCGACGACGCCATGCTCACGACCATTGGCCTGCGCTGGTGGGCGGATCTGCCGGTAGACCAGATGCCGGTTTCCGCCTCCGGCATGCTCGGATGGCGCCATGCGGAAGGCGACCTTTCACCGTCCGCACGCCTTGCCTTTGCCGGTGGCAGCCCGTTTACCATCGCGGGCGTTCCCATCGCGCGCGATGCGCTGGTGGTGGAAGCGGGCATTTCCGCCCGGCTCTCCAAATCAGCCCGGTTGGCAATCACCTATCTCGGCGAATTCGGCGACGGCGCGCGGTCGAGCGCCGGCCGCGCAAACCTGATCGTCGATTTCTAAATCGCATGTCTACCAAGGCCGGCAACAACCGACCAAGGGCCGCTTCACGGCTGGACCTTGGCGACCGACCCGGTTCCGGCAAAGAGGTCCGGGTAGGAGCGTTCCAGCGTTCCGGCGATCGCAGCGGCGAAGCGCTCGTTGGCGATCCGGTTCGGGTGTGCATCCGACGGCGACACCCACAACGTTTCGGGAACGAGATCCTCGACCGACGGGCGAAGATCGAGGAAGGGAACCTTCTCGCTTTCGGCGATCTTTTCGACCGCGCCGGTGACTTCCGGGAACGGATACTGCTTGACTTCATGCAGTTCGGGATAGTTGACGATCACGAGCTTGATGCCGCGCTCGCGGCAGAAGCTGATTAGCCGCCGCATGGCATCCTGCCCTTCCGTCCAGCCGGGCTGGTCGGCTTCATAGAGGCCCCGGTAATAGGCCTTCCAGTCCGCCCGGCCGAGGAAGATGCGCGAGATCTTGTCGACCGCCGAGGCGAGCACGACATAGGCCTGCGAATATTCGCCCCAGCCGACCTGGTGACGACGCGGCGTCGGCTCGGCATCGTTGATGAAATAGTTGAGCACGACCACATCCGGCTTGAGCTCGATGCCCTTGGTCATGAAGTAGGCAACTTCCATCTGGGTGTTGTAGTTGCCGACACCGGTGTTGATCACCTCGTATTTCGGTGCCCCCTGGCTGCCGCCGTTGAGGACCGCTTCCAGCAGCCTGGACGGCGTGTCTTCCTCTTTGACGCCCCAGCCGAAAGTCAGCGAATCCCCGAGCATCATCACGCGCGTCGTCCCGGCGGTCACCGGGCCGATTTCGCGGTTGCGCAGACCGACGGAGTTGATGCTGACCGGCACACCCATGAACACGCCGCTCGAATTGGGAATGTGCTCGTGGCCGATCGCCGGCTCGGCGCTGACCCGTTTCAGGTCGCGGGCGTATTTCCACATCTCGAGGTCGAAATCCATGCCGTTGTCGAAGACGGTGCGCGCCATGCCTTCGATCATGAGACCGCAGAGCACGAGGCTGAAGGCCGTCGCGAGAACAGCAAGCAGGGCACGTTTGAGAATGGAGGACTTCCGGACGCTGTTTTGTTCCATTTGAACGACACGTGTTGCATTGGAATTCATCGGATCTTCCTTTCAGGTCCGCCGATTACTGTCCGACCTGAGAAAACTTCAGGCAATCAGGCTCCACCGGAGCGGTTTTTACGAAGGGGTGCTCGCCGACCGTCAGGCCCTTGCCGCCGCTCCAATCATTGACCAGCCACTGGTCGATCGCTTCCGCGACAAGGAAATGTCCGAGCGGAGAAAGGTGCTTGTCGCCGATGCCATAGGTTTTCATCGGATCGTTGGCAGAGAGCTTTTCGGTCGGATCGACCACGTACACGCCGGGCGTCGCAGCGGCGAACGCCTTGATCATTTCACGTTGTTTTTCCGGCTGCAGGCCGTCGTCGCGGCCAGCCAGTTCCGCCCAGCCCGGCAGGATGACGACGAGCAGCTCGGCGCCGTTGGCGCGGGCGTCGTCGGCAAGCCGGACGAACAGGCGCCGCGTCAGCTCGATCGCGTGGCCGATGTCGCGGCGCGACGCCCGGTCGCCGACATAGGGTCTGAGCAGCGTCGAATAGAACCAGTTGTAGAGCTTGCTGTTCTGCCACAGGTACAGATGCGCCTGCAAAGCGAGGCTGGGCTTCTTCGTTCCGCTGCCGGCCGGCTCGACGGTGATGTCGACGGACGACGGTGTCAGCACCGCACGCTCGGCATTGTCCTCGAGGTCGGTGCTGAGCGAGAGGCCGACGACGACGAGTTTATGAGGGATGCTGTGGCCCTTGTCCTCGTAGACCCGGATCTCGTTCGGCTGGCCGTAGCCGCCGGTGCCGTAGTTCTTGAGAAGCAGCTGCGGGTGCCATGCGTTCAGCAGCGAACTGAAGGTTTCGCTTTCCTTGACGAGCGAGCCGCGCACCATGGAATCCCCGAGCACGAACACCGGAGACCCCGTTCCCGTCGCATTGTCGCGGAAACCGTCGCTGTTGATCTGGACGCGGTTCCAGGGGTCGAGCGGGCTGAAGCGCTCGAAATAGCTGTTGCCCGGTATTTCGGTATAGCCATAGAGCGCATGCGACTGATGCCGCGCCCGTGGCACGCCGCAATAGACATATTCGCCCTCGCCGACCGGAAGCTGCAGGCTCGGCACCATACGCAGCAGCATCTCGCACAGCAGAATGGCGACGAGGCCCGAGACGAGAATGATCAGCCCATCCATGATGCCGCCGAAATTGCGCGAACGGCGCATGCGCTTCAGGGTGCCGCTCGACGAGGGCTTGTTCTGATCGATGAAATCCGCAGGCGTCGCCGTCGGATTGTTGTTGTTGAGCGCATCCTGACGTTCGGCTTTTCGGGACATGTCAGCTGACACCTTGATTGTGCGATCTGTGTTGAAACATTTCGGATTGTTGCCGCATCGCCCGCTTCAGGCGCTTCCGGCCTCGCGCCAATAGGATCGTGCCAGGCTGGCGAGATAGGTGGTCGTACGCCTCGCCGTCTTTGCGACGGAGGGACGCTTCGGTTCGCCAGAGGTTGCGTGTTCGCCCGATTTTGCGAGCCGGATGCGCTTGGATGCATCCGGCCGCAGGAGCTCGATCGGTCGAAGCAATCCGGGCAAAGTCCCGTACCCCGTCAACTGGTCGCGAAACAGGGTGGTCGCGGCATAGACGACATCCGCCGTCTCGACCGCTTCCCGCACGCGGACATCATCCGAAATCTTGACGTAAAGCACGCCGGGAATGAAAAGAGGCAACGTCGGTACCACGGGATCCAGGATCCGGTTGACCGCGGCCGGCGTCACCTCGTTTAAAACGAAGACGGTAAGCCGCTTCTGGCTCAAACGATAACCCTTTATGATTATCTCGACCGGAAGCCGACCGTCTGTTTCAGCTATTTCAATAACACTTTGAACATGCATAGTGGCTCTCCGGAACAGAGAAGAACACCGTCAATATTTTCAGAATACGAGAACATGAATCTATTCGTTATATAGCGACATTAGCTTCGGAGGTTTCACTTCGCTGCCGGAGACGCCTTACAATTCCGAACTCTATCCCAGGATTTTCGTTCTGAATATATCCAGATGGATATACTCCGGCCCTGTTTCTTACAGTTCGCTTGCGGCAAAAAACGCCGATCGCGGCGTCTCCTTGCCGCGGGTTCGATCGTTTTTGAAGGAGGGGGTCAGCGCAAAGGCAGGCGGCCCGCAAGCGCGGCCGGCGCCGTCACGAAGGGCTTTTCGGGAGCCGGTTCGCCAGATTGGCCAGCTCGACGCGTGTCGAGATGCCGAGCTTGCTGTAGATGCTGTGGAGATGCAGCTTGACCGTGCCCGGCGATATGCCGAGCCGGGCGCCGATCTCCTTGCTTCGGATGCCGGAGGCCGCCAGCCGTGACACCTCGATCTCGCGCTGCGTCAACAGGTCGACGCCCCTGGTCTCAACGGCTTCCTGCGCGCGTATCCGCTCGATCGCGGACTTCAGCGCCTGGTCCTGGAAATAGGTCTTGCCGCTGGCCACGACATTCATGCAGTCGATCAGGGTGTCCGGAGCCTGTTCCTTGAGGACGATGCCGTTCACCCCGAGCCGGATCGCTTCGGCAACCTGGTCGTCGCCGATATCAGCCGTCAGGATGACGATCGCGATCTGCTGTCCGTGGGTGCTGCGCACCTGGCGTATGAATTCGAGCCCACCCATATGCGGCATGCGAAGGTCGGCGACGACGATATCGGCGCCCCGCTCGGACAGGACCTGCAGCGCATCGGTTGCACGCTCGCAGGTCGCCACCACCTCCCAGCCGGGCACGGTCTCGATCAGCCGGCGCAGCCCGTCGAGCACGATCAGATGATCGTCGACGACGACAGCGCGCAACGCTATTGCGGCATTGGCAGCATGACGACCACTCGAGTCCATTCCGCTATCCTTTCGATCGCAAGCTTTCCGCCACGCGCTGCCGCCCGTTCGCGCAGGCTCCGCGGTCCGATTTTGTCCCGTTCCAGCTCGGCATGGTCAAGGCGCTCACCATAACCGAAGCCGACCCCGTCGTCGTCGATCGTCAGCACGATCGATCCGTTGTCGATCCTGACCATGATCCTGACCTTCTGCGCGCCGCCGTGCCTGACCGCGTTGGCGGTCGCCTCGGAGGTCATGCGCGCCAGCTCGTAGGTCAGCGCCAGCGGCAGGTCGATGCCGGACGGCGGGTCGAAGGCGATCGAGACGTCGATCTGCCATTGCTGTCGCAGCCGCGCGGCAACCGCTTCCAGTTGTCGCTCGAGCTGCATTTCGCCGGTAGCCTGGAGATTTCCGCCCGGCTCGAGCGCGCGAATGAAACCGCGAAGCTCCCGCTGTTCTTCGAGCAGCATCGCCTGGATGGCCTCGAGGCGTTCGGCAATCACCTCCGGCCCTGCATCCTTGAGCTTGCGCAGCGACTGAAGCTGCAGTGCCGTGCCCGCCAGCGCCTGAAGCACGCCGTCGTGCAGGTCGCGGCCGATGCGGATGCGCTCGTCGACGGCAGCCTCGTCGCTCAGGCGCCTGACCAGGATCGCCTGTTCGAACAGCGCCTTGATCCTGTCGGCGATGATTTCAGCGATCGCCACGTCGTCAAGCGTGAGCGCCGGCGGCTCCAGAACGAAGAGACGCGCCTGCAGGTCGTCGACCTGAAAGTAGGTCGAGACCGCGGCGTTGATGTTGAACGCCTCCACAAGCGCCGGCGAGATCGGCGGGTCTGGATCGGACCATTGATGAAACCGCCCCTCGCCCACATGCACGAGAAGCCGGCCACGGGCGGCCTCGGTGATCAGCAGGCTGCTTTGCAGCAATTTTTCATCCGTCCAGGTGCCGAAGGCATCGGGCGGCATCTGCATGACCTCAAGTTCGCCTTCGTTCCAGAGGGCCGCATAGGTCCAGGGCTCCTCCGCATCGGTCCACAACAGGAGAGCCCGCGGCACCAGCATGACATGGGCGGCATAATCGAGCGCCGCGCGCGCCGGCCACTCGCGGCCACGCGGCTGGCTCGGTGTTCGCTGCACCAGCCGAAGCAGCTCGGCCCGGACCGCCTCCTGGTGGGCGCCGAGCCAGACGAGCAGCGCAGCCGCAACGAAGATGAAGAGGATGCGCGAGGCGTTCGTCGTCGTATCGGCATCCGGATCGAGCATATCACCGGCATCGAAGTAGCCGAGGTAGAGCAGGGCCGCCAGGCAGACGAGACCGGTGTAGAGCGCCCCGCGCCAGCGCCAGTGCAGCGTCGCCGACAGCAAGGTGAACGGCATCAGCATGAAGAACGGGCTCGCCGGACCGTCGGTCATCGACATGAACGTCGCAAACGCCGCGACATCGATGATGTGACGCACCAGCGTGCCGCGCACCCGCGAAATCTCCGTCCGCCAGACGAGGAAGGCGGCTGCGATCGCATAGAAGAGATAGCCGATCAGCAGGAAGTAGATGGGCTCTGGTGGCAGCGGCACGTGAACGGAATCGAGCCAGGCGATCCAGACGCTGCCAAGCGCCAGCAGAATGCGCCCGACGGCAATCACCTTATCGGAGCGGGCTCGGAAGGTGTTCGTCCAGACCTTGCGACCGGACAACTGGTCCAGATCCATCGGCGCGCCGGTATGCGGCGGCGCGGCCGTCGTCGGGCTCACGCGGCGGGCGCTGAAACGGTTTGACGGCCCTAGCCTCATGCCAAGTCTCCGCTCTGCACCGCCCCTTGGAAAATAATCCTGCGCGTGACGAGCGAGAATAAATCAAATCGCGGCCACCGAGCGCCGCCGGCCGCATCTTCGACGACAAGGACGGCGCGGCCCTGGCAGCCGCTGCAATCTGCATATTCAAGTGTCGCCAGCATACGCTCGTCTCTTCCAGCGCTCAAATGCATTTGCCACCAGTATAGCCAAGGTTACGCACGCGCACCCGGACCACACGAACCTTGCACTGCTGCTGGCATGCCCTGGAACAGGGCCGACCAGCGGGCATCAACCCGAGTATCGGAAGATCGCGCCAAGAATCGAAAGCCCGATATGACCCTCTATATCCATTGGCATATTGACCTACCCCAGTATTTGCCGCTCATATTCTCCCAATATAAATGACTAAAAAGTTTTTCATTCGTCGGCACAATGAAAATTGTGCGTTTTTTAGCTAACCGCTTTGAGGTGGATAGCAATGAGCATTTCTCACGGACCACTGCACGAGAGGCCCCCGGAAGGACCGTCGAACAGAAGTTTCGGCTATACCGTCGGTGGCATCCTTACCCTGATTGCGCTCGTAAAATGGTGGCGGGCTTCCGAGATTACGACCGTTACGGCTGTGCTCGCCCTGATCGGCGTGGTTCTGGTCGTCCTGGCCCTGATCGCGCCTTCCACCCTAACACGCGCCAACCATCTCTGGATGCGGCTCGGCCTTGTACTGTTCAAGATCGTCAATCCGGTCGTGATGTTCCTGATTTACGTCACGACCTTCGTGCCGATCGGCTTTTATCTCAGGCTGCGCGGCAATGACGCGTTGACCGAACAGTTCGACAAGAACGCCAAGACCTACTGGATCGACAAGCCGCAGGCCGAAGCAGCCCAGGCAACGATGAAGAACCAGTTCTGAATTTTGAAGAACCTATCCCTTATTGTATTGGACAGAGGACACGAAAATGGACCTTGCTAGGGAACTCCTGTCTTACATGGGCAACCGGAAGAAGTACTGGTTGCTGCCGATCCTGGTCATGACGACCATCTTCGGAACCCTGGTGGTACTGACGCAGGGAACGGCCGTCGCCCCCTTCATCTATACGCTGTTCTAGGGCGGCACCATCGTGCGTATCCTCGGTATCTCGGCCTTTTATCACGATAGCGCGGCCGCGCTCGTCGAAGACGGGCGCATCGTAGCCGCCGCACAGGAAGAGCGCTTCACGCGCCGGAAACACGACCCCGACTTTCCGGCGCGGGCAATAGAGTACTGCTTGTCGGAAGCAGGCTGCACCATGAACGACATCGACCATGTCGTCTTCTACGAAAAGCCGTTCCTGAAGTTCGAGCGGCTCGTCGAGACCTATCTTGCGACAGTGCCGCACGGCTTCAGTTCGTTTCGCGTGGCGATGCCGGTCTGGATCAAGGAAAAGCTCTTCCAGAAGAAGATGCTGCGCAAGGATCTCGGCAAGCTTGTCGGCAAGAAGGAATGGGACGGCTCGCTGCTTTTCACCGAGCACCACCAGTCCCATGCGGCGAGCGCCTTCTTTCCCTCGCCCTTCGCCTCCGCCGCAGTCCTCACCATGGACGGCGTCGGCGAGTGGTGCACCACGTCGCTTGCCCATGGCCATGACAATCGCCTCGACTTCCTGAAGGAGCTGCATTTCCCGCACTCCCTCGGCCTGCTCTATTCGGCCTTCACCTATTATACGGGCTTCAAGGTCAATTCGGGCGAGTACAAGGTGATGGGGCTTGCGCCCTACGGGCGGCCGCGTTTCGCGCAGACGATCCTCGACAACCTGATCGATCTGAAGGACGACGGCTCGTTCCGTCTGGATCAGCACTATTTCGGCTATTGCACGGGCCTGAGGATGACCTCGCCGGCCTTTAACGACCTCTTCGGAGGCGAACCCCGCAAGCCGGAATCGCCGCTGACCCAGCGTGAGATGGACCTGGCGGCTTCCGTTCAGGTCGTGACCGAAGAGGCGGTCATGCGGCTCGCCCGCTATGCCCGGCGCCAGACGGGCGAAAAGAACCTCTGCCTTGCCGGCGGCGTCGCGCTCAACTGCGTGGCGAACGGCAAGCTGCTGAAGGCCGGGATCTTCGACGACATCTGGATCCAGCCTGCCGCCGGCGATGCTGGCGGCGCACTCGGGGCGGCTCTTTCGGTCTGGCACGAATATCTCGGAAGCACGCGCGTCGTGAAGGACGGCGATGCCATGTCGGGCGGCTATCTCGGGCCAGCCTTCGCGCAAGGCGAAGTCGAGCAGCGGCTTGCCAATGCCGGGGCGAACTTCGAGGTCCTTTCGGACGAGGAGATCACCTCCTCCACCGTCTCGGCACTGACCGAGGAAAAGGCGGTCGGCTGGATGCAGGGGCGGATGGAATTCGGCCCACGCGCACTCGGCGGTCGGTCGATCCTCGGCGACGCCCGTTCGCCGACGATGCAGAAGATGCTCAATCTCAAGGTCAAGTACCGCGAGAGCTTCCGCCCCTTCGCTCCGTCGATCCGGCGCGAAGATCTGTCGGACTGGTTCGACATCGACACCGACAGCCCTTACATGCTGCTTGTCGGCGACGTCCTGGAAAGCCGCCGCCTGCACGCCAATCATCCGCAGGAAAACCTGTTCGGCATCGATCTGCTCAACGTGCCGCGCTCGGAAATACCGGCGGTGACCCATGTCGATTACTCCGCCCGTATTCAGACTGTACACCGCGAGACCAACCCCCGTTACTGGGAGCTGTTGACCCGGTTCAAGGCGCGCACCGGCTGCCCAGTGCTCGTCAACACCAGCTTCAACGTGCGTGGCGAACCGATCGTCTGCAATCCGGAAGACGCCTATCGCTGCTTCATGGGAACGGAGATCGAGCGCCTCGTCGTCGGCAATTGCATGCTGAAGAAAGAAGACCAGCCGGCGCACCTGAAGCAGGACTACAAAGAGAACTTCGAGCTCGACTAGAACGGCCGGGCAACGTGTTCCTTCGGAACGCCGGGCCGCAGCAGCGACCCGGCGTTCTAGCGTCCGGCACGCAGGCGCGAGGCGCTCCGGCCGGACGGTGCAACGCCGAACTCGCTCGTCAGCAGCTTGACGAAAAACGGCACCAGCCCCGACTTCGCGCGCGCCTTGTCGAAGGCCGCCTGGAACGGCGCCCTGTAGCTGAAGAGATCCGGACGGATCGGCCGCAGCAGCCCTTCGCTGACATAGCGGCTGGCGAAGTGATCGGGCAGATAGCCGAGATAGCGCCCGGAAAGGATCAGCCGCGCCTCCGCCTCCATGTCGCTCACCGTCGCGCGCGGGTTGGCGATCGAGAAGATCTTGAGGTCGCGGGCATTCCAATAGGAGCGGCCGATCAGATTGTGGGACCGGATGTCGTCGATTTCGATCGTGCTGTCGTCGCGGGAAAACAGCGGATGCTCGGCCCCGCAGTAGAAGCGCTGCGTCTCCTCGTAGAGATCGACATATTCGAGCCCCAGCGTCGTGCGCGGGAAGCTGGCGATCGCGATGTGAAGCTCGCCGGTTATCACGTCGCGCAGCAACTCATGCGGCGGCCGGGTGACGATCGAAAGCGCCACCTCCGGCGCCTCGTCCGTCATCCGGGCAAAGACGCGGGTCAGGCGGGAGGCCGGGTCCGACAGGGTGTTGTCGATGAGGCCGACGGAAAGCGTGCCGTTCAGCCGGTGCTGCAGGCCCTTCATGCGGATATCGAACTGGTCGATCGTGCCGAACAGGCGCTTGGCCTCCTCGTAAACGGCACGCCCTTCCTCGGTGAGGCGAAAGCCAGACCGGCCGCGCTGGCAGAGGATCAGGCCGAGGCGGCTTTCCAGCGCCGAGATGTGATTGGAGATCGTCGATAGCGACAGGTTGAGCTCTCCCTGGGCGGCGGCAAAACCACCCGCCTCCACGATCGTCACGAAGATCCGCAGCAGCCGCACATCCAACGAGTCCAATGCCATTCGATCGCGCCCTTAGCTTGCGAAACTCCAAAGTGAAGCGCAATTATTATGAATTTTCAGGCACTAAGCTAGTGCATCATGGACCCAACAAAAAATTCGGCCGGCGCAGGGAGCGCCGGCCGTGCGTGATCTGGATCGATGGGACGTCGCCACAAAAGGCTGCCGATCGACGTGTCCTCGCACGGCGACCGACCGCTTTCGCTCCCGATCACGGCCGGCGATAGACCTCGTTTCCGGCGAGATAGGTCGCCTCCACCTTGCGTTCGCGGATGGAACGGTCGAGCGGATCTGCGAGGGTGCCGTCGATCACGACGAAATCCGCCCACTTGCCGACGCTGATCGAGCCGATCTGAGCCCCCCAGGGCGTCATGTCGGCACCCGCCTGGGTGAGACCATGCAGGGCCTGGTCGAAGGTGACGGCCTGCTCAGGATGCCAGGGACCGTCACCCAAGCCAAATGGGCTTTCGCGGAAGACGGCGTCGTTGATCTGGGTGAGCGGGCTCAGCGGCGATGTCGGCCAATCCGAACCGAACACCAGCGGCACGCCGGCGTCGAGCATCGAATGCCAGACATAGGCCCGCGGCTCGCGATCGGTACCGATGCGTTCGGTGATGTACTTGCCGATCGTGCCGGTCGCATGGTTCGGCTGCATCGAGGCGACGACGCCGAGATCCTTGAAGCGCTGGATGTCCTTGGTCTCGACCACCTCGATATGCTCGATACGGTTCGGCTGCGGCCGCGGCACCGAGGCTTCGGCAAAGGCGTCGAGAACGAGACTGACGCCGCCGTCGCCAATCGCGTGCACCGCGGTCGGGAAGCCGTTTTCGTTCGAGGCCTTGATTGCCGCCGCCAGCTGCTCTTTGGTCTCGAAAGGCTTGCCCTTCCAGCCGTGCTGGTCGGAATAGTCCTCGTGCATGTAAGCGGTGCGCGTCGAGAGCACCCCGTCGATCACCGACTTGGTGTAGCCGAGCTTCAGCATCGGCCCCTTTACCTCCTGCTCGCCGGAATCGGCGGCAACCTTGTCGACCTCGTCGCGGTCCTTGACCGCGGCGGCAATCTTCTTCGGATCACCCTCGAAGAAGCCGTACCAGACGCGAAGCGGCATCTTCTTTTCGGAGAGGATCGCGGCATAGTCGTGCACGGCGGCGAGATCCGACATGTCGTTGACGCCGGTGATCCCGAGGCTGTTGGCAAACTTCATCGTTTCAAGCAGCGCTGCGCGCCGTTCCGTGTCGGTCGCCACCGGACGATGCTTCTCGACAAGATCGCCGGCCTTTTCGAGCAGGATGCCGCTCGGCTCGCCCTTGTCGTTCAAGAGCACCTGCCCGCCCTCTTCGACTTCCGACTTCGCGGTAACGCCACCCACTTCCAGCGCCTTGGAATTGACCCAGACGGAATGGAAATCGATATCGCGCAGGACCACCACCCGGTCCGGTACCACGGCGTCGAGGTCTTCCTTCGTCGGCAGCTTGCCCTCGCCGAGCGTGTAGTCCCAGCCGCCGCCCATCAGCCAGACGCCCTTCGGCAAGCGCTGATCGGCTTCCTTGATCTTTTCGAGCCAGGTCTTCTTGTCCGGGATGTAGGAGAGGTCGACGCCGGTCACCATGTCCATGCCGGATGTAAGATGGGTATGGCCGTCGATGAAGCCCGGGGTCACGGTCTTGCCGCCGGCGTCGATCATCTTGGTCTCGGCGTCGGCCAGCGCCTTGATCTCGTCGTTGCTGCCGATTGCGGTGAACTTGCCGTTCTCGATCGCGAAGGCCTGTGCCTTCGGCTTGCCCTGGTCGACCGTGCGCACGTCGCCGTTGAGCACGATCAGATCGGGTGCGGCCCAAACCGGTTGTGCCGTGCCGACCAGGATCGCCAGAGCGGACGTTGCACCCAAGGCGCGGGTTACTGCTGCCAATGTCATGAAATCCTCCTCCCGCGGCTGCATCCCTCCACCCCCGGCGAGCCGCGCGGCACCGGCGTTGAAGGGATGATGCTGCAAGTGGGGAGGATAACGATATACTCCCTCGGGCTAGGTTCGAGCGATGCCGCGCTAGAACGGCGCGGATCTGAAGCGACGAAGCGCGTGCCGATACAGCCCAGGCGGACAAGGTTCGCGATCCGGCGGCGCACAAAATCGTCACCCGGCGCGAAGGCGGGGGCCCGCGCCGCCCATAAAACAAGAGTTTAGGGAAGCTTCCGGCTGGCGCCCTGGCTTCCCCGGAGGCTGGCCGATCGGCGCAGCCTCAGCTGAAGAGCGCCTTCAGGCGCGGCCAAAGACCAATGGCCGCACGAACCCGCCGGGCGGCATAGGCGGCCCGAACGGAGCTGCCGAAATTGCAGTCGCAGACGATGTCGTGCAGTTGGTGGTCCGATATTTCGAAGAAGCGTTTTGCTTCACCGTAGCTGTCGTCTGCGAGCCCCGCGAGGCGCAATTGCGTATCCTCGAAGGCGACGGTCATGGGCGAACCGTTGACCTGCATGGCCTGGCGCGCGGCAGCGGTCGCGCGTTCAGTACCGGAAAGCGTGCCCAGCCGGCGATCGGGATTGCTTTCCAAGAGTTCGGCCCAACGCTGAAGCCGTTCCGTTCTCGTCATCGCGGGATCGGAACGAATTTCGGCGAGCGCTTGCAACTGTTCGATGGTTTGATGCTTCATCGTCGTCTCTCCTAGTGCGAAGATGCGACCGCGATACGCGCCCCTCCATACCGGGGTCGCCGTTCCTCAAACTCGCCGGAGGGAACCCCGGTTCCCTGTCGTGAGAAAAAAAGAGGACCTGCGATTACCGCCGCGCGAACGGCGCCAGGAGACCCAACTTCCGCTGGCGGAAATGCGCAAAATGCCGCCTCGAACAGCGGTCCTCACCGCTCCAGTCACACCCTATTTCGGTTGCCGCTCACGCGGCGTATGCTTTCTCGGGAACGTTGTTGCCCGATCCGCATCAAACGGTCGTTTGGAGGTGGATGATGAACGATGCACTGCTGACGAGGAGCACCACGGCGCAAGCGGACCATTTGACGGACGAGGCGCTCGTCGAGCGCGCGCTTGCCAGCGACCCGGAAGCCTTCCGGATCATCATGACCAGGCACAACCAGCGGCTTTTTCGCATCGCCCGCGCCGTCGTGCGCAACGACAGCATCGCCGAGGATGTGGTGCAGGAAGCCTATCTGCGCGCCTTCGAACACCTCGAGACGTTTCGCGGCGACGCCGGCCTCGCCACCTGGCTGCATCGCGTCGTGCTGAACGAGGCACTCGGACGCCTGCGCCGGTCGGCGACGCGCCGGGAGGTTCCGCTTGCGACGGACAGTGCAGGCGCCGAGATCGTACCCTTTCCCAATGCTGCGAACGCCGACGATCCGGAACGCAGCCTTGCGCAGCGGCAGATCCTGCGGCTGGTGGAAGAGGCGGCCGACGCCCTGCCGGAACCCTTCCGCCTGGTGTTCACCGCCCGGGTGATCGAGGCGATGAGCGTCGAAGAGACCGCAGCCCTGCTCGGCATCAACCCGAAGACGGTCAGAAGCCGCCTGCACCGGGCCCGCCAGCTTCTGCGCCAGCAGATCCATCGCCAGGTCGGCCCCGTACTTTTGAATGCCTTCCCCTTTGCCGGACGCCGTTGCGCCCGTTTGACGGAGGCGGTCATGAACCGGCTCGGACTTTCAGGCTGATATTTCCGGGAACCTTTGAAGGCGGCGCGCATCCAATGGGCGTGATCCATCAAGACCGGCGGCGATCGCCGCCGGAGAGGAGTTCCCGATGTACGCCCGCCTCACCTCAGCCCTCGCCATCGCCTGCCTCATGAGTGGCGCGACCCTTGCAGCCGGGACGAAGGTCACCGACCCCCAGATCGCCCACATCGCCTATACCGCCGGCGTCATCGATATCGAGGCCGCCAAGCAGGCCCTGAAAATCTCCAAGGACAAGGAAGTCATCAGCTTTGCCAAAGACATGCTGCGCGACCACGAGGCCGTCAACAAGCAGGCCCTCGATCTCGTCAAGAAACTCAAGGTGACGCCCGAGGACAACGATACCAGCCGCGCGCTGACGAAAGCGGCGACGCAAGAGCGCGAAAAGCTGGCGAAGCTCAGCGGCGCCGACTTCGACAAGGCCTATGTCGCCAACGAGGTGGCCTACCACAAGCAGGTCAATGGCGCGCTTGAGACGCTGCTCATTCCCTCCGCGAAGAATGCCGAGCTCAAGGACCTGCTGGAAACCGGCCTCAAGCTGTTCCAGGGGCACCAGCAACATGCCGAGCATGTCGCCGAGATGATGAAGTAGGCGGCGCCATGGTCCGAAAGCGAAGCCTTGGCGCGCTGTGCGGCCTGGCCCTGATGCTGACTGCGCCATCGGCGTGGGCGGAGACCATCCGGGTGACGATCGAAAAGCTCGTCTTTTCACCCGCCGAAATCAGCGCCGCCGTCGGCGACGTGATCGAGTGGGACAACAGGGACGTCATGGCGCACACGGCAACGGCCAAGGGTGATTTCGACATCGTGATACCACCGAAAAAGACCGCGACGCTCACCGTCACCAAGGCCGGAACCTTCGATTACATCTGCCGCTTTCACCCGAACATGAAAGCGCGACTCAAGGTGCAATGAAAGAGTTGAGGACGGCAGCGCGTGGTGATCCTCGCGCGCTGCCGTTCACGGCGAAGTCACCGGACGCCGTCTGTATCCGGAACCCGAATTGTGCCATGGAAGCGGCTGGTTCCATCGAGGAGGCGGTACGGCCATGAAGAAGATCGGTTTTCTTTCCTTCGGACACTGGACGCCCTCGCCCCAGTCGCAGACGCGATCGGCCGGCGACGCCCTGCTGCAGTCGATCGATCTCGCCGTTGCGGCCGAAGAACTCGGCGCAGATGGCGCCTATTTCCGCGTCCATCACTTCGCCCGCCAGCTCGCCTCGCCGTTCCCGCTTCTGGCGGCGGTCGGCGCAAAGACCAGCCGGATCGAGATCGGCACGGCCGTCATCGACATGCGCTACGAGAACCCGCTCTATATGGCCGAGGATGCGGGTGCCGCTGATCTCATTGCCGGTGGACGGCTACAGCTCGGGATCAGCCGCGGCTCACCGGAGCAGGTGATCGATGGCTGGCGCCACTTCGGCTACCAGCCAGGCGAAAGCGAGACTGAGAGCGACATGGCAAGACGGCACGCGGAAGTGCTGCTCGACGTCCTGCGCGGCGAAGGTTTCGCCGAACCCAATCCGCGACCGATGTTTCCCAACCCTCCCGGCCTGCTGCGCCTCGAGCCGCATTCGGATGGCTTGAGAGAGCGCATCTGGTGGGGCGCAAGCTCGAACGCCACGGCCGTCTGGGCCGCAAAGCTCGGCATGAACCTGCAAAGCTCGACGCTGAAGGACGACGAAACAGGCCTGCCATTCCACGTCCAGCAGGCCGACCAGATCCGGGCCTATCGCGAAGCTTGGAAGGCGGCGGGCCACACGCGCGAGCCGCGCGTGTCGGTCAGCCGCAGCATCTTTGCGTTGGTGGACGATCGCGATCGGATGTATTTCGGCGGCGGAAACAAGCAGGAAGACCAGATCGGCTTCATCGACGACAAGACGCGGGCGATCTTCGGGCGCAGCTACGCTGCAGCACCCGACGTGCTGGTCGAGCAACTGGCGAAGGACGAGGCGATCGCCGAGGCCGACACGCTGCTGCTGACGGTCCCTAACCAGCTTGGCGTCGAATACAACGCCCATGTGATCGAGGCGATCCTCAAGCATGTCGCGCCGGCGCTTGGTTGGCGCTAGCGCCAGCCGACGCGTCTCAAACGCCCGGCATCTGACATCCGGCAGCCGGTCGGAGGGGGCAGCCGGCCGGAGGTAGGTAGCGCGGCTCTAGAGCCGCGCCCCTTCCCTCAGTCGCCGGTTCAGGGAACCTGCGGCGGATGCGCGACGCCGAGGTAATAGTCGCCCTGTCCGCCGCTCTGATACTCACCCGTATAGCGCTGGCGCGCGTCACCCAGCGTGCGTGCCGGCGGGCGATAGATGTAATCCGGGGCCGGGTCGACATAGATGCTGCCGGTCGGCATCGGATCGACATAGACCTGCGGCTGCACGGGCTCGATATAGACCGGGCCGGGCGTGGGTTCGACATAATAGGGTTGCCCGTAGAGAACCCTGTTCTGGGTGCCCGGCGGATTGTGCGGATCGATACCGGTGTAGAAACCGTTGGCCATCGCCGGTGCTGCCGCGCCAAGGGCGAAGACGATTGCGGCGAATGACATTCCCTTCGAAAGCTTCATGGCGTTGCTCCTGTCTCGGCTCGGCATCCGGCATTCACCGGGCAGCGTCGCCCCGGTGAATGCCGCTTCCCCAAGATAACGCCCAGCCGCTGCAACCGTTCCGCAAGCGACCTCAATGCAGTCCGAAGATGCCGAGCAGTTCCTCGCGCTGGCGCACGAAGGCGCTGGCGCTGCGGTCGCGCGGCCGCGGCAGGTCGATCTCGATCAGCCGCGGTTCGCCGCCCTTTTCGCGCGGCAGGATGAGGATGCGGTCGGCGAGATAGATCGCCTCTTCGAGATCGTGCGTGACGAGCACCGTCGTCACGTCCTCGTCGCGCCAGATCCGCGCCAACTCCTGCTGCATGCTGATCTTGGTCATGGCGTCGAGCGCGCCCAGCGGCTCGTCGAGCAGCAGGATTTCCGGCTGGACGGCGAGCGCCCGGGCAATGCCGACGCGCTGCGCCATGCCGCCCGACAATTGCCGCGGATAGGCGCCTTCGAACTGTTGCAGGCCGACCAGCTGGACGTAGCGCCGCGCCCGCTCCCGCGCCTGCCCACGGGAAAGGCCACGCGTCTCCAACCCGAAGCCGACATTGTCGAGCACGGTCAGCCAGGGCAAAAGCCGCGGCTCCTGGAAGATCACTGCACGGTCGGTGCCGACGCCTCTGGTCAGCTTGCCGTCGATCAGCACCTCGCCGGCATCCGGATCCTCGAGACCCGCCAGCACCCGAAGCAGGGTCGTCTTGCCGGAGCCGCTGGCGCCGACGATGGCGAGCGTCTCGCCGGAGCGGATATGAAGGTTGATATCCCGAAGCACGGGCAGAGGAGCGCCGTTCAGGCGGTAGGTCTTGGAGAGGTGACGGATCGTCACCTCTCCGCGGCGAAGGTTCTGGGCAACACTCATGGAACGTCCTCAGTTGCTGGCCGTTGCGGCGTCGACGGCAAAGAGCACGTCCTTTGGCGTCAACTGGCCCTGCTTGAGCTTGCCCTCGCGCACCAGCACGTCGATCCAGAACTGGAGGTCACGCTCGACCGGCAGGCCGCCGGCCCGCACGCCATAGCCGCGGAAGTACTGGGCGATGTCGGGATTTTCGCCGCGGGCCTTCAGCGCCTTCGCCAGGATCTCCTTCGTTTCCTGCGGATGTTCGCGGGCATAGTCGAGCGCGCGGGCCGACTGCAGCACGAAGGTCTTTGCCGCTTCGGGATGCTCCTTCACGAAGTCGCGCCGCAGCACGACGAAGCCGCCGGCGATCTCGCCGAGCACGTCGGTGTCGTCGAAGATGGCGCGCAGGCCGCCGTTCTTGCGAGCCGCGCCTTCGAAGGTCGTCTGCCAATAGCCGAAGGCGGAGATATCCACCTGGCCGGAGCGCAGGACCTGCTCCAGCTGCGGGCCGGGAACGACGACCTGATTGGCCGCATCAGTCGGCAGGCCGACGGAATGCAGCGCCTCGCGGATCGTATAGTCGAGGTGAGCGCCGAGCGTGTTCACCGCGATGCTCTTGCCGGCGATGTCCTTGATGCTTTTGATCGGGCTGTCTTCCAGCACGTAGAAGATCGACTGCACCTCGTCGTTGATGCCGTTGGAGGGATAGGCGGCGACAAAGTCGTTGCCGCTGATGATCGAGTTCAGCACGGCCGAGGTTGCCGCGCTGCCGATCTCGACATCACCGGATGCAAGCGCGATCAGCGAAGCCGGCCCGCCCGTGGCAAAGCCGACGCTCTCGACCGTGATGCCGGTGCCGTCGAAATAGCCGAGTTCCTGCGCGAGTTCATGGGCCGACAGGCCGCCTTGGCTGGCGAGATAACGCAGTGTGACGGCGTCGGCGGCGGCGGCCGGCGCCGCAAGGCCAAGCGTGACGGCTGCCGAGAGAAGGAGATTGCGGGGATGGAAGGTCATCTTGATATCCTTTCGAAGGAGAACTGGTAGAGGCGGTCAGACGCTCGGCGCAGACCAGCGGCAGAGATTGCGCTGGATGAGAACAAGCAGCGCGTTGGCGGCGAGACCGAGCAGGGCAAGCAGCAGGATCGACGCAAACATCAGCGGGATCTGGAAGTTGTATTGGGCGTTCATCACCTGGAAGCCGATGCCCTTGTTCGCTCCGATCATTTCGGCAGCGATCAGAAGCAGCAGCGCGGTCGTCGCCGAGAGCCTAAGGCCGACGAAGATCGCAGGCACCGAGGCCGGCAGAACCACGCGGCGGAAGACCGCGAGCGAGCCGGCGCCATAGGTGCGAGCCATCTCGATCAGCTTCCTATCGACCTCCTTGACCCCGCCGATCGTCGACAACAGGATCGGAAACAGCGTCGCCCAGAAGATCACGAAGACCTTGGAGGTCTCGCCGAGGCCGAGCAGCAGGATGAAGACCGGATAGAGCGCCAGGGCCGAGGTCTGGCGGAAAAGCTGCAGGACGGGGTCGAGCGCCTGCTCCACCAGCCGAACCTGCCCCATGAACAGCCCGAGCGGAATACCGACTGCGACGGCAGCGGCAAAGGCAATGCCCGATCGCTGCAGGCTGATGGCGATATCGTCGAGCAGCGCGCCGCCGGCGATGCCGTCCCAAAGGGCGGCCAGGATCACATCGAGCGGCGGAAAGACCGCCGCGTTGACCCAGCCGACGGTGCTTGCAACCTGCCAGAAGGCCAGAAACGCAAGCACGAGACCGTAGCGGGCGACGATCGCGCCGAGCAGGCGGCGCCAGCGCGGCACGCTGTTCGGCCGGGACTGCACGGGCGGCGTGGAACTTTTGGTGGAAGCTTCACGACGCGCGGTCGCAAAGCCTGCCGCAAGCGAAGGGTTGATGGTTTCATAGGACATGGCAACACCTCACTCTGCTGCCTGAACGGCCGACCGGGCGGCAGTCCAGCGGTTGACGGGTACGGGCAGGCCGAGGTTTTCGCGCAGCGTCTTGCCCTCATAGGCGGTGCGGAACAGGCCGCGACGCTGCAATTCCGGTATCACCAGTTCGACGAAGTCGTCGAGCGCCGTCGGGAACCATGGCGGCAGGATGTTGAAGCCATCGGCGGCTTCGTTCTCGAACCATTCCTGCAGGGTATCGGCGATTTGTCCCGCCGTTCCGACGATCGTGTAGTGGCCGCGCGCCGACGCGATCCACTGATAGAGCTGGCGAATGGTGAAGTTGTTTTCGTCGGCGATCTGGCGGATCAGCGCCTGGCGGCTCTTCATCCCCTCGGTCGGCGGCGCCGGCGGCAACGGCCCATCGAGATCGTAGCCACGAAGATCGAGCGTTCCGCCCGTCAGGCCGTTGAGCAGGCCGATGCCGTCCTCCTCGACGATGAGCGAGGTCAGCCGTTCGTATTTCTCCCGCGCCTCAGCTTCCGTCCGGCCGACGAAGGGCGAGACGCCGGGCATGACCAGGATATGGTCCGGGTTACGGCCAAGGCCGCGGGCGCGGGCCTTGATGTCGCGATAGAATTCCTGCGCCGTTTCGATGTGCTGATGCGCCGTGAAGATCACCTCCGCGGTGGCGGCGGCAAGGCCGCGGCCATCCTCGGACTGGCCGGCCTGGACGATGACGGGATGTCCCTGCGGCGAGCGTGAAATGTTGAGCGGGCCGCGGACCTTGAAATGCTCGCCGCGGTGATCCGTGTCGTGCAGCTTGCCCGGATCGAAGAAGACGCCCGTTTGCTTGTCGCGGATGAAGGTATCGTCCTCGAAGCTGTCCCAGAGCTTCCTGACGACATCGACATGCTCGGCCGCGCGCCGGTAGCGCTCGGCGTGCGGAAGTTGGGTGTCGCGGTTGAAATTCTGCGCCGTCGGATCGCCCGTGGTCGTCACCACGTTCCAGCCGGCGCGCCCGCCGGAGATCAGGTCGAGCGAGGCGAACTTGCGCGCTGTGGTATAGGGCTCCTCATAGGTCGTCGACGACGTCGCGATGAAGCCGAGATGGGTGGTGAGCGGCGCCAGCGCTGAAAACAGGGTCACGGGCTCGAAACCGGCAACACGGGCATTGCCGCCCTCTCGCGCGCCACCGAAGCCGATCGCCAGACCGTCGGCAAGAAAGTAGGCGTCGAACAGACCACGTTCGGCGGTCAGCGCCAGCTGCTTGTGAAACTCGAAACTGGTCGCCCCGTCGGCGGGCTGGTCGGGATGGCGCCAGGCTGCGATATGCTGCCCGCCGCCGGGAAGAAAGGCTCCAAGCCGGATCTTGCGTGTCATCTCAATCCTCTCCTGTTCTCGCTTTAAACTCGAGGAGATCGCCCTGCCGAGGGCGAAGCGCACAAGGCGCTCCGCAACACGCGGCGAACTCCGGCCACGACAGACAGGCTACATTATACACTATTTTTATAGAGAAAGGAGATTTCAATGAGGCGCGGCGAGATTGAAATGTTTTTCGTCAGTTCGCCCGGTTTGGAGATCGATGACCGCTTCGCCGTCCCTGGAGGCAAACTGGCCGCAGCGAGCGTGCGCGGTTGATCGGGGAAAATATTCCACTTGGAATAGTTTTCGAGCCAAAGGGTTTCTTATCTCGACCAGAATACTCGCCTATTTTTCGGGCACTTGCGGCGGCCATTGCCTAAAAAGGTGGCCGCTGCCACACAATGAGAGTGAAAGACGTGTCCCAAGCAACCACCCAATCCTCACCAAAGCCGATCTATGCCTCCTTCGGCTTCCAGGTCCTGGCGGCCATGGTCATCGGCCTGCTGCTCGGCCTCATCGCCCGCAACATGGGCGTCGATGCCAGCGGCAATGCCAACTGGCTGACGGTCACCCTGCAGACGATCGGCTCGATCTTCGTCCAGCTTCTGCGCGCGCTGGTGCCGCCGCTCGTCTTCACCGCTATCGTCGCGTCGATCGCCAATCTGGCGACGTTGCAGAATGCCGCCAAGCTGGTATGGCAGACGCTGCTCTGGTTCGCGATCACGTCGCTCATCGCCGTGGTCATCGCGATTGCCCTCGGCCTGATCATTCAGCCGGGCGTGGGTTCAGCCGTTTCGCAGGAAGCTGCCAAGGCGCCCTCCTATTCCGGCTCGTGGCTCGATTTCCTCAAGGGCCTCGTGCCCGCCAACATGCTCGGGCTTGAAGCCAGCACCAAGGTCACTGACACGGGTGCCACCACCTCGCTCAATTTCAACGTGCTGCAGATCCTCGTCGTTTCGATTGCCGTCGGCGCCGCTGCACTGAAGGTGGGCGACGCCGCCAAGCCGTTCCTCGCCTTCAACCAGTCGCTGCTTGCGATCGTGCGCAAGGTCCTCTGGTGGGTCATCCGGCTGACGCCGATCGGCACGATCGGCCTGCTCGGCCGCGCCGTCGCCCAATACGGCTGGGAAACGCTGGCGCAGCTCGGCTGGTACACCGCTGCCGTCTATATCGGCCTTGCGATCGTGCTCTTCGTCGTCTACCCGGCGCTGCTCGTTGGTCACGGCCTGAAGCCCTCGCGCTTCTTTGCCGGCGCCTGGCCGGCGATCCAGCTCGCCTTCGTTTCGCGCTCCTCCGTCGGCACTCTGCCCGTCACCGAAACGGTGACCGAAAAGAGCCTCGGCGTGCCGCGCGAATATGCCGCCTTCGCCGTACCGCTCGGCGCCACGACCAAGATGGACGGCTGCGCCGCGATCTATCCGGCAATCTCGGCGATCTTCATCGCGCAGTTCTTCGGCCTGCCGCTCGGCATCCAGGAATATGTGCTGATCGTCTTCGTCTCGGTGCTCGGCTCCGCCGCCACCGCCGGCCTCACCGGCGCGACCGTCATGCTGACGCTGACGCTTTCGACGCTCGGCCTGCCGCTCGAAGGCGTCGGCCTGCTGCTCGCCATCGACCCGATCCTCGACATGGGTCGCACGGCGGTCAACGTCGCCGGCCAGGCGCTGGTGCCGACGATCGTCGCCAAGCGCGAAGGCATTCTCGACGAGACCGTCTACAACGGCGACAAGGTGCTCGACGACCTGGAACCGCTTGGCGTCGCTGCACGCGCGGCCTGACGGCATGAAACGACGCATGCGGGCCGCAAGGCCCGCATGCCGTGTTATACTTCAGGCGTTCCGCCTGTTGAGGGATCGGCGATGTCGTCGACCAATTTTCACCTCGTCACCGAATGGACGATCGCCTCCCCGCTTGAAGACGTGTGGCGTGAACTCAGCACGCCGGAGCGCTGGCCCGAGTGGTGGCCGTCGGTGAAACAGGTGACGTTGCTGCAACCGGGTGACGAGCGCGGTGTCGGCGCCGTCAGGCGTATGCGCTGGTCGACGGCGCTGCCCTACGAACTGGTCTTCGACATGGAAGCCACGAGGGTCGAACCACCCCTCTTGATCGAAGGCCGGGCCTTGGGCGAACTCGACGGCATCGGCCGCTGGACGCTGCAAGGCGACGGCAGCGCGTGCCGGGTTCGCTATGACTGGATCGTGGCGGTCACGAAGCCCTGGATGGTTCGGCTTTCCTTCATCCTCAGGCCCGTCTTCCGCTGGAACCACGGGGTAGTGATGGAGCGTGGACGCCGCGGTCTTCTGAAACGGCTGGCCTAAGGCAACGGCGGGCACATTCCGGAAAGGCGCGGAGGCGGACGGCTATTGCCCCAAGGCGCGCGCCTCTTGGCGGATGATTTCGCCCAGGCGCTTGGCGCCCGGTCCCGCCGCATCCGGATCCGGGTAGACCAGATACATGGCGCCCCAGCGCTCCGAGCCTTCCTTCAGCGGCAGCGGCTTCAACTGGCCGGCAGCAAGCTCTTCGCGGATCCAGTCCTCCGGATACCAAGCAAAACCCATGCCCATGCAGGCGGCGCGAATGGAGGTTGCCTTGTGGCTGATCGTAAGCCGCCTTTCGGTCACGTTCCAGACGCTCGGGCGCTGCCGCTGCAGGCCGCTGTCGCGGATCACCAGATGGCGATGGCCCTTCAGATCCTCGACGCCGAGTTCCCGGCCCAGCTGATGCAGCGGGTGGAAGGGGGCGGCGGCGGCAACCGCCCGGTAGCGCAGGAGCACTTCGCCCGTATGGCCTGCCGGCAGGTTGTCGGCGCAGATCGCCAGGTCGACAGCACCTGACAGCAGCAGCTCGTCCGTTCCGCCCATGACGCTTTCATGCAGTTCGATGCGGGTTTCCGGCGCCTCCTCACCGAAGCGTTCGATGCAGCTCAGCAGCAGCCAGGTCGGAAACAGCCCCTCCACCGCCAGGCTCAGCATCTGCTCCTGGCCCTTGGCGAGGTTTTCAGCCGCCCGCTCCAACCGCGTCGCTTCGTCGACCAGTGACCTGCCGCGGCGGTAGAGAATGCGCCCCTCCGTGGTCAGCAGCGCCTTGCGGCCTTCGATCTCGAAGACGGCGACGCCGAGCCGCTCCTCGATCTGTCGCACCGCATAGCTGACGGTCGATTGCGACTTGTTCAGCGCCTGTGCCGCCTGGGCGAAGCCGCCGGCATCGACCACCGCGATGAAGGTCCGCCACTGATCCAGGGATATGCGTAGCATTGATCGAACCAATCGATAGATAGACGCCAATATTCGAACTTTTTTATCGTCCTGACAGATGCTTGTATAGATCCAACGAACACTGACAAACGAGGCCGACATGAACATTCTTCTCGTCACAGCCGATCCGGAAGGCCCGTCCTTCGCCAAGTCCCTGGCCGACCGCTATGTCGCCGGCATCCGCGAAACGAAGGCCGCAACCATCGAACTGGCCGATCTTGCCGCCGAAGGTTTCGACCCGCGCATGACCCGCAAGGACCTGGCTTTTTATCGCGACCGCGGACCGTTGCCGGAAGACGTCAGGCGCGAACAGCAACGCATCGAACGCGCCGACCTCCTGCTCTTGGCCTTTCCGATCTATTGGTGGTCGCTGCCGGCCGTAACGAAAGGCTGGATCGATCGCGTCTTCACCAAAGGCTGGGCCTTTGGCAGCGACGATCGTTTCGCCGGTCCGCTTTCGGCAAAGCACGTTCGCCTGATCGCCACCGGCGCCGGCAGCCACCGGCTTTACCAGAAGCACGGCTATGGAAGTGCGATGGCCGCCCAGGTCGCCCACGGCATCTTCAACTTCAGTGGCGTCGCCAATGTCGAGGCGCACCTGTTCCTGGACGTGGAGAGCAGCGACCGCGCCGCGCGCCTGCGCAATCTTGCGACCGCCCACGATCTCGGCCGCGCCTATGCCGAAGGACAGCGGAAGCCTTCGCCTCAACCGCACCTGATGCCGGCGACGGCCTGAAAGCGACGGGTCGGCGCCCCCCGAGATCTCATCTTCGATCGATCACCACCGAACCGAACGCCGCCACCGGCGGCGCGCGAACGAACCCACGCGCCCCTCTCAACCGAACGCAACACGACAAAGGAAAAAGCCATGTCTACCGTCACGCGAGAAATTCACCTGAAGAGCCGCCCGACCGGACTTCCGAGCCCAGAAAATTTCGAGATCGCCAGCCGGCGCCTCGACGAGGCGAAACCGGGCCAACTGCTGGTCCGCAACACCTGGATGTCCGTCGATCCCTATATGCGGGGCCGCATGGACGAGCGGAAAAGCTATATTCCGCCGTTCCAGCTTGACGCGGCCATGGATGGCGCAGCCGTCGGCGTGGTCGAACACTCCACCGATCCTGCCTTCTCCGTCGGCGACGCCGTCGTGCATTTCGCCGGCTGGAGGGACTACGCGGTCATCGACGCGGCAACGGCCCGCAAGCTCGATCCGGATCTTCCGGCCCAGACCTATCTCGGCGCGCTCGGCTTTCCCGGCCTCACCGCCTATGTGGGGCTGACACGGATCGCCAATGCCAGGCCAGGCGAGACGATCTTCGTTTCGGCCGCCAGCGGCGCCGTCGGCAGCATCGTCGCCCAGATCGCCAAGCTCAGCGGCCTGCGGGTGATCGCCTCGGTCGGCTCGTCGGACAAGGCCGACTGGCTCAGAAACGAGATCGGCGTCGATGCCGTCATCAACTATCGCGAAACGTCCGAGCTGACCGAAGCGCTCGCGACCGCAGCACCCGGCGGCATCGACATTTACTTCGACAATGTCGGCGGAGTTCATCTCGAAGCGGCGCTCGCTCTTGCCAACGACCACGCCCGCTTCGTGCTTTGCGGCATGATCACCGGCTACAACGCCGGCGGCGCGGCCGGTCCGCGCAACATCTTCCAGGCAATCGAGAAACGCATCCGCCTTCAAGGGCTGATCGTTTCCGATCATGTCGATCTCATTCCGGAGTTCGATCGCAAGATGAGCGCCTGGATCAAGGAAAGGAAGATCCAGCTGCGCGAGACCATCGTCGACGGCCTGGAAAATGCGCCTGACGCCTTCATCGGCCTCTTCAAGGGCGCCAACACCGGCAAGATGCTCGTGCGCCTCTAGCTGAAAACGGGCGCATCGGCGAACCGGATCACGCCGCCCCAGACCAACCCTATGCCCCGCCCTGTCGCGGGGCATAGGTGCGTCAAGTGCAGGAACGTAGCGGCGCGTGTCTCGCGGGCGCGGCGACAGACGAAGGCACTACCCGCCGTCGGACATCGCAGAACCATCGAAAATCGTGCTCTTGATATATCCTATCCAGGGGGATAGGATATTTGCATGACCGAGCACAGACACGACACCCATCCTGATATCGTCAAGCGGCTGAAACGCGCGGAAGGGCACCTGAAGAGCGTCATCGCCATGATCGAAGGCGGACGCCCCTGCCTCGACATCGCACAGCAGCTCCACGCGGTGGAAAAGGCAATCAGCCAGGCGAAGCGAACCCTGATCCAGGATCATCTGGACCATTGCCTCGAAGACACGATAGGCGCGCTCCCACGCGAGCAGCGCCATTCCATCGACGAGTTCAAGGCGATCACGAAATATCTCTGAGCAGCAAACCCGCTGCCGCAACCCGCTACCGAGCGAGGCCCCCATCGTCATGCTGCAGATCCTCGCAAACCGCACCTATCGCCACCTGTTCCTGGCGCAGGTGATCGCGCTGATCGGAACCGGCCTCGCAACCGTCGCGCTCGGGCTTCTCGCCTATGATCTGGCCGGGGCCGAAGCGGGCGCGGTGCTCGGGACGGCGCTTGCGATCAAGATGATCGCCTATGTCGGCGTGGCGCCGATCGCCGCCGCCTTCGCGGAACGGCTTCCACGCCGTGCCATGCTCGTCAGCCTCGACCTGGTGCGCGCCGCCGTCGCGCTGTTCCTGCCGTTCGTGGCCGAGATCTGGCAGGTCTATGTGCTGATCTTCGTGCTGCAGTCGGCCTCGGCAGCCTTTACCCCCACCTTCCAGGCGACTATTCCGGACGTGCTGCCGGATGAAAAGGAATACACCCGCGCCCTGTCGCTCTCGCGGCTTGCCTATGATCTCGAAAGCGTCGCAAGCCCGATGCTCGCTGCGGCACTTCTTACCGTCGTCAGTTTCCACGACCTGTTTGCCGGCACGGTATTCGGTTTCCTCGCCTCGGCCGCCTTCGTCGTGTCGGTCGCGCTGCCAAGCCCGAAGGCGGCGGAACGGCGCGGGATCTACGACCGCACGACGCGGGGCTTGCGCATTTATCTCGCCACACCGCGACTCAGGGGCCTGCTCGCGCTCAACCTCGCAGTCTCGGCGGCCGGGTCGATGGTCATCGTCAACACGGTGGTTCTGGTTCAGGCGGGCTTCGGCCTCACCCAGACCGACACGGCGATCGCGCTTGCCGCCTTTGGATGCGGTTCGATGATTGCCGCGCTGATGCTGCCACGCCTGCTCGACCGGACACCCGACCGCTTCGCGATGTTTTCCGGGGCGACGATCCTCGTCGCCGGCCTGTTCATCGGCCCGCTCGTTCCAAGTTTCGCTGCGCTGCTGCCGCTTTGGCTCGCCATTGGTCTCGGTTACTCGCTGACCCAGACGCCGTCCGGCCGGCTGCTCCGCCGCTCCGCCCAGCCCGAAGACCGGCCCGCGCTCTTTGCCGCCCAGTTCGCCCTTTCGCATGCCTGCTGGCTGATCACCTATCCTCTGGCCGGTTGGCTCGGCGCTACCGCCGGTCTCGAAGTGGCCTTCGTCGCGCTTGGCCTCATCGCCGTCGGCGCCATCACTGCGGCCGCCCGGCTCTGGCTGGCGCCCGACCCGGACGAAATCGAGCACGTGCATCACGCGATGGCGGACGATCATCCCCATCTTGCCGGCGCGACGCGCGTCGGCAGCGGCCACCGCCACACCCATGTCTTCGTGATCGACAGCCATCACCCCGACTGGCCGGCCCAGCAGTAGGCAACGGCGGCTACCTGGAAGCGGTGCTATTCCCGGCAAAGGACAGGATCGCCGCATCGGCGATCTCGGCGAAACGGGCGCTCGGCCCTTCGGCGCCGCTGCTCTGCTGCGCGGCGCGCGCGCCGTCGATCAGTAGCAGCAATGTGTCGCCGAGCAGTTCCGCATTGGCGATGCCGGCGCGGCGGCAGAGTTCGACGACGCGGTCGCGCTGCGCATCCTTGAACAAGCGGATCACCTCGCGTCCCGGGTGATCCTCATCGGTCAGCTGCGCGGCGGCGCTCATCATCTCACATTGGCACTTGTCCTCGCCGAGATGTTCGGCGATCCGCCGGACCCAGGCCCTGAGCTGACCGAGACCGTCGCCCGGGTGCTCGTCTTCCAGTTCGCGCCAGAAGCCATCCATCTCCATGCCCGCATGGCGCAGGCATTCGACGATCAGATCGTCCTTCGAACTGAAGTGGCGGTAGAGCGTCATCTTGTTGCTGTCGGCGGCATCAGCGATCGCATCGACGCCGGTGCCGCGAATGCCGCGGCGGCGAAAGAGATCACGCGCAGCCTCGACGATGCGATCGCGCGGCGAACGACGGGATGGTTTGCACAAATCCGTTGTCATCGCAGTGGCCCGGCGTGAACGGCGCGGAAAATCTTGCCCCTTGACGCCCTGTCATTGGTCGATAACATGCGACGATGTTACCGACCAGTAACATTTTCGCCAGCGCGGCATATCGTGGCGCAGCCACCTGCCGCGAAAAGCTCTTCCGGAAACGGCGGCGGTAACTAGCAGAAAAATTTTTATGCGCAGTGTCGGTGGGCGCGGTCGTCAGGCGTCTTTTAGCCAGAGCGCACACCGCAGAGACTTTTAAAATTCGATAACGCTCGTGATTTGGTCGTCGTGATTAGGGCCGGACCGGCCCGTCATGATCTCGTGCTGGAGCCTTACGATGCGCATGCTGGATGGGCTGAAGGCTGGGGAGACCGTCGCTGACTGCAAGGTCCGCGCGGCGCGCACATGCATGCCGAGTTTCTGCCCCGCTGCCTGCTGCGATGGTGGCGCTCCCAAAGGATCGGCCCCATGATCGACTTCTTCATCCACCGGCCGATCTTCGCATCGGCGATCGCCATCATCATGACGCTTGCCGGCGGCATCTGCTATTTCCTGCTGCCGATCTCGCAGTTTCCTGACGTCACGCCGCCGCAGATCGTCGTTGCCGCAAACTATCCGGGCGCCAGCGCCCAGGTGGTCGCCGATACGGTGACGACGCCGCTCGAACAGCAGATCAACGGCGTTCCGGGCATGCTCTACATGACCTCGACCAGCTCGAACGACGGGTCGTCGCGCATCATCATTTCCTTCGAAGTGGGTTACCCGATCGACGTCGCCGCGCTCGACGTACAAAACCGTGTCTCGCAGGCTGCTTCCTCGCTTCCGGCCCTCGTCAACCAGACGGGCGTGACCATCGCCAAGCAGATCCCCAATTTCACCGTGCTCGTCAGCCTGGATTCGCCCGACAATTCGGTCGATTTCGCCGCGGTCAGCAACTACGCCTACCTGCAGATCCTCGACCCGCTGAAACGCCTGCCGGGCGTTGGCGACGTCCAGCTGTTCGGCGAACGCCGCTATTCAATGCGCGTCTGGCTCGATCCCGACCGCATGGCCAATCTCGGCATCACCGCCGTCGACGTCCAGAACGTCATTGCCGAGCAGAACATCCAGGTCGCCGGCGGCAAGATCGGGCAATCGCCGGCGCCGGCCGGCACGCCCTTCGAGATGCAGATCAACGCGCTTGGACGCCTGAGCGACCCGTCGCAATTCGGCGACATCGTGCTTCGCGCCGATCAGACGACGGGGGCGACGACGCGGCTACGCGATGTGGCGCGCATCGAACTCGGGGCGCTGCTCTATTCCTCGTCGGTCACATTCAATGGCAAGGAAAGCGTCGTGCTTGCCGTCTTCCAGGCGCCAGGCTCCAACGCGCTCGACCTGCAGGCGCGCGTGCAGGCGAAGATGGACGAGCTGTCGCAGCGCTTCCCCGCAGGCATCGCCTACCACATGTTCTACGACACCACGCGCTTCGTCTCGGCGGCGATGAAGGATGTGGTGTTCACGCTGCTCGAAGCACTGGCACTCGTCGTCTTCGTCGTCTTCATCTTCCTGCAGAACCTGCGCACGACGATCATCCCGACGATCGCCATTCCGGTTTCGCTCATCGCGACGCTGGTCGTGATGTATCTCTTCGGCTTCTCCCTCAACATGCTGAGCCTGCTCGGCATGGTGCTCGCCATCGGGCTTGTGGTGGACGACGCGATCGTCGTCGTCGAAAATGTCGAGCGCCAGCTCGAGGCCGGGTTGCCGCCGCTCGAGGCCACCAAAAAGGCGATGCAGGAGGTGACGGGCCCGATCATCGCCACGACCGCGGTGCTGCTTGCCGTCTTCATCCCCGTCGCCTTCATTCCTGGCGTCGCCGGCAGCCTCTACAACCAGTTCGCGCTGACCGTCGCGATCTCCGTCGCCTTCTCTGCCTTCAATTCGCTGACCCTCAGTCCGGCGCTGAGCGCCGCGTTCCTGCGCTATCGGGGCGAGCCGCGTTTTGCGCTGTTCCGCTGGTTCAACAGCGGCTTTCATGCGCTGTCGCACGGTTACGCGCGCAGCGTCGCCGGGCTCGTGCGATGGCGCTGGGCGCTGTTTGCCGTCTTCCTCGCCGCGATCGCCTCGACCTACGCGCTATGGCAGCGCATGCCTTCGACCTTCCTGCCGGTCGAAGACCAAGGCTATTTCTTCGTCGTCATCCAGCTGCCCGACGGCGCTTCGCTTGAGCGCACGGAGGCCGTCGCGCGGCGTTCGGAAGAGATCCTGCGCAGCACCGCCGGCGTCGATTTCGTCGGTTCGGTCGTCGGCTTCAACTTCCTGTCCTTCGCCGCCCAGTCGAACTCGGCCGTGCAGTTCGCCGTGCTGAAGCCATGGGACGAGCGGCCGCCCGAACAGGGGGCCTCGGCGCTGCGCGAGGCGGTCATGCCGCAACTGCTGCAGATCCCGGACGCGCTGGTGCTCGCCTTCGACCCGCCATCGATCCAGGGGCTGGGCGCCACCGGTGGCTTTGAGTTCCAGGTGGAGGACCTTGCCGGCCGCAGCGCCGAGGCGCTGAACGACGCGACTCAGGCGCTGATTGCCGAGGCGCGCAAGCAGCCGGAAATTAATCCCTACCAGCTGTTCACTACCTTCAGCACCTCGAGCCCGCAGTTCGACTATGACCTCGACCGCGACAAGGCAAAGCTGCTGGGCCTGAGCCTGCCGGATATCTTCAGCACGCTGCAGATCTATTTCGGCTCGCTCTATGTCAACGACTTCAACATCTTCGGCCGCACCTTCCGGGTGACGCTGCAGGCAGACCAGGGTGCGCGGGCCTCGGCGACGGACCTGTCGCGCCTGTATGTCCGCAACACGGAAGGCGAAATGGTGCCGCTCAATACGCTCGGGACGTTCAAGCCGACGGTCGGCCCAGAGACCATCACCCACTACAACAACTACCCCTCGGCGCTGATCAACGGCGCGGCAGCGCCCGGCTTCAGCTCGAGCCAGGCGGTGGCGGCGATGGAGCGCGTGGCAAAAACGACGCTGCCCAGGGACTACACATTCGAATGGACCGGCATTACCTATCAGGAGATCCGGGCAGGCTCGATCGCCGCGCTCGTCTTTGCGCTCGCCCTCGTCTTCTGCTTCCTGATCCTGGCCGCTCAGTATGAAAGCTGGTCGATGCCTTTCATGGTGCTGCTTTCGGTGCCGCTTGCGCTCCTGGGCGCGCTCTCGGCGCTGTGGCTGCGCGGTATGCAGATCGACGTCTATTCGCAGATCGGTTTCGTGATGCTGGTCGGACTTGCCGCCAAGAACGCCATCCTGATCGTCGAGTTCGCAAGACGCCGGCGCGAGGAAGGGCTCGACGTGGTCGCCGCCGCTGCGGAAGCGGCGCGGCTGCGACTGCGGCCGATCCTGATGACGGCCTTTGCCTTCATCCTCGGCGTGCTGCCGCTGATGTATGCCAGAGGCGCCGGCGCCGCCAGCCGCCAGTCGATCGGCACCACCGTCTTCGGCGGCATGCTGGCGGCAACGATCCTCACACTCATTTTCGTCCCGGTCTTCTACGCAGTCATCGAAAAATGGCGCGAGGGCACGTCCTCGCAACCGATCGGCCAGCGTCACGAGCCGGAGGCGGCGGAATAGGTATTGGAGCCTGACATGCGTGGTTCGAGACTGGTCCTTGCCGCAGTGGTCGTGGTCGCTGCCCTTGCTGCGGCCTATCACTACAAGAACGGCGGCTTCGAGCTGAAGGGCGGTGACGCCGGCGCGGCGGTGGGGCCGCCGCAGCAGGCCATGCCCGTTCCCGTCGCCTCGGTCGTCAAGAAAACCATTCCCATCTATCTCGATTATTCGGCGCGCACCGAAGCGATCCGTAACGTGACGCTGCGCGCCAAGATCACGGGCTATATCGAAGCGCAGGCGGCACCCGACGGCTCGGACGTGAAGGAAGGCGACCTGCTCTACAGGATCGACGCGCGCGACTATGGCGCAGCGCTCGATCAGGCGAAGGCCCAGGTCGAGCGCGACGAGGCGTCTCTCGCCTATCTGCGCTCCAACCTCAACCGCGGCAACGAACTCGCCACGACGGGCTATCTCGACAAGGACAGCTTTGACCAGCGCCAGAGCGCGGTGCATCAGGCCGAGGCCGCACTTGCCATGTCGCGGGCGGCCGTGCGAACCGCCGAGATCAACTTCGACTACACCGAAATCCGCGCGCCTTTTGCCGGCCGTCTCGGCCGCGACCAGGCGCCGGAGGGAACGCTCGTCAGCAACACCGCGGGAACGCCCCTCAACAATCTCGTGCAGCTTTCGCCGATCTATGTCTCCTTCAACCCGAGCGAAACGGAACTCGCCGACATCCAGAAGGCACGGGCAAAGGGCAAGGTCGAGGCGGAAGTGCTTCTGCCCGGCGACAAGGAACCGCGCTATCGCGGCGAGCTCAGCTTCATTAACAACACGGTCGAGGGCAACACCGGAACGGTCGTCGCCCGTGTGACCATCGACAACACCGATCTCTCTTTGCTGCCCGGCCAATACGTTCGCGTCCGGGTGAAGATCCGCGACGAAACGAACGTGCTGATGGTGCCGGAAACGGCGCTCGGCTCAAGCCAACTCGGCAAGTACATCTATGTCGTCGGCAAGGGGGAAACCGTCGAGCAGCGGCTCGTCACTCTCGGGCCGACGAGCGGCGACCTCATCGGCCTGACGTCAGGGGTTTCGGAGGGCGACCAGGTGATCGCCGGAAACCTGCAGAAGATTTTCCCGGGCGCACCGGTCAAACCGATGCCGGCCGAACAGGCGCAGAAGTAGGCCAGCCATTGGCCCGGGCTACGTCCTTTTCAGGATCGGGAAGACCATTCCGAACGTGATGACAGCGATGGCGACGACCTGAAGCAGCGTCGGGACTTCACCGAGAACGACGACGCCCGCGGCGGTCGTCGTCACCGGGACGCACGGCATGAACAGCGAGGCAGGCTGAGGGCCCAATTGACGGATGACATAGGTGTAGAGAACACTCGCGAGCGCTCCGGCGAAGAAGCCCTGGATCACAAACTGCGTGGCAATCTCGGCGAACGAAGCGGTGGCAAATCCGCTCGGCGCCAGGATGTGCAGCAAGGGCAATGGCAGGCAGGAGAAGAAGACGACGGCAATCGTCGCCGTGACCGCATCGACGGACCATAGCCGCACCAGCACCGCATAGGCCGCGAACATGACCCCTGATACGGCAAACAACAGATCGCCGCGCAGCGTTTCCCCGTCCCCAACGCCGGACTGGACGACGAACACCAGAAGGCCGGCAATGACCGTGGCGATACCGGCAAGGCGCACGCCGGAGACCCTGTCCTTGAAGACGATGCGCGAGAACAGGAACGAGAAGAAGACGATTACGGCTGGAGAGAGCGCGGCCGCATGGGCCGCTGGCGCAAGAGCCAGTCCCTGATTGATGATCAGCGGGTAAGGCAGCCCCGTCAACAGCGCCAACACAGCGGCCTTCCGCCAGCCGAGTCGGCTCAGCCTCGGTATGCCGATCCCCAGGAGCACCGGCAGGAACGCAAGGGCAGCGCCCGAGAACCGCAGGCTGACAATGTCGGCCGGCGTCAGATGCGCGCGCAGACTGAACCTTGCGGCGACAAACTGAACGGTGGTGATGGCGACGACCGCCAACCCTGCGAGGATAGCGAGCCGCCGGCGACTGGCACTCTCGTCGAACGTCATATCATCAGCGCTTGCAGCCATGGCGATTACCCCTCATTCTCCGCCTGCGACATACGCATGGTATTGCCGCATTCAGTGCGTCTGAATATGCTGATTGCAGCTCCAGTGAGTGAGATTCACTCTGTTGAGGATCGTTTTGCGTGAAGAATGAAATTCCAGGTCTGGACACCATCGACAGAACCTTGCTGAGGTTGCTTCAGGAAGACGGCCGGCGCACCACGCTTGAGCTGGCAGGCCGGGTGGGCCTGTCGCCGACTGGCGCCAGTCAGCGCGTCAAGCGCCTCTTCCGCGAGGGTTATGTGAAGGCTGTGCGCGCGATCCTCGATCCGAAGAAGATCGGCCGGGGCACCGTCGTCTTCATCCAGGTGCGCCTCGACCATACCGCCCCGCATATCTTCGAGCGCTTCTCCGAGGCGGTTGCAAAGGCGCCGGAAGTTCTGGAATGCCACATGGTGATCGGCGGCTTCGACTATCTGGTTAAGGCGCGCATTGCCGACATGTCGCTGTTCCAGGATTTTCTCGAACGGGTCATCCTGCCCCTCCCCGGCGTCCGGGAGACGCACACCTACGCCTCGGTCGGCGACGTCAAGCCGGACGCGCTGCTGCCGATCTGACGCCTTGAGCGACTAGCGACCTAGCGCGCGCAAGCCGCAAACCCCTTCGTCACAGGGTGCAGTCTTCGCTCGGCACAGCCGCGCTAAGACCGAGGAGCGCGCCGAGCGTCGAGCGCTTTTCAACGAGATCCGCGAGCGTGTATTTGTCGAAGACTGCGACGAATGCGGCTGTGGCTTCCGAAAGGACGGACGGCAGGCTGCAGGCGGGTGCGATGCGGCAACCGCGGCAGTCGATCAGATCCGACAGTTCCTCCGTGTGGCGAAGAAGAGCGCCGAGATTGATTTCGTTTGCAGCCCTTGCAAGCCTGATACCGCCATTGCGGCCGCGCACGGCCTCCAGAAACCCCGCATTCGCAAGGTCTTGAACCACTTTCATCATATGGTTCTGCGAGACCGAGAAGGTATCGGATATCCCCCGGATGGAGCTGAGCCCCGCCGGCTGTGAGCCCAGATAGATCATCAGGCGCATCGCATAATCGGTATATTTCGTGAGCCTCATCGCGGGTCTGCGTCAAAAAGTCCGTTCAAAATACATGCATTTGATTAGCATCTTTGATCGCGAGCGAATAGATGCATTTCAGATACCTCTTTAAGGGTCATTTGCGATGACCGCGCGAACGGCAGTCGGAACTGAGATCAGAATGATCGTCGAAGACTTCTACTGCGAAGCCCGCATTAGCAGGATTTCGAGCGCGGGATGCGTTGCCGCGAGGGACTGGGACACACCCCCCGATCACCGGCCCATCGAATTGCCGGTCGCATTTCCAAGATCACCAACCTGCCCCCACTGATACCCCACCGAAAGGAAAGATCATGCCGAAACCACTCTCCCCCGAGACTGTCCAGATCGTGAAGGCCAGCGCTCCGGCGCTCGCGGCCCATGGAGCGGACATCACGAAGAGCATGTATGCCCGCCTCTTCCAAGACGATCACATCCGCGCGCTGTTCAACCACGCCAACCAGGGCGAGGGCGGTTCACAGGTGAACGCGCTTGCGGCCGCCATTCTCGCCTATGCGCAGAATATCGATAATCTCGGCGTGCTTGGCCCGGTGGTCGAACGGATCGCCCAAAAGCATATCGGCTACCACATCCTTCCTGAGCACTATCCCTTTGTTGCCAAGGCTCTTCTCGCCGCCGTCGAGGATGTGCTCGGAACTGCGGCGACCCCTGAGCTCCTGAACGCATGGGGCGAGGCCTATTGGTTCCTGGCCGACATTCTCAAGGAGCGCGAAGCCACCATCCGCGACGAGCTGATGGCGCGCTCGGGCGGATGGAACGGCTGGAGAGATTTCGTCATCGCCTCGAAAGTTCGCGAAAGCGACGTCGTCACCTCGTTTATCCTGAAACCCAAGGACGGCGGTCGCGTCGTACGCCACAGACCCGGGCAATATCTGACGTTTCGCTTCCAACTGGACAATGGCCTGGAAATCAAGCGCAACTACTCGATCTCCAGCGGCCCAAACGACAGCTTCTACCGCATCTCCGTGAAGCGCGAAGCGCAGGGGCAAGGCGGATCGCGATATCTCCACGATCAGGCAACCGTCGGCACGGTCTTGAGCGCGACTCCGCCGGCTGGCGACTTCTTCCTCCCCGACGCGCCGGCGGCACCGGTCGTATTGCTGTCGGGTGGCGTCGGCCTGACGCCCATGGTTAGCATTCTCGAGACGATCGCCGAGGAACATCCAAACCTCGAGGCGCACTTCGTCCACGGCGCGCTGAACAGCGGCACGCATGCCATGGATCGGCATGTTCGCGAACTCGCCGATGCCCATGGCAAGATCACGATCAGCAGCTTTTATAGCGCGCCGGCGAACGGGGATGCTGTGGGGCTGTCGCACGACTTCGATGGCTTCATCACGGCGGAATGGCTTCGCAACCACACGCCCATCGCCAATGCCGAATTCTATCTCTGTGGTCCCAAACCGTTCCTTCGGGCGCTCGTCCCGGCTCTTGCCCGGGAAGGCGTTTCCAGCGAGCGGGTCCACTACGAATTCTTCGGCCCAGCTGACGAACTCATTGCAGCCTGAAATGCGTTCTGTCTGCACTTCCACGGACCGCGGAATTGCTTGACCTCCTCATTGCCGCGGCGCGGCCTTCGCGCCGCGGCAAAGCCGATCTTCGCCGCCGATTGTTGCAGTCCCGGCTGTGCGTGAGCGCCATCCGAAAGATCGCCCTTGCTTTCGGACCGGCCATGCTGCATTGCAAAAAGAGCCGACACGGCAGGTCAAGCTTGGTCAGAATGCGGTCGTGGCATGCAGCACAGCAAACTAAACGTCCTGGTTATCGACGAGAACCGCATCCGCGCCGCGATCATCGAGGACGGGCTGCGCGACGCGGGCTATGACCAGGTGACCGTCATCGACAACATGCATGGTCTTGCGCGACGCATCGCCGATCTCAATCCCGACGTCATCGTCATCGATCTCGAAAACCCGAACCGCGACATGCTGGAGAGCATGTTCCAGCTTTCGCGCGCGGTCAGGCGCCCTATCGCCATGTTCGTCGACAAGTCCGACGAGGCCTCCATCGAGGCAGCGGTCGAAGCCGGGGTCTCTGCCTACATCGTTGACGGCCTGAAGCAGGAACGGGTGCGCCCCATCCTGAAGATGGCGATCAGCCGCTTCAACGCCTTCTCCCGCCTCAACCGCGAACTGGAGGAGACACGCGGCGAACTGGAAAACCGCAAGGTGATCGATCGCGCCAAGGGGCTGCTGATGCGCTCGCGGGGGCTTTCCGAAGAAGAGGCCTATGCGCTGCTGCGGCGGACGGCGATGAACCAGAACCGCAAGATCGTCGAGATCGCCCAAAGCCTCGTTACCGCCGCCAGCCTGCTCGATCCGGGAGGAAAGGAATGACGACGCGCCACGCCATCACCGCCGGTTTCGTGCCGCTGCTCGACAGTGCGCTGCTCGTCGTTGCCCGCGAGATGGGCTTTGCCGAGGAACAGGGGATCGACCTTACCCTTTTGCGCGAACGCTCCTGGGCCAGTATCCGCGACCGGCTTGCGGTTCGCCATGTCGAAGTCGCGCATATTCTCGGTCCGATGCCGATCGCCGGAAATCTCGGTCTCAATGTGCCGGCGCCTGAAATGATCGTGCCGATGGCGCTGGGTCTGGGCGGCAATGCGGTGACGGTGTCTCCGGCGCTCTGGCAAAGGATGGCGGAAAACGGCGCGACCACGGATCTCGATGCGCGCGCGAACGGTGCAGCCCTGCGCAAGGTGATCGATACCCATGCGGGCGTGCCTCTGCGCTTTGCCGTCGTGCACCCCTATTCCGGGCACAATTACGAACTGCGCTACTGGCTGGCAGCGAGCGGCATCGATCCTGATCGTGATATCGAGATCGTCGTGCTGCCGCCGCCCGATATGGGCGATGCGCTCGCCGAAGGCGTGATCGACGGCTATTGCGCCGGCGAGCCCTGGAACACCTTCGGCGTGCTTCGCCGCGGCGCGCATCTCGCCACGGTCAAGGCAGCGATCTGGCGGTCGAGCCCGGAAAAGGTTCTTGGCGTCAACGCCCGGTGGGGGCAAGCCAACCCGGAGGCGATGGCCGCCTTGCTCGTGGCGCTTCACCAGGCGTCAATTTGGTGCGCCCGCCCGGACAACCACGAGGTACTCGCGACCCTTCTGGCAAGGCCTGCTTATGTGGGGCGCGACGCCGAACTGCTTCTTCCCGCCCTCAAAGGCAACCTGCCGGTCGGCGGCGGTAAGGTCCGGGCCGTCAGGGACTTCTTCGTTCCGAACGCCAAGGCAGCGACCTTCCCCTGGAAGAGCCATGCCCTCTGGTTCTACACCCAGATGGTGCGCTGGCGGCAGATCGAGCATACGGCAGAACGCCAGCGCATCGCCGCGGAAACCTATCGCCCGGACATCTACCGCGCCGCCCTGAAGCACCTTGGTATCGCCATGCCGTCGGCAAGCGCCAAGGTGGAAGGCGCCTTGACCGTGGAAACCCCGGTTGGATCCTCGGGCGCCCTGACGCTTGGGCCCGATGGCTTCTTCGACGGTGGACGCTTCGATCCCGACGACCTCGATGCCTATATCGCGGCCCAGTCTGCGGACTGAATGCGCGACGCCTAATTTATGCGCATTGCACAAAAAATGGCTTCGCACTGCACCAAGGAATGTCATCCGCCGGGATGACACCAGGCCGACAAATCCACTTTTTCTTTTAGATCAATAGCTTGCCAAAACTGGCACGCTGATTGCTTTTCTTATTGCAGGCCCTCGGGCCAAGAGATCGGCGTCCAACGACGGGCGCCCTACCAGCAAAGCCGCTGATCAGGACTGCGCACACGGGGCAAACCGTGTCGGGCATACCTGGCCAGCGGCTTTTTGTTTTTCACCCCCAAGATGGAGCGGCACGACCTTGTCGGGCCTCGGAGAAGCCATGTCTGAGAACAAGCAGCCTTTATCCGCCAGCGAACCCGCCAAGGCTTTGTGGATGTCCACTTTTGCCTTCACCATCTGTTTCGCCGTCTGGACGATCTTTGCGATCATCGGCATCCGCATCAAGCAGGACCTCGCGCTGACCGAAGCGCAGTTCGGCCTGCTGGTCGGCACGCCGATCCTCACCGGCTCGCTGGTGCGCATCCTGCTCGGCGTCTGGACCGGGCGCTATGGCGGGCGCCTCGTCTACACGCTCACCATGCTGGCCGCGGCCCTTGCGACCTTTCTGCTCACCTACGCCACGACCTATCCGCAGATGCTGCTCGCCGGCCTCGGCATCGGCCTTGCCGGCGGCTCGTTCGCCGTCGGCGTCGCCTATGTCTCGCCCTTCTTCCCGCCGGAAAAACAGGGTACGGCGCTTGGCATCTTCGGCGCCGGGAATGTCGGCGCTGCGCTGACGAAATTCGTCGCGCCCTTCGTCCTCATCGCCTGGGGCTGGCAGACGGTTGCCGAGATCTGGGCGGCAGCACTCGTAGTGACGGCACTCGTCTTCTGGTTCACGACCAGCGACGATCCGGCCTTCCGCAGCCGCCGCGAGCGCCAGACGCCGAAGCGCAGCCTGCTCCAGGAGTTTGCGCCGCTGAAGAATGCGCAGGTCTGGCGCTTCTCGCTCTACTATTTCTTCGCCTTCGGCGGTTTCGTTGCCCTCTCGCTCTGGCTGCCGCGTTATCTCGTCGGCGTCTATGGCTTCGATATCGCCGTGGCCGGCATGGTCGCCGCCGCCTACTCCATCCCCGGCAGCGTCTTCCGCGCCTTCGGCGGCATGCTTTCCGACCGCAAGGGCGCACGCAGCGTCATGTACTGGATGCTCGGCATCTCGGCGGTGGCAACGCTGATCCTGTCGCTGCCGGCCGCCGGCGAAGGCCACAGCTTCGGCATCACGCCTGCCGTCTTCATCGTCACGGTCTTCGTGCTCGGCTTCGTCATGAGCCTCGGCAAGGCCGCCGTCTACAAGCACATCCCGGCCTATTACCCGGACAATGTCGGCGCGGTCGGCGGCATCGTCGGCATGGTGGGCGGGCTCGGGGGCTTCGTGCTGCCGATCGCCTTCGGCCTGCTCAAGGATGCAACCGGCCTCTGGTCGAGCTGCTTCCTGCTTCTCTTTGCCGTCGTCGTCGCATCGCTGCTGTGGATGCATCTCTCGATCCGCCAGATGGAGCGCCGTGCGCCCACCCTGCCGACGGCTGCAGCCGCATAAACAGACAAGGACAGACCATGACAGAGAAACTCGTCATCATCGGCAATGGCATGGCGCCGGGGCGCATGCTGGAGCATCTGCTGGACAAGGCGCCTGACCGCTACGAGGTAACCATTTTCAACGCCGAACCGCGCGTCAACTACGACCGCATCATGCTTTCGCCGGTGCTGTCGGGCGAAAAGGAATATGAAGAGATCATCATCCACGGCGACGGCTGGTACATCAAGCACGGCATCACGCTCTACAAGGGCCACCGCATCGTTGCGATCGACCGCGATGCCCAAACCGTGACTTCCGACCATGGTGTGACCGAGAGCTATGACAAGCTGGTGATCGCCACCGGTTCCGTGCCCTTCATCCTGCCGGTGCCCGGCAAGGACCTGCCCGGCGTCATCACCTATCGCGATCTCGATGACGTGCAGGCCATGCTGCTCGCCGCCCAGTCACGCGAAAAGGCCGTCGTCATCGGCGGCGGCCTGCTCGGCCTTGAAGCCGCCGCCGGCCTTGCCGGCCGCGGCATGGATGTCACCGTTCTTCACGTGATGCCGACGCTGATGGACCGTCAGCTCGACCCGGCCGCCGGCTACCTCCTTGAGAAGGAACTGGAAGGCCGCGGCATCAAGATCATCTGCAAGGCCAACACCAAGGCGATCGTCGGCAACGGCAGGGTCGAGGGCATCGAGCTCGACGACGGTCGCATCATTCCGGCAACGCTCGTCGTCATGGCCGTCGGCATCCGGCCGAGCGTCGGCCTTGCGAAGGAGGCCGGCCTTGCGATCAACCGCGGCATCGTCGTCGACCAGGGCATGCAGACCTCGGATGGCCGCATCTGGGCGCTTGGCGAATGTGCGGAAGTGGGCGGCATGGTCTATGGCCTCGTCGCGCCGCTTTACGAGATGGCCCGTGTCGCGGCCTCCCATCTGGCCGGCGACCGCTCCGCCTCCTTCGTGCATTCCGACACGCCGACCAAGCTCAAGGTCACCGGAATCGAGCTTTTCTCGCTCGGCGACTTTGCCGACGGCGACGACCGCGAGGAGATCGTGCTGCGCGACGCCACGGCCGGCGTCTACAAGCGGGTGGTGCTGAAGGGAAACCGCATCATCGGCACGGTGCTCTATGGCGAAACCTCCGACGGTGCCTGGTTCAACGACCTGAAGAAGAAGGAGACCGATGTCTCCGAGATGCGCCAGACCCTGATCTTCGGCCAGGCCTTCCAGGGGGGCGCTCCGCTGGACCCTATGGCGGCCGTTGCAGCCTTGCCGGATGATGCGGAAATCTGCGGCTGCAACGGCGTTTGCAAAGGTAAGATCGTCTCGACGATTGCCGACAAGGGCCTGACGTCACTCGACGAGGTGCGCGCCCATACCAAGGCATCCGCCTCCTGTGGCTCATGCACCGGCCTTGTCGAAAAGCTGATGACGCTGACGCTCGGCGAGAGCTACAGTCCGGCCGCCGTCCAGCCGATGTGCGGCTGCACCGATCTCGGCCACGACGACGTGCGCCGGCTGATCAAGGCCAAGAGTCTGAAGTCCATTCCGGCGGTCATGCAGGAACTGGAATGGAAGACCTCCTGCGGCTGCGCCAAGTGCCGCCCGGCGCTGAACTACTACCTCGTCTGCGACTTCCCCGACGAATATGCCGACGATTACCAATCGCGCTTCATCAACGAGCGCGTTCACGCCAATATCCAGAAGGACGGCACCTATTCCGTCGTTCCGCGCATGTGGGGTGGAGTCACCAATTCCGGCGAGCTGCGGGCGATTGCCGACGTGGTCGACAAGTTCGAGATTCCGCTGGTTAAGGTGACGGGCGGCCAACGCATCGACCTGCTCGGCATCGAAAAGGAAGATCTGCCCGCGGTCTGGGCCGATCTCGGCAAGGCCGGTTTCATCTCCGGCCAGGCCTATGCCAAGGGTCTGCGCACGGTGAAGACCTGCGTCGGCTCGGATTGGTGCCGCTTCGGCACGCAGGATTCCACCGGTCTCGGCATTCGCATCGAAAAGTTCATGTGGGGTTCCTGGACGCCCGCCAAGCTGAAGATGGCGGTCTCCGGCTGTCCGCGCAATTGCGCGGAGGCCACCTGCAAGGACATCGGCGTCATCTGCGTCGATAGCGGTTTCGAGATCCATTTCGCCGGTGCAGCCGGGCTCGACATCAAGGGCACCGAGGTCCTGGGCCAGGTGAAGACCGAAGACGAGGCGCTGGCGCATATCGTGGCGCTGACGCAGATGTACCGCGAGCAGGCGCGTTATCTCGAGCGCATCTACAAGTGGGCGAAACGCATCGGGCTCGACGAGATCCGTCGCCAGATCATGGACGATACGGACAAGCGCAAGGCCTACTACGACCGCTTCGTCTTTAGCCAGAAATTTGCCCAGGTCGACCCCTGGTCGGAGCGCGTCTCCGGCAAGGACAAACACGAGTTCCGGCCGATGGCGACGGTCGGCTACCCCCAAGCTGCGGAGTGAAATGATGGACATGACCTGGCACCCGATCGGGGACATCTCGGATATTCCGCTCAGAGGCGCGCGCTGCGTTAAGACGCCTCAGGGCAAGATCGCCGTCTTCCGCACCGCCGAAAACGAGGTCTTCGCCATCGAGGACCATTGCCCGCACAAAGGCGGACCGCTGTCGCAAGGCATCGTCCACGCAAAGGCCGTGACCTGCCCCTTGCACAATTGGGCGATCTCGCTCGAAACCGGCAAGGCGCTCGGGGCGGACGAAGGCGCGGTGCGCACCATACCGGTGCGCATGGACGGCGGCGCGTTGTTCATCGCGCTCAAGAGCCTGCTGATTGCGGCGGAATGACCATGGAGAAGGAGGTCAAGACCACCTGTCCCTATTGCGGCGTCGGCTGCGGGGTCATCGCGACGGTCGATGACAACGGCACCGTCGCCGTGCGCGGTGACGTCGACCATCCCGCCAATTTCGGCAGGCTGTGCTCCAAGGGTTCCGCGCTCGCCGAGACCCTCGACCTCGATGGTCGGCTGCTGCATCCGGAGATCGGCGGACGCCGGGCCGGCTGGGACGAAGCGCTCGACCTCGTCGCCGACCGCTTTGCGGAAACGATCGCCGAAAACGGACCGGATTCGGTCGCCTTCTACGTCTCCGGCCAGTTGCTCACCGAGGACTACTACGTCGCCAACAAGCTGATGAAGGGTTTTGTCGGCTCGGCCAACATCGATACCAATTCGCGCCTCTGCATGTCCTCATCGGTTGCCGGGCACCGCCGCGCGTTCGGCTCGGATACGGTGCCGGGAACCTATGAGGATCTGGAGCTGGCCGATCTGGTGGTGCTGACCGGATCTAACCTCGCCTGGTGTCACCCCGTCCTCTACCAGCGCCTTGCCGCCGCCAAGGCGAAACGGCCGGGGCTGAAGATCGTTCTCATCGATCCGCGCCGCACCATGTCGGCCGATATCGCCGACCTGCATCTCGCGATCCGGCCCGACGCCGACGTCGCGCTCTTTGTCGGGCTGTTCTCGCATCTGGTTTCCAGCAATGCCGTCGACCAGAACTATGTCGCTGCGCATACGGCCGGTTTCGCGGAGACCTTGCTCGCAGCCGGCGGTGTTTCGTTCGACGACGTACTCGAACGGACCGGCCTTCCGGCCATGCAGTTGCGCGAGTTCTACCGGCTGTTTTCGACAACCGAAAAGGTTGTGACCTGCTACAGCCAGGGCGTCAATCAGTCCTCCTCGGGCACCGACAAGGTCAACGCGATCCTCAACTGTCACTTGGCGACCGGCCGCATCGGCCGGCCGGGCATGGGGCCGTTCTCGCTGACGGGCCAGCCGAATGCGATGGGCGGCCGCGAGGTCGGTGGTCTTGCCAATATGCTCGCCGCACACATGGCGATCGAAGAGGCCGGCGACCGCGATCGCGTCCAGCGCTTCTGGCGTTCGCCGAAGATTGCCGAGAAGCCGGGGCTAAAGGCCGTCGATCTCTTCCAGGCGGCGGCAGAGGGTCGCATCAAAGCACTCTGGATCATGGCAACGAACCCTGTCGTCTCGATGCCGGATGCCGATGCCGTCGAGGCGGCGATCCGCGCCTGTCCCTTCGTCGTGGTCTCCGACATCTTGAAGGAGACCGATACTGCCCGCCACGCGCATGTGCTGCTGCCGTCGCTCGGCTGGGGGGAAAAGAGCGGCACGGTCACAAATTCCGAGCGTCGTATTTCCCGCCAGCGGGCGTTCCTCGCCGCACCGGGAGAAGCCCGGGCAGACTGGTGGCAACTGGCCGAAGTCGGGCGCCGTCTGGGCTGTGCCGATGCCTTCGCCTACGAAGCGCCCGCCGCGATCTTCCGCGAACATGCCGCACTCTCCGCCTTCGAAAACGCCGGCAGCCGCGATTTCGACATCGGCGCCCATGCCGATCTTGCGCTTGAGGACTATGACGGACTGACTCCATTCCAGTGGCCCCAACGAGAGGGGCAGAAGCGCTCCGAAAGCCGTTTCTTCGCGGCAGGCAAGTTTTATCACGCTGACGGCAGGGGCCGGTTCGTACCGGTTCGACCTGTAGAAACCGACCGCACCAATGCCGAATACCCGTTCACGCTCAACACCGGCCGCATCCGCGACCAATGGCACACGATGACCCGCACAGGCAAAAGCGCGCGCCTCTCGGCCCATATCGCCGAACCGTTCGCGGAACTGCACCCGCGCGATGCGATGGAGATCGGCGTCGGCAATGCGGGCCTCGTCGAAATCGAAAGCCCGCAGGGGAAAGCGATCGTGCGCGCGCTCATCACCGAGCGCCAGGCGCGCGGCAGCATTTTCGCGCCGATGCACTGGAGCGACCAGTTTGCGGCGAAGGCACGCGTCGATGTGCTCGTGCCGCCGATCACCGATCGTCTCTCGGGCCAGCCGGCATCGAAGAACGTCGCCGTCACCGCGCGAAAGTTCAAGGCGACGCACTACGCCTTTGCCGTCTCACTGGCAAAGCCGGTCGATCCGGATGCCGCCTATTGGGCGCTGGCAAAGGCGGCAGGCGGATGGCGGTTGGAGCTGGCTTTTGCAGAGCCGGTGGACGACTGGGCCGCTTGGTGCCGCCGCGTCCTCGTCATTCCGCAAGGGGTGGAGCCGCTCGGCTATGCGGATGCACAGACCGGCGACATCAGGCTCGCCTTCTTCGACGGCGCACGGCTTCTCGCAGCCTTCTTCCTGGCGCGCGAACCGGTCGCCGTCGCACGCAACTGGGCGATCGCCCAGCTGGCCGCTGAGCATGCCAATCTGCGCAAGCGCTTCGCGCTCGTCGCTGGCCGGCCGGGAGCGGACAAGCCGGATCCCGGCGCCACCGTCTGCTCCTGCTTCGGCGTCGGCGTCAACCAGATCGTCGCCGCCGTACGCGGCGGTTGTCACAGCGTCGAGGCCGTCGGCGTGGCGCTCAATGCCGGAACCAATTGCGGCTCCTGCCGGGCCGAAATCAGGGGGATCATCGATGGATGTCTTGCAACAGCCGCGGAATGAAGGACCGGCCCGCATGGAGGCACTCGCCAAACTGCCGGTCTTCTGGGCGCTCGAGGGCCGGCGCGTCGTGGTGGCGGGCGCAACGGACGGAGCGATGTGGAAGGCCGAGCTTCTGACCGCCTGCGGCGCCCGCGTTGACCTTTACGCCGAAGGGGACGACGAGGCGCTCGCGACATTGGTCAGCCGTACGCCACAACACCCGGCCGGCCGTTTCGCGCATCACCGTCGGCGCTGGACGCCTGCCGATCTCGATGGCGCCGCACTCGCCATCGCCGATTGCGAAGACATGGCAGAGGCGCGGACATTCTTCGGCGCTGCCCGCGCGGCGGGCGTTCCGGTCAACGTCATCGACAAGCCGGACTTCTGCGAGTTCCAGTTCGGCTCGATCGTCAACCGCTCGCCCGTCATCGTCGCGATCTCGACCGATGGCGCTGCCCCGATCCTTGCCCAGACGATCCGCCGCAAGATCGAGACGCTGCTGCCGAAAAGCCTGAAGGCCTGGGCTCAGCTGGCGCAGTCTCTTCGCGGAGCGGTGAACCGCAGGATCGAGCCTGGTCCCCGGCGCCGCCTCTTCTGGGAGCGTTTTGCCGACCGGGTGTTTTCGACCATGGATACGCCGGAGGAGGGCGTAGGCGGGGTGCTTCTTGCTGATGCCGAAAGGCTCGCGGGAGCCCCCGCCATCGGTCGCGTGACCTTGGTCGGCGCGGGGCCGGGGGACGCCGAACTCTTAACGCTGAAGGCGGTGCGCGCGCTGCAGGCGGCCGATGTCATCCTCTTCGACGACCTCGTTTCTGCAGATGTGCTCGAACTCGCACGGCGGGAGGCGAAGCGCATGCTCGTCGGAAAGCGCGGCGGCCGCGAAAGCTGCCGGCAGGAAGACATCAACGCCATGATGGTCAAGCTCGCCAAGGCTGGGAAGCGCGTGGTGCGGCTGAAATCCGGCGACCCCATGGTCTTCGGCCGGGCCGGCGAGGAAATTACCTATCTCGACCGCGAGAACATCCCCGTCGACGTCATTCCCGGGATCACCGCCGCAAGCGCCATGGCCTCCCGTCTCGGCCTGTCGCTGACCCACCGCGACTATGCCCAGTCGCTTCGGCTGGTGACCGGTCATTCCCGCCACGGCGGCCTGCCCGATGATGTCGACTGGGCAGGCATTGCCGATGCGCGCAGCACGGCGGTGTTTTACATGGGCGGCCGAACGGCAAGTCTGATTGCCGAAAAGCTCATCGGCGAAGGCCGCCCGCCTGAAACACCGGCCGTGATCATGAGCGATGTCAGCCGAGCGACGGAGCGCAGCTGGCGCGGCACGCTCGCGACAATCCCGGAGGGCATCGCAGCGATCGGCTACGACAACCCTGTCCTCATCGCCGTCGGCGACGTGTTTTCGGCCAGAGACAAACAGGCCGGATCGATCGAGCGCACTCTCGCCGGAGCATGCTGATGGGCATCTCCCTGCTATTCCTCGTTCTCGCCATCGGTCTCAGCTGGCCGCGTTTCAGGCTCATCTTCGAAGCACAATCGAACGCCGCGCTGGCCGTAGCGCCCCTCACCATGGTTGCGAGTGCCGTGAACCTCTGCGCCATCGGCCTCGCCGTTGCAGAACACGGTCTACTTCTCGGCGGATTGTTCATCGCAGGCGGCATCTTCCTGGCGAGAATAATGCAAGCCGTGCCATCGACGCCGGGCATCTTGGCCTCGACCCTATGTCTTGCCGGCTACATCGAGATCACATCCAAGGCAGTTGCGTGACGGGCTGAAGCGCCCCCGCGCCGCACAATCAAGCACCGGCGTCCGCTGTCGCACCAAGGGATATTCGAGGTCGCCGCCTCGTATCGACGTCCCGAATATCCCAAGGTCGCCACCGTAGGCTGGTTCTAAGCGCGCAGACAGGTGACGGCCATACCCCAATTGAGGAATGAGCCCGTGCCGGGAAAGCGACGTCGCCCACCGAAGTCAGTGGACGGCCGTTTCCGATGCATCGCCGCTTTCGTCGAATACGACCGTCTCGCCCAGCGGGGTCGCTGCAATTGACCTGATCTCTTGGGCGAGCGACGCCAGCTTGCGGGCAATCTCCTGCAGTTCGCCGGTCGAGCCGGTGGCCTCGCAGGTCTCTTCAACGCTCCGTTCGTCCATGTGCTCTTCCTCTTTCGAGTGGACGCAGGAGCGAAGCATATTTCTAATTCACCATATAAGGCCACAAGCCGTCGCGCGTTCTTCATGGCGGCGCACAGCCATAGGTATAGGCCGGTCGATGACGTCGATTGCACCTACTGTCGCAAACAACCCCATCTGCGGTCTCACAGGTCATCAAAACCTTGGAAGAGTGGAATTCCGACGTTGTCGGACGGAAAACTCGGCGACGTCAGGGTTTTCATCTGGATGCTAAATTGCTAGTTCTTTCTTTGTTCCTGCCCGTCTCTTGGATGCAAATCGATGCGGGCTGTGACTGAGTGCGACGAAAACGAACGGGACCGCATGAGCGCCGCCTATCTCGAAAAACTCAATGACCGCCAGCGCGAAGCGGTCGAGCACGGAATCGGCTTGCCGGAAGGACAGGTCGGCGGCCCGCTTCTCATCATCGCAGGCGCCGGCTCCGGCAAGACGAATACGCTCGCCCACCGGGTCGCGCATCTCATCGTCAACGGGGCCGATCCGCGTCGCATTCTCTTGATGACCTTTTCTCGACGCGCAGCAGCCGAGATGACCCGCCGGGTCGCGCGCATCTGCCGCCAGGTTCTTGGCGACAATGCCGCGGTCATGACGGACGCGCTTTCCTGGGCCGGCACCTTCCATGGCATCGGCGCCCGGATCCTGCGCATCTATGCCGAACAAATCGGTCTCGGCCCGGATTTTACGATCCATGACCGGGAGGACAGCGCCGACCTGATGAACCTCGTGCGCCACGAGCTCGGCTTCTCGAAGACGGAAAGCCGGTTCCCGACAAAGGGAACGTGCCTTTCGATCTATTCGCGCGTCGTGAACTCCGAAAGCTCGATTGGCGACGTGCTGAAGACGGCCTATCCCTGGGTCACCGGCTGGGACGAACAGCTCAAGGCGCTGTTTGCGGCCTACGTCGATGCCAAACAGGCGCAGAACGTGCTCGATTACGACGATCTCCTGCTCTACTGGGCGCAGATGGTTTCCGATCCGGAGCTTGCCGACGATGTCGGCGGACGCTTCGATCATGTTCTTGTCGACGAATATCAGGACACCAACAGGCTGCAGGCCTCGATCCTGATGGCGCTCAGACCCGGCGGCCACGGTTTGACAGTCGTTGGCGACGACGCCCAGTCGATCTATTCCTTCCGGGCTGCGACGGTTCGCAACATTCTCGATTTCCCGAACGCCTTTTCGCCCGAGCCCGCCGACGTCATCACCCTCGACCGGAATTACCGCTCGACGCAGCCGATCCTCGCCGCTGCAAACGGCGTGATCGGTCTGGCGCGGGAGCGGTTTACCAAGAACCTCTGGACGGACAGGCAATCGGAGCAACGACCGTTGCTCGTCGCCGTCAAGGACGAAGCGGATCAGGCGGCCTATATCGTGGAGCAGGTTCTCGCTGGCCGTGAGATCGGCATCGCCTTGAAACAACAGGCGGTGCTCTTTCGCTCGTCCAATCACAGTGGAACGCTCGAAGTCGAACTCACTCGGCGCAACATTCCGTTCGTGAAGTTCGGTGGCCTGAAGTTTCTCGACAGCGCCCATGTGAAGGACTTGCTCGCAGTCCTGCGCTTCGCGCAGAACCCGCGTGACCGCGTCGCCGGTTTCCGGTTGCTGCAGATGCTACCCGGTATTGGCCCGCAGACCGCCGGAAAGATCCTCGATGCGATCGCCGCCGATCCGGAACCGCTCGCAGCCCTTGCAGAGATCCCACCTCCCGCCAAGACCGGCGAGAACTGGACCGGCTTCGTCGATCTGGTGTCCGGCCTGCGACGGGCCGAGCCTGGATGGCCGCAGGAGATTGGCGCTGCACGCACCTGGTACGAGCCCCATCTCGACCGGATCCATGAAGACGCCGATACCCGCAAGGCCGACTTGCTGCAGCTCGAGCAGATTGCCGGCGGCTACCAGAACCGCGAACATTTCCTGACCGAGCTGACCCTGGACCCGCCCGATGCCACCAGCGACCAGGCGGGCGTGCCGCTGCTCGACGAGGACTATCTGATCCTGTCGACCATCCATTCGGCGAAGGGCCAGGAATGGCGCTCGGTCTTCATGCTCAACGTCGTCGACGGCTGCATTCCGTCCGATCTCGGGGTGGGCACGACCGCCGAACTCGAAGAGGAACGGCGGCTGCTCTATGTCGGCATGACACGGGCACGCGATCATCTGTCCCTGGTGACGCCGCAGCGCTTCTTCACCCACGGTCAGAACGCCCAGGGCGACCGGCATGTCTACGCCTCGCGAACCCGCTTCATTCCGGCGACATTGCTGCAATTCTTCGAGACGACCAGCTGGCCGAAGATTTCGGCAAACGCCAGCGAGCGAAGCGCCAAGCAGATCCGCATCGACGTCGGCGCCCGCATGCGCTCCATGTGGAAGTGAGCGAAGGCGGTCGTGGACCGCAAATTCGCGCGGTCACCCGCAGACGGCCCGAAGATTTGTCAGCCCGGTATGCTCGGCGGCGCGATAAACTGATAGTACGACCACACCGCAACCAGGGCCGCGATCACTGCCAGCCAAATCAACGCCTTCCTCGGCACAGGTCTGGTCGGCTTCGCCTCCTTTTTCGGCTTTGGTCGTTCAAACTTGATGATGTTGTTGTCGTCCATTCGCTCCCACCCCGGGTAAATTCATACATGTTCCGGCGCGTTCAGCCGGCGCACCGCAATGACGGGTGCCGCCTAACGCCCTGATTCGGCATCAATAAGATGTAAAAGCAGGTTCGCGCCAATCCCGATGAATCAACATGGCATTCCAACGCCGTCGTCAAGCCTTCAGGGCCAGTGGTTTCAATCAAGGGACGTCTGCATCAAGCCGCACCGTCGCGGCCGAGCCAGGGATCGGGGCCTGGATCGCGTCCGGAGGCCACCTGGCCCAGGCGCTCCAGATAATGCGCCCAGCCTTCCGCATGCCCCGCACATTGTTCGGCGCTGGGCAGGCCCGTTTGCGTGAGGCGCAGCAATGTTCCGGGCGGCTGCTCGATCAGGTCGATCTCGATCAGGCTCGAGCCGGGCGGCACGATGTCGCTGCCTTCCCAGCCGAAGCTGTAGGCGAGGCGATGCACCGGCACGACCTCGCGGAAAGCCCCGCGGGCAAAACGCGCGCCGGTCACGTTGACGAGGTAGAGGCCACCGGGCTCCGCCTTGGTGTCGGCCTCCGTTCCCATCCAGCGCAGGATTTTTTCCGGGTCGGTCAAGAGAGCGAATACTGCAGCGGGGGGCGCCGGAATCTGTGTTTCGCGGCGGACCACGAGGGCTTCTGGCATCGGTCTTCCCTTTGCTGATTGGCCTGCCCGCGGATTGCTAGCCTTCTGCGGGCTGCCGCAATCATAGACCGCCATTGCGGATGGCGCCACCGCTTGCCCCCGTTTTGGGCTCAGCGCGGCGGCAGGAAGGGGCTTGTCGGCAGGGGGCGCGGCCCTATCCTCTCTAGCATGGATTTGTCCGCCCCCCTTGCCTGGCTCCTGGACGAGGCGAGCGCCTCGCCGGAGCCCGACCGCTTCCTGTCCGACCTCGGCCGCCGGATCGTCGCCGATGGCCTGCCGCTCGCGGCCGGCGCCCTTACGCTCGCCGTGCCACACCCGATCATCGCCCGCCGCACCTGGCTGTGGCGGGCCGAGAGCGGGGTGGTGATCGAGAGCCTGGGCTTTGCCGACGCCGTCTCCGACCGGGCGGGTGAAGAGTGGCTGGCCGGGTTCGGACCAATGCTGCGACCATCGGCCAAACTGGGAACGGAACACGCGCCCCTCAGTTGGGCCGGGAGCCGCCCGTTCGACCGGGAAGAGACGGCGCGACTTCATGAGGTCGCGCGCTTTGCCGTCGCGCCCCTGGCGGTTCTTGCCGAGCGGGCAGCGCTGACCGCCCTGCTCGACGCCTATCTCGGCCGCCGCAGTGCCGCCCGCGTTCGCGCCGGGGCGCTCACCCGCGGCACCGGCGAAACCATTCGGGCGGCCCTGCTCTATGCCGATTTGCGCAACTTCACCGCGCTGTCCGAGACATCGGAACCGGCCGTGGTGATCGCCGCCCTCGACGCCTGGTTCGATCGCCTCGCCGGCGCGATCCACGCCTTTGGCGGCGAGGTGCTGAAATTCATCGGCGACGGCGTCCTGGCGATCTTTCCGGTGAGCGGTTCGCCGGGCGAAGCCTGCGATGCGGCGCTGCGCGCGGTCTCCGCCGCACGCGCCGGAATGGCGCATCTCGACGAGACACGGCAGGCCGAGGGGCTGCCGCCGCTCTCCTTCGGGGTGGCCCTGCACCTCGGCGACATTCTCTGGGGCAATATCGGTGCCGCCGACAGGCTCGACTTCACCGCGATCGGCCCGGCGGTCAATCTCGTCAGCCGGCTGGAGGGCCTGTGCCGGCCGCTCGGCCGCTCCGTGCTGATCTCGGGTGCCGTCGCTGAGGCCACGTCAATGCCGCTGCTGCCGCTCGGCGAGCATTCCTTGCGCGGCATCGCAGCGCCATGCGCCGTCTTCACCTTGACGGACGCGTAACGCCTCATGCGCCCAATCGCTCCGCCACCCAGTCGGCGACAAGCGGACGATAGAGCCAGGGGATGTTGTTGCAGACGTGGTTGCCATCCTCGAAGACGTGCAGTTCGGCGCCGCGCGCGCAGATATCCGCGCATTTTACCGCCTCGGAGGGTGGGAAGATCTTGTCGCGTCCGCCGTGAAGGATGAGGGCCGGGATAGTCGGCGGCGGGCAGCGCGCCAGCGTGAAACGGTCGGCCCGTTCGCGAACGTCCGCGCCCCCGAGCGAGAAGCGCATGTTGTCGCGATAGACCTGCGGAAGCGCATCCCAGAACCCGCCGAGATCGAAGAAGCCGTTGATGGAGACGACACCGGCAAGCGTCGGCACGGACGCGGCGGCGCGTAGCGCGAGAAAGCCGCCGAAGGCCATGCCGACGAGCGCGACTTTGCCCGACAGGCGCGGATGCGCCGCCACCGACCGGAGGGCCGCCTCGACGGCCGGGCCGATATCCGGACGCAGGGCGCCCATCGAACGGCCCTCGCCCTGGCCGGGGCCGTCGAGCGACAGGGTCGCAACGCCGCGGGCATGAAAGTGCCGCTCGAAGGCCGGAAATTCTTCCTTGGTCGAATCCGAGCCCGGGATAATCAGCGCCAGCGGGTGTCTGCCGTCTCCGCTCGGCACGCGAAGAACGGCCCGAAGTTCCCCGCCCTCGAAGGGAATGGCGACCATCTCGCCGGGCGGATCGAGCAAGGGTGTTGCGAGACGGTAGAGTTCCACCTTTCGCGCGGCCGCCCTCGCCTTTGCCTCAAGGTCCTCGAAAGCCATGAACTGTCCGAAATGATAAAAAAGGCTGGCGCGGGCATAGGCCTCGCCGGCGGTCACGTTGCGGCCGGCAGCAAGAGCCGCAGCGCCGAGTTCCGCGTGCCGTTCGCCCTCCTCGCTCCAGGTGGCAAGCCAGTTCTGCCAGACGCCGGCGCGCTCGATGACGGCGCGTGCCGTTGCCGACGGAATCCCGGCCACCTCCATGCGCGGGAGCCAGTGCTCGACGACACTGACCAGTCGGTTCTCATTCTGGGTCATGCATATCCTCCCGCATGATGTCATTGCCTTCGTCAGAACCCGGCGCTGCTTGCCCGACGGATACCGGTTGAAGATCCCCAGTGTAGCTCTGCGCCTTCGCGCGGTATCGCTGCGCCCCGGTCGACAGGCCCTTGGCCACTTTCGCGTCGAGCGTGCGGACGATCTGGGCGGGCACCCCGAGGACCAGCGAGCCATCCGGGACGACCATGTTTTCCCGGACCAAGGCGCCAGCGCCGATCAAGCATCTCTCTCCGATCTGCGCGCCGTTCAGGATCGTAGCACCCATGCCGACGAGACTGCCCTTGCCGATCCGGCATCCGTGGATGGTGGCGTTGTGCCCGATGGTGACATCCTCGCCTATTTCCACGGGGTAACCCGGATCGGTATGAACGACGCATCCGTCCTGCACGTTACAGCGGCGCCGAAGAATGATCGGCTCGTTGTCGCCGCGCAAGACGGCGTTGAACCAGATGCTGACATCCTCGTCGAGCCGCACGTCGCCGATCACCACGGCACCGGGCGCGACGTAAAATCGTCCGTTGGCGGGAAAGCGCGGCGCGCGCGCCCCCAGCCGGTAAAGACCCGTTGAAACCATCCAAGATTCTCCGTTCTGCGGCGCTCAGGTCGGCATGGCGAGCAGGATGGACGCCGGCGTATTGGTGCGGTTGACGAGCGCACGCGCCTCGCCGGGCGCCAGGCGGCAACTGTCGAGAAAGCCGAGCGTGACGCTCTCGCTGCCAGTTTCGACCGTCACTTCGCCGGCAACGACGATGTAGATCTTCTCGACCGCGGCGTCCTTCAGCGACGTATGACCGCCGGGCAGGAGGTGCGACAGGCCGATCCAGATCGTATCGGTAACCGTCGCCTCCTTTCCCTGGAGCCGCAAGCAATGCATGCCGTAGTGCTCCGGCGCCTCGTAGGATCTGGCCTCGCCGTAGCGCGTCACCTGCATCGTCGCCTCCTCCTCAAGGCACCAGCAGCACGCGCTCGGGGGTGCCGCGCAACACCGAGGCATAGGCTTTGGCGGCATCGGCAAAGCCATAGACGGTCGCCGGATTGATCGGGAACGGCTTCAGCTTGCCCTCTTCGAACTTCGGCTTCAGCTTGTCGAAGATACGCGCGCCCTCGACCGAGGACAGCGCCAGCGTGTCGATGCCGATATATTTGTGGCGGCCGCGGAAGAAGTTGAAGATATCGAAGGGAACTGCGCGGTCGAAGGTGGAAATGAACACCTGGCGCGCCTGCTTCGCCATCGCGTTGTTGGCGATCTCGAAGTAGGGACTGCCGACCGTGTTGAAGACGATGTCGGCCCCATGACCGCCGGTCTTTTCACGCACGATCGCGGCAACGTCATCCTTGGCGCTGTTCAGCATCTCGACCGGCGCGTTGGTGTGCGCCAGCAGCGGCTGCTCGTTGTATTCGACCGCAAAGACCTTGGCGCCGGCCATGGTCGCAAGCTGGATCACCGCCTGCCCGACTTTGCCGTTGCCGCCGCACACGAGCACGACATCCGTCGGCTGCACGCCGCCGGCCTCGCGCAGGCCCTCAAAGGCGGTGATGAACGGCACACCGATCGAGCCCGCTTCCTGCATGGTGAAATTCGCAGGCTTGGCCCGCACGGCCTTCTGGTCGAGCACCATCCACTTGGCGTGGCTGCCGTCCTGGGTGATGCCGAGCTCGCCACCGCCGCCCCAGATCTCCATGCCGACCATCGACGACGGTCCTTCGCGCACGATGCCGCCGAAATCGCGACCCGGCGTGCGCGGCCAGACGGCGTGCGGCATGTGCCCGAGGGACGCCTTCACGTCGCTGGGATTGACCCCCGCCGCGACGATCTCCACCAGCACCTGTCCGGGACCCGGCCGCGGCACCGCGACATCGACGACGTCGATCTTGAGATTGTCGAGATCGGGGGATTTTTCCGTCACCCTCAGCGCCCGGGCGATCTTGGCGTCCACCTGAATGTTCATTCTATGCCTCCTTGCAGAAATCGATGCTTATGCACGCAGTCCGAGGATTTCACGGGCCTGGGAGGGCTCGGCGATCCTCCCGCCGAGCTTCTCGATCAGGTCCCTCGCCCGTTCGACCAGTTCGCCATTGCCTTTGGCGAGCACGCCCTTGGCGATGTAGGAATTGTCCTCCAGCCCCACCCGGACGTGACCGCCGAGCAGATAGGCCTGAACGGCCATCGGGAACGACATTCGCCCGACGCCGAAACCGGTCCAGACGGCGTCGCCGGGCAGCATGCGGGCGGCGGTCGCCATCACGTCGGTGGTCGAGGGGAAGCCGTATTTGACGCCGGTGACGATCGTGAACATCGCCGGCGACTTCAAAACGCCGGCCTTCAAGAGATCCTGCGCCAGCTGGATGTGCCCGGTGTCGAACACTTCGAGCTCGGGCTTGGAGCCCGCCTCGTTGATGATGTCGGCCATGATCTTGACGTTCGCCGGCGTGTTGATGACGACCTCCGATCCGAAGGTCATGGTGTTGAGGTCGAGCGTGGCGATATCCGGTTTCAGCGCGACGATATGCTCGACCCGCTTTTCCGGCCGCATCAGCGTCGTGCGCGGTCCGGCAACCGCCGGGTTCTCGTCGCTCGGGTGGTAGCGGCCACCCGGCCCGGTCGTGACGTTGAGGATCAATGCCGTGTTCTTGGCCCGGATACGCTCGACGACCTCCCGGTAATATTCGAGTTCCATGGAAGGCTTCGCGGTAACCGGATCACGCACATGGATATGGGCGATCGCTGCACCGGCATCGGCCGCTTCCAGGCAGGAATTGGCGATCTCCTCCGGCGTGACGGGGAGACCGGGGTGGTTCTCCCGCGTCGTGAGGTTGCCGGTGACGGCGCAGGTGATGATGACGTTCTGCTGCATCACATGCCTCCCACGCCAGGGCGCGGCCCGTTCGATCTCTCAGCCATGATGCGCCACCTTCTTGCCGGAGATGGGCGGCAGCGGCAGGACCGATTGGCCCTCCACCAGCTTGAAATGGTAGTTGCAGCTGTAGAAGGGCGCCTCGGCGCCCGGAAATTCCGGGTCCGGGCTGTCGTGGCGGAAGAACTTGCCGACGATCTGCTGCTTCGCGCCGAAGACCACGTCGTTGACCAGGGCTTCGTGACTGTCGGAAAAGATCTGGGTGACGAGCGTCTTGTAGCCCGGCGCCGAAACGATGAAGTGGATGTGAGCCGGGCGCATCGGCGTCCGCTTCTGCGCCCGCAGCAGGTCGCCGACCGGTCCGTCGGTCGGGACCGGGTAGCCTGCCGGCTTCACCGACACGAAGTGAAAGTTGCCGTCGCCATCCGTGGTGAACCGGCCGCGCAGGTTGAAGTCGTCCTGCGTTTCGTCCTGGTTCTCATAGAGCCCGACCGGGGACGCCTGCCAGACATCAAGGGTCGCCCCTTCGACGGGCCGGCCCGCGGGATCGGTCACCCGCCCCGTGAAGTAGAGCTGCGATCCCGGCGTGTCCGAACGGGCGATGCAGTCGCCATTCACGCATTTCGGCGCGCCGCCGCGGTAGAACGGCCCCAGAAGTGCCGACAGCGTCTCGCCCTGCATGCCGTCATTGTTGATCAGGTCGATCAGTGTCGAGGCGCCGAGCACGTCGGCGGCAAGCACGGTTTCGTTGTGCGCTTCGTTGGTCGCCTGGCCGACGGCCGTGATCCAGCGCAGGGCGTATTCGAATTCCGCCTCGGTCGGTCGTGCCTCCAGCAGGAACGCATGCAAATGCCTGACCATAGCGTCCATGATCTGCTTGAGCCGCGGATCGTCGCCGCGCGACATGGCGGCAAGCACCGTCGGCGTGACGTCGGCCTCCTTGGAGATCAGTTTGGCCTCGGGGCTGATATGGCTGTTCATCCCAGTTCTCCTTTCCGCGTCACAGGCCTGAGCCAGCGACCCGAAGCTCGGGCTTCGCCGTCTTCAGGTGCGGATATTTTTCGGTCAGCAAGGACCCGTAATAGTAGGTGTCAGTGAAGGCGCCGGTTGCGCGGATGGCATCGAGCCAGCCCTGGATCGCCGGCGTCTCCGCCCACATCGAGGACAGCCCGATATCGTCCATCCGCACGATCACCGGCATGATCGCGATGTCCGCCAGCGTCATCTGCTCGCCCATGAGCCAGGGCCCGCCATTGTCGGAAAGCCAGGTCGCCATGCGCTGAACGCCGCGCTCGAGGCGACCGAGCGCCTCGTTCATCTCCTGCTCCGGAAAGCCGGAGCGCCCCATCTTCATCAGGAACTCGCGGCGAAGCGGCTTTGCATCGCAGACCGCCTGAAACTCCTCCGCCGTCATCGCCTGATAGTGCGGCAGGAAGGCGAGGTTATAGGACGGCACCCGGATCGCCGGTGTCGGCACTTCGTCGATGAAGCGCATCATCGCCCGCATCTTCGCCGCGCCGAAGGCGTCCTCAGGCCGAAGCGCACCTGGAAGAATGTCTTCCAGGTACTCCATGATGACGGCGGAATCGGTCACCGCGCGGCCCCGGTGCACGAGCGAGGGCACGACGCCGTTCGGATTGATCGCCAGATACTCCGGCTTGAGCTGGTCGCCGGTGAAGAGATCGAGCTTATGCTCCTCGAAGGCGAGGCCCTTGGCGTGCAGAACGTATCGCACCCTTTGGCTGCACGTCGATTGAGGGGCGTTGTAGAGGATGAAGTCCGGCATCGTCTCCCCCTCAATCCCAGTTGAGGACGCGGGGCAGCTTGCCCTTGCGGGCGAGCGTTCCGATCACGCCATTCGGGAAGAACATCAGCCCGAGAACCATCACGAAACCGGTCGCCAGGATATTGATCTCGGAGGCACCGAGGGTCGCGACGAAGATCTCGTTGAAGGCGACGATCAGGATTGCGCCGACGACCGGCCCGGCAATCGTGCCCTTGCCGCCGAGAATGCACATCAGCACCAGGTTTGCCGAAACGAGGATGATCAGGAAGATGTTCGGCCGGAGATAGGTGAGATACTCGCCCCAGACCGCACCGGCCATGCCGACGAAGAAGGCCGAGAGCGCGAAGGCAAGCACCTTGTAGAAGCGGGTGTTGATCCCTGCACTTTCCGCCTTGACCTCGTCCTTGGAGAGCGCGCGCAGACCAAGCCCGAACTTGGAATGCTTGATGCGATAGGTGGCCCATACGGTGAAGGCGGCCATCAGCACGAAGGCGTAGTAGTAGGGCAGCTTGGCGGTCTCGACCGGCAGGTCGGTGACCGGCAACGACATGCCGTTGGCGCCGCCGATGAACTCCCAGTGGTCGAACAGGATGCGGGCGATCATCAGGAGCGCGATCGACGAGATGATGAAGCTCGGGCCACGAACCTTCAGCGTGATGAGGCCGATGAGATAGCCGCAGGCCGCGGCCGCCAACCCGGCAAGCGGCGCCGTCAAGAGCGTCGAGATGCCGTATCGCGCCAGGAGCACGCCTGAGAAGTACCCACCGATTGCGAAGAACACGGCGTGGCCGAGCGAGATATAGCCGGCGAAGCCGCCGATGATGTTCCAGCCGCTGGCCATGACCGCATAGGAGGCGGTGAACAGCACGAGGTGCAGCAGGTAATTGTAGTTGCCGGTCAGTTGCAGGAGCGGCAGGGCGAGCAGGACACCGAGGACGGCAAGGGGAAACCACGTGGCACGGGTCTGGTCATGCTGGCGCGCGAGCTTCTGGTTGTGAATGCGACGGGCCTCGAGCACCGATCCCGCGTCGGCTTGTTGTAGGTTTACGGCCATTATACCAGCTCCGGTTTTTCGCCGAACAGGCCCTGGGGACGGATCAGCAGGATGACGAAGAGTGCGAGGAAGAAGGTCATGGTCGACCAGGTGGCGCCCACCCAGGTGCCGACGAAGGCGGCGATGACCGACAGGAGAAGCGCGGCGACGACGGTGCCGAGCACGCTGCCCATGCCGCCGAGCACGACGACCGACATCAGCATTGCGATCCACTCCCACTGCTTGGCGGGGAAGAAGCTGAAGACGAAGCTCACCAGCGAACCGGCGGCACCCGCAAGGCCGATGCCGATTGCAAAGGCGATCATGCTGATGAGGTTGACGTTGACGCCGAGCAGTTCGGCGGCCTCGCGGTTCTGGGTCGTGGCGCGGATGGCATAACCGAGCCGCGAGTAGTTGAGGAACAGCGTCAGCGCGCCGATGATTGCCAGCGAGACGCAGCCGGCATAGAGCTGGCCTTTCGGAATGAACAGGCTGCCGATGAAGAAGGCATCCGTCGCATAATCCGGCGAGGTCACGCGCTGGGTGTTGGTGAAGGCGGCGCCGAGGAAGCCCTCGACGATCATCGCCAGCGCGAAGGTCAAAAGCACCGTCATTTCCGAGTAGCGCGCGCTTTTGGCCTGGCTTTCGAACATCAGGCGATAGAGCAGCACGCCGATCGCCGCCATGATCAATGCCGCGATCGGCAGCGTGGCGATCGGGTCGAGGCCCCAGAGCTTGAAGGCCCAGTAGCTGACATAGGCGCCGCAGATGATCAGCGACGGATGCGCCAGGTTGACGATGCGCATGACGCCGAAGACCAGCGAAAGTCCGGACCCCATCAGCGCGATTACGCCGCCGAGCGCGAGGCCGAGTATCAGTATCTGAAGAATGTCTGTCATCACGTCCTCCGCTACGCGACCTTGCGGCCGCCGAGGTAAAGTTCCTGGATGCGCGGGTCCGCCAGAACCGCCTCGGCCGGCCCCTCGAAAAGGGTGCGTCCGAGGTCGAGCACAACGCCCCAGTCGGAATTCTTGAGGCCCATCATGGCGTTCTGCTCGACGAGCAGCACGGTGACGCCCTCCTGGGACATCATCTTCATGATGTCGAACATCTCCTGGACGATCTTCGGCGCGAGCCCGAGAGAGGGCTCGTCGAGCATGACGATGTCCGGCTTGACGATCAGCGTGCGCGCCATCGCAAGCGTCTGCTGCTGGCCGCCCGACATGGTTCCGGCGTGCTGGTCGGCGCGCTCGCGCAGCACCGGAAAGCGCTCGAGGATTTCCTCGATGCGACGGTCGCGAAGCTTCGCGTCGTCGAGCACGTATCCGCCCATGCGCAGGTTTTCGCGCACCGTCATCTTCGGAAACAGTGCCCGTTCCTGAGGCACGAAACAGATGCCCTTGCGCAGGATCTGGTCCGGGCGCAGGCCGTTCAGCCGCTCGCCCTTGAAGATGACGTCGCCCTTGCGGATCGTCAGCATGCCGCAGATCGCCTTCAGCAGCGTCGACTTTCCGGCGCCGTTCGGGCCGATGATGCAGTGAACCTTGCCGGGCTCGACCGTCAGCCGCGCGCCGTCGAGAATGGCCGGGCCGTCGCCGTAGCCGGCGGTGATGTTGGTGACTTGCAGGAGATCGCTCATCAGGCCGCTTCCTCTTCCAGTACGCCGCCCAGATAGGCTTCGAGCACATGCGGATCGCGACGCACCACATCGGGCGTGCCGTCGCAGATCACCCGCCCGTGCGCCATGACGACGACGCGGTGCGAAAGCCGCATGATCAGGTCCATGTTGTGTTCGACGATCAGCACCGTCAGCCCCTTGGCGTTGAGCGCCCGGATGTGGCCGACGATCTCTTCGAGCAGCGTCGGGTTGACGCCGCCGGCGGGCTCGTCGAGCAGGATGATCTTCGGATCGGCCATCAGCAGCGCGGCCAGATCCATGAGCTTCTTCTGGCCGTAGGACAGGTTGTGCCCATCCTCGTAGGCGATGCGGGTGATCCCGAGAAAATCGAGGATCGACATCGCCTTGTCCCGCTCTTCCGCTGTGACCGCCGGCCGGAACAGATCGGCAAAGCCGCGGCAGCGCGCCTGCACGATCACGTTTTCCAACACGGTCATGTCGCCGAGGTTGCGCGAAATCTGGAAGGTCCGGCTGAGGCCTTTGGCCGTGATCTTGTGCGGACGCAGATTGTCGATCCGCTCCCCGTCCAGCCAGACTTCGCCCGAGGTCGGGACGACGGTGCGGCTGATGCAATTGAAGGCCGTGGTCTTGCCGGCGCCGTTCGGGCCGATGAGTGCGGTGATCGAGCCTTTCTCGACCTTGAAGCTTGCGCCGTCCACGGCGCGAATTCCGCCGTAGTGCTTGCACAGGTTCTTAACCTCGAGCATCCGCGCGATCTCCTTGTACTAGAAATTGGGTAGTCGATGCCTGTGGATCGGGAGGGCGCCTCGCGGACGAAACACCCTCCCCTGCCTTGCAAAGGGTCAGAAACCAGACTTGGGATAGCGGAAGGGCACGATGCCCTCGAACTGGCCGGTCGGGTAGACGAAGGTCAGCTTGCCGTCCTGCCACTGGGTCATGATGTGCGACTTGTCGACGGGCAGGCCGAGATCGTCCCAGCTGAAATCGCCGAGCACGGTCTGGACAGGCTGTTCCTTGGTGCGGGCGTGCAGCCACTCACCCATCTTGGCATTGTCCGTGCTGCCGGCGCCGACCATCGCCTGCTCGATGCCCTGGCAGACGGCGAAGGGGATGGCGCTGTCCTCATCCGGCTCGACGCCATATTCGGCTTCGAACGCTTTGACGAAATCGGCGTTGTCGAAGGGCTTTCCGGCAAGCGTGCTCTTGAACGGAACATCCTTGTGCCAGGTGGTGTGGATGACGACGCCATCGGCCGCGCCGTTGCCGACACCCTCGATGAACTCCGTCTGCGCGCCCTGACTGAGATAGACGAGCTTTGCCGATGCGCCGACGGTCTTGAGTGCGCGCATAAGCTGCACCGCCTCTTCGGCCGAGGCCGTCAGGCCGACGATCATTTCAGCGCCGGAACGCTTGATCGAATTGGCAAGGTTTAGCCAGTCGTTAAAGCCTTCCTCGGGCCACTTCTCCTCCATCACCACCTCGATGCCGGCTTCCTTGAAGTAACCGGGCGCGAGGTCGGCGATTTCCTTGTCGTTGGCGGGGTCGATCACCTTCTTGCCGAGAAGGCCGGTGGCGATCGCATTGGCGAAGAAGTCGTCGGCATGGACGACGGCGACGGTCTTCGGCGCATCCGCCGGATCCTTGATCTCCTTCAGGAGACTGATCACGTCCTTGCCGGTGTACTCGGCGGCATTGACCTGGAAATAGAAGAGGTTCTTGTAGCCCTGGGCATAGATCCGCAGCGCCCCGCCCGAGGGCACCGGGTGAACCATGTTGTACTTGGACAGAACGTTGCCGACCGGAAAGGTCAGGCGGCTCGAGAAGGTGCCGTAGACGGCATCGACCTTGTCGACATTGATGAAGCGTTCGTACTGGTTGATGGCCGTCGCGGGGTCGGAGCGGTTGTCGCTGACGATCAGCTCCACCTGCTTGCCGAGAATGCCGCCCGCTTCGTTGATGAGCTTGTTGCAGAGCTCGTAGCCCCGCTTATGTTTCTCGCCGCTGACCGAAAGGCCACCGGTGATCGGCAGCGATGCGCCGATCCTTATTGTTTCCGCAGCGCTCGCAACGGTGCTTGCCGAAAGCACGCTGATGGTTGCTGCCGCGATCAGCCGATTGATTCCCATTTTGTCTCCTCCCAGACATTTGCGCGCAATCGTTTGCATTGAAGCGAAAAACAAATCGCCCAGCCACGCCGGACGTCACTTGCGCACTGTTCGATCGACAGCAGGCCAGCTCCTCAACCGCCCTGCCGCAAACTGAATATGCAAACGATTGCACATCGGCGATTATGCGCAGCGTTTGCGCTTTGTCAAGCATCTATGCGAACGATTGCAAAACCTCTTGCAAGATTTTAAATGGAGGCGAGAGGTGACACATGCAGAAGAAACGAACCACGCTGAAGGACATTGCGCGCGCGACCGGCGTTCATGTGTCGACCGTATCGCGCGCCCTTGACCCGACCGAGCGGAAGAGCATCACGCCAGAGGTCGTAGCGAAGATCCAGGCGGCTGCCGAACGCCTGGACTATCGTCCCAACCGCATCGCCTTCGGACTTCGCACCAACCGCACGATGACGGTCGGCGTCGTCATTCCGGATATCACCAATCCGATTTTCCCACCGATCCTCAGAGGGATCGAAAGCGTTCTCGAACCGCTCGGCTATGCGTCGATCATCGTCAACACCGACAGCGAGCGCGAACGCGAGGTTCGCCTTCTCGAAGTGTTGCGCGATCGCGGTGTCGACGGCCTCATCCATGCGGCGGTGCTCAGAAGCGACCCCTCGATCGCCAAGGCCGCCCAGGATGGCCTGTCGGTGGTAACGCTGAACCGGCGCGTCGAGAATTCCAACATCCCCTATGTCATCAATGACGAGGACATGGGCATCTGCGAAATGCTGCGTCACTTGACCAAGCTCGGCCATCGGCAGATCGCGCATCTCGCCGGGCCGCAGGATCTATCGACCGGGCAATTGCGCCTGGCCGCCTTCCGCAATGCCGCCAAGAGAATGTCGATCGACATCGATCCGCAGCTCATCGTCACCGCCATGCGCTTTGACGAGGACGAAGGCGCCCGCTGCACGCGCGAACTGCTGGCATCCGGACACAATTTCACCGCCGTGCTCTGCGCAAACGATCGTCTGGCACTCGGCTGCATCGACGTCTTGCGGGAGAACGGTCTCGACTGTCCGTCGGACATTTCCGTCAGCGGCTTCAACGACATGCCGTTCCTGCAACTGGCGCGTCCAAGGCTCACGACCGTCCGCATCCAACAATATGATGCGGGTATCACCGCCGCGTCGATCCTGCTGCGGCTGATGCATGCCGGCGCGGACGACGACATCCCGCTCGAGACCGTGCTGCCGGTGGAACTGCTGGAGCGCGAAAGCACCGGGCCGGTGGCAGCACAGAAGCGCTGACAGTCCCCCAGCCGAAAATTCATCAGGGTTCGGCGGCTTCGACCGCCTCTCGGATCGCTTTCCCCTGCGAACCTCCCTGTGCGGGCGTTCGTCGCGAACTTCCATGCAATCGATTGCTTGTTGTTTTGTGCAATCGATTGCCCTAAGGTCGCATCGATCAATCGTCAAATTGCCGGGCGGACGCTTCCGCCGGTCGAAAGACATCACGTCAAGAGGGAGGAACTTATGGCGTATCCGCGGTCCTTGGTTGGAAAGACAGTTCTCGTCATCGGCGGAAACGGCGCGATCGGCGCGGCGACGGGGCGGCTGTTTGCAGACGCCGGAGCGACCGTGCTCGTCACCCACATGCCGGGCGAACAGGGGGCCGCAAGCGCGGACGCGGTAATTTCTTCGCTTGCGAACGCAGAACGTCATGCCCGATATGCCGTCGACATCACGAATTCCAACGCCCTTGGCGACCTTGCCCGCACCATCGAACAGAAATTCGGCAAGCTCGATGTGCTGGTCAATGCCGCAGGCTTCACCAAGCCCATTGCCCACCGGGATCTCGACGCGCTGACGGACGAGCTGATCGACGATATTTTCAAGGTGAACTGGCGCAGCCAGTTCGCAGCGATCCGCGCCTTCGCTCCGCTTTTGAAGAAGTCCGGCGACGGGCTCGTCGTCTCCATCTCGTCGATCGCCGCCTTCACCGGCGTCGGGTCCAACATCGCCTATTGCGCCGCCAAGGCCGGCATCGACGTAATGACCAAGGCGCTCGCCCGCGTTCTTGCCCCGGAAATCCGGGTGCTTGCGATTTCTCCTGGCGTCGTCGACACGCAATTCGTTCCCGGACGCGGCTCGGACTTCAACGATAAGGTCGCGGCCTCGACCCCGCTCGGCCGCATCGGCGAAGTCGACGACATTGCCGCCGCCATCCTGGCAAGCGCAACGCTGCTCGGTTTCTCGACCGGTCACATCATCCAGGTGGATGGCGGCCGGGCGCTCTGAGACGTAGAACTGCGCATTCGCGCGACAGAGTGGTCGCGCGGATGGATCGTTCCTCCTATAGTGCAGGGCACAGCCACAGCAGCAGATAACGGTTGCGGGAAGGTAGGCATCGAATTGGTCGAACAGGTCGTCGACAACACTCAGGCGTCTCGGTTTGAGCTGCCGATCGGCGACGAGATCGCCGTTGCCTACTATCGGCTGGAGGACGGCCGGGTCGTTCTCACACACACGGAAGTGCCGCAGGCCCTGTCGGGGCAAGGGATCGGCACCCGGCTTGCCACCGGCGTCTTCGACGTTCTTCGCGCGCGAAACGCGCGCGTTATCGCCAAGTGTCCCTTCATGGCCGCCTTTGCGGCCAAACACCCCGAATACGTGGCGCTGCTCGACGGCTGAGCACGGCACTGCCGCCACAGCGGTGGCCGTGGGCGCCTGGCTGACTAACGGGCAGAGCCATAGCACTCAGTCTCGATCCGGCGCCCGGTCCAGCGCGTCAAGCAAGGCGCGACGGGTGGCGGAAAGCTCTGGCGGCAATCGTTGACCGAAGGACTGCAGCAAGGCGTCGTGGCTCTGCAGTTCCTTCGTGAGTTCGGCCGGATCGAGCCTCATCAGCGCGCCGAAGGTCTGGCGGTCGTAGCCGAGACCATCCCAGTCGAGGTCGTCGTAACCCGGCACAAGGCCGATCGACGCGGCGTCTCCGCCGCCGATGTTCTCCGTCCTCTCAACGATCCATTTGAGCACGCGCATGTTTTGCCGGAAGCCCGGCCAGAGAAATGCGCCGTCCGCGTCGCGCCGGAACCAGTTGACGCGGAAGATCGCCGGTGCGTTCACAAGCCGGTCGCCCAGAGACAGCCAGTGCGCAAAGTAGTCGGCCATATTGTAGCCGCAGAAGGGCAGCATCGCGAAGGGATCGCGCCGGGTCGCGGCCTGGTTTTCGGCCGCCGCCGTTGCTTCCGACCCGAGCGTTGCCGCCCAGTAGACGCCCTCGCGCCAGTCGCTTGCCTCAAAGACGAGCGGAAAGGTGTGGGAGAGCCGCCCGCCAAAGATGAAGGCCGAGATCGGCACCCCGGCGGGATCGGCGGCCGATGGATCCATGCTCGGGCAGCGGTCGCGCGAAACGGTGAAGCGGGCGTTCGGATGCGCGGCCGGGCGACCGGCCTCAGGCGTCCAGTCGAGCCCGCGCCAATCCACCAGCGCCGGCGGCGCCCCCTCCGTCAACCCCTCCCACCACACGTCGCCATCGGGCGTGAGCGCGCAATTGGTGAAGATGGTATTGCGCGCGATCGCCGCCATCATATTGGGATTGGTCTTCTCGTTGGTGCCCGGAGCAACCCCGAAAAATCCGGTCTCCGGGTTGATGGCGCGCAAGGTGCCGTCCGCATCCGGCCGGATCCAGGCGATGTCGTCGCCAATGGTCTTGACCTTCCAGCCCGCAAAACCCTCGGGCGGCAGAAGCATGGCGAAATTGGTCTTGCCGCAGGCCGACGGAAAGGCGGCGGCGACGTAGGTGCTTCTGCCAGTGGGATCCTCCACGCCCATGATCAGCATGTGCTCGGCAAACCACCCTTCCTGTCGCCCCTTCAGCGAGGCGGTCCGCAGCGCCAGGCACTTCTTGCCGAGAAGCGCATTGCCGCCGTAGCCGGAACCGAAGGATGCGATCGAACCATCGTCCTGGAAGCTGACAATGTATTTGTGCTCCGCGTTGCAGGGCCACGGCACATCGCGATCGCCAAGTGCAAGCGGCGCCCCGACCGAGTGCAGGCAGCGCACGAAATCGCCCGCGCCAGGCGCGCGAAGGACAGGCAGCCCGATATGCGCCATCAGCTTCATGCTGACCGCCACATAGGCGGAATCGGTGATCTGGACCCCGATCATCGCCAGCTTAGAGCCGGGCTCCCCCATGGAGAACGGGATCACATACATGGTCCGCCCGCGCATCGATCCTTTGAACAGCTGCGAAAGGTCGGCGCGCATGATGGCGGGATCGGCCCAGTTGTTGGTCGGGCCTGCATCGTCCCGGTCGGCCGTGCACACGAAAGTGCGATGCTCCAGGCGTGCGACATCGCCGGGATCGGAGCGGCAGAGGAACGAGTTCGGGCGCTTCGCTTCGTTCAACGGGATAAAGGTGCCAGCGGCGACAAGGGTGTTGCAGAGACGTCGATACTCCGCATCGCTGCCGTCGCAGACATGGACCTGATCCGGTTCGCACAGGGTTCGGACATCGTCGATCCACTGGTTGAGTGCGGGGTTGGTTACGGCATTCGGCTCTTGCATGGATACGTCTCTCACTTGGCACCAATGAAGAGGGCGGAAGCGCCCTTACATGTTCGGATAGACCGGGCCTTCGCCGCGGTTCCTCGCGGCGGTCCGTGCAGCCCACCTCCCGAACTCACATGTTCGGATAGACTGGGCCTTCGCCACCTTGGGGCGGCACCCAGTTGATGTTCTGGTTCGGGTCCTTGATGTCACAGGTCTTGCAGTGCACGCAGTTCTGCGCGTTGATGACGAAGACTTGCCTGCCGTCCTTCTCCACCCATTCGTAGACGCCGGCCGGACAGTAGCGCGTCGACGGGCCGGCATAGATGTCGTGCTCGGAGCGCTTCTGCAGATCCATGTCCTTCACCTTGAGATGGACCGGCTGGTCCTCCTCATGGTTGGTGTTCGACAGGAACACCGAGGAGAGCCGATCGAAGGTCAGAACCCCGTCCGGCTTCGGATAATCGATCTTCTTGTGCTGGGCGGCCGGCTCGAGCGACTGCGCATCGGTCTTGCCGTGCTTCAGCGTGCCGAAGAAGGAGAAGCCGAACAGCTGGTTGGTCCACATGTCGAGACCGCCGAGCCCAACGCCGATCGCCGTGCCGAACTTCGACCACAGCGGCTTGACGTTCCTCACCCGCTTCAGGTCCTGGCCGATGGCGCTGTCGCGCCAGCCGCGCTCGATCTCGATCGGCTCGTCATTGGCCCGACCCGCTTCGATTGCCGCCGCCAGTTTTTCCGCGGCAAGAATGCCTGAAAGCACCGCATTGTGGCTGCCCTTGATGCGCGGCACGTTGACGAGGCCGGCCGAACAGCCGATCAGCGCGCCGCCGGGGAAGGAAAGCTTCGGCACCGACTGGTAGCCGCCCTCGGTGATCGCACGCGCGCCGTAGGAGAGCCGCTTGCCACCCTCGAAGGTGCCGCGAATGCTGGGGTGCGTCTTGAAGCGCTGGAACTCCTCGAACGGGAAGAGATAGGGGTTCTTGTAATTCAGGTGCACGACGAAGCCGACGGCGACCATGTTGTCTTCGAGATGGTAGAGAAACGAGCCGCCACCGGTCTTCATGCCGAGCGGCCAGCCGAAGGAGTGCTGCACCAGGCCCGGACGATGGTTTTCCGGCTTCACCTGCCAGAGCTCTTTGAGGCCAATGCCGAACTTCTGGACGTCGCTGTCCCTGGAGAGATCGAACTTGGCGATCAGCTGCTTGGCGAGCGAGCCGCGCACGCCCTCGCCGATCAGCGTGTATTTGCCCAAGAGCGCCATGCCGCGGGCGAAGTTCGGACCCGGCTCGCCGTTCCGCTCGACACCCATGTCGCCGGTGGCGACACCAATGACCGCACCTTCGTCGTTGTAGAGCACCTCGGTTGCGGCAAAGCCCGGATAGATCTCGACGCCGAGCTCTTCCGCCTTTGTCGCCAGCCAGCGACAGACGTTGCCGAGCGAGACGATGTAGTTGCCGTGATTGTTCATCAGTGGCGGCATCAAAAAGTTCGGCAGGCGGATCGAGCCGGCGGGGCCCAAAAACAGGAAGTGGTCGTCCTTCACTTCGGTCTTGAACGGATGGTCGGCGTCCTTACGCCAGTCGGGCAGCAGCCTATCGATGCCGATCGGATCGACGACGGCGCCGGACAGAATATGCGCGCCGACCTCGGCGCCCTTTTCGAGCACGACGACCGAAAGCTCCGGATTGACCTGCTTCAGCCGGATCGCCGCCGCAAGACCCGCCGGTCCCGCACCCACGATCACAACGTCGAACTCCATGCTCTCGCGTTCAACCATCTGCATGCAACCCGCCTATCAATTGCCGGCCGTACAGAGCGGACGCGCCACGCGGAACGCGACGCCCATCCTAAACTGGGACCGGTTGAAGCTCGCACGGTGGCGCGCCGAAGACGGGTGCCACCGTGCTGGATGTTTTGTTCAATGGATCTGGTTCAGAACGAACTCAGTCCTTCGGTGGCCAGGTCGGGATGGTGCCCCGGCCCGACGGAAACCGGACGTTCTTCGAGCGCGTGAATTCGCGCAGCGTTTCCGCCGCATTTTCCCGGCCGAAGCCGCTTCCCTTCTGACCGCCGAAGGGCGAGCCGAGAAAGGCGCGGCGCATGTAGTTGTTGATGAAGATCATGCCCGCTTCGAGCTTGGCTGCGATCTTGCCGGCATGCGCCTCGTCGGTCGTGCAAATCGCCGCCGTCAGGCCGTATTCGCTGTCATTGGCGATGCGGATCGCTTCTTCCTCGGTCGAAAACCGCATGATGCTGGCGATCGGGCCGAACATCTCCTCGCGCGCCGGGGTCATGTCGGGCGTGACCTCGGCCAGAACCGTCGGCGCGACCCAGTAGCCGTCCTTCAAGCGCTCGTCGGTCGGCAGCTTGCCCTGGGTGACCAGGCGGGCTCCCTCCTTCAGCGCGATGTCGAGATAGGAGAGAACCTTGTCGCGGTGTTTCGCATCGACCATGGCTCCGATATCGGTCGCCGGATCAAGCCCGTCGCCGACGACCAGCTTCTCGGTCGCCCGTGCGAACCGCTCCAGAAACTCGTCATGGATTCTATCGTGCACCAGGATGCGCGACGTCGATGTGCAGGCCTCGCCCTGATTGTAGAACATGCCTTCGAGCGCGACGTTGATCGCGACGTCGAGATCGGCATCGGGCAGCACGATCAACGCGTTCTTGCCGCCCAGTTCCATCGTGGCATAGGTGAGGTTCTGCGCGGCCGACTGCAGCACGCGGCGGCCCGTCATCGTTGACCCGGTGAAGGTGATGCGCTCGACCAGCGGATGGGCGGCAAGTGCCGGGCCGGAAGCCATGCCGGCGACCGCGTTGAGAACGCCCGGCGGCAGGATCTCGTTGGCGAGCTCGACGAGGCGCAGCACGGTCAAGGGCGCCTGCTCGCCCGGCTTGATGACGACGGTGTTGCCGGCGGCAAGTGCCGGCGCGCACTTCTTGGAGAAGTGGATCGGCGGCCAGTTGAAGGGCAGGATCGCGGCCACCACGCCGTAGGGCTCGTAGTTGATGCGCGCCTCGATTGGCCCTTGGTCGAGGATCTCTCCGTGGATCGTATCGGCGAGACCGCCGAAATAGTCGAAGCAGGCATGGCAGAACGACACGTCGAAGCGGAGCGCATCGCGACGTGGCTTGCCCACTTCGCGCGCCTCGATCTCGGCCAGTTCGTCCACGTGCTTGCGGATATGGGCGGCGACCTCCCGCAGGATCTGCCCGCGCTCGCGCGGGGAGCGGTCGCGCCAGGCCTGAAAGGCGGCGCGCGCACTTCTGACGGCCTGATCGACGTCGGCCTCCGATGCATTGGTCACATGCGCGATCGTCGCGCCGGTTGCCGGCTCCTCGACGCTGAACGTGGTGGCGCTGCCATCGTCCAGAAATTCCCCGCCCACAAACAGGCCGGACATCCGGAGCGGCGCCCGCGCCTGATCCTCGACATTCTTAAGCATTGCTACTCCTCCCGTGTTGCAATCAACCGCACATGCCGGACCGCATCCCGGTCAGGCTTTCCTCTGTCCGTCGGACAATCCCGTTGTCCGACTGGTTTCGTGTGATCCGCCTAGCTCCTGCTCCTTGGCATCAGGCCCGGAGCCTGTGCGCCGAGGCCGCGCCGCGTCGTGGCGGGTACGGCGAGGTCGCTCAGCCGTTTCGCCCGATAGGCCGTCGGCGTCATTCCGACCGACTTCCGGAACGCCCGCAGGAAATACTTCTCGTCGTTGTAGCCGACGGCATAGGCGATCTGGCCGATCGGCTCGTCGGTCAGCACCAGGCGTTCGCGCGCGTCATCGATGCGCATCTCACGGATAAGCGCGTTGAAGCTGGTGCCCGTATGCTGTCGCAACAGCGCGCAGAGGCGGCTGCGGGAAAGCCTGGCATACGCGGCCGCCTGATCGAGCGTCGGCGAGCGCAGGTAGTTCTCGGCGATGAAATCGGAGATCCGGCGCATGTGCCCGCTGTCCCGGCCGATCGCCGGCAGTACCGGCGACAGTTCGTCGAAACGATCCTCATAGGCCCGGCAGATCCTGCCGAGCATCAGCGTCAGTTCGGCGCGAATGATCTCCCCGGTGCAGATCCGGTCCTCGGCATGTTCCAGGATCATCTCCCGGCAGGCCTCCTCGACGCGCGCCGCCTGGGCTTCGTCGAGGTTGAAGTCGATATGCCCCTGCCAGGCAAACGGCGTGAGTTCAGGCGCGATGCGCACCAGCTCCTGTATCGGATAGGAGCGCGTGATGCCCGGCCGCAGGAAATCGAGATCGAAGTAGATGACGACGGACCGCGACGCACTGCTGAACCGCATCTGATGCGGCGTCATCGGTCCGATAAAATAGACCGAGCCCGGTTGCGGCTTGTAGGACTTTAGGCCGACGCGCGCCGTTGGCCCCTCGCTCATGAAATAGACGATCTGGAAGTAGTCGTGCTTGTGGGCCGGATAGAGCCTCTGGGTCTTTTCGACGAGGCGAATATGGAAACGGGGCGCGTCGGCTCGTTCGAGCGCGTAGGAACGAAAGGGCGCCGACAGGGTATCGTCCACGTCCTGATCCGGATCATCGCCCGGCTGCCCGTCTATCCTTGCCATCCCGTCCTCCCTGTTTGCCTCAGTGCCGACGCCGCTTGCTTCAAGTCGCGCTTGCGAGCGTACCGTTCAATTCGGGAACGGCCTCGAAGAGATCGGCGACGAGACCGTAGTCGGCCACCTGGAAGATCGGTGCCTCCGCGTCCTTGTTGATCGCGACGATCACCTTCGAATCCTTCATGCCCGCCAGATGCTGGATCGCGCCGGAAATGCCGCAGGCGATGTAGAGCTCGGGCGCGACGATCTTGCCGGTCTGGCCGACCTGAAGGTCGTTCGACACATAGCCGGCGTCAACCGCCGCGCGGCTCGCACCCAATGCCGCCCCCAGCGTGTCGGCGAGCGGCGCAAGCACCGTCTCGAAATTGTCGGCCGAGCCCATGCCGCGCCCGCCGGACACGACGATGCGCGCCGAGGTGAGCTCCGGCCGCTCCGAAACTGCGACGGCATTGGCGACAAACGTCGACCGGGAGGCGCCTGGGGTAACATCGACGGTCTCGATCGGCTTCGCCTCTCCCCGACCCACGGCTCGGAATGCCGACGCCCGGATCGTGAGGACGCGTTTCGGGTCTTTCGAGCGCACGGTCTGCACGATGTTGCCGGCATAGATCGGACGGCGAAACAGGTCGGGGCCGTCGATCGCGATCACGTCCGAGACCTGCATGACGTCGAGCAGCGCCGCGACGCGCGGCATCACGTTCTTGCCGGTCGAGGTGGATGTCGCGACGATGGCATCGTAGTTTCCAGACAGGGCGACAATCACATCGGCAAGCGGCTCGGCAAGCTGGTTGGCAAGGCTTTCGCCCTCCGCGATCAGCACCTTGGAGATGCCGTCGAGACAGGCGGCAGCGAGGGCCACGTCGTGACACCCTTTACCCGCGACAAGCACATGGATGTCGTTGCCGAGGCAAAGGGCGGCGCTGACCGCCCTTGCCGTTGCCTCGTCCAGTTGCGCATTGCCGTGTTCGGCCAAGACAAGCACGCTCATGCCAGCACTCCCGCTTCCGTTTTCAGTCGTTCGACAAGCTCCGCCACGGATTTCACCTTGATGCCGGCCGCCCTTGTCGGCGGCTCTTCGAGACGGACGACCTCCAGGCGCTCCTCGATGACCAGCCCGTAGTCTGAAGGTAACTTTTCCTCCAGCGGCTTCTTCTTGGCCTTCATGATGTTCGGCAGCGACGCGTAGCGCGGCTCGTTGAGGCGCAGATCCGCCGTGACGATCGCCGGTAGCGCAAGCGCAATCGTCTGCGATCCGCCATCGACCTCGCGAATGACGGTGGCGCGGTCGCCATCGACGGTGAGCTGCGAGGCAAAGGTCGCCTGCGGCCAACCGAGTTTGGCCGCCAGCATCTGTCCGGTCTGGTTGCAATCATCGTCGACGGCCTGCTTGCCAAGAAGGATCAGGGCCGGCTGTTCTTCGCCGGCGACGGCGCTCAGCACCTTGGCAACCGCCAGCGGCTCGGTCGTCGCCTCCGTCCTGACGAGGAGGCCGCGATCGGCCCCCATCGCCAGTGCCGTGCGCAACGTCTCCGTCGCCTTTTCGGGGCCGACCGAAACGACGACCACCTCGGAGGCGATGCCCGCCTCCTTGAGGCGGACCGCCTCTTCGACCGCGATCTCGTCGAACGGGTTCATCGTCATCTTGATGGCGGCAAGGTCGAGACCGCTGCCATCGGACCGTAGCCTCACCTTCACGTTCGGATCGGCAACGCGCTTTATCGCGACCAATATCTTCATCTTCGTCCTCCCGAGCCCGCCATCTCCTCCGGCAGGCCCTAGTTCTCAGGGCCCGCGTATTTGCCGGCGGTCGCCGGGAACATGGTCTTGATGATCTTCATCCGGCTGACATCGACGGTCGCGTCCATGTGCAGGAAGATTGCCGCGTCGCGGAACAGCTTCTCGATGCCGAACTCCAGCATCGCGCCGTTGCCGCCATGCAGTTCCAGCGCGTGGGTCGCGACCTTCATGATCTCTTCCGAGGCGTAGACCTTGGCCATGTTGCAGAGAACATCCATGTCCGGATGGCCCTCGTCGACGGCCCTCGACGCCCGCTCGATCAGCGCGCGCACCGCCTCGATCCGCGTCGCCATGTCGGCAAGCCGCAGGGCCACGGCCTGGTGCTTGATGAGGATACGCCCACCCTGCACGTAGTTCTGGACGTAGTCCGCCGTGCGCTCGAAGCAGGCGACGCCGACGCCGAGGTTCTTGGCCGCCTGGATGATCTTGCCGGCCCGGAAATACTGCCCGGCGCTGCCAAGGGCGGTGTTCTGGACGAGAAGATGATCGGCCGGCACCCGGCAGTCTTCGAACACCAGTTCGCCGTTGTTCATGAAACGGCAGCCCATGGTCTCGTTGCACTTCGTCACCGTCAGGCCGGGCGTGTCGCGGGGCACGAGGAAACTCGAAGTTCCCTGCAGCATGCCGACGGAGGAGTCCGTATTGGCATAAACGACATAGAGGCTCGCATCGAAGCCGTTGGAGATGAACTGCTTGCGGCCGTTGATCACCCAGTGGCCGTCCTTGAGCACGGCCTTCGTGTGCATCGCCGCCTCGGGCACGTTGTAGGGCAGCCAGCGATCGGAAGCGCCGCGCGGCTCGGTCAGGCAATGGGCCAGCAGGAACTGCGGGTCCGCCAGAAGGCGCGGGAACCACTTGTCCTGCAGGTGCTTCGGCGCGAATTCGCGCAGGAGGATCGAAACCTTCCAGTTCTGCACCAGCTTGTCGGCAAGGCCCGAGTCGCCGCGAGCGATTTCCTCGGAGATCAGCGCGAAGGTCCTGACCTCCGTCTCGCGCTCCAGGTCGACGCCGCCATAGGCTTCCGGCACGCCGAGCGTGCGGACGCCGATCGTTTCGGCACCCTCAAGGATCGAGCGCGGCAGCCGCTCGCCCGGGCTCATGTCCCATTCGCGCTGCCAGTTCGATCGAATGAAAGGCGTCACCGCGTCGTCGACGAAGGCGCGGCAGCTGTCGCGCATCATTCGCTGTTCCTGGGACAGTGAGCCGTCATCGGCATGGATCATTTCTCGCTCCCTTGGTTCTGATCTGGCGGGTTCCTCATCCTGCCGACAGATTGGTAGCTTGCCGTTCCCGTGGAGATGAGGTTCGAGTGTGCTCTTTTGGTGGACTATCGTCCAATTCGACGTGGACTTTCTGCGCGCCATGGGAAGCAATTGAGCGCCGGCCTTTGCCTCAACGGCTCCCCATGCCATCGCAGCCTGGATCGGCACGCGCCAAATTCCTTGTCCTATTTCTAGGACACTATGGCTCGATTTCGGTGCCTACCGCCGCTTTGTAGCGTCCGTATCTTTTTTCAGCCCGCTATCTCAGGCGTGGCGATGACGGCTCGGCCACCACCCGACGCCGCAGCTGCCGGAGAAAGCAACGCGAACCACCCGCGTCCTCCGCCAGTTTGGTTTCACCGATCCAGTTGAGGAGAGTGCCTTGATCCGCCGGTTTTCGACCTTATGCCTCGCCGCGGCGCAGCTTGCCGTTTTCACGCAACCGTCCCTGGCAAGCGATCGCCCCGACCTCGTGCTCAGAAACGGCACGATCGTCACCATGGACGAGGTCCGGCCGGCGGCGGAAGCGCTTGCCATTTCCAATGGCCGCATCGTGGCGGTCGGCAGCGACGAGGACATCGCAAAGCTGATGCAGCCTGACACCGAGGTGCTCGACCTTGGCGGCCGCACGGTCATACCCGGCCTTGTCGACACGCATATCCACGCGATCCGAGGCGGCCAGACCTATCCGTTCGAAACCTATTGGCATGACGAAACGAGCCTTGCGAGCGCGCTCGAAGCCTTGAAGACTGCGGCGCGCGATCGCGCCAGGGACCAGTGGGTTGCGGTCGTCGGCTCCTGGCATCCAGACCAGTTCGCCGAGCGCCGTCCGCCCGAGCTTGCCGACCTCGACAAGGCTCTGCCGGACACCCCGGCCTATGTGCAATACCTCTATGACTACGCGCTCGTGAACACCAAGGGGATCGAACTGCTTGCCCTCGACAGCGCCGAACCGAAACTGCCGCCCGGCGTCAGGATCGAGCGCAACGGAGAAAACCGTGCGACGGGTAAGCTCTTCGGCAACATCGGCTCGTTCAACGTGCTCTTCGGACAGCTCAGCGCGATTGGGAAGGAAGAGCGCAAGGCGAACCTCAAGGTGTTCTTCTCGCATCTCAACGCGGTCGGGGTTACCGGCTTCATCGACCCTTCCGCAGGGCCGGCGGCCGGCTACGAACCGTTCTTTGCGCTTCGCGACGAAGGCGGCCTGACGCTGAGGGCCGGCTACCGCATTCCGGCGGCCCACCCCGGCAAGGAAGCCGAATGGTTCCGCGAGATCATGTCGTTCCGTCCCGCCGTCCACGACGACGGCACGCTGAGCTTCCTCGGCCTTGGCGAATCCCTGGTCTTTGCGATGAACGACGGCGTGCAGATGGGGCCTGGCTTTGCGCCGCCCAGGGAGGCCCGCGACGAACTCCTGAAAGTCGCGCTCTTCGCTGCGGAACGGCGCATCCCCGTCGAGATCCACGCCTATACCGATGATGCCGCGGGCGCGATCCTCGACGTCTTCGAGGAGGTGCACAAGACACATCCGCTCAACGACCTCCGCTGGTCGATCGCCCACCTCAACACCGGATCGGAGCGGACCCTCGACCGGATGCGGAAGATAGGCCTCGCCTACACCGTCCAGATGGGACCCTATTTCGAGGGAGCGGCGATCGCCGACGCCAACGGCGCCGATGTCGCGGCCCTTTCGCCGCCGACACGCCTTGCCATCGACAAGGGGCTGCTGGTGGCAGGCGGCACCGACTCCACGCGCATCGGCGTCGCCGGCGTCTGGCAGGCGATAGAGTATCACCTGACGGGGCGTTCGCTGGGGGGCACTGTGCAGAAGGCGAGCGACCAGTTGCTGACGCGCGAAGAGGCGCTCAGGCTTTACACCCGCAATGCCGCATGGATCGGCTTTGCCGAAAAGGATCGCGGCACGCTTTCCGAAGGCAAGCTCGCCGATCTCGCCGTGCTCGACAAGCCTTACATGACGATGCCGGTCGACGAGATCGATACCATCCGATCGGTGTTGACCCTGCTCGGCGGCGAGGTCGTATACGATGCCGGCGCCCTCCGGTCCGCCGAGCAATAGCGGGGGACAGAGGGGCAACCGTCACGGCCTGCGGCCGAGGCAACCCGACCGCAATATAGCGATCATCGCCGGGACCAACGCGACCCGGCGATGACGTTACAGTCGACCTGATGGGCGCGAGATTTTTGGGCAAGACATTGGCGGCTAGACTCGACGGTCGCCGGGTACGCGCCAATGCCTACGCGACCACCACCCTCGCTGGGCCGGCCACCGTTTCCCCGATCACCGCTGCGCCGAAGCTGTGCTTGCCGAAGACGCCGAGCACGTCCTGCGCGGCCGACCGGTCACAGGCGACGAGCAAGCCGCCGCTCGTCTGCGGATCGCAGAGCAGCGCCTTGTCGATCGCGCCCATCTCGCGGTCAAAGGCCACGTCCTGCCCGTAGCTTGCCCAGTTCCGCCCGGAGGCGCCTGTGACGAAACCGGCGGCAGCCAGCTCGAAAGCACCCTCCAGAAGCGGAACGGCGGACCAGTCAATCCGGACCTGGCAGTTCGATCCACGCGCCATTTCGAGCGCGTGGCCGGCAAGGCCGAAGCCCGTCACGTCGGTCATTGCATGGACGCCGGGAAGCCGCGCGAGATCGGGCCCGGCCGCGTTGAGGCGGGTGGTGCTGTCAAGCATGCGGGCATAGCCGGCCTCATCGAGCGCGCCCTTTTTCAGCGCCGCGGAAAAGATGCCGACGCCGAGCGGTTTGCCGAGGATGAGCACGTCGCCGGCAAGGGCGCCGCTGTTGCGTTTCAGATGCGCGGGATCGACGAGGCCGATCGCGACGAGACCGTAGATCGGCTCGACTGAATCGATCGTGTGGCCGCCGGCGATCGGAATGCCGGCCGCCCGGCAGGCCACCGCGCCGCCGTCGAGAATGGCGCCGATGGTTTCGGTCGACAGCACGTTGACCGGCATGCCGACGAGCGCCAGCGCAAAGATCGGCGTGCCGCCCATGGCGTAGACATCGCTGATCGCATTGGTCGCGGCGATCCGGCCGAAATCGTGGGGATCGTCGACAACAGGCATGAAGAAGTCGGTGGTGGCGACCACCGCCTGGTGATCGTTGAGGCGATAGACTGCCGCATCGTCGGAGGTTTCGATGCCGACCAGCAGCTCCGGCGGCACCGGCAGCTGGACGCGTCCCCGCAAGATTTCCTGAAGCACGCCCGGCGCGATCTTGCAGCCGCAGCCGCCGCCATGGGCAAGCGAGGTCAGGCGAGGCTCGGAGGCGGGCAGGCTGCTCACGATCAGAACTCCCTCGATGCAATGGTATCGATGGCGGCCTTGCCGACCACGGACGCGATCATGACCGATCATTTCCGGCAAGGCCATGACTTTTCGTGACAAAAGCCGATCAAATCGGCCTTGACACGCCGGCTCCAAGGCTCGACCATTCGTTTCAAGACCGATACGCATGGAAGAGGACCTCCAATGAACATCGATCTTTCTCGCCGCAGTTTCCTGAAGCTTGCCGGCGCAGGAGCCGCGGCTACCACGATCGGGGCCATGGGCTTCGGAGCGGCCGAGGCCGCAACAGCCGCTCATGTGCGTGCCTTCAAACTCGCAAGCACCACCGAGACCCGCAACGTCTGCACCTACTGTTCGGTCGCCTGCGGCATCCTGATGTATTCGAAGGGTGACCTTTCCGCCGGCGAGAAGGCGGAACTCATCCATATCGAGGGGGATGCCGATCATCCGACCAACCGCGGAACGCTCTGTCCCAAGGGCGCGGCGCTCAAGGACTTCGTGAAGTCCGAGACCCGTGCCACGAAGCCGCGTCACCGCGCTCCAGGCACCGACACCTGGCAGGACATCTCCTGGGAAGATGCCTTCGACAAGATCGCCCGCGCGATCAAGGACGACCGCGACAAGAACTTCATCGAGAAGAATGCGGCCGGCGTCACCGTCAACCGCTGGACGACGATGGGCTTCCTCGCGGCCTCGGGCGGCACCAACGAGACGGGATGGCTGACCTACAAGACCGTCCGGTCCATGGGAGTCGTCGGCTTCGACAACCAGGCACGCGTCTGACACGGCCCCACGGTAGCCAGTTTGGCTCCAACATTTGGCCGCGGCGCAATGACGAACGCCTGGACCGACATCAAGAACACCGACCTCGTCATCGTCATGGGTGGCAACGCGGCGGAAGCCCATCCCTGCGGCTTCAAATGGGTAACGGAAGCCAAGCATCATCGCGGTGCCCGGCTGATCGTCGTCGACCCGCGCTTCAACCGCACCGCATCGGTCGCTGACGTCTACGCCCCGATCCGACCCGGCTCCGACATCGCCTTCCTGATGGGCGCGATCCGCTACTGCATCGAAAACGACAAGGTGCAGTGGGACTACGTGAAGAACTACACCAACGCCACCTACCTGGTGAATGAAGACTTCGGCTGGGTCGATGGCCTCTTCAACGGCTACGACGAGGAGAAACGCGACTACGACCGCACCGCTTGGGAATACCAGCTGAACGAGGACGGCACGGTGAAAACCGATCCGACCCTGTCAGACCCGCGCTGCGTCTGGAACCTCCTGAAGCAGCATGTCGCAGCCTACACGCCGGAGTTTGTCGAAAACATCTGCGGCACGCCCAAGGATCGCTACCTGAAGATCCTGGAGATGATCGGCGCGACGTCCGCCCGCGACAAGGTGATGACCTCGCTCTACGCGCTCGGCTGGACGCAGCATTCGAAAGGCGCCCAGAATATCCGCGGCATGGCGATGCTGCAGCTGATCCTCGGCAATGTCGGCTTGCCGGGCGGCGGGGTAAACGCGCTTCGCGGCCACTCCAATATTCAGGGCCTGACCGACATCGGCCTGCTTTCCAATTCCCTGCCGGGCTACATGAACCTGGCGACCGAAAAGGAGACGGACTACACGACCTACATGTCGACGCGCGGCAACAAGCCGCTCGTTCCGGGCCAGACGAGCTATTGGCAAAACACGCCCAAATTCATGGTCAGCTTCCTGAAGGCCATGTGGGGCAGCGCTGCGACCAAGGAAAACGACTGGGGCTTCGACTGGCTGCCGAAGCTCGATGTGCCCTACTACGACATCCTCCGGATGTTCGACATGATGAGCCGCGGCGAAGTGAACCTCTACTTCTGCCAGGGCTTCAATCCGCTTCTGTCCTTCCCCAACAGGGCAAAGCTGACTGAGGGTCTTTCGAAGCTGAAGCTGCTTGTCACCATCGACCCGCTGCAGACCGAGACGGCGCATTTCTGGGAAAACCACGGCATCTACAACCAGGTGGATCCCGCCAAGATCATGACGGAGGTGCTGCAACTGCCGGCGACGTGCTTTGCCGAGGACGAGGGCGCCACCGTCAATTCGGGCCGCTGGTTGCAATGGCACTGGCCGGGCGCGACCCCGCCGGGCGACGCCAAGCACGACACCTGGATCATGGCCAACATCTTCCTGCGGGTGCGTGAACTCTACCGCAAGGAAGGCGGGGTCTGTCCCGAACCGATCCTGAACCTCGCCTGGGACTACAAGGACCCGTACGAGCCGGAACCGGCCGAACTTGCCCAGGAGATGAACGGACGGGCGCTGCAAACGCTCTACGATCCGACGGATCCGACGAAGGTGCTGGTCGAGGCCGGTAAGCTCCTGCCGAACTTCGGCGTCATGCGCGACGACGGCTCCACCATGTCGGGCTGCTGGATCTATACCGGCTCCTGGACGGAGGAAGGCAACATGATGGCCCGGCGCGACAACAGCGATCCGGGCGATGTCGGCACCTTCCTCAAATGGACCTTCGCCTGGCCCGCAAACCGCCGCATACTCTACAATCGCGCCTCCTGCGACCTAGAGGGCAAGCCCTGGGATCCGGCGCGCAAACTGATCGAATGGAACGGCGAGCGTTGGGCGGGCTTCGACGTGCCCGACATCGCGGTGACGGCAAAGCCGGAGACCGTGATGCCGTTCATCATGACGGCCGAGGGAACCGCCCGTCTCTTTGCCCGCAAGCTGATGCGGGACGGCCCCTTCCCCACGCATATGGAGCCGTTCGAAAGCCCGGTCGAAAATCCGTTCAACGCCAAGCTTCGCGGCAATCCCGTCGCGCGCATCTTCCCCAACGACCTGCAACAGCTGGGCACGAGCACCGACTTCCCCTTCGTTGCCACGTCCTACCGCCTCACCGAGCACTTCCACTTCTGGACCAAGCACAGCCGCGTCAACGCCGTGCTGCAGCCGGAATTCTTCGTGGAAATCAGCGAGGAGCTGGCGGCCGAGCGCGGCATCACCAAGGGCGGGCGGGTGCGCGTGTGGAGCGCGCGCGGCGAAGTCTGGGCGAAGGCAGTGGTAACGAAGCGTATTCGCCCGCTGATCTGCAACGGCAAGCCGGTCCATGTGGTCGGCATTCCCTTGCACTGGGGCTTCATGGGTGCGGCCCGCAAGGGCTTCGGCCCGAACAGCCTCACGCCCTTCGTCGGCGACGCCAACATCGACACGCCGGAGTTCAAGGCCTTCCTGGTCAATATCGAACCCGCGGCGGAAGAAGGAGCTTCGGCATGAGCGAACGCGCACCGGAACCGGTAACAGCCGCCGCCAACCCGCCGCTGCAGCCGCTGGCTTCGAACCTGTTGCCAAGCGACGTCATCAAGGTGTCGGCAACGAGCGACGTGCCGACACCCGAACGACAGCTGACCCCGGTCGCCAAGCTGATCGACGTTTCAAAATGCATCGGCTGCAAGGCCTGTCAGTCCGCCTGCATCGAATGGAACGACACCCATCCGGACCTGGAGGAAAATGTCGGCGTCTACGAGAACCCGCACGACCTGACAGCGGATATGTTCACGCTGATGCGGTTCACCGAATACGAGAACCCCGTTACCAACGAGTTCGAATGGTTGATCCGCAAGGACGGCTGCATGCACTGCGCCGATCCGGGCTGTCTCAAGGCCTGCCCGGCGCCCGGCGCCATCGTGCAATATTCCAACGGCATCGTCGATTTCATCTCCGACAACTGCATCGGCTGCGGCTATTGCATCGCCGGCTGTCCCTTCAACATTCCGCGCATATCCAAGACCGCGCATGTGTCGAAGAAATGCACCCTCTGCTCGGACCGTGTCGCGGTCGGCCAGGGACCGGCCTGTGCCAAGGCCTGCCCGACCAAGGCGATCACCTTCGGGACGAAGGAAGACATGGTCACGCTTGCCAACGAGCGCGTCGAGGACCTGAAGTCGCGCGGCTACGACCATGCCGGCCTCTACGACCCGCAGGGCGTCGGCGGCACGCATGTGATGTATGTGCTGCACCATGCCGATCAGCCGTCGCTCTATTCCGGGCTGCCGGAAGATCCGCAGATTTCGCCGGTGGTGCGCGGCTGGAAAGGCCCGGCGAAGACCGTCGGCCTCGCCGTTGCCGGGCTTGCAGCCGCCGGTGCCGTGCTGCACGGCATCTTCGCCCGTCCGAACGAGGTGACCGCCCACGAGGAAGGCGAGGCCGAAGAACTCGTCGAGGACCGCAACCGCCCGCAAGGCGGCAGGGAGGCGTGATGGCTGACAAACGCATCTATTCGGCCCCCGGCGACCGGATCGAGACGAAGCACCCGGTCACCGTCAATCGCTATCGCGGCTATACCCGTCTCAACCATTGGGTCACCGCCGCCTGCATGATCGTGCTTCTGATCTCCGGACTTTCCTTCTTCCATCCCTCGCTGTTTTTCCTGACCGGGCTTTTCGGCGGCGGGCAGACGACGCGGTGGCTGCATCCGATCGTCGGACTTGTCCTTGTCGCAAGCTTCCTCCTCCTGTTTGCGCAGATGTGGAAGCTCAATCTGCCGCGGCGCGAGGATGTGGAATGGAGCCGCAAGTTCGGCGACCTTCTCCAGGGCAACGAAGAAAGCCTGCCTGAACTCGGCAAGTACAATGCCGGTCAGAAGATGGTTTTCTGGGGCATGTCCGGCCTGATCGTCGTGCTTGTGACGACGGGGATCATGATCTGGGAGCAGTACTTCCCCGATCTCGTATCCATTCCCGTTCGCCGCATCGCCGTCGCCGTGCATGCGCTGGCGGCGCTTTTCACGATCCTGATCTTCATCGTCCATGTCTATGCGGCGATCTGGACGCGCGGCACGATACGGGCGATGACCCGCGGCACCGTCACTGGCGGCTGGGCCTTTCGCCATCATCGCAAATGGCTGCGCGAACTGGCTGGACGTCAGGGCTCCGACCCGTCAAAGTGAACATCTCCTACAGCGCCGCGCGTCCTGTCGGGCGCGCAACGGTCGCTGTAGCACCGTGAATGCTGCATGATCCGGCGTCTCCGTCGGATCACCGGAGATGCGATGGCTGAAGACATACAACCCGATCCCTCCCTCATCGGCGGCGTGCCGACACCGCCGCTGGCCTTCCTGCCCGAGCCGGTCAAACTGTTCCAGACACGCGCGCGCCGCTTCGCGTTCCTCGCTGAAAGCAACGCGCTTGCGCCCTACCTCACCTTTCTTGCGGCGCTCTCCAAACTCCAGGCTCGCTTGGCAGTAACCCTTCCGCCCGTGACGGCGCCGACATCGGCGCGCGTCGCCGAGGCGGCGCGCACTGAAATGCCGCCGATCGACCGACTGGTGCTTGTCGATGACCCCGGCCTTTCGGCGACGCTCGACGCGCTTCTCGAAGGTGCTGTCGAGATTTCCATGCCCGACGCCGCGCGCCTGGCGCTCGATGCGGTGCGCGCTGCCGAGGACGGCGACCGGCGCTGGTTGCTTACCAACATCCTGTCGGATCAGGTTCCGGATGACAGCGCCGCTCCCCACCTCTTCGTCGCAGCCGCGGTGCAGGTGCACATGGCGCGGCTCGCCGCTACGCTCGCTGCGGAACCGCTCGTCCCTGTCGGCCTCGGCGTCTGTCCCGCCTGCGGCGGCCGCCCGGCGACGTCGTCGGTCGTGGGCACGCAGGGCGTCGAGAACGTGCGTTACGCCGCCTGCGCCTGCTGCGCCACGCAGTGGAACGAGGTGCGGGTGAAGTGCCTCTGTTGCGGTTCGACCAAGGGCATCAGCTATCGTTCGGTCGAGACCTCGGAGGCGACGGTAAAGGCCGAGACCTGCCGGGAATGCCATTCCTGGGTCAAGATCTTCTACCAGGTGAAAAACCCGAGCCTGGAGCCGATCGCCGACGACGTCGGCAGCCTCGGCCTCGATATCCTGATGAAGGAGACCGATTTTCGCCGCGGTGGCTTCAACCCCTACCTCGCGGGGTATTGATGCCGGATTTTCGCGTGCTTCCCTCGGTCGACCAGATGCTGACCTCGCCAGAGGGACTGGCGCTGGCGGAAGAACATGGCCGCCTTGCCGTCGTCACTGCTGTCCGCGCCCGGCTCGAGATCGCGCGGGAGAAAATCCGCGCGGGCGAGGATGGGGCAGCGCTTGCGGCCGACCTGCCGCGCCGCGTCGCCGAGGAGTTGGCGATCGCTGCCCGCTCCGCCCTTCGCCCGCTCATCAACCTCACGGGCACGGTGCTGCACACCAATCTCGGCCGCGCCATCCTGGCCGAGGAAGCCGTACGCGCTGCGAGCGCCGCGATGGCCAACCCGCTGGCGCTGGAGTTCGATCTTGACGGCGGCGGGCGCGGGCAGCGCGACGACCATCTGCGTGGCCTGCTCTGCGAACTCACCGGCGCCGAGGACGCCACCATCGTCAACAACAATGCCGCAGCCGTGCTGATCGCGCTCAATACGCTTGCCGACGGCCGCGAGGTAATCGTCTCGCGCGGCGAACTGATCGAAATCGGCGGCGCCTTCCGCATGCCCGACATCATGGCCCGCGCCGGCGCGAAACTGGTGGAGGTCGGCACCACCAACCGCACCCATCCGCGTGACTATGAAGGGGCCATCCGCCCCGAGACCGGCGTCATCCTCAAGGTCCACACGTCCAACTACCGGATCGAGGGTTTTACCGCCGAGGTGCCGGCGCCAAGACTGGCCGAGATTGCCCGCAAGGCTGGTGTGCCGCTCTTGAACGACCTCGGCTCGGGCTCGCTCGTCGATCTCTCCACCTTCGGCCTCCGGCGCGAACCGACGGTCGCCGAAGCGGTCGCCGAGGGCGCGGATCTCGTGACGTTTTCGGGCGACAAGCTGCTCGGCGGGCCGCAGGCGGGCCTCATTGTCGGCCGGCGCGATCTGATTGCCGCGATCAACCGCAATCCTCTGAAGCGCGCCGTTCGCCTCGATAAGATCCGCATTGCCGCGCTGGAAGCGACGCTGAAGCTCTATCGTGATCCCGACCGGCTGAAGACGCGGCTGCCGACGCTGCGCTTCCTCTCCCGACCGGAAGCCGACATCGCCGCACAGGCGGCCCGTCTCGCTCCGGCAATCGATGCGCTGCTCAAGCCGCATGGCTATTCGGCAGCGACCTGCGCCTGCCAGAGCCAGGTCGGCTCCGGCGCCTTGCCGGTCGATACGATCCCGAGCGCCGGGCTGCGGCTGACGGGCAGCGGCGGCGACGCGCCGGAACGGCTGTCCGCACGGCTTCGCGCCCTGCCCCTGCCCGTAATCGGCCATATCCGCGACGGCGCGCTGGTCCTCGACCTGCGCTGCCTCGAGGTGGACGCGGCGCTCATCGAGGCCCTGGCGGCGCTATGATCGTCGGAACGGCAGGGCATATCGACCACGGCAAGACGGCGCTGGTGAAGGCGCTGACCGGCACGGACGCCGATCGCCTTGCCGAGGAAAAGGCCCGCGGCATCACCATCGATCTTGGTTTTGCCTATGCCGACCTCGGCGGCGGCACGGTTACCGGCTTCGTCGATGTGCCGGGTCACGAGCGGCTGATCCACACCATGCTTGCCGGCGCCGGCGGCATCGACTTCGCGCTGCTGGTGGTCGCAGCCGACGACGGCGTCATGCCGCAGACCCGCGAACATCTCGCCATCCTCGACCTGCTCGGTATCACCAGAGGCATCGTCGCGCTCACCAAGGCCGATCTCGCCGGGCCGGAGCGGCGCGCGGAAGTGGCAGCTGAAATCCAAGCAACGCTCGCTGGCACCGGTCTGGCGAAGGCGCAGATCCTTGCCGTCTCCGCCCTCACCGGCGAAGGCATCGAGGCCCTGCGGGCAGGGCTCGCCGCCGCCGAAGCGGAGACCGCCGCGCGCAGCGATGCCGGCCTGCTGCGCTTTGCCGTCGACCGCAGTTTCACGCTCTCAGGCACCGGCACCGTGGTGACAGGCATGGTGCTCGGCGGGCGTGCAACGCTCGACGATACGGTCATCGTCAGCCCATCCGGCCTGACCGCCCGCATCCGCGGTATCCATGCGCAGAACCGGAAAACATCGGAGGGGCTCGCCGGCCAACGCTGCGCACTGAACCTTGCCGGCGAACGGGTGACGAAGGACGCGATCCGGCGTGGCGACGTCGTCCTCGCCCCGGCGCTGCACGCCCCGACGGACCGGATCGACGCGGAGGTCCGCGTGCTTGGCTCCGAGGCCAAGCCGATCGGCACCTGGTTTCCCGTACGCCTGCACAGCCACGCGACGGAAGTCGGCGCGCGGATCGTGCCTCTTGCCGGTCCTCTCGATCCCGGGATGGAGGGCCTGGTGCAACTGGTCCTCGACCGTCCGATCGCCGCGACCATCGGCGACCGCTTCATCCTGCGCGACACCTCGGCCAGCCGGACCATCGGCGGCGGCCGCTTTCTCGACCTGCGCCCGCCGGCGCGAAAGCGCAGCACGCCGGAGCGCCTGGCCTTCCTTGCCGCCTCTGGCAACGCGGACCCGGCGGCGGCTCTTTCGGCCCTGTCCGATCTGGCGCCGATCGCGCTTGCGGCTTTCCTTCGCGACCGTGGCCTGGGTGAGGAGGCGCTGTCAGGACTTCTGCTTGCCGCCGGAGCAAAAACCATCGGCGACCATGCGCTATCGTCCGCAGCGATTGACGGCCTGCGGGCGAGCCTGACCGACACACTCGCAGCCTTCCATGCGGAAAGCCCCGAGCTTGCCGGTATCGGCCGCGAGCGGCTGCGGCTCCTGCTCAAACCACGCCTGCCGACGGCAAGCTTCCTCGCGTTCCTCAGAGACGAAGCGGCTGCCGGTCGCATCGTGCTCGACGGCGCCTTCCTGCGGCTGCCGGGCCACGCGGTCCGGCTGTCGCCGGCCGACGAAGACCTGTGGCAGCGGATCCATCCGCATCTCGTCGACGACAACCGCTTCCGGCCGCCGCGCGTGCGCGACTTCACAGCCCTTCTCAATGCGGACGAGCGCGACATAAGGCGCGTGCTGAAACTCGCCCAGCGGCTCGGGCAGACCCACGAGATCGCGCACGACCATTTCTTCGCCCGCGCCGTCGTAGAGGAGATGGCAGCGATCGTGCTCGAGGTGGCAGCGCAGGCGGATGACGGCTGGTTCACCGCCCCCGCCTTTCGCGACCGGGTGCACAACGGCCGCAAGGTCGCCATCGAGATCCTCGATTTCTACGACCGGCTGGGCCTGACCTTGCGTAGGGGAGACTTGCGTCGCATAAATCCCCATCGCCGCGACCTGTTCGCACACTGAGGAAGGGAATCGTCTCCGGTGGGACGGCCGGACTTCAAATCCGGTTGGGGCAGCGAGCCTGTCCCGGGTGGGTTCGACCCCCACTCCCCTCCGCCAGCACGCGCGGGTTCGAGCTTAGGCTCCCGGATGCGCGGACGTTCAGGGATCACGTCGCCTTTGATACGCGATTGCGCGGCTGGTTCCGGCCGCGCAACTGCAAAGGCCGCTCGCCGATGCCGGCTACAATCGCGTGCAACGACCGCCTGCCGACGCGAAAAGCGCAAGCGGGGCTGGGCTAGTTGCCCAACCCCTGCATGGCGAGATCGACCTGCTCAGCTGTTGGGAGCGCCACGTTGACGACGACGCCATCTTCGTCCGCACCGAGCAGCTCGAGGGTTGCTAGCTGGGTGTCGAGCAGGGATGCGGGGAAAAAGTGTCCCGCCCGATGGGAGAGCCGGTCGGCCAGCACGGCGCGGTCGCCGTGCACATGCACGAAGCGGACGCGAGGCGCGCCTGTGCGCAGGATGTCGCGATAGGACCGCTTCAGCGCCGAGCACCCGACCACCGAGGGGCGGCCGGCCGCCTCGTCCTTGGCGATCTCTGCCGCCAGCGCCCGCAGCCAGGGTTCACGGTCGTTGTCGTCGAGCGGAATGCCCGCGGACATCTTGGCGACGTTCTCCGGCGGGTGAAAGCTGTCGCCCTCGACGAAGCGCCAGCCGAGCCTTGCGGCCAGCGCCTCGCCGACAGTGGTCTTGCCGCTGCCGGACACGCCCATCACCACGATATGCTGCAGATCTTCGCTCATAGCAGCCACCATCCCACAAGCGCGAAGCCGAAGCCAATCACCCCGAGCAAGGTTTCCATCACCGTCCAGGTCTTGAGCGTCGTCCGTTCATCCATCTGAAGGAAACGGCCGACGAGCCAGAAGCCGGAATCGTTCACGTGGCTCAGCACCGTCGCGCCGCAGGCAATAGCGATCACGAGGAAACAAAGGTCGAAGGGGCTGAGCCCCGTCGCCGCCGCGACCGTCGGAGCGAGCAGCCCTGCCGTCGTCGTCAATGCCACGGTCGCCGAACCCTGGGCCACGCGCAGGGCCGTGGAGATGAGGAACGCGGCGACGATCAGCGGCATGCCGATCGCCTCGAGGCTGCCGGCGAGCGCCTGACCGATGCCGCTTGCGCGCAGCACGCCACCGAACATGCCACCGGCTCCGGTGACGAGAATGATGCCGCAGATCGGGCCAAGTGCCCCATCCATCAGCTTCTCCATGTCCTTGAGCGTGCGCTCGCCGCTGAGGACCCACATGCCGACAAGCACAGTGATCAGCAGGGCGACGGGCGTCTGCCCGGCCATGCGCAGGATGCTGACCCACAAGGCGCCACCGTCGATCATCTTCGCGGCGGCCAGTGTCGAAAGGCCGGTATTGAGGAAGATCAGCACGAGCGGCAGCAGCAGCACCAGCATGACGGTGCCGAAAGACGGAGGCACCTTGTCGCGCGCCGCCTCGCTCGGCGATCCGAGAAGGGTTGGTACCGGCAGTTCGAAGCGCTTGCCCGCCCAGAGGCCGAAGAGGTAGCTGCCGAGATACCACGTGGGCAAAGCGACGACGAGACCGACGAGCACCAGCAGGCCGATATCCGCCCCCAGCAATTCGCTGGCGGCGACCGGGCCCGGATGGGGCGGGAGAAATGCGTGCATCACCGCGAAAGCGCCCGCCGAAGGCAGCGCATAAAGCAGGACCGAACCGCCGAAGCGGCTCGCGACGCTGAAAATGATCGGCAGCATGACCACGAGGCCGGCGTCAAAGAAGATCGGAAAGCCGAAGAGCAGCGAGGCGATGCCGAGCGCCAAAGGCGCGCGCTCAGGCCCGAACTGGCCGATCAGCCGGTCCGCGAGCACCTGTGCGCCACCGGAAACCTCCAGCATCCGCCCGATCATCGCGCCGAAGCCGACGAGAAGCGCCACCGAGGCGAGCGTCGAGCCGAACCCCTGCAACAGCGTCGGGACCACGTCCTTGAACGAGATGCCGGTCACCAGCGCGGTCAACAGGCTGACCAAAACCAGGGCGACGAAGGCGTGCAGACGCAACCGGAGGATAAGAAAAAGAAGCAAGCCGACGGCTGCCGCCGCAATCAGCAGCAGCGTCGCGGTTCCATAGACGGGTTCGATCGAAGTCATGTGTCCTCCTTGTTCCGGAAGTGAGGTCAAGGGCCATATAGTCTATGGCCCTTCTCAGCAACCTACCTGAAAGAGGTGGGCACAGGAGATACGACCGCATCTATAAGCGCCCGTAGCCGGGCGGTCGTGATCGCCTTCGACAGGCGATCACGACACGTTTGAGGCGCGTCGCATTGCCATAGGCACGGATCGCCACACGCACTCGATCAGACCCCATAGGGCGTGTTAGGTATGCCAACATGGCAGACCTGTCGTGATCAGTTCAACTGAAAGGTAGAATAAATGCGCGCTACAATCCTGTTGGCAATGGTTCTAGCCCTCGCCGGATGCTCCCAGACCGGCGGTGGCGGTGGCGGCTACACCGCTGACTATGAGGCTGGCGACGGCGACTATTATCACGGGATCGTCGCGCCGAGATAAGGCCGGACCTTCCCGCACGAAAGACCAGCTTTCGTATTCCAGCGGGATGGACGCTCGCTCAAGTCCATTCCGGGAATAGCCCCAAGGGCATGCCCGCGGCCGCCGAGGCCATAATCAATCGAGAGCTTGCCGGGTCACCCGCTCGAAATCGCAAGTGCTGCGACGCGACGTCCGAACCGGCCTCATCACCACGGAGCATGCCGACTTGGGCAATTAGAGCCAGCGTCTGACACGCGCCTTGTAGGCCTGATAGACGTCGCCGAACTCGCGCTCGAGATAGGCCTCCTCGGGCGCCACGACGCCATAGCGGATGACGAGATAAAAGGGGACCAGCAGGATCAGCAGCCACAGACTGTCGAAGAGAATGGAAAAGCCGATCAGGCCGAGGAACATGCCGGTATAGATCGGGTTGCGGGTGAAGCGGTAGGGACCGGCTTCGACGATCGTCGATGTTGGGCGATGGATCTGGATTTCGGTTCGCGCGCGCCTGAAACTCACCGCCGCCCAGATCAAAAGCGCAAGACCGGCGAGAAAAATGATGCCGCCGGCGAGGGCGTCCGGCACGATCGCGGGCACGAACGGCAACGGGTGGAGCCGGTCGAGTACCAGGCCGCCGCCCACCGACATCACCCAGGCGATCGGCGGATGGATCACCGCGCCGGAACGGTCAGGCGCATTTCCTGTCGTCTCGTTCATCAAAACACCTGTTGCCTGGTTTGCGCGTGGTCCGCTCCCACACCAATGGCGCGGGTTGCCATTTTAGCGGACGCGGGCCATTTGCGAAAACCCTCCAAGACGCTATGTGAACGAAGGATCATCGGCTCTGTTTCGGACCATGATCACGCCATGGCTACAACAGGACGAGACACATGAAAGCACGCGTCAAATGGGTGGAAGACCGGACCTTCGTCGGAGAGTCTGGTAGCGGCCACAAAGTCGTTTTGGGAACCGCCTTCGGAGAGGAAGGTCGCACCCCGGGACCGAGCCCGATGGAATTGGTGCTGATCGGCACCGGCGGCTGCTCGGCCTATGACGTGGTGCACATTCTGGAAAAGGGCCGCGAGCCGGTCGAAGACTGCGTCGTCGAACTCGACGCCGACCGCGCCGAGACGGAGCCGCGCGTCTTTACCCGCATCCACATGCACTTCATCGTCAAGGGCCGCGGGCTCGCAGTCAACAAGGTCGAGCGCGCCGTTTCGCTGTCGATCGAGAAGTACTGCTCGGCTTCGGCCATGCTCGCCAAGACCGCGACGATCACCCACGATTTCGAAGTGATCGACACCAGCGCCGGCTGAGCCCCCACCCGGAGCTCGCATCAACGACCAGCGGGCGCACGGTTGCTATCGTCGCGCCGGTTGGAACAGTTCGACGACATTTCCGGAGGGGTCGATCAAAAGGATCTGCGCCCCTCCGGGACCGGTGACGATGTCGTTGCGGAACATGACGCCGGCGCGGCGCAGTCGCTCGACTTCGGCGTCGAGGTTATCGACGAGGAGATGGATACGGTTCCAGCCGCCCGGCCCCGGCTTCTCGCCGTCCGGCATTGGCCGGCCGGCCGAACTCGTCGGCCCGCTCAGCAGCAGCCGCAGTGCTCCGCGCTGCACATCCGCGAAAGCCGGTGCATAGCTCGACTGAAGCGAAAAGCCGAGGTGGGTCGTATACCAGGCGATCGCCGCCTCGACGTCGTCGACCATGTAGCGGACGTTGACCGTTTCCGACATTGCCTTCCTCCGAAGCGAACGTCCGCCCGTAAACAGAAGCCGGCGCCCGCGCCTCGGCAACGCCCCGTCTTCAAAGAGACGTCGCCGATCTTCAATCCCGATAGAAGTTGCGCCGCCAGCGGTGGGCGGTCAGTTTCGCCCGCTGCGTATCCGGCAGGCCGGCACCGTCGCCGATGGCGCAGTTGCGCTCGACGTTGCGCACCGAGCGCATGCCGGGAATGACCGTCGATACCGCCGGGTGGCTGAGAACGAAGCGCAGCGCCGTCTCGGCCAGCGCGTCGGGCTTGATTTCCAGGTCTTCGACGATCTTCTGCGTCCGTTCCTCGACCTCGCGCTTGCGCTCGCCGCGGAAGTAGGTTTCGCGGAAATCGCCTTCCGGGAAGACGGTATCGGCGCGGATCTGGCCGGTGAGGCCGCCTTCGTCCAGCGCCACGCGGACGATGACGCCGACATTGTGCTTCAGGCACGCCGGCAGCAGCTTCTCCTCCGGCGCCTGCTCGAAGATGTTGTAGATCACCTGCACGCTGTCGACGACGCCGGTCTCGATCAGCCGGAGCGCATTGTCCGGCTCGTAGTCGTTGATCGAAACGCCGAAGAAGCGGATCTTGCCGTCGCGCTTCAGCCGCTCGACCGCCTCCAGCCAGTCGCCGCGGCCGACCCACTCGTCCGACCAGACATGAAACTGCTGCACGTCGATCGTCTCGACGCCGAGATTGCGCAGGCTCGTCTCGGTGCAGGCGATCACGTGATCGGCCGGGAAAGTCTGCTCGGCAGGCGTGCCGGCATGCGCTGGCCATTGCATGTTCTTCGGCGGGATCTTGGTGGCGACGTGGATCGTCTCCGACCGCTCGCGCAGCAAGGCGCCGATCAGCTTCTCGCTGTGACCCTGACCGTAGCCGAGTGCGGTGTCGATGAAGTTGAGGCCGAGGTCGACCGCTCGGTTGAGGGCGCGCGCGGACTCGTCATCGCTTGCGCCCTGCCACTGGCTCTTGCCGATGCCCCAGGCACCGTAACCGATTTCGGAAATGCGCAGGCCCGTGCGGCCGAGGGTTCTGTAGTGCATGGTGCTCTCGCTGGCATTGGAGGGAGGACGGGATGTCGCCGGTTATCTAGGCCTCGGCGATCAACGGTCAACCTGGAAAATGCCCGGGCCAGCTGCCCTATGCCTTCTAGGCAAGGAACCAGAAGAAAACAGCCGACAGGAAGATGAAGGCGAGCACGAGCCCGATGAACTGCCGCATGCCCTCGCTCGTATTGTCGCCGAGCAAGGCGGCCCAGATCGGCCCGCCGCTGCAGTCTTCGTCGCGCAGGTCGCGAATGGAGGCCAGAGCCTCGCGGCCCACCGTCCGGCGGCTATAGTCGTGCGTCTGCGGCTGCCGGTTGCGATGAGAGGCAAGCGACCCCGAAAGATCCGGCGCGACGAGGCCACCGTCGCCGGCATCGACCACCGGGGCCGGCCGCCCCTCCGTCGTGGGCTGATTGCGGGTTGCATCTCCTGCCCGCAGGCGCCCCGCGCCATGGTGAAACGCCCAGCGCTGCGGTTTCGACTGCAGATCGGATTTCACGTGCCGGATAGACATCACGCACCTCCACAGGCGTAACCGCTAACCGGGCGCTTTGGTTCCGTGGACGGGCGTGCATTGTTGATCGTGGGGGGCGGAGCGTCGCCGATACGTCGCTTGAGGGACGCAATTGCCGGCAGCGTCAGCCGAAAAATAAAAGAGCCCGCCGCGGGAGGAGCGGCAGGCTCTCAAAAATCGATCAGCAGCCTGGGAGGAGGAGATCGTTCACCCGTCGAAGCTCTGCGGGAGGAGATGCATTGCTTCGATGAGGTGAATATACAGGTTATCTGCCCAAATCGTAGGCGGATTTTGCGCAAGCCAGCTATGCGCTATGCGCGCAGCGCAACACCGGCGCACCGGTCCAGAGCCGCCGTAAATGCGATCGAACGGCCGGTGATGCCGGCGAAATGCGAATGCTTTCAGGCGACACGCCGGCAGGCGGAAACGGGTTTCACGTCGTAGGCGTTGCTGCCGGTCGAAACAGTCAGTTTTCCATGAAGGCGCGCGCCATGCTGTCGCGGATCGGCTTGGTGAGATAGTCGAAGAAGGTGCGCTCCGCCGTCTGGATCAGGATTTCCGCCGGCATGCCGGGGGTCACGACGAAATTGTGAACTCTTGCAAGCTCGCTTGCCGGAAGGCTGACGCGCGCCAGATAGACTTCGCGCGTGCCCTCATGCGTCTGCACCGGCAGGGCGTCCGCCGACACGTAGAAGACCTGCCCATTGAGGACCGGCGTCGTGCGCTGGTTCAGCGCGGTCAGCCGCACCGTCGCCTTCTCACCGACCCGGATATTGTCGACGTCGGTGCGCAGCACCTGCGCCTCGATGATAAGCGGTACGTCGGCCGGCAGGATTTCCATGATCGGCTTGCCGCTCTCGATGACGCCGCCGGACGTATGAAAATGCATCCGGATGACCGTGCCGGTCACCGGCGCGTTGATCGTCGCGCGGCGGAGCACATTGGTCGCGCCGCGCAATTGTTCACGCACTGTGTCCAGTTCACCTTCGGCCTTCTGCAATTCGTCGAGCGCGGCCTCTTGGTAACTCTGTTCGGTCTGGTTGACCTGCTGCTGCTGCTTGAGGATCTGGGCGCCGGTCTCCGAGACTTCGGACATAAGACGGCCAATCTGGCCCTCTGCATCGGCGATCGCGCGCTGGATGGTCTTGATCTCCGTCTTGCGGATCAGGTCCTTAGCCAAAAGCGTCTTCTTGCCGATGTATTCCTCCTCGAGCAGGACTCGTTGCTCGCGCACCGATTTCAGCTGCTCCTGAAAACCTTGCGAACGGAACTCCAGGCTCTCGATATTCCGCTTCAACAGTCCGATATCGCTATCAAGCTTGCTCCTCCAGGTCTGGAAATTGAGCTCTTGGCTCTGCACGATCGGGACAATCTCAGGATCTTTCTTGACATGCTCCGTGAGAGCCGCGGGCAGCACGATCTGCTTTAAACCGTGCGCCTGCGCGGTCAGCCGGGCGACGATCGCCTCCAGTCGCGCCCAGCGCAGAAAATACTGCCTCTCGTTCGCTTGTGCTGCCGTTTCGTCCAGCCGCACCAACGGCTGATCCACGGTTACGCGGTCGCCCTCGCTCACGAGAATATCCTTGATGATCCCGCCTTCGAAGTGCTGGACCACCTTGTTCTGCCCGGTTGCGACAAAGCTGCCCTGGGCGATAATGGCTGCCGCCAGAGGCGCGGTGAAGGCCCAAAGGCCAAAGCCACCGAAGGTCACGACGATCAGCACCAGGCCGATCATCGTATGCTGCCAGATTGAACGCGGAACCTCTGCGTACCAGGTCAGATCCTGCACTTTGGCCATGTCGCTCATGATCGCCTACGGAAGCTGGTTTTGTTCGAGCGGGTTGCCTTCGGTATTCACACCCCGCGACGCAAGTGCCTTGAGAACGTCCTGGCGCATGCCGAAGAGCGCCACCGTGCCGTTGACGAGCAGCAGAACCTTGTCGACGCTGTTCAAAAGCGCCGGTCGCTGAGTGATGGTGACAACCGTGATCTTCTCGCGCTTGGCATGGGTCAGCGCCCGCGTCAGCGCCGCCTCGCCGGCGGTATCGAGATTGGAGTTGGGCTCGTCGAGCACGACCATGCGTGGATTACCGAAGAAGGCGCGGGCAAGCGCGACGCGCTGCTTCTGGCCGCCCGATAGAGGCGAGCCGTCGGCGGCCACGACGGTCTCGTATCCGTGCGGCAGCATGGCGATCATGTCGTGGACGTCGGCAAGCTTGGCAGCGGCGTAGATGTCGGCGTCGGTGGCATCCTCGCGCATGCGGGCGATATTGGCCTTGATCGTGCCGGGAAACAGCTGCACATCCTGCGGCAGGTAGCCGATGCTTTCGCCGAACTGCCGCTGGTCCCAGTTCCTCAGGTCCATGAGATCCAGCCGGACGTTGCCTGACGTCGGCAGGATGGATCCAACCAGCATCTTGCCGAGCGTCGTCTTGCCGGCACCGGAGCTGCCGATCACGGCAAGCGAATCGCCAGGTTCCAGCGCAAAGGTAATGCCATTGAGCACCACGCGCTTGGTGCCCTGCGGAACGAAAAGCAGGCGCTCGACGTCGAGGCGCCCTTCGGGCCGCGGCAGCTTCAACCGTTCGAAATTGAGTGGTGACGTCTTCAGCAGCGCGGAAATGCGCCCGTAGGCAGCACGCGACTGAATGACCTGGCTCCATCCCTCGATCGCGCCCTCGATGGGCCCAAGCGCGCGGCCCGCAATGATGGACGCCGCAATCACCATGCCACCGGTGAGCGAGCCATTGAGGGCGAGATGGGCCCCCCAACCGAGCATCGTCACCTGCGTCAGGAGGCGCACCGCCTTGGACAGCGACGCAAAAGCGATGTTGCGGTCCTGCGCCATCACCTGGGCTTTGAGCGAACCGGCCATGTCCTTGCCCCAGATGTGCACGGCCTCCGGGATCATCGCCAGTGCGTTGATGATCTGGGAATTGCGCGACATCGAATCGAGGTGAAGGTTGGCCTTGGTCTGGAAGTTGGTCGCTTCGCCGAACGCCGCAGCCGTCGCTTTCTGGTTCAACAGCGTGACGATGAGAAGAAGAACAGCTGAAGTGACGACGATCATGCCGAGGTGCGGGTGGATGAGGAAGACCGCCACCAGAAAGAGCGGCGCGATCGGCGCATCGAGAAACGAAAGCAGCGTGCCGGAGACGAGGAAGGAGCGAAGCTGCTGCAGGTCGCCCAGCGTCTGATACTCGCGCCCATTGCTATGCAGCGCGGCTCTCGCTGCCGCGCTCAAGATCGGCGCGCCCAGTTGCGCGGCCACCTCCACGGCGGTGCGCATCAGGATCATGCGCCGAATAGCGTCGAAAACCGACTGCAACAGCACCGCGCCGACGATGATCGCCGAGAGCATCACCAGTGTGTCGACCGAGCGGCTGGTCAGCACCCGGTCCGAGATCTGGAACAGATAGACAGGGATCGAAAGCACGAGGATGTTGGTGACGATCGTAAACAGCATGACGATCATCAGGTTCTGCCGGATCGCCTTGAGACCGGCGCTGAGGCTCGCCGAAAAATCGACGGGTCCAAGGCGCTTGTGGAAGACGCCCCCTCCACCGCCTCCGCCGCCGCCCTTATCGGACGATCCACCACCCTTGTCGGGTGACCGTGGCTCGGCCTTGATCGGCCCACGGTCGGCTTCGATCACCACCATGCCCGAAGGCGAATATCGCTCCTTCATCTCCGCCGTCGGCCAGGCAGCCGGTTTTCCGACCGGCTTTTCGATGCAGGGTTCCGGCTTTGGTTCCCCCTGTAACGGGCGGCGCTCGACCGTCGCCTCGCCGCGCAGAGCCGGCTCGGGCCTGGCCACGGGCTCGGTCTTTGGAGGCCACGGCCGCGACGTGACGTTGACCGTCTCAGCGGCATCCGCCCGTAGCGTTCCCGTCTGTGCACTTGACGCCTGCGCGATCCCGATCGGTGCGGCCGGTGCAGCAGCGCGCGCCGGTGCGAAGGCGGGTGTCGGACCGGTGATCTGTACCGGCCTTGCGGCAACGCCCGATCCGGGAAGAGGCGAAACGGGTGAAGGGGTCCAGTTGCCATCCTCGCCGGCGCCGTTTGCCGCCACTCTTCTTATTTGGTCCGCCACCCCGTCGATCTCCCTAACAGCACGGTCCAGAACGTGTTCCTGATGATTGAGCTTGCGCAGAAACTGCCGTCGCGCGGCGTCGGCGCCGGACGCTTCCGGCCGTGTTCCGTTTTCCCCCGCGTGCGAAACGTCCTCGCATTCGGTTTCGGCGGACGCTGGCCGCGACGGATTGGTGCGGTCGGTCATGACTATCCTCCCGCACTCCCATCAGGCGACCATGCTGTGCATGGGGTCGGCACTGGCCGTATCGATGCCGTGCCCATGGCTCGGCGCGATCTGATCCTGCGGCTGGTGACCGAAATCCGGAGTGAGCATGTCGTCGCCGAGAAAGACGACCGCTTCGCTGACCAGCGCATCCGGGTTCTGGCTTCCCAGATAGGGATCGTTCTTGACCAGCTCTGCCTGGATGAGCACCTCGTCCGAATAGGCGCCGCCGCCGGCATAGATCGTCTTGCCGGTATCGACATCGACGATCCCGGCATAGTTCAGTAGGGCGTTCGAGCCAGTGGAAATGGTCCAGTCCGCATCCGGGCGCGCCTCGAGCGCGTTCATCGCCAGCGTCACCTGATCGCTGTCGCCGAGAATGTTGGTCTGCTGGATATAGTTGAGGCTGATGAGATCGCCGGAAATGTAGAGCACCCGCAAGCCATGGAGCCCGGCAAAGGCGCCATCATGCAGAAAGTCGTCGCCCGACGGCTTCTTGCCTTCCGACAGATCCTGCAGCGCCGACAGGTAACCGTCCGACATCGGATTGACCGGGCCCGCACGACCGGCCTCGACGATACCGGCATAGTTCCAAAGCAGGTTTCCGCCGGTCGAGACCGAACCGGCACCGCTGGTGTGAAATCCGCCGACGGAACCGACGAGATCATTGTCGAGCAGGATGTTGGTCTGCTGGATGATGTTGGCATCGAAGACGCTACCGCCGACAAAGATCAGGTCGAAGCGGTATCCGAGTTCCAATAGCGACACCTCGTTGGCGGCGGTGTTGTCGCCGGCGACGATTGAAAGCTTCGAGCCGGAAGCCGAAAGGATCGCCGTGTCCTGGTCCGACATGAAGGTAAACTGCTGCAACCAGTTCACCATCATCAGGTCGCCCTTGACCTCGGTGATCGCCCAGGCCTTGGGGAAGTCCCCGGTTTCGGCGTGGGCTGGTTCCTGAGCCGGCTCGACGTGCTTGAACATCGCGATGTTGAACGCCTGGGTGGCAGCCTGCTCGGGACTGCCGCCGCTGAGCGCGGAGCTGACGAGGTCGCTGTCGCAATAGGCGTTGATCTGCACGATCGCGTTGAGCGCGACGTGGTCGCCGGCCACGGCCATCACTTCCGCCTGCAGCCAATTGCTCGTAATCACGACGGAGTTGACCAGCGTGTTGCTGCCGGTCTCCAGTTCGACCGAACTGTTGATCGAGACGGCGCCTTCGCCGTATGCGACGCCGCCGCTGACCTCGACCGGCCCGTTCGTAAGTTCAGGCTCGTCCGGCGTCTCGGTGGCCTCGTCCTCACCCGGCAGATGATCCTTGAGAACAGGCGCTTCCTCGACGATCACGCCATTCACATAGATGCCCTCAAGCGCGCTTGCCTTGGCAACGAAGTGGCTGACGGTCATCCCCTCGGCCTCGGCCTCGTCGCTGGCCGCATAGGCATCGAGCCTTTCAGCCGCGTTCGTTACGAGGTTGGCGATCGCATCGCTGGAGCCCGCGACATCGGTCTCGCCAAACAGCGAAACCTGCTGTGCCGCGCCGATGAGCTCGGTCATGGTGGCGCTGTTGTCGATCTGCAGGCTGGACGTCAGGCCATGCCCGCCGACGCTGACGAAGTCGTTGTCCGAAAGCTCGGCGACCTGGTTGCTATAGACCGCAACCGAACCCGGCGGGTTGATGTGCGGCTCGACCACCTGCGAGGCCGATCTCGGCGATCCGCCCTGCAGGAAGGCTTCCGAGCTGGCGCGGCCAAGGGAGCCGCCAAAAATCGGGTATTCGGGGAAGGACACTCCAGCATAGCCGTCAGGAGTTGGCATGAAGATGTCCGGTCCGACCGGCTTGTACCGGATGTCGGGGTTGAAGTCGTCGAGATCGTAAGGTGCGTGCACCTTGACCGGCGCAGAAACGAGCTCCTTCGGATCCTTGTGGACGTCACGATCCGGGTCGAACTTCTCATGGATTTCACGCAGACGCGCCTCTTCGGTAGAGAGTTCGAAGAGACCGATGAAATGGGCAATGGCCTCGGTGATCTTTGCGGAATACAAGGTCAGGCCCTCCTCTTGTCACCGGCAGTCCCCGCCGGCTGGCGGGTCGTGCCTGACTGCGCGAGAGGCGTCCCGCGCAGTCATTCTCGGGTCGATTCCGCGAGACGCGGATCGACGCCCCCTCACCGATCAGGTGTTGTCGTCGTCGCCGACAGCAGTGGTCGTGTAATCACCACCGACGACCGTCATGTCGATCGTGTTGCCCTGCAGGTTCGCGCCGAGCACGATCTGCTGGTTGAAGGCGTTGGTGTCGATGACTGCGTCTGCCGAAGCCGAGGAGAGCCCTTCGACGAAGCTGTCGTCACCATTGTACGAGCCCCACATGCCGGCGCTGCCACCCGCGCCGCCATCGCCATTGGTCGCAAAGCCACCGTTGCCGCCGGCACCGCCGGCACCACCGAGTGCATGGCCACCGTAGGCATCGCCACCGTCGCCGCCGGCTGCCCAAGAACCCGTGAGCGCGAGGCCGCCTAGGCCGTGACCACCGGTCGCTGCGCCACCGGTACCGTCACCACCGGTCGAGTCACCCGTAGAGCCTCCACCGGCATAGGCATCGCCACCGCCGCCGCCGGCACCACCGACGCCTGCACCGGCGCCGAATCCAGCACCCGCGCCAAGACCAGCACCCAAAGCGCCGCCGCCGTCGCCGGCATCGCCGGCATCACCACCGTCAGCACTGCCGGTATCGCCAACCGCTACGCTGTTGCCACCGTTGCTGTCGCCACCGTCGCCACCGAGGTTCAGGATCGGAAGGATGAAGCCGCCGGCATCGCCGCCGTCACCTGCATCCGAAGATCCTGCCGGGCCGCTCGTGACGTCGCCACTCGTGCCACCGTTGCCGGCACCGTTGCTGCCGCCGTCGCCGCCGGCTGCCGCGCCGACGCCAAGGCCGACACCGAGACCGAGGCCGACACCGAGGCCGGCACCACCTGCACCACCGGCACCGGCTGTCGCCGTACCGCCATTCGCGTCACCGCTGGAGCTGCCGCCGCCAACGCCAACGCTGGCTGCAATGCCGCCAAGGCCGGCACCGCCGGTCGCATCGGCATTGTTGTCTGCGTCGCCGCCATCGCCGTCGCCAGCGCCCGCGAAGCCACCAACGCTATGACCGCCGTCGCCGCCGTCACCACCGTTGGCATAAGCCTTGCTTCCGCCTTCACCACCGTCGGCTCCGGCCTGAATGCCATCGCCCGAGCGGGCATCGCCGGCATTGGCGTTGCCGTTCTGGTTGAGCGTGCCGCTGTTGTTGATGTCGGAGGCGCTGTCGTCATCCGACATGATGGCGTTCTGGCTGAACACGTTGGCAACGTTGCTGTTGCCGTTCATCGAGCCGTTCAGGATGTCCTTGAAGCTCGTGTTCGCCATGCCGTGGATCGAAGAGTTGTCGATATCGGCAAAGTCGTCGTCCGACGGCTTGTAGCCGCTCAGGTCGAGATCGACGTCCACGTCGACCGTCGTCTTGCTGTCGACGTCGACATGGGTGCTGTTTTCGTTGAGGTTGGCATTGAGATTGGCGTTGCCATTACCGTTGAGGTTGGCGTTGCCGTTGCCGTTCAGGTTGGCATTGCCATTGCCGTTCAGGTTGCCGTTACCGTTGGCATTGGCGTTGCCGTTGCCATTCAGGTTTCCGTTGCCGTTCAGGTTGCCATTGTAGGACTCGCTGTATTGCGATTGTCCCTGGTCCTGGCCCTGCCCTTGATCCTGGCCCTGTCCCTGGTCTTGCCCCTGGCCCTGGCCTTGTCCCTGCCCCTGAAGCTGGCCCTGCAGCTCCGCCTGCAATTGTCCTTGACCCTGGCCTTGCCCTTGATCCTGGTCTTGATCTTGAGACTGGCTGTCATCCCATGGCCACAGGATATTTTTGTCCTTGCTCATAACGATCACCTCAAGTTGAGGCCGCGACAGCCGAGCCGCATTCTTCTCATACGCGGATTTGGGCCATGCGCGGGCTACATGTTGAACTTAATGAAAATGGTTCCTCCTGGACGCCGCAGCGTCCGCATGCCGATATTTCGATTGCTTTCTTCTGGCTGCCTCTCCCCTATTGGGTCGAGAGGACCGGATCAGGTTCCCTAAAGGGCATTTTGCCATTCGATGCAGTGCTAGCCCCATAAGGCCCGATGCGTCCTGCTCGCCGGTTGCGCTGGAGAGTCTGTCGAAAACCGATACACATTGTAAGTTGTCAGTTCGGGCTAACCACCGCGGGCTAGCGGCGACGGCGAAATGTCTTCACCCGTGGGTTAGGTAAAATGTGGCCATCAACCTTCCGCTGGCGCCAAGCCGACGACAGGGCTGGGCGTTGCGTTTCAGGCCCTGCAGGACGCCTGCGGAACAAATTTACTCGCCGCCAGAATGGGATATTCTAGCGTTTGTCCATTGACGGACGAAAGCGTTGGCAGGGGCCCATGGCGAAATTTCATGAGATCCTACTTCTGATCGGACAACTCAACTATACGTGGACCAATACGGAGAGCTTGCTCATCTACCTCATCGCCGGCCTCGCCCGGGTCGACAAGGAAACCGCGATCGTCATCTTCTTGACGCTGAACACGACGCGGGCCCGCATCGAACTCGTCGAGCGGCTGACCAAGATGGGAAAGACGCCTGCCGCCCAGCGGCAGGAAATTCTTGCGATTACCCAACAGCTTGGCCGGCAGGCGAAACTCCGCAACAAATACAGCCACTGCATCTATTCCTTCGACGAAACCGGCGATCAGGCAAGCACGCAGCTGATGGCGATCTTCGACAGCAAGGACACGATCAAGTACGGCAAGATCGAGCAGATCAACGAGGCCGAGATCACTCGGATCAACGAGGTGATCGAGCAGCTGCAGGAGGTCAACCGGGAAATCTGGGCGATCGTCGACCGTTACGCTTTCCCGCGCTGATCGACCGCCACGAACGCTGCTTGCGGCCTGTCGCCATCCCGCCGCCTGCGGGCGGTGACGGCCGCGCGGCGGCCCCCACACGGCCCGGTTTCCACCCATCCACAATTCAACCGCATTGTCAGGCCATCGCAGCAGCGACGGCAACAGGAGGCGATGCGGATGGTTGGAAAGCCCGAGGAGAGGCGGTTTACGAGCCTTGAGGCGCGCATCGACGCTGCGGCCCATGGCGTGCTCGACCGGCTTCCGGCAAGCGGCCTCCTTGGCGGCCTGACCGAATTTCTGGTCTTCGGCATCAAACAGGCCTTCGCCTGCCTCTTCGGTGGCGCCATGCTGGCCCTGATGCTGGCAACGAAATTCTACTGGCCCGAAGGCAGTGGTCTCGCCCGCTACGACTTCCTGTTCCTGAGCGCCATCGCCATCCAGGTCTCGCTGCTCGTCTTCAAGCTCGAGACGATCGCCGAGGCCAAGGTCATCCTGATCTTCCATATCGTCGGCACCCTGATGGAAATCTTCAAGACCTCCGTCGGCTCCTGGATCTACCCAGAGCCGAGCTTCTTCCGCATCGGCGGCGTGCCTTTGTTTTCGGGCTTCATGTATGCCGCCGTCGGCTCTTATCTGGCGCGCGTGACCCGCATTCTCGACATGCGCTACAGCAACTATCCGCCGCTCTTTGCCACCCTGCTCTTAGCCCTTGCCATCTATGTCAACTTCTTCAGCCACCACTACATCATCGACCTTCGCTACGCGCTGTTCGGATTGACCGCGATCCTCTTCCTTCGCACCACGGTGCATTATCGCGTCTTCCGCTTTCGTCACCGCATGCCACTGCTCCTCGGCTTCCTGCTGGTCGCCCTCTTCATCTGGTTCGCCGAAAACATCGGGACCTGGTCGCGGGCCTGGATCTATCCCTCGCAGCATGCCGGCTGGACGCTAGTCTCCGTGCAAAAGCTCGGCGCCTGGTATCTGCTGATGATCCTGTCCTTCGTGCTGGTCACGCTCGTGCATCGTCCGCGCGCGGTTGTCGCTTCGGCCGCCGTGACCGAGAGGAAAGCCGCCGAGATGGGCGATGCAGCTGTCGCCGAAGAGGGTGTCGCCGCGCGATAGCGCAACCATGGCGAGAAGGCAGATCGCCACGGGAGTTGCAAAACGGCGCGCACTGGAAAACGATACCGAATCAATCGCTTTCGCAACGAGGGGAAACATGCGGCGTTTCTTTCTTTGCCTGCTGGCGCTCGGCGTCCTCGCTGTCGTTTCAGTCATGATCCTGCCCAGCTTCGTTTCGAGCGACTGGATGCGCGCCGAACTGGGGCGGCAACTCTCGAACGCGACCGGCAGCGCGATCGCGCTCAACGGCCCGGTCAGGCTTTCCGTCGTCCCGCATCTGGCGGTGGTGGCCGAAAACGTCTCGCTCGATGCCGACGGCATGACGGCCGAGATCGGCAAAGTCGCGGGCTCCGTGACGCTCTCCTCGCTCTGGTCCGACCGCCTGCACGTGAGGGAAGTAAGGCTTGTACGCCCTGTCGTGGCGCTGCGGCCGAAGGTAGAGGCCGCGGCCGCCGCCCAAGACGGGGAGATTGAGGCGGGACAGGCGATCGCGAGCGAACCGCGCGATCCGCTCGCTGCCCTCGTCGCTTTCCTAGAGAAAAGCGCCATCGACAAGATCTCGATCAGCGAGGGAACGCTGCGGCAGGAGGACGCCGGCGGCTCGGTCGACGTCGTCAAGGATCTCGACCTTACGCTCGCCGTTCCGGATATCGATGGCGAACTGTCGCTCTCGGCCGGCGCCGGCGTCGAGGGCCGGCGCTACGAGGTGACGCTTGCCATTTCGCCGTTGCGTCCGCTGCTTGAGCACAAGCCCGCCGAACTCACCCTCTCCCTGGAGGCCGAGCCTCAGCTCGCGGCCGGGCTCACCGAACTGACCGCCAGCGGCCAGGTGGCGCTGAATGCCAATGGCGGTTACCAGATCCGCGGCGGCAAGCTTACGATCGGCGATGAAGCGCTCGGGCTCGACGCGTTGTTCGTGCCGGGCAGCCGCCCGCGGTTCCTCGCCGACCTCAACGCCGAGCGGCTGGACCTGAGCGCGTTTCTCGAGGGCGGCGAGACCGCCGCATCCTCCACGCAGCCCGAGGAACCGGCAGGCCGGACGGACAGGGCCAAGGCAACTGCGGGCCTGCAGGCGCTGGCCGGTTTTGACGCCGATATCAGCGTCAATGTCGGCGCCCTTGCCGTCGGCGACATTTCCGCCTCCGACGTCACGCTGACGGCGACGCTCAAGGACGGGCAGCTGACAGGGCGGCTCGAACATCTCGGGATCGACGCCGGCAGCGTTGCCGCCGATCTCGCTGCCGACGTCAGCACCGCCGAGCCAATTTTCCAGGGCCGCGTCGTCAGCAACGGGCTCGACGTTTCCAAACTGGCGGCTCTCGCCGGCCAAGCGGTGCCGCTGACGGGGACCGTGACGATGGACACGGCCTTCGCGTTTCGCGGATTGAGCGCAAGCTCCGTGCGCAAGACGATCAACGTAACCGGCGGCGCAAGCCTGCGCGACGCGACCATCGTCATTCCCGGCATCGCCGATCCGGCCATGGCCGAGGTGAAGGCAAAGAAGCTCGCCCTCAAGATCGAGGGCCTTGCCAAGCCGATGCGCCTTGCGGGCAGCCTCGTGTGGCGCGGCAAACCGGCCGAGATCGACCTCACACTGCCGGTCCGCGACCTGCTGATGGACGCCAACGCCCGCGCGGGCGATATCCCGCTGAAGCTCGATGTGCGCACGAAGGAGGCGACGCTTGCGCTGGACGGCAAGGCAGCGCTTGCGGGCAGCTACGCCGGAAAGGTGAACTTCGCGGCCGCAGACCTGCAAGCGCTTCTTGCCTGGATCGGACAGGCAGACGCGGGCGGCATTACGCAATTCGCCTTCAATGGCGACGTGCAGGCAAGCACTGCCGGCGTTGCGTTCCAGAAGGCCACGCTCTCGGTCAACGGGGTCGAGGGAAGCGGCAACGGTGCGGTCGAACTCGGGACACCGCTCAAAATTTCGAGCGCGCTCCATTTCATGGAACTGGACCTCGCGCGGCTGGCTGGCGCACCTTCGGCAGCGCCGCAGGCGAAGGTTAAGGGAAAATCAAGCGGAGGCCCTACCACGGATGCTCCGCTGGACCTGTCCGCCCTTCGCTCGATCGATGCCTCCATCAAGGTCGATGCCGAGAAGCTCGCCTACGGCCGCGTCGTCGCCGGGCCGGTCGCAACCTCGCTGAAGATCTCCGAGGGCATTGCAAACCTCGATATTCCCGAAAGCCCCTTCTATGGCGGCCAGGTGGCCGCAAGCCTAACCGCAGACGGCTCCGGCGCGGAGCCGTCGATCGCGGTCAAGGCCTCGATAGCGGGCGCCTCTGCCGCACCGCTGCTGACCGACCTTGCGAACTTCAAGCATCTCGAAGGCGCACTGCAGACGACGTTCGACATTGCAGGCGCCGGCGGCACGACCGGCGCACTCAAGCGATCGCTCAAGGGCACGGCCCAGGTCCGCTTCTCCGACGGCGCCATCCGCGGGATCGACGTTGCCGACGTTTACAACAATCTCGTTGGCCTGATGTCGTCCGGCTTCAAGCAGAACGACAACAAGGCGACCGGCTTTACCGAACTCGGGGCATCCTTTGCGATCGAGAACGGCGTTGCGCGCACCGACGACATCAAGCTCGTCGGCCCGCTCGTGCGGATGAGCGGCAAGGGCGAGGCAAACCTGCCGGAGGACCAGTTGAACTTCCGGCTTGATCCACGCGTGGTCGCATCCTTGCAAGGCCAGGGCGCCGACATCGCGACCGAAGGCATCGGCGTGCCGGTCATCATCGAAGGGTCGTTTGCCGCTCCGCGCATCTATCCCGACCTTTCGGGCCTTCTGAAAAACCCCGATGCCGCGCTTTCGACCTTGAAGAAGCTCGGCTTGCCGACCGGCAAGCTGGGGCTCGACGAACTCCTGTCCGGGGAAGGCAAAGGAGGAAAGCTTCGCGATATCCTCAGCGGCGCGATTGGCAAGCAGCCGAAGGGCGAAGCCAGCGAACTCTCCATCGAGCAGATCATCGGCGGTGGCGGCGGCGAGCCCGAGGCGGCACCGCCTGTCGAAGGGCAAGTTCCGCCCGACACGGCTGCAGAACAGCCGGCGCCGGAAACGCCACAGCCTGAGCAGCAACCCGCCGCAGAAGCCGAGCAGCCGGCACAGGACAGCGGTACCTTGGGAAAGCTGTTCAAGCTTCTTCAGTGAGCAAGCGGCTCCGATGATGGAGCCCGAAGCCTGAGGCATGCTCCCAAGACCGCACGTGCCGGCTTCCAACCACGGCCGGCAGTGCTAAAGCTGTCTGCGATTGCTTCGAGGACAGAAAGATCATGAGACACGACCCGTTGTTCGAGCGTCTGTGGGACGGCACGGCTCCGATGGAAAAATGGACCGCCGCCGTCTCGCATGGCGCCATCACGCACATCGCCGACGATATCATCACCGTCCATACGACCTATTTCTGCGGCAGCGTGACGGCCATCCGCACGCCGGACGGCCTGGTCCTGATCGATACCGCGAAGCCGGAAACGGCAAAGCAGACCCTCGACGTCATACGCTCGTGGGACGACAGCCCCATACACACCGTAATCTTCACGCATGGCCATATCGACCATACCAGCGGGATCACGGTTATCGACCAGGAAGCGGATGCGCGCGGGTTAGCGCGCCCGCGGATCGTCGCCCACCGCAACGTGCAGCGGCGGATGGAGCGCTACGAAGCCTCGCATGGCTACAACAGCATCGCGCAGAGCCAGCAGTTCAACAAACCGGGCTACGTCTACCCGATCGGCCAGCGGCGACCGGACGTGGTCTATGACGATACCCTGTCGCTCTCCATAGGCGGCGAGCGGATCGAACTCTTTCACGGCAGGGGCGAGACCGACGACGCAACGTTCGTCTGGCTGCCGGAACGGCGCGTCCTTGCGAGCGGCGATTTCGTTATCTGGGTGTTTCCGAATGCCGGCAATCCGCGCAAGGTGCAGCGTTATACAGCGGATTGGGCGGCGGCGCTTCGGCGGATGGAGGCGCTTGCCCCGGCGGTCCTTATTCCCGGTCACGGTCCGGTCGTCTTTGGTGAAGAGCGCGCGGCCGAGATGCTGCGCCACGGGGCAGAGGCGCTCGAGCATCTTGTGCGTGAAACGCTCGCGCTCCTCAACAGGGGCGCAACACTCGACGAGATCCTGCATGCGGTGAAGGTGCCGCATGCATATCTGGCCAAGCCCTATCTGGCAGCCAAATACGACGACCCGGAATTCCTCGTCCGCGGCATTTACCATTTCTACGCCGGCTGGTTCGATGGTGACGCAGCCCATCTCAAGCCGCCGAGGACCGCCGATCTCGCATCGGAACTGGCCACACTTGCCGGCGGCGCCGAAAAGCTTGCGGTGCGGGCCACGCAGCTTTCGGAGGAAGGGAATTTCCGCCTCGCGGTTCAACTCGTGGAGTTCGCCAGCGTAGCCGCACCCGACGACCGGACCATTCAGGCAACCCGCTCCGCGGTCCTGCGAAAGAGCATCGAGAACGAGAATTCGCTGATGGGCAAGGCCTTCCTCGCGGTCTACGAACGCGAAGCCGAGCAACGGTCCAAAGGCTAATGAATATCGCGCAAAACTGCGCATCGGTTTTGCAAAACGCCAAAAGAGCAGGAGCTTAAAGCCTGGCGTGTGAACCCCTCATCACGCGAGAGGCTTCAGGCGCCCCGCGCTGGAGCAGCCTTACTTCAGAAGCCGAAAGACTGCTGTGCGGGCTTGGGCTGTTGCTCTTCCAGATGGACGCCTTCCAGTTCGAGCATGCGCGTCTTGGTGGTCGAACCGCCGGGCGCTGAAAACCCGCCGATCTTGCCGCCGGCGGCCAGCACCCGGTGGCAGGGGATGATCAGCGATACCGGGTTTTTGGCCATGGCCTGGCCGACATCGCGCGCCGCTTCCGGCCCGACGCCCAATTCCTTGGCGAGCCCGCCATAGGTCGTGGTCTGGCCCCAGCGCAGCGCTCGTGCGGCCGCGTAGATACGCAGGAAGAATTCGTCCTGGCCTTGCAGATCCACCGCGAAGCCGGAGAAATCGACCTCCCTGCCCTCGAAGTAGCGCTGCACGGCTTCCACCGCCGCCTGGATTACGGGCGTCGGCTCCGACGCCTCCCCGGAAGGCAGCCGCCGCAGCAACAGCCGCTCGGTCCCATCTCGCGTGCTGGTCGGCAGTTGAAAGCGCGTGATGCCGACATCGTTCCAGGCGATGCCACAGAACCCGGCCGCGGTCTCAAAGATGAAATAACGATGCATCGCCTGGCCCATCGGCCTCGCCTCCACTTGTACGCCTCCCTCAAAAATCGTGCAGGACGCCGCCGAATTCAACCCGTTTCCTGCCTGCGCGACCGCCGTTTTGGCACAGATTGCCCGATGCCGGACAGGCCGCCGAGTGCCGTCATTTGCGAAAGCTTTACGCTTGTTGGGCATGGTTTCGCGCGAACATCAGGAGACGATGGTGGACATCCTGCATACCCCGACGATCATGCTCAGTTCGTTCGTAACGCTCGTGATCTTCGCCGCATTCTTCGGTTTTGCCTGGCGGCAGGAGCGCAAGAGCCTCGAGCTGCTTCTGTGGTCCTTGGCCTTCGCCATCGGCGCGGTCGGCTTCGTCCTGCTGACGCTGCGCGGCGACGGCTACAACTTCATCACCATCTCGCTCGGCAACGCGCTCGCAGTGCTGGGGCTCGCGATGATCTGGCTCGGCCTGCGCGCCTTTGACCATCAGCCGCTCAAGATCGCCTCCGCGCTCATCGGGCCACTCCTGTGGATCGTCGTCACCTATGCTTCAGACTATGTTCGCGAGAGCGTCACCAGCCGGATCGTGCTCTATTCCGTCCTGATCTTCGCCTATTCGGCGCTGATCGCGCACGAGATCTTCCGCTCGGAGAATTTCCGCAAGCTTCCGAGCTCTTACATCGTCGCCTTCGTCTTCGCCACTCATGGCCTGCTCTACCTCGCCCGCATCCCACTGATCCTGATCTGGCCGCTCGCCGGCAACACGGCAGCGGGAGCCTCGCAGCCGTTGTGGTACCAGCTGCTGACCTTCGAGCTGTTTTTTCACAGCCTCGCCGGGGGCTTCGCCTTCTTCGCCATGGTCAAGGAGCGAACCCAGCAGCGCTACAAGCTCGCCTCGGAGACCGACGCCCTGACCGGGGTGCCGAACCGCCGCTCGTTCCTTGTGCAGCTGGAAACCCATCTCGCCACGCAACCGGCCAAGGGAGCGCTGCTCTATCTCGACATCGATCACTTCAAGGCGATCAACGATCGCTACGGCCATGCGGTGGGCGACCAGGTGCTCGTGGAATTTGCCGGGATTCTCTCGAAGGCGGTCCCGCGCGACACCTTAATCGCGCGCATGGGCGGCGAAGAATTTGCCGCCTGCCTCCCGCAGGCGGATCGCGCCGACGCGATCGCCATTGCCGACAGCATCCGCACCGCGCTTGAGGCGCGCCGGATGAGCACGGCCAAGGGTGTGCTGTCGGCAACGGTCAGCATCGGCATTGCCTTTGCCGATCGGCAAGAGGATGTGCACGCGATCATCTCCGCCGCCGACGCCGCGCTTTATGCCGCCAAGGCCGCTGGCAGAAACAGCGTCTGGTCGGAAGATCCGTCAGGCGTGCCGCAGTTTGCCGCGGGCTCGAATGCGCCCACAGAAACGGCGACGACGCTTCTATCGCTAAGCCCATCCAGAGGCAGTGTATCGACACGGCGGCCCACCGGCTCCTGATATTTCCGCGTCAGTGAAGCGAACCATCCGCCGGTCGCGCCGGTATCGCCGCCCGCCGCCTATCCGTTGACGCGCTTTACCAGCGCAAGCGAGGCGGCCGAGACGAGCAAGGCGCCGCCGCAGCCTCTTTCCATCCAGCGCCGCATCGACGAGGCGGCAAACTGCGTCGTCTTGAAGCCGACAAGGGCGTAACCGAACATGACGGCAAACTCGACGACGGTGAACACGGCCGTAAGCGCCAGGAACTGCGGCAGTTGCGGTGCGGCCGGGTTGATGAACTGCGGCAGCAGCGCGGAGAAAAACAGGTAGGCCTTCGGGTTGGTGATGGCGACGATCATGCTGTGGCGGCAGATCGCAAGCGCGGATTCCGTGCGAGCGAGATCGGCGTTTTCCGCGCTCTGTCCTTCGGCTTTTTCGGTGCTGGCGGGCCGAAGCATCTTGTAGCCGAGCCAGGCGAGATAGCCGGCACCCACATATTTGACGACCGAGAACCAGAACTCCGACGCGGCAAGGATGGCGCCGAGGCCGGCTGCAACGGCGGCAATCAGGAAGAAGTCGGAAAGCAGCACGCCGATCATGCCGGCAACCGCCTTTTTCATGCCGAAGCGAGACCCGTTGGCCATCGCCAGGATCACGTCCGGGCCGGGTGTCACGACTGCGATGAAGGTGACGGCCGCAAAGGCAGCCACGGTGCTGATGTCCATGAACGAGCTCCTCCCCTAAGTGGCCCATCTTTGGCCATTCAGATCGAGCGTGTAAAGCACTGCCCCGCTCAACCGCGCATCGGCTTCACCTGGAAAATTGCGCATTACGCGAAGGAACACGCCCGTCGAAGGACAGTTGAACCGCCTTTCCGGATCCGGCATCGACGGCATGAATGTGCAGATGCGGCTCCGTGCTGTTGCCGGAGTTACCGACCGCGCCGATCGGATCGCCGGCGAGAACCCGCGCTCCGACCGTGGCGGTCACGCTGCCCTCGCGCAGATGCGCCAGTTCAACCCGCATGCCGTCGCAGGCAACGATCACGTGGTTTCCCGCCGGGTTGTCCCGGTCCGCCTTGGGCGGCGGTAGATCGGGTAGCCCATCGACCGCCGCAACGACCTCTCCCCCACACGGGCTGACGACGGTCTTGCCGAAGATGGCGTAGTCGGCGGGATCCGCGGGCAGCAGTCCGAACGCACGGAAACCGGCATCGCCAATCGCCGTGATGTCGAGGGCATGCCGCTGCGCCGGATGGTCGCTGTGATGGTTGAGCACGCCGATGCCACCGCCCTGCGCAACGACGAATCGGCCGCCGGTCAACGGAAACGACAGCGCGCGCGGATCGTGCCGTGCACCGATGCCCCAAGTGACATAGGCGAGTGCTGCACCGAAGACGAAGAGAGATGCTACGGTGGGCACCAGGCTGCGCGCCAAGGCGCCACGATCGAGCGACAGCCAGGGCCGGCGCCAATTCCGGGGCAACGAGACCAGAGCCGCCGCGACCGCGAGTGCGGCAAGCGCCGCCCTGGTCCAGAAGCCGGCAATGTCCCAACGGTTGAGAAGCCCGATCAGGGTGAGCAGCACGATGGTCTCGGCAAGCGCCAGAAGCCAGCCAAGCCGCGTCGGCTCATTCAGCCGCCACAGTCGCCAGATGAAGACAAACGGCAACAGGATGCTGAGAACAAGCAGAAAACCGACGACAACGACCATGACCCCTCCTGTTACACATGATGGCGCTGTTTACACAGAGAAAAAATAGGGATATTTTTTGTCCTTAATATATGTGGACGGCATCTCCCGGACGAAAAATGATCGTTAGAGCGAATGATCCTTAAGAGCCAAGTCGAATGGGCGTTGCACTGTTGCGCCATTCTCGCCGGCCTGCCCGAGGGCCGCTACCTATCGACCAAGGCGCTGGCCGAATTCCATGGACTTCCGAAGGAGTATCTGTCGAAGGCGCTGCAGAGTCTGTCACAGGCGGGCCTCGTCCACACGACCCTCGGTCCTTCGGGAGGCTACCGGCTGGCGAAAGCGCCGGCGGAACTGACCTTTCTCGAGATCGTCGAGGCGGTCGAAGGCAGGTCGCGCACCTTCGTCTGCACCAACATCCGGGCCAACAATCCCTGCCGGGCGCCCGGTTACTGCGACGAGACGCCCTGTGCGGTGGCGCGCATCATGTGGGAAGCGGACGAAGCCTGGCGCGACAAGCTGCGAAGCGTGCGCCTGTCCGACCTGATGGAGATCCTCTCGAAGGAAATTCCCGCCGATCTCTCGAAGCAAAGCTCTGCCTGGGTTCTAGAACGCGCCGGATGAGTGGCAGCTCGGCCGCGGTTTCAGCCGGCGAGGGGTAGAGATAGGCCTGTGCCGGCAACGCTCGGCGAACATGACAGGCTCCAACGGTTGGGCCGAGGGAGGGGCCGGCTGCGCGATTGGCATCCGGCCCCCGGCATGGCGTCACTTGGTCATCGGAAAGGTCAATTCCTTTTCGGCGGTGTCGACGACGAAGACGGCCAGCAGCTTGGCCGGCGAGGTCTTGCTGCCGTTGGCGCTGACACCGTGACGGTCGCCCGGCATTTCGGAGAAGCTCTCGCCGGCCTTGTATTCCTTCACCGGGCCGTCATTGACCTGGCTGAGGATCGAGCCTTCGAGCACCGTCGCGTAGATGAACGCCGTGCTCGCGTGGGTATGCGCCTCGGACGAGCCGCCAGGCCCGTATTCCACCAGGACGCCCTTGATGCTCTTGCCCGGAACGTTCGGCAATTCATGCTCATAGACGAGCGTCACCTTGGCGGCGTCGCCGGCAACGGCCGTGCCGAACAGGGTCGCGGCAACGGCGAGAGCGGTGAGGAGTGACTTGATCATGTCAAAAATCCTTTCGGATGAGGGAGACGGGCGCGCTCAGTTGAGCCCGGCCTTGTCGAGCCCATAGAGCTTGTCGGCGGAGCCGGGCACGGACTTGAAGGCGACGCTGACGCGGTTCCAGGCGTTGATGGCCATGATGGAGAAGGTCAGATCGGAGATCTCCTTTTCCGAAAGCTGGCCGCGCACGCGCTCGTAGAGTTCGTCCGGAACGCCGCCCTCGGGCAACTTCGTCAGCACCTCGGTCCAGGCAAGTGCGGCGCGTTCGCGCGGCGCAAACAGGTTCGATTCCCGCCAGATCGCCACGTGGTAGAGGCGCAATTCGCTCTCGCCATGAATCTTCGCCTCCTTCACGTGCATGTCGACGCAGAACGCGCAGCCGTTGATCTGCGAAGCCCGCAAATTGACGAGATCGCGGATGGCCTGCTCGATGACGCTGTCCTTCAGGCTGAGGCTGAAGTCGGAGATTTTCTTGAAGAACTCGGGTGACTGCTGGGCGTAGCTGAGGCGCTGGGTCATGGCTTTGCTCCTAATTACGGACATTTATTATCCTTATGGATACACAATATCCTTAATAGATGGACAGTAAAGCGCGCCGGGCGTAAACTCGGCGCATAACGCTTATGTCGAAACGTTTGGGGGAAGCCGGATGGACATCGTTTCTGCGCTCAGAGCCTTCCTGCGGGTGGCAGAGACCGGCTCGTTCTCCGCCGCCGCAAACGATCTCGGCCTGACCCAGCCGGCGGTGTCACGTCAGGTCTCGGGACTCGAAGAGCACCTGCGCACGCGCCTTCTGCATCGGACGACAAATGCGCTGGCGCTGACCGCCGAGGGGGAGCACATGATCCCGATGGCGCTCAAGGTGGTCGAGGCGGTCGATGCTCTTACCGAGGCTTCCTCCGGCGAGACCGGCCTCGTGGCAGGCCGCGTGCGGCTAACGGTGCCCGCGCCGCTCGGCCTCTGCCTGAGCGATCGTTTGGCCACCCTCCTCGCCCGTCATCCGGGCCTGTCGGTCGAGATGCTGTTCCGCGAGGAAGCCTCCGATCTGGTCGGAGAGGGCATCGATCTGGAAGTGCGCTTGGGCCCGGTGTCGGAAAGCGGCCTGATCTGCCGGCGGATCGGCTGGACGACCGCGTTCCTGGTGGCGGCACCCGACTATCTGAACCGGCGCCCCGCGCCCAAGTTGCCCGACGACGTCGCGACGCATGAATGCATCTGCTACAGCCGCGCCGGCGACGGCCGCCAGTGGACGTTTTCCGACGGCTCCAACGACGTTTTCGTGCGCATTGCGCCCCGGCTCGTCGCCAACAGTGCCGTGGCCGTGCATCGCGCGGTGCTCGCCGGCAACGGCCTTGCGATCCTCTCCCATATCCTGGCCTGCCCGGACATCGAGGCTGGCCGCCTGGTTAACGTCATGCCGGCATTCCCACCGGCGCGCCTGCCGATCAGTGTCGTCTATCCCTCGCGCAGAAATGTGCCGCTGCGCGTGCGCACCGTTCTCGATTTCCTTGTCCAGGTGGTCCGGGAGGACCCGCTGATGGCGTCCGCCTCCTGACCGTCGCTTGGTCAGCGCTGGCCGGCCGAGGCGCGCAGGGGTAGCCCGCCATAGGCCTTGATCTCCTTCAGCACGAAGGTCGTCTGCATCTCCTTGATGCACGGCAGGCGCCGCACGACCTTCATGGCAAAATCTGAATAGGAATCCAGGTCGGCAGAGACGACCTGGAGCAGAAAGTCCGCATCGCCGGCAATGCTGTAGCAGGCAACGACGCTGTCGAGCTTCATTACTTCCTCGGCAAAGGCATCCGCTTCCGCCTCCGTATGGCTGTCGATCTTTACCCGGATGAAGGCGAGCACCCCAAGGCCGATTTCCCGCCGATTGAGAACGGCCATGTAGCCCTGGATGACACCGTCGTCCTCGAGCTGCCGCACGCGCCGCCAACACGGCGAGGTCGACATGCCCACCTCCTCGGAAAGCGCCTGGTTGCTCAGGCGCCCGTCACTTTGCAGCGCGTTCAGGATCTTTACATCAGCGGGCGTCAGGGTCGCAGGCATCTTTTATCTCAGCTCTAGGCATATCAGGAAGAATCTACCTTACATTTGCAATTTCTCGCAACATCCGAAAGAATCTTCCCCGCGACACGGTCTATTCTCCCGCCCGACAGCGGCCTTTGAGATACAGAGAGGAAACAGACCACGTGCTTCAGGACACCCGCCTCGCCATCATCGTCAATCCCGAATTGGCACCCGGCCATCTCGCCAACACGATCGCAGCGATCTCCATCGGCATCGGCTCGGCGATGCCCAGTCTCGGTAACCAGCGGCTGACAGACAGCAGGCAGAACACCATCGACATCAGCTCCAACCGGCCCGTGCCGATCCTTCAGGCCGATGGCGCGACGATCCGGGCACTGCTCCTTAAGGCGCTGCCGAAAGACGGCGACCGTGTCGTCGTGCCGTTTCCCGCGTTCGCGCGCTCGCTGCACAGCTACGCGGACTACGAGACGCAATTTCCGGAACGCGACCTTTCGCAGGAGACGATCGACGGCATCGGCCTTGCCGGCGCCGGAAAGTGGGTCAAATCGCTGACGGGATCGCTGAGATTGCTGCGATAGGGCAAAAGCCTCGCAACGGCGCAGCGGGTCGGGGCCTGCCCCTGCCCGGTATGTACATTTTTTTCACCAGAACCAGACCAATGCCAGGATTGGTGGCGACACATTCGCAACACCAACAGCCATTCGCTCGGAAAGGCAGCGCTTTCCGAGTTGCCGGCCTCTTCCCGCCTTGACGGGACCCGGTCTGCGCGACAAGCTCTGAAAACAATTTTCAGCATATCAGAATTCCTTCACATACCGCATCGGCTCGACGGCTCCCGCCGTTGCCGAGGGTGCATCGCCCGACACGCTATCCGGGGAACAAAACGCATGACCAATCAACGGCTCATCATGCTGATCTTCTTCCTGCAACCGATCGCCTTCGGCGCCTGGCTGCCGCGTATTCCCGACGTGCAGCAAACGCTCGGTCTCGGCCCCGCGGAACTGGCGATCGCGCTGCTCGGCATGCCCGTCGGCATTCTGCTGACGCTGCCCTTTGCCGGCCGTTTCGTTGCCTGGATCGGCGGTCGTGCGACCATCCTCTACGGCTTCGTCGTCTTTCTGGCGCTCGTCTGGCTACCGACATGGGCCCCGAACATCGAGGTGCTCTTCGTGGCGCTCGCCATCGTCGGCGCATCGCTGACGACGCTCGAACTCGGCCTCAACGTCGAGGCCGACGCGATCGAGAAGCACTCCGGGCAGCTGATCATGAGCACCTGCCACGGCTTCTGGAGCCTCGGCATCATGACCGGCAGCCTGGTCGGCGTCGGCTTTGCCGCTCTGCACGTGGCACCGGAATGGGCGGTGCCGCTGACGGCCGCCGGCATGCTGCCGATCAGCGTCTACTTCGCCCGGAAGCTGCCGCTCCTGAAGACCGGCGAGGTCGCGGCTGCCGAAGCGGCGCCATCCAGGCGCAAGCTGCCGGGCTGGGCATTGCTCGGGGTCTGCTTCTTCGTCTTCGGCATCACCATGACCGAAGGCGCCGTCGCCGACTGGTCGGCGGTCTTCCTGCGCGACATCTTCGGGCTTTCCAGCGCCAGCGCCGGTTTCGGCTACTCGATCTTTGCCTTCATGGTGGCGGCCGGACGCTTTGCCGGCGACCGGCTGAAGGCGAGCTACGGCCCGGTTGCGGTGGCGCGTGCCTGCGGCATCGCCAGCATTACCGGGCTCATTCTCGTGGTGGTCAGCCCCGCCGCCTGGGCAGCGCTTCTCGGCTTTTCTGCGATGGGCTTCGGCGTATCGGTCGGCTTTCCCTTCGCGGTCACCGCCGCCGCCGACCAGAAGGACCGGCCGGCGGCCGCAAGCGTCGCCATTCTGTCCTTCATCGCGCTGCTCGGCTTCCTGCTCGGGCCGCCGTTGATCGGCCTGATCGCCGAATACAGCGACATGCGCTTCGGCCTTGGCGTGCTCGTGCCCTTCCTCGCCGTCAGCCTGCTTCTGACCGGCCGGCTCAAGCCCGCCGCCCGTGTTGACCTACAGGACGACGCCCAGCAGGCCGCCAGCCGCGCCTAACGGCCACGGCAGGAAGCGAACGCAAAAAGCCCCGGCCGTGCCAGGCCGGGACTTTCGTCGTTCGTCGTCTGACGTGTCTTACTTGCGTGCCGCCATGGTGTTGTAGCTGGTGATGAGGTTGCGGTAGTCCGGGATGTGGTTTGAAAACAGCGTGCCGAGACCCTCGATGTCGTTGCGCCAGTCGCGGTGCAGCTCGCAGGCAACGCCGAACCAGGTCATCAGCTGAACGCCGGCGGCGGTCATGCGCGACCAGGCGGAATCGCGGGTCACCTCGTTGAAGGTGCCCGAAGCATCCGTGACCACGAAGACCTCGAAGCCTTCCTCGATCGCCGAAAGCGCCGGGAACGCCACGCAGACTTCGGTCACCACGCCGGCGATCAGCAACTGCTTCTTGCCGGTGGCCTTCACCGCCTTGACGAAGTCCTCGTTGTCCCAGGCGTTGATCTGGCCCGGGCGAGGAATGAAGGGCGCATCGGGAAACTGTTCCTTCAGCTCCGGCACCAGCGGGCCGTTCGGGCCGTCCTCGAAGCTGGTGGTCAGAACCGTCGGCAGCTTGAAGTACTTGGCGAGATCACCGAGGGCCAGGACATTGTTCTTGAACTTGTCCGGGTCGAAGTCGCGCACCAGCGACAACAGGCCGGTCTGATGGTCGACGAGCAGGACGGCAACATCGTCCTTGTTGAGGCGTACGTAGGGCTTGGTCATCGGAAGTCCTTTCCTTCGTTTGGTTTCATCACCGCCAGCGACCGTCGTTGTCGCTTGATCCGCTGTGATTGAACGTAAGCTACTGCAGGACCCTCACCGCAAAAAGATTGTGAATTTCGACGCAGCGTCCTATCAATAGAACGATGCAGGACCTGAACGACCTCTATTATTTTGTCCAAGTCGTGGAGCACGGCGGCTTTGCGGCTGCGGCACGGGCAACCGGTACGCAGAAATCCCGGCTGAGCCGGCGCATTGCGATGCTAGAAGACCGGATCGGGGTCCGGCTGATCCAGCGCTCGCCGCGCCGGTTCTTCGTTACCGATGTCGGACGCGAATATTATCAGCGCTGCGTCGCGGTGTTAATCGAGGCGGAAGCGGCCGATGCCTTCATTGCGCAGCATCAGGGAGAGCCGCAGGGCATCATCCGTGTGAGCTGCCCAACCGCGTTGATCTCGTTCCAGTTCGGCAGGCTCTTTGCCCGGTTCATGACCGCCCATCCCCGGATCGGCCTGCAGCTGGAAAGCACCAACCGGCGTGTGGATGTGATTGCCGAAGGTTTCGACGTTTCGATCCGCGTCCGGTTCCCGCCGCTGGAAAAGAGCGAGCTGGTGATGCGCAAGCTCGACGACAGTTCGCAATATCTCGTCGCCAGGCCCGGATTTCTGAAGGCGCCGATTGGCGAGCCCGCACAACTGACGGGATTGCCGAGCCTTGCCTGGACCTCGGCCACGCACACCTATGAATGGCGGCTGGAAAGCGCCGATGGAGAGCGCGCCGTCGTCCGCCACGAGCCGCGCTTCCTGACCGACGACATGGCGGCGCTACGCGAAGCGGCACTGGACGGCGCGGGCATCGTGCAACTGCCGACGATGATGATCTGGAAGGACCTGGTGGCGGGCACGCTGGTGCCGGTTCTGCCGCAATGGCGCCCGGCGTCCGGCGTCGTGCACGCCGTCTTCCCTTCGCGGCGCGGGCTACTGCCCTCCGTTCGCACCTTCATCGACTTTCTTGCCCAGGAATGCGCCGCCGATCGCCTGACGATCGACGAAAGCCTGGCATGGCCGGCAAGGCGACCCCATATCACGGCCTAGCGCACCCGGCGCTCAAACGGCCGCAATTGAAGTGCCGTCCTCAACACCGACCCATGCGCCGGCCGCATAGTAGCCATTCCTTGCATATCGCGCCGCAACGCACGATCTTAATGGAGAAGCCGCGTTCGACGCCGGCTCCCCTCCTGGACCCAACCCAGTCGTAGACTTTTCCCCCGGCTTCGGCCGGCGCGGCCATTTCGGCTTGAACAATAGGGAAGGTAATCATGCAGACAACTGCCAAGACTCCCGACGCCAAGACACTGGATGCCATGACGCTGGATGAACGCTCGAACATGATGGCGCTGGTAGCAGAAGCGCTCGAGGCAACGGCCGAGAAGGCCTACGAGATCGGCGACGACCGGTTCGCCGAGAACTCGATCAGCCTCGCCAACATCATCATCGGCTGTGCGGACGACCTGGTCGTCGGCGACTTACCAGCCGCCGAACTGCTATTGCAGCAGGGTATCGCGCTTCTCAGCCTGTTTCCGGGCGAGCCCCGGGAATTCACCTTGCACTAGCGCGTGCGACCACGGCCGACGGCCAGTCGGCCGTAGTCAGGCGTCCCCGAGCGCGAGATCGACCGCAGCAAGCGCGTGGATCTCGGTCGTGTCGAACACCGGGACCGGGCTATCGGCCTGTGAAATCAACAGCATGATCTCGGTGCAGCCCATGATGATCGCTTCCGCGCCGGCATCCACGAGCCGTGCGATGATGGCGCGGTAGGCGTCACGTGAGCTGTCCTTGACGATACCGGCCACGAGTTCGCGGTAGATGATCTCGTGCACCTTCGCTCGGTCTTCCGCCTCCGGCACCAGCACATCGAGACCGAATTTTTCCGCCAGACGGCCCTTGTAGAAGTCCTGCTCCATGGTGAAGGCCGTTCCAAGCAGGCCGACCTTGCGAAGGCCCGTCGCCTTGATCTTCTCCGCCGTCGGGTCGGCGATATGCAAGAGCGGAATGGAGACGGCGGCCGAAACGTCCGCTGCCATCTTGTGCATGGTGTTGGTGCAGATCATCAGGAAATCGGCGCCGCCGGCCTCGAGACGCCGCGCCGCGGCGATCATCTCTTCCGTCAGGGCCGGCCAGTCGCCGTGATGCTGCAGGCGCTCGATCTCGCCGAAGTCCATCGACCACATCAGCGATTTCGCCGAGTGCACGCCGCCAAGGCGCTCGCGAACTGTCTCGTTGATGATGCGGTAATACTCCGCCGAGCTCTCCCAGCTCATGCCGCCGATCAGGCCGATGACCTTCATTTTCTTCTCCCTTTTCATTCCGGACTCCGGGCTAACAAATCCCGCGCCGTCGCGATAGCTCCCGCCCGTTTATGCACCTCCAGGACAAGGGTTCTGGTTCACCGCTGCCGGCGGTTGTGACACGACGACGACAGCCGGTTGACATTTCCGGCTTTGTGCCGTTTTATATTCCAAAATAAAGAACGACATAGCATAACTATGGAATATGAGGAGGAGCAGATATGAAATCGACTAAACTCGCATTGCTTATTGGAACCGCATTGGTGGCATCGGCAACCCTCGCCTTTGCGCAGGAAAAGGGCGGCGTGATCAACGTCGCGACCGTCGGCGAGCCGCCGACGCTTGACCCTATGGCATCGACGGCCGACCTCGTCGGCATCGTCTCGCAACACATTTTCGAAACGCTCTACACCTTCGACAAGGACTGGAAGCCGACGCCGCTGCTCGCCGCCAGCCTGCCGGAGATCAGCGCCGACGGAAAAACCTACACGATCAAGCTGCGTTCGGGCGTCAAGTTCCACGACGGCACCGATCTCGACTCGAAGGACGTCGTCGCCTCGCTCGAGCGCTGGACGAAGGTCGCCTCGCGCGGCAAGCAGACTGCAACGACGATTTCCGGCATCGAAGCGGTCGACCCGCTGACGGTAAAGATCTCGCTCGCCACGCCTTACGCACCGCTCGTTTCGCTGCTCGCCTTCAACAACTCCGCGGCAATCGTGCTTCCGTCCGAAAAGCAGGCCGAGCCGATGACCGATTTCGTCGGCACCGGCCCCTACCAACTCAAGGAACGCAAGGCGGACCAGTACATCCAGCTGACCCGCTACGACGCCTACAAATCGCCGGAAGGCGAAGCCAACGGCTATGGCGGCGCCCGCCACCAATATGCCGACGAAATCCGCTTCGTGCCGGTTCCGGACCCGAACACCCGCGTCGAGGCTGCAGTTTCCGGCCAGTATGACTATGTCGATAGTCTGCCGGTCGAATCCTTCGAACGCGTCAAGGGTTCGAGCGCTTCCGAACCGGTCATGCTGCAGCCCTTCGGCTGGCCGGTCTTCGTCCTGAACTCCGGCAACGGCATGACCAAGAACATCGATCTGCGCAAGGCGATCCGCGCCTCGCTCAGCATGGAAGACATGATGGCGGCTGCCTTCGGCACCACCGACTTCTATGCGCTCGACGCTGCTCTCTACCCGTCGCAGTTTACCTGGCGCACCGATGCCGGCACCGAAGGCGCCTACAACATCGCCGACCCGGAAAAGGCTGGCGAACTCCTGAAGGCCGCCGGCTACAAGGGCGAGCCGCTGCGCATCCTGACGAGCCGCCAGTACGAATTCCACTACAAGATGGCGCAGGTCGCCGCCGAGTACCTGAAACTCGCCGGCTTTACCGTCGATTTGCAGGTGGTCGACTGGGCAACGCTCACCCAGCGCCGCGCCGACCCGACGCTCTGGGACATCTACATCACCCACAGCCCCTTCCTGCCGGAACCGGCTCTGATCGGCATGATGTCGACCAAGGCTCCCGGCAACTGGGATACGCCGGCGCGCGCCAAGGCGGTCGATGCCTTCAACGCCGAATCCGACCCGGCCAAGCGCGTGGCACTGTGGGCCGACGTGCAGAAGGTGATCTTCGAGGAAGTGCCGTTCATCAAGATCGGCGACTTCAACGCGCTGTCGGCCAAGGCAAAGACGCTTGAGGGCGTCTCGCCGGCCCCGTGGCCGTACTTCTGGAACGCTTCGATCAAGAAGTAAGCTCCCCCCTCCCAAGGGACTTCGGCGGATGCTCGGCCAATGGCCCTGCGTCCGCCTGAAGGGGCGCGTCGCTCCGCCTCCACCTTTCGGCGGGGCGCACAGGAAAGGTTCGAGGCCACCATGTTACGCTACATCTTCCAACGGCTGATGGGCATGATCGTCGTCATGGCGATCGTCGTCACGATCGTCTTCGTCATTGTCCGCGTGACGCCCGGGGACCCAGCCGCCGTCATGCTCGGTCCGGAGGCGACCCAGGAGGACATTTCGGCGCTGCGCACCCGGCTTGGCCTCGACCAGTCGCTCGGCCTGCAATATGTTTACTACATCGGGCAACTGCTGCAGGGCGATCTCGGCCAGTCCATCTTCCTCAACCAGCCGGTCACGTCAGCATTGGCAGAGCGTGCCGAACCGACCTTCTTCCTGACGCTGTTTTCGATCGTCATCGCCTGCGCCATCGCGCTGCCGATCGGCATCTACGCCGCCTACCGGCGCGGTTCCTTCATCGACCAGGCGGCAACGACACTCGCCATGCTGGCGGCGAGCATACCGAGCTTCTGGCTCGGTCTGATCCTGATCCAGGTGCTGGCGGTACGCTTCGGCTGGTTCCCGGTCTCCGGTTATGGCGGCCCGGGCTCGTCCTTTGCCGAGCGCATGTACCACCTGACCTTGCCGGCGATCGCGCTTGGTGTCGTCTCGTCTGCACTCATCCTGCGCTTCACCCGCGCCTCGATGCTCGACGTGCTCGGCGACGATTTCATCCGCACCGCCCGCGCCAAAGGGCTGGGCGAACGCAAGGTGGTGATGAAACACGCGCTGAAAAATGCGCTGATCCCCATCCTGACGATCATCGGCCTCACCGCCGCCGTGCTGATCTCCGGTGCCGTCGTCACCGAAACCGTGTTCGGCCTGCCCGGCGTCGGCAATCTCGTCGTCTCCGCCGTGCTTCGTCGCGACTATCCGGTCATCCAGGGCGCGCTGCTCGTGATTGCCGCGCTCTACGTGCTGATCAATTTCGCGATCGACATGCTCTACCTCCTCGTTGATCCAAGGGTGCGCTACTGATGGCTATCACCTTATCCGCCCCCTCCGAGAGCGAGGGCCGCAAGTTCATCCGCCGGCTGTTGAAGCGCAAGACCGTCGCCTTCGGGCTGATCGTGCTCACCGTCTTCGTGCTGCTTGCGATCTTCGCACCGCTGATTGCGCCTTACGCGCCCGGCAAGCTGTCGATCGTCAACCGACTGCAGCCGCCGAGCCTGCAATGGTTCTTCGGCACCGACGAGTTCGGTCGCGACGTCTTCTCCCGCACCATCTATGCCGGCCGATTGTCGCTGCTCGTCGGCGCGGCGGTCGTCACGCTCGCGACCGTGATCGGCGTCGTGCTCGGTCTGCTTGCAGGCTTCTTCCCGAAGCTCGACACGCCGATCGCCCGCGTCATCGACGCGATGATGGCCTTTCCGGACATCCTGCTCGCAATAGCGCTGGTCGCCGCCCTCGGGCCGTCGCTGACGACCGTCATCATCGCGCTCAGCATCGTCTATGCGCCGCGACTTGCCCGCGTGGTGCGCGCCTCGACGCTGGTGATCCGTGAGCTACCCTATGTCGAGGCGGCGCGTGCGCTTGGCATCTCGACGCCGCACATCATGACGCGGCATGTGCTGCGCAACCTGCTGTCGCCGGTCCTCGTCCAGGGCACCTTCCTCTTCGCCCATGCGATGCTCGCCGAAGCCGGCCTTTCCTTCCTCGGCGTCGGCGTCAGCCCGGAAATCCCCACATGGGGCACGATGATCGCCTCGGGCCGGCAATATATCGGCCAGGCCGACTGGGTAACGCTCTTCCCGGGCATCGCCATCGTGCTTTCGGTGCTGTCGCTGCAGATGGTCGGGGACGGCCTGCGCGACATGCTCGACCCCCGCCTCAGAAAGGATCTGTAAGTTATGGCTAACGGAACAAACAGCAACGGTCCGGTCCTGCTCCGGCAGGTGAAGCCCGTCGCCTTCGGCATGGCCGCACCGGCAGAAACCATCGACATCCTCGTCGACGGCGAGGGGCGCATCGCCGGACTCGGCCAGAACCTTCAGGCCCCGGACGGCGCACGCCGCGTCGAAGGCAATGGCGCCTGGATCTCGCCCGGCTGGATCGACCTGCACGCCCATGTCTGGCATGGCGGCACCGACATCTCCGTTCGCCCGCAGCTTTGCGGCATGGAACGCGGCGTCACCACCATCGTCGACGCGGGCTCGGCCGGCGAAGCCAATTTCCATGGCTTCCGCGAATACATCATCGAGCCGTCGCGCGAGCGCATCAAGGCGTTCCTCAATCTCGGTTCGATCGGGCTTGTCGCCTGCAACCGCGTCAGCGAGCTCTCCGACATCCGCTCGATCGACATCGACCGCATCATCGCCTGCTACCAGGAAAACCGCGAGCACATCGTCGGCCTGAAGGTGCGCGCCAGCCATGTGATCACCGGCTCCTGGGGCGTCACGCCGGTGAAGCTCGGCAAGAAGATCGCCAAGATCCTGAAGATCCCGATGATGGTGCATGTCGGCGAACCGCCGGCGCTTTACGACGAGGTACTCGAAATCCTCGGGCCCGGCGACATCGTCACCCATTGCTTCAACGGCAAGGCCGGTTCCAGCATCATCGAGGACGAGGATCTGTTCGAGCTTGCCGAACGCTGCGCCGGCGAAGGCATCCGCCTCGACATCGGCCATGGCGGCGCCTCGTTTTCCTTCCGCGTCGCGGAAGTGGCGATCGCCCGTGGTCTGCTGCCCTTCTCGATTTCCACCGACGTGCATCTGCGCAGCATGAACCAGTCGGTCTGGGACCTCGGCACCACTATGTCGAAGCTGCTCAGCGTCGGCATGCCCTTCGAAAAGGTGGTCGAGGCCGTGACCCAGGCGCCGGCCTCGGTCATCCGCCTGCCGATGGACAATCTGCTTACCGTCGGTGCCCGCGCCGAATTCACCCTCTTCGACCTCGTCGATAGCGAGCTTCGGGTGTTCGATTCCCTCGGCGCCGAAGCCCACCTCAACCGTCTCTTCGAGCCGCGCTACGCGGTGATGGGCACCGAGGTGGTTGCCGCCAACCGTTACCAGCCGCAGCATGTCGAATGCCCCGACCACAGCCACGGCTTCAGCTACCGCTGAGGCAAGGCAACAGAATTCAGAAATGACAGGATATCGCGTGAACAGTCTGGATCAGAAAAAGACCACCTCTGCTGCCGTCTCACCCTATGAGCGGCTGCAAGCCCTCGGCATCGATCTGCCACCGGCGCCACCGCCGATCGCCAACTTCGTCACCCATGTGCAGGAAGGCAATATTCTCTACCTCTCCGGCCAAGGCCCGCGCGAAGTCGACGGCCACCTGCATGCCGGTAAGGTCGGCGCCGAGGTTGACGTCGACAGCGCCTACCAGCACGCACGACTGACGGGCATAAACCTGCTTGCGGTCATGCACGACGCGCTCGGTGATCTCGGTCGGGTCAAGCGGATCGTCAAGCTGCTCGGCATGGTCAACGCCGTGCCCGATTTCGAAGAGCATCCGCGCGTCATCAACGGCTGCTCGGATCTTTTGATGGATGTTTTCGGAGAGGCCGGCAGCCATGCCCGCTCGGCGGTGGGTTTCGGATCGCTACCCGGAAACATCACCGTCGAGATCGAGGCGATCGTCGCTCTGCACGACTAACGACAGGAGTTTGGATCAGTGGCTGCGCCAGCCCATCATCTTTTCGATCCGCTCGGCGGAAACCCTGACGTGATCGGCGTAGAATGCCCGGTCGTCGAGGATTTTCTGCTCGGGCAGCACGATCGAGATCGTTGCGGCGCAATTGCCCTTGTCGTCGAGGATCGGGGCGGCGACGCAGGCGACCGCATAGTCGGATTCACCCGCCTGGATCGACAACCGTGCAGCAAGCGCGCTCTGGGCCTGGTCGGAAAGGGCGGCCGGATCGATGTCGGCGCGGCCGGTCGGCGAGGTGCGGGCGCAGCGGCGGAACAGTTCCAGCCGTTCATCGGCCGGAAGATGACCGACGAGCAGGCGGCCGGACGCCGTCCAATTGAGCGGCACCCGAGTGCCGACGCGCGAGGTCACCTGGAAATGGCCGGGACCGTCGGCCATCGCGAGCACCTGCATGTAGTCGCCGTCGCGGCCGCAAAGCTGGATCGTCTCGGCGACTTCGCGGCCGAGGTCGTGCATTTCGCGGGTGGCAACGCCGAGAAAATCGAGCGAGCGGGCATAGGCAAGGCCATAGTGATAGAGCCGGTCGCCGAGCCAGACGAGCCCGTCGGCGTCACGGCTGAGCAGGTTCTTCTCGACCATGTCGTCGACGATGACGTAAGCGGTCGACAGCGGCGCGCCGACGGCCTTGGCAATGGCGTAGACGCCGCTCGGCGAACCCGTCTCATAAAGGAAATCGAGCACCTGCAAGGCGCGATCCATGCCGCTCACGCGCGAACGGCGCGGCTTGCCCGTCGTTTCGATATCGTCGGTCGGCTCGACGCCGGTCATCGTCTTGTCCACTGCTTCACTCCTGCACCGCTCGAAGGGCGTGCTGCCGGTAAAATCTCGGCTTCTGCTGTCGCCGCGCCGCCGATGGCGGCCGCGCCAGATCGCGGAAAGCCTCACTCATACTTCATTACTATGGTAGATATTCCGCGAAAACGGAATAGTCTACCCGTTTCGACCGCCAGAAAATCGCCTGCCAGAAAATCATATGGAGACCACTATGCCTGACCGTGACATTCGCGAAGCTCTCGGACTTCGTCCCGTTATCAACGTCTCCGGCACGATGACGGGCCTCGGCGCATCGATCGTGGTCCCGGAAGCGATCACGGCCATGACAGGCATACTGCCGCAGTTCGTCGAGATCAACGACCTGCAGCGAAAGGTGAGCCCGGTGATTTCGCGGCTGACGGGTGCCGAGGCCGGCTTCATCACGGCGTCGTGCTCCGCCGGCATCAGCCTCGCCGTTGCCGGCGCCATGACCGGCAGCGACCTTGCCGCCATCGAGCGCCTGCCCGACACGACCGGCCTCAAGAATGAGGTCATCCTGCAGATGGGCCATGTGGTCAGCTACGGCGCGCCCGTCGACCAGGCGATCCGGCTTGCCGGCGCCAAGCCGGTAATCGTCGGCCAGGCGACGTCCGCCTATCGCTACCATATCGAAGGCGCCATCAACGAACGCACCGCCTGCGCCGTCTATGTCGTCTCGCACCACGTCGTGCAGTATGGACTTGTCGGCCTCAGGGAATTTGCCGAGGTCTGCCATTCCAAGGGTGTGCCGGTCATCGTCGACGCCGCCTCGGAATACGACCTGCGCATCTTCCTCGACGAGGGCGCCGACATCGTGCTCTATTCCGGCCACAAGTTCCTGGGCGGCCCGACCTCGGGCATCGTCGCCGGCAAAAAGGAAATGGTGCGCAACACCTTCCTGCAGAACCTCGGCATCGGCCGCGGCATGAAGGTCGGCAAGGAAAGCATGCTCGGCGTGATGGCAGCGCTTCAGGCCTGGGAAACACGCGACCATGCCGGCATCCGCGAGCGCGAAACCGGTTACCTGAACCTCTGGCGCGAGACGCTCGACGGCCGTCCCGGCATCAAGCCGGTGATCGAGGCCGACCCAACCAACAACCCGCTCGACCGGCTGCGCGTCAACATCGACCCGCAGGAAGCGCATATCACCGCCTGGGATCTCGCCGATGCGCTGGCTCGCGGCGCGCCGCCGATCATCGTGCGCGACCACGAGGCCGAGCACAACTATTTCTACCTCGACCCCTGCAACCTGCATCCGGGCCAGGAGAAGATCGTCGCCAGCCGGCTTGCCGAGGAACTCGACAAGGCGAGAGCCTCGAACGAGATCATCGCCACCTCGCTTGCCGAACGCAACGCACGCCGCTTCGCCGGCCTGCTGCGCTGGCCTGACTGACCCGACGACCAACGACGATACGCAGCATCTGACGGAGGAAACGAGATGACCGAGACCAAAGCCCAGCCGGACCGTTCGACGGCACCCGTTCTCTCCGTCGAAAACCTGACGACATCCTTCCTGGTCGACGGTGCCTGGAAGCCTGTCGTCCGGGATATCTCGTTTTCCGTTGCGCCGGGCGAAACCGTCGCGATCGTCGGCGAGTCCGGCTCAGGCAAGAGCGTCACGTCGCTGTCGATCATGCGGCTCCTGCAGAAGGAGACGAGCCGCGTCGAAGGACGGGTGATGATGGGCGGACGAAACATCCTCGACCTGCCGGAATCTGAGATGCGCCGCGTGCGAGGCAACGACGTCGCGATGATCTTCCAGGAGCCGATGACCAGCCTCAATCCGCTGTTCACCATCGGCGACCAGATCTCCGAGGCCCTTCTCTGCCACAGCCCGATGTCAAAGGCAGAGGCGAAAGCCGAAACCATCCGGCTGCTCGAAAAGGTCCGCATTCCCTCGGCGGCCTCGCGCTTCGACGAATACCCGCACCGCTTCTCCGGCGGCATGCGCCAGCGCGTGATGATCGCGATGGCGCTCGCGAGCCGTCCGAAGCTGCTCATCGCCGACGAGCCGACGACGGCGCTCGACGTCACCATCCAGGGCCAGATCCTCGACCTGATCAAAGTGTTGCAGGAGGAGGAAGGCACCTCGGTGCTCTTCATCACCCACGACATGGGCGTGGTCGCCGAGATCGCCGACCGCACAGTCGTGATGTTCCGCGGCGATGCGGTCGAGACCGGCAACACCGAAGACATCTTCCTTCGGGCGAAACATCCCTATACCCGCGCGTTGCTTTCGGCCGTACCGATGCTCGGCTCGATGAAGGGTGAAAGCCAGCCGATGCGCTTTCCGGTGATCGATGCGTCAACGGGCCTGCCCAACGCCGTCGCTGAAGCCACCGATACGGTGCAGTCCGGCCGCAAGCCGATCCTCGAGGTCAAGAACCTTGTCAAGCGCTTCGACATCCACGCCGGCCTGCTCGGCAAGCTGAAGGGCCGGGTGCACGCGATCGAAAACGTCTCCTTCAGCCTGCAGCCGGGCGAGACGCTGTCGCTCGTCGGCGAATCCGGCTGCGGCAAGTCGACGACCGGCCGCGCCATCATGCGGCTGATCGAACCGGAAAGCGGCGCGGTGACGCTTGACGGCCAGGACGTCCTCAAGATGGATCGCAAGCAGTTGCGCGAAATGCGCCGCACCATGCAGATGATCTTCCAAGATCCCTTTGCCAGCCTCAATCCACGCATGACGGTAGGGGCGGCGATTGCCGAACCCTATATCGAGCACAAGCTCGGCACCGCACGACAGGCCCGCGAGAAGGTCGCCGACCTCCTGGAACGCGTCGGCTTGCAGGCCGACATGGCGGCGCGCTATCCGCACGAGTTCTCCGGCGGCCAGCGCCAGCGCGTCTGCATCGCACGCGCCTTGGCGCTCGACCCGAAAGTGATCGTCGCCGACGAGTCCGTCTCGGCACTCGACGTGTCGATCAAGGCACAGGTGATCAACCTCTTGCTCGACCTGCAGGCGAGCCTCGGCCTTGCCTATTTGTTCATCTCGCACGACATGGCCGTCGTCGAGCGCGTCAGCCACCGCGTCGCCGTCATGCATCTCGGTGAGATCGTCGAGATCGGCTCGCGCGCGCAGGTCTTCGAGAACCCGCAGCATCCCTATACGAAGAAACTGATGGCGGCCGTGCCGATCGCCGACCCGACCCGTCGCCATACGCGCCGGAATGTCGCGAGCGACGAGCTGAAGAGCCCCTTGCGCGAGCCCGACTATGTGCCGGCCGAACGGCGTTACCAGCAGGTCGCCGACGATCACTTCGTCCAGATCTGACGGCGCGCTTTACCGACCGAACTGCCGTGGCATCAACCGCGGGCCGACGCGCGTGCATATCGTGGGCGCGCGGTCGTCGTTGCTGTCGGCGCTTCGAGATTGACGCACTTCGACGGAGGCGACCAACTTCCTTGCGCCAGGGCCGTGGCTTGCCACGCCGTAAACATCTCCGCTCGACGAAGTTTTAGGAAACAGTCACCCACCCGATGTGGCCCAGGCCGGGCTCGACATTCGACCAAACCATAGGTCGAATACAGACAGCATCTTCATCCCTTCGTTGCAATTACGCCGCAAAAGACCTATAGGGGCAGCGGGCGGGTTTCAGACTGAGTCGAGGATGAAACAAGCCCGATCTCCTGCGGCCGATCTCCGAAGTGCTGCGCGCCTATTGGCGCGCCGATCGCTGGATGCTCCTGGCCGTGGCGACGATCGTGCTCGTTTCGAGCGTCTGCAGCGTTGCCGCTCCCTATGTCTTTTCCAGGCTGATCGACACGCTGTCGCAGGAAACCCTCGTTCCCGGTCTGCTATGGGGCTTCGTGATCTATGCGACGCTTCTCGGCCTGTCGGCGGCCCTGCAGCACATGGTGCAGTATCTGTCGTTCATGACCGCGGAGAACCTCGGCTTCATCGCCAGCACCCGCTTCTTCGAGCGCATCCTCAAGAAGACGAACGCCTTCTTCGTCGAGCACAATCCAGCGCAGATCCAGAACGCCAATGCGCGCGGGCGCAGCGCGCTGATCACACTGGTCGAGCTGGAGCTCGTCGCCCTCATCCCCGGCGCCGTGCAGATCCTGCTGACGCTTGCAACCCTCGGCGCCCTCATCAACGCCGAAGTGGTCGCGATCACGGTGATCTACGGCACGGCAGCGATAACGGTCACGCTGCTTTCCGCCCGCCGCGCCCGCGTCTATCTCGATCGGGCCGTGGAGGCCGGGCAGGAAAATGCCCGCTTCGTCGGCAACGCCATGAACGCCATGGAAACGTTGCGCCATTTCGGCAGCCACGCCTGGATGAGCCACCGCTTCTCGGCCAAGGCGCGCGAGGTGCGTGACAACTGGCGCGCCTACGTGCTGCAGCGCATCGGTTCGATCGCCCTCATCGGTCTTGGGCTGGCGATCCAGTTTGCGGTGACGTTCTGGCTGCTGCTGCCGCGCTACGAGGCCGGCGCTCTGTCGATTGGCCAGATCGTCTTGTTCAACACGCTGCTGCTCCAGCTCAACATGCCGTTCGAGATGATCGCCCACGCCATCGACGACGTCGCGCGCTCGCGCGCCGACCTGGGGCCGATGGCGAGAATATGGAGCGCGCCGGAGGAGCGGCAGGTGTCGCACGCATCGGCCTTCACGCCACGCGAAGGGCGCGTCGTTTTCGACGATGTCGGCTACGCCTATGACAATGGCCGCGGGCTGAGCGCGGTCAGCTTTGCCGCCAGCCGCGGCGGCATCACCTTTCTTACCGGCGAGACCGGCTCCGGCAAGTCGACGATCTTCAAGCTGGCGCTGAAATCGATGGAGCCGGACAGCGGACGCATCCTTGTCGATGGCATCGATCTTGCGACCATCGACCGAGCCGACTGGTACGGCGCGATTGCCGTCGTACCGCAGGACGTCGTGCTGCTGAATGAGAGCCTGGAAGACAATATCCTGCTCGGTCGCCCGCGCGACGAGGCCAGATTGGGCGAGGCCGCCGAGAAAGCGGCGATTCTCCCGTTCATCGCGGCGCTGCCAGCCGGCTTCGACACCACCGTCGGCGAACGGGGCTTGAAGCTTTCCGGCGGCGAACGCCAAAGGATCGCCATCGCCCGTGCGCTCTACGGCAACCCCGCCATCCTGTTTCTCGACGAAGCGAGTTCGGCGCTCGACGAGGCGACCGAGCGCGACATCATGGAACATATACGGCTGCTTGCCCGCGATGTGACGGTGCTGGCGATCACGCACAGGCGATCGGTGATCACTGAGGCCGACACGGTTATCGCACTCGGCGACACCAAGACCGCCCCGAAAGAAGCCCTCGCACCGTCCGCTGGGCGCGCGTTCTGACCGGCAGACCAACGCCAATAGGTTGCAAGGCGGAGCGATGTTCGCCTTTCATTAACGAGCACCCTCTAACGTTGCTCATAATTAACGACACAACCTTAAGGTCGCCCGATGTTCGGGGCGGTGGAGGTTTAGAGGAACAGCCGATGATGTCCATCTCCTCCACGAGTTACGCCGCACTCATCGTCTTGCAGCAGGTGCAGGCGCCTGCGGATCGGGGCAACGACACCAAGCCGAATGCGGTCGACCAGATCGCCGCCATCGTCAACGGCGGTACGGGCGGCGACAGCCCGGAGAAGACCAGAGCGGCGGCCCGTATCAACAGCGGAATGCTGGATGCCCAGCAAGCCAAGGGCGATGCCTCTGCCGCGTTGACCTATCTGGAATCCGGAAAGTTCAAATCGAGCGATCCCAGCGTCAAGCAGACGCTCAAGATGTTGATAAGCGAAGACAGCGAGCGCTTCGCCGCGTTGGTCGAGGAAGAAAAGGCAACAAAACCCGGCATCACGAACGACAACGCGATCGCCAATGCGATCTACAGCCTCATCGAGAGCAATCGCGAACAATTCCCGGCCGGCGAATTTGTCATTGGCTTCCGCTTCGCAAACGGCGGATCGAACATTATCAACATGCTGGATGCTAACGGCAACAGCACCCGCGGAGCCCTGTCTGCCCGCCACTCCGCCAACATAGCTGCGCTGATCACCGCGAGCGAGACGGGCACCCCCGAAGGATCCGCCTCCGACGACGGCAAGATGCGGGATGCCGTCCGGTCGCTGCAGGCCAGCATCTCCGATCAAGTCGCGTGGACCAAACGTTGGCGGGACGCATTCGGCTTCTGACGCCGACCCTTTGCTTTTTCGAGCCGGGATAAGCGCGGCCGTGTTCCCCAGGGAACATCGCTGAAACGATCCGCCGGTAGGTTGCAGCGCCAACCCGAAACCTGCAGGATCGAACACATGCGCGTCGTAGCCTCCGCCCTTCTTGCCCTGAGCCTCGCATCACCAGCCGGCGCCGCTGATCTCATCGGCTTCTGGGACAAGCCCCAGCATGGCGGCAACAGCTTCAACCGGCTGCCGCCGGACGACGCCTATTTCAAGGCCCTCGCGGGTTACGGCGCCACCTGGGTGCGCCTCTCTTATGACAAGTGGAGACCGGCCAAGCGCGACTATCTGATCGGCGACGCCGACAAGTACGCGGGCATTCCGGCCGCCGACCTCAAGACGCTCAAGGAGACGCTCGATCGTGCCGACAAGGCGGGCCTCAAGGTCGTCATCGCGCCGCTATCGCTGCCCGGCATGCGCTGGGCGCAGAACAATGGCAACCGGTTCGACGGCCGCCTCTGGCAGGACAAGGCCTGGTGGGACCAGGCAGCAGCCTTCTGGCGGGATCTGGCCCGCGAACTGAAGGACCATCCGGCCGTCGCCGCCTACAACATCGTCAACGAGCCGGCGCCCGAAAAGAAGAACGGCCTTGCCGAACATGCCGACAGAAAGACGATGCAGACATGGTACGGCGACAAGGCGGGCAGCGCCTCGGACCTCAAGGCCTTCTACGAGACGGTGATCGCCGCCATCCGGACGGTCGATCCCGCAACGCCCGCCATGGCGGATGCCGGCTGGTATGCGGCCGCCGACGCCTTTTCGTATTGGCCAGCCGCGCTCACCGACCAGAAGGTGCTCTACAGCTTCCACATGTACGAACCCTATGCCGCGACAAGCGCCCCCAACATGAAGCGCGACGCCCCCTATGCCTATCCCGGCAAGGTGCCCTTCGGCGATGGTGAAGAGACGTGGGACAAGACGCGCGTCGAAGCCTATCTGGCAGAGCCGGTGCAGTGGGCAAGAGACAAGGGCGTGCCGCTCAATCGTCTGGTTGCGGGCGAGTTCGGCTGCATGCGCCTCTGGTCCGGTTGCAAGGCCTATCTTGAAGATGTGCTGACAGCTTTCGACAAGGAGGATCTGCATTGGGCCTTCTACAGCTTCCGCGAGGATGCCTGGGACGGCATGGATTACGAACTGGGATCAAAGAAGGTCGGATGGAAATACTGGCAGCAGATGGAGGCCAACGAGCGCGACACGACGCCACGCAAGGCGACGCCCGAGTTCGCGCCGATCAGCAAACGGCTGCAAAGGGCAGATTGACGCAGGACCGGAAAGGTCGGCACGCGCTTGGAAAAAAGCCCAAAACAGCTAGAAGACGGTGCACTCCCTGCAGAGCGACGCGAATTGCGAGCCCCTGCTGCAACATGAGGCATGCGCGTGCAGATCACCAAGCCGGCTGACGCCGAAAAACGGACCCGAACCATTCGCCTGTCGCGCACGCTGGCGATCGTGATGGCAGCACTGGTCGCCTTGACCGCGGCCGTCATCCTGTCGGTCGTGTGGTTCATGTCGGCCGGGACGACGCGTGATCTGCTGGTGCAATCGGCGCATCTCGGGCTGGAGGCGGTGCAGACGCAAATCGGCAGCCGCTTTTCACCGGTGGAGGACCAGCTCGCCTTTCTGGCGCGGGAGGTCGGCGCAGGTCGTCTCGATCCAACGGATACGCTCGAACTCGAACGTGTTATGACCGGTGCCCTGGCGGCAACGCCGCAGGTTCGCGTGCTCTCCTTCGTCCGGCCAAACGGCGAGATCCTCGGCGTGACGCAGGGGCCCAAGGGTGTCTTTTCCTTCGCCGACAAGGTGACGAGCGATAACGAGCGTTCGGAGATCGAGGAAGCGCGACGCAGCGGCACGCCCCACTGGGGGCCCGTCTACTTCGTGCCCGATCCGGCGATCCGCACCTCGGTCGCGAACCTGCAGCAGCCAGCAAACCTCGGGGGCGAATTTGCCGGCATGTTCCGGGCGACCATCACGGTCGATGCCATGTCCGATTTCCTGCGCCAGATAGCGCTCTCGAACCCCGGGACGACGCCCTTCGTTCTCTACGGCCGCGACCAGGTGCTGGCCCATCCGCTGATGGCCGCGGGCCATCCGCTGCTGTCGGCAGAACACCGGTTGCCGACACTTGACGAACTGGGCGATCCCTATCTCGCCGAACTGTGGAAAGGACCGCCCGAGACTTTCGACGACACCGACATGGAGGTGCGCGCGGTCAAGCTTGGAAGAGATGACGGGCGGGTCATCCTGACGCGCGAAATCCGCGGCTACGCATCGGCCCCGCTCATCATCGGCGTCGAGGTTCCGATCGAATCGGTGGAGAAGCCGGTCTGGGATCTGCTGCGGGCCGGCCTTGCCGGTCTCGCCGTCCTGTTCGTCGCGATCGTCATCGCGTGGATTGTCGGGCGGCTGATCGTTCGTCCCGTCACCAGCATGGCACGTGAGGTCCGTGCCGTCGGCATGCTCGATTTCGCCGCACTCCGTCCGCTTCCCGGCAGCCTGTTCACCGAACTCAACGAACAGGCCAAGGCCTACAACACCATGCTGACCGGCCTTCGCTGGCTCGAGACCTACGTACCGAAGAAACTCGTGCGCCACCTGATCGGCAGCGAAGACCTGGCCTCGACCCAACGGGTCGTCACCATCATGTTCACCGACGTGGTCGACTTCACCGCCACCGCCGAGAAGACCAGCGCCGGCGACGTCGCCGCGCTCTTGAACAGCCACTTCGACCTGCTCGGCCATTGCATCGAGGGCGAGGGCGGAACCATCGACAAGTTCATCGGCGATTGCGTCATGGCCTTCTGGGGCGCGCCCGATGCGCAAAAGGACCACGCCGATCGCGCCGTCCGCGCGGCGCGCGGCATTGCCCGGGCGATCGCCAAGGACAATGCGGAGCGACAGCGACAGGGCCTGCCACCACTCCGCCTGCGCATCGGCATCCATTCCGGCCCCGTCGTTGCCGGCAATATCGGAATGACCGGGCGCTCGGCCTACACGATCGTCGGCGACACCGTGAATGCCTGCAACCGGCTGGAGCAGCTCGGCAAGGCGGTCGCGCCCGGCGAGGAGGTGGTGATGCTGCTGAGTGGAGAGACCTTCGACCTGGTGGCCGAAGATCGCTCCGATCTCATCCCGCTCGGCAAGCATTGCCTGGCGGGACGAACGGAACATACGGAAATCTACAGACTTCCGACGGTGTAGCAGCCGGCCAAAGGCCAGGCCGCCGGGCGATGTCGATTACCGCGTCAGACGCCTGCCGTTCTGCGGGCAGGCGTGCGCGTTTCGACCATGTGGTTGATCTGCTGGCGGTCTCCACGCAGGGTCTCGAAGCAATCGTTTCCGAACCATTCCAGCGACGCATCGGCCTGCGGGTCGCCTGTGATTTCTGAGAGGAAGCGGTCGTAGTCGACGGCGCCCTCAAACAGCGGCGTCATGCCCCGCCGGCTGCCGGCGGCGGCATAGACATTGGCGGGCTCGAACACGGTCAGGTCGGCGCGGTCGACAATATTCTTCAGGTGATAGTGCCGGATATGCGGCTTCATCGACCGGTGCACCGCGACCGGATCGTCGCCACCCTCCCACACATGCAGCGTATCGAAGTTGATCGCAAAGGCGGGATGGTCGACCTCCTCGATCAGTTGCATGGTCGACGCCGCCGTGTCGGCCAGCGTTTTCGGATGGGTCTCGGCAAGCAGTTGGGTGCCGTAGCCGGCGGTGATCGCGCAGATGTCCTTCAACCGCGAAACGATCCGCTGCCGCTCGTCGGCGCTGACCTCGGCGCTGCCGCGATTGCCGGCAAAGGTCCGGATCTTGCGGGTCCGCCACCGGCGCGCCAGCCGGCAAAGCTCGACCGTCTTGGTGCGCAGCGTTTCGGCGTCGCCGTCGAGCGGCAGGTAGTCGCTGATCATCGGCACCGAGAGGCCGTAGCCGTCCAGCCATTCCGCATTGCGGTCCGGGCGCGGCGCGAGATTGCGCGCATGCGCACCCCAGAGCTCGATGCCCTGGAAATCATTGGCTTCGGCCCAGGCGGCGATCTCGTCCAGCGATATCAGGTGGTGCCGGAAGGTGATGGTGCAAAGCGAAACTCTCATCGCGCAACTCTCTTCAAGGGGGTGTGGCTTTCCGCGGGGATGGCAAGGTCGCACCAGCGTTCGAAGACTTCGGCGAGCTTGGTTTTCAGTCTCGTTTCGAGCCGGTCCGCCTCGTCGAGGCGCGCGAAGACCGGCGCGGCCAGAGCGCGGTCGCCGGTCTGGGCGAGCTTCATGCAGGCGTAGTGCAGGGTCTTCAGCGACTGGACCAGCGCCTCGATCTCCTCGCACCACCTTTCGAATTCGCCCGACGGCAGCTTCAGCGCCCGCCAGTAGAAGGCGAAGCCGTGCTCATAGGCATATTTCCGGATGGTGATGACCGGCAGCTCGCGCACCGCCGCGCCGAGATCTGTAAGCATCACCCCGTTGGTGCCATCGAGATGCGCGGCAACGATCGCTCTGACGGCATCGACGAGCGGATTGCGGTCCCGGACGAAGCAGGCCTCGAAATAAGCCTTCAGATCTTCGGCAAACGGCGCGCGCGCCTCGACATTGTCGAAGACATAACCGCCACCGACGGTCGGCTGCATGATGGCGTGAATGACCTTCTCGCGGGCGATCTCGCCCTCCCAGCGATAGTCGGGATCGTGCACGAACCATGTGTCGGGATCGGCCGTCTCCTGCAGCATCAGATAGTGCGGGAAGGGGTTCTGGTTGAACTTGTTCTCGCGTTCCGGCAGGTGGAACATGTCGAGCATGACCATGACCGAGCCGGTTTCGCCGCGCTGCTTCAACAGCCCGAGGAGCACCGCGAGGTTGTCGAGCTTGGTGCGCTGCGGGTCGTACCACTCGACGACGGAGACGCCGTAGAGCCGCTCGAACCAGCCGCGGAAGAATTCCTGGGTGATATCGGGCGCGTGATAGAGCAGCTCGAAACGTTCGCTGACCGCGAACTTCGCGTCCCAGACGCCGAAATAGAACGGCCGCTGGTCCAGCCCGTTTCGCTTTAGGCCATCCGAAACGCAGCTGACGAAGCAATGGACCTTGATGTCATAATAGGCCTCGCCGTGCACGCCTTCGTCGGTCGTCCCGCCGGTGAGCGGAAAGGCCGGCACGATGGTCGCGGTGGGCTTGGGCACATAGAGCGCGACGAGATCGGCGACCGTTTCGATCTCCTGTTTCGCGATCGCCTCTTCCGGCACCGACAACCCGTATTCGAGCTCGAGATTGAGGAAGATCTCGAGGATCAGGACGGAGTCGAGATAGAGATCTTCGTTGAGGCGGGCATCGAGGCCGAAGCCGTCCATATGTCCATGCGCCATCTTGTCGGTCAGGACGGCCTCGACCGCCACCAGAACTTCGCTTTCGGTCATGATGCGGCTCCCGCAATCGGTTTGTTGAATTCGCCTGCCAGATGACGGGCCGCGACGTCGCGGCGGCTGATCTTGCCGTTCGCCTGGCGCGGAACCGCGTCGATCTGCAGGATTTCCATCGGCAACTGGTGAGACGCGAGGTGGCGGCTGCACCATTCGCGCACCGCCTGCGGCGACACCGGCGCCTCGGCGCTGAAGAGCAGCGCGACGCGCTCCCCGGCAAACCGGTCGGCCTTGCGGAAGGCCACCGCATCGGTGACCGCCGGCATCGCCATGACCGCATCCTCCACATCCTTCGGATAGACGTTGAGGCCGGAGACGTTGATCATGTCGTCCAGGCGGGAAACGAAGACCAGCATGCCGTCGGCGCGGCGGTAGCCGAGGTCGCGCGTGTGGATCGGCGCGCCGTCGCCGTTGCTGACGACGATCTCGCCCGTATCCTCAGCACTGTTGCCGGTGGCGGCGATCAGATGCGGCAGGACGAAGCCCATGTCGCCGGCAGACGTCACATCCGGATTGATGGCGATGCAGCCGGATTCCGAGCAGCCATATTGCTGGAACATGAAACGGCTCTTGGCGCGGATATCGGCAAACCACGGATCGGGAAGCAGCGTACCCGACGTCATCGTCGCGTGGATCTGCTCGCCCGCAGGCATCAGCCGCGCCAGCGTGTGCAGGATCGCCGGCGAGGAATAGAGCAGCGGCCGTTCGGTCTCGCGCAGCACCTTCAGGAGATACTTCGGGTTCGCGGTGTTGACGATGACAGGCGTCTGCCCACGCTTCAGCGCCACCAGGATGCCGCAGATCAACCCGTAGGAATGGGTGGCCGGGCAGGCGACGACCGGCGTCATGTCCTCCGGTTCGCGGAAGGTGCCGACATAGCTTTCGATCTCGGCATCGATTTCCCGCCAGCTGCGCGCCACGCATTTCGGCGCGCCCGTCGTTCCGGAGCTCATCTGCAACAGCTTGCCCTGAGGCGAAAGCAGGTCGGATGGTTCGAGAACTTCGGCCGTCAGGCTGTTGTAGAACAGCCGGTCGCAGCCGGCGCCGATCGCCAGCTTACGCGCGGCCGGATAGGGTGTGCCCGGATGGATCGGCAGCACGCTCGCCCCCGCCTTGCGGATGGCAAAGAACAGCGCCAGCCAATCGATCGTTTCCGAGAAGCAGACGGCGTAGCGGCCGGTGTCTTGCGCGCTCAGGCCGATCTCGGCTGCGAGCTCTGCCGATCTGGTGCTGAAATAGGTCTCGTCATAGAGCCTGTCGTCGATACGGATCATGGCTTTCTCCTTCGTTGGAGCGTTCTTGCGGCCAAGGCGTTCGCCACCTCGTGGTGATACTCCGGCTTGAGCGCGAGCAGCTTCCTCGTCATCAGGGATTCAGTCAGGATGCGGGGGCGGTCGCAGGCAAGCTGCGCCAGCCGCTCCGTCGCGCCGTGCTCGACCTCGTAGGCGGCAAGCACAGTCTGGACGCGCTGCCAGAAGAGTGTTTCCGGCAGGTCGTAGCAGTGGTCGAGAAGGTGGGAGATCTCACTCAGATTGTAGACGAACAGCGTGTCCATCACCAATTCGCGCAGCGAATCCAGGTTGTCCGTCCAGTAGAACTGGTCGGGCTCGGCCTCCCGGTAGATCGGCTCGAGCGACAGGAAATCCGGCGCCTTTTCCGGCGCGCGCAGAAAGCCCGGCGAAAACTCGATGCTTTCGTGAAAATCGCGCAGGATCAGCCGGACCGGCCAGCCGTCGCGATGGACGAGCAGCATGTTCTGGCCGTGCGCTTCGACCGCCAGCCCATGATGCAGCAGGAGGTGCCAGACGGGCAGGACGGCGACTTCGATCAGGCGGTTGATCCAGGGCATCAAACCGAAGCGCTGGATCCAGTCGTCGGCGAAGGCACGCCCGTCCGCTTCGACCATCATCAGCGCGTTGAAGGGAATGACGGCCTCGCCGGTTGCAAGCGTCGCTTCCGCACTCTCGCGCCAGATCGCTGCAACCTGTCCGGCCAAAGGGCCGTCGCTGTCGGCGATGATGCCGGCGTATTCCTGCAGGATGGTGAGCGGATAGCGGTCTCGAAAAGCTGGATCGCCGGCAACCATCCCGGCGATCCAGTGCGAGATCACCGGCGCCGTGCAGACCGAATGCGCCTCAAGGATGCGGCGCGAGGAGGTGTTGACCATGTTGAGCGGCAGCTTGATGCTCGCGGCCAGCGGCCGGTCCCGGTTCAACAGGGAACGGACCGACTGCGTCGCCGTGTATCGGTCCCCCGCCGGGCCAAGGCAAAAGACTTCACCCGCGGCGATCCAGCCGGCAAGGTCAGTTTCGCGGAGTTCGCGCCATTGCCACGGGTGCAACGGCAGAAGGCCGAAAAGGTCAGGCGAAGCACCGCATTCCTGCCACTTCGCCCGGAGTTCGGACCAGGTTTCCTCCCCCAGTTCCGTTTCCCAGAAGGCATCCTCATCACCAGGGATCGCGCAGCGAAGATGCTTGCGCGCCACCAGCAACCAGACGAGCTGGAACGCGCCCCCCATTTCGGGGCCATAGGCTGCATGGTCGGCGACGGAAAAACCGGTGCGCGCCTTGTAGCAGGGGTGGTAGGGATGCCCCTCGTCAAGCGCTCCCTCCAACTCGGCAAATGAAAAGGCGCGGCGCAGCCGCGCCGGTACCTGACGCTCGTTCCAGGCGCTGAAGGCAATCGTCTGTGTCAGTTCGTTGAGCAGCTTTCCGCGCGTCGGTCCACTGCCCGGCAGGACGGATACCAGATGCGCCAGCGGCGGCATGACCCAGCCGTCGACGTCATCGCGCATCTCCACCGATCCGGCAGCCAGCCGCAGCCGGCCAAAGGGACCGATGGCGCCGCGGGAGCGGAACTGCCGGCCGCCGAGCGACCAGTGGAAGCTGGTGACATCCCCGTCCGTGTGCTCGCTGGCCTCAACGATGCCTTCGAACAGCAGCGCGGCAACGAGCTGGCGGAGCACCCGCTCGTCCGGGCGGCCCTTGAGATCAAGAGGCAATGGCATGGTCGGTCCTCGGCGCAGTCAGAACAGCCGGCGCCCGGAGCGGGTTCGGCACAGGGCGATAAAGGGACGGCGCGTTGCTGGATTGCAGTTCGTCGACGTCGTAGAGGCGCGTCGTCAGGTTAGCCTTGGAGACGATCGTCGGCAGATCGAGCACGTGACGGGCGAAATCGCGCCCGGCGCCACTCATTCGGGTGGCATAGCGCTCGATATGCGCGCGCAGTTCGCGCAGGAGCAGGCCCTCGTCGCAGAGCCCGTCATGGCCCATGCGGCTGATCACCGAGAAGACCTGATTGACGATCAGGTAATAGGCAAAGCGATCGCGGATCTCGCTCTCGGCAAAATAGAGGGACGCGATCCTTTCGGTCTCCGGCACATGGCCGGCAATCAGGCTGCGATACCGCTCCGAGAGGTAGAAGCCCTGATTGTCCCGGTAGTAGCTGACGGACGGATAGCCGGTGCCAACGTCCAACAGGCTGTTTTGCTGGTGGGCTTCGAGCGCTATCCCGCAGTCGTCATAGAGGCGGATCAGCGGTTCGACGGCGCAGTCGAGATAGCGGCGGAACCAGGCAAGCGCCGCATCCGCCAGGTTCTCGCCGGCGCGCGCAGCAACCGTCTGAACCAGCCTTGCGAGCCGGGATGGCGCCCCCGGTAGCGGATCGGCGGTCAGGGCCGCGACGGTGACGACGCCCCGCCCGCTGCTGCCGGCAAATGGGTTTTCCCGCAGGATGACTTCAAAGCCGCTCTCGCTGCGTCCCGGCAAGTCGAGCGTGATGTAGGCGGGGTCCTGAATGATACGGAAGTTACGCGAGCGTTCGGCAAAACCGATCCGGTCGATCAGCTTTGCCATTGCGACACCCGCTTCGAGCTCCTGGCGACGGTTCAGCCGCACGGAGTTGGTAATGCGCACGGGCAGGGAGAACTTGAGCATCCAACCGGCATCGGCGCCGTAAACCGTGCGCACCGACGAGGTCGCGGTAAAGGCCGGGCCGGCGGGGCCGAGATGCCGCAGCCGTCCCTCCCCCAGCATGCCGCGGATATCGGGATCAAGCAGCAGGGCTTCTGCCTGAAGCGGATGCATCGGCAACAGATACTCGTCGTTCCCGAGCGCGATGCCGTCGGCATCCAGGCCGACCAGCGACTGCACGATCTCGGGCGCTGCAAGTCCCCGCGCACAATCGTGCCGGACATCGCCGCGTTTTGCCGCGAAGTAGTGCAGCTTGAACTGGCCGCGCAGTTCCGGCGCGTAGCTCTCCTGCTGCCAATAGGTCATGCCCTGGCGGCTCTTCGGCGTCGGGTGCTGCCAATGGCCGAAAACGAGCGACTGCTCCGCTTCGATGAAGTGTCCGCCGTCCGCCGGTTCCGGCGCGGCCCTGTCAATATAGAGTGCGGTCTGCTGGTAGCTTTCGAGCACGCGCATCAGCAGTTCGAGTTCGAAACCGCGCAGGGCGTCGGCCTGGGCCTCGTCGACCTGGCGGTAGCATTCGTGCACCAGAATATGGAGCGCCGAAATCAGTTCGATCTGGCGCCAGGTGGCGTCGGACACACCCCTGCCCCAGACCCGGCCGAAATGGTGGGGACCGCAGAGCGACGGCGACGTGACCTCGGCGCGCAGGATCATCTGCTGCCTGGGAAGAGACCACTCCACGCAATCGACAGTGCCGCCTGCGGCGCGATGCATGGCCCGGATGCCCGGATTGACTTCGCGCAGGTAGCAGTTTGCGAAGCTTTGAAAGGTGGCGATTTCTGCGATTTGCCTAGACGATTGCATCCTGATCCTCGGCACGCGACACGCATAGCCGCGCAATTGCGTTGGCGCTTTCGACCAACACATTGAATTTTCTTGTCGGAACTAGCTTGCGAGCGGTTCGCTTAGCCGGCGGGCTGCCAGGCAAGCGGACCGGGCTCTTCCCGGAACGCGAAGCGCAGAAGATGGCTTTCGATCACCGATTTCGTGTCCGCAAGGTTGGCGTCATCGGGTGAACGGGCGCGGATGCTCAAGCCTTCTGATGTGGCGTGGAGGTAGCCGGTGCCGCAGGAAAACCTGAGCTCGGCGCGCGGGCCCTCCTGTTCGACGTCGACCTTGTGGGCGAAATGCTTGCAGAGCTGCGTCAGGTATTTCTGGCCGTCTTCCGTCGCAAAATGGGTGGTGGCTTCTTGCATCTGGAACTCCTGTTTCGGCTTTCGCTTGCGTGGGCGGCCCTTGGGTGGCCGCCTCCGCTTCTTCAGGCAACGGCCACCGGAAGGAGGCGGCCGTCGCGGGCGCGGACCGTCAGCCTAAAGCGCCGTGCGTTCATCCAAACGCACAAGGACGCTCTAGAACGTCGCCTTGGCGGTCAGGATGAAGGAACGGCCCGGCTCATAGAGCGGCGTCACCGTTCCGAACTCCTGACCGTAGGTCGCCCGGTCCGAATAGGTTTCGTCGAAAATGTTCTTCAGTTCGGCGCGCAGCGACAGGTTGGGCCGCTCCGGCGGCACGTATTCGACAAAGGCGTTGAAGACCTGGTAGCCCTCGAAGGGCTTACTGCCGTCGGCAACGTCGTCGTAGTCGAGCGCAATTTCCGCGTCGGCCCCGAAAGTGACGCCCCAGTCCGTCAGCGTGTGGACCGCTTGCAGCGTGATGATCTGGCCGGCCGGCGCGGCAAGATAGGTGCCGAGATCAGAATCGGCAGGCTTGCCGTCGATCTCGACGTCGATATTGGCGTATTTCACCTTGAAAAAGCCATCGCCCCAACTGTAGCCGGCGCCGATCTCGAAGCCGCGCGAGCGGACGTCATGGGCCTCGATCCCGCGCGCAACGGCGTACCGGGGCGTGCGGGCGTCATCGATATCGGTCTGGAAGACGCTGCCTTCGACGGTGAAGTCGTTGTAGTTCGCCTCCAGGCCGAGGATGTAGTTGTCCGCCGTCACCGGCTTCGGACCGCTGCCATAGTCCCAGTTGGGATTCATGATGAAGTTTTCGGCGAGCGGAATGCCTGCCCAGACGTGCGAATAGCCCGCCTTGGCGGTCAGCAGGTCCTCGATGAGGTCGTACTCGCCCGAGACGTTGCCGCTGAGGCCCGAATTGTTCCACTCTTCTCCCGTCGTCCCGGTAAACTGCTGCGTGTCGCCGCGCGCACCGAAGGAGAGGCGCGTTCTCTCCCAGGGTTCGAGCCGGGCCTGGGCATAGATGCCGACATTGCGCGCCTTCTCGGTGCTGGCATCGAACATGTCGTCGAGGTCAGCCTTGTCGTCATAAAAGTCAACGCCGGCAATGACGTTACCGATGTCGAACGAGAACTTGTTCTCGAACTTGCCGTTGAAGCTGCTCGTGGTGCCGGTGGCGGGATAGGGCGGAATGTTGAGGCGCGGCGGCAGGATGATCGGAATTTCGACCTCCGTCCTGGAGTAGGCGAGCATCAGCGTCGGATCCCACCAGCCCTCCGGCGTGCTGTCGGTGTAGGTAAACACCGTGTTCTGCCGGTCGAGCATGTAGTCGCGCACGCGCGGCTCCCAGGGCGGGCGTCCGTCGATAAAGCCGATATTGGCGCGGAACGGACGCGGCGCATCGTCGCGAATGCGGTCGTGGCTTATCTCGAAACGGTCGCCGCTGTCGAACTCGTAGGCAAGCTTGCCAAGCCCGCTCAACACGTCTGTTGACGTGCCTTCCACGTCCTGCCCGTTGCCGGCGGTGAAATCGTTGCCGTTGCCGAAATTGAAGTAGCCGAGGAACTCGAGCCCGTCGCGCATGCCGTATGCGGAGATCCCGGTCGTCACTGTGTCGCTGTTGAAATTGTAGCTCGACGTGACAAAACCGCCGAAGCCGTCACCATCGAGCAGATCGCGCGCGTCGATCGTCTCGTAAGCGATCGCGCCGGCAAGCGCCCCGGGACCGGCATCCGCCGGCGCAACGCCGGCATCGACGTTGACGGCCTTCAGCAGGCCGGGGTCAATGAGGTTGGTGCCGTTGTGATGGAAGACCTTGTTGTTCTGTCGGCCGCCGTCCATCGTCACGGCGAGGCTGGTTTCCTCGATGCCGTGGACGTAGACCTTCTGCGACATCGGCAACGAGCTGCCGACCGAAATTCCGGGCTCGCCGGAAAACACGTCGGCAATGTTGGCGGGGTTCTTTCGCTTCAGGTCTTCCGACGAGATGACGATCTCGCCGGCGCCGAGCGGCCCGGCACCGAAGGCCGAAATCGGATCGAGCACAGTTGCTCCGTCCGCAGCGACCGCAGCGCTGCCACCCGCCGACACGGCCGCGCCGACCAGCGCGGTTCCGCCCGATATGCTGTAGGAAATGCCGGTGCCGGACAAAAGCCGACCAAGCGCCTGGTCCGCCGTCATCGTTCCGCGAACCGTTGCCGAGCGCAGCCCCTGCGAGGTGGAAGCCGCCAGGGTCACCTGCAGGCCGGACTGCCTTCCGAAGGCGTTGAGCGCTGTGGAGAGCGGCTGCGACGGGATGTCGAAGCTGCGGGCATTGCTGACGCGCGACGTGGTATCTTGGGCGGAGGCCGTGGAAATGGGCATCAGCGCGAAGGAGGAAAACGCGGCGATCGCCGTCGTCGTCAGCAGGCGCCGTCTTTCACGGCGATGTCCCGTATCGAATTTCAGATGTCCCTTGCGGCATTTCGGCGAACGCATCTTACCCCCGTCTCGGCCTTCCACGCGGCCTTGCGGACGCGTGTTTCCAACCAAAGACGACCGGCCCCGGATTTTTTTTCACCGGCGCGCGATTTTTTCCTGATTTTTTTACTCCAATTAAAACCGGGTCAGGATGCGGCCATAGGGGGTCACCTCGCGCACCTTGCCGCCGAAGGGCTGCACCAGCGCCTGGAGCGCACGATCCGGATCCTTCAGGTCGTAGACGCCGGTCACGCGCCGTCCCGCCAGATCGGGCTGCGGAATAGAGATCCAGGCGGAATGGTAGCGCTGCAGCCGCTCGGCGGCCGCGGCGACCGTGACATCATTGACGAACATCCTGCCGCTTCGCCAGGCGCCGATCTCATCCGCCGCGATCGCACTCCGCAAGACTGCGCCGGTCGCATGGCTCACCGTCGCCATTTCTCCCGGCGCCAGTTCGAAATTCTGCTTGTGCGCGTTGGCGCTGTAGGAGACGGCGACCGTGCCGTGCGCCAGCTCGACGGTTGTCTCCGTGCTCGCCAGCTGCACATCGAACGCGGTCCCGAGCACGGTAACCTCGACACCCCCCGCCTCGACGACGAAGGGACGCGAAGGATCGCGGGCGACGTTGAAATAGGCTTCGCCCTTCAGCAGCCTGACATGGCGGGTGCCTACGCTGATGTCGGTGGCGATGGCGCTACCGCCGCCCATTTCGATGATCGTCCCGTCCGCGAGCGTAACCGTCCTGTTTTGCGCCGTCTCGGTCACATGATCGGCCTGCCACCACACGAGAAGCGACGGCAAGGAGACGAAAAGCACGAGGCAGGCAGCAAGCGCCAGCGCCACACCGGCGGCCAAGCCGCTTGTCGCCACCCGGCGGCGGTGGCGCATCGGTAGCTCGACGGAAACGGACGGCCTTGCCCCGCGCCAAAGATGCTCGTGCACCGGCGGCACCTCGCCGAGCAGCTGCCAGGTCCGCAACGCCGTCTGCCAGGCTTGACCATGCAATTCCGACTGGCCCAACCAGGCGCGGAACCGGGCGTCGGTATCGCGACAGTTCGGGCGCGCCTTCAACTCGAGGAACCAGTCCATGGCCTCTTCGAGCAGCGCCTCCGATATGTGGTTGTCCTTGGTCAAAGCCCTGCCTGCCGCTTGGATGTTCGACGCCTAAGCACTTTGTTTCTGTAGCCCCCTACCCCGTCAAGCCGAGACCCCGGGGAGCGGGACGCTTCCGTGGTTCCTTCGCTTTGTCATAAAGACGACCAGCGCCGGATTTTTTTTCACACGGGAACCCCTGAAATTCTAGGAGGCGTCATCGGCGAGCGTTGTCGCAACCCGCATCATGGCGGCACGCACGTGGCGGTGCGCCGTCGCGATGGAGATATCGAGGTGGGCGGCGATCTCTTCGAGGGTGTAACCGCCGAAACGGTGCATCTCGAGCGCGACCCGCACTTCCTCGGGAAGGTCTTCGAGAATGCCGGAAATGCGCCTGATTTCATCGCTGACGAGAATAATGTCCTCAGGCGTCGGCACCTCGATCGGCATCGACCAGAACGGCGGCTCGCTCTGCTCTTCCCGCGCTTCGATCTTGCGGCGCTTCAAGAGGTCGAGGGACAGGTTGCGGACGATCTTGTAGAGATACGCGAGCGAAAGTCCGGACGGTCCGGCAGAAGGCGGATTGCCGGTGTTTGCGGGCGCGAAACGGATGAAGGCCTCCTGCACGATATCTTCGGCCGTTTCCCGCGATCCGACGATCCGCGTGGCATAGGCGACCAGGGCAGTACGGTTGGCGAAATAGACCTGATGGCGCGTATCGATGTCGACCACTGTGTCGGATCCGATCATAGAATTTCGATTTGGCGCGGCATGCGCACCCCTGCCGAGAGGCGGTCTATGGCCAAGGGACCAGTCGAGCGCCGTGTCTCTTAGCACGCAGAAATAAACTTGTCTGTAATACTCATGTTAAAATTTCAAGACCTGGCCGAAGGCGGGGTGTGAGCCTGCATCGCGGGGGCACGGGCGTTGCCGGAACGCAGTTCGCGAACCAGATCGATCAGGGCACGCAATTTCGCCGGCACGTGCCGGCGGCCAGGAAAATAGAGACATAGCCCATCGTAGGACGGCGTCCACTCCTCCAGCATCGGAACCAGACGCCCGGCCTCGACGTCGTCGCGGACGTGATGATCGGAGAGATAGGCCAGTCCCACCCCGCCGAGAGCCGCCTGAAGCATGAGTTCGCTGTCGTCGAGGATGAGCGGTCCCGGCACGTCGATTTCGACGCTTTCCCCGCGCCGGGAAAACTCCCAGTGATAGATCCGGCCGCTTGCCATGCGCGCTCGGATGCAGGCGTGCTGCATCAGATCGCCCGGCCGCAGCGGCACCGCTCTTTCGCGAAAATAGTCCGGCGAACCCACGACGATCATGCGCAACTGAGGCACGACCGGAACGGCGACCATATCCGGCGGAACCGCCTCGGCGAGGCGAAACCCGGCGTCGAAACCGAGCGCCACGATATCCACCAGCGCATTGTCGGTCGCAACCTCCAGCGCCATCTCCGGATATCGCCGCAGATACTCGATCAGCAGCGGCCGCAGAACCATCTTCGCCGCTCCCGGGGAGGTGTTGAGCCGCAGCATGCCGCTCGGTCGCGCCTGCGACTCCGTCGCCCGCTCGACGGCGCCGTCGATGGCGGCAAGAGCCGGCAGGATCTCGGCAACGAAAGCCTCGCCTGCCGTCGTCAACGCCACCGATCGCGTCGTGCGGTTGAACAGGCGCACGTTGAGGCGCGCCTCCAGCGCCAGGACCGCGTGGCTCAACGACGAGGACGAAACCCCCAGTTCCCGGGCAGCGGCCCGAAAGCCGCCGCGCCGCGCGATCGCCGCCACCGCCTCCAGTTCGGACAGGCTCGCCTTCATTGCGCTATTTTCCTCATCAGAGCGTCTGTGATTGATGACCTTATCCTGACGATCGTTCCGATGCATATCCCTTTCACCGCAACAGGAAATCGGACGATGAAGATCATTGAGCAAATATATGTCGATGGCGCTTTCGTTGCGCCTCACGGCGACGAGCGCTTTGCGCTTTTCAATCCCGCCACGGAGGAAAAGATCGGCGAGGTACGGCTGGGCGATGCGCGGGATGCGCGCGCGGCCATTGCTGCCGCGAAACGGGCCTTCCCGGCCATGCGGCAAACGACACCGGCCGAACGGATCGCCCTGCTGCAAGCGTTGGGGCAGGCCGTCGCTGCCAGCGCCGATGCGCTTCGCGCAGCCATGGCCACCGAGTATGGCGCGCCGCAGTCGTTCCTCGCATTCTCCGTACCGCACGCGGCAAACGTGTTCGACGTCGCGGCAAGGACCGTGGCCGACTACGCCTTCACCCGCCGTATCGGCAATGCGGAGGTGGTGATGGAACCCCTCGGCATAGCCGCGGCGATCACACCCTGGAACAGCAACATCGGCTTCATCTGCACCAAGCTCGCCACGGCGATTGCGGCCGGCACGACCATCGTGATCAAGCCCTCGGAAATGAGCGCCATCCAGACCCAGGTGCTGCTCGAAGTCTTGCACGAAGCGCGACTGCCCGATGGCGTCCTCAATGTCGTCAACGGTTACGGCCACGTGGTCGGCGCGGAACTCAGCCGGCATCCCGACATCGCCAAGATTACCTTCACCGGCTCCACCACGACCGGTCGGGAGATCCTGCGCAATGCAGCGGAAAGCTTCAAGCGCGTGACGCTCGAACTGGGCGGAAAGGGTCCCCAGATCCTGCTCGATGACGCAGACCTCGACCGGGCGATCCCGCATGTTTTGGCATCGGCCTTCCGCAACAGCGGGCAGGCCTGTATCGCCGGAACCCGGCTTCTTGTTCCGAAGCAAAGACATACGGAGGTGATAACGCGCCTTGCGCAAGCCGTTTCCGCGCTACGGCCCGGACCCTCGAGCGATCCGGCCTCCGACATCGGCCCGATGGTGAGCGCCCGGCAGTGGAAGCGTGTCCAGGCCTATATCCGCCAGGGGCAGGAAGAGGGCGCGACGCTTCTTGTCGGCGGCGAAGGCCGGCCGGAAGGGCTGCAACGGGGTTGGTTCGTCCGCCCGACCGTGTTTTCCGGTGTGACTAACGACATGCGGATTGCGCGCGAGGAAGTCTTCGGCCCCGTGCTCAGCGTTCTTTCCTACGAAACGGAAGCGGAGGCGATCGCGATTGCCAACGACACGGAATACGGATTGCAGTCCTACGTTCTTGGCACCGACCCCGAACGTATGCGCGGCATCGCCCTACAATTGGAGGCGGGACGCGTGGTGATCAACGAAACCCCGGCCGACGCTCAAGCGCCCTTCGGCGGGTTCAAGCAATCCGGCATCGGCCGCGAGTTCGGTGCCTTCGGCCTCGACGCCTTCCTCGAACCGAAGGCGATCATCGGGTGAGGCCTTGCCCGGACGGCTCGAACCCTAAGCCGTCCGGGCGACAGTCTCTCTGCGGCATCCTTTGGGGGGGTGGCCTCAAGTCCCCTCAGCGAGAAGATTGGCGTCCCGCGCCAGCCGCCACCGGCCGTCGGCCTCCTTGCGCAAGAGCGTCAAGGTGAAGCCTGACCGCCGGATGCTTGCACCCTGGGGCGGCGTTGCCGTCACCTCGATGCGGTTGCGGATGAAGGCCCATTCGCCCAGCACCTGGAGCTCGACGATCTCGCTGGTCCCTTCCATGTGCGTGCCGGCCATCGCCTTCGAGGCTTCGGCGAAAGTTTCCTTGCCGAAGGGATCACGGCCGGGGACCATGAAGACCACGTCATCGGTCATCAGCGAGAGGACTGTGTCGAGATCGCCCGTCCGGCTTGCGGCCATCCAGCTTTCGACGAGCTTGCGGATGGCCCGTTCGTCCTCTGTCATGCGCGCCTCCTCCTCCTTCTAAATGCCGTCCGGCACGTCTCCTTGAGGGCGAAGTAAGGCTGACCCCGCGACCGGCAAGGGCAAAAAAGATCGCGGCGGCCCTCTTTCGAAGGCCGCCGCGTTTCTCGTCACGGTCGGATGAGCCTCAGCGTTATGCCGGCAGTTGCTCTTCCTTGGTCTTGACCAGGCTCCAGACAACACCCGAAGCGATGATCGCGAAGGTGACACCGAGCGACAGGGCCGCCGGGAACTTTTCAAGTCCCAGGAGATCGGCGACGAAGATCTTCGAACCGATGAAGATCAGGACGACGGCCAGCGCCGGCTTCAGATAGCGGAAGCGATGGATCATCGCAGCGAGCGCGAAATAGAGAGCGCGAAGGCCGAGAATAGCGAAGATGTTCGAGGTGTAGACGATGAACGGGTCCGTGGTGATCGCGAAGATCGCGGGAACCGAGTCGACGGCGAAGATCACGTCAGCCACCTCGACCATGACCAGCGCCATGAAGAGGGGTGTGATGAACCAAGTCATCTTGCCGGTCTTCGGGTTGACGAGCTTCACGAAGAAGCGCTCGCCGTGATGTTCCTCGGTGACGTTGAAACGGCTGCGCATGAAGCGCACGAGCGCGTTGTCCGAAACGTTGGGCTCGGCCTCCTTCATCACCAGCATCTTGATGCCGGTAAAGACGAGGAAGGCGGCGAAGATATAGAGAACCCAGGAGAACTCAGCGACGAGCGTCGCGCCGACGCCGATCATGATCGCGCGCAGCACGATGACGCCGAGGATACCCCAGAAGAGCACGCGGTGCTGGTAGATGCGCGGGACGGCAAAGAAGGAGAAGATGAGGGCGATGACGAAGACGTTGTCGAGCGCCAGGGTCTTCTCGACAACGAAGCCGGTCATATAGGCAAGGCCGGACTCGGCACCGAGATACCACCAGACGAAGCCGCCGAAGCTCAGGCCCAGGGCAATATAGAAGGCGGAAAGCTTGACGCTTTCGGCAACGTTGATCTCCTTGTTCTCCTTATGGAGAATACCAAGGTCGAACGACAGGATAGCGATCACGAGGGCGAAAAAGCTCGCCCACAGCCACAGTGGCGTTCCCAGCCACACTACAGACATGAAGGAAAAGTCCACAGACGGGTCCCCAATCGGCACATGTTGTCGGAATAAGGTCCGACATCGCAAGAGTGCCGAAGCTCTCGCCAGAGGGGCCCGGACCAGCGGGTTAGGCGGCAGATAGGAGCTCGGTTTTCCGGTATCAAGGGAGGCCCATGATTTTTTTGAAGGAACTCGGCGGCGCTTGGCGGCAGCCGGGCCTTGTGGTCAAAATCGGTCCCGGCAAACTTTGAGGTTGAACCTTGACGGCAGAAAATCCGACTGAAGTACCCGCTTTTGCCTGGCGCGGCGCATTTGGAAACAAGGAACTGAATACCCTGCACGCCGAATGCTTCGAGCATCCGTTGACCGAAGACGACTGGAGCGGCCAGGTCAGCCGCTTCAGCCTCGGCTGGGTCACCATGCGGATCTCGGGCGCACTGACAGGTTTCGTCAATGTCGCCTGGGACGGTGGCGTGCACGCTTTCCTGCTCGATACGATGATGACGTCAACGTTGAGGCGTAAGGGTTACGCGACGCTGCTCGTCGAAGAGGCCGTAACGCACGCCAAGACCTCGGGCTGCGAATGGCTGCATGTGGACTTTGACCCGCATCTGCGCGGATTCTACTTCGACAGGTGCGGTTTCGTGCCGACGGATGCCGGTCTCATCCAACTTCGATAAAAAAATTCTCCAGCTTCTGGCCTTTGAGCATGGTCGTCCTCGCAGCCAAGTCGATGTGGTGGCTTGATAAACTTCCTATATAAGCGAACACGACGTTCGAAGTTTCCGCCAAGACAAGGACAGATTTGATGACCGAGAAATCCCCCGCTGACAATTTCCCCGCCGGCTACGACGTTCCCAAGGTCTGGACCTGGGACAAGGGCAATGGCGGCGCGTTTGCCAGCATCAACCGTCCGACCGCCGGAGCGACGAGCGACAAGGATCTGCCCGTCGGCAAGCATCCGTTGCAGCTTTACTCGCTGGCGACGCCGAACGGCGTCAAGGTCACGATCATGCTCGAAGAGCTGCTGGCAGCCGGCCACAAGGACGCCGAATACGATGCCTGGCCGATCCGCATCGGAGACGGCGATCAGTTCGGTTCCGGTTTCGTCGACGTCAACCCGAACTCCAAGATCCCGGCGCTGATGGACCATGCGCCAAAGGGCGGCGGCGCGCCGGTGCGCGTGTTCGAATCGGCCTCGATCCTCACCTATCTCGCCGAGAAATTCGGTGCCTTCCTGCCGAGCGAGCTTCGCGCCCGCACCGAGACCTTGAACTGGCTGTTCTGGCAGATGGGTTCGGCACCGTTTCTGGGCGGCGGCTTCGGCCATTTCTATGCCTATGCGCCGATGAAGATCAAATACGCCATCGACCGCTACGCCATGGAGGTGAAGCGCCAGCTCGACGTGCTCGATCGCCATCTCGCCGAAAACCGGTTCCTCGCCGGCAAAGAATACACCATTGCCGACATGGCCACCTGGCCCTGGTATGGCAATCTGGCGCTCGGGCAGGTATATGGCGATGCGGGTACCTTCCTCGAGGTCCAGAGCTACGAGCACGTCCAGCGCTGGACGGCAGAGATCGCCGCCCGTCCGGGGGTCAAGCGTGGCCGCATGGTCAACCGCTTGAGCGGCAACCCGTCCGAACAATTGCATGAGCGCCACGACGCCTCCGACTTCGACACGAAGACTGAGGACAAGATTGGCGAAAAGCAGACCGCCTAAGGAGAATAGAATGGCCAAGCTGGCTGATATGACGAAACACCGGGGTTTTCCCTACGCGATGCCGGGCACCGGCATCCAGTTCGTCATCCGTCGGGCCAACCCCAAGGGAGCAACGCCGATCAAGGCATTGCCCCGTCATGCCCGGCCGGGTTCCGGAGCGCACCGCATTGATGCGGCCTTCCTCCATGCCCTCTGGCATCATTTCGGCACGGAACCATTCGAGCGCGGCAATCTCGACGCCGCCCGGCTGAACCTCCTGTTCGGACGCGAGGTGCTTCCGGTCGACAAGGATTTCGATCCGGTGTCCTACGAAGCTTTGCTCGTCATCAACGAAAAGGTTGCCCGGCAAAGTTTCCCGGAATCGTTCGTCGACGTATTCGAGGTGTGAGGTCGGCGGCGGCCTGGCCGCTGCAAATATCTGAGGTGGCGCACCGCCTGCCGGTGCGCCACCTCACTTTTTAGATTACGCTCGGAGTGCGCCCGTCATCCGCAACACATCCTCAAGCGGCACGAGGCCCTTCATCGCACCGCTGCCGGCGGCAGGTTCACCATCCTCGATCGCCACGGCGAAACGGAAAGCGGGGTCGGCCTCTATGCGCTGGCGCAGCGCGTTGATGCGCGGGTAGTTGCGCGCATAGTCCTTGGGATCGATCGCCTCATGGAAATCGACCCAGCGGGCCACGCCGGCAAAGACCGCATCGGCAAGCGTCGGCCGGTCGCCGAGCAGGTAATCGCTGTCGCCCATCATCGCTTCCAGCTGCTTGTGACGCTTGGCGACGAATTCGCGGCCGAAGGCGCGCAGGGTTTCACGGTACTCCTCCGTGGCGTCTTCGGTTTCCAGCGCCACCCACATCGTGAAGAAGGCGCCGGTGAAGCCGGTGTTGAGGAAGGCGATGAACTGGTGCATGCGGGCCGCCTCGAAAGTGCCCGGGGCGAACGAGATGCGGCGCTCGTGATCGCGCCCCTCCAGCCACAGTGCGATCGCCATAGTCTCGGTCAGCACGTCGCCCTTTTCGGTCACCAGCGCGGGCGTTTCGACCCGGCCGTTGAAGCGCTCATAGGCGTCGGTGCGCATTTCCCCGAGCATGTCGACTCGGGTGAGGCGATAGGGTTGGCCGAGCCATTCGAAGGCGGTGACCAGGCCGGCGGAGCTGCCGAGCGGAAAGCCTGCGGTGAAGATCGGTTCAGAGACAGAAGGCATGGTGTCGTTTCTCCATTGTTGGTGTCATGGATATATCGACGTGGACGGCGGCTCTGTAGTCGGCCAAAATTGGACTTATCGTCTGCACATGTGGACGATTGAAATCGAAAGATCTCGGCGAACGATGGCTGATTTTTGCCGACCGCCTTCGCGGGCGTTCGGCAATATGTCGGGGTCGGCGCCCTATAACGCCTCGGCGCTAGGCGGAGCTAGCCGGCGACGGGTAGAGGCCGCCTTCGTCGGCATCGACGGTGATCGACAAGGTCACGTGCCGCGGCCGCGTCAGCGCGAACAGCACCGCTTCGGCGATGTCGCGGTTCGTCGCCGCCTCGCCCTTCCGTCGATCGCCGGCCGCCTCCCATGCGCCATCAAGCGGCGAGATGTCCTCAATGTATGGCGGGTGGACGACGATCGAACGGATGGGCGTACCGGTAAGCTTCTGGCGCAGACCGTCGGCAAGGGCGGCCTGCGCCCGCTTGGCCGCATAGAAGGGCACGGACACGGTCTGGAGTGCGGCGTTGGGCAGGCCGCTGATCGAGCCGATCGTGACGATATCCGGCCGGGCCGAGTGAGCGAGCAAAGGCAGCAGCCCCTGGGTAAACAGGAAGGTTCCGGTAACGGCCGCATTGATGACGCCGATGACCGCGTCATCGGGATGATCCTCGTCACTGTCCTCGAGCCACATGGCGCCGTTGTTCACGAGGATATCGATATGTCCGTTCTCGGCCTTGATGCGCTCGACTGCCGCAGCGACGCTTTTCACGTCCGCAAGATCGAGCGCGACGGTTTGTACCCGTCGCCCGAGATTGCGGGCAATCGGTTCGGCCACGTCCTTGAGGGCGCTCTGGCTGCGCCCGCACAAAACGAGATTGCATCCCGCTTCGGCCAGGGCATAGGCCAGTGCCGCCCCGAGACCACGACCAGCGCCGGTAACCACTGCAACAGTTCCATTCAGTTGTATCATCCGCATCCCCTAAGGCGCGCGAGGAGAAGCCCCACGCGCGTATCGAAGCCGCACAATTAGGTATCAGCGGTTGAATTTCCAACGGGAAACCGGCGGATGCGACGACCCGGCGCATGTGGATCGGACCGACATTGCGCCCGGCAAACGCCCCCGCCTGGGAATTTCAGTGTGGAGAAACGGGGGCGCCGACCTATCTCGCAGGGCAGGTGGCGAAGGAAACGGCCCATCCAGCTTCAAAACGAAAGGACGCGTCATGGCCAAGAACACGATCTGCCTCTGGTACGACAAGGAGGCCGAGACGGCCGCTCGCTTCTACGCCGAGATCTTTCCCGATAGCCGGGTCAGCGCCGTACACCGGGCGCCCGGCGACTTTCCGTCCGGCAAGGCGGGAGACGTGCTGACGGTGGAATTCACCGTCGCCGGCATTCCCTGCCTCGGTCTCAACGGCGGCCCGATGTTCAAGCACAACGAGGCCTTCTCGTTCCAGATCGCCACCGATGATCAGGAAGAGACCGACCGCTACTGGAACGCCATTGTCGGCAATGGCGGCCAAGAGAGCGCCTGTGGCTGGTGCAAGGACAGATGGGGCATTTCCTGGCAGATCACGCCAAGGGTCCTGACCGATGCGCTGGCGGCCGGCGGCGGCGAAGCAAAGCGCGCCTTCGAAGCGATGATGACTATGGGCAAGATCGACGTCGCCGCGATCGAGGCGGCGCGGCGCGGCTGACGCCGCCTCACTGAGGGAACTTTCCGGCCCGCGACGGCTTACCCAAGGGTGTGCGAGCCGTGTCAACCGGACGCGACAGGGATGGCGAACATGGCGGTTTTTCCGGTTTCCCGCCATGGCCAACGCAAGGGCAGTCGAGCGCCCCACCTGTCCGGTTCGCCTCACGCTGTCGGCGACGCATCGCCGGCAGCACGATCGGGAGAGACTTTGCCGGACTTTCCAAATGCCCGGCGACGCCTGGTTCAGGCGCTCAGGAGATCGCGAAGCGCCTCGCCGACCCCGGTCGCCGACTGCGGGTTCTGGCCGGTGATCAGCCGTCCATCGACAACTACCTTCGATGTCCAGTCCGCGGCCGGATGATGCGTCGCACCGCGCTCGACAAGCGTGCTTGCGAGCAGGAACGGCACCGTCTTGTCGAGGCCAACGGCGCGTTCTTCGGAATCGGTAAAGGCGCTGACATTGCGGCCGGCGACCAGATAGCGGCCGTCGGAAAGCCTGACATTTACGAGCGCTGCCGGACCGTGGCAGACCGCTGCGACGGCACCGCCGGCCTCAAACACCGAACGGGTTGCCCGGTCGACGGCGCTGCTTTGCGGCAGGTCCCACATCGCACCGTGACCGCCGGCGAAGAAGATGGCCGCGTAGCGCTCGGGATCGACATCGTCGAGCCTAGCCGTCGTGCGGATTGCGGCACGGAACGCCTCGTCGTTCCAGTAGCGTCGATTGGTGTCATCCTCCAGGTCGAGGCCGTCGACCGGCGGCTCGCCACCCTTGATTGACGCGAATTCGACCGCGATGCCGGCGGCTTCGAGCACCGAAAGCGGATGCGTGACCTCGCCGAGATAGAAACCGGTCGGCTGCCCGCTTTCCCCCTTGGTACCATGGCTGGTGAGGACAAAGAGGACGGGCTTCTTCGGATTTGCGTTGGTGTTCGGCATCATCTTTTCCTGTTTGAAGCGGGTCTGAGCTTGCGACCGTTGACTGATGCTGCTTATTTATTGCTTCGATTTGCGGCGATAAATGCGCCTTTGTGGAAATGATTTGGTCTTGAAAGGCAAGAATGCGACGCTTCGATCATCTCGCCGACGTCGAGGCCTTTATCACCGTCATGGACAAGGGATCGCTGACCGCCGGCGCGGTGGCGCTCGCCACCACGCCTTCCGTGCTCAGCCGTGCGATCACCCGCCTCGAAACCAAGCTCGGCACGCAGTTGGTGCGGCGCACGACGCGGCGGATCAGCCTCACGGAAGCGGGCCGCGCCTATCTGGACCAGGTCCGCGTAGCCTTTGACGCGATCGACCAGGCGGAGCGGGCCATCCAGGGCGAAGGCGCCCTTGGCGGCCGGGTCCGTCTCAGCGCCTCCACAACCTTCGGGCATTTCCAGCTACCGGAGAAACTGGCGCGCTTTGCGCTGCGCCATCCAGGCGTTACGGTCGAACTGTCAATCGCCAACCGCAATGTCGATCTCGTCGCCGAGGGCTACGACCTCGCCATCCGCCTCGGCCAGCTTCCAGACAGCGGACTGGTCGGACGCAAGCTCGAAGATGCGCCGTTGAAGCTGGTTGCCTCGCCCGATTACGTCGCGCGGCGCGGCAGGCCGCATACGATCGAGGAGCTCGCAGCACATACCTGCCTGCCCTTCGTCATGCCAAGCACCGGCCGCCCGGCTCCCTGGTTGCTGCGGATCGATGGTTCGGATGTCGACTGGGTGCCCCATGGTCCCGTGCAAGTCGAGGACGATGTGCTGGGCACCGTGTCGCTGGCGGAGGCGGGTCTCGGCATATGCCAGACCTATGACTTCGTCGTGCGCGATCGGCTCTTGCGCGGCAGTCTGGTCGAGCTTCTGCCGGAATTCGGTGGCCGGTCGCGTCCCTTCTCCCTCATTTATCCGCCGCATAGAAACCTTGCGGCTGCGACCCGAGCATTGATCGACTGCCTCGTGGAGTAAGCCTAAAGGAAGTGCTTGTCGGCTCAGCCGCTGAAATCGACAATTGACGTGCAAACCTGGCCGCCCGGGCAACGGCCCCAGCGACCAGCCCCATCCTAACCGTGCCAGTGCGAGCAGCGGATCACGCTGCAGAAGTTGCCGCGATGGAAGTGCGGTTCCTTGTCGGCGATGACGTCGGCCTTGACGTTGCCGAAGGTGGTGTCCGGCTTGTGCCTGATGCCGTCGTAGAAGGCCTGGATGATGTCCTCCTTGAAGGTCGGCGTGCGCGGGAAGGCACTGACCACCGCCTCGCGCTCGGCGTCGGAATATTGCTTGTAGGTCAGCCCGAGCACGTCCATCTCGACGCCGGCCGTCACCAGCGCCACGACGGGATGCATGTGTTCGGGCACGCCCGGCGTGGTATGGAGCGCGATCGCCGTCCAGACCGTGTAGGCATCTGCCTCCGAAATGCCGTGGCTGCGCAGGAAATCGCGGGCGGCATGGGCGCCATCGACTTCGAAGCGCTCGGTCTTGCTGCTATGGCTCGGCATCAGGCCGATGTCGTGAAACATCGCGCCGGCATAAAGCAGTTCGCGGTCGAACGTCAGGCCGCGATGAACGCCCGCAAGCGCGCCGAAATGGTAGACGCGGCTCGAATGGTTGAAGAGCAGTTCGGTTTCCGTATCGCGGATGTATTCGGTAATCGCCCTGGCCAGCTTGCTGTCGGGAACGGTCGCATCTTCGGCAATGAATGGCATCGTCTTCTCCTGGGTTTCTAAGCACCCAAAGGATAGAACCGCCTGGATTGTCTGCAATCGACGTGATACGTCAAATAAAGACAAATCCGGTTTGGAGCGGCCGCGGATGCAGGAGAAAACCAGAACCGTCGTGATGGTGGCGCTGCCCGGCGTGCAGCTCCTCGACGTCTCCGGCCCGCTCGACGTCTTTGCCGAAGCCAATGCGCAGGTTCGCCGGGAGGCTTACAGCCTTCTCGTCGCTGCGGCCGGACCGGAGCCGCTGCGCAGCTCATCCGGCGTGCGGCTGATGGCCGACCGAGTGATCGGCCGCGACTTTGACGATCCGATCGATACCCTGCTCGTCGCCGGCTGCCCCAATGCCACGGACGTGCCCGCCGACGGCATCGTCCTTGATTGGCTGCGGCAATGTGCACCGACGGTCCGGCGCTACGGTTCTGTCTGCAGCGGCGCGTTTTTCCTGGCGGCCGCCGGCCTGCTTGACGGGCGGCGTGTGACCACGCACTGGGCCGTCGCCGCGCGGCTGGCGCAGCGTTATCCCAAGGTCACGGTGGACGAGGATGCCATCCATGTTAGCGACGGCCCGGTTCGCACGGCCGCCGGCGTGACGGCCGGTCTCGACCTGGCGCTTGCTCTGGTGGAGGAGGATCTCGGGCACGAGATCGCCATGCGAGTGGCAAGCCAGCTGGTGATGTTCTTCAAGCGGCCGGGCGGGCAGATGCAGTTCAGCCGCAAGGGCGAGGCCATGCCGGCCGGCCGCTCGGCGCTCCAGGAATTGCAGCGCTGGGTCGTCGCCAATCCCGGACAGGATCACAGCGTCGCGACCCTTGCAAAACGCATGGATCTCAGCCCGCGCCATTTTTCCCGGCTTTTCCGCAGCGAGGTCGGCATCACGCCGGCGAGCTGGGTGGAGGAGGCCCGTGTCGCTGCGGCCCGGCGCCTGCTCGAACAGGGGCAGGACGCCCCCAAGCAGGTCGCCGCCCGCTGCGGTTTTGCCGATGCCGACACGCTCCGGCGCGCCTTCATGCGGCATGTCGGCGTCACGCCGGCCGAATATCGCAAACGCTTCGCCAGCCCGGCTCTTTCCGCGGATTGAGCCGGGCCGGCGCTATTCCTACTCCGCCGCCTGCATCCTGCTCTGCGGCTTGCCCAGATATGGCAGCGCAAAGAGATAGAGGCCCGTCGGCACAAGCACGGCCAAGGGCGGCAGTGGCGTAAGATAAACCCACTCCGGAAGCGTCGTCAGGGCCATGCCGGCGAAGATCGCAGCAACGGCAAGCGAAAAGATCAGCGATGTCCAGCGATGGATCGTTCGTATAAGAGAGGTCATTGCGATACCTCGCGTTTGAGAAACGGTGATGGCACAAGCGGATGTCAGTCGAGCCTTGCGACGACCTCGGAAAGTTGGTCGATGAAGCGCCGCCATCCGACGGTTGCGCCCTGGTAGTAGGACTTCTGGTGCGCCTTGAAGCCGCGCTGCTCCATGCGCAGGCTGGTCCCGCCGCTGGTCGGGATAAGGGTCCAGGTGACGACGCTTGAGAGATCCTTTGTGTCCCAGCGATAGGCGAGCGAGCGATCCTTCTCGATCGTCTCGACCTGACAGTCGACATGGCCCCAATCGGCCGACAGCGTGAACCGGCGGCCGACTTCCGGCACGAAATCGTTGCGCATCAGCCATTCGGCGATCAGATGCGGCTGGGTGAGCGCCCGCCAAAGCTTTTCCGGCGCATGGGCAAATTCGCGTTCGACAACGACGGAGCGGGTGGTTTCGGTTGTTTCGGTCATTGATCCATTCTCTTTAACAAATCATCGAGATCATCGAAGCGGTCCTGCCAGAAGCCGGCCATCTCCGTCGTCCAGTCAACCAGCGTCGTGAGCGCTTCGCGCCGGGCGCTGTAATAGGTGTATCGGCCCTCGTGGCGGTCGTGCACGAGCCCCGCAGCCTTCAGGATCTTGAGATGCTTGGACACGACCGGCTGCGAAACCCCGGCGTCGGCGAGCAATCCGACGACCGTGGTATCCCCCTGCCGACAAAGGTGTTCGAAGAGCCCACGGCGTGTGGGATCGGCGAGCGCCCGAAAAACCGCGTCCTGTAGTTGCGACATGTTTCATACCCGATTGGCTATGAGACAACGTATAGCCAATTGGGTATGGGTTTGTCAAACGCTTATGTTGTGCCCGCCTGTATCCCATTCAAGCGCGCGGCGTCCGCCGCCGCTCAGCCCCTCCGGCACCGCGAAAGCTTGCGCTTGTTGGCGAAATGCAGCGCCCCTATAGAGGAGGCATGATCGGTCAATGTCCGCCAATGGCGGCCGAGGTAGTCTGATGGTTTCGCATATTCGTGCCGTTCCTCTCGAAAAGGCGTACCGTCTGCTGAACCATGGCCCGACAGTCCTGGTTTCGGCCCGCCATGGCGGCATCGAGGATGTGATGGCGGCCGCCTGGGCTTGCGCGCTCGACTATGATCCGCCCAAGCTGACAGTCGTTCTCGACAGCGCCACCCGTACTCGCAGCCTTGCGGAGGAAGCGGGCGTGTTCGTCATCCAGGTGCCGACCGCCACCCAGGCGGTTCTGACCCATGCGGTGGGCACCACGAGCCTTCACGACGATCCCGACAAGCTGCGCAATGCCGGCGTCGAACTGTTCCAGATGCCAGACCATGACCTTCCGCTCGTCGCCGGCTGTTCCGCCTGGCTTGCCTGCCGGCTGATCAGCGAGCCGTCGATCGAGAGCCGCTATGACCTGTTCATCGGCGAAGTCTTCGCGGCCTGGGCCGACGATCGGGTGTTTCGCGACGGGCATTGGATGTTCGAAACGGCCGATACCGCCTTGCGCAGCCTGCACTATGTCGCGGGCGGGCATTTCTACGCTATCGGCGAGGCGATCGACGTAACGTCCCGATAGTCCGTACGCGCCCGCCAGCGGTGGCGCGCCGGGATGGTTATGCTCGGCTCTACACATGGAGAAGACCCGGCCGCGCCCTTTCGCACGACCGGGCCCGCCCCGGGAGGCTGCACACCTTTAAAAAAGCCCGCCAGATGCCTGGCGGCGAAGCGAAGGCCGTGACGTTGCCTCAGCTCTTTCCGGACAGGGCAATCACGCGGTCGAGCGCTGCGGTAAAGCCCTTGAGCGAGACAGCGAACGCCACGTCCTTTTCGCTATCGCTCGCAAATGCGCCGATCTTCAACGCCGTTCCGCTGCGCAGCAGCGCAACCGTCGATTCGGTGAAGGTCAAAGGCACGATGCAGCCGAGCGGCAGGCAGGTGCGGAAGCCGGTCGGCTTGCCGCCCGTCGCCTCGTCGACACCGAGCGTCACGCCCTTATCCAAGTAGAGACCGAAGGGGAGCGCGAGGCTCCCCTCAAGCCCGGCGTCCGCCGTGCGGAGCTCGATCGTCAGCACATGCTGACCGCCCTTGTGGAACTGGCGCTGCGAGAGGAGGCAATGCTTCTTCCCCTCGATCTCGGCGCAGGCGACGCTCCAGTCCTCGAAGGTCTCCGAAAGCTGGGAGGGCGCTGCCGGCTTTCCGGCAGCGTCTTGCCCATAAAGCGGTGTGATGGCGACGAAGGTCGCCATCAGCATTGTCGAGAGCCAGACGAGCCTGCCCATCAGAAGCGCACGTCGAGCTTGGCGTCGACGGCGTTTTGCGTCGTGCCGGAGCCGAACTGGCCGGTATAGGTGATGCCAAGGCTCGCATTGCCGGTCAGCGCGAAGTCGATGCCGGCCTCGATGATCGCCGCATCCTCGGCGATCGGCGTACCGGCGACCGAGAAGGCGCTGCCCGTGCCGAACGCCATCGACGAGAACGGTGTCGTATCGCCGAAGGCATGCTGCCAGCCGAGCATGCCGCGCAGCTTTGCTTCCGTGGTGCCGAGGGCGAGCGGCGCCGAGGCGCGAAGACCAAGCGTCGTGAACGTCGTGTCGGTCGTGTTGCTCCTGCTCGACAGCGCGGCTGCGGCACCGCGCTCGGTAAAGCCATCGGTGTGCAGGCTGACATAGGCGAGGTTGGCGAAGGGCTCGAGCGCGACGCTCGGCAGATCGATGCGGTAGCCGACTTCACCAAAGGCCTGGAAGGTGCCGGCGTCATAATCGGCCTTCAAGTGATCGCTGAAGCCCGGGAAGGCGACATTGCGCGACGTGTTGATCGAGTGCCAGGTGTAGGCGAGGCCCGAGCGCAATGCGACGTCGCCCCAACGGCTGCCGCTATAGACGCCGAGGTGGTAGTTGTCGCTGTTGCCGCTCGCCGAGCGGCTGTCAACGTCGAAGCTGGTGCGGCTGTAACCGGCCATGATGCCGACGATCGCATTGTCCGCGATTGCCGCATCGAAACCGGTGACGAAGCCGCCGGTCGACTGGTCGAGCGCACCGGCGTTGCCGTTGCCGTCGGTGTTGGTCCAGGAGCCGAATACCTGGCCCCAACCGACCATGGCCGGCGGCGCCACGGGGACAGAGTTGACCGCCGCGACTGCGCCTGTCGTGATCTTGTCCTCCGGACCGTAGGCCAGAACCGGGACGTTGGCCGCGCCGACGTCGCCGAAAGCATCGCGGATGCGGTCGTTCGCCGCGTTGCGCAACAGGCTGCTGTCGTTGATCAACGCGGTCTGGGCCGACGCATGGACTTCGCCGGAGAGCTGATCGAAGGCACGGCGTGCCCCGGCGCCGTCGAGCAGCGTCAATGCATTGTAGAGGCCGACCGACGGGCCGCTCTGGGCAAGCGTGTTCAGCGCCAGTGCCGTCTGCCGCTGATTGCCAGTGGCAGCTTCGCCTTCGAAAACACCGGGTTCAGGCTCGCCCGGTTTCGGCTCTCCACCCGGCTCACCCGGTTTACCCGGCTCTTCGCCGCCCGGCTTGCCGCCGTTCTTGACCTTGATCGTCAGATCGACCTGCTTTTCCTTCTGGTCGAGCGAGATTTCGAGGAACGCCGATTTCGAAATCGCCTCGGCGAACTTGCCTTCGATCGCACGATCGGCAGTCAGGATGGTGTAGGTCTGGCCGGTCTTGTAGCTGGTGTTGGCATCGAGCGCCGTCACCTGGACATTGGTGCCGGTTCCGATCTTGGCGATACCGGTGTTGTCGTTGGTGCCTATGCTCTTGACAACGATCCGGTCGGAGCGACCATCGCCGGCGATATCGGCCTCGTAGATCGAGCCGGACGCCATGTCCAGCCGGCCCATGATCGTCAGCGTGCCGGTCGAATTGTTGCCCGGCGAAATGATCGCATTCTTGTCAATAAACGTGTCGCCGACCGTGCCGGAGCCCCCGAGCCTGCCGAAAGCGGTCGAGTTCGGATTGCGAATGCGGTTCAACTCGCCGAGCACATTCACTTCATTGGTATAGAAGCGATCGCCCTCTACCCGCCCCGTTTCGCCATCGACGATTAGGGTGCCGCCGGACACTTCGAACCGGGTCTCGCTGAAGTCCACGGGACCGTTGTCCGGGTCGTTGTCGATCGTGTCGATATTGCCCTTCAGGACCAGCTTGCCGCCGGAGACATTCACCTTGCCATAGAACTTCGACAGGTCGCCGCCAACGATGGTCTCGCCGGAGAAGTTGGTGATCGTGCCCTTGCCGACCATCGTGTTGGCGAACTCGTAGCCCGTGTTCGTATGGTTGAAGTTGACGTAGCCCTTGCGCGGTCCGAAATCGATCTTCGCCGAGGAATTGACCGTGCCTGCCGCCTGCGCCTGTTCGGCGATCGGTTCAGCGATGTTGTTGAGATTGACCTTGCCGCCAATCGTCAGGTTGCCCATGCCCTCGTTGTTGATGCCGCCGACGGCGGAGAGCACGATGTCCCCGCCAACCGAGAGCTTGCCGCCGTTGGCGATCGAAAGGTTCGCCCGACCAGCCTCGCCGATCAGCAACCTGTCGGCGACCTTGAGCTCACTGCCGGCGCCGTCGATGGCAGCCTGGATGGTGTCGGTGCTTTCGTCCTCGCGTAGGATCGCGGTGTTGGTCGAAACGACAGCGCCTTTTTCGACGATGAAGCTGTCGCCGATCGTGAGTTCACCGGTATTGACCCAGCGCGTATTGTCGCCGGTGACGAGAACCGTGCCGTTTTCGAGGTAGGCCTTCTTGGTGTTGACAAGGCCGCCGTCCTCGATCCGAACCGTAGCGGTGTTGAGCGTCAGTGCGCCGTAGGCGACGCCCAGGAACTCGGTGTTTAGCATGGAACCCGCGCCGCGCACCACGAGCGTTCCGTCGCCCTCCTGCAGGGCACCGACATAGGTCTCCTTGGCCGAAACCTTGCCGCCGTTCTCGACGATCAGCGTGCCCTTGCCGCCATAGATACCGCCTTCGAAGCCGCCGATGAAGAGCATGCGGTCGCCGTTGGGGTTAGCATCGACGATGTCCCAGGTCGAGCCCGGCCCGGAGACGACGACCGTCCCGACGCTGCCGCGGCTGTCTGCGATGTAGCCATCGGTGCTTTCGACCTTGGCGCCACTGTTGATCGTCAGCGTCGCGCCGCCCGGCCCGCCACGGATCACGAGATTGCCGTTGATCGTATGGTCGCTGGACCACGTCGTGTCGTTTGGAACCAGCAATCCGGCCGCCTTTGCCGGCGACGCTGCGAACGGCGCCGCCGCCAGCAGCATCGAGACAAGGCCGGCCCGGCCGAGCGCGGTCGAGCTCAAAAGGTTGATCCTCAAAACGTCCGCCTTCGCACAGGTATTCAATGTCTGCCCCTTTTCCTTTGCATTCGTGGGCGCACAATTCCCAGGCGATCGGAATCGCCGGGAAAGCACGGGTCATGGGGCGGCTATAGCAAGCCCGCAAAAAGCGAGAATTCGGCTTTCTGCAAACGGCAGATTGCGGCGTTGAAGGGCTGTGGCTTTCTGCAAACGGCTTGTTTTCGGCGACGAACGGCAATCGACAACCGTATGGACTTGAAGGATAAAACCTCGCATGGCGCGAGGACATGAGACGGTTTTGCCTGACGAGGCTGGATATGCCGCAAGCGTTCGGCGAGCGACGCTCGTCCTCGGGCTCCTCTACCAGTTCATGCAGTTTGTCATCAGCACGACGCTCTGGGCTTTCCTCGGACACGACCCGATCGCGATCGCGCCAATCACCTTGATCCTGATGCTGAACGGGACACTCATGTCCTATGCGATGGCAGCGGCGCTCTTTCGCTTCCGAGGCCGGTCCATCCTCTTCAAGCTTCTGCTCGGCTCCGCCCTGGCGCTCGTCGCCGCGGCGATCAATGCCAGCGTCGACTTCCTTAGTCACGGCCTGATCGAGCATGGCGATCCGGGCCCGATCAACTGGACCAATGTCGGCTACACGCTCATCTATTGCATGGCACTGTTTCACGGATGGGCGTTTCTCTACATCGCCCTTCTTGCCAACTACGAACTGCGCGAGCGGGAACGCCGGCTTGCCGTGACACGGGAGGAAGCGCTGACGGCGCAGATGCGGGCGCTGCGCTACCAGGTCAATCCGCACTTCCTGTTCAACACCTTGAACTCGATTGCCGGGCTGATCGAAGAAGGCGCGTCGACGACCGCCCGCCGCATGGTGCTCTCGCTCTCCTCCTTCCTGCGTACGACACTCGAGCTCGATCCGATGCAGGACGTGTGCCTTGCCGACGAGTTGGCCTTGCAGCTCGGCTATCTCACCATCGAGGGCGAGCGCTTCTCTGACCGCATGCGGGTCAAGCTCGACATTGCACCGGGCCTGGAGCAGGCGTTGGTGCCAAGCCTGATCCTTCAGCCGCTGATCGAAAATGCGATCAAGCACGGCGTCGGCGGTTCGATCGGCGTGGTCGAGATCGTGATCCGGGCGGCAAGGCACGGCGAGACGCTGGAGCTCGCCGTCGAAAACGACATGGCGGGCGAGCCGCCGCGCCCGGCGAATAAACCGACCGGGACCGGCACCGGATTGAGGAATGTCGCCGACCGCATCAAGGCCCGGTTTCCCGAGGTTGGCGCCTTCATTTCCGGCCTCGTTGCTCCCCACCGCTTTCGGGCAGCGATCACCATGCCGCTGCGGCTGGCCTGATCGTCGCTCTCCGGCCAACGACGGCCGGCAATGGTCGAAAGTCCGGGCCTTTCTGCCAACGGCTCGATTTGACCGACGAACGGCAATCGACATCGGCGGCCGGTTGAACGATAAAAATGGCCATGAACCTTGAGGATGACGCAAGATCGGTAGACGAGAGCGCCTATATCGCCAGCCTGCGGCGCGCGACGCTCTGGCTCGGTTTTCTCTACTGGTTCGTGGAATTCCTGGTCAGCAGCATTCTGTGGGCGATCCTTGGGATCGATCCGATCATGTCGGCGCCGGGCAAGCTGCTGTTGATGTCCTGCGGCATGGCCTTCTCCTATGGCATCGCGGCTTCGATGTTCGGCGTCCGCCATCAGCACATCGCGCTGAAGATCGTCGTCGGCTTCGCGACCGCTCTGATGGCCGCCATCGCCAATACCGGCGTCGACTTTCTTCTTTATCTTTTCATCGTGCGTCCCGACCCGATCGCCCCGGACTGGACCAGCATCGGCTACACGCTGGTCTACAGCATGGCGACCTTCGTCGGCTGGTCCTTCTTCTTCGTCGCCTTGCTCTACAGCTTCGAACTGCGCGAGCGCGAGCGGCGCCTGGCCATCTCGCGCGAGGAGGCGCTCGCCGCGCAGATGCGGGCGCTGCGCTACCAGGTCAATCCGCATTTCCTGTTCAACACGCTCAACTCCATCACCGGCCTGATCGAGGAGGGGCAGCCCCTTGCCGCCACGCGCATGGTGATGTCGCTGTCCAATTTTCTGCGCACGACACTGGAGCTCGATCCGTTGCACGACGTGCGGCTCGCCGACGAACTCGCACTCCAGGCCGGTTACCTGCACATCGAGAGCGAGCGCTATTGCGATCGCATGCGGCTCCGGATGGACATCGCCAACGGCCTTGAGGAGGCACTGGTGCCAAGCCTCATCCTGCAGCCGCTGATCGAGAATGCCGTCAAGCACGGCGTCAGCCGTTCGCCGGAACAGGTGGAAATCGTCATCAGCGCCGCCAAGGTGGGCCAGGCGCTGGAAATCGCCGTCGAAAACGACATTGCAGCGGCGCCGGATACCGCCCGGTGGCCGGGCACGGGGATCGGCCTCAAGAATGTTGCCGAGCGCGTCCAGGCCCGTTTTCCGGGTGTCGGCGCCTGCGTTTCGGGCCTCGTGACCCCCCGTCGTTTCAGAGCTGCAATCACAATGCCCCTGAGGCTTGCATGAATGAAATCCAGACTGTTCCGCTTTCAATCCTCGTCATCGATGACGAGCCCCTGGCGCGACGGCGCCTCCTTCGCCTGCTCGGTGCAATTCCAGCAGTCGAGGTGGTCGGAACGGCCGGCAACGTGCAGCAGGCCTGCTCGATGGTGGCCGAACTTTCGCCGGACGCGATCCTGCTCGATATCCAGATGCCCGGCGGCACCGGCTTCGACATCCTCGAGCAGCTGGGCGACAACGCGCCCGCGGTCGTTTTCGTGACTGCCTTCGACCACTATGCGCTGCGCGCCTTCGAAGCAGCGGCGGTCGACTATGTCACCAAGCCGATCGAATCCAGCCGCCTGCGCACGGCAATCGAGCGCGCCCGCGTTGCGATCGCCGCGCGCACGAGCGCCGAGCGGGTGCTCGAACTCAACGAAACCGTGACGGCGCTCCGCCAGGCGCTGCGCAAGCACGACACCCAGACCAGCGATCTCTGGATCAAGGCCCGGGGAGAATTCGTGCGGATCGCGCTCGACAGGGTCGTGCGCTTTCAGGCGGAACGCGACTATGTTCGCATACACGTCGATGGACGGTCGTATCTGCACCACGAAAGCCTTGCCTCGCTCGAACGTCGCCTCGATCCCGCAGAATTCCTGAGGCTGCATCGCAGCTCGATCGTGCGCCGGGACTGTATCGTGGGGCTGAAGCAGGCCCCCTTTGCCGCGCTCATCGCCCTTCTCTCCGACGGTAGCGAGATCCGCGTCGGCCGGACCTACGCCCGCCACATCCGGCCGACGACGGGCGAACGCAACCAGACGGACTAGGGACGCTTGCCGCTATCGCAGGACCGCGCGCAGCCGCGGGGCCGCGAAATCGACGAAGGCCCTGAGCTTCATCGGCACCAGCCCCTGGGGAAGATAGACGAGCTGGACCGGCAGCGCCGGGTGCTCGAAGGTCTCCAGTAGCGGCACGAGCAGGCCGTCCGCCACCTGGCGCGCCACCTGATAGGAAAGCACCCGCGTCAAGCCGAGACCGGATATCGCCGCGTCGACGGCGGATTCCGCCGTATTGACGATCAGCCGCGACCGGATCGGCGCAGCCAGCTCGCGCCCCTCGTCGAGGAAACGCCAGACATGGGCGGCCGTGACGTTCTCGAAGGTGATGCAATCATGGTCGGCAAGTTCGCTCGGATGCCGGAGCACGCCGTGTCGCGCGACATAGTCGGGGCTCGCATAGACCACCCGACGCACCGTGCCGATCTTCGTCGCGACGAGATTGCTGTCGGGCAGGTTGCCGATCCGCAACGCCACGTCGATGTGATCGTCGACGAGATTGGCGAACCGGTCGCCCAAGGCGAGCCGCATATCGACCTCGGGATGGGCCTTGAGGAAATCGACCAGGACGGGAAGCACGTGCAGGCGCCCGAAGACGATGGGTGCGGAGACCGTCAGGTCACCCTTGATCGTTCTGTATTCGCCGGCCGCCACCCGTTCCGCCTCTTCGACCCGCGCAAGGATCTCCTTGGCAGCTTCGACATAGGCCCGGCCGGCCTCGGTCAGCTGGATCCGGCGGTTGGTCCTGGTGACGAGCTGCGCGCCCAGATGCGCTTCAAGCTCGGAAAGCTTCCGGCTGATCGTGGCGAGCGGCACCTTGAGGTGTCGGGAGGCGGCCGACAGGCTGCCGTGTTCGACGACCGCAAGCAGAACCCCCATGGCATCGAGGCGATCCATCTCCATCCTTCCGATATTTGGAAATCAGACTATCGAAATTGCATTCTACTGCCGAAATTTGGAAAGTCATAGATTGATCCTCGAAGGCGGTTCATTCCGAACCGCCGGAGGGCCGTGACGGTTCTCAAGTTCTTCGAGGACATCTCCCATGAAACTCTACCGCCATCCGCTCTCCGGCCACTCGCACCGGGCGCAGCTTTTCCTGTCGCTGCTCGGCGTGCCGCACGAGCTGATCGACGTCGACCTCAAGGCGCGGGCACACAAGGCGCCGGAATTCCTGGCGCTCAATCCCTTCGGCCAGGTTCCGGTGCTCGACGACGAGGGCACAGTCATCGCCGACTCAAACGCCATCCTCGTCTACCTCGCCAAGAAGTTCGGCCGCATCGACTGGCTGCCGGAAGATCCGGCCGCAGCGGCCAAGGTGCAGAAATGGCTCTCGGTTGCCGCCGGCGACATCGCTTTCGGTCCGGCAGCCGCGCGTCTCGTCACGGTCTTCGGTGCCAATCTGGATGCCGATGGAGCGATCTCCAGGGCCCACCGAGTGCTTGCACAGATCGATGCCGAGCTTGCCGGCCACGACTTCCTCGTGGGCGCAAGGCCGACCATCGCCGACGTCGCCCTCTACAGCTACATATCCGCTGCTCCAGAAGGCAATGTCGATCTTTCCGACTACGCCCATGTTCGCGCCTGGCTGTCACGCATCGAGCGCCTACCCGGTTTCGTCGGCTTTGCGAAGACCGCCGTCGGTCTCGCTGCCTGATCCAAGCTCCCCGGGGCGGCAACGCTGCCCCGGTCCCCTTCCAACCGGGACACCGACCATGCCGGACAACGCACAGCAGAAAAAGCCGGATTCGCCCTGGCACGAAGGCGAACTCGCCATCCAGCGCAGCCTCGGCGTCGCCGAGCGCATGGATACGACCGGGCGCAATTTCGTGCGCAGTTTCATGCCGGAGCAGCACCAGCAATTCTTCCCGATGCTGCCCTTCGCCATGTTCGGGGCCGTCGATGCGAGCGGTGATGTCTGGGCGACAATGCGTGCCGCAGCCCCCGGCTTCATGCAGGCGCCGGACGCCTGGAACCTCGACGTACGGTTGCCGCGCGATGCGGACGATCCGGCCGATGCCGGCATGGACGACGCGCACTCCATCGGCATGCTCGGCATCCAGCTTGAGACCCGGCGCCGGAACCGGCTGAACGGCGCGATCCAACGCGACAGCGACGACGGCTTCACGCTGCGCGTCCGGCAGAGCTTCGGCAACTGCCCGCAATATATCCAGCTTCGCCAGTTCACCTTCGTTCGCGACCCGCGCCAGCCCGCCTCGGTGCGCCCGGTACATGGTGAGGTGCTCGACGCGCGCGCCCGGGCGATCATCGGCAAGGCCGACACCTTCTTCGTCGCCTCCTACGTCGACCGCGATAGCGGCGAGCGCCAGGTCGACGTCTCGCATCGCGGCGGCAAGGCGGGTTTCGTAGAGATCGGCGCGGACAGCGTGCTGACGATCCCGGACTTCTCCGGAAACCTGTTCTTCAACACGCTCGGCAACTTCATGCTCAATCCGCGCGCCGGCCTGCTGTTCGTCGATTTTGCGACCGGCGACATGCTGCAGATGACCGGCAGCGCCGAAGTCATCCTGTCCTCCCCGGAGGTCGCGGCATTCCAAGGAGCCGAGCGCCTATGGCGCTTCCGGCCGGAAAAGGTCATCTACCGCGAGGACGGCCTGCCGCTTCGCTGGGCCTTCGAGGAAGGCGGCTGGTCTCCCAGCCTCACGTCCACCGGCGACTGGGTCCAGGCGAAGGTCCGGCTTGAAGCCGCGGCCCTTGCCGATGCGTGGCGCCCGTTCCGGATTGCCCGCGTCGAGGACGAGAGCACGACGATCCGCTCGCTCTACCTCGAACCGGATGACGGCGTCGGGCTCATGGCCCACCAGGCCGGCCAACACCTGCCGATCCGCATCAACGTCGAAGACGGCGAAAGACCGCTCGTCAGGAGTTATACGCTGTCCTCGGCGCCGACGGATGGTCTCTACCGCATCAGCGTCAAGAAGGACGGCGTAGCCTCCCGGCACCTGCACGGGCTGAAGTCTGGAGACCGGATCGAGGCGCGGGCGCCTGCCGGCAGCTTCACGATCGACGGAACCGAGCGGCGTCCGGCCGTGCTGATCGGCGCCGGCGTCGGCATCACGCCGATCCTTGCCATGCTCAAGCACATCGTCGCTGAAAGCCGCCGCAAGCGGCGCACGCGCCCAACCTGGGTCTTCCAGGCAGCCCGCTCGCCGGAAGAGCGCGCCTTCGATCGGGAGATCGCCGACCTCGTCGCGGAAGGCGAGGGCAATATTCGTCTGGTGCGGGCGCTGAGCCAGCCGGCAACGGCCATCGAAAGCCAGGACTATGACATCGCCGGTCGCATCGACCTCACCCATCTCAAGGCCACCCTGCCCTTCGACGACTACGACTTCTATCTCTGCGGCCCGGCCACCTTCACCCAGTCGCTCTACGACGGTCTGCGGGCACTCAACATCGCCGATGCCCGCATCCATGCGGAGGCCTTCGGGCTCTCGTCGCTGACCCGGCGGCCGGATGGCGGTTCCGCCCCGGCGATGGAACCGGCGGCGAGCGCCCCCGTTCACGTTGTCTTTGCCAAGTCGAGCAAGGAGGCGCGCTGGCAACCGGGCGAAGGCACGCTGCTTAATCTCGCGGAGGCGCGCGGCCTCAACCCGGAATATGGCTGCCGCAACGGCAGTTGCGGCACCTGCCGGGCGCCGGTGTTGGAGGGCAGGGTAACCTATCCCTCGCAGCCTTCCTTCCCGGTCGCCGAAGGCGAAGCGCTGATCTGTTGCGCAGTGCCGGCCGAAAGCGAGGCGGGCAAACTGCATCTTTCGCTCTAAGCCCTGGTTCGGCTATGGATGGTGCACCACATCATCAAGCAGTCGACCTCGGCCGAGCGGGATGCGCCATGAACGACCAACAGCTACGCGATATCGTGCTCTGGCTTTCAGAACAGGGCCTGAAGGGACTGGACGAGCCGGAGCTGTTTGCCGGCTTCTGCGAGCAATGTCGCGCAGCTGGTCTCGACCTTGCCCGCGCGCTCGGCCTGATCGACACGCTGCACCCCGAATTCGAGGGGCGTGCCTTCCAGTGGAACGATGAAAGCGACATCACCCCGGAAGTCATCCAGTACGGCTCGACGACCACGGGTGAGGCGCTGCTGAACTGGCAGAATTCGATCTTCTATCACATGCTGCGCGACCGGACCGCCGAGCGCCGGATCCGGCTTTCCGCCGACGAAGGCACCACCTACAACATACTGGACAAACTGAAGGGCGAGGGCCACACCGACTGCGTCAGCATGATCCACCACTTCACCGACCAGGGCCGTGTCGGCGAGATGGACTGTTTCTATTCCTATTGGACGACACGGAGCGACGGCGGCTTCAGCGAGGATGACATCGCAGCGCTTAGGATCCTGTTGCCGACGCTTGCGCTGGCGGTGAAGGCAGGCTCCTGCGTGCGCATCATCAGCACGCTTGCCGACGTCTATCTCGGCGCCGATGCCGGCCAGCGCGTCGTCAAGGGCAGCATTGCCCGCGGTTCGGCCGAACGCATCGAAACGGTCATGTGGTTTTCCGACCTGCGCGGCTATACGCGCATCTCCGACACCGCCGCCCCCGACGAGATCATTCCGCTTCTCAACGATTATTCGGGAACGGTGATCACCGCCATTCACGACCATGGCGGCAGCGTTCTGAAGCTGATCGGCGACGGTGTTCTGGCGATCTTCAATGCCGACGATCCGGGGACCGCCTGCGCCAACGCAATCGCCGCCGAACGGCAGCTGCGCCGCATGCTCGCCGAACTCGACGTGCGCCGACAGGCCGAGGGCAAGCCGACCACAGAGGTCTATCTCGGACTCCATATCGGCGAAGTCTTCTACGGCAATATCGGCAGCCAGACCCGCCTCGATTTCACCGTGGTCGGCCCGGCGGTCAATGAGGTGAGCCGTATTTCCTCGATGTGCCGTTCCGTTGAGCGGCACATGATCATGTCGTCTGATTTCGTCGAAGCCTGCCCGCCGGATGAACGGGTCCACGCCGTCTCGCTCGGCCGCTTTGCGCTGCGCGGTATCGCCAGAGCAAAAGAGCTCTTTACCTGGGATCCGGAATTGCCGTTGCCCTGAGACGCGGCGGCTACTGGCTCATCGCGCCTGCGGAAAGACGCGAGAGGTGGCGATGCTGGAGCTCGATCTGGACCTCGTCCTGGAAGTCCATCACCTGACGGCGGACTTCGTCTTCGGAGCAGCCGCAGGCAAAAAGCTCGTCCGCTAGAGCGCGGCAGCGGCGGCGCCAGAATTGCAGCGCCTCGGCACCGTGCAGATCTTCAAGCTCGGCGGCAGCACTGCGAATGGCATGCAATCTCCTGACCACGGGAAACGGAACAATGGTGTTGGTTTCCGCAGCTTCCACTGATTGATTGCCTGCCATCGTCTCGTTTGCCCCCTGGACTTCGTGCGCTCACTCGAACGCACAAAGACGCCCTACGCGTTTCGGTATCGAGCAATTGCTCCGCCTCCGGTGTCCCCAATCGAAGGCGAATTGCTCTGCTGATTCCATTTCTACGAAGCCTATGGTTAACGTTTTCTTCCCACCGGTGCCGAAGTGAACCGATTGTGTCTCTCAGGCGGAAGAGACATCGGTCGCGTCACGTGGCCGACACGCTTTCGCGCTTTTCTGGGTTGGTTTCGATCCAAAAACATGACATTGACAATCATCTTTCTAGCGGCGCCCTACGGCGCCCCCCGCCCCCAGTGAGTGCTCGTGCATGCTGAAGCGTTTCTTCGCGTTCTACCGCCCCTATCGCGGCCTGTTCATCCTCGACTTTTCCTGCGCCGTGCTTTCCGGCCTGCTCGAACTCGGCTTCCCGATTGCGGTGAAGCTGTTCGTCGACCAGCTCTTGCCAAGCCAGGAGTGGACGCTGATCCTGCTGTCGTCCGTGGGGCTGCTCATCGTCTACCTGCTCAACACCGGCCTGATGGCAACCGTCACCTATTGGGGCCACATGCTCGGCATCAATATCGAGACGGACATGCGGCGCATGGCCTTCGACCATCTGCAGAAGCTCTCCTTCTCGTTCTTCGACAACCAGAAGACCGGCCATCTCGTCGGCCGCCTCACCAAGGATCTGGAAGAAATCGGCGAAGTCGCGCATCACGGGCCGGAAGATCTGTTCATTGCCGTCATGACCTTTATCGGGGCGTTGATCCTGATGCTGATGGTGCATTGGCAGCTGGCGCTGATTACCGCCGCCGTCGTGCCGCTGACGGCCTGGGTGACGAGCCGCTACGGCGGGCGCATGACCCGGAATTTCCGCAATCTCTACGGCCGGATCGGAGACTTCAACGCGCGTATCGAGGAGAATGTCGGCGGCATGCGCGTGGTCCAGGCCTTCGCGAACGAGGCGCACGAGCGCAGCCTGTTCGAGACCGACAACCAGAACTATCGCCGCACCAAGCTCGAAGCCTACCGCATCATGGCGGCGAGCACGTCGCTCAGCTACATGAGCATGCGGCTGACGCAGCTGATCGTGATGATCACCGGCTGCTACTTCGTGCTGACAGGCGAGCTGACCAATGGCGGTTTCGTCAGCTTCCTGCTTCTCGTCGGCGTCTTCTTCCGCCCGGTCGAGAAGATCAACTCGGTCATCGAAACCTATCCGAAGGGCATCGCCGGCTTCAAGCGCTTCCTCGAACTGATGGAAACCGAGCCCGACATCGAGGATCGTCCCGGTGCGACCGACGTCGCTGATCTCAAGGGGGACATCACCTACAGCAATGTCTCATTCGGCTACAGCGCCGAAAAGCCGATCATCCAGAACATCTACCTGACGATCCGCGCCGGCGAGACGATCGCTTTCGTCGGTCCCTCGGGCGCCGGCAAGACGACGATCTGCTCGCTGCTTCCGCGTTTCTACGAAGTGATGGAAGGCGCAATCACCGTCGACGGCACCGATATCCGCGACATCACCTTGGCGTCGCTGCGCGGCCAGATCGGCATCGTGCAGCAGGATGTCTTCCTCTTTGCCGGCACCATTCGCGACAACATCGCCTACGGGCGGCTCGGAGCGAACGAAGCCGACATCCTGGAAGCGGCGCGCCGCGCCCGGCTCGACGGCATGATCGCCGCCCTGCCAGACGGCATGGACACGGTGATCGGCGAACGCGGCGTCAAGCTTTCCGGCGGACAGAAGCAGCGGCTGGCGATCGCGCGCATGTTCCTGAAAAACCCGGCGATCCTCATTCTCGACGAGGCCACCTCGGCGCTCGACACGGAAACCGAGAGAGCCATCCAGCAGTCCCTCGCCGAACTGTCCAAGGGGCGCACGACGCTGATCATCGCGCACCGGCTGGCGACGATCCGCGATGCCGACCGCATCGTCGTGGTCGACGGCAGCGGCATTCGCGAGCAGGGACCGCATGCGACGCTGCTCGCCGCCAAGGGCGCCTATAGCCGCCTCTATCACGCCCAGGCGGGCGCCGGCTGAGGAGAGCTGTCGGCGCGGCATTGCAAGTGCCGGGACGGGGCGGTACGAACGAGGCAGACACCGCCCTGCCCTTCGTCGGACCGATCCTTAAGCGCCATGACCACTTCTGAACTCTCCGCTCTCGAACGCGCCGTAAAAGCCCTGCCCCAACACTATCCCGGTCCCGGCGGCGTCGCCGGTGTGGTCCGGGATGGCCAGGTGATCCTCAGCCACAGCTGGGGCTATGCGGACCTCACCGCCCGCAGGCCGATGACCGCGGCAACCCGCGTCCCCATCTGCTCGATCACCAAGCAGATGACCTGCGCTGTGCTTCTGGACGCAGTCGGCGAACCGGCGAGGCTCGACCGGGCGCTCGACGCCTATCTGCCTCTGCTTGAAGGCAAGCGCCCGACGGTCGCCCATCTTTGTCACAACCAGTCGGGGCTGCGCGATTACTGGGCGCTGACCGTGCTGCAGGGCGCCAGGCACGACGGCGTCTTCCGCCGCGAGGACGCTCGGCCCCTGCTCTCCTCCGCGCGGTCGACCCATTTCGAGCCGGGTACACGCTACTCCTATTCGAACGGCAATTTCCGCATTCTCGCCGACCTCATCGAAGAGCAAACCGGGCGCTCGATGGCCGAGCTTTATCAGGGTTCCGTCTTCGGCCCGGCCGACATGCGGACCGCCGCCCTCACCGCCGATACGAGCCTGCCCCCCGACGGTATCGTCGGCTACGAGGGCAATGAGACGGCTGGCTATTTCGAAGCGGTCAACAACATCTACTGGGCGGGCGATGCCGGTGTTTCCGCGTCGCTCGACGATATGCTCGCCTGGGAATGTTTCATCGACCGGACGCGTGATAACGCGAACAGCCTCTATCGGCGCCTGTCCGTACCGCAGACCTATGCCGATGGCCGCCCGGCCCATTATGGGTTCGGCCTTGCGCATGAAAAGATCGGCGACGTCGCCATGACCGGCCATGGCGGCGCGCTGCGCGGCTTCCGTAGCCGCAGGCTCTATGCGCCCGCCGAGCGCCTTTCCGTCGTGGTGATGTTCAATCACGAAGCCGACGCCCATGCTGCCGCGACAGCACTGATGAAGGTCGCCCTTGGGCACAGCGATGCCGAGCCTGCGACGGGCACCTGGGATGCCGACGGCACCGGCAGCTATCTCGATCCGGAAACGGGCCTCGTACTCGTTACCCGGGCCACCGGCAAATCCCGCGTCGCGCTGAGCTTCGCCACGGGTGCCGAGACGCTTGACGTCGGTCCGGATGGCAGCGCACAGTCAACGGCCGTTATGCTTCGTGCGGAAGGCGCCTCGCTTCACATGGAGCGCCCGCGTGAGAACCTGACGGTTCACGCCGCGCGCATCTCCGGCACCGCCAAGCCGGATATCGCCGGCCGCTACCATGCAGCAGAACTCGACGCCCATCTCGACATCGTCTCTGCCAACGGCGTCTTCTATGGCGGTTTCGACGGCCCGCTTGGCAGAGGCGCCATGCACGCCATGCGGCCGCTCGCCGAAGATGTCTGGCTGCTGCGCTGCAAACGCTCGATGGACGCGCCGGCGCCGGGAGATTGGACCGTACTCGTTTCGCGTGACGCTGACGGCAAGGTGACGGGGCTGACGATCGGCTGCTGGCTCGCCCGGCGGATCGACTATAGCAAGATCGGCTGATGTCCAGATCGCGCCGCCGGCTATGCTTGGCATCGCGACCATGCACCACGAGATGACCAGGAACCGGAAGACCAGCACGTGAAACAGAAGCGACCGACTGCCGCCCGAGATACCGGCCGCCGCCCCGCGGCCGATACGGGCAAGCGCGTGACGGTCGCCCGCGCCCTTTCCAAGCTTGGCTACTGCTCGCGCACGCAGGCCGAAAAGCTGGTGCTTGAAGGCCGCGTCAGCATCAACGGCCGCAAGGCGCCTGGTCTCTCCGCATGGGTCGATGTCGACACGGACCGTCTCGGCGTCGACGGTAAGGCCGTGCTTGCCGAAGACAAGGTCTACCTAATGCTGAACAAGCCGCGCGGGCTGGTGACGACCAGGCATGACCCGGAGGGCCGGCCGACGGTCTTCGACTGCCTGAAGGACGTCGACTCCACCCATCTGTCGCCGGTCGGCCGCCTCGACAAGGCGAGCGAAGGTCTTCTGCTGTTCACCAACGACACGGTGCTTGCGCAGCGGCTGCTCGACCCGGAAACCCATGTTGGCAAGATCTACCACGTACAACTGGCCGGGCAGATCGACGACACACAGCTTGCGCAAATGGTCACCGGCATCGATGAAGGCGGCGAGACGTTGCGGGCCGCCCGGGCCGAACACTTGCGGGCGGGAGACCGCAACATGTGGATCGAGGTGGAACTCGAAGAGGGTCGAAACCGCCAGATCCGCCGCATGCTCGACGCGCTCGGCTTCGAGGTGCTGCGACTGCTGCGGGTTTCGATCGGAAGGGTCACTCTCGGCGATTTACCGAAGGGTGCGACGCGTGTGCTCACGGCGGATGAAGTCGCCTATTTGAGGCAGCGAACAGCTCGGTGAAAGGACAATCCGATCGGAGGTCCGCGCCACCATGCATCGGCACACAAGACGCGGCTGGAGTTTGCCGACCACATCACCCTCGGCGGTGAAGAAAAAGTAACGCGGCCATCTCAACGCCGGGAGCCTTACGGCAAATGCGAGCATTTGCCTGTCGGCCAAGGGATGGCCGGGAAAGCGGTGGCGTTGCGCGGGGTGAGCATTGCACTCGCCTGCCGCACTTTGGTGTCAGCGAGACCTGCTATCGTTACAGCGCCAAGCTGAACGACGAGAACGAGCAGATCGCCGATCTCCTGATCGGGTTGACGCGGGCGAGGAAGAGTTGAGGCTTCGTCCTTTGCTTTCTTTACCTGCGCAATGTCCGGGGGCATCGCTGGAACCACAAGCGGGTGTACCGCATCTATCGCGAGCTGGAACTGAACCTCAGGATCAAGCCACGCAACCGGTTGACGCGCGAGAAGCCGGATGCTCTGGCCGGACCGGAGAAGCCGAACCTGGTCTTGTCTATGGACTTCATGGCGGATCGTCTTGAGGATGGCAGGCAATTCCGCCTGTTGAACGTCCTGGACAACTTCAACCGCGAGGGGCTGGGCATCGAGGTGGATTTCTCGCTACCTACCGCGCGTATCATCCGCAATGCGATAGTCCGTGCCGCCGCTGCCATTGGCACCAAGATTGCCTCTCCCTTTTCACCTCGATCCTCCCCTGGGCTTACAAACAGCCAAGAATCTTGCGATATCCAGTAGCGGGTAATAGAGGGGCAAGTTAAGCGGCATGGCGTATTGGTGGGTATCGCAGAATCAGACGCATAAGCAGGAACGCGACGGCGGATATCTTTGGGCGCCGAAGAGCGGGTCTGGTGGAGTGGTTTTCACACACTGGTCGAACATGACCCTGGTGCGTCCCGGCGATGTGATCTTCTCATACGCAAAGCAGTCGATCGGCGCGGTAGGTGTCGCTTCGACTGCTGCCTACGATGCAGCGCAGCCGGAAGAGTTTGAGAATGCGTGGGATGCAGACGGTCGGAAGATCGACGTGGTCTATCGCACGATCAATCCGGCAGTCCGCCTCGATACCTTCGTCGATGATCTGATCCCGCTCCTGCCCGAGCGCAACTCTCCGATCACCAGCCAGAAGAAGGGCGTCCAGGGATACCTGTTCGCCATCCCTCCAAAGGCTGGCCAACTCATCTGCGAACGGCTCGATTTTGCGGCACCAGTCGAACAGCTCGTGGCGGACACCCTCACGCAGACGGTGCCGGACGAAACCACCCGCGAAGCTCTCGTGAAAGCTCGTATCGGTCAGGGGCGTTGGCGCCGTGACCTGATGAAGCACTGGGCGGGGAAATGCGCTGTCACCGGTCTGGAAGTCGAGGCCCTACTGCGGGCGTCTCACATCAAGCCCTGGCGTGACTCTGACAATCGCGAGCGACTGGATGTGCTCAACGGTTTCATGCTTGGGCCAGCCTACGACGCTGCGTTCGATGCAGGGTTGATCAGCTTCGAGGACAACGGCTCTGTCCTCGTCTCGCCTAAGCTGCCTGCGAACCAGTTACTGGCGGCGGGCATCTCCGGCGCAGCCAAACTCTCGACACTTGTTGACGCACACCGCGAGTATTTGGCCCACCATCGGGGAAGCGTGTTTTCTGTGTAATCGTCCACAGAAATCCCAGAAAATCCCAAAATTGTGTTGGCATCAGTGTTGGCATCGCGACATCGCAGACCGGAAAACCAAAGCAATTACAATCTGTTATTCGGAAAGATAGGGTCCTCCGGGCCGACCATACTGATCGCCACACATCGCAGACGGGCATGGCCGAACACGAGGTCACGAAGTTCGTCTCGCAAACCGCCGTGTAGCTGAGCCCGCCCACCCTCACCTCACCGGCCGCGCCAGCGATCGGGCAATGTCGATGATGTCGTCGCGCGACGCAGTTGGATCTTCCTTGTTCCAGGCAACGCCGAGCCCGATCTTGAGATCCACACCGCGCACGGGTCTGAGCTCAAAGCCACGGTTCGGCAGATCCTTCGTCCATTCCGGCGCAAAGCCGACGCCCAAGCCGGCGGAAACCAGCGACACCAGCGAGAAGGTATCGTCGCAGCTATAGGCGATGTTGCCGGTCAGACCATGGGTCTCGAACATCTCGGAGAAGTACCGCTCCGAATAGGAGAGGTTCTGCCTGGAAAACGCGATGATCTTCTCTCCTCTCAGATCCTCGATGTCGATCTCGCTATGAGCCGCCAGCGGACTCGTCTTTTCAACCGCCAGCAGATAGCGCTCATGCGCGATCGAAAAGAAGCGCAACGACCCAATGTTTTCGACCGGACGGATGAAGCCGAGATTGATCTGGCCGTTCTCTAGTCCGCGGATGATGTCGCTGGTCGAGCCGCTTCGAACATGCAGCGCCACATCGGGAAACTTCCGGCCGATGCGGGAAAGAAACGCCGGCAGCACGCCGGTCGTTGCCGGATAGACGGTTCCGATCCTGATCGTGCGGGCCGCCTTGCCGGCTGCCGACCGCGCCACCTCGGCCGACAGTCCGACATCGCCGAGGATCCGAACCGCCCGATCATAGAACACCTCCCCTGCCCGCGTCAGTTCCACCCTGCGCGTCGAGCGATCAAGCAACCGCACACCCAACTCCTTCTCCAGCGCCTGGATGTGCGCACTCAGCGCCGGCTGGGCGATGCACATCCGCGCGGCCGCCCGATGGAAGTGCAGCTCCTCTGCCACCGCAACGAAGTATGAGAGTTGACGCAGTTCCACAGCGATCACCACGTTTCGTTGTTGTATAACACCACGTAACGTACATAGACCCGTGTGGTTTGTCATGAACAAAATGTGGGTATGGATACTTTTGCCCTGAACCTGAAGCGCCGCGCGGAACAACTTGGGATTTCCAACGCCGAGGTCGCCCGACGCGCCGGCCTAAGTGACCGCCGATACGGAAACTACGTTAGCGGAGTGCGGGAGCCAGACCTCTCGACTTTGGTCCGGATAGCGGATGTTCTGGGCATTAGCGTCGACGAATTGCTGGGAGTGACCGCAAACGAGAACAAGGTCCGCACGGTCGAGGAGGAATTTCAAGATCGCATTTCCGTTGCGCTCAAGGCGCTGAAAAGCGATGACCTTCAGAGGCTCGTTTTGATGATCGAAGCGTTAGCAACCGGGTTGAAGCAATCGGCCTAGCCGGTTCCGCTCGATACATTATGCGATCTCCGTGGCCCAAAGCGTGAACATCACGGCAACAAGGCTTGCAGGGCTCTTGGAAGCACAGTTGTGTCCGGCCCGTAAGGCGCTTCCACGCTTAGGTCTGCAAACGACCGCCGGTGGCGCCACGACCACACATTCATACCCAAGAGACCGGATCAGCCGATGCAGGCCATATCCGGATGAATGCTCACCACACCTTTGCCGTCGCGGTTGACCCTGTCGATAAGGGCTTGAAACTGTTTTGTGAACTCGAGGTTCGGCGAAAACGCTGACACTGCGCGCAAGGAGATTTCCTCCGCTTGGCAGTAAACAGTCGAGACCACAACGAGAATCATCGCCTTGATGGCTCGCAGAAAAATTCCCATGAACTATCCTCCCAATCCGACCAGCTAGACCAGTTGGACACAACGATAAAACGCGGCGCGGATTGGAACAAATATATGATTCCTTAGCAACCTACCATATATCACAACACTGTTCGCCAGACGTGGCCAATTTTAGCGCTAAGTTATTGACAAAATTATCTTTCTGTCCTTGAGACGATAAGGTCGGATTGCATATCTGAGGAGACAGGACGCAGATCCGGCTCAGTCTTCTGGGATCAGATCTTTGTGTTTGTGAGCGCCTACTATTCCTCGCGCGTCGCCCTATTGAGCTGATCGGCTAGCGGTTTGACGAGGTAAGACAATGCAATTCGCTCACCAAGCCAGGTACCGCTTGACCGTGATGCTCTGGTGACGGCGTTCGCAAAGCGGCTCTCGGGGAGTAGTCGCCGGAAGACATCGAGCGATTGCACTGGGGTCCGCAACCACGCCATTGCAACGGACGAGGTGACAAACACTATGATCGCAGCAATGATAAAAGCCGTGGCCAATGGAGCCACAGCCAGTGTCGCACTCGAGAAGAGTACGCCCACGGCCTTGGCCGTCAGTCGATGATCAAATACCTAAAATGTTGCGCGCCTCTGACAGGGAATTTGCTTGGTGGTGAGCTAGCAGATCGCGACTCATCACGAGGTCAGGCACTTGGATTACTTTAGGTATCCCCGCGCTTAGGGCGGCTCGTACTCCCAAATCGCTATCGTCGAGCGCGATGCAGTCGGACGGTGCAAGCCTTAGTTTTTCAGCTGCAGCAACATACACATCTGGAGCAGGCTTTCCGCGTTTGACCATGTCGACACCGACAACCGCGTCGATACGATCCAGCAACCCGCTGTGGTCAAGTTTCCATTCCGCGCGTGCCGTGACGCTGTTTGTGGCAACAGCGCGAGGAAGCTTTCGCTTATCCAGCGCATCCAAAAAGTCGTGGACGCCCGGTCGCAAGGGAATGGAGTCCCTCATCCTTTTATCCATGGCCACATTCCAAGCTCGGTCTAGGTCAGCACTATCGATGCTCGCGCCGATTTCCAGACCGATCAATCGGGCACTCTCCACCCGGTCCACCCCGACCAGTTTCCGGAAAAAGTCCGGCGCGAGGTCAAAACCCATACCGTGGAGAACAGCTGGTCCGACCTCGAATTGCAGTCTTTCCGTATCCAAGAGGAGGCCGTCCAAGTCGAGGATTACACCGGAAAATCGAAACGTCATCGTCGCCCCTTTTTCGTGAGGCCTTTGTGTAGAGGAAAGCTGAAGCGCAATCCAGTTCGAGTCCACCATAGTTGAGCAGACCGAAAGCCGACCACTGAGCCGCTATTTGCTGAAACGGACCCAAAGTTCAGGCGGCCTCTGCGACCTCGAGATGCCTGGCTTGGCGTCAACGTCGACATGCCGGAGAATTTTGCACTTTCGCTCGGCCACCCAAGAGCCGAGCGCTAGCCATCCATTTCCATCGCGTCAGCTTCCTAGGTTGACCGTGACGAACTTACCGTCCTTCATCGACTTCCGCGCAGCATCCGCCAGCAGGATCGCGTTGCGCCCACTCGCAAAATCTGACTCGATCTTAAGTCCTTTTGACACCGCATCGATGAAGTAGTTCAATTCCGTTGAATAAGTCGGAAGATAACGCTCCATGAAGCCAGGAAGCAAAGTGTCTCGCGATCCCGTCCCGGCCACTCCAAAACGCTCTATGCCGGTCTTAAGAAGGTTCGCCGAAGTGACCATGCCCTTGGATCCGAATACTTCGACGCGCTGATCATAACCGTAGACAGCACGACGGCTGCAGTCGATGCGGCACAGGACGCCACTTTCGAAACGGATCATGACATGAGCAGTATCCGTGTCGCCCAGCTTTCCAATTTCTGGATCGACCAGGTTACTGCCCATCGCACAAAGCTCGAGGGTGCCCGTAGCGCCTGTCAGCCACAAGGCCATATCGAAATCATGGATCATCTGGTCATGAAACTGGCCACCGGATACAGAAATATAGGATGCCGGAGGCGGCGACGGATCCCGGCTAATGATGGTCACCACTTCGACCGCACCAACCTCGCCGTCCGACACGGCTTGTTTCACGGCCATGTGCGTGGCGTCAAACCGCCTCTGGAAGCCAATCATGATCGGCACGTCGCAGTCCTTGATCAGCTCTGCGCAATAGTCGACGCGCGTCAGATCGAGGTCGATAGGCTTCTCGCAAAGGATCGCCTTGCCCGCTTTGGCGGACTCTACGAGGAGGTCGACGTGGGTATTCGTCGCGGATGCGATGATGACCGCATCGACCGACTTGTCATCGAGAGCGATGCGCGGATCACTGATGGCCTTCGCTCCATAGCGCTCTGCGAGAACCTTGGCGCGCTCCAAGTCGACGTCGCAGACATATGCGAGAACGGCGGTGTCGTGAGCCGCAACGTTTGCAATGTGCTGCGCGCCCATACGGCCAGCACCGAAAACACAAAACCTCATAAGCACTTTCCTTCTGAATTCGTTCAAATCGCAGCGAGACGTTGAGGCGGACCGGGCACCTTCACTCGCACTGAGAACAACCCGCCGGCAAGCGGAGTGGCTCGAAGCTCCTCTTCCGTGTGCATGACACGAAGCGTTGTCGCATAGAGGGTTTTTCGATCCTTTCCCCCAAAAGTCACGCAGGTGGGGCCCTTCGTGGGAAGCTGGACCTTCTCCTGAATGACGCCATCAGGGTTGAAGCGCACCAGGCATCCTCCCCAAACGCGGGCATTCCAATAGGAGCCTTCTGCATCGACAACCGCGCCGTCAGGACGTCCTGGTGCCGCGTCGAGGTCTGCGAGGGGGCTGATCTCGTCGATTTTTTCCCACCCCGACTGACCGACCTCAAAGCGTCGGATTGTGCCCTCCGCGGTATCAGCAAAATACATGAGATCACCCGCCGGCGAAAATGCGATCCCGTTGCTGATCGTTACATGGGATAGCAACTTGCTGACCTTGCCGTCTGGAGAACAGCGATAGAGAGCAGCAACCGGCTTCCTGTCCCTTTCGTCGAATGTCCCGAAGACCACGCCGCCGAAGGGATCCACGGCGGCATCATTGATGCGCGTCTGGGGCAGATCTTCTTCAATAACGGCGATTGTCTCGAAATGCCTAAAGTTGGCGTCGCAGATGGCGATGCGCGTTGCCAACCCGATCACGAAGCCTGGCTGCGCGCGTGGCAGGATAAAACCTGCCCGCTCCGGAAGCGGAAGAACGGCGACCGCCCCGTCTCCCCCCAACCGATATATTCGGCTCTCGGCGATATCGGTCCAATAGACACACCCGTCGCGAGGATCCCAAACACAGCCCTCGCCCAGCGTGTTCTTGCAGTCGACGACGCAGGTCGCTTCCATCGTCATCCCCTTCCCGAGGATGACATACCGATCGACGCGAGATAGTCGAAGCTTTCCCGGGCATTGCTCAACGGCGATGCATCGCCCGTCGGGTCCACATCCTGCTCGACCACTGCCATTCCGCGATAGTCGATCGCCGCCAATGCATCGCGGACAGCGACGAAATCGACGACACCCCTACCGAGCGGGCAGAAGATGCCGCGTGCAATGGCGTCGAAGAAGCCGGTTCCATCGGCAACGCAGGCGGAATGGACTTGCCGGTCGATGTTCTTCAGGTGCATGTGCCCGATGCGGCTGCCGTAGCGTCGGATCAGGCCGATCGGATCGATACCGGCATAGGCTGAGTGACCAGTATCGACGCAAAGGCCAACGAGTTCATCGGGAAGGTCAGCCATCGCTCGATCGAGCTCGTCCTCGTACTCGATGTAGCAACCCGCATGAGCGTGCAGGTAGGACTTCACGCCATAGTCGTTCTTGGCGATCTTCGCGAGTTCGATGATGCGGCCCATCATCGCTTTCCAGTCCTCTGCCGACAGGCGGGGAGCATCGTTGGACCTGCCAGCGTATTTTCCCCGTTCATCCGAGACACAGTCGATGATGACCAGGCGGGGGGCACCGAGTTCCTTGAGAAGGGCGCAGGTACGCCGCGTCTTGTCGACAACGCCCTCGAAGGCGCGCTGATCCGTCAGTGGGTCGAAGAGACCGCCGGCTGAAAGAGCGAGATTGCGCTTGGAGAGCTCATCGCTCAGTCGTGAAGGATCAGTCGGGAAATATCCGACGGGCCCGAGGTCGATGGCGGAGAATCCTGCCGCCGAAGCCTCGTCGAGGACTTTCGTCCAGGCCGGGTTTTCAGGCCGGTCGGCGAAATCGACGCCCCAGGAACAAGGCGCATTCGCGAGCTTAAAAGCGACGGTCATTAAGCGATCTCCTCAGCCTTAACCCAACGGCCTTCATCGGCTGAAACCAGCACCGCCTCGACAACGCGATCGACGATGTAACCAAACTCAAAGTCGGCAATCCACTTCTTGCCGGATGCGACCGATTCTATGAGGCGGCGGGCCTCGATGATCTTCAGGTCGTTATAGCCGAGTGGATTGCCCTGGAGACCGAAGAATGCGGCGTAGTCAGGGTGCTGCGGGGCGACCAGCACGCGCTTGTAGCCGCGCTCTGCGGGATCGTCGGAAACACGATAGAGATTGAGCTCGTTCATCCGTTCCTGGTCGAAGAACAGAGCACCTTTGGTGCCTTGGATTTCATAGGAGAGGTAGAGCTTGCGGCCAGTCCCGATGCGGCTGGCTTCGAGATAACCGGAAGCGCCGTTCTTGAAGCGGCAGATGAAATGCGCAAGGTCGTCGTTCTCAACCGTACGCTCGACGCCCCTTGCGTCACGCCGCTTTTCATGCAGCACCTGGCGTGCACCGCTGACCTCGGTGACTTCCCCGACGAGATAGTGTGCGAGACTCAATACATGGCTTGCCATATCGCCGAGCGCGCCGGCCTTGCCTGCTGCCTTCGCGTCCGTCCGCCAGGTGAACGGAAAGCTCTCGTCGACCATGTAGTCGTTGTCGAACGTGCCTCTGAAGTGGAAGATCTCGCCAAGATCCCCGTTTTCAATGAGCTGACGGGCATAGGCCTGGATGGGACTGCAGAGATAGTTGAAGCCGACCAGGGTAACGACACCAGCCTTCGCAGCGGCTTCATGCATCTGGCGGGCTTCAGCCGCTGTGTTTGCCATCGGCTTTTCGCAATAGACGTGCTTGCCTGCAGCAATCGCAGCAAGAGCGATCTCCGGATGGACATCGTTCGGTGTCGTGATGTCGATAACGTCGATGTCGGGATCGTTGACGACGCTACGCCAATCGCTGGTATGGCGCTCGACGCCAAAGCGCTCCGCGAATTCTTTCGCTGCCGATTCGTTGACGTCGGCGACCGCAGCAATTTTCAGGGTTGCCGGGTCTGTACCGAAGATGCGGGTGGCATTTTCGAACGCAGCCGCATGGGCACGACCCATCCAGCCTGCGCCGATGAGACCTACTTTAATGACTGTCACTTTGGTTACTCCGTAAAGAGAGCTAGATCGTTCCGCCTAGCTCATTAGAAAGGGTCTGCAATTCCTTGCCGCCCGCCATCAGGTTCTGAAGCTCGTCGATCGCGATCTCATCCTTGGCGTAGGTTCCCAGGGTCTTACCGCGATTGAGCACTGTGAAACGATTGCCCACCGCATAGGCATGGCGGACGTTATGGGTGATGAAGATCACTCCCAGTCCCTTGGCGCGGACTGCGTCGATGTACTTGAGCACCATTGAGGTCTGTGCAACGCCAAGCGCCGAGGTCGGCTCGTCAAGGATGAGCACCTTCGCACCGAAATACACCGCCCGAGCAATTGCGACGCACTGACGCTCACCGCCAGACAGGGTGCCAACCGCCTGATTGGGATCACGCACATCAATGCCGATTTTCATCATTTCGTCGTGGGTGACCTGCTCGGCGAACTTCGTGTCGAACCAGGAGAGTGGACCGATGCGCTTCAACGGCTCCCGGCCCATGAAGAAGTTCCGACTGACCGACATCAGTGGGATCATCGCAAGGTCCTGGTAGACGGTAGCGATGCCGGCATCCAAGGCATCCCGGGGGCTGCCAAACTCGACCGGCTTGCCCTCAACCAGAAACTCGCCGGTCGTCGGCTTGTGGACACCGGACAAGGTCTTGATCAGGGTCGACTTCCCTGCCCCGTTGTCGCCCAGCAAGCAGAGCACTTCCCCCGGCCGCACGCTCAGGGACACGCCGTTAAGTGCAATCACCGGCCCGAAATGCTTCACAAGGTTCTTGATCTCGATGAAAGGTGTTGTGTCCTTGGGGTTTTGACTGTTCAGCATGATCGTTCTCCTCAACGCTCGCCAGTCACGCGCTTGCGGATGATGTTGTTGAAGAAGACGGCAAGGAGAAGCATGCCGCCCAGGAATACCTGGTACCAGTCCTGGTCGATCTGAGTGTAAGTGAGGCCGATCAGGACCATGCCGAAGATGATGGAGCCGAAGAACGCTCCGATTGCCGAGCCATAGCCGCCGGTCAAAAGGCAACCGCCGATGACCGCGGCGATGATGGCCTCGAACTCCTTCTGGAAGCCGCGTCGAGCATCGGTCGATCCAGCATCGAGTACGGTCAGAATGGCGACCAGGGCTGCAGCGCATGCCGTCAGGATGAAGAGGGTCGTCTTCACACGCGCCACCGGCACGCCCGAATTGCGAGCAGCGTTGGCATCGCCCCCAGCTGCGAAAATCCAGTTGCCGAAACGGGTGCGGACGAGCAGATATGTTGCTGCCAGCGCGATCGCCAGGAACCAGAGGAGTTCGACGGGCACGCCGGGTACAGCGGGAGTGCCATTGGGGAACTTTGCAATGAGGTCGTGGTCGGCCAGGTACTGAAAGAGGCCCTTGAAAGCGTCGCCCGAAAAGAACGGCGCCAACGGACTATTCGAGGCCGCATCCTTGATCCCGCGCATTTGCGTCGCGCCGCCGGTGACCCACTTCAAACCCACGAGCGAGAGGCCACGCAGAACAAACAGAAACGCGAGCGTGACAATGAATGATGGTAGTCCTGTTCGCATGACGATCTGCGCGTTGGTGATCCCCAAAAGTGCAGCAACCGCAAGGGTTAGAACGATTGCGACACTGAGCGGCAGTCCCCAGGCGACAACCGCCGCGCCGAAAATCATACCGCTGAAAGCGATCATCGAGCCAATCGAGAGGTCAAATTCACCGCCGATCATCAGCAGTGCGGCCGCCACCGCGAGAATGCCAAGCTGGGCAGCCGGAGCCATGAAGTTCATTACGCCGGCGAGAGTGAACATCTGCGGGCTTGCAGTCGTCAGAAAGAAGACAAGCACGAAGACCAGGCCCGCCAAGGCACCAAGTTCCGGCTTCCGGATCAGGGACGCCATCAGCGAAACGCGGTTCAACCGCTCGTCTTTAGCCCCACCGTTGGGTACCTTGGTTATGTCTACCATTTTCGTATCTCCCAGTTCAGGGCATGGATAGCTCCCAGCTATCCATGCCTTTACTCCTGCTATCGGATCGCCTTCTCGGAAAGCTTCAGAACCTGCGGAGCTTCCTTGGCGGTGATGAACTTCGGTCCGCTCTCGATCAGATCGTTGGTCGGCATCAGGCCGTTGCGAATGTAGTTCGTCAGCAGAACCGTGCTGAGGTAGCCGTGGAAGTACGGCTGGTGCTCGACCGCAAACAAGGCCTTGCCGTCAATGAGCGCTTGGAGGAAGCCCGGAGACAGGTCGAACGAAACGACCTTTACGTCGGTCCGGCCCAATTCCTGAACCGCAGCGACTGCCGGCTCGCCAGCCTGGCCGGCGCTGAGACCGACCACGGTATCGACTTCGGGATCGCTCGAGAGTGCTGCCGTCACCTTCGACTTGACTTCCTGGAAGTCATTGGTCGTCGGCAGAACCGTAACCGGGCCACCGAAACCGTCAGTCACGCCGCGGCAACGATCGTCGAGAGCGGTGTTGCCGACCTCATGGTTGATGCAGATCGCCTTCTTGGAACCGAGTTCCTTCAACCGTTCGCCAACGCGCTTGCCGGCCGGGTACTCATCCTGACCGATATGGATGAGCGTTCCGAATTCTTTGGCGACGGTCGCACCAGAGTTGACGGAAATAACCGGGATACCGGACGCAACGGCGCTCTTGATTGCGTCCTTGAGAGCGTCAGCATCGGGGATGGTGACGATGATGCCGTCGGGCTTCTGGTTGACGGCGGAGGTAATAAGTTCAGACATGCGAACCATGTCGAACGTCTCCGGCGCAACGTAGTCGAACTTCACACCCATCTGCTTGGCCGCTGTGTCGCCGCCATTCTTCACGATATTCCAGTAAGGGTCATTGGCGAGACCGTGGCTGATCATGATGATGCGTTCTTCGGCGAAACCGCTGGTGACTGCCCCGACGAACGCAGCGCCTGCGAGCACCGCAACTTTCAGGAAATTCTTCATTCCATTCTCCTCCCACTAAGAAAGATGACGCTCCCGCATCACCGATTGCTCCGCACCTATTTGCGGATACTCACGCGCGCTCCGTTTGCTTCCGCATTCAGAGCCGATTTCAGAAGATTTGCGTCGCTGTTCGGCACGACAAAATCGAAGCCTTCGTTGCTACGCCGGGCAGCAACCGCGCTTGAAGGACAGAAAATGCCCGCATGCTTCCCGTGCGCTTTGGCAGCCGCCAGGCAGCGAAGGATCGCTTCACGGACAGTTTCGTCCGTCGGGTCACCGAGCGTGCCCTTGCCCAGTGCCAAGCCAAGATCGTTCGGACCAACGAATATGCCGTCAAGGCCATCGACCGCTACGATCTCGTCGAGCGCTTCCAAGCCTTCACGCGTCTCAATCATGCCCAGACGTACGATCGCATTGTCGGCATGGGCAAAGTAATCAGCGCCACCGTAGAGGAGCCCACGTGCCGGGCCGAAGCTGCGGGTTCCAAGCGGCGGATAGCGCGTGGCCGCAACGAAGGCTTTCGCTTCCTCAGCACTGTTGATCATCGGGCAAATAATCCCGAAAGCCCCAGCATCGAGTGATTTCATGATGACCGCAGGATCGCAGGACGGCACCCGGACGATTGGCGTCGCAGGCGTTGCCGAAATGGCCTGCAACATCGAGATCATCGTCTGGATATCGGTCATCCCATGCTGCAGGTCGACCAGCACACAATCGTAACCTGACCAACCGGCGATCTCGGCGGTGTAAGCATTGCCAATCGACAGCCACGCCGAAACAACGGTCTCGCCCTTCGCCCAGACGTCGCGAATATTGTTATTGCGCATTGGATTACACCTTCAGGACAGAGCGATTGACCACCAGCTGCGGATCGAGGTTGCCATCGAGGCCGGCCAGCGCGTTGCGTGCCGTCATGACGCCCATGGCGACGAGCGATTCTTCAGTCAGCGCGGCCGAATGAGGGCTAAGAATGATGCGTTCTTCGGCAATCAATTGGTCGGTTGTCGGCAGCGGCTCGACCGCGAATGTGTCGAGGCCCGCGGAGCGCACATGGCCGGTCTTCACGGCATGTACGAGAGCGGCTTCATCGACAATCCCACCCCGGGCGGTGTTGATGATGATCGCTCCAGGCTTCAACGTAGCGAGCGCTTTTGCATCGATGATATTGCGTGTGGCGTCCGACAACGGGATATGCAGGCTGGCGACGTCCGCGACCGCGAGGCCTTCTTCGAGCGTGTCGACGAAAGTAGTACCTTCCGATGTTGCACGCGACGCGAAGGGATCAAATACCCGGATGTTCATGCCGAAGCTTGCCGATCGCTTGGCGACCTCCCGCCCGATCCGACCAAAACCGACGACAAGCAGCGTGCGGCCCCGGAGCTCGACACCAAGCAGTCTGGAGCGAGCTGCGAAGTCACCCTTGCGAACCGCGGCATCGAGCTGCACTCCCGCTCTTGCGGCAGCCAGCATCAGGAACATCGTCTGCTCTGCAACGGAGATGGCGTTGACGTCGCCGACGACCGTCACGGGGATGCCGCGGGTGGTGCAGTAATCGATCGGGATGTTGTCGTAACCGACACCATGCCGGGACACGACTTTGACCCGCGATGCGGCAGCGAGGACCTCCTCGGGCAGTGGCGCATCACGAACCGTGATTGCATCGGCGTCGCCCACGTGCTTGAGCAGGTTCTCCTTCGAGAAATCTGTCACGACTTCGTAGGAAACATCGTTCCGCTGGTCAAATAGGGCGAGCGCTTCGGCTCGAAGCGGCTGTATTACGACTATCTTTTTCAAAACTTCCTCCCTCACCAGCGGTTGCCATATGCCGGCACAGCTGATCCCGATGGCATCAATGTCTCGCGAAGACTGGCGGCCCGGTCCTTCATCCAGCCGGAGAAGCTCAGTTTCGGCCGATGCCGCTCGACTGGCGCATAGCCGATGGCCTTTTGCGCCTCTTCCAGATCCCAGCGCATGCCTTCGTTGCGTGAAACCACATTGATCGCCTGAAACCCGGTGAACTCCGATGTCGCAGACTTGACCACGGCTTGAGCCCAATCCTCGTTGCCGAGCCACATCTGCTGTCCCCAGATCCCAAAGGCCATGTGCGGGCCGGGTCTATTCTCACCGGGCTGGCAGTAGCCAATCCGAAGCGAGAGAAAGGCGATCCCGTTTTCCTCGCTGACCATCCGGCCGTAACGCTCGATAAAGAGCTTGGAAGCGCCGTAGGGGTTCACCGGTCGCGGCGAAAGGCCAGACGTCAGTTGCTCCTTCCTGAAGCGGTATCCCCCTAGCACCCAGTTCGAACTTGCAAAGACGAAGCGCTTGACCCCAGCACAACGAGCCGCGCGCATGACATTGAGCGCCAGATCGATGTTGAGAGGCGAAACCGTGTCCCAGTTACCAGCGGCACGCGGATCGGCAGCGAGATGCAACACGGTGTCGATGCCCTGGAAGTGCCGCACCCAACTGTCATCGAAGACTTCGAGATTGGCAGTGACGACCTCCGGATCATTGCCGCCATTTCTGCCGATACGCGTCAGCTCAACGCCATCGGTCGCCTTGAGAGCCGCCGTGGCTTTGTGCCCAAGATTCCCGGTGGAGCCCGTCAACAATACGCGGCGATGCATAGGGCCTGACATCGTCAGACCCCTTTGCGCTGATGCTTGCGTTGCCCTTCCTGAGCCTCGCGCGCCGTCGCGATCGAGGCACGATTGGTGACTTCGGGCATTCCAACATCCCACCACGATCCGCCGTCCATCCATTCGTACGGATGGGTGCGAAGGGCGATGACGTAGGTTCTGTCGCTTGCCCGGGCCCGCGCGATCGCCGCTTCAAGTTCCTCGATCGAGGTAACATTCTCGGCGTCCGCACCCATCGATTTCGCGTGCATTGCGAAGTCGATGCGCGGCACCTCGCCCACGTGTTTCGACGAAGCCAGCAAATTGTTGAATTCGGCGCCGCCCTTGCCGGTCTGCAGTCTATTGATGACGGCAAATCCACCGTTGTCGCAGACGATGCAGATAATCTTGTTGCCCGTCAGAACCGACGAGTAGATGTCGGAGTTCAGCATCATATATGAGCCGTCACCCAGCATGGCGATGATCTCGCGCGCCGGATTGGCGATCTTCTGGCCGTAGGCCCCGGCGATTTCGTAGCCCATGCAGGAAAAGCCGTATTCGGACTCAAACGTCCCGATGCCGATCGATTTCCATGTGCAGTAGAGCTCGCCGGGCAGACCGCCGGCCGCGGAGACGATCACATCATCGGGCTTGGCGCTTCGCTGGACCGCCCCAATCACTTGCGGGTAGTTCGGTAGATCCTGGTTCGTCGGGCCGGTCCGATTTTCGACGATCTCGTCCCAGGCAGCCTTCTGCCTTACGGCTTCCTCACCCCACGTCGCCGACGCGCGCCAGTCGCCAAGCTTTTCGGCGATTGCGTTCAGCGACAGCTTTGCATCGCCGACGACCGGCTGTGCTATATGCTTGTTGGCATCAAAGCGGTTGGCGTTGAGGGAAAGGAACTTGACGTCCGGATCACGGAAGACGCTCCACGACCCCGTAATCATGTCGGCCATGCGGGTGCCGATCGCAATCACCAGGTCGGCCTTTTCGCCAATATTGTTGCCGGCGTTGCCGCCCATGACCCCGATCGACGCAAGATTGAGGCGATGATCATGCAGCAGCGCCGACCGCCCCATGATGGTTTCGGCAACGGGGATGCCGAAGCGATCGCTGAACTCTGCGAGCTCAGCCGTTGCGCCGGAGTAGTGCACACCGCCACCCGCAATGATCAGAGGACGCTTTGCACTGCGGATCAACTCCACAGCCGCGTCGATCTGGTAGTCGGCGGCCGGATAGCGTGGAATGCGGTGGATACGCTCCGCAAAGAAGGCTTCGGGATAATCGAAGGCCTCGCCTTGCACATCCTGTGCCAGTGAAATCGTCGCCGGACCGCAGGCCGCAGGGTCAAGCATCAGGGCGACCGCCTGCGGCAGCGAAGTGAGAATTTGCTCAGGCCGGGTGATGCGGTCGAAGTAGGACGACACAGCCTTGAAAGCATCGTTGGTCGTCAACGACATGTCATGGAAGTGCTCGACCTGCTGCAACACCGGATCAGGCAGCCTGGAGGCAAAGTTGTCGCCGCAAAGGAACAGTACTGGCAGCCGGTCGGACAGCGCAACGCCAGCGGCCGTGACCATATTCGACGAACCAGGACCAACGGATGCGGAGCAGACATGGATCTGCTTACGCCGACGGGCGCGGGCATAGGCGACAGCGGCCAGAGCCATCGATTGCTCGTTTTGCCCGCGGTAGGTCGGCAGCTGATCCTGAACCTCTTCGAGCGCGGAACCGAGGCAGGTTACGTTGCCGTGGCCGAAGATCGCATGGACGCCCGTGAACAGCGGGATGATATCGCCCTCATCGGCGATTTTCTGCGCAATCAAAAACCGGACGATCGCTTGAGCAAGCGTTAGCCGAACCGAACCCATCTCTTCCTCCTTCGGGCATTCAATTCCATCCTTCGCGCAAGACGCTGCGATCAATGACCGCGCCACGTCCCGACTGTTCGGATGAACTTCCTCACATTCGCTCCGCTCTTTCGATGTTTCCTCCTCAAGAGCGAGCTTCACATCTATTTCACATTCAAAACGGCATGTCAACATATCGCGCACTTGTGCGATTATCGCGCATTGACTTGCTTTTCCCTTCGTGAGATGACTGGTCGCCATGGACACAGAGATTCAAAAACGCGACTTTGCTCAAACCCTTGCACGGGGGTTGGCTTGCCTCGAGAAGTTGGCAGAGGCCGACGCGCCGGCGACCTGTACGGAGGTTGCGCGGGCCATGGATGTCAGCCGAGCAGCGGCACGACGGATCCTTTTGACCTTGGAGAGCCTCGGCTACGTCAAGGAGGAGCGCGGGCTTTATGCTTCGACGCCGAAGGTGCTGTCGCTCGGACGTGGTGTTTTGCGACGAACCAACGTCTGGAGCGCTGCATCAACGATCGTCATGGCGTTGGCCGATCAGCTCAACGAACCATGCTCGATTTCGGTGCTTGAAGGTCTGGACATCCTGTTCGTCAGCCGCGACGCAACGCGGCGCATCTACACATCGCGTCTCGGCGTCGGAGATCGGCTTCCTGCACATTGCTCGGCAAGTGGAAAGATGCTGTTGGCGTCTCTTCCCGTGGGCGAGTTAGACAGCCGACTGAATGGTGCTATTCTGACAAAGCAAGGTCCCGCATCGATTACCGTCGCGGAGACACTCAAGGCCCGCTTGTCTGATGCCAGGCAGGCCGACTTTGCCACTGCCATCGACGAAATGGAAAATGGCACAATCTCAATCGCGGTCCCCCTCAGAGAACGAGCCGGCCGCGTCGTGGCCGCCATGAGCGTCGCATCGCATCGTGATCGCATGCCGCCAGAGGATCTGGAAAACAAAGTTCTTCCTCAGCTACGCGATTCCGCGCGGAAGGTAGAAGGAATTCTACGGGATTATCAGGAGCGAAACTGGGCCGTCCTCTAGGATAGAGGCGTAATCGCTCCTCCATACCGCGGCCAGGGATATCAGGATGGTCGTCACACGAACCGAACTTCGTGACGTCGACTAGTCCGCGGTCCAGCCCCCATCGACCATCAAGGCTGTGCCCGTGATCATCGCGGCCGCGTCAGAGGCGAGGAACGTGACGGGCCCCATGATGTCTTCCAATTCGCCGATGCGCCCGAGCTTGATCTTCTCCTCAATCCATTTGACCCGGTCAGGATTGGAAAACGTCTGTTCTGCAAGCGGGGTCTTGATAAAGGTCGGGCAGATGGTGTTGACGCGGATACCATGACGGCCCCATTCGATTGCCATAGATTTCGTGAAGCCCTCGATCGCATGCTTCGTGGCGCTGTAAACGGCACGATCGATACCGCCGACATGAGCCATTTGAGAGGAAACGTTGATCAATGATCCTGGGCGTCGGGCCTCGATCAGGCGTTTGGCGACAGCGCGCGTGAGAAAGTAAGCGCCCCTAAAATTAATCGACGCAACGGCGTCGAAATCAGCGGGAGTGGTCTCCAACGCAGGCCCGTGTCGCGCGAGGCCCGCGCTGTTGACGAGAATGTCGAACGCGGGAAGAGACATGATCTCCTCCTCCGTGGCCTCGACGTTGCCGATATCGAGCGCAAGCGCGGAGCCCGAATAGCCCAGGTCTTGCAAAGCCCCCACGGTGAGATCGAGTTTGTCGATGGAACGGGCAGCGAGGGTTACATCGGCGCCCGCCTCTGCAAGCGCCACGGCCGCGGCCTGGCCGATGCCAGACGAAGCTCCAACAACCAATGCCGTCTTGCCATCCAAACGGAACGACGGGGTGCGGGGCAACTGTAAGGTCATAACAACACCTGGGTTAAATGTCGGCGGCAGCTATTCAGCCGCCGCTCCATAGGCCACGTTCCTGCCACCGTAACGCCGAACACGGACGTTTGCCTGTTCCGCATGGCCGACGAAGCCTTCCAGGATGCAGAGGCGTGAGCAGTATTCGCCGATTTGAACGGCAGCCTCATCCGTCAAGATCTTCTGATAGGAATGAGTCTTGAGGTATTTTCCAACCCAGAGACCACCCGTGTATCGGCCGGCTTTTTTGGTGGGCAGCGTGTGGTTGGTCCCAATTACCTTGTCGCCATTCGCGACATTGGTCCTGGGACCCAGGAACAGCGCACCGTAAGAATGCATGTGGGCAAGGAACCAGTCATCCCGATCGGTCATAACCTGCACATGCTCGGAGGCGATATCGTTGGCAACGTCGAGCATCTCCTCGTAAGTGTTGCAAAGGATCACCTCGCCATAATCACTCCAACTGCGTGACGCCGTGTCGGCTGTCGGGAGGATCGCGAGGATACGGTCGATTTCAGCGAGCGTATCCTCGGCGAGCTTGCGCGAATTGGTCACCAAGACTGCGGGCGAGTTGTAGCCATGCTCAGCCTGACCGAGCAGATCGGTCGCGCAGAGCTCGGCATCGACCGTCTCGTCAGCAATCACCATCGTCTCTGTCGGCCCGGCAAAGAGATCGATCCCCACGCGACCATAAAGCTGGCGCTTGGCCTCGGCGACGAAGGCATTACCCGGGCCAACGAGCATGTGGACAGGCTTGATCGTCTCCGTGCCGAGCGCCAAGGCGCCGATCGCCTGGATACCACCGAGAACATAGATTTCATGAGCACCACCCAGATGCATTGCCGCGATGACGGCAGGATTAGGCTCGCCCTTGAAGGCAGGCGTGGCCGCCGCGATACGCGGCACACCCGCAACCGTTGCGGTGGCAACTGACATGTGTGCCGACGCAACCATCGGGAATTTGCCGCCCGGAATGTAGCAGCCGACGGACTGGACCGGGATGTTGCGATGGCCGAGGATCACGCCGGGTTGTGTCTCGACCTCGATATCGAGCATTGAGCCTCGTTGAGCCTGTGCAAAATTGCGAACCTGGTCCTGCGCAAACTTGATGTCTTCCATATCCCGCGCCGGCACCTTGCTCATCAAGGCCTCGATCTCGCCAGCGGAAAGCCGGAATGAAGCCGGAGCATAGTTGTCGAACTTGGAGGAGAGCTCTCGGACCGCGGCATCGCCGCGCGTTTCAATGTCTTTCAGGATGTCGGCGACGACCGTCTTGACCTTGCTTTCGTCCTCGGAGCGCTCGGATTCCGGTTTGCCGCGCTTGAGATAGGTAATAGCCATGGATGTTCTCCCTTTCGCAGCGAAGGATATGATGCTAAACGCGGAGTGCAAGTTTTCATCGCCAAAGTGAAAAAGTTTCAATCCGGTCGCCATGAAGCCCACTGCCAAACAGGTCGCACACGCCGCGGGCGTTTCCGTTGCCGCGGTCTCCCGCGCGTTTACGCCGGGGGCTCCAATCCAGGCCGAGAAGCGCAAACGAATTCTCGCGGTCGCTGAGGAGATCGGCTATATCAGCCCCGCGAGGCGGACCGCCGAGGTTATCGCGGCGGGGACGATCACCCTGGTTGCCGGCGACCTCGTGAATCCGTTCTATCCGACCGTCCTCGATGCGCTCGCGCGCCGGCTGCAAGAGAGCCATAGGCAGCTATTGGTCTACGCCCTCCCGGCCCAAACCGATGTGGATTCTGCCACCGACCAGATTTTGGCCTCGCGACCTTCCGCGATCATCGTTACGTCCGCACAACTCACCTCGAAGATGGCGCGCGCCTGCCGACAGCATCAAATCAAGGTGGTGCTCCTCAACCGGGTGCAGCGGGATATCCGTATCAACGCAGTCGCCTGCGACAACTATCAGGGTGGACGGGATGTCGGGCGACTTCTGCTGGAACGTGGCCATCGCAAGATTGGATTTGTCGGAGGCATTGCTAACACCTCGACCCATGCAGAGCGGGCCCGCGGCTTTCGCGATGTCCTGAGCGAATCTGGTATGAGGATTCACGCCCAGGCCTCGGGAGATTTCGAGTATCGTCGCGGCTATCTCGCCGGACAGGATCTATTGTCAGGCGCCAACCCGCCAGATGCAATCTTCTGCTGCAACGACATTATGGCGCTCGCCTTGATCGACGCTGCGCGCGAGCGTGGCATGCGCGTCCCTGAGGATCTTGCAGTCGTTGGATTTGATGACATTCCGATGGCCTCCTGGAACGCGTATCACCTAACGACAATCCGTCAGCCGATTGACCGCATGGTCCAGGAGGCGTTGAGCCTTATTGATGATCCAGGCATTAAGCCCACAGACGATGGCATAACGCGGATGCTTTCCGGAGAGTTAATCAAGCGGGGAAGTGCTTAACTTCTGCTAGATGCAGGGCGCGAAACGCGTCGAACTGCACCCCCCGGTTGAGCACTCTTATTCAAGCCAAGACGGCTATCAGCAGCAGGATGAACATTTCTCCTGGGATGCGGATCCTTTCGCCTCGCCTTGAAGAAAAGCGAAAGGGCGCGCGGACAGGGAAACTGGATCAGCCGGTTGTGGAATCAGTGTCGTTGGCGTGCTCGTCTCCTAAGGCGATCCGAAGCTGCACTTAGCCGACCTTTCGCCATGAACGAGGTTTCGCTACTTCAGTGCATTTCGACCGGCTTTTGTCTTCGGAACCTCCCGGGACAAAACGTCGTTCGCGGGACAAAGTAAACGTGACAATTATTTTTTGCCAGCGTACCGGAAACGCCATAACCGACCTTCCTTCCCCAATGCTTGGCCGTTAGCGTAAGTAAGCAATTCCTGTTGGATGCCAAATTCGCAAGGTGCGTTGTGACGGGCCGCAAAAACGGGAAGCAGCTTAAGCGCAGAATGCTGGCAAAAGACTGAAATGACCGATTTCGATGCAGCCTCGACCCCGCCACGAGAAGTAGGTGAGTGCGGCGAGATCTTTTCGCTCTACGACAACGCCGGCAGACTGGTCAGCTGCTCCCCGTCGTTTAGCCGAACCTTTCCAGACGCGGCGTCACCGAATGCCAGGCTTTGCGAAATTTATCCCGAACTTGCGGCTGACGATGTCGGGCTAGTCATGGCTTCGGTGTTCGCCACCGGTCTTCCTCGAAGCGTTGCCGTCGGTAGCAGCCCTGACATGCGGCGGACGCTCGTCATGTTCAGGGCGGAGGAAAACCTTGGGGTGCTCGAAACGAGAGACCCCGAGGCTACCGCGGAAGTGTCAAGTTCTGGGACCGACGAGCGTGATGCATTTCAGTACCAGGCGCTACACGACGTACTGACGGGTTTGCCGAACCGCCGGCAATTCAGCGATCATTTGAATGGCATTTTCTCGGCCGGGAAAGCGAACCAAATTTCGTTGATGCAAATCGATCTCGATGAATTCAAGCCGGTTAACGATACGCTCGGGCATGCGGCGGGTGATCTTGTGCTCAGGTCGGCGGCAGACCGAATTAGAGCCGTGCTTGGTGAAGCTGACGTCGCCTATCGACTGGCTGGAGATGAATTCGCCGTTATCCAGCGTGGGGATGATCTGGCCGCGGCGGAAACTATGGCCGACACGATCGTGAAAGCTTTCAAAGAGCCGTTCGCTATCGCCGGCATCGATGTGTTTGTCGGTGCAAGCGTCGGCATCGCGATCGCACCAGAAGATGGAACTGGCGCTGAGCAGTTGATGCGCGCCGCGGATATTGCCCTCTATGCAGCCAAGCGCGACGGCCGGGGCATAGCGAGAACGTTCAACCACTCAATGCTCACGGCGCTGGAGCAGAGGGAGATACTGAGGCGCAGCCTACGCGTTGCGCTGCAGGAACGGCAGTTCTTCATCGAGTATCAACCGTTCGCAGAATCCGGTGCAATCGTTGGGTTTGAGGCCCTTCTCAGATGGGAGCACCCCATCGCGGGCAGTGTACCGCCTGGGGTGTTTATCCCGATGGCGGAAGCAGATGGCTTGATGGGTGAGATCGGCGAATGGGTGCTTGAGCAGGCCTGCAGGCAAGCCTCGACCTGGCCGGCTCATTTTACCGTGTCCGTCAATCTGTCGGCAGCTGAATTCTTGCACAAGGGACTAACAGATCGCGTGGCCCAGACCCTGGACGTGATTGGTCTCGCGCCCGAGCGCCTGGAACTGGAAATCACCGAGTCGGTCTTGCTTGAGCGGACCACCAGCAATCTCGACACTCTATTTACGCTTGAGTTGTTGGGCGTCAGGATCGCGCTCGACGAATTCGGCACGCGATATTCATCGCTGGCGTATTTGAAGAATTTCCCTTTTGATACGATCAAGATCGACAGGTACTTCATTGAAGACGTCGAAACTGATGAAAAAAGCCAGGCGATCGTCCACTCCATCATCGCACTGGCCCACGGTTTGGGAATGCGGGCTACCGCCGAGGGCGTCGAAAATCAGTACCAAGTTGCCTGGCTTCAGACACGGCGATGCGACCGCTTGCAGGGAAATTTGTTGGGCGCCCCCATGCGGCCTGAGAGGATTGCGGATTTTCTACGAGAATCTTCTGTGGTGGATCGATCGACGAAGGCATGATCAACGACGATAATAAGTATAAGTGACTGGCTTTAAAGCAAGATTCAGAATTCTGCGCTACGCATCTGCCTCGCAGGGAAATCAAGAGAGGGTTGCGAGTGTGAGCGAATTTCAGAACAAAGCTGTTCGCTTGATGATTGCGTCCACTGGAGAGGCGTCGCTCGGCGATCTCGACGAACGTCGCAGAAACGTTCTGACCACGGCCATGGAACTCTATCTGGCTTTGGGAGGAACTTTTGAGCAGTTAGAGGCCTGCGTCGCGGACGCAACCCTTCAGCCTCGACGCGTCGACATGGTGGTCGGCGACATGATGATGGAGCTGGCCGCCGTCAGTCACATCCACGATATTGATATCATGCAGGCCGCTCATAACATCCTCGACACCGGGCCGCGGCAGGCAACTCTGCCGACACCCCACAAAGCCGGGCAATCCGAAAGCTTATATGCGTGACCCAGCGGTGATGAACGCCAGCCGTGGACCGCTCCCGGGTTGGGACCGCGGCAGGAAAAAAGCCTCTGCCGGGGAAGCAGAGGCTAATGGAAGACTACACCATCGCAACAGAGGTCGTTGCCTGCTGCAACAGCACCTCCAATCTACAATCGGTCAGAGGGAAAGCAATTCACCCGTTGGTAGTGGCATAGCTGGTTGTGGGTACGTTCCACTGGGCGACCGGACGGAATCATGAGAAGCACAATCAAGTTCACGCTGCGTTCGATTACTGTTCGCTATGCGCTCCTAAAAATTGACGCTGACAGTCAAGATTTCGATACAACTTCCCATAAGGTTAAGGCGCGCGACCCCACTCTCCTCGAAAGCCCAATCCCACTGGCGTGACTTCTTCAATCTCCCTTGACTACGGCAAATCGCCTCCTTTCCACCTGCCCGACCGGGCCAGCGACCGGGCAATGTCGATGATGTCGTCGCGGGCTGCCGTCGGGTCTTCCTTGTTCCAGGCGACGCCAAGCCCGATCTTCAGATCGACGCCGCGCACCGGCTTGAGCTCGAAGTTGCGGTTCGGCAGGTCCTTCGTCCATTCCGGCGCGAAGCCGACGCCAAGGCCGGCCGAGACCAGCGACACCAGCGAGAAGGTGTCGTCGCAGCTATAGGCGATGTTGCCAGCCAGGCCGTGGGCCTCAAACATCTCGGAGAAATAGCGCTCTGAGTAGGAGAGGTTCTGACGGGAAAAGGCGATGATCTTCTCTCCCCGCAGATCCTCGATGTCGATTTCGCTTCGAAGCGCCAGCGGGCTCGTCTTTTCGACCGCCAAGAGATAGCGCTCATGGGCGATCGAGAAGAAGCGCAAGGAACCGATGTTCTCGACCGGACGGATGAAGCCGAGATTGATCTGGCCGTTTTCCAGTCCGCGGATGATGTCGGTGGTCGAGCCGCTTCGCACATGCAGCGCCACGTCGGGAAACTTCCGGCCGATGCGCGACAGAAACGAAGGCAGCACACCTGTTGTTGCTGGATAGACGGTTCCGATCCTGATCGTGCGTGCCGCCTTGCCGGCAACCGAGCGCGCCACCTCCGCCGACAGCCCGACATCGCCGATGATCCGGACCGCCCGATCGTAGAACGCCTCCCCTGCCCGCGTCAGTTCCACCCTTCGGGTCGACCGATCAAGCAACCGCACACCCAACTCCTTCTCCAGCGCCTGGATGTGCGAACTCAGCGCCGGTTGAGCGATGTGCATGCGCATGGCCGCCCGGTGAAAGTGCAGTTCCTCGGCGACGGCAACGAAGTAGGAGAGTTGTCGGAACTCCATGGCGACCCCTTTCAAAGGTGTAGCCTCGATCGACCACACGTCCTGGTCGCTTTCATAGTTCTATAATACGTGGTTTCGTAGCCTGTCAAATGCTGTTTTGCTGCTATGGATGTACGGCAGCTGGTCGCCTTAAACCTTCGACGTTTGCGGGTTGCGCGACAGATATCTCAGGATGATTTGGCTCTAGCGGCGGGCATCGAGCGCTCCTACGCCGGCCACCTCGAGCGCGGAACCAAGAATCCGACCATTGTCACACTGGAAAAGCTTGCTCTTGCCCTGGAATGCGAGATTGCCGAGCTATTCGAGAAAATCCCAGAGGGTGCAACGGCAATTGAACCACTTAGGAGTGGTCGACGTCCGCCGGCGGATAGACGCTCCAGGTAGAGACCTGCCCGAGAACCATGGGCAAAACCAAGCAGCACCCGTCTGCGCGTAAGGCGAACCGACCCCGACGACGAACAACCCGCTTTTGCGCCTGGCAATTCCCCGACGACATCCGGGCGGCCGCTCACCAATGGTTTACTTCGCGACGTCAGCGCAGTGTGTATCATGACGTTCAATGCCGGGGGCGGCATTATTCGGGGTAAGTTTGTCGTCTTGGGAGAGCAACAAATGAACCTGGCAAACTCCAGCATACCGCCACAAGATGTTTCGCTGCTGCAAAGCGTCCTCGACGCCTGGTGCCACGACCAGAAAATCGACAGGAAGGACGCCACGAAAGAAGCCAAGATCCTTGTCTCGGAGTACCAAAGAGGAGTCCGCTCGCAGATTAGACTGATCGATGCGCTTTCGAAGCATCAGCGCGGCCACATAGAGACCTGAGCAAACCGCTTATGCGATCCTTTGACCTATATCGGTCGAAGACCCGAGTCGCGTGCCGAAGCCAGCTTGCTTCGAGGCCTGTCGACGCCGCTACTTCGCTGAGAGAACAACGGGCCCTGCGACCGCGTCTGTGACGCCCAACCCACCGCCCAGATCTTCCAGGGTCTCTCGAAAACTGTCGAGGGTGGCGATCATCTGGGGGTGACTTGCGGCCAAGGCTTCGAGGCTCTCCCATTCTGCAATGATGCAGTAGCGCCCCTCCCCCGTCTTGATGATGTTGGCGTGATGGAGACCAGCCCAGCTTTCAGCGATGTGTCTGTGGGCATCGAGAAATGCCGTCTCCATGCCTGGCTTGACTTTGAAACGCACCACATTGAACGCGACCATCGCAACCTCCTTGCGCTTGTTCAATTCAGCACTGCAGTTCGGATATCCCTGGCATCGAGTACCATCTCCGGCGCGACACAAGGCATCGAAACCGGACGTACAGGCAAAGCGCAGGAAGATCGAAAACTCGTCCTTCGCATTGCAAATTTTAATGCCAAACGAACGATTAACCAGTACCAATTGGTATGAACCAATTTCCAGCGCGGACGCAGCTAGGGGGCCAGCTTGCAAACCAAGGACTGGAGTAAAGACGGACGAGGCAATGTTCGAGCATCAGACATCATCGATTGGAAAGCACAGGCCGTGACGGACGGCAGTGGCGACGTCTTGCTGAGGTTGGAATTTAGCGTCGACCCGCACCGAACAGACGTGTCGTCCCTGCAGTTCAGATTGACCGAGCAGCAGGCAAGACACATCGGCGCGACGTTGAATTTGATCTCGACCCCGTCAGTGCAATCACCCGATCCTTTGTTCAGAAAAGCCTGACAGTTCATTTTGACATGGGTTGTCTAACACTGAACAATCCGGCGGCCTAATTTCGCAGATAGCTCTTGCTACCACCATCCGTCAGGCAGAAACGCCCGCCGCGGGGTCCGATGCAGTAGGTGCCTGACCTGCACGAGCAGTCATTGGAGACGGCAGGCGTCATCTGGTTGGTATCTGATCCGATCAGCCCGATCCTCCCCATTTCGGCCACGCATGACTTCTTGCTGCCACTGACCGAACCGTCCCTGCAAATAAACGTGTCCCCCTGACAGCGGTCGATTCCGCCCTTCTTTCCGCTGCAAGGGGTGTTTGTGGCATGCCCGGCCACGGGGACGGCAAGCAAGACCAGGAAAAGTGCCGCTCGGATCCACATTTGCGCTACCGGATTGGTTGAAGGCAGAAGGCTACTCAGAGGACCTAAGCAGCCAATTGAAGACGCCGACCGCTGAACAAGTCGCATGTCCCTGCCGACCATATCGGCGCGGCTGTTAACTCTCTGCGAACAGAGCAGTTGCAACTCTAACTTGATTAATGTTTTCTTAACGAAGGGCAGGTCTGAGGGTTGGTGCTTTGGGAAAATTGATCGCCGGGGTCTTCCGGATGGTGGCGCTTGTTCTTGCGTTTGCGCTCCACGAGAGCGCGGCAATGGCGGCCGAGAAGCACTTCGGCCCGTTCTCGGTCGACGATGCCCACCCCGGTGTCATCGCGTTAAGCGGAGAAATTGATCTCTACTCGGCGCTCAATTTCCGCCGCGCCTTGCAGGCGTTTCCGGACGCAAAACTACTCGTGCTTGAAAGTGCCGGCGGCGCCGTCCAAATGGCCTTGCTAATCGCCGACGACGTGAACCAGCGGGGGCTATCCACCTACATCGCCAAGGACAATGGCTGCTATTCAGCTTGCGCCTTCATCTTCCTGGCCGGCTCCGAACGACAGGTGGATGGCGAGCTTGGTGTCCACCAGATCTCGTCTGGTTCAAACGATCTGATCAACGCTCAACTATCCATCTCCGATATCATCGATATGCTCGCCCGCTTCGGCACCCCTGCCGAGGTGATGACGACCATGTTCAAGACCCCGCCATCGGAGATGCACGTCTTTTCGAAAGATGAGATCGAACGGTTCGCGTTGAACCGGAAGTCCGCCAACAATCTTACCCAATCATCTCAGATTGCGGCGACGCCCTCAGCTTCGCCAGCAGATACGCGCTCAGAAGCGAGCTCTGCGCCCAACGCAGCTCCAACGTCCAATCTGCCTGTCGCCGCCAGCTCTGCGTCAGCCGTCACGACGAGCACGACCGCGGGCCTGTCTGCGATCGAAGAGTTTTCTCGCAAGCCGACCCGTATCGCCCTCTATACCGGGCTCGATCTTTTCGGCGACGACATCGCCTCAAAGCGTACCGGCGACGCGGCCGAGTGCGCCAGGAGCTGCCTGGAGTTGAACGGAACGTGCAAGGCTTTCACATTCAACGCGGACCCGAAGATCCTGCGCGGCCCGAACTGTTTCCTGAAATCCCGCGAGGGACGAGCGGACGGCAATTCCGTCGCCGTCTCGGGCAAATTCCTGACAGGTGCAGATCCGAACCCATCTCCGTTCAGCATTGGTACGATCGATCCCAAACAGGCGCTGTTTGATGATGTCGATCTGCCGGGCGGTGATATCCATGCGAGCCCGTCCCTTTCGAACGCGACGGCATTGCAGTGCCGGCTCGCCTGCATAGACAGCGATCGCTGTACGGCCTTTACCTACATAAAGCGCAAGCGGGAATGCTGGCTGAAAGCGACGGTCGGAACGCCCGTTTTCAAAGTTGGGATGACATCGGGCGTAAAGAATTTCCAGCGCTTCGCCCCTGCGACCATCGTCACCTTGGACTGAAGCAGGCCGCGTGCATCGGCCACGGTTCGGACCACCGCCTTTTGAACTCAAAGATCTTTTTCAGGGAGCATTTGCATCATGAAATTCATGAAGGTGATTTTGGCGGCGACAACACTCGCCGCGGCGCCAGCGACTGCACAGGACGACGTGCGGATAGAGTGGGAGCTTAGGCGCCCGTTCAAGATGTTTGGCGCATTCGGCGCCAAGGACGACTACTTCAAGGCCGGCTCAATAGACAGGGCGGTCTGGGATTATCGGCGTGATCTCTTTGTCGATGCGTCCTGCAGCGCGGGAAAAAATCCCGTCAGTTGCTCGGAGCAAAAGCTCGGGCCATCCCGGCTGCAAACCATGCGTGAAATGCTAGCTGCACCATACAAACCGGATAACAACTCCCATCTTCGCGACGCATGGCTTGCTACGGCGACGGCCTGGAACAATCGCGAGCGCGTCTATGATAGCACGATGATCAATGGTGAGCCGCGTGTCGGAATCAAGGCTCGCCTTTTGGGCCCGTCTGCCGCCTCCCTGACCTGCCAATGGTCCGCTGACGGGATCGCGCTCGACGCCTGGCGGGTGCCTTGCGGCGAATGGCTGACGAACATCAACATAAAACGAGGCGCAACCTCAAGCACGCTGAGCGTGACTGTGCTCGAGACAGGCAAGAGCTACCAGCTGAGCGGAACCGACACCCTGATCCGAGAACGCCTGATTGTCGGTCTCGGCGATTCCTTCGCTTCCGGCGAGGGCAATCCCGATGTCCCTGTCCGCCTGTCTGAAGAGCTTGACGGCGACAGCGCCTTCCCACTTCCAAAACGGCGCGCGACCAGCACGATGATGGAAACCGATGCGGCGCAATGGCTCGATCGCGACTGCCATCGATCTTTGCTCGGCGCACAGCAGCGCGCCGCGATCCAGTTCTCGGCGCGCCGACCCAGGGAGGAAACGATCTTTCTTGGCTTCGCCTGCTCGGGCGCCGAGATCCTTGAGGGCATCATTGGCCCATATACCGGCACTGGCGACACTTCCCAGTTTTCACGCGCCGGCCGCAGCCAGGGCCGCTATGACCAGTGGGACGGCTCGCAGATCAACCAGGTAATTCGCGCGCTCTGCAATGAGCCGGTCGGCGCAGCGTTCCGCTACAAAGGCATCTACCTCCCCTGGGAACTGCGCGCCGGCAATTATGCGCCAAAGCTCGAGGGAAGGTTCGAAACCAACCGCCTGGATGGGCTGGTAACAAAATGCCCGAGCGGCTTCAAGCGTCCTATCGACGCTGTGCTTCTCTCGGTCGGTGGAAACGACATCGGCTTCTCGAAGATTATCGCTGGCGTGATTGTCGAAGGCTGGTTCAGGTCCAAACTTTTCAGCCTGGCGGGTCAGATCGTCTCGCCGCAACAAGCAAAGAAGACGATCGCCGACACGCTTCCCGGCAAGTACCGCGAGCTTGATCGCCTCCTTGAAAAGTACCTGGGCATGAAGGATGCGCGCCGGATCATCATCAGCGCCTACCCCAATCCCGCAACAGATCAAAACGGTGCCCTTTGCGGAAACAATCCGGGCGGCATGAAGCGAGGATTGGAGGCATTCCCGGCCCGCAAAACCGCTACTCTGTCAGCCGGCGAGAGCGCAAGTATCGTCAAAAATGTCATCGAGCCGCTCAACGCGGTGATTGGCAAAGCTCCCGACCGGGGCAGTCGCAAATGGACGGTGGCCGACGATCATCTGGGACGCACGATAGGGCATGGCATTTGCGCGGAAGGAAACCTTTCGAAGGAAGACAGCCTTGAGACGCGCAGGTATCTGATGGAATTCAATCCGTACGCCGAGGCGACGCGCTGGTTCCGGACGATCAATGACAGCTATCTTATCCAGAACCAGATGAAGGTTGAGAGTGAAATCGATGGATCGCTGACGTCGCTCATTGCCGACAAATACCTGAAGGTCTATGGCATGATCCACCCAAACAGCATGGGATCTGCTGCCAACGCAGACGCTTACCTCGACCGGCTCGAAGAAGTCATCCCACTGGGCCGGTAGGCTGAAGGCCATTAGCGAACGATCGACAACGCAGGCACTGAACATCAAAAGGGGGCGGGCAGCGCGAAGCGTTTGTCGTCACCGCCCTTCTTTCCGCGCCCTGACCGACCTAGATGGACGGAACCGACAAATAATCGCGCAGTCCAGATGCATCCGTCGGTTTGACTGGAACCGAGCCGGAGAACCTGTCGATGAGACGCCCAGACCTTCGTCCCCAGAATCCTTCTCCGATCAGCGGCGATCACGACGAACGACGAAACCGTCGTCAATGTCGTCTAGCGAAACCGCTCCGAGGAGCGCCATGTCCTGATGGATTTCGGATTTTAGGATGTCGATGGCTTTGAGGATACCTGAACCGCCGGCCGCAACCGCGGCGTAGAGGAACGGCCGCCCGACAAAAACGAAGCGTGCGCCCAGGGCGCGTGCCTTGATTACATCGGTGCCACGCCGGAAGCCTCCATCGACCATGATGGCGGTTTTGTTGCCGACTCGCGCAACGATCTCAGGAAGCGCACTTAGGGGCGACATCGTTCCGTCGAGTTGACGCCCGCCGTGATTTGACACGATCAACCCATCCGCGCCTACCTCATGAGCCCGAAAAGCGTCATCTGGGTGCAGCACACCCTTGACGACGAGCTTTCCCGGCCAACGCGCCCGAATGCGCTCGAGATGGACCCAATTGAGATGATCCCGCCGCCCGAAATCCCGCATGACGTTGGACGAAATGATCGGCGCGCCGCGGGTCGCATAGGAGTTCTCAAAATGCGGAACTCCATGCGTTGCGAGTGTTCGTAAAAAGGTGCCGATCGTCCATCGCGGATGGGTGATACCTTGCCACGCCAAACGCAGGCTCGGGCGCAGAGGTGTCGAGAACCCTGCGCGAATATTGTTCTCGCGATTTGCCAGGGTGGCCGTGTCGACCGTCAGGACGAGCGTCCGAAAACCGGCCTGTTGCACGCGGTCGACGAGTGCGTCAATCCGGTCGGGTTCTCCTGGAAGATATGCCTGGAACCACGAGCCCGGGGCGGCGTTGGCGACGTCCTCGAGCCGAGTTAGCGACGATCCGCTCATGATCATCGGAATTCGACGCTTTGCGGCCGCCTCGGCCAGCACGACGTCGCCACGGTAGGCCATCAGCGCACTGATACCCATAGGCGCGATCCCAAACGGCGCGTCATATGTTTCGCCGAGCAGTGTCGTTTGGGTGCTCCGCCCGGAGACGTCTCGAAGCACACGGGGCCGAAAGGCATACGTATCGAAATCTTCCGCATTGTAGCGCAACGACGCGTTGGTCTCACTCGCGCCCGCGATGTAGCCGAACAGCGGGCGCGGAAGGCGGCGCCTGGCCGCAGTTTCAAAATCATTCAAGCAGAGATACTTTTGAAGGGAATCGCCCATTGTGTGTCCACCAAGGTCGCTGGCCGCAGCTTCCAATGATCAGGTTGCCGGGGCAATGACGCCTTACATCATTTCGCGAAAAACGGCCGCGCGGAGCGGCCGTCATGGAGCGTCGTTATCAACCGGTGTCATGCTTCTTCGTCTTGAAACGCTACCTCGCGCGTCCGACGGAAGGACGGCAGCACCATCAGCACGAGCATCCCAACCGTTGCGATGAGCAGGACCAGACTGATCGGGCGCTCGTAGAAGACGCTCGGATCGCCATGGGAGATGGTCATCGCGCGACGGATGTTCGTTTCAAGAAGCGGGCCCAGGACGAACCCGAGTAGCAGCGGCCCAGCTTCACACTTCGCCTTGCGGAACGCGTAGCCCAACAGACCAAACCCGGCTGCCAGAACCACATCGAAGATGCGGTTGTTGATGCTGTAGACGCCAACGCAGCAAAACAGCAGGATGGCCGGATAGAGCAGGCGATAGGGAACCGTCAGCAGCTTCACCCAGACACCGATCAGCGGCAGGTTGATCACGACCAGCATAAGATTGCCGATCCACATGCTGGCAACGAGGCCCCAGAAAATCTCGGGCTGCGTCGCGAGAACAGTCGGCCCGGGCGTAATACCGTGGATGATGAACGCGCTCAGCATCATTGCCATCATGTTGTTGGACGGGATGCCCAGTGTCAGCAACGGAATGAACGACGATTGTGCGCCCGCATTGTTGGCAGCCTCCGGACCTGCGACACCTTCGACGGCACCCTCGCCGAACTCGGACGGGTTCTTGGAAATCTTCTTCTCGACCGAGTAGGCGCAGAAGGACGCAAGGGTCGCCCCGCCGCCGGGCAGGACACCGAGGAACGTTCCGACACCCGTTCCGCGCAGAACTGCAGGCCAGGCCCGACGGAAGTCCTCTCGCGTTGGCCACAGCCGGCTTAGCTTACTCACGAGCACGCCGCGCGCCTCGTGATTTTCGAGGTTCTCGATAATTTCCGCAAAGCCAAAGAGACCGATAGCGATGACGACGAAGTCGATGCCGTCGAACAACTCCACGGCGCTGAATGTCAGGCGCTCCTCCCCGGAACTGGCGTCAATGCCGACCATCCCCAGGAGCAGACCGAGGAGGATCATGCCGATGGCTTTCAGAACCGGTCCGCGAGCAAGTACCGTTGCCGCTAGTAGGCCGAACAGCATTAGCGAGACGTATTCCGTCGGCCCGAACGACAGGGCGAAAGAGGAGAGCGTCGGACCGGCAAGGGCGATGCCAAAAGTCGCGATCGTACCGGCAAAGAAGGAACCAAGGGCCGCGACGGCGAGCGCGGATCCCGCTCGCCCTTTCTGGGCCATCTTGTAGCCGTCTATCGCCGTCACCACCGAGGAGGCTTCTCCCGGCAGGTTGACCAGGATGGCCGTTGTCGAGCCACCGTACTGAGCACCGTAGTAGATGCCAGCCAACATGATGAGGCCGGCGAGCGGCGGCAGATAGAACGTGATCGGCAGCAGGACAGCGATCGTAGCAGTCGGGCCGATGCCGGGCAGCACGCCGATCAGGGTTCCAAGAAGTGCGCCTAAAAGGCAGAAGCCGAGATTTGTGGGCGTCAGCGCCTCGCTGAATCCCAGCATAAGGAGGTCGATAAAGTTCATAAGTCCCTCCTCAGAATGGCCAGATGGGCATCTGAACACCCAAGCCGACAATGAACACCATTGCGCCAAAGGCCGTCAGTCCCGCGGTGAGGAGGATCACCTCGCGCAGTTTTGAGTCACGATCGGCAATGCTGCCGACGAGCAGCAACCAAACCGACGCCGCGACAAAACCGAAGAATTCGGCAATGAACGCAAACCCGACAACCGAAGAAAGAATGATTGCGACCGGCCAAAGCTTCGGCTTGGCGATCTCCTGACGATCACGAAAGGCACCAACTCCCCCGACTGTCACGCCAACGATGATGAGAAGCCAACAGACGATCGTCGGAAGGTAGCCCGGTCCCATCGCAGACGCCGCCCCCAGGGTCAGGTCGCGCCCGGCCCAAAGGCCGAGCGCGCCAAAACCCACGAAAAGCACGGCGGTCAGGAGGTCCGGACGGTCGCCCGCCCCGCCAGCTTTGCGCGGCGCCGACATTACTGCTGTTCCTTTGCGAGCTTCCAGATGGCGCCCAGCCGGTCTGCCCGAACCGGCAATTCCTTGCTCCATGCATCCGAAGAGAGATAAGAAAGGGCAAGCGACTGTTGTTTGGCCTTCGCTTGGAATTCCGGATTATCGAGGGCCTTTCGGATTGCATCGGAGAACTTGACCCGGATATCTTCCGGCACGTCACAACCCATCGCAATGCCGCGCTCTGAGCTCACCAAAACTTCGAACCCCTGCTCTTTTGCCGTCGGTAGATCGGGGGCGATCACAGCGCGCTCTTCTGCGAACTGGCCCAGATTCTTGAAGGCGGAATGATCGCTGCCAACGAATTCGCCGACATTGATGCCGATCGTCATGACGTGGCCGCCGAGCAGCGCCGTGCGCGCCTCGTTCGCACCATTGAACGTCACCGCGGTCAGGTCGATGCCGGCCGACTTCTCGAGTTGCAGCATGGCGAGATGTTCGTCCGTGCCGAGACCCGTTGTCCCAACGGTCACTGCGCCAGGATTGGCCTTGGCATAGTCCACAAGGTCCTTGAGAGAATTGAACTGCGAGTTCGCCTGGACGATGAACGAACCCGGATCCTCAACGATGCGAGCAACAGGGCAGATCTTCTTGGGGTCGAAACGGACCTTCCGGTCCATCTGCATGGTCAGATAGCCGGGCGTGTTCAGCGAGGACGCTGTGTAGCCGTCCGGTCGGGCTTCCGTCATTGCCGTGTAGGCGATTTCACCCGAAGCACCCGGCCGGTTCAGAACCGTGATTTTGGCACCGAGCCCCTTCTCGACGTATGGCGCCAGTGTTCTGTTCATAACGTCCGTACCCCCGCCCGGAGCGAAAGCGACGATGAACTCGATCGGCCGATCCGTCGGCCATTCGGCATGTGCAGCACCCGCGCCCAAGAAAAGCGTCGTCGCCAGCGCGGTGTTTCGGATCAAATGCTTCATGGTATCCTCCCATTGATGTCTGTTACCGAGCGCGCCTCGCGCTTCGAGTTTCATTCGGCCCGACGCGGAATTGCTGTGACGAGCCAGGATCTTTGCTTGGGCCGGTGAGCTTCAACTCCTCCGTGAAGTGCCGGCGAAATTCAGTCGTTCACGCGATCAAGGCTCAGGCGGCAGTTCGCAACCACCCTTCGTGAGCGCGTCGTTGAACCAGGTCGGCTTGTGCGTCCCAGCCTTGATGTTTTCCATCTGCTTGTTTTCGGCAGCATGCTTGGCAGCGGTCCGCTCAAAGACCTCGGCCACGTCATCGATCGGGATTACGACCACCCCATCCGCGTCGCCAAGGACCAGATCGCCCGGCATGACCACCATCCCGCCGATGGCAATCGGACAATTGATTTCACCAGGTCCGTTCTTATAGGGGCCTCGATGTGTCACACCGACGGCAAACGACGGAACGTTCATCTCAAGAAACGCGTCAGCGTCACGAATAGCTCCGTTGAGCACAAAACCGGCCACGCCACGACCGCGGGCATGCGCAAGCATCATCTCGCCCATTAAGGCATTCGTGACGTCACCGCCCGCATCAATGACGATGACGTCGCCTTCGACGGCCATGTCGATTGCCTTGTGCAGCATGAGGTTGTCACCGGGCGGTGCCTTCACTGTGATGGCGCGGCCGGCAAGTTTACCAGACCGATGCATAGGCCGAAGTTGCGCACCAGCCGCATGCATGCGGTGCATGCTATCGCTCACATTGGCAACAGGCAGTTCCCGAAACTTCTCGACCCACGCTTGCTCGACGGCCCGGGGCCGACTGCGAACTCTGAATCCAATGGTCAAAATACTCTCCTGAAAGTGCGATTGATGATGTTGAATGGGCTCGATCGTCAGGCTGTAGCCGCCAAGGCCCGGAAGTTCACGATCCTCTCGCGACCGAGACCACGCTCCTCTAAAATTGCGAGCACTCCCTCCACCGCATCGATGCCGACACGGACATTCGCCTCCTTCGTAACACCACCGATGTGGGGTGTGACGACAACCTTCGGCTCCTGCCAGAACGGGTGGTCGGCCGCAGGTGGCTCGGTCTGGAAGGTGTCCAGTCCGGCGCCCGCAATGTGATCGTTGGCTATGGCCCGCAGCAGGGCGTCCTCATTGATTAGCCCGCCGCGCGCGGTGTTGATCACGTAGGAGCCGGGCTTCATCCGAGCGAGGCTCTCGTCGTCAAGGAGGTTTCGTGTCTCGGGCGTCAGCGGGCAGTGCAAGCTGATGATATCCGAGCCAGCGAGGATGTCCTCGACTGTGTTCAGCCGGGCGACGCCGGCCTGTTCGAACGTGGCATCATTCGTGAACGGATCATAGGCGCTGACGCGGATGCCGAAAGCTTTCGCGAGCGCTGCCGTATGACGTGCGATTGCGCCGAAGCCGACAAGTCCCAGCGTCATGCCCGAAAGCTCCTTGCCCGCGAAGCCTGGCTTTTCCCATTTTCCAGCTCGAAGCCCGGCGTCGAGCGGCAAGACGCGCTTCACCGTTGTGAGGAGAAGGGCCATCGCGTGTTCGGCAACAGATTGAGCGTTCGCGCCGGTTGCAACGACGACAGGGATTTCGCGACGGGAGGCTGCATCGAGATCGATGTTGTCGACGCCTACCCCATGTTTGGAAATCACCCGAAGCGAGGGTGCAGCGGCAATCGCCGAAGCGCCGAAGCGGCCCATGCGAACAATGACACCCACCGGATCGGCACCCGCCACGATGCCCACGAGAGCTTCTTCGCTCGTATAGGGCGGCACGTAGACCAGGCTGTAGCCGCGTTCTTCGGCGAGCTTCACTGCCCGCTCATTGATCGCCGGGCCGGTGACGAGAATGTTTTGGCTTGGCATGCGTACCTCGATTGGCAATGGCGAGGACGCAAAGCACCAAGGTGCTTTTGCCAGATCCTCCCTCGTGCCCGAACTCCCGTGGGCACCTCCTACGCAAGACGGTAGCATAAGCATTTCTTGATAAAAGCGAATAATTCTGTCAAAGATAAACAGGAAATCTTAATTCGATAGGTGCCCGTTGGACATTCGTCAGCTGAAGACCTTCATCGCGATTGCAGAACACGGCACGTTCGCGAAGGCGGCCGACGCGGTTGGTCTCACACCGTCTGCCGTGAGCCAACAAATCCAGGCGCTGGAATTGGAAGTGCGGTCAGAGCTCTTCGATCGGTCGACGCGGCCGATCACGCTGAACAGTCAGGGACTTCAATTGCTGGAGGCGGCACAAGGTCTCGTGCGTTCTGCCGATGATATCGTTGACGCTATTTCGGGGAAATCGGTCGGTGGCACGTTTACGATCGGCTCAGTGCGCTCAAGCGCCCTTTCTCTGTTGCCGAAGGCGATCATCGCCCTCAAGAACGACTTCCCCGGCTTGAAAATCAAGCTCCACGTCGCCAACACCGATGAGCTGCTCAACGATGTCGTTACCGGACGCCTCGATTCCGCGATGGTGGCCGAATATTCCAGCGTCCCATCGACATTGCGGTGGAGCCCGTTCATCCAGGAGCCCCTCTTTGTGATCGCTCCAAAGGGGACGCAGATCAGGCCTGCAGCGGAGATGCTTACGGACCTTCCCTATGTGAAATTCATCAGCCGGTTTCGTCTTGCAAACATTATTGAGACCGAAGTCGCGAGAAGCGGCATCGTCACGAACGTTATTGCCGAGATTGACACGATCACGGCGGTCGTTGCCTGCGTGGTCAATGGCCTCGGAGTTTCCATCGCGCCTTGGAGCGCCCTCAAGGAAACGCCTGGCGAAGTGATTGCCGTGCCCTTTGGCGATCCACCCATCCATCGCCAGATAGGCCTTATAGAGCGACGGGCCAGTCCTCGAGCAGCCGTCATCGACCGGCTTCACCAACATTTGGTCAGCTTGAGTGGAGACTTTGGGGTCGCTCGTTGAGACAGGCTCCGCTCCTCTCGTGGCGGGGGGGGGGGGGGGGGGCGCCGCCCCCCCCCCGCCCCCCCCCCCCCCCCCGGCCGGAACGGGAGGGCCGCAGCTGAGCCATGCCCACA